>JACKJV010000014.1 GCA_020637775.1 Brucellaceae bacterium | reverse complement strand
TACCGCAACCATGCGCGGACTGGATGTCGACCGGCCGCGCAACCTCGCCAAGTCGGTGACGGTCGAATGAACGGGCTGCGCGAATGGGCCAAGGCCGGGCGCTCGCCACTCGCCCGGACCGTCGGCGCGGCGGTCAGGCGCTGCCGTTCGGCTTCGCTTCCGGTCGTGCCCGCCATCCATCGCCCGCTCTACGAGGCGCGCCGGATGACGCTTGCAGCATGGCAGGCTGTCTGGCGGGCGGCCTGGACAACGCCGCTGTTCAAGGCACGCCTGGCAACGAAAGCACCCGGCCTGTTCATTTATGGCGGCATGCCGCTGGTGATCGGTCCCGTGCGCATGGCCTTCGGACGCGATGTCCGCATTTCGGGCCAGACGACGATCACCGGACGGCCCGGAACGCCGGAACCGCCGAAACTGGTCGTCGGGTCCAATGTCGACATCGGCTGGCAAACCACCATCGCGGTCGCCGGAAAGGTTGTCATTGGCGACAATGTCCGCATCGCGGGGCGCGCCTTTCTGGCAGGCTATCCGGGCCATCCGCTGGATGCCGCAGACCGCGCCGCCGGCCTGCCCGATACACCGGACCAATGCGGCGACATCGTGCTGGAACGCGATGTCTGGCTTGCAACCGGCGTGACGGTTCTGGCGGGGGTGACCATCGGCCGGGGCACCGTCGTCGGGGCTGGCAGCATCGTGACAGGCGACCTCCCGCCCTACGTTCTGGCTGCCGGATCGCCCGCGCGTATCCTCCGGCACCTGCCCGCCGGGAAGCTGGCCCATGCCGCATGATCTGGTGGTCTTCGGCGAAGACTGGGGCCGTCACCCCTCATCGACCCAGCATCTGGTCTCCCGGCTGGCGGCGGAACGAAAGACCGTGTGGGTCAACTCGCTGGGTCTGCGGCGTCCGCGCCTGTCATGGCCGGACCTTCAGCGTCTTGCCGCCAAGGCCGCGCGGCTGGCTGCACCGTCGCGAACACGCAGCATTTCGCCCGCCGGGCCCGGCCATCCCTTCACCGCCATGATCGAGCCACGCGCCATCCCGTGGCCGGGTTCCCGTATGGCAGCCGCCTTCAACCGGCGCCAGGTCGGTGCTCAGGTGCGCGCGACCATGACCGAACAGGGACTTTCAGCGCCGGTGCTCTGGACATCGCTGCCCACCGCCCTGCCCCTCCTCGGCACGCTTGGCGAACGGGCCGTGATCTACTATGCCGGTGATGATTTCGCGGCCCTGCACGGCGTTGACCACGGCCCCGTTCTCGCCATGGAACTGGAACTGGCTGAGCGTGCGGCCCTCGTTCTGGCGGCAAGCCCGGAAAGCGCCCGCCGTTTCGACCCGGCCAAGACCGTGATCCTGCCCCATGGCGTGGATTTTGACCTTTTTGCCAATCCCGTTGCACCAGCGCCAGACATGCCGCCCGGCAAGGTTGCCGGCTTCTATGGTTCGCTCAATGGCTGGATCGATGTGGAAGCGATCGCCACCGCGGCGCGCAGCCTGCCGGACTGGACCTTCGTGCTCATCGGCCGCGCGGAAACGGATCTCTCCGCCCTGGATGGTCTGGCCAATGTCCGGCGCCTTGCGCCCTTGCCGCATGATGACTTGCCGGCATGGTCGCAGCATTGGACCGTGTCGCTCCTGCCCTTTCGGCGCAACCGGCAGATCGCCGCGTGCAACCCGCTCAAGCTGCGCGAATATCTCGCCACCGGCCGGCCGGTGGCAGCGACCTGGAAATTCCCTGCCATCGACGCCATCGCAGCGCCGGTGGAAACCCCGGCCGGCGGCGAAACCCTGGCCAGTGCCATCCTGCGCGCCGAAGCCGGTGGCCAGCGCGCCCGCGAATTCGCCCCGCGCCTGAAGGGTGAAAGCTGGGATGCCCGCGCCGCCTTCCTGGCCCAGCTCATCGACGCGCTGTGAGGCACCAGGCCTCTGGCATGGTTCTTGGAACGCATCGGTCAAATCCAGTCAGGAGACGTCCGAGATGAGGCTCAGAACGCTTATTCCCGCCATGGCTTTGCTTTCCGCAACAGCGCTTTCAGGTTGTGTTTCGCAAAACGCGACGGCCATGCTGCCGCAGGAGGTGCAATTGGCCCTGGCCGCCGACGCTGCGCGGCAATCCGTGCCGGAGGCAACGGAACCGGAGGCAAACATGGACGCCGCGACCGGAGAGCGCGAAACGGCGCCGGCCCTCTCCGCCGTCGAGATGGAGTACCGCCGCCAGGTGGCGCGCCTTGCCGCCGACCGTCCCGAAGGGGTGCCGTCAACCGGCAAGGGTAATGCGGTCGCGCTGTTCAACCAGGCGCGGCAATTGCAGGCGGTTCGCGCCATGGCGCAACCGTCGAGCCAGACGGAAAGCCCGTCACCCGCTGCTCAGGATTTGACGCCCGAGGCAACATGGAATGCCGCGCTTGCCAAGGCCCGCGCAAGCACGCCTCCCGCGCCTGCCGGAGCGGACACGACGATCACGACCGCCGCCGTGGGCACCGGCCCCAAGCCCGCCGACGTGATCGAGTTCCAACTGGAAAGCGCGACGACGCAACTGCCCGCCGAAACGGTCATGCAATTGCGGCTCAGGAAGCTTGGCGGGCGCGTTGTCCGCCGCATCGTTGTCGGCCGGATCGCCGGAGAGGGCTATGAGGTGCTTGCGCGCGCCCAGCAGATTGCCCGCGTCGTGGCGTCCGTGACAGGCGGAGAACCGGGCATGGGCTATGACCCGTCCATGAGTGCAGGCGCCATGCGTGTCGAATACGAACCCTTTGCGGGAGCCGCCGGCTGATGGTCCGGGATATTCCCAGTCTTCTCTTGCAGGTCTTCGACATCGCATGGCGCCGCCGCTACCTGATCGTCGTGCCAGTGCTCGCCCTGCCACCTGTCGCCTACATGGCCGGCGGTCTCGCGCCCAAGACCTATGTCGCCCGCTCGACGATCCTCGTCCAGGAGACGGCAAAGCTCAATCCCTTCCTGACCGATCTCGCCGTGGGGCCGAACCTCAAGGAGCGCATGCCCGCCCTCAAGACCCTGGTTCACTCCGCCCACATTCTCGAAGCAGTGCTGGAAGATACCGGGCACATCTCGGCGCAGTCGACACTGACCGAGCGCGCCAACGCGGTCCGCAACCTGTCCGGCGCCATATCTGTCGACCTCATGGGCAATGACCTTGTTGCCTTTTCGATCCGCGGCAGCGTGCCCACCGGCATGGCGGACACGCTGCGCGCCCTGTCGCATCACTTTGTCGACAAGCTGCTGGCGCCCGAGCGCAGTTCCATCCGCGACAGCCAGGTCTTTCTCAGCCAGGAACTGGAAGCGCGCGCCCGGCGCCTCTCGGAAGCCCAGGAAGCCTATGCCGCGTTCAAACGGCGCAATCGCAACCGCTTGCCAACCCTGGAGAGCAGCCTTGTCACCCGGCTGGCCGGCCTTGAACAGAAATTTTCCGAGAACCGCATGAAACTGAAGGCGGCCGAAGCGGAACTGGGCGATGTGCGCCAGCGCCTGATCGGGACCAATCCGGTCATCGGCCGTATCGAGGACGACATTCTGAAGACCCGCCGCCGTCTTGGCGAACTCAAGACGCGCTACACGGACGAGCATTCCGCCGTCCAGGCCGAATTGCGAACGCTGGACCGCCTGGAAGACGAACGCGAAGCGCTGCTCAAGGATGCCGAGGCGATGAAAAGCGCCGACATAGACCGGCTCTGGAACCTCGCCGCCGGTTCGCTCACCCAGGAAGACGGCAAGACGCCTCCGCTTCTGGTCTCGCAGATGACCCGCCTGCAGGAAAGCAATGCCGAATACCTGCGCCTGAAGGAGGAGACGTCAGCCATCGAGGCCGAGATCGACAGCATCCATACCGCCATCGCGGAGACCGGTCCGGTCATGCAGGAACAGAAGCGGCTCGAGGAAGAGATCCGCATGGCTCAGGAAAGCCACGACTCCATCTCCAAGCGCTTTGACAATGCCCAGATCACCGGTGCCCTCGGCAAGTTCGAGGCACCCGAGCGCATCAAGGTCATCGACGCGCCGGTGGACCCGGTCGTGCCTGTCACGCCGGGCCGCATCCTGTTTCTCGTTGTCGGCATCGTCGCCGGCCTGGTGGCGGGCGCCGGACTGGCCGCGGCTGCCGAAATACTGGATACGCGGCTGCGCCGGCAGCACGAATTCGAAGCGGTTTGCGAGGCGCCGGTCGTCTCGCGCTATTGCAATTGACGGGACCCGGAGAAGACGGGCAACAGACCGTCAGCCGGCCGCCTTCGTGTCGCCTTCATCCGCCCGCCAGTTCTCCATCCTGCGATAGATTGTCGAGGGACTGACATCCAGCGCCGCCGCGGCACGCGGGATCGAACCGTTGCACGCCTCGATGGCGCCCTCGATCGTGGCGCGGATGACATCGTCGAGGGGCCTGATCTCTCCGGACGCCCCCTCACCGGGCATCAGCCGCGCCCTTGCCAGGATCTCGGCTAGCGGACGTGTCAGTTCAGGCGCCGCCGGCCCGTCCTCGCCGCCGCTGTGCCGGGCGCTTCCCAGCATGTCCAGCGGCAGCATGTCGGCAGTCACCGTCTCACCGTCATTGAGCACGACGACGGAGCGGATGACGTTCTGAAGCTGGCGCACATTGCCCGGCCAGTCATAGGACAGCAGGAAGGCCGCGGCATCGGGCGAAAAATCCTTGAAATCCTTGCCGTCCTCTTCCGCAAAACGCAGCAGGAAGGATCGTGCAATCTCCACGATGTCTTCGCCGCGGGCACGAAGCGGTGGCAATTCCACCGGAATGACGTGCAGCCGGTAGAACAGATCCTCCCGGAAACGGCCGGCCTTCACCTCCTCCACCGGGTTGCGGTTGGTCGCGCAGACGATGCGCACGTCGCTGACGCGCACCCTGTCCTCGCCGAGCCGCTGAACCTGCCTGCTTTGCAGGAAACGCAGCAGCTTGGACTGGAGGCCAAGGTCCATCTCGCAGATTTCGTCCAGGAACAATGTGCCGCCATCGGCCGAGAGCGCCGCGCCGGTCGCCCGTGGCACCGGAGAACGCACCCTTGACGTGGCCGAAAATCTCGCTTTCCAGCAGATCCTTCGGAATAGCGGCTGCATTGATGGTCACGAACGGCCCCTTGGCGCGGCCGGACAGCCGGTGCAGCGCTTCGGCGCAGACCTCCTTGCCCGTTCCGCTTTCACCCGTGACGAAGACGGTGGCATTCGATGGCGCGGCCCGCTGCAGGATGCGGTAGACGCCCTGCATGGCGCGCGACCGGCCGATGAAGCCGGCCAGTCCGGCATCCTCGCCGCAATCGTCGCTTGCCGGTGCCGGCGCGCTTTCAGCGGCTCTGGCCGGTGCCTTGTCCGCAGGCTTGTCCGCGCGCCGGGCATCGATCGCATTGCCGACCGTCTTGCACAGGCGCTCGCCATTGAAGGGCTTGACGAGGAAATCGTAGGCGCCCAGACGCATCACATCCACGGCGATGCTGATCGAGGCATTGGCCGTGATGACCACGACCGAGGTGGTTATGCCGCGCTCCTGCAGCCGGGCCATGATGTCGATTCCGCTCATGTCCGGCAGGTTCACGTCAAGGACGATGCAGTCATATTCGGTTTCGCAGATCTTCGCCAGGGCGTCTTCGCCCGTGCCGGCCAGGTCGCATTGGCCGCAAACCGGACGCAGGAAACCGCGATAGGTTTCCGCAAGCGCCGTGCTGTCTTCGACCACCAGGATCTTCGGGTTTTTCATTGCAACGCCCCCCAGCGTGTTATTCCGCACTCCGAGAAGTTACGGGTAAGCCATTAACCAATTTCTAATGCGCAATGTCCCTTGTTCAAGTTCTTCAGGCGGCTTTGTCTTCGTGGTTAATTGTTTGGCCATGAAGATGCGCGCGTAAAGCACGAATCCCGTTGCGACTCGCGGCGATTGTTTCCGAAATGTCGTCAATTCCGATGTCTTCGCCGGCGGCGTTTTCAAGGTCGCGCGCAAGCAGCGCCGCCTTCGTCATGGCAAACTGGCCAAGCAGCCCCGCGAGCTTGTGCGCTGTCTTTCGCACATCCTCACCGCTGAACGCCGCGGAAGCCTCTTCCAGCCGGCCGATACACAGTTCCACCTCGCTTTCGACCTGGTTGACGAGGTGACGCATGGTCGCCTCGCCCACATCCTCCTGCATGGATTGCAGTAAACCGGCATCGAGATGCGCTTCATCTTCCTCCGGCGCGCTGGCGCTCTGCGTCGCCGCGCCTTGCGCTGATCCGCCTCGGCTCCGGCCGTTCACCAATGGGCCCAACGCCAACTCGATATCGCGCATCCGCACCGGCTTGGCGACATAGGCGTCAAAGCCGGCCTTGATGAGCCTGGCCCGGTCGCGCGGGAAGCTCTGGGCGGTCAGCGCCACGAACATGGCGCCCGCGCTCGCTCCGGCGCGCTTCATCGCCTTCATTGCCGACGGCCCGTCCATTCCGGGCATCTGCACATCGAGGATGACCAGGTCATAGGCTTTGGAAAGCCCAAGCTCCACGGCCTCTTCGCCACAGATGGCCGTGTCGACTGCCGCCCCGAAGCGCGCGAACATGGTTTCCGCCACGAGAAGGCTTGCCGCCGTGTCATCGACAACGAGGACGGACCTGCCGGTCAGGTCAAGGCGGATGTTTGCGCCCGCATCGTCGTCAATCGTCGTTTCAGGCCCGGCAACGGCCAGCTCGATGTCGAACGTGAAAACCGAACCGAAACCCGGCGTGCTGTCGACAACGATGCGCCCGCCCATGAGCCGGACGAGCCGGTCCGAGATCGCAAGGCCCAGCCCGCTGGACCCGCCATGGGTTGCCCGGCTGTTCTCGCCCTGCTCGAAGGGCTGGAAAAGCCGCCGGCGCAAGCCCTCCGAGATCCCTTCGCCATTGTCGGACACGGCGAACCGCACAAGCCCGTTGCCATTGCGCTCTCCGGCACAATCCAGCGCGATCATCACATCGCCATTGCGCGTGAACTTGTTGGCATTGCCGACGAGGTTCATCAGCACCTGGCGGATGCGGTCGCGGTCGCCGATCATCCGTTCAGGCATGTCTTGATTGACCTGCACCGACACGCGGTTGCGGTTCCTGGCGGCCAGTACGCCCGTCACCTCGACAACCTCGTGGACCAGGTCCACCGGCGAGAACTCCGCCGGCTCCAGCCGCAGCTTGCCTGCCTCCAGCCTTGTCAGGTCGAGAATGTCGTTGATCAGGGAAAGCAGACCCTCCGAAGCGCGCAGCACGGTGGAGATGTGCTTGCGCTTGTGCGGGTCTGTCTCCTCCTTCTCCATGATGTCGGAAAGCCCGATGATGGCGTTGAGCGGCGTGCGGATGTCATGGCTCATCATCGCCAGGAAGTCCGATTTCGCCTGCGACGCGGTTGTCGCCTTGCGGGCCAGCAGGCGCATCTGTTCGGCTTGCTTGTCCGCCCGTTCCCGCGCTTCTTCCAGATGCGCGCGCACCTTGTTGGCATAGGCAAGGTGAAAGCGCGCGCGCCGCTCGCTGACGAACAGATAGCCCAGCATGAGCGACAGCAGAATGGCCGCCGCGGTTCCGAAGTGCGACAATTGCTGCTGCAGCAATTCGTGATCTTGGGCCAGCATCTGCCGCTCCGCCCTGTCGCTTTTCAGGCTGGCCATGGTCAGCTTGCGCAGCGATGCCTTGTGCGGCACAAGAAGGTCGCGCATCTGCGCAGCGGCTTTCCGGTCACCGGCGCTGGCCGATGCAAGCAACGCATCCGCCGCCTTCAGCGCGGACAGAAAATCGGCATAGGTTTTCGCCAGTTCAGGATCGGCGCGCACACCATCGGCCAGAACGCCTGCCTGGTAAAGCGTGGCACGGCTCCACAGGAGATCGAACTGGTTGCTGAGCGGCAGGTTTTCGTCCAGTGCAAGGCCTGCTGACCGGGGCGCCAATTGCGCCAGCGTCCGGGCCAGTTCCACTTCCGCCTGCGTTGCCGCCCAGATGGTGTTTTCCGGAATCCGGTAGGTGATCCGCTCCTGGACCTCCGTCAGCGCGAAATATGCATTGGCGGTGGAGGCCAGCAGAACGCCGAGGCACAGCAAAACGATAGAGCGGGCGGCAGTGAAAAGGCGGGAGCGATGCGGAATGCTCACTGGAACTCCAGCGAGCGCACTTGCCACACCCATTTGTAATTGTGCCGCTCATCATTGAATTCGGGAAATCCGTCGCGCGGATAGACGATCCAGAAAGGCCCTTTCTCGCGAAGCGGCATGCGCTTGCCGTTTTGCCGCGTGGCCAGCAGAACCGGATAGGCCAGCAATTCCGACACCTCAAGTTCGGCTTCATAGCCGTTGATGGCCGTGACTTTCATCATGCCGTTCTTCACGCCATGCACTTCGGCGATCCTTGAAAGAAGAACGCCATCGAATGACTGCGGACCATCGGTCCAGGACGTGGTGGTCACAAGGGAGCTCATGCCGAGCGCCTCCAGCTCTGCTTCCGAATAGACTGTTGCCACACCCCCTGCGCGAACCTCCAGTTCGCCAGCCCGGCCGGCAACCGGCAAGGCAAGGATCAGCAGCGACAGGAAACAACCAAGGATCCGCACCATCCTTCATCCCCCTTCTTTGTTTCAACATTACCCTTTTAGGAAGGATGAGGAAAGACCGCGTTGATTGAAATGATAAAAATCAAGCAATTGAAGAAAAATGCAGCCACGCATGGGCTGCGTGGCTGCGCATCGGTTTTCCGCTTCACGGCACCGAGGCCGTGCGGGCGCGTTGTCCGTTACTTCACCTCACCCGTCGGGCGCGGTGTTGACGCCGTCTCGGCAGGCAGCACCGGATAGGTCACTTCCGGCATCTTGCCGGTGAGCGATTCGAGGAATGCCACCATCTTGTCGGCCTCCTCGTCCGTCAGATCCTCGCCAAGCTGGCTCTCACCCATGATCTGCACGGCGACCTTGAGATCCCAGACGAGGCCCGAATGGAAGTAGGGCGCCGTTTCCGCGATATTGCGCAGCGGAGCGGCGCGGAACACATATTCGTCATCGGCGGTTTCGGTGACGGCAAATCGGCCCTTGTCGCCGGCTGGCAGGATGTCGGCACCGGGCTTTTCGATCAGGCCGAACGGATAGTAGCCGTTCCCGCCAAGGTTGACGCCGTTGTGACAGGCCGTGCAGCCCTTGTCGATGAACAGCGCCATGCCTTCCTTCTGCATGGCGCTCATCGCGTTGTCGTCACCGTTCAGATAGGCATCGAACGGGGCCGGCGTCGTCAGCGTTGCCTCGAATGCCTCGATGGCCTTGGCGAAATTGTCGAAGGTCACGGGATCGGCTTCCTCCGGGAAGGCCGCCTTGAACCATTCGACATATTTCGGCATCGAATTGAGCGTGGCGATGACGTTATCGGGCGTGTTGGCCATTTCGACGCCGGCCTGGACCGGCCCCTTGGCCTGAGCCTTCAGGTCGTCGGCGCGGCCATCCCAGAACTGGGCAATGTTGAAGACTGCGTTGAGAACGGTCGGCGAATTGCGCGGCCCCTTCTGCCAGCCATGGCCGATTGACGTCGGCATGTTGTCATCGCCACCGGTCGCGAGATTGTGGCACGAATTGCACGAGAACACGCCCGAAGCCGACATGCGCGGATCGAAGAACAGCGCCTTGCCGAGTTCGATCTTTTCCGGCGTGATCGGATTGTCGGCAACCGCGGGAACCGTTGATGGCAAGGGCTTGAAAGCCTCCATCGCCTTCTCGCGCAACTCGTCCGCCGTGGCCAGGGAAACTGCACTTGCGCTCGCCAGTGCGGCCGCGAGCAAGACCGTTTTGAACCGTTTCATGGTGAACCCCCTTTTGGTTCCGGTTACGGGGGCAGTCTCCACCATGAAGACTTCAGAATATTGACATAAATCAATGAGCTGAGAGACTTCCGCACGATTCCCTTGCGACATTTTCGCATCGCCACACGTCCGGCTCAGCCGGACTGGCAATTGCGGCACAGACCATGCATTTCCACCACGGAACGCGCCGGGCGGAAGCCCGCCTGCCGGGCGATGACCCGCAGGCGCGCGCCCAGATCCGCATCGCCGATCTCGCGGACCTGACCGCATGAATCGCAAATCGCGAAAGCGATGGTTTCGTGGCTCTCGCAACCCGGATGGCGGCAGGCAACGAAGGCATTGAGGCTTTCCAGCCGGTGTACCATGCCCAGTTCCACCAGCTTTTCCAGCGCCCGGTACACCTGCAAGGGCGCGCGAAAGCCGGCATCGCGCAGCTTGTCGAGAATCCCGTAGGCGCTGAGCGGCCCTTCCGAAGTCGACAGGGTTTCCAGCACAAGCGCCTGGTTGCGCGTCAGGTCAGGCATTGCATGATCTTGGTCAGCCATGACCTTCTCCCTTCCTGCCGCCGCCGGCCATCCCGTAGCCAAGCGGCACGAGCGACAGCGCAAACAGCATCAGCGCGGCGACCACGACGGAAGGTCCCGACGGCGTATCCCATTGCAGCGAGCCAAACAGGCCGCCGGCAACCGCCGCCACGCCGATCGCGGAGGCCAGAAGCGCCATTTGCTCCGGCCCGGAGGCAAACCGTCTGGCTGTCGCCGCCGGGATGATCAGCATCGCGGTGATCAGAAGCACGCCGATGATCTTCATGGCAATGGCGATCACGCCGGCCATCAGCAGCATGAAGACGATGTTGGCGCGTTGCGGCCGCATGCCTTCCGCCTCGGCGATTTCCGGGTTCACGGTGGCTGCGAAAAGCGGCCGCCAGACTGCGGCCAGAACGGCCAGCACGGCCAGGCCGCCGCCCCAGATCAACACCAGGTCCGATTTCGATACCGCCAGGATATCGCCGAACAGCAGCCCCATCAGGTCCACGCGCACCCAGGTCATGAAGGCGAGGACGACAAGCCCCAGCGCCAGCGAGGAATGCGACAGGAGGCCGAGCAACGCGTCGGAGGAAAGGCTGGCCCTGCGCTGCAGAACCAGAAGGGCGAGCGAAACGAGCGCAGACACGGCAAAGACCGCCAGGGTCAGGTCGACTTGCAGCAGGAGGCCAAGCGCCACGCCGAGAAGCGCTCCATGAGAGAGCGTGTCGCCGAAATAGGCGAGCCGCCGCCAGACGATGAAGCAGCCGAGCGGCCCCGCCACGAGCGCGACGCCCATGCCCGCCAGAAGGGCGCGGATGAAGAAATCGTCAAGCATTCCGGCCCGTCCCGTGTCCGTCTTCCGGCGCGTCGTGGCCGCCGCCATGCGTCAGGTCCGGCCCATGACGATGCTCATGGTGGTGATGCCCGTCACCTGGATGGCAATGGTCGGTGACCGTGCCGTCAGCATGGCGCACCCGGCCATCCGGCAGATGCGTGTGATCGTGGTGATGCTCGTAGATGGCCAGTGCCGGCGCGGCCTGGCGGCCGAACAGCCGGCGGTATTCCGGGCTTGAGGCAACGGCCTTGGGCGTGCCCGAGCAGCAGACATGGCCGTTCAGGCAAAGCACGCGATCCGTTGCTGCCATGACGACATGCAGATCATGCGAGATCAGCAGCACACCGCAGCCCAGATCGTTGCGGATCTGCCCGATCAACTCGTATAGCGCGATTTCGCCTGTGAAATCGACCCCCTGCACCGGCTCGTCGAGAACCAGGAGGTCCGGCTTGCGGGCGATCGCACGCGCCAGAAGCACCCGCTGGAACTCGCCGCCGGACAGCGTGCGAACCTCCGCCTTGTGCAGATGCGCAATGCCCGTGGCGTCCATCGCCCGCCTTGCCTCGTCCTCGCTGACCTTGCCGGTCAGATGCATGAAGCGGCTGACATGGAGCGGCAGGGTCCAGTCCACCGACACCTTCTGCGGCACATAGGAGACGACCAGTCCGGCGCGCCGCCGCACCGCACCTTCGTCGGGACGCAGGATGCCGAGCGCCATCTTGGCTGTCGTCGACTTGCCGGACCCGTTTGGCCCGACAAGCGTCACGATTTCGCCCGCTGAAAGCGACAGGTCGACACCGCGCACCAGCCAGCGTCCGGAACGGTAAATCCCGGCCTGTTCGAGAGTGAAGAGACTGGAAGGCGATGCGGCCATGAAGAACGGTTTCCGGTGTCGGTTGCGCGGGCCCGCGCTTTTGCCCGGCGCCCTTGCGCCTTTCTATCGCATACGTTATACAATTACACAATCGCGTAACAAAATAACATTACATAAGCCCCTCCGTCAGTTGCAAAGGTTCAAAGATGAAGCGCCTCGCCTCACTTATTCTCGCTTCGGGATTTGCGTTCGCCGCGCCGCACCCTGTCTTGGCCGATATCACGGTGGCGGCCTCCATCAAGCCGGTTCATTCGCTGGTTGCCGCCGTCATGCAGGGAACAGGCGAACCGGGCCTGATCGTCGAAGGCGCCGGCTCGCCGCACACCTATGCCCTCAAGCCTTCGCAGGCCCGCCTGCTTCAGGAAGCCGATCTCGTCTTCTGGGTCGGCCCGACCCTGGAGGCCTTCCTGGAAAAGCCGCTGGAGACCATTGCGGCGAAGGCCGAGGCTGTCGAACTTTTCGATGTGGCCGGTCTCGTCCACCTGCCCTACCGCGAAGGCACGACCTTCGAGCGCCACAAGCATGATGCGGATGAACCTGACAACGAACACGATCACGCTGCCGAAGGCCATGACCATGCAGCCGAGGGGCACGGCCACGAAGATGAAGGGCACGGCCAGGCGGAACATGGCGTGGACGGCCATGTCTGGCTTGATCCGGTGAATGCCAAGGCCCTGGTCGACGAGATCGCTGCTCGCCTTGCGGCCGCTGATCCGCGCAATGCGGCAACCTACCGCGCCAATGCCGCATCCACGCGCCAGCGCCTCGACGCCCTGATCGGCGACGTGCAAGCAAAGATCGATCCGGTTCGCGACCGGCCATTCATCGTCTTCCACGATGCCTACCAGTATTTCGAGAACCGGTTCGGCCTTCAGGCCGCGGGTTCCGTGACCCTCTCGCCGGAACATGCGCCCGGTGCGGAGCGCATCGCCGCCATTCACGCCAAGATCGGTCAGCTTTCCGCCGCCTGCGTCTTTTCCGAACCGCAGTTTGAACCGAAACTCATCCAGACGGTTATCGAAGGGACACCGGCGCGCAGTGGTGTGATCGATCCGCTCGGCGCGAGCCTGCCGGCAGGGCCCGATCTCTATTTTGCCTTGATCGGCAATATGGCGAAGGCGCTGCACGATTGCCTGGCCGGCGAGAGCTGAGGCTCCCGTGCGGCCTGCGAAAGGAGTCCGCGATGGAATATCTGCCAGCCGCCCTTCACGACACGATGGCCATGCCTGTAGGCACGGCTTTCACGCGGTTGGCCATGGCAGGAGCCTTTGGCGCCGTCATCGGGCTGGACCGCGAGGCCCGCGATCACGCCGCCGGTTTGCGCACCCATATCCTTGTCTCGCTGGCCGCCTGCCTGTTCACGCTCATCGCCCTCGAACTGTTTGAACGCTTCAGCATGGACGGCGGACGAACCGATCCGATTCGCGTGATCGAGGCCGTGACTGCGGGCGTCGCCTTCCTGGCCGCCGGATCGATTATCCATGCGCGCGGCAATGTCCGCGGATTGACAACCGGTGCGGGCATGTGGCTGGCCGGCGCCGTCGGCCTGTCCGTCGGTGCCGGGCTCTATCTCGTCGCGATTGCCGCCACGGTCATGGCGGTCATCGTTCTGGTGATCATCAAGCGGCTGGAGCCGTGAAGCCGGGGGTTCGGACGCGGCCTATTCGAAGACGATGTTCGGCCCCTTGGATGCCCCCTGCGCCGCCGTTACCCCTTCCCAGACGCGCGCCGCGATATCGCGATAAATCTGTGCATGCGGCCCGTCCGGCGCCGAGACAACGACCGGCGAGCCGGCATCGGATGTCTCGCGGATCGTCATTTCCAGCGGCACTTCGCCCAGGAAAGGCACCCCGATGCGCCCGGCTTCATCGCGTGCGCCGCCATGGCCGAAGATGTCATGCCGTTCGCCGCAATTGGAGCAGATGAAATAGCTCATGTTTTCCACGAGGCCGAGCACAGGCACATCGACGCGATTGAACATGTTCAGCCCCTTGCGGGCATCGATGAGCGCAAGGTCCTGAGGCGTCGAGACGATCACCGCGCCGGCCAGGGGCACCGACTGCGCCATGGTCAGTTGCGCGTCCCCCGTGCCGGGCGGCATGTCGACCACCAGCACATCGAGTTCGCCCCATTCCACTTCGTTCATCATCTGCTTGAGCGCCGACATCACCATCGGTCCGCGCCAGATCACCGGCGTGTCCTCGTCCACCATGAAACCCATGGACATGACTTTCAGCCCGTAGCGCTCCATCGGCTTGAGCTTCTTGGCCGATGCAAGTTCCGGATTGCCCGACAGCTTCAGCAGGCGCGGCATGGACGGCCCGTAGATGTCCGCGTCGAGAATGCCGACGGCAAGGCCGAGTTCCTTCAGCCCAAGTGCAAGATTGACGGTCGTCGTCGACTTGCCGACACCGCCCTTTCCCGATGCGACAGCGATGATTGCCTTGATGCCGGGAATCCCGGCCGGCTTGGGCTGCGGCGCCTGGTTGGCCGGCCTGGGCGGTGCCTGCGGCTCCGGCGGCATTTTCGGCGGCTGCGACGGTGCCGCGCCGGGCTTGCGTTCGGCCGTCAGGACAGCCATGGCGGAGGTGATCCCGTCCACCTGCAACGCCGCCGTTTCGGCCGCCTCGCGCAGCGGCTCCAGCTGTTCAGCCTGCTCGGCTGGCACGGAAATCGAGAAAAAGGCCTTTCCGTCGATGATGACGACCTGCGACGTCATCCCGAGGTCGACAATATTGCCCGAACCATCCGGCCCGGCAACGCGCTTGAGCTGTTCGACGACTTGGGACTGGAGATCGGCCACGGCATTCACCATCGTTCACTGCAACTGGTCCGGACATAGGTCATATGCGCGGCTTTGCCAATGGGGCGAAATGACGAAACAGCCACACGTTATGGAAGAATATTCTGATCGACCCGCCGGCCTCATCAAGCGGCGTGATGGGCCTGCAGCCCCGCCTTGAGCGCTGCCGCGCCGGCAGCGATTTCCGCGTCGCCCGGCGAATAGCCAGCCGCCAGGATGCGCCGCGCCAGCATGTGATCGCCAGGCCGGTTCACGCTGTCGACGGCCAGCAGCCTGTCGCCGGCGAAATGATAGACCGAGAAAGCGCCGCTGTCGGTATCGCCGGAAACGAGCCGCCGGTCAGCCCCGGCGGAAAGCCCGGCCATCTGCAGCTTGCGCTCGCCCTGGTCGGACCAGAACCAGGCCACGGCATCGAAGGCTTCCTTGGCGCCAAGCATGGTTTTCGCCACATGGCGCGCCTGGTCGGTCGCGTTCTGCACCGATTCCAGCCGCAGCCGCCGACCGCTGGCCGCATGCGGGAAGCTGACGCAATCACCAATCGCGAAAATGGCCGGATCAGAGGTCGCAAGCCGCCCGTCGACGGCAATGCCGTTATCCGTGTCCAGCCCTGCGGCAACCGCCAGCCCGGTCTCCGGCATTGCGCCGATGCCCGCGATCACGATGTCGGCGGGGATGACCCGCCCACCGGCCACGCGCACCCCGGCCACGTCGCTGCCCTCCACGGCAATCGCCTCGAGCCCGGTATCCGTGAGCACGGTGATGCCGAGGCTCTCGTGATAGGCCTTCATGTGCGCCGAGACTTCCGGCGAAACGGCGCGTCCCAGCAGCCGGTCGGCCATTTCCACCACGGTCACCGCCCTGCCCGCCTGCGCAAACGTCGCCGCCGCCTCCAGCCCGATGAAACCGCCTCCGATCACGGCAATGTCCTGCGCATGCGCCTTGGCGTCGCGCAGCGCTCGCGCGTCATTGGCATTGCGCAGGTAGAACACGCCGCGCGCATCGTGCCCCGGGCATGTCAGTCGCCGCGGCCCGGCTCCGGTCGCCAGCAGCAACCAAGTGTAGGACAGGACCTGCCCGTCATCCAGCGTGACGGTCTGTGCCTTCCTGTCAATGCCCATCGCCGTCTGGCCAAGCATCAGGTCTATCGCATTGTCGGTATAGAAGCCCTCCCCCTTGAGCAATTGCAGGCCGGCATCGGGGGCCTTGAGGAAAGCCTTGGAAAGCGGCGGCTTGTGATAGGGCAGATCCGCATCCTCGGAAATCATTGCGATTTCGCCTTGCCAGCCCTCCTGCCTGAGACTTGCCGCGGCCTGCACCCCGCCATGGCCTGCACCGACGATGATGATCCGATCCGTCACGCTCGCTTCTCCTTCATGATGAGACATGCCAGTCTCCGCTTGCGCGGTTTTGGAATGCCGGTGCGCCCTTGGCAAGTCTTCACAAGGCCCGGCCGACCTCCGCCAGGATGGCATCGCGGTCTCCGTCACGGGCGGGCGAAGGGCGCGGCGCGGGTGCCGGCCTGCCGTCGAAACGCGGCGCGGCCGCGGCCTGCAGGACACCGCCCGGCGCCTGCCAGACACCGCGTGCTGCCATGTGCGGATCGTCCATCGCCTCCTGCGGAGCATGAACCGGCGCCGCGCATGCATCCGACCCCGCAAAGCATTCCGCCCATTCGGCCCGCGTACGGCTGGCAAACAAGGCTTCCAGGCGCCGGTTCAGCGCCGGCCAGCGGCGCTGGTCGAACTGGTGACGGAAATCCGGGTCGTCGGAAAGCCCAAGCTTTTCCAGGAGGATGGCGTAGAATTTGGGCTCGAGGCTCTGGACAGAGAAGAAGCCGCCATCCTTGGTGCGATAGGTCCGGCTCCAGTGTGGGCCATCGAGCAGGCTGCGTCCGCGTTCCATCGCCAGGCCGCCCGCCTGTTTCAGCGACATCAGCAGGTTCATCATGTGCGCCGAACCGTCCACGATGGCCGCATCGACAACCGTGCCCTGCCCGCCCACCCTCGCCTTGAAAATGCCCGAAAGCATGCCGATGGCCAGATAGAGCGCGCCGCCGCCGATGTCCCCCACCACCGTTGGCGGCGTGAACGGGCATTCGCCCGCCGGCGAGGCATACCATGCCGCTCCCGAAAGCGAGGCATAGTTGAGATCGTGGCCGGCCTGCAGCGCGCGCGGGCCGTCCTGACCCCATCCGGTCATGCGGCCATAGACAAGCGACGGCCGTACCCCGTGGCAATCTTCGGGTCCAAGCCCGAGCCGCTCCATCACGCCCGGCCGGAATCCCTCGATCAGTCCGTCGGCGGTCTTGACGAGGTCGAGGAAGATGGCCTTGTCATCGGCGCTTTTCAGATCCAGCGCGATGGACCGCTTGCCGCGATCCAGCAGGTTCTCCGCTGGTGCGCCGGGCGCCATCGAACCGTCCGGCCGATGCACCACGATGACATCGGCTCCCAGATCCGCCAGCAGCATGCCGCAGAACGGCCCCGGCCCCAATCCCTCGACCTCGATGATTCGCACGCCCTCCAGCATTCCAGTCCTCCGGTTTCGGTATCGGGCGCAAGGAAAGACCGCCCGGCCTTGCCCGTCAACTCGGGCAGGACTAGTTTCCCCGCCTTGGAACGACAGGAGGAGGGAAGCGATCCATGTTCGAGGGCTTTCGCCACGGCCGGCATGAGACCGGCATGGCCAATATCGCCTATGTGACGGCCGGCGACGGTCCGCCGGTTCTTCTTCTGCACGGCTTTCCGCAGACAAAGGCCATGTGGGCGAAAATAGCGCCGCAACTGGCTGAAAAATTCACCGTGGTGGCCGCCGACCTGCGCGGCTATGGCGATTCGTCGAAGCCGGACAACGGACCCGAGAGCGGCAATTACTGTTTCCGCGCCATGGCCGACGACATGGTTTCGCTGATGCAGGCGCTCGGCCATGACAGCTTCCACCTGGTCGGGCACGACCGGGGCGGGCGCACGGCACACCGCCTGACGCTGGACCATCCGGCCCGGGTGCGCACCCTCACCGTCATGGATATCATCCCCACCCGAACGGTCTTTGCCGAAGGTGGCCCCAAAACCGCTCACGCCTATTATCACTGGTTCTTTCTCGCCCAGCCTTTCCCCTTCCCGGAAACGATGATCGGCCATGATCCCGATCTGTTCTTCGAGAACTGCCTTTCGGGCTGGGGGCCGGACGGCATCGCCGCATTCGATGACGGCCAGCTTGCCGAATACCGCCGCTGCTGGCGCGACCCGGAATCGATTCGGGCCATGTGCGCAGACTACCGTGCCGCCTGGCTGGTGGACTGGCCGATGGACGAAGCCGGCCGCGACATGCGCGTCACCTGCCCCGTCCAGGCACTCTACGGGGCCGAGGGGCTGATGGCCAGGCAGTTCGATGTCACCGCCGAGTGGCGCCGCTGCTGCGACGACGTGACCGGCAGCGCGATGACCGGCGGTCACTTCTTTCCCGATACCGCACCGGATGCCACGGCAACGGCGATCCTGGACTTCCTGTCGCCGTGAACGTCATCCGGTCGCCTGGAGAAGCAGACGGATTGCTATCAGCGTCAGCACCGCGAGGATGATCTTGTCGAAGGTCTCGCGTGAGATGTGGCGCGCCAGCCAGGCGCCAACCGGCATGCCGGCGAAGATCGGCAGGATTGCCGCCGTGCTCAGGAGGAAGCGTTGCCCGTCCATGATGCCATAGGCAAACAGCATCGGGATCTGAACCACGCCCATCATGACGAAGAACACGGTAACGGTGGCGACGAAGGTCCGCCGCTCCAGTTTCATGGCGTTCAGAAAGCTGAGCGAGACCGGCGCCGACAGGCCTGACGCGCCGAACAGGACCCCTGCCAGCGTACCGAAGAACGGCGCCAGCTTCTCGGCCAGCGGGTAGAGCAGCACCCAGCCGGGCCGCGCCAGCCGGAAACCGACATAGACGAAGACCGACAGCGCCACCACGAGCGTCAGCGCATGGCCCGGAAGGTTGGCCAGCAGGACGGTGCCGATGAAGGTTCCGAGCGCGCCGCCCCCGGCGAAGGAAATCATGAAACGCGGTGGCAATCGCTGGCTGCGATAGGTCCACGCCTGCCAGACATTGGCCAGCAGGTTGGGCACCGCGAATATGGCGACGGCGACCGGAACGTTGAAATAGATCGCCATGATCGGCACGGCGAGAATGGGCGCGCCGGCGCCCGTTGCTCCCTTGAGCAGGCCGCCCAGGGCCAGTCCGACAATGGCGAGGATGACACCGGTCATGCCATGCCTATCGGCCAGTCCGGCGGCGAAAGCAAGATGCAGGTGGCTTTTCCCCTGGCTTCAGGCGGTCGTCCCAACCGCCTGAAACCGCTCGCCTCTTCAGCCCGCCGCCGCCAGAAGCGAGGCATTGCCGCCCGCCGCCGTCGTATCCACGCACAAGGCCCGCTCATGCACATAGGCCGATGGCGCCAGCCGCTCGTCGATCAGCCGAACGATGGCTCCCGGCCGGGCCGCCAGCGCCTGACGCACACGCCGCAGATCGTCTTCACCGGCATGCAGCGCCACCGCATCCAGCCTTGCCTCGCCAAGCAGGCTCTCCGCCACGATGCCATTGGCAACCGCCAGCGGCAGCCCCTGGCCCATGAGCGGTTTGAGGGCCTCGTTCGCATCCGGCGCAATGGCCACGACAGCATTGCCGAAGGCCAGCGCCTGAACCGCCTGGTCCAGCAGCACGTCCGGCGAAGGTCCAAGGCACAGCACCAGCCCGCGCGCCGCCAGTGTCAGGCTGTTGCCCTCACCCGTCGGGCCCGGCAGATCGACAGGCCCCTGGTCGACACCGGCTGCCGCGGCCACGGCCGGCGCGGCGCGCCCGCGCAGCACCTTGCGCAGATGCGCGATCCGGTCTGTCCGACCCGCCCATTGCAGCGCCGCCTCGGCATCCGGCATCGGCAGTCCGGAAACCGGATCACCCTCCAATGCGCCGGTCTCGCCATCGGCAGGAACCTTGCGGAACCGGCGCAGGTAGAGCGGCCCGCCCGCCTTCGGCCCCGTGCCCGACAGGCCTTCGCCGCCGAAGGGCTGCGAGCCGACAATGGCGCCGATCTGGTTGCGGTTCACATAGACATTGCCGGCATGGATGCGGTCGACGACATGCTGCACGCGGTCATCGATGCGCGTATGCAGGCCGAAGGTCAGACCATAGCCCTTGGCATTGATGGCCGCGATCACCGAATCGAGCTGATCGGCCCTGAAGGTGGCCAGATGCAGGACAGGGCCGAAAATCTCCCGCTCCATCTCTTCGATTCCGCGCACCCGAAGGATGTGCGGCGCCACGAACAGGCCGTCTGCCGGCACGTCCAGCTTCGCCACGAGGCGGCCTTCGCCAGCCTTTTCCTGGCAATAGGCGGCGATGGAAGCGCGCGCCTCCTCGTCGATCACCGGACCTACATCGGTGGCGATGTCCGACGGATCACCCACGCTGAGCGCCTCCATGGCGCCGGTCAGCATGGTTGTCACCTTTGCGGCCACATCCTCCTGGACGTAGAGTACGCGCAGCGCTGAACAGCGCTGGCCCGCGCTCTGGAAGGCCGAGGCCACGGCATCGCGCACAGCCTGTTCAGGCAGGGCGGTGGAATCGACGATCATGGCGTTCAGCCCGCCCGTCTCCGCGATCAGCATGGCGTCCGCCGTACCGGTTTTCGCCAATTGCCGCTCGATGATGCGTGCCACTTCGGTCGACCCGGTGAAGCAGACCCCGTTCAGGCCCGGCAGCGCAGTCAGCGTGGCGCCCACCGCCTCGCCATCGCCCGGCAGCAATTGCAGTACGCCCGCCGGAACCCCGGCCTGATGCAGAAGCTCGACCGCCCGCGCCGCGATCAAGGGGGTCTGTTCGGCCGGCTTTGCCAGAACCGCATTGCCGGTGACCAGCGCCGCAGCCACCTGGCCGGTGAAGATCGCCAGCGGGAAGTTCCACGGCGAGATGCAGGCAATCACGCCGCGCGCCCGCGATCCGGCTTCTGTCTTCGGCGCCTGCGCTGCGTAGTAGTGCAGGAAGTCGATGGCCTCGCGCACTTCGGCAATGGCATCGGCCAGCGTCTTGCCGGCCTCGCGGGCACAAAGCGCGAAGAATTCCTCGGCATGCTTTTCATAAAGCGCGGCGGCGTCCGAAAGGATGGCGCCACGCTGGCGCGCGCCCAGCGCCTCCCATTCCCCTTGTGCCTCGCGCGCCGCATCGTGCGCGGCGATCACATCGTCCCGCGTGGCGTCGAAACACCCGCCCACCGTGTCGCCGGGCACGGCCGGATTGGTCACCGGGTATCCATCGCCAAATGCCGCGCGCCCCGGCACGGTGGGCCGTGCCTGCCATTGATGCGGCGCCATGAAGGGCGCACGCGCGGCCTCCATCGCGGCCAGGTCGAGCGGATCGGTGAAATCGCGCCCGCGCGAATTGGCCCGGTCAGGCTTGAAGACATCGGCCGGGCGGCGAATGGCCGGGTTCGGTGCAGCCCCCGTTTCCAGCACCGAGGCAATCGGATCGCGGGCGATCTCTTCCGGCGGCACGTCCTCGTCGACGATCTGGTGGACAAAGGAGGAATTGGCGCCATTTTCAAGCAGGCGTCGCACCAGATAGGCCAGCAGGTCGGAGTGCTGGCCAACCGGAGCATAGATGCGGCAGCGCGTGCCCTCGCCCTTGCGGATCGCCTCATGCAGCGTCTCGCCCATGCCGTGCAGACGCTGGAACTCGAAACAGTCCTTGTCCGGAGCCATGGCCAGGATCGCGGCGGCCGTATGGGCATTGTGCGTGGCGAATTGCGGATAGATGCGGTCTGTCATGGACAGGAGCTTGCGCGCGCATGCCAGGTAGGAAACATCGGTGTGGGTCTTGCGGGTGAAGACCGGGTAGCCCGGCAATCCCATCACCTGCGCCCGCTTGATCTCGCTGTCCCAATAGGCGCCCTTGACGAGCCGCACCATGATGTGCCGGTCATGCTTCGTGGCAAGCGCATGAAGCCAGTCCAGCACGAAGGGCGCGCGCGGCCCGTAGGCCTGCACCACCACGCCGAAACCGTCCCAGCCTTCGAGCGACGGATCGGAAAGCACCCGCTCGATCACGTCCAGCGAGATATCCAGCCGGTCGGCCTCTTCCGCATCGATGTTGAGCCCCATGCGGGCATCTTTTGCTGCCTTGGCAAGCGCCAGAAGCCGCTCTGTCATCTCCGGCAGCATGGTCTCGCGCTTGACCGCCTCGTAGCGTGGATGCAGCGCGGACAGCTTGACCGAAATGCCGGGATTGTGGCGAATGTCTGGCCTGTTGGAAGACCGCGCCAGTTCCGCGATAGCGCCGGCATAGGCGTCGAAGTAGCGCTCGGCATCCTCCGCCGTACGCGCCGCCTCGCCCAGCATGTCATAGGAATAGAGGTAGCCCTTGGCGATCAGGTCGCGCCCGCGCTTCACCGCTTCGCCGATATTGCGGCCCAGCACGAACTGGTCGCCCATCTCGCGCATCGCGGCCCCCACGGCCCGCCGGATCACCGGCTCGCCCAGACGGCGCACGAGCGAAAGCAGGGTGCCTTCGATGCCGCGCTCCTCCTCGTCGTCCAGCACGCGGCCCGTCAGCATCAGCGCCCATGTCGAGGCGTTGACCATGATGGACGAGGAATGGCCCTGATGCGCCGACCAGTCATGCGGTGTGATCTTGTCGCGGATCAGGTCGTCCACGGTTTCGGCGTCGGGCACGCGCAGCAGCGCTTCCGCCAGGCACATCAGGGCCACGCCCTCGCCGGTGGAGAGGCCATATTCGCCCAGGAAGCTTTCCATCATGGTCGGCGCCGAGGACGATCGCACCGTGCGCACCAGGCCGGCTGCACGCGCCGAAATCGCCGACCGGTCGCCTTCAGACAGGTCCGCAGTCTCGATCAGCCGCATGACGGCGGCGCTCTCATCGGCGATCATGTGCGTGCGCATCCCGGCGCGGATGTGGTCGAGATCAGGCTTGGTCATGGCGGGCCTCCACAATCGGTTTTTTCCAGAATACCACGTGACCACAGACCTTTTGGCTTGCCAATGGCTTACAGGAAGTCTATTCGACCAAATTTAATTGAAAATAAACACCATTTGAACTGGAAAATTGATGACTATGGACCAACTGGACCGCATAGACCGCACCATTCTCAAGATTCTTGCCCGTGACGGACGCATTTCCATGGCCGCGCTGGCCGAACAGGCAGGCCTGTCGAAGACGCCGGTTCAGGCGCGGGTGAAGCGGCTGGAAAACGAGGGCTATATCCGTGGCTATGTCGCCCTTGTCGATGCCGAGCGCATGGGCCAGGGCCATATCGCCTTCGTGCAGGTTTCCCTGACCGACACGCGCAGCCACGCCCTCGATGCGTTCAACCGGGCCGTCCAGAATGTTGCCGAGATCGAGCAATGCCACATGATCGCCGGCAGTTTCGATTATCTTCTCAAGATTCGCACCACGGACATCGCAGCCTATCGCACGGTCTTGGGCGAAAAGATCTCATCCCTCCCCCATGTTTCGAAAACATCCACATTCGTGGCCATGGAGACGGTCAAGGAGCGGTGATAGCCTGCCGGCACGATGAACCGGCCCGCGAAAGGGTTGCGCCCATGATGCCGACAGACCTTGCAGCCGCCGCCCTTGGCGCAGCCGGTGTCTACGCGCTCGTTCGCCTCGCAGCCGGAGCCGTGCTTTCCGGGCAGCGGACGCAGGCCGTTCTCGCCAGGCTTCCCGCCAGCCATCACGATCCCGTTGCCCTGCAAATCCATGGTCTGCTCGACTACTGGATCGGGCCGCGGACTCCCATGCGCCGATTCCTTGCCGCCACTCTTGTGGCCACGCTGACCGGTACGGCCATCGCGCTGCTGGCGTTCATTGCCGGCCTGCCGCCCTACTTTGCCGCCTTCGGTTCCAGCGGCGGGCTGTGGGCCTTCGTCAGCCGCTTCATTGCCAGCCAAAGCGTGGTTGCCTTCGTGGTGAACTACCTTTCCTTCACCGCGCTCGGCCTTGCCGCGCGATCCGTCGCCATCGCCCGGCCGCCGCGCCTCCTTGTGTTCACGCTGATGGATTTCGCTGCAAGGATTGCGCTCTTCGGCGGCATTTCCGCCGGCATCTACGCCGCCTATGCGCGCCTTGCCGGCAGTTTCGGCGGGTCATGGCGAACCGCCGTCGCCGTGGTGCCGGAAACGATGCTGAGCGCGAGCCGGTTCAACAACCTGACCGGCGTTGTCCTCTACGGGGTTGTCGCCAGCAGCTTTCCGCTGTTCCTGGCCCTGGCTTATCGCTTTCCACCCGCCCGCACGTCCATGCACGCGGCGACGGCCCGCATGGCCGCCGCCCTTTCGCTCGCCGCCTTCGCACTGTCGCTGGCAGCAGCAGGCTAGGCTCACCTAAAGGCCCAGTCCGCCGATGCAGACATATTTGGTGTCGAGATAATCCTCGATGCCCTGATGGCCGCCTTCCTTGCCCAGCCCGCTTTCCTTCAGGCCGCCGAAGGGCGCTTCCACGGTGGTGATGATGCCCTCGTTGATGCCGATCAATCCGTATTTCAGGCCTTCCATGACCCGGAAGGCACGGCCCATGTGCTGGGTGTAGAAATAGCAGGCAAGGCCGAATTCGGTATCATTGGCCATGGCGATCGCCTCGTCCTCCGTCTTGAACCGGTAGACCGGCGCCACGGGGCCGAAGATTTCCTCCTTCATGAACTTCATGTCGGTGGTCGCCTCGGCAATGACGGTTGGCGAGAAGAACGTGCCGCCCAGTTCGTGCCGCTTGCCACCGGCCAGGATCTTGCCGCCCTTGCTTTCGGCATCGGCAATGAAGTCTTCCACCTTTTCCACCGCGTTCATGTCGATCAGCGGCCCCTGGTTCACCCCCTCTTCCAGACCGGGGCCGACCTTCAGCTTCCTGGTTGCAGCCGCCAGCTTTTCAACGAATGCGTCATAAATGCCGTCCTGCACGAAGAACCGGTTCGTACACACGCAGGTCTGCCCGGAATTGCGGTACTTGGCTGCAATGGATCCTTCCACGGCACGGTCGATATCGGCATCGTCGAAAATCAGGAAGGGAGCATTGCCGCCCAGTTCCATCGACACCTTCTTCACGGTCGATGCCGCCTGCTTGAGAAGGATCTTGCCGACATCGGTCGAGCCGGTGAAGGTGATCTTCTTGATCAGCGGATTCTCGCAGATTTCCTGGCCGATCTCGCTGGCCGAACCCGTCACGACATTCAGCACGCCCCTGGGAAAGCCGACCTGCTCGGCGAGCACGCCCCAGGCAATGCCCGAATACGGCGTCTGCGAGGCAGGCTTGACCACTGCCGTGCATCCCGCTGCCAGTGCCGGGCCGATCTTTCGCGCCAGCATGGACGAGGGAAAGTTCCAGGGCGTGATGGCACCGATGACGCCTGTGGCCTCCTTGGTCACCAGAATGCGCCGGTCCGCCCAGGGCGACGGCACGACGTCGCCATAGACGCGCCGCCCCTCTTCGGCATACCACAGCACATAGGCCGCCGACATGCCCACCTCGCCTTTTGCCTCGGCAAGGGGCTTGCCCTGCTCCATCGTCAGCAGTTCGGCCAGTTCGTCCTGGTTGTCCATGATCGCATCATGCAGCTTGCGCAGCATTTGCGAACGGTGCAGCGCGGACGTCTTCTTCCAGGCGTGGAAGGCGTCCTCCGCCGCTTCGATGGCGCGCCGGGTTTCGGATTTGCCGGATTTCGGCACGCCCCCGATGCGCTCTCCGCTGGCCGGGTTGACGACATCGATCATGGCGCCGGAATCGGCCTGCACCCATTCCCCGTTGATGAAATTGGCCTCGCGCAGGAATGCGCTGGATTTCTTGAGCATGGTCTCACTCCCTCTTGCTGCCGTGGCATTCCTGCCCACCGGCATGAAAAATACGTCACCGGCCAACGCGATGGCGCGCCGGTTTGATCCCGTCGGCGCGGACGATGCGACGAATTTCCCCGGCCATCAAGACCGGTGCTTGCAACGTTCCGCTTCAGCCGAAAACCGCCCGCGCCAGCATGATCCAGACCGCCGTCGAGAACAGCGCCGTGGCAGTGCCCAGGGTCATGGCGCTGGCCGCCAGCGCCTGGCCCGTTCCGAAACGGGTCGCGATCAGGTAGGAATTGACGCCGGCCGGCAGCGCGGCCGCCATGACTGCAACCTCTGCCACGGGCGCCGGAAGACCGGCGACCCAGGCAAGCCCGAGCGCGATTGCGGGCATGAGGAAAAGCTTCAGCCCGGCCAGCGCGGCGGCTGCCCGCAGGTTTCCGGCCAGTCCGAAATCGTTCAGCGACATGCCCATGGCGAAAAGCGCCACCGGCCCGGCCACACCGGCCAGCGCATCCACCATGCGCGGCAGGGGCGCCGGCATGTCGAGGCCGGTCAGGCGCCATGCCAGTCCGGCCAGGATGCCTAGAATCAGCGGATTGACGAAGAGGCGGCGCAGGAATGTGCGCACCACATCGCGCATGTTCACCGTCCCGCTGTCCCGGCTGGCCCATTCGAAAAGGATGATCGACGCCGACATCATGACCGGCAGATGCACCGCGATGATGAGCGACAGCGTTTCGAAACCCGACTGGCCGAGCAGGCTGAGAATGAGGGGGATGCCAAGCAGCACGAGGTTGGAAAAGGCCGATGAGACACCTGCAACGACACCGGCGCGCCTGTCCCGGCCGAAAACCGCGCGGATCGTCCCGTGCCCCGCAGCCCATGTCAGCGCGACGGCGCCGAAATACACCGCCCAGAGCAGCCACGGCGCCGAGCCGGAGAAGTCGGCGCCCGCCATGGTGCGGAACAGCAGCACCGGCGCGGCGATGGTGACGGCGAAATCGGCCAGTCCCTCCCCGGTGCCCTTCCTGAGCACGCCGAATCGCGCTGACAGCCAGCCGAGCCCGACCAGCCCGAAGACGTATAATATGGTCACTGCCGAGTCGTTCATGGCGTCGCAGTACCGCCCGCGCAACGGGCTGGCAAGCAGGCTTGCCGCAGCGCAAGCAGCGCCGGCAGGGCCGATTTGAGGCTTTGCCCTTTTCCCGACGCGAAAAACCGTTTAATGCCACGCGTCAAGCGAATGAGAATCCATCAAGAGGACTTTTTCCGTGTCATCCACTTTCGACAAGGTTGCCGACATCATCGCAGAGACCAGCGAGATCGAGCGCGACACGATCACGCCGGAAAGCCACACGATCGACGATCTGGGCATCGACAGCCTCGATTTCCTGGATATCGTCTTTGCCATCGACAAGGAATTCGGCATCAAGATCCCGCTGGAAACCTGGACTCAGGAAGTCAATGACGGCAAGGCGTCGACCGACGAGTATTTCGTCATGAAGAACCTCTGCGCCAAGATCGATTCGCTGGTCGCCGAAAAGACGGCCTGACGAACAGGCCACGCCCGTCATGAGCCAACGCGACGCAGTCATCACCGGCATCGGCATCGTCTCCTGTCTCGGCGAGGGCAAGGAAGTCCACCGCGCTGCCCTGACGGCGGGGCCCCGGGCGCCGAAGCTCGACACGCAGGCCTTCGCGCCCTACGCGGTCCATCCGCTGCCCGCGATCGACTGGGGGCAGCAGATCCCCAAGCGTGGCGACCAGCGACAGATGGAGACCTGGCAGCGTATCGGCACCTATGCCGCCGGGCTCGCGCTCGACGATGCCGGCGTCAAGGGCGATGAAGCGCTTTGCGCGACCATGGACATGATCGTGGCTGCCGGCGGCGGCGAGCGTGACGAGGCCGCCGACTCGCTCATCATCGAGGCGGCCGCCGACAGAGCAGACCGCGACAACCTGCTCAACGAGAAGCTGACCACGGAACTGCGCCCGACCCTCTTTCTTGCGCAATTGTCGAACCTGCTGGCAGGCAACATCTCGATCGTCCACAAGGTGACCGGCTCCTCACGCACCTTCATGGGCGAAGAAGGCGCCGGCGTCTCCGCCGTGGACATGACGGTCGCCCGCATCCGTGCCGGTCAGTCCACCCATGCGCTGGTCGGCGCTTCCTACAATTGCGAACATCCCGACATGCTGCTGGCCTATGAATTGGGCGGCTACCTGCACCGCGCACCCTGGGCGCCGGTGTGGAAGCGCGGCGGCGCGGAAGGTGGCGGCATCATCCCCGGTTCGGGCGGCGTGTTCCTGGTGCTGGAAGAGCGGTCCCATGCCGAAAGGCGCGGTGCCCATGTCTATGCTGCTCTCGGCGATGTGAAGGCCGGCCGCGTACGCCGCACCCGCGACGATCTTTCAGCCGCCATCGCCGCCATGGCAAGGGATGCCGCGCCGGATGCCCGCATCGCGATTTCGGCGGCTTCGGGCGCGGCCGAGCCGACGGCGGCGGAAGCCTCGGCTCTGTCGGGCCTGGCGCTGCGCGGATTTTCCAGCCTGACCGGCCATTTCAAGGAAGCGCAATTCCCCTTCGCGATTGCACTGGCCGCGCTGGCACTGGATGCCGGCCTGTCGGTCGAGCCTTTCGCCGAAGGCGAGATGGCTCCGGACGCACCGGCCAACGAAATCCTGGCAACGGCCATCGGTTTCATCTCCGGCGAAGGCATGGTTTCAGTCCGCAAGGCCTGAGGGAAAAGGATGCGATGACGAAGTTCACGGATCATCTCGGCCGGCCGGTCGTCGCAGTCACCGGTATCGGCATCATCACGTCGCTGGGCGTGGGACGCGCGGAAAACTGGCAGGCGCTGGCCTCGGGCCGTTCCGGCATCGGGGCGATCACCCGCTTCCCCACCGACGGGCTGCGCACGCGCATTTCGGGCATGGTGGATTTCCTTGCCTCCTCCAGCGACGGCCCCGGTCCCCTGACCCATGAAATGGCCGAGACCACGGCACTGGAAGCCATTGCCCAGGCCGGTCTGCCGCAGGACGCCTTCGGCGGCCCGCTGTTTCTTGCCGCTCCGCCCGTCGAGACCGAATGGCGCCACCGTTTCGAGCTTGCCGAACTTGGCGGCAGCGACGGCACGCCCTATCAGCGCATGCTGGCCGCAGCCCGCGCCGGCAAGCATCCCGATCTGTTCTCTCGCGCCATGTTCGGCACCATCGCGGAGCGCCTCGCCGACCGCTTTGGCACGCGCGGCCTGCCGGTGACCCTGTCGACCGCCTGCGCTTCGGGCGCGACCGCCATCCAGTGCGGCGTCGAGGCGATCCGCCGCGGCGAGGCAGACCGGGCGCTCGCCATCGGTTCCGATGGTTCTGCCACGGCGGAAGCCTTGATCCGCTTCTCCCTGCTTTCGGCCCTGTCCACCCAGAACGAAGCACCGGAAAAGGCTTCCAAGCCCTTCTCGAAGGACCGCGACGGCTTCGTGTTGGCCGAAGGGTCGGCCACGCTGGTTCTGGAATCGCTGGAAAGCGCCGTTGCGCGCGGCGCGAAGGTGCTCGGCATTCTCGGCGGCTGCGGCGAAAAGGCCGACGATTTCCACCGCACCCGCTCCAAGCCCGATGCATCGCCGGCCATCGGCGCCGTGCGCGCGGCCCTGGCCGATGCCGGCATGGGCAGCACGCCTGTCGGCTATATCAACGCCCATGGCACATCGACACCGGAAAACGACAAGATGGAGTATCTGGCGCTGTCCACCGTTTTCGGTGACGCCATGGCCGCCATACCCGTCTCCTCCAACAAGTCGATGATCGGCCACACGCTCTCGGCCGCTGGCGCGATCGAGGCCGCCTTCTCGATCCTCACCATGCAGGAAGGCTTCCTGCCGCCGACGATCAACCACGACAATCCCGACCCGGCCATTCCGGTCGATTGCGTGCCCAACAGGGGACGCACGGCGGAAATTTCCACCGTGTTGTCCAATTCGTTCGGCTTTGGCGGGCAGAACACCTGCCTTGTCATGGCGCGCGAACCGGTCTAGACGCCCCTCACATTGCCCAGGCCTGGCGGCGGCAACCGCTGGATGCCGGAAGCGTTTCGGCGCCGGGCAGACCATAACACCTCGCGGTCGCAACGGCCGCTTCAGCCAGGATGCTCGGGCCATGCGTGCATTGCAACTCGTCGAAGACCGCAAGCTGGAAATCGTTGATCTGCCCGCCCCTCCTGCGCCCGGTCCCGGCGAGGCCACGATCCGCGTGAAGGTTGTCGCGCTCAACCACATCGATGTCTGGGGCTGGCGCGGCATGGCCTTCGCCAAGCGCAAGATGCCGCTGGTGATCGGCGCGGAAGCCTCCGGCGAGGTCGAGGCGATCGGTCCCGGCGTTGCCAATGTTCTGCCCGGCCAGCTTGTCTCCATCTACGGTGCCCGCACCTGCGGTCATTGCCGCCCCTGCCGCGAAGGCCGGGACAACCTCTGCGAACACGTCAGCGGCGTGCATGGCTTTCATCTCGACGGCTTCGCCCAGGAACGCATGAACATTCCCGCCCGTCTGCTCATTCCCGCCCCGCCTGGCGTGTCGGATGTCGGCGCGGCCCTGGCTCCCGTCACCTTTGGCACGGTCGAACACATGCTTTTCGACAATGCGAAGCTCGAACCGGGAGAGACCATTCTTGTTCATGCCGGCGGATCGGGCATTGGCACGGCTGCCATACAATTGGCCAGGCGCATGGGCTGCACGGTCATCACCACGGTCGGGTCGGACGCCAAGATCGAACCGGCCAGGGCACTGGGCGCCGATCACGTCATCAATTATCGCGAGGACCGTTTCGAGGGCGTCGTGCGGAAGCTGACGAAAAAGAAGGGTGTGGACGTGGTTTTCGAGCATGTCGGCGCCGACACATGGGCAGGCTCCATGCTCTGCCTGAAGCGCGGCGGCCGCCTCGTGACATGCGGCTCCACCTCCGGCGTGTCCACGTCCATGAACCTGATGCAGCTTTTCCAGCAGCAATTGAAGATCTTCGGCTCCTTCGGCTGCCGTATGGAGAACATGGCCGACGCCATGCAGAAAATGGCGCGCGGGCTGGCCGAACCCGTCATCGACACCGAATGCGGCTTCGAGGATATTGCCGTCGCGTTGAAGCGCATGGAGACGCGCGACGTCTTCGGCAAGATCATCCTGCGGGTTTCCTGACCGGTCGGGGCGCGCGCCATGAAGATGCTCGTCTATCGTGTTCTGCGCCGCCTCAAGAATGTCGAATACTGGATTGTCGCCCGGCTGACGCTCGGCCTGCTCTGGCTGATCAAGCTTCTGCCGGCAGACCGGTCGCTCGCCCTCCTGGAACGGCTGGCCCGCCGCTTCGGCCCCATGTCCGGCCGCCACAAGGTTGCCATGGACAATCTGCGCCAGGCTTTTCCGGACAAGGACGAGGCCGGGTTGCAGGCCATCGCCCTGGACATGTGGGGCAACATGGCCCGCCTGATGGGCGAATACGTCTTTCTCGACAAGATCCTCGATTTCGATCCTGAAAATCCGCATGCCGGCCGTGTCACCATAGACGGCGCGGAGATCTTCGACCGGTTGCGGGCGGCAGACGGCCGGCCGGCCATCTTCTTCACGGCGCATATGGGAAATTTCGAGCTCCTGCCGGTTGCCGCCATGACCCACGGGCTGGAAGTGACCGCCCTGTTCCGCCCGCCCAACAACCCCTATCTTGCCGAACGCCTTCTTTCAGCTCGCCACACCGCGATGGGCGCGCTGGTCCCCTCCCGCGCCGGCGCCTCTTTCGCGCTCGCCCGCGTATTGGAAAATGGCGGCAAGGCCGGCATGCTGGTGGACCAGTATTTCATGCGCGGTCGAATGGTCGAGTTTTTCGGCCGTGAAGCCTCCACCAGCCCGCTTCTCGGCAAGCTGGCCCGCCAGTTCGACTGCGCCATCCATCCCGCCCGCTGCATCCGCCTGCCCGGCGGCCGCTTTCACCTGACCCTTTTCGAGGCCATCGACCCGGTTCGTGATGCCAATGGCCGCGTGGATGTCCACGGCGTGACGCAGCAGGTCACAAGCATCGTGGAAGACTGGATCCGCCAGGACCCCGGCCAGTGGATGTGGTTCCACAAGCGCTGGAAGCCGGCCCCCCAGGCGCGACGCCGCAAGACCCCCGCCTGAACGCTGCCCCGCGCGGCACGAAACCCGCCAGACGTCCGGCCATGCAATACCGCTACGGCATGCGCCCATGGCGCGCCTTAACGCGCCGGAAACGATTTTTGGTTGTATATATAGAAATATGCAATCTGGAGTGCCTATAATGCTCGAAACAATCGCGGAAGCTGCGGCCAAGCCGGTGCCGGTGATCATCGCCTCCAATCCCCTTCCGGGCTTCTGGCCGCGCTCCACGCCGGAACGCCCCTGGTGCTTCCGGCGCTCCGGCGCGGCACAGTCGCCGGTGGAAAAATTGCTGGAACAACTGCTCGATGACCCGCGTTTCGCGCCGCCCATACTGATTGTCGGTGAACTGGCCCTGCGCGCTGCAACGGAACAGACCGCCTGCTGGCGCGAGCGCGGTCTTCTGGTGCTTGTCGTGCCCTCCGACACCCGCAACGGCACCGCCGCCGCGCTGGCTATGCTGGAGATCGCGGCCCGCCGCCGGCGCTCCTGCGCTATTTTCCTGCCGGCCAGCCTGCACGTCGACAGCGGCGGCTCGCCCGCCGATATCCTGGCGCAGGCCGCCGCGACCTTTCCATCCGGCAAGCAGGCCATGATCTTCACCCGCCATGCCCGCCAGGACGACACGGCGCCGGCCTATGTCCGGGGTGCTCTCATCGGCGGGCGTCTGCACCATGCGCAAGTCATCCTCCCCCCCGAAGAGAAGGAGGCGCGCGAGACAGCGCTGGCGGCCAACGATCTTCATGTGCCGACCGGCCCGGTCCTGTGTCACAGCCACGGCTTTTCCGACGCGCTTCGGGAGGCCGCGCCCATGCTGCTCAAATCGGCGGTCAGCGCCTTGCAGCACGCGGATCGCAACGGCGCCATCATCCGCCCCCATCCCGGCTTCCTGTCGCTTGTGGCCAGCCACAGCGTCACCGATCTGGTCGGGGTACGGCCGCAGGACATCGTTCTCAACGCTGCCGGCGAGCAGATCAGGACGTTGCGCGGATGGGCGGATATCGAACCCGCCGCCGACGAAACGCTGCGCCCCATCCACGTCGGGGTCTCCGGTTTGCCGCCCCACCGCGTCATCCAGGGCGGCGCCGGCATATTCATTTGCGCGACGGGCCACGAGGCGGCGGCGGCCCGCTTCTTTCCCAGGCCCGGCCTCAGCGACGCACCCCGTTCACCGGGCTCGTTCCTGCGCGCATGGGGAAACGAACAGCTTGTCGAGGAGGAATACGGGATCAAGATCCTGCGGCTTGAAGTCTCGCCTGGAATGTCGCTTCAGCCGGAATGCCATTTCCGCCGCACCGAAACCTGGTCGGTAAGTTCGGGCGCAGCGATCGCAAAAGTCGACCGCCGGGTCGAGAACATGGGGCCCGGCGACCATCTGACCATTCCGCCGGGCGCGGTACACGCCCTGCGCAACACCGGGCCCGAACCGCTCGTCATCTACGAATTCCGGGTCGGCTCCTATCTCGAGGACGACGACCGGATCCGCACATCGAAACTGGAACCGGCAATGCCGGGCATGGCCTGAGCGGGAACCGGAACAGTCCGGTCACCCCCGGTTCGACCCCGCGGCACATGCGCACGCGGACCGGTCACGCCACCAAACGCGATGCCGGCCGGATTGCAGGCCGGATTTCCGAAAGGTCAATTGGTGATGACGATCCGCACGTTACGCGGCCCCACTTCGCGCGCCATCTGATAAAGCTGCGCGGCATTCTTGGGCGCCAGCCGCACGCATCCATGCGAAGCAGGACGGCCGAGATTCTTCACCGCGCCGGTGCCATGGATGGCATAACCGCCGCGAAAGAAGATCGAATGCGGCATTGGCGACATGTCGTATTTACGCGAATACCACATCTTGTGCATGCGGGTCGGCCTGTATGTGCCGCGCGGCGTGTAGTAGCCGCGACGCGCCGTGGAGACCTTCCAGCGCCCCACCACGCGCCCGTGCTTCTTGACCGTCATCGTCTGTGCCGAGACATCGATATGCGCCACCAGGCTTGCCGCAAAAGAAGCAGCCGTTCCGCCCATGACCAGCATGATTGCCGCTGAAACCATCGTGATGAATTTACGCATGAAACCTACCCTCTCACCTTATGACGCCGTCACCCTAGATTACAGTACGGTAATTTCCTGTGATCTTCATTACACGTCAATGTGAATTGTCTTCATGGTTACCGGCGATGCCGGGACGGGCCGATGCCGGCGGCAAGGGCGACCGTGCGCGCTTCGGATTTCTGCGGCTTGCCAAAACGCGATTCTGGCATTCAAATCGCGCCATGACAGAACCGCTGAAAACACGGCTTGCAGCCGAAATCGAAAACCGCCGCGATGAACTGGTCGCGCTGACCCGCGACCTCATCCGCTTTCCCACGGTCAACCCGCCCGGCGAGGCTTACCGGCCCTGCGCCGAATTCGTCGGGGCGCAAATGGCAGCCCGGGGCTTTGCCATCGAATACATTCGCGGCGCAGGCACACCGGGCGACAGCGATGCCTATCCGCGCGTCAATGTGGTGGCCCGCCGGGAGGGCGGTCGTCCTGGCCCCGTCGTCCACTTCAATTCCCACATCGACGTGGTTGAGGCCGGCCACGGATGGACGGTCGATCCCTTCGAGGGGGTGGTAAAGGATGGCCGGGTCTATGGCCGGGGCGCCTGTGACATGAAGGGCGGCCTTGCGGCGTCCATCATAGCCGTCGATGCCTTTCTGGCATTGTTTCCGGAATATCCCGGCGCCATTGAGATTTCCGGCACGGTGGACGAGGAATCCGGCGGTTTCGGCGGCGTCGCCTACCTGGCGCAAAAGGGCTATTTCTCCCGTCCGCGCGTCGACCATGTCATCATTCCCGAACCGCTGAACAAGGATCGCATCTGCCTCGGCCATCGCGGCGTATGGTGGGCGGAGATCGAGACAAAAGGCGAGATCGCCCACGGTTCGATGCCATTTCTGGGCGATTGCGCCGTGCGCCACATGGGTGCTGTCCTGTCTGCTTTCGAGGACGACCTTTTCCCGGTGCTTGACCGCAAGCAGACCCGCATGCCGGTGGTGCCCGAAGGCGCGCGCCGCTCCACCATGAACATCAATTCGATCCATGGTGGCCAGACGGACGACTATTCCGGCCTGCCCTCGCCCAATGTGCCCGACAGTTGCCGCCTGACCATCGACCGCCGCTTCCTGCTGGAAGAGGACATCGCCGAGGTCAAACGCGAGGTCGTCGCCATTCTGGAGCGGCTGAAGCGCGAACGGCCGAAGTTCGACTTTTCCATTCGCGACGTCATGGAAGTCCTGCCGCTGATGACGGAGAAGGATGCGCCCGTGGTGCAAGCCGTGACACAGGCCGTGCGCGATGTCTTCGGGAAGGATCCCGACTACGTCATTTCACCGGGCACCTACGACCAGAAGCACATGGCCCGCATCGGCCATCTGCACGACGCCATCGCCTATGGCCCGGGCATCCTGGATCTGGCGCACAAGCCGGACGAATGGGTGGGCATTGACGACATGGTCGAATCCGCAACCGTCATGGCACTTGGCCTGGCGCGTCTGCTTTTCGCCAACCAGTCCGCTGAATCGGAGTGAACGCGGCAAATCCTGCTGACAAGCTTCGATATTGCTGATTTACTTCGCGCCAAGGCCGCTGTGGCGGTCCAGATAACAAGATGGGGAAACAGGTGAGGTCTTCGATGAGAAACATGAAATCAATCCTGGCGGCGGGCATGCTCGTGCTCGCCTCGGGCGTCACCGCCTTCGCTGCGCGCAGCGATCTCGTGCTCGGCATCGTGCTGGAACCGCCGCATCTCGATCCGACCGCATCGGCCGCCGCCGCTGTCGATGAGGTGGTCTACGCCAATGTCTTCGAGGGCCTGACCCGCATCGGCCCGGACGGCCAGGTCATGCCTGGCCTCGCCGAAAACTGGGACATCTCGGAAGATGGCAAGACCTATACGTTCAAGCTGCGCAACGGCGTGAAATTCCACGACGGCTCCGAATTCGACGCCGAGGACGTGAAGTTCTCGCTCGACCGCGCGCGCGCCGAAGATTCGACCAACGCCCAGAAGGGCCTGTTTTCCGCCATCGACTCCGTCGAAGTCGTGGACCCCTCGACCGTCAAGGTCACGCTCAAGCAGCCGCAGGGCGCCTTCCTCTACAACATGGGCTGGGGCGACGCCGTGATCGTGGCGCCGGAGTCGGCGGAAACGAACAAGGAAAACCCGGTCGGAACCGGGCCGTTCAGGTTCGGCAACTGGGCCAAGGGCTCATCGATCACCATCGTGAAGAACCCGGACTACTGGGGCGAGCCGGTATCGCTTGAAAAGGCGGAGTTCCGCATCGTGCCCGATGCCGCCGCCGCCGTGCCCGCGCTCCTGTCGGGCGACGTCCAGGCCTTCCCGCAGTTCCCGGCCGGCGATGCCCTGCCCCAGGTGCAGGCCGATCCGCGCTTTGCCGTGGTCATCGGCGCCACCGAGGGCGAGACCATCCTGTCCACCAACAACAAGAAGCCGCCCTTCGACAACCTGAAGGTCCGCCAGGCGATCGCCCATGCGCTGGACCGCCAGGCGATCATCGAAGGCGCTTCGGCCGGCGGCAATGGCGTGCCGATCGGCACCCACTTCTCGCCCGCCAACAAGGACTACGTCGACCTGACCGGCATGTACCCGCACGACATCGCCAAGGCGAAGGAACTGCTCAAGGAAGCCGGCCTCGAAAACGGCTTCAAGGCGACGATCAAGCTGCCGCCGCCGGCCTATGCGCGTGATGGCGGCCAGATCATAGCCTCGCAGCTCAAGGAAGTCGGCATCGAGCTGGAAATCATTCCCGTGGAATGGGCGCAATGGCTCGAACAGGTCTTCAAGGGCAAGGACTACGACCTGACCATCGTGTCGCATACCGAGCCCAACGACATCGGCATCTATGCCCGCGACGACTACTACTTCAACTACGACAACCCGGAATTCAAGAAGGTCATGGCCGAACTGGACGTCACCGCCGATCCGGCGAAGCGTTCCGAACTGCTCAAGTCGGCCCAGACGATCCTTGCCGAGGATGCGGTCAACGGCTTCCTGTTCGAACTGCCGAAAATCGGCGTCTGGGATGCCAAGGTGGAAGGCCTCTGGGAAAATTCGCCCATCCAGGCCAACGACCTGACCAAGGTGAAGTGGACGGATTGACCGTCCGTGCATTGACGGCTGCCGCGACTTGCGGCGGCCGCCTCCTGCCTGAAACGTCCAGCCTGCCCGAGGGCAAGGGTAAGGGCCATTGACCGCCTATCTGCTCAAACGCCTTTTCATAGGCATTCTGACGCTGCTGTTTGCATCCGTCGTGGTGTTCGCGGTGCTTGAAGTCGTGCCGGGCGATCCGGCCCGCCTCATGCTTGGCATGAATGCGACCGAAGATGCCGTGCAGGCGCTGCGCGAACAGATGGGGCTCAACCAGCCGCTGCTGACACGTTACGTCTCCTGGCTGGCGGATTTCGCAACCGGCGATTTCGGCCGCTCGCTCACCTATTCGGTGCCGGTGATCGATCTCGTGACTGAACGCATGGTCGTCTCCCTGCCGCTCGCGGTTCTTGCCCTGGCGCTTTCGACGGCCATCGCCATTCCCGCCGGCCTGTTTGCCGCCGCCCGGCGCGGCCGCGCGGCCGATACGGCGACCATGGGCTTTGCCCAGGTGGGCGTTGCAATCCCGAATTTCTGGCTGGCCCTTCTGCTGGTCTACGTTTTCGCCGTCTGGCTGCGCCTCGTGCCCGCCGGCGGGTTTCCGGGCTGGGGCAACGGCATATGGACTGGCATCAAGGCCCTGCTTCTGCCGGCGATCGCGCTGGCCCTGCCACAGGCGGCCATTCTGGCGCGCGTCACGCGCTCGGCCCTGATCGAGGTTCTTGGCGAGGACTACATCCGCACGGCCCGTGCCAAGGGCCTGCCCCGCCCCCGGGTGCTTTGGCGCCATGCCCTGCGCAACGCGCTCATTCCGGTGCTGACCATCATGGGCCTGCAATTCGCATTCCTGCTCGCCGGCACCATCATCATCGAGAACGTGTTCTACCTGCCCGGCCTCGGCCGCCTGCTGTTCCAGGCCATCACGCAACGCGATCTCATCGTTGTCGAAAGCGTCATCATGCTGCTCGTCGCCTCGGTCATCGTGGTCAATGTCCTCGTGGATCTGTCCTATGCCGTGGTCGATCCACGCCTGAGGGCGCGCTGATGACCACAACCGCCCCGATGGACGAAACCGAATCCTGGCGCGCCTTTGCCGCAAAGGCGCTCGCCAACCGGTCATTCCTGCTCGGCCTCGTCATCACCGCTCTGATCGCCCTGATGGCGCTCGTTTCCTTCGTCTGGACCCCCTATGACGTGACCGATCTGCCGGTGACGAACCGCATGGCACCGCCGGGCGGAGAGCACCTCTTTGGCACGGATCATTTCGGCCGCGACATCTTCTCCATGATCATGGTCGGCAGCCGCAATTCCATTGCCGTCGCCTTCGTCGCCGTGGCCATCGGCATGGGTGTGGGCGTGCCGCTCGGCTGCTGGGCTGCCGCGCGGCGCGGGTGGGTCGACGAGGCGCTGATGCGCTTCAACGATGTGGTCTTCGCCTTCCCCGCCCTGCTGTCGGCGGTCATGATCACGGCCATTTTCGGCCCCGGCGCCATCAATGCCATCATCGCCATCGGCATTTTCAACATCCCGGTCTTCGCCCGGGTCGCCCGCGCCGGCGCACTGTCCATCTGGCCACGCGAATACATCCTCGCCGCGCGCGCCTCCGGCAAGAACGCGACCCAGATCACCATCGAGCACATCCTGCCCAACATCGCTTCCATCCTGCTGGTGCAGGGCACGATCCAGTTCGCGCTCGGCATCCTTGCCGAGGCCGGCCTTTCCTATGTCGGCTTTGGTGCGCAACCGCCCATGCCAAGCTGGGGACGCATGCTGTTCGAGGCACAGACGCGCATGATCGTCGCCCCGCACATGGCGATCTTTCCGGGCCTGGCCATAGTCATCACGGTACTGGGACTCAATCTGCTGGGCGATGGCCTGCGCGACCTGCTCGACCCCAAGACGCGGCGGGAGCGCTGATGTCGGTGGCGGACAACCTTTTGCATGTTGAGAACCTGTCGCTCTTCATCGGCGAAACGCCGATCCTCACGCATGTCGACATGCATGTCGGCAAGGGCGAGGTGCTGGGCCTTGTCGGCGAGTCCGGTTCGGGCAAATCCATGACGGCGCTCGCCATCATGCAGCTTCTGCCGCATGCCGCGCGAACCTCCGGCCGCATTCTCTTTGACGGGCAGGATTTGCTGACGCGCACCGAGAGCGAGATGTGCGCCTTGCGCGGCGACGATATCGGCATGGTCTTCCAGGAACCGATGACGGCGCTCAACCCGGTCAAGACCATTGGCGAACAGGTTGCCGAGGGTATCCGCTGGCACACACGCTGCTCCCGCGCCGAGGCAGAGTCGCGCGCCGCCGCCATCCTCGACAGGGTCGGCCTGCCTCAAGCGAAGTTTCCGCTGTCGCGCTTTCCGCATGAACTGTCGGGAGGGCAGCGCCAGCGTGTCGTCATCGCCATTGCCTGCGCCCTCAAGCCGCGCCTGCTGATCGCCGACGAACCGACCACGGCGCTGGACGTGGTGCTTCAGGCGCAGATCCTCGACCTGCTGCGCGATCTGGTCGAGGAAAACCGCATGGGCCTCCTGCTCATCAGCCACGACCTTGCTGTCGTGGCCGACATGGCCGACCGCATCACCGTCATGCGCCATGGCGAGGTGATGGAGCAGGGCGAGACGGCACATACGCTGCGGCGCCAGGCCCACCCTTATACCCGGCAATTGGCCGAGGCCTCCATGCATGTTCCGGCGTCAAGGCAAGCCGTCGCGCCACAGCCGTCGAAAACCCGCGACGCGCCGCCGCTCCTGGCCGTGGAGAACGTCGTGAAGGATTATCCGGCCCGGCGCACGTCGCTGTTTCGCAAGCCCGAATCGTTCCGCGCCGTCAATGATGTTTCCTTTGCCATGGAGCCCGGCCATTCGGTCGCGCTTGTCGGACGTTCAGGCTGCGGCAAGTCCACGCTGGCGCGCATGATCCTGGCCCTCGACCATCCCACCGGTGGCGCGATCAGGCTGGCCGGTCAGGATCTGTCGCATCTGGAAGGCGAGGCCCTTCGCCCCTTCCGGCGGCAGATGCAGGTCGTCTTCCAGGATCCTTATGGCTCGTTCAATCCGCGTCACAAGGTGGAACGGCTGGTCGCCGAACCGCTCCATCTCCTCGATCGCCAGCCCTCCGGGACCGAGCGCCGCGACCGGGTGGCCGAGGCCCTTCGCGAAGTGCATATGCCGCCGGACAGCATGGACCGCTATCCGCACGAATTCTCAGGCGGTCAGCGCCAGCGCATTTCCATCGCCCGCGCCATCATCACCCGGCCCGCGCTGATCGTGGCCGATGAGCCGGTATCCGCACTCGACGTTTCCATCCGTGCCCAGATCCTGGACCTGTTTGCCGAACTCAACGACAAACTCCGCCTGGCCTATCTCTTCATCACCCATGACCTCACCGTCGCCCGTGCCATTACCGACGATGTCATGGTCATGCATGATGGCGAAATCGTCGAACGTGGCCGCACCGCCGATGTCCTGTCGAATCCGCGGCATGAAGCAACGCGGGCGCTTGTTGATGCCGCACCGGATCTCGAACGTGCCATTGCCCGCCGCCTGCAAATGGCCTGACCGTTCAGGCGCCGCCAGACGCTTCGTTGAGCTTTTCGATCGTGCGACGGATCAGGCCGGCCTCCCGCTCGTCAAGACTGTGATCGGAGCGCGCAATCGCTTCCATATGCTCCACCAGCGCCTTCTTGCGTTCGTAGGACATCGAGCGGAACACCTCCGCTGCCTGCTTGCCGGTTGTCTCGTAGCCGAATTCGTGCAGATAGCGCACCACATCGGGAAAGCTCTCCGGACCGATACCAAAGGCCTCCTCGGCGATGCGTTTCAGCATGTCCATTTCGGCCTGTTCCACCTTCCCGTCGGCCAGGGCGACGCGGAAAAGCAACAGCAATTCCGCCGTGACCGACGGATCCTGCGCCACCTTGCGAACCGCCGGGTCGCCTTCGAAAAACGCCACCAGTCTGTCTATGATGCTCGGCGTCATCCTGTTCTTCCCCACCCAATCCTGTTGTCCTGCACACAGCGATGATGGTAACGGCTGATTTCGCTTGCGCAAGATCAGCGGCCATGCTGCAAACCGCCGCGCCTGCACTTCGCGGCCTGGATGCCTCATGATCGACCTTTCGCTTGAAATCGCAGCCCTGCTCGCCCTCGCCGCCTTCCTGGCCGGCTTCATCGACGCCATTGCCGGCGGCGGCGGGCTGATCACCGTTCCCGCGCTGCTGCTGGCCGGCTTCGATCCCGTGGTTGCGCTCGGCACGAACAAGCTGCAAAGCCTGTTCGGCTCCGGCTCTGCAACGCTCGCCTACGCCTCGAAGGGTCACGTCCAGCTTCGCAGGCAATTGCCCGCCGCGCTGGCCTCCTGCCTCGGCGCCATGGCCGGCGCCCTGCTCGCCACGGTGCTGCCGGACACGGTACTCAAGGCCGTTCTGCCGATCCTTCTCGTCGCCATCGCGCTCTATTTTGCCTTCAAGCCATCGCTCTCCGACATCGACCGGGCGCAACGCATCGGGCCGTTTCTTTTCTCACTGACAGCGGTACCGCTGATCGGCTTCTACGACGGCGTCTTCGGGCCCGGCACCGGCTCCTTCTTCATGCTGGCCTATGTCGGCCTCGCCGGTTACGGCGTTCTCAAGGCCACGGCCCATACCAAGGTGATGAACTTCGCCTCCAATATCGGCGGGTTTGCCGCCTTCACCGCTGTTGGTGTCGTTGCCTGGAAGGCCGGCATCGTGATGGGCATCATGCAGTTTGCCGGCGCCCGTCTGGGCGCCCATTTCGCCATGAGGAACGGCGCGCGCATCATCAAGCCGCTACTCGTTGCCACCTGCACCGTGCTGGCCATCCGGCTCCTGATGGAGGCCGACAATCCGCTGCGCCAACTGCTTTGATGAGCCGGCGCACATCGGCTGTGCGGCGAATGTGTACATGCAGGGCATGTTGCGCGCACCGTGGCTTGGTCTAGATTGGTGACCGGCAAACCTGAACACAGGGAGGACATCATGGACGCGAGCGTCGTCATGACCGCAGGGCAGTTCGAGCTGAACGAGGATCAGCGCGCCATTCAGGACATGGCCCGCTCCTTCGCCGATGACCGTGTGGCGCCCCATGCGCTGGAATGGGACAAGGCGCGCCATTTCCCCGATGACGTCATCCGCGAGACCGGGCCGCTCGGCTTCGGCGGCATCTATGTGCGCGACGATGTCGGCGGTTCCGCCCTGTCCCGGCTGGATGCGGTTCTGGTCTTCGAGGCCCTGTCCACCGCCTGCCCGGCCTTCTCCTCCTTCATCTCGATCCACAACATGGCCGCCTGGATGATCGACACATTCGGCAACGAGGAACAGCGCCAGCGCTTCCTGCCGAAGCTCACGTCGATGGAGTTGCTGGCCGGCTACTGCCTGACCGAACCGGGCGCGGGGTCAGATGCAGCCGCACTGAAGACCAAGGCCGTCCGCGACGGTGATCACTATGTGATCAACGGCGCCAAGCAGTTCATTTCCGGTGCCGGCGCCAATGACATCTACGTGGCGATGGTGCGTACCGGCGGCGACGGCCCGTCAGGCATTTCCACCATCGTGGTGGAGAAGGACACGCCCGGCCTTTCCTTCGGTGCGCCGGAGAACAAGATGGGCTGGCACATGCAGCCCACCGCACAGGTGATTTTCGACAATTGCCGCGTGCCCGTGGAGAACCGCCTGTCCGATGAAGGCATGGGCTTCCGCATCGCCATGGCCGGGCTTGACGGCGGCCGCCTCAACATCGCCGCCTGCTCGCTGGGCGGCGCAACCGCCGCCATCGAGAAGGCGCTGGCCTATGCCGGCGAACGCCAGGCCTTTGGCAAGGCGATCAACCAGTTCCAGTCCCTGCAGTTCAAGCTGGCCGACATGGAGATCGAACTCTCGGCCGCCCGGCAATTGCTCTACACCGCGGCTTCCAAGCTGGACCGCAAGAGCCCGGATGCCTCCAAATGGTCCGCCATGGCGAAGCGCTTCGTCACCGATGCCGGATTCCGGATCGCTAACGATGCGCTCCAGGTTCATGGCGGCTACGGCTATCTGCACGATTACGGAATGGAGAAACTGGTGCGCGACCTGCGCGTCCACCAGATTCTCGAAGGAACCAATGAGATCATGCGCATGATCGTCGCCCGTCACATGATCGGACGCTGAGCCTCGACAGGCGCCAAGGAGGAGAGACAGGACATGACCACGATCGCATTCATCGGCCTCGGCAACATGGGCAATCCCATGGCGGCCAATCTCGTCAAGGGTGGCCACCAGGTACAGGGCTTCGACCTTGTGCCGGAAAACCTGCGGGTCGCAGGTGAGAATGGCGTCACCGTGATGGCCAGTGCGGCTGCCGCGGTGCGCGAGGCCGATGTCATCATCACCATGCTGCCGGCGGGCAAGCATGTGCTTTCCGTCTACAACGAGATCGTGGCGGCCGCCGACCGCGCCGCGTTGTTCATCGATTCCTCCACCATCGATGTCGAATCGGCGCGCAAGGCCCATGCCATTGCCGAAGCCGCCGGCATGCAATCGCTGGATGCGCCGGTTTCCGGTGGCGTCGGCGGTGCGCAGGCCGGTACGCTCACCTTCATGTGCGGCGGCTCGGAAGCGGCCTTCAAGCGCGCCGAACCCTATCTCGCGCTGATGGGCAGGAAGGCCGTACATTGCGGCGATGCCGGCAATGGCCAGGCGGCGAAAATCTGCAACAACATGATCCTCGGCATTTCCATGATCGGCGTCGGCGAGGCGTTCGCACTGGCTGAGAAGCTGGGACTGTCACACCAGGCATTGTTCGATGTCGCGTCCACGTCCTCCGGCCAGTGCTGGTCGCTGACCACCTATTGCCCGGTGCCCGGACCGGTGCCCTCCTCGCCTGCCAACAACGGCTACAAGCCCGGCTTCGCGGCTGGCCTCATGCTCAAGGATTTGCGCCTTGCCCAGGAAGCCGCCCAGGCGGCCGGCGCCTCCACGCCGCTCGGCGCCGAAGCCGCCCAGCTCTATTCGCTGTTCAATGCGCAGGGCCACGCCGATACCGATTTCTCGGGCATCATCAATTTCCTGCGCGGCAAGGAAGGTTGACATCCGTTAACCCGCGTAAACGCGTAAAAACCGAAAAAATTGCACGATTTAGATTTGCTTAAGGCCTCGCTAACCAGCCGGTAACGATACCGCTTTAAAAGGAATGACAAGGCGAATGAATACCGCCTTGCCGCTCCGGATCAGGTATCGCGTACCGGAGCAAAGCGTTTCCCGGCCCTGCGTGCCGTTTACCGGGCGGGAGCCATGCGTATCGAGTGGCAAGACCGCGTTCCGCCGCAGCAGGCGGGCGCGGTTTTTGCCATCGGCGCACAAATTTAAGGTTGTATCTTTCAGATAAATACAACTATTCTTCCCGTGATTCATGATCTCGGGGACCAGATGACACGCTCCATCCTTTCCATTGCCGCCGCCGTCCTGCTGCTGTTCAGCGCTGCCGCGCATGGCGGCGACAACGATCCCGCGGCTGAACTGCGCGGCGTCGTGCGCTCCAAGGCAAGGGTGGAGATCGCCACGGACCTCACCGTGCCGCTTGCCAGGGCACCACTGCGAGACGGTATGGGCTTTCGCAAGGGGGACGTGTTGCTGGAATTCGATTGCAGCCGTCTGGAAGCCGAGCATCGCGCAGCAAGCGCGGCCGCCCGTGCCGCGGCGATCGAATACAACCAGCAGGCGCATTTGCAGAAATTCGGCGCCGCCGGCAAGGGCGACGTCGCCCTCGCATCCGCCACCCGCGAGAAAGGACAAGCCGAGCTTGAACTGGCGGAAGCGCGAATGGCCGGCTGCCGCATCGAGGCACCCTTTGACGGAAGGGTGGTCGAGCTTCTCGGTGAAGCCCATGAAATGCCCGAGCCCGGAAAGCCGCTGGTCATCATAGTGGACGACCGCAACCTTGAAATCGATTTCGTGGCTCCGTCGCGCTGGCTTCGCTGGCTCAGCGACGGGGACCGCTTCGACTTCACTGTCGATGAGACAGGAGCGACCGTTCTGGGTCATCTGGAGCGGATCGGCGCGGAAGTGGACCCTGTCAGCCAGACGATCCGCCTGACCGGAACGCTCGACGTGACCGATGGCGGCATCCTGCCGGGCATGAGCGGCACGGCACGCTTTGCTCGTGCAGCCCCGGCGGGGGAATGACACGATGAACGCGCCCGTGCGAAAGGATTTCGGCCTGAAGGTGACGCCGCAGGGCGCAGGCGCCGCAAGCGGCCCGCTGCCGCCGGAAGATACAGGGCGCCTGAAGGCAGGAGGGGCCGGAGCGCGGGCCGGAATCGGGCAGACCGCGCCCTCCCGGCTGCAATTGCTGCTTGAGATCGAGGGAGGCTTGCGCGAAGCGGCGACAGAGGCCGAACTGGGCCAGTACATCGTGGACGAAACCGGCCGCATTCTCCCCTGGGCATCTGCCTGTTACCTTTTGCTCTATCGTGCCTGGCATGGGCGCGTGGTCCTTCGCCACGCCTCCGGGCTTGCCCAGCCCGACCGGCAGTCCGCACTTGCCGCGGCGCTGGAGCGGGCAGTCGCACTGGAAGCCGGCAGACTGGCCGAAGGCGGTCCGGTCCTTTTGCGGCTGAAGACACGATTGCCGGGCAGCGCGACGACGCTCCTGCTCGCTATGCCGCTCCGCATCACCGGCGGCAGGATGGCCGGTTGCCTGGTCGCGCCTGTTGCCAAGGCCCCCGGCGATGCCGACCTGGTGATCGCCGGCCGCCTGGCTTCTGCCTATGGCCATGCCCTTACACCCTTCGCACAGCGCCGGGGGCGGCAGATCCTGCTGGCGCGGCGCCGCCAGTTTGCCTTGGCATTCGCCGCGCTTGCGGCGCTGGCTCTTTTCATCCCGGTGCCGTTGACCGTATTGGCGCCCGCTGAAATCGTGCCGCGCGACCCGATCGTCGTAGCCGCGCCGATCGATGGCGTGGTCCGCCGGCTCCTCGTCGACCCGAATCAGCCGGTGCGAACCGGTGACCTGCTCGCGGAATTCGACGATACCGAACTCAAGGGCCGTTTCGACGTGGCGGCAAGAGCACTCGACATCGCGGCTGCACGCGAGCGCCGGGCCCGCCAGGGCGCCTTCACCTCGCGCGAAATGCGGCACGACCTGGCGATCGCGGAAGCCGAACGGCGCATGGCCGAAGCGGAACTGGCGGAAGCGCGCGGCCGGCTTGACAGGGCCGGCATCCGCGCGCCGTCGGACGGGCTTGTGCTCTATTCCAACAGGGACGACTGGACCGGCAAACCGGTGTCCACCGGCGAACGCATCTTGCAGATTGCGGATCCGGCGCGCCTGCGCGTGAAGATCGAGCTGGCAATCGGGGATACCGCAGCGCTCGCGGGAGACGGCGAATTGCGGCTCTTCCTGGATTCCGACCCGCTCTCGCCGGTCGCGGCACGGATCGAACGCGCCGCCTATCTGGCAGAACCGACACCGGACAACCGCCTTGTCTATCCCGTTCTGGCAGCCCTCGATGGTGGCAGCGCCGGTTTGCGTGCAGGATTGCGCGGGACCGCACAGATTTTCGGGCCATCGGTCTCTCTGGGCTACTTTCTGTTCCGCCGTCCCATCGCGGCATTGCGTCAGAAATTGGGAATATGAACCGTGACGCCGGCTGAAGACATGCCAGTGCCTGCCCTGCGCCCGGATCTGCGCGTGCATGAAGCGCCCAAAGACAGGCATGGCATACGTGCCTGGCTGATCGAGGATCCGGTGCGCCAGCGGTTTTTCAGGTTGCCCCGGGCGGCCTTCGATCTACTCGCCGTCTGGGGCGCAGGCAGCAAGAGCCGGATCATGCGACGGCACGAGGAGATGACCGGCCGGCCGGCCACACCCGAAGACATCGATACCATGGTGCGCTATCTGACGGCGAACGAACTGACCACGCCGGAACCCGGTGAATGGAAAGCACGGGCCGCCAATGCACGGCGAAGCCAGAAGGGGATCTTCTCCCGCGCCGCCCATGCCTATATCTTCTTTCGCCTGCCGCTCTTCCGGCCCCAGGCATTCCTCGACCGTCTCTGGCCCTTGGTGGCGCCGCTCTTCACCCGCGCATTCGCCATTCTCTCGGCACTGGCCGCATTGGCCGGTCTCTGGCTTGCATCCCGGCAATGGGATGTCTTTGCAAGCACATTCATTGACTTCCTGACCTTCGAGGGCTTTCTGATCTACGGCGCCAGCCTCGTTGTCATCAAGTCGCTGCACGAACTCGGCCACGCCTTCATGGCGCGGCGCTATCGCACACCGGTGCCGACCATCGGCATAGCCTTCATCGTGCTGTTTCCCATCCTCTACACCGATACGACGAGCGCGTGGCGGCTGCCGGCGCGCCAGCGCGTGATGATCGATGCGGCCGGCATCTTCACGGAACTGGTCATTGCCGCCTGGTGCACTCTTCTCTGGGCGCTGCTGCCGGACGGGCCGCTGCGCGGCGCGGTCTTTGCAGCGGCCACCCTGTCATGGCTGACCAGCCTTGCCGTCAATCTCAATCCGCTGATGCGCTTTGACGGATATTACCTTCTGGCTGACAGCATGGACTTCCGCAATCTGCAGAACCGCAGCTTTGCCATGGCACGGTGGCGCTTGCGCGAACTCCTGTTCGGGTGGAGCGATCCGGCACCAGAACCGCTCGCGCCCGCGACACGGCATGTCGTCATCGTCTATGCCTGGGCGACCTGGGTCTACCGCTTTTTCCTGTTCGCCGGTATTGCGCTTCTCGTCTACCACATGACGGTCAAGGTGATCGGCATTGTCCTTTTCTGCCTCGAAATCGCTGTCTTCATCGCAATGCCGGTGTTTCGCGAACTTGCCGAATGGTGGAAGAACCGGAAGCGGATAACGCTCAACCGGACACTTGCCCGCAACGCATTCATTCTCGCGACCGTCCTTTGTGCGCTTTTCGTACCCTGGCAGGGAAGAATTGCAGCGCCGGCGCTTCTGCGGGCCGCGCCCACCTTCCCACTGCATGCGTCAGCCAAGGCCAGACTGGTCGATGTTTTGACCGCCGACAACGAAATCGTGCAGGAGGGGCAATTGCTTTACCGGCTCGAAGCGCCGGATCTGGTCCATCGCAAGCAAGTGGCACTCGCCCGCATGACCCTGGCGCGCGCACGCCTTGCCCGCATGGCCGCCGATGACCGCGATCTCTCGCAGCGCGGCGTGATCGAAAATGAACTGGCTTCGGCAAGAAGCGAAATCGCCAGTCTGGAAGCGCTGGAGACAGCGCTGGAAATCCGGGCGCCCATTTCCGGGCGCATTGCCAATACCCTGCCCGATCTCCAGCCCGGGCTTTGGGTCGCGCCATCCGCCCGCCTCGCCGTGATCGCTGGCACCGCTGCCCCTGCACTGGTCGCCACGATCCCGGAAGCGGCCATTCACCGGCTTTCCCCCGGTGCAATCGGCCGCTTCATCGCCTCTGAACCTGAGACACCGGCAATTGATGTCACACTGACCGACATCTCTCCGGCCCCCATGAACACGCTGCCCGGCCCGTTGCTTGCCGCCGAACACGGCGGCAGTGTCCGGACGCAGCGCGATGCCCGGGATGCCATTGCCGGGAGCTGGTATGCCGGCAAGCTCGAAGCCATGGATTCGCTGGGCGTCACCTACGAAATGCGCGGAACCGTCCTGCTCGACGCAAAGCGGGAGAGCCTGGCGGCCGGTTTTTTCCGGCGCGTTGCCGCCATCCTTGTGCGGGAAAGCAGTTTCTGACGTTCAGCCCCGGCTCAACCGGTCGAAATTGCGGCGAACCGTCAGCGAGGCAGGCCGAAGCGCGGCGCGGGATGCCTGGACCCAGCTATCGGCGAGGAGATCGACCGGGTGCCGGCCGGAAAGCACATCGGGCCAGAAATCAAACGCGGCGTTCAGCATGGAAAGCTGCGCTTCCCAGATGCCTTCCACGCCGGCGGTGATCTTCTCGTTGACCGCGAGATGCGATTCCGTTCGTCCAATTCCGCCGCTCGCGGCTTCGGCGTAGAGGACCGGCAGGCGCATGACGACAACGAACGGCGCCAGCAGGAGATCGGCGGACGACCCCTTGCCCGTCCGCCGGCCATGCCCGCCTTGCCGCTGTGGCGAACGCTTTCTCACGTTCGCACCCATGGCCATGAACCGCCGATGATCACGCCTCCCTGCTCCTCAGATCCCGCTCCGCTGCATCAAGCGCAGCAAGAATGCGGTCCATTGCCATGTCGATCGTCTCGCGGGTCCAGATCAACGGCGGCGACAGGATCATCGTATCGCCGACAGCGCGCATCATCATGTCATTGGCAATGGCGTGATCGCGCACGCAGACGGCCGCCGCCCCCGCGCCGGGAAACCGCTGGCCGCTGGCCTTGTCCTTCACGATCTCGATGGCCGCCATCAGGCCGATGGAGCGCGCCTCGCCCACGATCCCGTGCGGGGAAATCCGCTCGGCAAGCTGGCTGGCGAGATAGGGGCCGGTATCGTCGCGCACCCGTTCGATCAGCCCCTCCTGCTCGATGATTTCCAGGTTCTTCAACGCGACGGCACAAGCAACCGGATGGCCCGAATAGGTATAGCCGTGGAAGAATTCGCCCCCCTTCTCGATCAGCGTACGGGAAATACGTTCCCCGACGAGCAAGGCCGAGAGAGGCTGATAGCCCGATGTCAGCGCCTTGGCGGTGGTGATCGTGTCCGGTTCGATGCCCAGTGTCTGGGCGGCGAACCAGTTGCCCGTCCGGCCGTAGCCGGTGATCACTTCATCCAGCATGAGCAGGATGTCATGCTTGCGGCATATCCGTTGAATCTCGGGCCAATAGCTGTCGGGCGCGATTTTCACGCCGCCCGCCCCCATGACCGGCTCGCCGATGAATGCGGCGACCTTGTCCGCCCCATGCTCCAGGATTGCGTCTTCAACGGCCCGCGCCGCCCGCAAGCCGAAATCATGGTCGCTTTCGCCGTCCTGCTTCAGCTCGAAGGCATAGGGCGGCATGACGTGGACGATGCCCGGCACAGGCGCACCGAGCTGGGCATGCATCGCACTCATGCCGCCCAGTGAAGCGCCGGCCACGGTGGAACCGTGATAGGCCATCTGGCGCGAAATGATGATCTGCTTCTCGGGCTTGCCTTCAAGCGCCCAGAAATGGCGGACGAGCCGCAGCGCCGTGTCATTCGATTCAGAACCGGAAGATCCGTAGAAGACCTGGTTCACATGTTCAGGCGCAATCTCGGAAAGCTTCTGTGAAAGCAGCACCGGCGTCGGTGTCGTGCACCGGAAAAACGAATTGTAATAGGGTAATTCCTTCATCTGCGTATAGGCCGCCTCGGCCAGTTCGTCGCGGCCGTAACCGACATTGACGCACCAGAGGCCAGCCATGCCGTCGAGGATGGCATTGCCCTCGCTGTCATGGATGAACGCGCCGTCGGCGCGCACGATCATGCGGCTGCCCGCAGCGCGCAGATCCTTGTGGTCGGTGAAGGGATGCAGGTGGTGCGCCGCATCGATGGCCTGCAGCTGCTCCAGCGAATAGTTTTGATATGTCATGGGCTTGTCCCCGCTGATTGAATCAGGCGATCAAGAAAAAACGACAGGTGATGTCAGACGGGAAATGCCGGCGGGGAATAGCCGATGCGCGCGCATAGGCGCAGCAACTCGGCATGCAGGGTTCTGAGCGAAGGTTTCAGCTTCATGGGAAACATGATTGCGGAGTCAATCCGCAATTGCAATCGGGAATTACCGGGGCTTCAGGAAAAGAACGCGAGCGAAGCCGGCGGATGAAAGCCCCACACCATCCGCCGGCTTGCCCCCTCGGGACCGCACACACCCGATCCGCGTCCCTGCCGCCTGTAAGCCGCATTGGCAATCAAGCCGCCCCCCGGCGATGATTGCCCGGCAGCAGGGCAAAAACTCGCGACACTCGGAACATTTCAAGGATCGTGCCAAGTTGAAAAGGCCGGGAAACCTTGCTTTTTAAAAGCAAAGAGCCAGACGGGATTTGCAAAACGCAAATCATCGGTGCGCAATGCAAAACGCGATCGACGCGCGGCAAGGCACTTTGCAAATCGCAAACAGCGTTGCGAAACAGAACTCAGCCGCGCCTGATGAAGCTCTTGTAAACGAAACCCCGCTGACCATCATGGCTGACTTCACACCAGCCCTTGCAGCCGTGAATGGTCAGCCTGGCCTTTGCGGGTATCACCTTGAGCACATCGGCATCGTTGCTCGGCCCTGCGCGCATGTTCACATATTGCCGCGCATAGCCAGTGGCACCGGAGGTTGCGGCCGCGTCATGTGCGGCTTCGTCGCGGTTTGCATCGCCGGGCGCAGGACGCGAAGGTGTTGCCAGTTTCCGTTCGACTGGCGCGATGGCCGCCGTAAGCGAATTGTCTGCCGGCATCTGCGTATCGTCCCTGGCTTCCAGCAGCAGCCTTGCCAAGGCCTGTTCGCCCTTGTTGACGGGCTGTTCGAGATCCTGCGCCCAGCGCGGATCATCTGCATCCAGTCCGTCCATTTGCTGATGAAGCCGCCCGTCGGGCGCCACCTTGACGGTTCTGACAGGCGCCGGAGTGAGTGTTTCCTGGCCGTTGCCGGACATTTGTGGCGGCAAGGCCTCCCGCGTTCCAGGATTGCCGGCAGCCGCCTCATCCGGTGACGGCGGCGGCGCCCGTTCATCATCAGCCGACAGGGAAAGCGCACTTGCCACCTTGTCCGTCGACGCAGAAGAAGCCGCGCCTGCAATTCCGGCAACCGCCCGGCTGGCCATGACATGCCCGCTACCCTTGGGTCCGCTTCCGGCGACATAGGCGATGGCGCCGAAGCCCGCCAGAACGGCAAGAACGGCGGCGGATGCCACCAGTCCGGCAAGGCCGAAACCCGGCCTGCCGGTACCGGTTCCCTGTTCGGATACATGCTGCTTTGGCCACTGCCCGGCAAAATTGCTCATCTCGCTTCTCCCTGCGCCCCGTGAGGGCTGCCCGTCTTCTTGTGATGCTTCCCGCGCCGCATCTTCGCTCGCACAGGAATATGGCGGCACAACGGAATGAATCGGGCAGGTCCGGGGCAATCGGTCTTTACCGTCGGGCCAGGCTTTGCCATCGTCGGGCATCCAGGGAGACCCGCCATGCAAGATCCTCTCGGCAATCCGGTCAGCAAGGCCGGCGCAGCAGCCCATGCCGGCATTTGCGACTTCGTATCCGGTTTTCTGGGCTATCACCCCCGGGCCGTTAACATTCTCGCGGCAGCCGAAGCCGAGCCGGAATGCCCGCTTGCCCAGACCTATGCCGGGCTGCTTTGGATGTTCCTTGAGTCTCCGGATGCGCCGGCCCATGCCAGCCGCTTCGTTGCGGCCGGCGAAGCATTGTCGACAGGGGCAAACGCTCGCGAACGAAATCTGCACGCCATCCTGAAGGACTGGGCATCCGGTGACCCGTTGCGCGCCGAAAGCCGGATCGCCGGCCATGTGCGCGATTGGCCGAACGATCTCGCTGCCATGAAGCTTGGACAGTATCTCGCTTTCAACCGTGGCGATGCCCCGGCCATGCTGCGTCTCGCCCGCACTGTTCGCCACCGCAATGCGGACAATGCGCATTTTCATGCCATGACCGCCTTTGCCTATGAGCAATGCCACCTGCTGGACAAGGCCGAAGCCGCCGCAAATGCAGCGCTGGAACTTGATCCGGCGGAGCCCTGGGCCCACCACGCGCTTGCCCATGTCATGCTGACACAGGGCCGCGTGCCGGAAGGCGCCCGCTTCATGGATCGCGTGGCGCCATATTGGGACGGGCTCAATTCCTTCATGTATACGCACAACTGGTGGCATCGCGCCCTGTTCGCCTTGTCAATGGGCGACGAGGCATCGGTATTCCCGATGTATGACGCGCATTGCTGGGGCGTCGAGAAAAGCTACAGCCAGGACCAGGTCGGCGCCGTATCCCTGCTGGCACGCATGGAAATGGCGGGCATGGATGTGGGTGACCGATGGGCCGACCTCGCCCAATGGCTCAAGCCCCGCCACGGTGACACGATCAACGCGTTTCTGACGCTGCAATACCTTTACGGGCTGCAACGGGCCAGCCTTGGCGAGGCAGCAACACTGATGCAGGCCATCGAGGAGCGCGCCTTGGACGAAACCGGTTTCGATGTTGCGGTCTGGCGCGATGTCGCCCTGCCTGCGGCGCGCGCGATCACCGCGCATATGGAAGGCCGTCATGGCGAAGCGGCGCGGTTGATGGCGCTTGCCCTGCCACGCATGGCCGAAGCGGGCGGCAGCCATGCACAGCGTGACCTGTTTGAACAGATCCTGCTGGATGCGCATCGCAAGGCCGGCAATCTCGTGCAGGCACAACAGATGATGGAAATGCGCCGCCTTTACGATCCCTGCGGCATTCCGCTCAACCGGATGCTCGCCGCAACCTACCGCAAGCTCGGGCTGGAAGACGAGGCAGGCGAAGCGGAAAGCCGCCGCTACGCCTGACCGCGGGCAGCAGGGCGCCTTGCAAAGATATAAAGACTTCTTTATGTGGTTATGACTGCTTTTTCCAAACGTCAGGAATCCTGCCATGACAAACGCGCTCTCCGATCTGCTGGCTGAAAAAGGCGTTCTCCTCGCCGATGGCGCCACCGGCACAAACCTCTTTGCCATGGGCCTGGAATCGGGCGATGCGCCGGAGTTCTGGAACGCCGACCATCCCGACAGGATCACGAAACTGCATCAGGACTTCGTCGATGCCGGATCGGATATCATACTGACCAACAGTTTCGGCGGCACGCGCCATCGTCTGAAGCTTCACAATGGCCAGGACCGTGTCCATGAACTCAACATGAAGGCCGCCCGGCTTGCCCGCGCCGTCGCCGACAAGGCGCCGCGCAAGGTCATCGTGGCTGGGTCCGTCGGCCCGACCGGCGAACTGTTGCAACCGCTCGGCGCCTTGACCCATGACGAAGCAGCGGATGCCTTTGCCGAGCAGATGCAGGGGCTGAAGGATGGTGGCGTCGATGTCGCCTGGATCGAAACCATGAGCGCGCCGGAGGAAATCCGCGCGGCGGTGGAAGCCGCCAATCGTGTTGGCCTTCCATATGTCTACACGGGCTCCTTCGATACGGCCGGTCGCACGATGATGGGCCTGCATCCCAAAGACATCCATCACGTTGCCGATGGCCTTGGCGAAGCGCCCGTCGCGGTGGGCGCCAATTGCGGCGTAGGGGCATCCGACATGCTCTCCACCCTGCTCGACATGTCCGGCGCCGATCCCGAAGCCGCCATCGTGGTCAAGGCCAATTGCGGCATCCCGGAATTCAAGGGCACCGAGATCGTCTATTCGGGCACGCCGGACCTCATGGCCGAATATGCCCGCCTCGCCATGGATGCGGGTGCGCGGATCATCGGCGGATGCTGCGGCACACGTTGCGAGCATCTTGCCGCCATGCGCCAGGCGATAGACAGCCATGCCCGCGCACCGCGCCCGACCATTGAGGAAATCGTCGCGAAGGTTGGTCCGATGCGCAACAAGCAGGCCGATGCCAGTGGCGCGGGAACCGGCGACAGCGCAGGGCGCGAACGGCGCGGCCGCCGCCGCGGCTGAGGCATTGGCCTGAACCGGAAACGATCAGCGCAGGAGCGGAACGTCGCTGAACTCATGCAGCAGCGTCTTTCCGCAGACCACGCGCACGGACTTGTAGTTTTCCTGGCCCGGCAGGATGACGCTGACTCGACGGTCGTCGACCACCTGGGTGCCGATCCGGTTGATCGGCTCCCGCACTTCCAGAACGACCATCTGGGTTGGCGGGAAGGAGCGCGTGAGCGGCCCCTCGCGCAGGTTGACCGTGTAGCCCGGTGTCGGCAGGGAAACCGTGCCGCGCACATGCAGCATCAACCGGTCACCGGAGAACGGCGTGCGCGAGAGCCACGCCTCCCAGTCCTGCGATGCTACCACGGGGCAAAGATCGTTCTCGGCCCTCACCTCCGCCGGTCCGCTGACGGCAAGAAGACCACCGAGGAGACTTCCTGCCAGCACCATCCGCCTGTCGATTGCCATCCGATCTGCTCCCTTTTTGCCAAGCCTGGTTTTCCGGACGCCGCGCGCGGCGTGTTGCACAACCTGATTCACCGTTTGAACAAAGCCGTGCAACACCCGGACTTGATTCACCTTCTTGCCTTCAAACGCGACGCCGCGAGAGCCGTTCCAGGCGCAGCCGCTTGTCACGGTGCGTTCTCCAGCGATTTCGCAATCTGCACGAGCCGCAGGAATTCCGCGCGATAGCCATAGGGATCCGGGCCGCGCGCGCTGGCCGCCAGCGTCGCGATCGCATCCCAGCCGGTATCGTCGACCTGGCTCGCCTTGCGCAGTTTCTGGCCGAATCCCGCCACCGCCACAGAGAAGCGCAAATCGTCGGACGCCTCGTCCAGCGATGCAATCTCGTCGTCCCCGGTGACCGGTCGGGTAATGAGGCTCGACGTGTCGCTGTCGGGCTGCTTGTAGCGGATCTTGACGAAACCATATTCGCCGGACCCGCCATCGCCGGCCGTTTCCGCCGGCGCGGTCTGGTAACGCAGCTCATCGATCTGTTGTGCCGGGCTGCCCTTCGGCGTGATCTCGTAAATCGCGGTCACCGAATGGCCGGAGCCGATGTCGCCGGCATCCTTGCGGTCGTCGTTGAAGTCCTCGCGGTTCAGCGCCCGCGTCTCGTAGCCGACGAGCCGGTATTCCGCGACCATGGCCGGATTGAACTCCACCTGGATCTTCACGTCCTTTGCAATCGGAAACAGCGTGGACGTCGCCTCCTCGACGAGCGTCTTCTGCGCCTCGCCGAGCGTATCGATATAGGCAGCGGAACCGTTTCCGTTCTGCGCCAGCACCTGCATGAGCTGGTCATTGTAGTTGCCGCGCCCGAACCCGAAAACCGAGAGGAAGACACCCTTCTTGCGCTTGTCCTCGATCATGCGCTTCAATTCCTCGTCCGACGCAGGCCCGACATTGAAATCTCCGTCTGTCGCCAGCATCACCCGGTTGACGCCATCCTCCAGGAAGTTCTGCTCGGCAAGCCGGTAAGCGGTCTCGATTCCCGCGGCTCCCGCCGTGGCCCCGCCCGCGCCGAGCGCATCGATGGCCGCCAGGATTGCCGCCTTGTCAGAGGCCGCAGTCGGCTCCAGCGCCACGCCGGCCGAGCCCGCATAGGTCACGATGGAAACCGTGTCCCGGGCATCGAGCTTGCCCAGCAGCAATCGGAACGAGGTCTTCAGCAGCGGCAGCTTGTCCGGCGCATTCATGGAACCGGACGTATCGACCAGGAAAACCAGATTGGCGCGCGGACGCGTCTCCGCCTGCACCTCATAGCCCTTGATCGCGATATGCATCAGCTTTCGATGGGCATTCCAGGGCGACGGCGCGATTGTGACCGTCGGCTTGAAGGGCTGACCGGCATTGTCGGCAACCGGCCAGTCGTAGGGGAAATAATTGATAAGCTCCTCTACCCGCACCGTGTCAGGCGCTGGCAGACGCCCCGCATTGAGCTGTGAACGGATGAAGGCATAGGACGAGGTATCGACATCGATCGAGAAGGTCGAGACCGGATGTTCCTGCGCCGCGCGCACCGGATTGCCGTCGAACGCCTCCACCCGGTCGCGGTTTTCCGACCGTGGAACGGGCGCGATATCGGGACGCAGCGGCATGCTGCGCATCATCTGCTTGGCTGCTGAGGGACCGGGGTTTCCCGGGGCGCTCGACCCGTTGACGGCATCCTGCAAGGCCGGGATCGGCCGCATCAGGGCTTCCTCGCGCGGCGCAGCCGGAACCTGCTGTCCGGCCGCCAGCCCGCTCTCAGGCAGCGATGGTGCATTGGCGTCATCGTCCTTCGTGCTTGCTGCCACCTCCGGCTCGCCCTTCGGCGCGTCTGACTTGCTGCTTGCCATGTCGCCCATGCCCGCAGGTTGCTGACTGCGGACCAGCGGGGATGTCTCCATCATCTGCCAGCCGAGATAGCCGCCAAGGGGGAGGACAAGAATGGCGGCGGCGACCGGCCCGGCAAGGGATTTCGGGTTCATGACGTTTCTCCATGCTCTGCTTGCGATGGAGATGAGACGCCCCTGTCCCACCGATCCTTGGGGGGCGGCCGAAGTTTTTTTATCTGCATCGGTGGCGGCGGCGTCATAGGCCTCCATGGCCGCCATCACGGCACGCTCGCGCGCCTCCGGGCGCGGTGCCGCATGGCCACGCGCTGCCAATTGTTTCAACGTTTCGTCACCGGTCATGGTCACGTCTCCCCGCCGGGCCGCAAAAGCGCGGCCAGGCGTTTTTTCGCATCATGGACATGCCAGGAAACCGTGGCCTCCTTGCAATCGAGGATCCGGGCAGCCTCGGCATGGCTCAGTTCTTCCGCGTAAACCAGCATCACGGCCTCGCGCGTCTTGTCCGGCAGGTCACGCACGGCCGCCCAGAGCGCCTGCGTCTCGTCTTCCGGCGGCCAATCCGGCGTAGTGGACTGATGATCCACCAGCGCCTGCATGGCGAGGGCGTGGGCATGGCGCTCATCCCGCCTCGCTGCGCGATGGTGATCCCGCGCGGCATTGATCGTCATGCGGTAGAGCCATGTGGTGAAAGCCGCATCGCCACGGAATTTCCTGATCGCGCCACCCAGCTTCATGCAGACCGACTGGGCGATGTCCTCGGCATCGGCGCGGTTTCCACTCCAGCGCAAGGCGATACGGTGGATCAGATCATAGTGGTCGTTGACAAGCCGGGCGAAGGCCGCACGATCGCCGCCCGCCGCCGCAAGCGCCGTTTCCTGCACGTCCGAACCGTGACCGGCCATTTCGCTCATCGCATGCATCATCGGCCTTTGGACGCGGCAGGCAAGGCGATCCTTGGGTGCAAGGTGAAAAAATGATCAGGCGCCAAGGAACGCCCGTTGATGAAAGCGCTGTTGCTCTTCGCAATACCGGTAACTGGCGCCAACCGGACAGGCCATCCGGGCGAGGCAACCACCCCGGCAGGCGTCTCCGGCCAGGGAACTGGCATGGCTGCGGCAGGCCTGCACGTCGAATCCGGCCGGCGAATAGGCTTCGACCGGACAGGCGCCGAGACAGGGCTTGCCATGGCAGGAATCGCACGGATGCGCCACGGGCCGCGCGGGCGGCAAGGCCAGAGCCTCGTTGAACAAGATTGCACCGCGATAGGCATGCCACAAGCCGTAGGCCGGATGCATCAGTATTCCGAGTGGCGACGGGCACAGCCCTTCCGCCCGCATGGCCCATTGCTGGAAAGGCAGATAGGGCGGATCCGAGGGGAAAACCGCGTGCGCGCCCGCAAGCCCGGCCACGCCGCCGATGACCTGCCTCGACCATGCATCGAGCGGATTGCCGGCCTCGCCAGACCGCTGTGCGCGCCAAGCGGAAAAGGGAGCCCAGATCGAGCCTCCGGCATGTCCGACGAGCAGAACGCTGCGCGCCATGCGTCCGCCGGGACCGGCAGGCGCGGCATCGTCCGCCCGGAAATCGAAGCCGCCCCGCACCATCAGGCCGAAGGGCGCCAGCGCGCCGGCAATGTCCTCAAGCAGGTGCTTGCCTGTCGCCATGATCGCGCCGCGTCAGGTTTTCAGGGTCTCTTCGAATAGCGTGAGCAGGCGCTTCCAGTGCCGCTCGGCACCTTCTTCGTCATAAACGGTATGATCGGGAACGCACCAGCCGTGGCGGCAGGCGGGATAGTTCTCCAGCGTGTAGTCGACACCGGCCTCACGGAAAACCTGGGCGAAGAGTGCGGATTGCGCCGGCGGGAAACTGCCGTCGTCGCCAGCCACGCCGACATGGACCCGGGCGCGGATACTGCCGGCATGGAGATGCGGACTGTCCGGAATGTCCCCGGCAAGGTTTCCGCCATGCCAGCTTGCCGCCGCCACGATACGGTCGGGATGATGCGCGGCGGCGTTGAGCGCCCGTGCCCCGCCCATGCAGTAGCCGGTGACACCGACAGGCCCGGTCAGGCCTTCCGAATCGAGTGCTAGCAGAAAATAGGCGCAGTCCTCGATCGTCACAGCCTGCGGGGTGGCCGCCAGCATGGATTTAAGCAGCGGCCCGCGTTCAGGGTCGGAAAAGGTCGTGCGCGCATCGAAGGCAGAACGGTCCTCGCACCGATAGAGCAGATCCGGCAGCAACACCGCATAACCTTCGCCGACAAGCCGCCCGGCCATGGCATCCAGCGCCGGGCGGGGGCCGAAGGCATCCATGAAGAAAAGGACGCTCGCCGCCGCTGGCCCGTCCGGCAGGAAAAGTTTTGCCGGGCAGGTTCCGGCGCCGGTAGTAATCGACAGCGTTTTCAGATGCATGCGGCTCTCCGTTTGCGTGGGGGCCAGCGAAACCGCCAGCCGGTCAATCAGACGAAGCCTAGTGGTTTTCGTGAGCCGGTCAAAGCATGTCGGGGCCGCGCGGCGACAAAACCGCCCGGCTAGAGCCCGCGCACCGGTCGCCGCCAGACATCCTCATGGATCATGGAAGCGATCCGGGCACGGCCAGCCGTTTCGGTCTCATCCTTTCAGGTGAAGGCGTCCGGCATCGATTCCTTCTTCTTCGAGACGAAATCGGTCAGGCCATCAAGGATACCAGGATCGATAAACGGAGCCTCATAGGCATCGAGCCATTTCTGTGCCAGCTCATTGGCACGCTGATGGGCCGGTTTCTGGCCTTCTGCCTGCCATTGCTCGAAGGAGTTGTTGTCGGCAATCGAGGAGCGGTAGAAGGCTTCCTGGAAATTGGCCTGGGTATGCGCGCAGCCAAGATAGTGCTGACCGGGGCCGACCTCGCGGATCGCATCCATGGCCTGCCCGTTTTCCGAAAGGTCGATGCCTTGCGCCAGGCGCTGCATCATGCCGAGCTGATCGATGTCCATCATGAACTTTTCATAGGACGAGACCAGCCCGCCCTCCAGCCAGCCCGCCGAATGCAGCACGAAATTCGTACCCGCCAGCAGGGTGGAATTGAGTGTATTGGCGCTTTCATAGGCAGCCTGCGCATCGGCCACCTTGGAGGCGGTCAGCGATCCGCCGGTGCGGAAAGGCAGGCCGAGACGCCGCGCCAGTTGCGCAGCGCCGTAGGAGACGAGCGAAGGCTCCGGCGTGCCGAAGGTGGGCGCACCCGACTGCATGGAGATCGAGGAGGCAAACGTGCCGAAGAGCACCGGTGCCCCCGGACGCACGAGCTGCGTGAAGGCCGCGCCTGCCAGCACTTCAGCCAGCACCTGCGTCAGCGTTCCCGCCACGGTGACCGGGCTCATCGCACCGGCAAGGATGAAGGGCGTGACGATGCAGGCCTGGTTGTTGCGCGCATAAACCTTGGCCGCGCCCACCATCGTGTCGTCGAACACCATCGGCGAATTGGCATTGATCAGGTTGATGACGACCGCATTGTTGTCGACGAATTCCTCGCCGAACAGGATCTTGCACATGTCCACGGTGTCCTGCGCACGCTCAGGGGCGGTGACCGATCCCATGAACGGCTTGTCGGACAGCGTCATGTGCGCCATCACCATGTCCAGGTGCCGCTTGTTCACCGGCACGTCGACCGGCTCGCAGACCGTGCCGCCAGAATGGTGCATGGACGGCGCCATGTAGGCCAGCTTCACGAAATTCTGGAAGTCCTCGATCGTGGCATAACGGCGATTGCCCTCGAGATCGCGGACGAAAGGCGGGCCGTAGACGGGAACGAAAACCGTGCTGTCGCCGCCGATCTGCACTGATTTGGCGGGATTGCGCGCATGCTGCGTGAAGGAAGAGGGCGCTGACTTGAGCAGTTCGCGGCAGAGGCCCTTGGGAAACCGTACCCGCTCGCCTTTCACGTCGGCGCCAGCGTCGCGCCACATCTGCAACGCCTCCGCATCATCGCGAAACTCGATTCCCACCTCTTCCAGAATGGTGTCCGCATTGGATTCGATGATCGCCAGCCCCTCCTCCGAGAGGACTTCGTAGGTCGGGACCTTTCGGGTGATGTAGGTGAGCGACTGGCCCGGTCCGCCACCCGAACGCGCCGCCCGGCGGGCCGCCGCACCTGAACGTTCACCCCTCCCGCGGCGTTCGCGCGGTGCACTGGCGGCACTGGTCGTCAGCTGGTCGGTATCCTCGGTCATTCCTGTCACCGTTGTCTCGAAATCGGCACCCGTCACGGGCATTGTCCGGATAAGTCTACGGCTCGCCCCGCGGCCACACCTGCCCCAGCCGCGTCAAGGACTTGGCTACCGGCGACACGAGGCGGCTGCACCGGCCTGCATCGGTTCGTCGGGCTTGCGCAACTCCCTTGCCACGGCGTCACAAGCGCTATATCCGACAATCAGGATGCGGGCGGTCGCATTTTGCATCCGGCCGCGTCGCAATTCGTGCATCCCTCCGGCACGGGAGCCGGATATTCGCATGATGAAGCGGTCATCGGTGTGCCGCGCGACATTTGAAGAGGGATTTGACCATGGCTGGCGACGACGAGATCATCCTGTCGGAACTCGATGACGAGGAACTTGTCCAGCAGATGATGGACGACCTCTACGACGGTCTCAAGGAAGAGATAGAGGAAGGTACGCGCATTCTTCTCGATCGCGGCTGGGTGCCCTATGACGTGCTGACCAAGGCACTCGTCGAAGGAATGCGCATCGTTGGCGAGGACTTCCGCGACGGTATTCTCTTCGTGCCGGAAGTGCTGCTTTCCGCCAATGCCATGAAGGCCGGAATGACCATCCTGCGCCCGCTGCTGGCGGAAACCGGCGCGCCGAAGCTCGGCACCATGGTCATCGGCACGGTCAAGGGCGATATCCATGACATCGGCAAGAACCTGGTTGGCATGATGATGGAAGGCGCAGGGTTCGACGTGATCGACATCGGCATCAACAACCCTGTCGAGAACTACCTTGAAGCCATCGAGAAGCACAATCCGGACATTCTGGGCATGTCAGCGCTGCTCACGACCACCATGCCCTACATGAAGGTCGTCATCGACACGATGAAGGAAAAGGGCATTCGCGACGACTATGTCGTGCTGGTCGGCGGCGCCCCTCTCAACGAGGAGTTCGGCAAGGCCGTGGGTGCGGACGCCTATTGCCGTGACGCCGCGGTTGCGGTGGAAACGGCGAAAGACTTCATGAAGCGCAAGCACAATCAGGCAGCGGCCGGCTGAGACTGGCCACCCGCGGTCCCGATCGTGCCTGCGCCAGCTCCTGAAAGGAGAGGCATGGCATGACTCGCGCCGCAATCGCTTCAGTCGTCCTGATGGCCCTGGCCGGTTCCGCCGGACCGGCCAACGCCACGGGCGGGATCGAGTCCCTCATCACTGACATTGACCGGCAGCGACTTGCCGCCTTCGATGAGACCCGCACCCGCGCCATTGCGGTTGCCCGTGCCCGTGGTGCGCCCGCCGACATTGCGCAACTCGACGAGATTCTCGATGGTGATCCGGTTTCCTTTTCCGGAGCAGACCTGACCGGCAACTGGCAATGCCGTATCACCAAGCTGGACGGGCCGGCCGCATTGGTGACCTATTCCTGGTTCCGGTGCCGCATTACCGAAAGTGGCGCTGGCTTGTATCTGGAAAAACTGACCGGTTCGCAACGGGTGACGGGCCACTTCTTCGATGACGGCGACAAGCGCCTGATCTTCCTTGGCGCCGGCCACTATTCCTACGAGGAACCCCTGCCCTACCCGCAAAACAACGAGCGCGATGAAGTCGCCTTTGCCTTTCTGCTCGATGACGGCCGGCTGCGGCTGGAATTTCCCGCGCCGCATCTGGAGTCGCGCTTCGACATCATGGAATTGAGACGATGACCGCCCTTCCCGCACCTATCCCCCGCGATGGTGTGCGCGTCATCGCATGCGGCGCCATAGCGCGGGAGATCGTGGCCATATGCGAAGCCAACGGGCTGGACCATATCGACCTGACTTGTCTGCCAGCCATCTGGCACAACACGCCGGGGCGGATCGCACCGGCCATGCGTGAGAAGATCGCCGAGGCGCGCGCTGAAGGTTTCAGCCGCATTTTCATCGGCTATGCCGAATGCGGCACGCAGGGCGAACTCGACCGGATCTGTCAGGAAGAGGGACTGGCGCGTATCGAGGGACCCCATTGTTACGCATTCTACACCGGCACCGAGAGGTTCCTGCGTGAGAGCCAAGACGATGTCACCGTCTTCTATCTGACAGACCTGATCGCCCGCCAGTTCGAAGCCTTCATCATGGAGCCGTTGAAACTCGACCGCCATCCCGAACTCATCGCCATGATGTTCGGCAATTACACCAAGCTGGTCTATCTCGCCCAGAGCGAAGACCCCGCGCTTGATGCCAAGGCGCGCTGGGCAGCGGATTTCCTGGGTCTGGACTACGAACGCCGCTTCACCGGTTATGGCGATCTGACCGGTGCGCTTCTCGATGCGGCGTCAAGCTGACTTGTGGTTTTCATATTCCGGAACTATGTGACAATCCCCTGCTGCAAAGGCAGCCAGGTAGAGACGAACCGGTACAGCATGACCAACCAGTTCATCGCGGTGCAACCGCCCCAAGACCCGCCACGCCGGCTATCGACCGTGTTGCGGGAACTTGCTGCCTCGACGGACGGCCCGCTTTCGGTCGCCGCCATCAGGGATGCGCTCGGCGACCGCTCCTTCGCGGCCATGCTGATCGTCTGCGGCGCGATCAACCTGTTGCCGCTTCCGCCCGGCACGTCCGTCATCCTTGGCATTCCACTGGCCATCGTCTCGGCACAAATGGTCCTGTCGCGCCAGACGGTCTGGCTCCCCCGCTACGTTCTCTCCAAGAGCCTGGCGCGCGAAAAGGTTGACTACGCAATCTCCAGGCTTGTACCGCGCCTGGAGCGCCTGGAGCGCTTCATCAAGCCGCGCTACTGGCCGCTGTCGCGCGGCCAGGCTGACCGAATGCTTGGCCTTGCCATCTTTGTGCTCGCCATAGCCGTGATCCTTCCCGTACCGCTCGGCAACTGGCTGCCCGCCTTTGCCGCCACCCTCCTTGCCCTGGCCTTGTCCGAACGCGATGGCGTGCTGCTGGGCATAGGCGCCGCGGTCGGCGTGATTTCCCTCGTCATCATCGTAGCGGTGATCGGGGCCGCGGGCGTGGCTGCGGGCTTCGTCGCCGGCATGATGGGTTGACCGTCAAATTTTTCCCCTGTCGCTTTTGAAATTTCCGGCGTCGCGCGGCAACCAGCGGGCACGCGCGGCCTCCGCAATTGTCATCCACGAAAGAAAGGAAACCGGATCATGGCTGATCTCGTCATCGTTTATTGGCGCGATATCCCCGCCCAGGTGATTGTCAAACAGGGTCGCAGAACGGCCAAGCGGGAACTCTCGCAACGCTTTGCCGAGGCCATTGACATGGCCGCCATGCGCTCCGGCGCAGCCGATACGGATGCCTATCTGGAAGAATGGCGGCGGGCTGCACCCGTCGCCGTGGGAGACGATCTGGAGGCTGAAGCCGACAAGGCGGCGGCCGAAATGGAAGCAGCATGGCCAAAGGACCGTCTTGTGGCCCTTGTCCAATCGGGAGGACGCGATGGCACCTGAACCTGCGGTCAAGACCGCGACCGCAAGCAAGAAGGCAGCGAAGGGTCCGCCCTCGGCCTATGTTCCATCAGGCGTATCGCCGGTATCGCGGGCGCGAAAAGCCTATACGATCCGGCTCTGGTCCGTGCGTCACGCCCGTGCGCTTGAATGGCTCTATGCGCGTTTTTCAGGCCTTTTCCTGGCATTGCACCCGTTCTGGCGGGCTGTTGGCTACAAGCGTGCCGAGCCTCCGGTGAAATTTGTCGAAAAACGGGTCAAGGGCCTGCTGTTCGATTGCCGCATGTGCGGCCAGTGCATTCTCTCCTCCACGGGCATGTCCTGCCCGATGAACTGCCCCAAGCAATTGCGCAACGGCCCATGCGGCGGCGTGCGCGCCAACGGCCATTGCGAGGTCGAGCCGGACATGCCCTGCGTCTGGGTGCAGGCCTGGAAGGGAACCGAAACCATGCGTGAGGGCCGCTCCAACATCATGAATGTGCAGAAGCCGGTGGACCAGAGCCTTCGCGAGACCTCCGCCTGGCTTCGCGTCACCGCCAATGCAGCCGCTGATCGCGACGCCGCAAGGAACTGAACGAAATGACCACGTCTCCCGACACCAATCCGTTCGACCCGTCCGCGCCGCTGGATCCGTTGCCAGGCCATTTTTCCCGTGGCCGGCTGGAGCGCGTCCTGCGCCGCGGCGAATTTGCCGTGACCGCCGAACTGAACCCGCCCGACAGCGCGGATCCGCAGGAAGTCTATGAACGCGCGGCCATTTTCGACGGCTGGGTTGACGGCATCAACGCAGTCGATGCATCCGGCGCCAATTGCCACATGTCCTCCGTCGGCATCTGCGCACTGCTCACTCGCATGGGCTATGCCCCGATCATGCAGATCGCATGCCGCGACAAGAACCGCATCGCCATACAGGGCGATGTCCTGGGCGCGGCAGCCATGGGCGTGGCCAACATGCTCTGCCTGACCGGAGACGGGGTGCAGGCCGGCGACCAGCCGGGTGCCAAGCCTGTCTTCGACCTCGACTGCATGTCGCTGCTGGAAACGGTCCGCACAATGCGCGATGAACAGCGTTTCCTGTCCGGCCGTCCGATCACCTCGCCACCCCATGTCTTTCTCGGCGCGGCCATCAACCCCTTTGCCCCGCCCTACGATTTCCGTCCGCACCGTCTCGCCAAGAAGATCGCCGCCGGCGCCCAGTTCGTGCAAAGCCAGTATTGCTACGACGTCCCCATGTTGCGCGAATACATGAAGCGCGTCGTCGATATGGGCCTGCACGAAAAGTGCTTCATCCTCGTCGGCGTCGGGCCGCTGGCCTCTGCACGAACCGCAAAATGGATGCGGTCCAACGTGCCCGGTGTGCACATCCCCGATTCGGTCATCAAGCGCCTCGAAGGCGCCGAGAAGCAGAAGCGCGAAGGCAAGCGCCTGTGCATCGACATCATGAACGAGGTCAAGGAAATCGAAGGCGTTTCCGGGGTCCATGTCATGGCCTACCGGCAGGAGGAGTTCGTCGCTGAGATCGTGCACGAATCCGGCGTCCTGAAGGGCCGCAAGCCCTGGCAGCGCGAAAGCCGCCCAGACGACGCCGTCATCGCCGAACGCCTCGAGGAGATCATGGCCGAGGAGACCGAACGGCCCGCCGCCATAGTCGCCGACGTCGTCGACAGCAATTGACAACGGCTCCGATCAGGGGCTTGAAGGAAATCAGATAACGATATAAAGAAGTCTTTATATCAAAGGAGACAGGCATGACCCGCACCATCGTGGCTTCCGCGACCCGAGAGGTCGTCATCGGTTTCGACCAGCCGTTCTGCGTCATTGGCGAGCGCATCAACCCGACCGGCAGAAAGAAGCTGGCCGCGGAGATGGTGGAAGGCAATTTCGAGACGGTCAAGAAGGATGCGCTCGAGCAGGTTGCTGCCGGTGCCACCATGCTCGATGTCAATGCGGGCGTCACGGCTGTCGACCCCAATGCCACGGAGCCGGCATTGCTGGTCCAGACGCTTGAAATCGTTCAGGCCCTGGTCGACGTGCCACTGTCGATCGATTCTTCCGTCTCCGCCGCAATCGAGGCAGCGTTGAAGGTGGCCAAGGGCCGTCCGCTGGTCAATTCGGTGACCGGCGAGGAAGAAAAGCTGGAGGCTATCCTGCCGCTCTGCAAGAAGTACGATGTGCCTGTTGTTGCCATCTCCAACGACGAAACCGGCATTTCGCAGGATCCCGATGTCCGTTTTGCCGTGGCAAAAAAGATTGTCGAGCGCGCCGCCGATTACGGCATTCCCGCCCACGACATCGTCGTTGACCCGCTGGTCATGCCGATCGGCGCCATGGGTACGGCAGGCAAGCAGGTTTTTGCGCTTCTGCGCCGTCTGCGCGACGAGTTGAAGGTCAACACGACCTGCGGCCTTTCCAACATCTCGTTCGGGCTGCCGCACCGCCACGGCATCAATGCCGGTTTCATTCCGATGGTCATCGGCGCCGGCATGACGTCGGCCATCATGAATCCATGCCGTCCCCAGGAAATGGAAATGGTGCGTGCGGCTAATGTGCTCAACGGGACCGATCCCGACTGCATGAACTGGATCCGCACCTACAAGGACTACAAGCCGCATGCCGGCGCAGCCCCTGCGCCTGTTGCTGCCGCCCCTGCCGCCGGGGGCGGCCGCCGCGGCGGACGGGCAGCGCGCCGCACCCAGGCCTGAGGGCGACGGTGGCCGATGGCGTAACGGCAATGCAAATCGGGGCGGCGGCCTTTTCTGCCGCTCACACGTCCGTGACGCGATCGAAGGCCATGATCGCGATAGCGGCACCGATCAGGGGCGCAAGACTTCCCGCCACCATGCCGCTGGCGAGATCAGGCGCGAAACTGGCTACGAGCAGTTTGCCAGCGATCGAGCCGATTATGGCCAGCCCGAGGTAATGCGGATGGCGGAACCATGGTCCCTTTAAGATCCGGACCAGAAAGAAGGCCGAAAGAACTGCGGACAGGAGCGTGAATGGCATGATCGAACCTCCTTCAGGAACGACCGCATCATGCCGGATATCCGCTGTCCTTCGCTTAAGCAAAATCATCGCATTTTCCCGATGAGCATCATTCAGGACCCAGCAACATGATGTCCACCGACCACCTCGTTCTTTTCATGCCGTCCGGCAAGCGCGGACGCTTTGCAAAGGGCACGTCCGTGCTGGATGCCGCACGCGAACTCGGCGTCTATGTGGAGAGCGTATGCGGTGGCCGCGGCATCTGTGGCCGGTGCCAGATTGAAGTGCAGACTGGCCATTTCGCCAAGCACGGCATCACATCCGATGCATCCGGCATTTCCGGCTGGTCGGCCAAGGAAGCCCGCTACACGGAAAAGCGCGGCGCTCTTGCCGAAGGACGACGCCTGTCCTGTTCAGCCTTGATCGAGGGCGATCTTGTCATCGATGTGCCGCAGGATTCCGTCGTCAATGCACAAGTCGTGCGCAAGAAGGCAACCGACAGGCTGATTGAGCGCAATCCGGCAATCGGGCTGTGCTATGTCGAGGTGGAAGAGCCTGACATGCACAAGCCGCTGGGCGATCTGGACCGGCTGAAAGCCGCCCTTTCCCGCGATTGGGGCTATGAAAACCTGTCGGTGGATTTCCGCCTCGTGCCGCAGGTCCAGTCGATCCTGCGAGCAGGCAAATGGTCCGTCACAGCAGCCATTCACCATGACGCAACATCGGATCGTCCCACGATCATCGCGCTCTGGCCCGGCCTCAAGAACGAAGCCTGGGGTGTTGCCTGCGACATCGGCTCCACGACCATTGCCATGCATCTCGTGTCGCTTCTGTCCGGGCGCATTGCCGCCTCGTCGGGCACGTCCAACCCGCAGATCCGGTTCGGCGAGGACCTGATGAGCCGTGTCTCCTATGTCATGATGAACCCGGAAGGCCGGCAAGCCATGACGGTGGCAGTGCGTGAGGCCGTCAACGGCCTCATCGGCAAGGTTTGCAACGAGGCCGGCGCCGACAGGGCAGACATTCTCGACACGGTGTTTGTCGGCAATCCGGTCATGCACCACCTGTTTCTCGGCATTGACCCGACTGAACTGGGCGGCGCGCCCTTTGCGCTTGCGGCATCGGGCGCATTGTCCTTCTCCGCAGCCGAAATCGGCATCGGCGTCAATCCGGGTGCGCGCACCTATGTCCTGCCCTGCATTGCAGGCCATGTCGGCGCGGATGCAGCCGCCGCGACCTTGTCGGAAGGGCCCTACCGGCAGGACAGGGAAATGCTGCTGGTCGACGTCGGCACCAATGCCGAAATCGTACTGGGCAATGCCAGGCACACTGTTGCCTGCTCCTCCCCGACCGGCCCGGCTTTCGAGGGTGCCGAGATCTCGGGTGGTCAACGCGCTGCACCGGGTGCCATCGAGCGCGTGCGCATCGATTCGCAGACGCTGGAGCCGCGCTATCGCGTCATCGGGTCTGACCTCTGGTCCGACGAGGACGGTTTCCCGGCCTCCCTGAACGGCACCGGCGTCACCGGTATCTGCGGATCGGGTATCATCGAGGTCGTCGCTGAAATGTTCCTTGCCGGCATCATATCGGAAGACGGCGTGGTCGATGGCGCCCTTGCGGCACGCTCTCCACGTATCGTGGAACAAGGACGCACCTTTGGCTACGTCCTGCAGGAAGCCAATCCGCGCATTGTCGTCACCCAGAACGATGTCCGCGCGATCCAGCTTGCCAAGGCCGCGCTCTACGCGGGAATCCGCCTGCTGATGCAGAAGAAGGGTATCGACAAGGTCGATGCCATCCGCTTTGCCGGCGCGTTCGGATCTTATATCGACCCGAAATATGCCATGGTGCTGGGGCTCATTCCCGATTGCACCCTGGATGAAGTGAAGGCCGTCGGCAACGCGGCCGGCGATGGCGCCCTGATGGCATTGCTCAACCGCGACCACCGGCGCGAAATCGAGAGCGCCGTATCGCGGATCGAGAAGATCGAGACGGCGCTGGAACCCGACTTCCAGCAGCTCTTCGTCAATGCCATGGCGCTGCCCAACAAGGTTGACGCCTTTCCGCGCCTGGCCGAGGCAGTGATGCTGCCTGAACGAAAGATCTTGTCCGATGCAGGCGAGAGCGGCACCGGACGCCGGCGCGGAGGACGGCGCGCCCGCTGATCGGCGCGCCATCCGTTCTCAGGCCGCTGCCTTCATCGCAAAACAGGCACGCAGATGACCGGCCGCCGCATCGACGGCTGAATTGGGGTTGCCGCGAACCATGAGGCCGAGCTGATACGTCCCCAGCGGCGGCAGGTTTTCACTTGGTCGAGCCGCCACGATGGGATCGGCGATCGACGAAGCCGGCATCGGCGCAATGGCCAGATCCGCAAGGATGGCCGCGCGCTGACCCGAGATGTAGGCGGTCTGGAAAGCGATCCTGTAGCTGCGGCCGGCGTGTTCAAGCCCACCCAGAGCAGCACCTCGCCAGGAACATCCGTCTTCCCAGACCGACACTGGCAGCGGATCCCGCGACGCCGCGCATCCACCTTTCAGGCAGGCCCAGACCAAGGGCTCCTCCATCAGCACGTCCACCTGCTTGTCCGCCGTATGGACACCACATGTCACCATCGCCAGGTCGAGTTCCCCCTTGCCAAGCCGGTCGATCAACTGGTTCGTGTTCTCCACGACGACGTTGACCGTCACGCCGGGATGGCTTTGCGAAAAACGGCGCAGCATGTCGGGCAGATATCGTTCCGATACATCGTCCGGCGCGCCCATCCGCACCTCGCCTGCCACTTCTGGCGCTATGAATTTCGATACCGCTTCGGAATTGAGCGCCAGGATGCGCCGGGCATAGGCCAGCAGCATTTCACCATCGGCAGTCAGATAGACCGACCTGCTATCGCGCACGAAGAGCGGTTTGCCAAGCAAGTCCTCCAGCTTCCTGATCTGCATGGAAACCGCCGATGGCGTACGCAACACCTGTTCGGCTGCCTGGGTGAAGCTGCCGGTTTCAGCTATGGCCACGAAGGTGCGCAAGAGATCGGTATCGATGAGTGGCGATTGTCCCATGACGCGTCTTTCATTTTTTCTGAATGATCGATTCACACCTTTTCGTTTGATTGAACACAAGTCAAGGGGCATCGTCTCCCCGTCAGCAAGACGGAAAGGAGACCTCCCATGACAGTCCGCCGCACCACGATAAGCACGACGATTTCCCGCGCCGCCGAGCGGTATCGCCGCTACCGTACACAACGCATTCTCGATGCCCTGCCCGGCGAAATACAAAAGGATATCGGCTATTTCCGCGCAGACCACATGGCCTGAGACACCGGTTTCAACAGCCCGGAGAAAGGGCCGTCAGCAAGGTCGCGTGGCGGCAATTCCGCGTCGCTTCCCCGCCAGAAGCCCGTATCCCTTCGCCATAGAGACAAGCAACCAGACAGGAGGGACGCGCTGTCACAGATGCATCCTGGCCAGGTCCGGATATGGAGACGAGAAATGTTCAACCTTCGCCACTACATGCAGCGCCTCGAGGCGCATCGCACGCGCGAACGCACCCGCCTGATGATCGAGCGGCTGCCGGAGCATCTGCGCAATGATATTGGCAACCCGCATCTCGACCGGGCGCGTCGCTGATGAAGGTCTTGCCAGCCATGAGTTGAAACGCCGCTCTCCCGGGCGGCGTTTTCACGTCAGGCGTTCGCTTGCAAGAGGTCAAAGCCCCTCGCCGAACTCATCTGCCAGCGACTGCACGACCGCGCACAGGGCTTCCTGACGGTCCGCCCCCTGCCCGATCGCGGATGTGAACACGGCACGCTGCCGGTCAGCCGAAGATCCACGCTCCTGCATGGTGCGCAAATGCCGGATTTCCGATTCGCATCCGAAATGGGCGGCATCCTCTTCCGTCAGTTCGATCATTTCCTCCAGAAGATCGCCGAAGGGCACAACCGCACGCCTTCCGAAATCGATCAGTCCCTCCGCCATCCCGTAGCGCTGCGCGCGCCACCGGTTCTCGCCGAGCAGGAAACGATCGTAGATGCGCCAGCGCTGGTTCTTCTTCCTGAGGCGCGTGAGTTTGCGAATGAGGCAACGCGCCATGGACGCTATCGCAATGGCGTCATCAAGCCGCGGGCTGACATCGCAAATCCGCGTTTCCAGTGTGGGGAAGCGCGACGACGGCCGGACATCCCACCAGATTTTCGTGGCATCCTCGATAAGCCCGCAGCCGGTCAGCAGCCCGAGCGAACGCTGGTATTCCGCGAAGGAGGCGAAGTCCGGCGGCATGCCTGTCCGCGGCAGGTTGTCGAACACGGTCAGCCGATAGGAAGACAAGCCGGTGTCATCGCCTTTCCAGAAAGGCGAGGAACACGACAGCGCGAGCAGATGCGGCAGAAAATAGCTGAATTGCCCCATGAGGTCGATCCGGGCCTCATCATCGGCAATGCCGACGTGGACATGCATGCCGCAAATCAGCATCCGGCGTACGACGCCCGCCAGATCCCGCTCCAGTCCGCGATAGCGTTCCTTGTCGGTAAAGTGCTGCTTGTGCCAGTCGGCAAAGGGATGGCAGGAGACCGCCAACGGCTTCAAGCCATAACGGCCGGCCACCTCCATGATCGTGCGGCGCAGATGCGCAAGATCCGAGCGCGCCTCGGCCGAGGAACGGCAGACGCGGGTCCCCACCTCGATCTGGCATTGCAGGAATTCCGGAGAAACCTGGCTCTCCAGTTCCGCCGCGCAATCGCGCATCAGGGCATCCGGAGCGGCTGCCAGATCGAGTGTCTGCGCATCGACGAGGAGATACTCCTCCTCGATTCCCATCGTGAAATCTTCCCCCTCCACGCGACACCCCCTGCCTTTCGTTGCTGTCATGGTGACCATGTTCGGCAATTTGCCAGAAAGTTCAATCTGACCGCTTGACTCAGGACAACAAGACCCCCAAAGCGCCACTTGACCCGTATGGCCTGATCGGTTGAAGTCGCGTCTTCCGCCTGCTTGCCGTGGTTGTGCAAGCAAGAACAAGTTCGAGAAAACGGGAGTGGGCAGGATGGACATGCAATCGCCACGTACGATCGTTTTCTTCCTCGTTCCGGAATTCTCCATGATAGCCTTCACGACGGCCATCGAGCCGCTCAGGCTTGCAAACAGGATTCTCGGCGAGGAAGTCTATACCTGGCGCCTTACCTCCATAGACGGACATCCGGTCAAGGCATCCAACGGCGTGGAATGCGCGGTTTCGACCAGTCTTGAGCAGGAACGCCGCCTCATGACGGGTGCCGGGCGTCCATCGATGATCTTTGTCTGCTCCGGCATCAATGTCGAAGAGCATGTCTCCAGGGCCGCGAACGCGTGGCTGCGCGAAGAGGCCAATCGCGGCGTCATGGTGGGTGGTCTTTGCACTGGCGCACATATCCTTGCTTCCGCCGGCCTGCTGTCCGGCAAACGGGCCGCGATCCACTGGGAGAACCTGCCGGGCTTTGCCGAGGCCTTCCCCAAGGTCGATGTCCATGCCGACCTTTTCGAGGTGGATGGCAACATCTGCACCTGCGCAGGCGGAACTGCATCGCTCGACATGATGCTGGACCGCATCCGCCAGGACTATTCCGAGGGTCTGGTCAATGCCGTATGCGAGCAGTTGCTGACCGACCGTGTCCGTTCGTCGACCGATCGCCAGCGCCTGCCGCTGCGCGCTCGTCTGGGCGTGCAGAACTCGAAGGTCCTGTCCATCATCGAGTTGATGGAGGCCCATCTCTCCGAGCCACTGTCCCTGGTCGAAATCGCCGACCACGCGGGCCTGTCGCGCCGCCAGATCGAGCGGCTCTTCAGGCTGGAAATGGGGCGTTCGCCAGCGAGATATTATCTGGAAATCCGCCTTGACCGGGCCCGTCACCTGCTTTTGCAGTCCAACATGCCGGTTGTCGAGGTGGCGGTTGCCTGCGGTTTCGTTTCCGCCTCCCATTTTTCCAAATGCTACCGTGAGGTCCATGGCCGCTCACCGCAGCAGGAGCGCGCGAACAGGAAGAGCCGGCAGGCAAGCGCCAAAGGCTGATCGGCCGGTTCAGCCGGCGTCGCGCTTGATCGCGCGGCAGGCGGCTTCGGCTGCCATGTGGGCAGCAGGCTTCGGACGCCCTATGAGATAGCCCTGGAACTCGTTTATCCCTTCAAGGCGGAGAAACGCCGCCTGCTCTTCTGTCTCCACGCCTTCGGCCGTGGTCCGGACCTTCATGGACCGCGCCAAAGACACGATTGCCCGCACGATGGCCAGATTCTGCTCCGAACACATCGCGTTCTGGACAAAACTCTTGTCGATCTTGAGCTTGTCGATGGGGAAGCGAACCAGGTAGGAGAGCGAGGAATATCCGGTCCCGAAGTCGTCCAGCGAGATCCTGACGCCGACCGAACGCAGGCGGTGCAATAGTCCGGCCGCATGATCCGGCTCCGCTTCGAGCGCCGATTCGGTGACTTCCAGTTCCAGGCGCGAGGCCGGAAGACCGCTGCTGTCGAGCGCCGTCTTGACTGTATTCAACAGCCTGAACCCTTCCAACTGGCGCGGCGACAGATTGACGGCGACCGCGGCCTGCATGGGCCATTGCGCCGCTTCGAAACAGGCGCGGCCGATGACCCATTCGCCGATCTCGTGGATCAGGCCCGTTTTCTCGGCGATCCGGATAAATTCCGTGGGTGGCACCCGCCCGAAACGCGCGGAGTTCCAGCGCAGCAGGGTTTCATAACAGGTTATCTCCCGGGTGAGCGAATCGACCAGCGGCTGGAAATAGAGCTCGAACTCGTTTCGCTTGAGTGCCGAACGCAATTCGTATTCCAGATCCTGAAGCTTCCGGGCCGTGGCATCCATGATCGGTTCAAAGACGCACCATGCGCCGATCGGCGCACTCTTGGCCCTGTACAGGGCAAGATCCGCATTGCGATGCAGCGTCTCTGCCGTCATCCCGTCTCGCGGGCAGACAGAGATACCGATCGAGCAACCGATCTCGGCCATGCCGGCAGACAAGTCAACCGGCTCTGCCAACACATCGACGATCACCCTCGCCAGCTCTTCCGCGCGCCGGCCGGCATCCGGCCCGGTGACAAATGCACAGAACTCGTCGCCGCCGAAGCGGGCAAAGGTGATGTTTGGTGCATTGAGGCCGGAAAGCCGTTCGGCCACCGCGCGCAACACGTCATCGCCTGCCTGGTGGCCGAGCGTATCGTTGACCATCTTGAACTTGTCGAGGTCAATCGCCAGCAGGGCCACCTGACCGCCACCTGCCTGCACCCCCGCCAGCGCAGCATCGAATGCACGGCTGAAATTCTCGCGGTTTGGCAGACCGGTCATGGCATCATGCATGGCAAGGTATTGCAGGCGGCTTTCCGCCTCGAAGGAATCGGAAATGTCGGAACAGGCGCCACGCATGCCAAGGAACCGGCCGTCGGAGGAATGAACCGGCCGCCCCGAAAGCCTCCAGTAACGCCATTTGCCGGCGATATGAATGGCAACAACGGCTTCCTTGAAAGGTGCTTGCCGCTGAAACGCTGTCAACACATCGCGATGCAACGCCGGCACCCTGTCACCACGGACCACGCTTTTGGGATCGCGCAAACGACGGCCGATCACCTTGTCATCAAACGAATGGCCCTTGAAACGCTCATCAACGAAGAATTGCGGCGAAACATGGCTGAGGCGCCCGCTCTCATCCACTTCCCACATCCAGTCCGAACTGCTGTCCTCGAAATCGCGAAACAGGACAGAAAAGAGTTCCTTTGATTTTTCCTGTTCATATTGCTGGACGAGATGCTGCACGAAAACGCGCCCCGTTTCATTGACCGCATGCATGATCGCGGCAAACAGGAAGGCCAGAAACAAGGCCAGTGGCAGCGCGACAGGACTGCCATCAAGGGAAATCGCTGCAATCAGCCCCAAGGCCATGATGCCCGCAAACGACACGGCTATGGCCGGAATTGCATGAAGTGCCATGGCACCCGACGCCATCGACCCCGTCAGGGCGATTGCCACCAGCAGTTTCTCGGGCTCCGTTCCCCCCGGATAAAGCACAATCGCGGCAACCGACCAGAGAACGCCTATCATGTTCATCTGCCAGCGCGTCATCGAAAGCGACTGGGCATCGTTCATGGCTGTCAGGCCCGGGAGCGGTCCCCGCTCGAACAGGGACTTGAGCGGCACGATCAGCAGCACGGCCAGGAACACCGTCAGCCAAGCGGCGACAAAAGCCCTGTTCCAGGGCCCCAGAACGGCCGCGCCGAGGAAAAGGGCGCCAACCGCATGAGCCAGGATCATGGAACCAGCCTGCTTGCCGGCACTCGCCAATTGCGCCTGCCGCAATCGCCTCACGAATTCTGCATTGTCCGTGGCGGTCCCCGCATGATCGGCGGCGACGAAGTTCAAGAAATTCCTGATTGGCCGATATTCCATGTCCCTGCCGATACCGGTTTCAGAAGGTTACGGCCCGTGGATGACACACAAGTTTATAACATCGGCTTAATCTGGTTGTATTTTAGATATTCATACATCTTATGATGGATCGGGCATTTTACCCTGTTCGGCACGTCAGTTGTCCTCGAACATCTGGAAACGCCTCTGCCAGATCTTCTCGCCCACCATGCAGTCGGAACGCGAATCCACTTCACTTCCTGTGGCAGCCAGCACGACTGGTGCAGGCGAAGGCAGGCCGGCCAGTTCCAGCACGAGCTTGCGGCGGATGGCGGCTGGAAACTGCTCCCAGTCGTCGACAGGCACCATGAACGCCCCGGGGCCTCCAATCACGCAGTCGGCATAGTAGCGATCCAGATCCGGAATATCGAATGATCCGTAAGGCGAGGAATCGAGCGTCATCAGCGGCAAGCCATTGATCACGATCCCTTTTGCGACCGCGTCGTCGCGCGCCTGCGTGACCGGCCTTCCCTGGTTGTTCGGACCATCGCCAGAAATGTCGATGACTCGCTTGAGGCCCCGGATTCCGTTCGCCTCGAACAGGCTGGCTGCCTGGTCAATCGCACCGGATATCGACGTACGCCGCATGCCGCGTCCGGAATTGGAGGTGATCGAGGCGGCGAATGCCTTGGCGTCCGCCATTGAGGCGACAATTGTCCATGGCACCACCTGTCGATGGCTGAAATTGCCGGCCCATTCCAGGTATGTGACGGCAATACGCCCGTGTACGCCCTGCTGGATCGCCTTGACAACGCTGGGATCTGCGATCGCAGCGGCATATCCCTTGCGCTGGATTTCGAGCTCGAAGGGCATCATGGACAGCGATACATCCACCGCCAGAACGAGTTCGACGTCAACAACTTCGTCCTGTGCATCCGCGCGGACGGACGCGGCCAGCACCATTGTCCCCATCAGGAAAGACACAAGTCGAAGCGTGTATTTCATCATGCCATAGTGCCCCCATGTGCAGAAAACCGCCAGCAACAAAGAAAGCTGCAATTCCCGGTCACTCTTTCCCGTACCCGCTTTTCACGCGGCCGCCGCTGAGGGAGCGCTTCAAGCAAGCGGCAATTGGTCCGGCCGATATCGGCGAAACATCAATGTGTTGATGTTACAATCCCTTTCTGTCGCGATTTGCGGCGTTTCTGGCCGCTGTCTTTCTGGCGCAACGCGTCCTCGCTGCCCGGCAAATAGTCACGGGTCAATGGCACTGCCGCCTTGTTGCGGGCGAGCTGGAACTGGAAGACGCAGAGATCGCCCCATCTGAACGATGCTTCGGACGCCACCAGGTAAAATTCCCACATACGGCAGAATCGCTCATCATACATGGTTGTCACTCGGTTCCGCGCATTGGCAAAATTTGCCCGCCAGGCCTTGAGGGTCTCGGCATAGTGAAGCCGCAGGACTTCCAGATCCGTCAGCACAAGACCGGCGCGCTCCACCACCGGTGCAACTTCCGAAAGCGCCGGAATGTAACCGCCCGGGAAAATATGTTTCCGGATGAAGCTGTCAGTGACCGTTGGCGGACCGGAACGGCCGATCGTGTGCACCAGCGCGACCCCATCGTCTTTCAGCAGCTTCGCGATCTTTTCGAAATAGGCGCGGTAGTGGTTGACTCCGACATGCTCGAACATGCCGACCGAGACAATCCGGTCGAACCGCCGCGAAACCTCGCGATAGTCCTGCAATTCGAACCGGACTTGCTGATCGAGCCCCGCTTGCTTCGCCCGCTGGCGGGAAACCTCCAATTGCTCGGTCGACAAGGTCACGCCGAAGACATCGGCTTCCAGGTGCTTTGCGAGATAGAGGGCCAGCCCACCCCATCCGCTGCCGATCTCCAACACCGATTGCCCGGGATCGAGACAAAGTTTGGCGGCTATATGCCGCTTCTTGGCCAGTTGTGCGTCTTCCAGGGTTTGGCCGGGATGGTCGAAATAGGCGCAGGAATATTGAAGGTCCGGGTCGAGGAAAAGCCTGTAGAGTTCTCCCGACAGATCATAGTGATGGCTGACATTGCGCCGCGAGCGCGCCGCCGTGTTGATCTGGAAGAACCGGCGCACCAGGAAGTTGAAGGCCGCGCGCAAGCGCGACGGAGAACCCAGCATGCGCGAATAATCGCCATTCGAAAACGCAATGCGCATGACATCGAGCAGATCACCTTCCTCGACATCGATATCGCCATTCATGTACCCTTCGGAGAACCCAAGCGAGGGATCCGCCATCATCTGGCGCAAGGTGCCCGGTTTTCGGAAAACAACGGTTGCAGGAGCACCTGAACCATCCCCGAAAACATGCAGATCGCCTGAAGGCAATCTCAATTTCAGACTGCCGATCCTGATATAGCGCGCAAGCGCCTTGGCGAACAGCTTTTCCATGCCCAACTCCGAAAACGGTTCCGGACGTCAAGCCCCCTCAAAGCCTTTCCGGGCGACCCGAAAGGCCTTCATCCGCATTAAACGGATTTCTAAAAGGTATCGCATCAGCCGCAGGCGTCAAGGCGTGGGCAGGTTCGCCACGCCACGGTCAGGCCAAGGCGGTCTTTTCCTCAGCTTTTCGGCCGGTTGTTTTCAGGGTCGTACAGCGCATTGTAGCCGACCGCGGCAATTGTTACCGGGAAGGTCTCTCCGAAATACTCGATGGCGAGACTGCGCCCCTCCACGGCATGGGAATGGGGGATGTAGCCAAGTGCGATATTCTTGCCGATGGTCGGCCCGAAGGCAATGGAGGTCGTGTAGGACCGACGTCCCTTCTCGTCAACCAGCACTCCCCCCGTCTCCGGATCGAGGATCGGGCAAGTGCCGACCGGATAACGGGCGACGCCCCGGGCATCGACATTGTCGTCCATGACCAATGTACACAACATGGCCGGCTGATGCGCCCGTTCGCGAAATTTCAGATGCGCCTCCTTGCCGATGAAATCGGCCGCCTTCACCTTTGGTCGCGCAAGCCCGGCTTCGAGCAGGTTGTAGTCGGTCAGCAGATCGGCGTTCTGCAGCCGCAAGCTCTTTTCCATGCGGCGCGAATTGGCATAGGTCTCGACACCGAAAGGCATGATGTCCAGAGAACGCAGCGCGTCCCAGACGGCCAGGCCGTCCTCGTATCTGAAATGCAGTTCCCAGCCCTGTTCGCCGACATAGGAGATGCGGAAGGCTGTGACAGGAACACCGCCAATGCGGATTTCCCTGGTCGTGGCAAACTTGAAATTGGCTGCGTCAAGCTGCGAAGGGTCGTCAACCAGCTTCTGCAGCGTCGAACGGGCATTCGGCCCCCAGACACCGATGCAGCCGAAATCCTCGCTACGGTCTTCCACCGTCACGTCGAAGCCTTTGTCCTCGGCGACCCGCTTCATGTAGGTAAAGTCGCGCGGCCCGGCATCGGCCCCGTCGACCACCCTGTAGCGATCCTCCATGCGGATGACCGTCAGGTCCGCACGAACCCCGCCGCGCTCGTCGAGGAAATGCGTATAGATACCGCGCCCGACAGGCGTGTCGCCGCCGACTTTCGCCGCGCACAGATATTCCATCAGCGCTTCGTGGTCCGGCCCGGACACGTCATAGATTGCGAAATGGGAGAGGTTGACCATGCCGACATCCTCGCTCATGGCGAGATGTTCGGCATTGGAAACGCGCCAGAAATGGCGGTTGTCCCATTCGTCTTCCCGTACCGGCACCCGGTTGCCGTATTTCTCCAGGAGATGCTCGTTACAGGCATAGCCGTGGGCGCGCTCCCAGCCGCCAAGCTCCATGAAATAGGCGCCCAGTTCCTTCTCCCGCTCCCAGAACGGCGAGCGGCGGATGTTTCGTCCCTTGGAAAAGGGTTCGCGCGGATGAATTGCCGGATTGTAGACCTTCATGGCCGTTTCGGAACAACGGTCATGTATGAACTGCTCGGCAAGCTGGTGCGGATAGAAACGGGCGACGTCGGCCCCGTGGATGTCGATGGGCGTCACGCCGTCGGTCAGCCAGTCGGCGATGAGCTTGCCGACCGCCGGCCCGTCCTTGACCCACACGGCCACGGCATACCACAGCCCCCTCACTTTCTGGCTTTCGCCCAGCGAAGCGCCGCCATCGGTGGTGACCTGCAACAGACCGTTGAATGAATGACCCTCGTTGTAGCCCAGTTCGCCGAGGATCGGTGTCAACTCGATGGCCCGCTCCAGCGGTTCCAGGATCTGCTCCATGTCCAGATCACGCTGTGAGGGCGAAAGACGCGCCTCATGCTTTTGAAGCAGGTCGCGCGGATGGACCAGGCGCGGCTCCTTTTCCTCATAGTAGCCCCACTCGATCTGCCCGCCTTCCGGCGTCTTCGGATCGCCCGTGTCCCGCATATAGGCGGAATTGCCCTGGTCGCGCAGCAAAGGCCAGCCAATGTCCTTCCCCGTGCCGGCGAATTCGTTGTAGGGGCCGAAGAAGGTGAGCGGATGGTCGATGGGCATGACCGGAAGATCCTCGCCTGCCATGGCAGCGATCATGCGTCCCCACAGCCCGGCACAGACGATGACATGGTCGGCCATGATCGTCCCGCGCGCAGTCTCGACGCCCCTGATACGCCCGTCCTCGATCACCAGCCCTGTGCAAGGCGTGTTGGCGAAGACCTTGAGCTTGCCGGTCGCTTCGGCCTGGTCGACCAGCTTGCCGACGACTGTCTGCGAACGCGGCGTGACCAGTCCGGCATCCGGATCCCACATTGCCCCCTGAACCACGCTTTCTTCGAGAAGCGGAAACTTCTCCTTGGTTTCGGCGGGTCCGATCATGGAAACGCGTGTTCCGAACGCCTTGCCCGATGCCACCTTGCGCTTGAGCTCCGCCATGCGCTCGTCATCGCCCACGCGGGCAACTTCGAGACCGCCGACGCGTGCGTAGTGACCCAGCTTCTCGTAGAAGTCGATGGAATACAGTGTCATCCAGGTCGACAGCAGATCATGCGACGTCGTGTAGCAGAAGTCGGACGCATGGCTGGTCGAGCCGATATCGGTGGGAACCGACGAAGTATCGATCCCGACAATATCGTCCCATCCGCGCTCGATCAGGTGATGGGCGACACTCGCACCCACGATCCCGCCCAAACCGATGATGACAATCCGCGCCCGCTCCGGAAACCTGGCCATACCCGCTGCTCCGCATTTGAAGAACCCATTTGCGCGCCAGCATAATCACCGCCTCGCACAACCCAAATCCTGTTTGCGACAATTGGAAAACCTGCCGCGACTTGGCGCGTGTTCGAAACCGATCCGCTTGACCGTCACGGCAACCTTTTCTTCAGGCGCTCCGGGTAAAAGGGTAATTCGGGATATGGGTATTTGAGCGATGTTGGAACCGGACAGGCTGGCCCGCGACAGAAGCGCCATCAAGGTGGCGGCGATACCGCCCGGCCAGGCCCTCGGCCCGGACTTCGCGCGGCTGTTCAATGCCTCGGATGCGACGGCATTCCAGCATCCGGCATGGCTTGACACCTTCTACCGCACACTTGCACCGGCGCGCGGTGCTGAACCCGTGCTGGTGACGGGACACGCAGGGCCTGTCCTTGTCTTCCTTCTGCCGATGATTCGCCGGCGCTTGAAAGGCGTCACCCTGCTTGAGGCAGCCGACCTTGGCGTCAGTGACTATTGCGCGCCTGTGGTCGATCCGGCATGGCGTGGCGACATCGCAGCGCAAGCAGGCTTGCACAGCGCGGTAGCCCGCGCTTGCGGACCGCACGATATCTTGCGCATCAGGAACATCCGCCCCGAGCACGTCCCGCTCTGGCAGCTGTTCCTTGATGCGTCGGCCAACAGGCTCGATTTCTCATCCCATGAAACGGCGCTTCGGTCCAACTATGCCGAGTGGAGCCGGGCATCCTATTCCGCAAGCTTCGCCAAATATCTGAAACGGCGAAAGAATCGCTTCTTCAGGATGGACGGCGCGCGCCTTGTGCGCATGAGCGATCCCCTTTGCGCTGCCCGGGAAATCGAACTGCTTGCCACCCTTCGCGAGGGTCGCTTCAAGGGCGACATGATCGCAATGGACGCCGTCCGCCGGTTCTATGCGGAAATCGCCGCCAGAGGCACGACCTCAGGATTTGCCGCCATCTACCGGCTTGAACTGGAGGGCGAGCCGATCGGTCATGTCTTTGGCGTCGAGCACGCCGGCCGGTTCCACTACCTGCTGATCGGCTGCGACTACGAGACCCACGGCCGGCATTCGCCAGGTCTGCTGATGTATGATGCAATCATCGAGGAACGATGCCGCGAAGGCGGCAAGGTCTTCGATTTCACCATAGGGGATGAACCGTTCAAAACCGATTTCGGCACTCGCGCCATTCCCGTTCACGGCATGCAGAAGGCCTTGACGTTGCGCGGCCGCATGGCGCTCGCCTGGCAGAATTTCAGCCGCGCGAACGCCGGTACAGCATCACAATGACGTAAAATCAAAAAGGAGGATGTCCGATGGGTGTGCGACCGGATTTCCTGAAAAATTCAATCATTATTGGCGCTCATCCCGATGATGAACTGCTTTGGTTCAACTCGATCATGCGCCAGGCGGACCAGGTGGTTATCGTTTTCCGCCATTTCTGGGCACAGCCTGAACTCTGTGAACGGCGGAAAGCGGCCATTGCAGAAATTCCGCATCCGCATGTCACCTGTCTGGAGATTGACGAGCCGGGCAGCTATGGCTGCGCGGACTGGACTCAACCAGTCATTGATGAATTCGGCCTCGCCTTCCGTCACACGGCCGCGCTGCGCGACGCCAAGCGTCAGGTAAAGCGTGTCATGAACAAGATGACATCGGATGAGTTGCCGGTGGCGCCGGCACCCATCCGCGACCTCTATGAGGCCAATTACGGCCGCATCCGCGACGCCATAAGACCAATGCTGCACCCGGGCATGAACGTGTTTACCCACAACCCATGGGGCGAATACGGCCATGAAGACCACGTGCAGGTCTTCCGCGTGCTGGAAGATTTGCGCGAGGAGCTCGGCTTCACGCTCTGGATGTCGAACTATTGCACGGAACGGGCCTTGCCCCTTGCAACGCAATACTTCAAGCGGGCACCAGGCGCGTACATACGCCTTGCCACCGACAAGACGTATGCCGAACAGGTCGCCGACGTCTACAGGCGAAATGGCTGCTGGACCTGGGCCGACGACTGGGCCTGGTTCGACGAGGAATGTTTCATGGAAGCCCCGCGGGCCATGGAGAAGGCAGGTCCGCACAGCCACCTCATGCCGCTCAACATTTTCCGGATTGACGAGGAGGTCTCGCAATCCTGGCTCAGGCTGGCCACGACACTGACGGCCACGACCGGTGTTGGCTATCTCATCGCGGAAATGACCTGAGCGCCCGGCTTGGCGGCAGCCGCCGCATCATTGCGGAACATGCGGGACACCCGCCCGCTCTCGCGCCCGATCGCGCGTTTCCGCCAGCATGATCACGAGTGCCGGCACAAGCATCGGGAAATAGGTGCGGCCATCATGCAGCGGAAAGATCATGAACTTGAGGGCGATGGCCCCCATCGCCGCAGCCAGCAAGGCTGTGCGGCGCCGGCCGAATGACATTCCGCCGGATGACAGCAATGCCCATGCCGCCAGCCCCGCCATATAAAGGCCGAGCCAGCTGTTTTCGAAGGCCGATCTGACCAGGTTCCAGGCAAAGGCAATGCCGTAGACTTTCAGCGAGAAATCCGGGCGGAAGTCCTGCATGTTTTCCTGCATGTGATAGGTCGAAAACCACAGATGCGGCCACCAGCCGGGATGGTCCGTCACTGACTGGATACCGGCATAGACCAGCACGCAGGCCGCGAATGCCACTGCCAGCACGGCCGCCCCTCGTTGGCGCCACAGCCAGAACGTGCCCATGAGTCCAGCCACGAGCACGATGGAATCCGGCCGCACGGCGACCGCGAGAATGCCGACCAGCGATCCTGCAATCATCCGGTCCCGGTCCAGAAGCAGGAGTGCCGCCGCCACCAGCATGACATTCAGCAAATCGGGCGATTCCGCCATCGCAAGTGCCGGAAAGCCGGCCACCATGAGGAGCGCAATCACCAGCGGCGCGAGGTTGAGCATGCGCACCGAATGAAGCCACCATGCGAGAATGGCGAACAGACCGGCACATGCCGCGACATTGATCGCATAGCCGGCCTGCATCGCGCCCGTGAACGGAGCGATCCACCGGATCATCTGCACATAGAGCCATTTGACTTCATACATGCCGAGCTGTGAGTAGAAGGCAAGCGGGTCGGTGAACTGGCGGACCCGGTAGGCATCGCCTTCCGCAAGTACCGCGAACCGGTCTGGTTCCGTTCCCAGCCGCACGGCCTCCCAAACGGCATGATGGAGGGCCTGCGGCGTGGCGAAATCGCCCTTCCACGCGGCAGCAAGGTAAGCCACCATGTCCCAGGCATGGACCGGCCGCAACCAGCCGATCAGCATGACCGCGCCGAAGAAGGTGCCAAGAAGCACAAGGCCGATCCACGCACCATGGCGGGTCCAGGCACGCCCGAAGCCCTTGAGAAGCATGGAAATCAGCGCCAGAAGGACCGGCCGCGGGTCGGCGCGGCTGCCTGTCGCGCCAGCGCTGCGTTCGGTTTCCAGCGCCATGGATCAGCCCACCTGGCTCTTGACGAAATCCTTGACGATGCCGACCACACCGCGGCCGAGCAATTCGTCGAAGCTCTCGAT
>JACKJV010000013.1 GCA_020637775.1 Brucellaceae bacterium | reverse complement strand
GGCGGGATCGAGATGATCGAGGTGCAGGAAGATGTGGTCCTTGTTCTTGCCGACACCCCGGCCTTCGCGGATTTCCATCGTCATGCAGCGCGAGACAACGTCGCGTGAGGCAAGATCCTTGGCCGACGGTGCGTAGCGCTCCATGAAGCGCTCGCCCTCGGAATTGACGAGATACCCGCCCTCGCCGCGTGCGCCCTCGGTGATCAGGCATCCCGCGCCGTAAATGCCGGTGGGATGGAACTGCACGAATTCCATGTCCTGCAGCGGCAGTCCGGCCCGCGCCACCATGCCGCCGCCGTCGCCGGTGCAGGTATGGGCGGATGTCGCGGAGAAATAGGCACGGCCATAGCCGCCCGTGGCCAGTACGACCATCTTGGCGGCGAAACGGTGGATCGTGCCGTCATCGAGGTTCCACGCGATCACGCCGGTGCAGCGTCCATCGTCGCTCATCAGCAGGTCGAGCGCGAAATACTCGATGTAGAACTCGGCATTGTTGCGCAGCGACTGGCCATAGAGCGTGTGCAGGATGGCATGGCCGGTGCGGTCGGCGGCCGCGCAAGTGCGCTGTACGGGCGGCCCGTCGCCGAAATTCTGCATGTGGCCGCCAAACGGGCGCTGGTAGATCTTGCCGTCCTCGGTACGGCTGAACGGAACACCGTAATGCTCCAGCTCATAGACCGCTTTCGGCGCTTCCATGGCCAGGTATTGCATGGCGTCGACATCGCCCAGCCAGTCGGAACCCTTGACGGTGTCGTAGAGATGCCACTGCCAGCAGTCCGGCGTCATGTTGGTCAGCGACGCGGCAATGCCGCCCTGCGCCGCGACCGTGTGCGAACGCGTCGGAAAGACCTTGGAAATGCAGGCGGTCTTGAGCCCCTGCTCGGCCATGCCGAGCGTGGCGCGCAGACCGGCGCCGCCCGCGCCGACCACGACCACGTCGAAACGGTGGTCGACGATCTCGTAGGCGCGCCCGTTGATGGAAAAGCTCTTGTCTGTATTGGCCATCGTGACTGCGTCCTTAACCGGCGAAAGCAAGCTTGAGCAGCGCGAACACGGAAAGGAGGCCCACGCTTGCGATGAAGAATGTGTTCAGCATGACGAGCAGGAATTTCCAGCCTTCTGCATGGACATAGTCCTCGATGACGACCTGCATGCCGAGCTTCATGTGATAGAGCGCGCTGAGCAGGGCGCCCATGGTCAGAAGCGCCACGAAGGGATTGGAAAGCGCTGCCCTCACATCCTCGTAGCCCGCCCCGTTGAGCGCGATGATCAACCCGATGAAGAAAATCAGCAAAGGTATGTTGGCAACGGCGGTGACCCGCTGGCGCCAGAAATGCTCCGTCCCGTCCTTGGCCGATCCGAGGCCCCGAACCTTGCCGAGTGGTGTGCGCATGTCGCTCATGTCGTCTCCTCCTCAGCGCGCCAGGTAGCCGATGATCCAGACCAGCACGGTCAGGATCGCCGCGGCAACGGGCTGCATCTTCGCCACCCGGGTGGCGAAAGTCTTCTCGAAGCCGTAGCCCATGTCCCAGAACAGGTGCTTCACGCCGCCGAGCATGTGGTGGATCAGCGCGAAGGTGAAGCCGAACAGGATGAGACGGCCGAGAAACGACCCGTAAATCCCGTTCACCCACTCGAAATAGGCCGGCCCCGACGCGGCGGCGATCAGCCACCAGGCCACCAGCAGCGTGCCGGCATAAAGGGCCATGCCGGTGATGCGGTGACTGATGGACATCATCATCGTCGGGATCGGCTTGTAGATTTGCAGATGCGGCGACAATGGCCGCGCGCGCTTCAAGGCGTCCTTGCTCACGTGTTCCCCCATAGGGCTGGGCCGGTCAGACGCGGCGGGCTGAGGCGCCCGTCGGCGGCCGGCAAGGTTCTCCGATCCCGGGCTTTCTAGTCCCGTTTTTGCACCGCGTCAAAGGCCGCAACCCAATCCGGCGATGATTCATTGGTCTGATACGGATATCCGCCCGGCATGCCAAGCAGTTCAATCGGTTGAAGTTTTTCCCTGATGGAAAAGCCGGGCGCGATAGGCGTCACGCCGCTAGCGCCGGCAGTTCAGCGGCGACTTCCCCGTCACGAACCAGAGCGCCTCGCGCCCGTTGAACACGACGGCATAAAGACCCTCGCCGTAACGCTCCCGCGAACCGGGCGGTGACGCCGGCAGCGTGACATCCACGCCGCGCGGTGAACTGACCTCGATCGCGTCGCCGACGCGGCGCACTGTCATCGTTCCGCCGCCTTCGCAGCGCCAGGTGGCCAGCGCCGGTTGCGCGTCGGTCGGCAAGGGCCTCAGCGCGGCTCCCTCGGACACGCAACCCGCCAGCACGGGTGCCAGGAGGACTGGAAAAAACAGGCGAATCGCTTTCATGGGCGCGTTATCGTCCATCGCCGCGGACATGAAAAGCCATTGCTGTCACTTGTCGTCGAAGCGGATGATATAGCTGGTCCAGTCCGCCGGCGCCGCGATGCGCTCATAGAGCTTTCTCCCGTCTTCCGGCTGGCGCGGCGCATGCAGATGCAGCTTCGACCAGCCCCGTTCCTCCGCCTGGTCGGCCAGCACGTCGACAAGCGCCTTGGCAATGCCCTTGTTGCGATGCTCGTGATGGACATAGATATGGTCGCACACGCCCATGCGCAGGCCGGACACCGGCTCCGGAACGTCATAGAACATCAGGAAGCCGACCAGTTCCCCGTCAATGCGCGCACCCAGCACCTCGGCCGTCCGGTCCTGCAGGATCTGCTCTGCATAGAATTCGTCCGGCCGCCGCGGCGCCCCGCGTTTCAGGGCCTGTGCATAGGAGGCCAGCAGCGGCGCGAAGACGTGTGCATCCTTCAGGCGCAGGATCTGGATGTCGATTGTGTGCTGCTCGCTCATGACCGTTTCGTCGCCTCTTCTCGATGGTTCGTCCGGGGGATGCCGCAGTTAACCATGCCTGTCAATTGCGCCGGCGGCGGTGAACTTTCGCCCGTGACAAAGGTTAACGGAAGGTTAATATCCGCAAACATGGGGAGGCTGCGGCAACCCGGATGAAAGAGGAGGACGCAACATGCGTTCCGTCAAGCGTAAATTGAGTTCTGCACTGGCATGCACAGCAATGCTGTCAGGCCTGCTTCTCGCGACCACCGGCGCCGAGGCCGGCCGTATCGGCGAGCGTTCCTATTCCGATTCCTTCGGCAACCTCGTCATCATCAGCCCTTCGGGTTACAAGCGGATCGTCGTGGGTCAGGGCGATCTGGCCGAAACATCCGTCTCGGGCGCTCCCGATGTCATCTATTTCGACGAACCCGTCTATTCGACGAGCCAGCACCGGTTCCCCGAAGCATCCTATCGCTGTTCCGGCGGCGCGGCGGTCTATCGCGGGCGCAGCTACATGTACGGCTTGTCGCGCGATGAGGTGGCTGTGCTGGTGAACGGCTGCCGCTGAGGCTTCAGGCGTAGGCGCCGAGACGCGGCGCCGGCGGCACATAGCGGTTCATGTCACGCAGGCAGACCGAAGGGCCGCCCGGCGTACGCGCATGATAGAGCGATTCGGCCGCACGGTCGTGCAGGGTCGTGAAGGCCTCGCCGGTGCGCCACAGGGCAACGCCGGCGGCAATCGTCGCCCCATCCGCCTTCTTGCTGGCCTCGGACAAGCCGAGGCACCACCGGCGGATCGCTTCGCCGTTGCCGTTCTGGAACAGGATGCCGATCCGGGCATCGCCGGCACGGAAGGCGGTCATGGTTTCGCTCAGATGCGCCGGCAGCAGGTCTGCCAGCCTGTCCAGTTCGGCGTTCAGCCTCTGCTCGCCCTCGAAACCGGTATAGGCGCCCTTGATCACCGGCTCGATGAGCGCCAGCGCCACCGCCTCGCCCGCACCGCTGATGGCAGCCAGCTTTTCCTCCACTCCGGCCCGCGACATGAAACCCGTTTCCGGATCCACGGCGTAGCGGCTGCGGATGTCATGCAGCAGCCTCGCGCCCATCAGCCAGATCATCATGCCGGCAAGCAGGAGGCCGGTCGTGGCCTGGATGAACAGGATCAAGGCGCCATAGCTGGTTGCCAGGAAATGCGACGGCGAGGCGCCGACACCGCCGGTGAACATGCCAAGGCCGGGCCGTACGGCATATTGCAGGGCAAACAGCGTCAGGGCGACGGCAAAGGCGCGGTCCGGCGCGGTCCGCCCGTGCAGCCACGCCAGCACCGCTCCCGTCATCGCCATCAGCATGTAGGGCGCCTGATAGACGGTCTGGCGGAAGAGCGATTCGCGGTCCAGGTCGATGATCAGAAGGTTCACGATCAGTGCCGCGATGTAGAAGACCGAGACGATGCGCCAGTTGAACGGCACGCAAAGATAGGCCGCGACCCCGGCCGACAGGAACATCAATCCGCCCAGATGCGTGGCGAACAGCATGAAGCGCGGCAGATGGGCATTGTCGAACCAGAGCAGCGATGCCTCGAAACAGCCCGAGACGACCGCCAGCGCGCTCGCGATGATCAGCAGGAGCGCCTCGGGCCGGCGCCCGTGCCACCAGGAAGCGACCAGAACCGCGAAGACCATCGAGGCAATGGCGCTGTTGAGAAACAGAAGATAACCGCCCATCACCTTGCCCCTGACGGCAGCCCGGATGCCTGTCTTTCAACGGTTGCAGCCACGCTGCCCTCTCCCTGCCCTGTTTTGTCGATCAATAGCAGGCATGCGTTAGGGATTGGTTATGTGAAGCCGGAGAATCCGGTGCAATCGCTGCCCTGTGACCGGCTGCCTCGCATGGCGCTCACCGCAAAAGGAAATGGCCCGCGCAGGCAGCGCGGGCCATTGCATGGGGAACCGGCGGGAACGCGGGCTGTCGGCCCGCCCCGGCCATCAGGCCCAGTCGCGAATATCGACGAAATGCCCGGCGATCGCCGCTGCGGCGGCCATGGTCGGAGAGACGAGGTGGGTGCGGCCCTTGAAGCCCTGCCGTCCCTCGAAATTGCGGTTCGAGGTGGAGGCGCAGCGCTCGCCGGGCTTCAGCCGGTCGTCATTCATGGCCAGGCACATGGAGCATCCGGGCTCGCGCCATTCGAAACCCGCGGCCAGGAAGATCTTGTCCAGCCCCTCGGCTTCCGCCTGTTCCTTGACCAGGCCGGACCCCGGAACGACCATCGCGTTGACGCCTTCGGCCACCGTCCTGCCTTCCACGATACTGGCTGCCGCGCGCAGATCCTCGATCCGCCCGTTGGTGCAGGATCCGATGAACACGCGGTCGATGGCGATGTCCGTGATCTTCGTGCCAGGCGTCAGGCCCATATATTCCAGCGCGCGCTTCTTGGAAGCCCGCTTGGTCTCGTCGGCAATGTCATCCGGGTTCGGCACGACGCCGGTCACGGAAACCACGTCTTCCGGCGAGGAGCCCCAGGAGACGATCGGCGGCAGGTTGGCGGCATCGAGGACGACGACCTTGTCGAAATGCGCACCTTCATCCGTATGAAGCGTCTTCCAGTAGTCGAGCGCCATGTCCCAGGCCTTGCCCTTGGGCGCGCGCGGCTTGTCCTTGATGTAGGCGAAGGTCGTCTCGTCCGGCGCGATGAGGCCGGCGCGCGCACCGCCTTCGATGGTCATGTTGCAGACCGTCATCCGCCCTTCCATGGACAGTGAACGGATCGCCTCCCCGGCGAACTCGATGACGTGGCCCGTGCCGCCGGCCGTGCCGATCTCGCCGATGATGGCGAGGATGATGTCCTTTGCCGTCACGCCTTCGGGCAATTGCCCGTCGACGCGCACCAGCATGTTCTTCGCCTTGGACTGGATCAGCGTCTGCGTGGCCAGCACGTGCTCGACTTCCGACGTGCCGATGCCATGCGCCAGCGCGCCGAAGGCGCCGTGTGTGGATGTATGGCTGTCGCCGCAGACGATCGTCATGCCCGGCAGGGTGAAGCCCTGTTCCGGCCCGACAATGTGGACAATGCCCTGCCGCTTGTCGGCCTCGTTGTAATACTCGATCTCGAAGTCGCCGGCATTCTTCGCCAGCGCTTCCACCTGGATGCGGCTTTCCTCGTTCTTGATGCCGGTCTTCCGGTCGGGCGTGGTGGGCACGTTGTGATCTACCACGGCAAGCGTCTTTTCAGGGTGCCGCACCTTGCGGCCGGCCATGCGCAGCCCCTCGAAGGCCTGCGGGCTGGTCACCTCGTGAACCAGGTGCCGGTCGATATAGAGCAGGCAGGTGCCGTCCTCCTGGCGGTCAACGACATGATCGTCGAAAATCTTGTCATAGAGGGTGCGCGGTGCAGTCATGGCGAAAGTCCTCATTGATCGGGGCCCGGATTTCGGCCCTTTTTCCCTTGGCTGTCATATGGACTGGCAGCATGGACAGCGTCAAGGATCAAGCTGACCTGGCAAGCCCTGCAGCAAATACCGATTGCAAATTGCCGCGGCCAGGCGTAACCGCCGCTCCGGCGCGCTCCCGCGCCTTTCCGGCCATCGGACCCACCGCATGATCCCCACGCCCTTCGCCCACGGACGCCACGCCCTCATGGATGCCGGCCGCGGCTTCGCCATTCTCGGCATTCTCTGGCTCAACATTTTCATCTTCGCCCTGCCGCTGGATGCCATGGGCATTCCCGGCATGTGGGGCGAAACCATGTGGGGCGTCATCGACCCCAATGTCGAGATCTGGCGCCTGGTCGGCATTGCCGTGGATGGCGTCATGCGCGGCATGATCTCCATCCTCTTCGGCGCCACGGCGCTCATCCTGCTGACCCGTGCGGAATCCGCCGGCACCGGGCTTGCCGCGCTCGATCCCTGGTACAGGCGGCAGATGGCGCTCATCGCCTTCGGCGTCATCCACGCCTATCTCCTGCTCTGGCCTTACGACATCCTTTATCTCTACGGCCTGTTCGGCCTGTTCCTGTTTCCGGTGCGCAAATGGTCACCCCGCCGCCTGTGGATCGCCGCGGCGCTGATGATGGCGATGTCCGCCATTCAGGGCGGCGCGGAAATATCGCCGCTGATGGAGCAGCGCGTGGAAATGCGTGACACGTTCAGCCGCGACGAGGTGATCGAGAACCGCGCCGGCCAACCGCTGCGGGAGCAGATCGATCCATCCGGGATCGACAGCGGCACGACCCAAGGCATTGCGACGACCGCCGGCGATGCGGCCGCACCCGGCGAAGATGACGGCGACGAAATGCGCCGGATCATGGAAAGCATCGAGAGCGAGATCATCGAGCGCCAGCAGGGCTATCTCGACAATGTGCTTTCGCTGGCACCCGTTTCATTCCAGGAACAGACCTCGGAAGTCGTGAAGCACCATGTCCTCGACGTCTATACCTTCATGCTGATTGGCATGGCGCTTCTCAAAAGCGGCTTCCTGACCGGTGGATGGAGCCTTTCGGCCTACCGGCGCCTGGCGCTCGGCGGCCTTGTCGCGGGCACGGCGATCGGCTGGTTCACCGGCAGCCGCTTCGCCGACGGATCGACCGCCGCCATGCTCTCCGACGGACTGCTGCCCTATGTCTATGACATCCGCCGGCTCTGTTTCGTCTTCGGCTTCTTTTCGCTTCTGGCGCTGTTGATGGCCTGGGGACGCGCCCGCTGGCTGACCGACCGGCTGGAAGCCTGCGGCCGCCTCGCGCTGACCCTCTATATCGGCCAGTCCGCGGCATGCATGACGCTTTTCTTCGGCTTCGGCTTCGGACTTTTCGGCCGCCTCGAACATATCGAGATCGCAGGCATCGCGCTCGCCATGACGCTCGTCCAGCTTCTTGCCGCGCCCCTCTATGTGAAGCGCTTCGGCCAGGGACCGCTTGAGCGCCTTCTGCGCCGCATCACCCATGGCCGCGAAGACGCATCGGCCTGACCCGGAGCATGAAAAAGGCGCGGCCCGCCGGAACGGACCGCGCCTTTTCGAAAGGCTTGCTGTAGCGAAAGGCTTACTCGCCCTTGGCTTCCGCGTTCTGCTCGGCGGCAGCGGCTTCCGCAGCCTCGGCCGCGGCCTTCTCGGCAGCCAGCGCCTCGGCGGCGGCAATCTTCTCGGCCTCGACGCGGGCGCGTTCCTCGGCCTGCGCCTTGCGCTCGGCTTCGTTCAGCTTGCGCGAACGGGCATTGGTGTTCTCGGTGATGCGGGCCGATTTGCCGCGGCGGTCGCGCATGTAATAGAGCTTGGCGCGGCGCACCTTGCCGCGACGGACCACTTCCACCGCCTCGACCAGCGGCGAGTAGACCGGGAACACGCGCTCGACGCCTTCACCGTAGGAAATCTTGCGAACCGTGAAGTTCTCGTGCAGGCCCGAGCCGGAGCGGGCGATGCAAACGCCTTCATAGGCCTGCAGACGGGTGCGCTTGCCTTCCGTCACGCGCACCTGCACACGCAGCGTATCGCCGGGCGAGAATTCGGGCAGCTTGCGCTGGGCTTCGATCTTGGCGGCCTGTTCGGCCTCGAGCTGACGAATGAGATCCATCGTCCTGTCCTCTTGTTCTTGGGCACGTCAGAGCGCCACCTTCCGAAGTCTGTCTGACCGCGACAAAGGGCCGGACGCGAAGACCGGCATGGCGAATTCACATGAACTGTTGCTTGCGAGGAAGCCCGATCATGCCCGGACTTCGGGCGCGCTCTTACACGCTTGCGCGCAACTTGTCACGGCCTGCCGCGAAAAAAGTGCTTCAACGCCGAATTTTCGTGCCATCGCAACGGATTTCCGGCTAGGGAAGCGCCATGACGATCACGACAGCACTTCTCCTTTTTCTCGCCGGCCTGTTTTCCGGCATGATCAACGCCATTGCCGGCGGCGGCACGTTTCTCACCTTCGGTGCGATGACGCTGGCCGGCGTCCCGCCGATCTCCGCCAATGCCACGTCTTCCATCGTTCAGTTTCCCGGCTATATCACGTCGGCACTGGCCTATTGGAGCGAGATCAGGAGGGAGTGGAAGGCGGTCGCCGTCCTGTCCGCCATTTCCCTGTTCGGTTCCCTTGGCGGTGCGCTCTGGCTGCTGTCGCTGTCAAACCCGGCCTTTTCCAGCCTCGTGCCCTGGCTACTGATAGCCGCCACCGCGCTTTTCGCGGCCGGCCCCTACCTGAAGCCGAGGGCCTCCGGCGAGCATCCGCCCAACTCGCTCAGGGGCAATGCCCTGCAATTCGTCACCTCCATCTATGGCGGTTTCTTCGGCGCCGGCATGGGCGTGATGATGCTGGCATCCCTGAGCCTTGCGACCGGCGGCGATTATCACCGCCTGAACGCCATCAAGAACGGGCTCTCCATCGTCATTGCCGCGGTGGCCATCCTCGTCTTCACGGCTGGCGGCGCGATCTCGTGGAAGCACGGCCTGGTCATGCTGCCGGGCGCGGGTCTTGGCGGCTGGATGGGCGTCTGGTTCGCCAGGCGGGTGCCGCAAGGCGTGTTGCGCTGGCTGGTCATCGCCATCGGCCTGTTCCTGGCGGGCTACTATTTCGTGCGCGGCTGAAGCAGGTCCGGCCGGCGGGCGGCCGTCAGCCTTTCGGCCTGTTCGCGCCGCCAGGCCTCGATCTTTGCATGATTGCCGGAGGTCAGGACGTCGGGAATGGTGCGGCCTTCCCATTCGGCCGGCCGGGTATAATGCGGGTGCTCAAGCAGCCCGGTCTCGAAACTCTCCGTCTCGCCCGATTGCGCATTGCCCATGACGCCGGGCAACAGGCGAACGACCGCATCGAGCAGCACCTGGGCAGCCACTTCGCCGCCCGACAGGATGTAATCGCCGATGGAAACCTCCTCCAGCCCGCGCGCAGCGATCACGCGTTCATCCACGCCTTCGAACCGCCCGCAGACGATCAACGCGCCGGGCCCGCGCGCCAGGTCGCGCACCCGTGCCTGCGTCAGCGGCCGCCCCCGCGGGCTCATGAGGAGGCGCGGTCTGGGATCGTCCTCCGGCGAGGCCGCATCGATGGCACTGGCCAGCACATCCGGCCTCAGCACCATGCCGGCGCCGCCGCCGGCCGGCGTGTCGTCCACCGAACGGTGCTTGTCCGTTGCAAAGTCGCGGATTTGCACCGTCTCCAGCGTCCATGCTCCGTTTTCCAGCGCCTTGCCGGCAAGGGCCATGCCCAGCGTGCCGGGAAACATGTCGGGATAGAGCGTCAGCACCGTGGCGCGGAAGGTCATGCCTCCGGCTCCGGTGCGCCATCCTCGTCATCTGTCTCCACCAGACCGGCCGCAAGCGGCTCGACGGTGACATGTCCGCCCGCCACATCGACCACCGGAACGGCCGCCAGGGTGAAGGGAACGAGCACGCCCTTGCGTCCGCCAAGCGTGATTTCCATCAGGTCGCCGCCGCCGAAGTCATGCATTGCGGTGACCTTGCCCAGCCGATTGCCCTCGATGTCGCGAACCTCCAGCCCGACCAGGTCGGCATGGAAGAACTCATCGTCCTCCAGTTCCTCGTCGGGCAGCGCATCGCGGGCGATGAACAATTCCACGCCGTTCAGCGCCTCGGCCTGTTCGCGCGTGGTCACGCCCTCGAACCGCGCCACGACCACTGTCTTGGCCGGGCGCACGTCGAGCACCGCGTAGGTGCGGCCGTCTGCGTCATGCAGCGGGCCGTAATCGCCAAAGGCCAGCGGATCGCCGGTGAAGCTCTTCACCCGCAACGCGCCGCGCACGCCATGCGGGGCGCCGATCACGGCCATGCGTACGTCTTTTCCTGTTTCGTCCATGCCGCCTGATTACGCGCTTTGGCAGGCAAATCAAGCATTCGCTAACCGTGGCCGTGCAATCTGGGGCCATGGCCAAACCCGAATTGCTCGTCATCGCGACCCAGGATGTGCTTCAGCTTCGCCGCCAATGGCTGGCCGACCTGGCCGCAACGCGCCGCCTCGCGGCTCTCACCGTCGAAGCCTATGAGCGGGATACGCGCCAGTTCCTTGCCTTTCTCACCCGTCATCTGGGCCGTCCGGCGGCACGCGCGGATATTGCCGCGCTGAAACCGGCGGATCTGCGTGCCTTTCTTGCCGCACGCCGTTCATCCGGTGCCGGAGCCCGCACCACAGGGCGCAATCTCGCGGGTCTGCGCGCTTTTCTGCGTTACCTGGAAAAACGTGGTCTTGCCAATGCCGCCGGCGCGAAAGCGGTGCGCGCGCCGCGCCAACCCAGGTCGCTGCCGCGCCCCATCACCGCCTCCGATGCGTTGCGCGTCGTCGACGCGTCCGAACAATTGCACGAGGAACCGTGGATCGCCGCGCGCAATGCGGCTGTCCTGTCGCTCCTCTATGGCTGCGGATTGCGCATTTCGGAGGCACTGGCGCTTGATGGCGAGGATTTGCGTGACCCCTCGCAGACCGGTTTGCGGGTCACGGGCAAGGGTGGCAAGACCCGGCTTGTACCGCTTTTGCCGGCGGTTCTGGACGCAGTCTCCGCCTATCGCGGCCTCTGCCCCTGGGATCTGGCACCCGGAACGCCGCTGTTTCGCGGCGCGCGCGGCGGCAAGCTCAATCCTGCCGTCCTGCAACGCGACATGGCAAGGCTGCGCGCCGCGCTCGATCTGCCCGACAGCGCGACGCCGCATGCGCTTCGCCATTCCTTTGCGACCCACCTTCTGGGCCGTGGCGGAGACCTGCGCGCCATCCAGGAACTGCTCGGCCATGCCAGCCTTTCCACCACGCAGGTCTATACAGGTGTCGATGCCGACCGCCTGCTGGACATCTACGACACGTTCCATCCCCGCGCCTGACGGCGCCCGCCTCTCGGTCAAGCGGTTTTCGACCGAAGCGATTAACCGCATCTTTGCGCTTTGCGGATCAGGATAGGGACCATGAAACATGCCGATCATATTGCCGACACGCTCAGCATCGCCGGAATCCGGCTTCTGGCCATCCTGCATGGATTGCTTTTCGTGGCATTCCTGGCGACGCTTCTGCTGCTTGCGCCAAAGGCCGGGGCGGGCGAACTGCCCGCCTGCAGTGGACAGGATCTCGTCGCCGAACTGCAAGCCCGCGATCCCGGCCGTCTGGCCGCGATTCGCGACAAGGCCGAAGCGACACCCAACGGCAGGGGGTTGCTCTGGAAGGTTGAAAAGCCAGGTGTCGCGCCGTCCTGGCTGTTCGGCACCATGCATCTGACCGATCCGCGCGTCATCGCGCTGACCCCTGCCGCACAGGCCGCTTTCGACCAGGCCGGAACGGTCGTGGTGGAAGCCGTGGATGCACTGGACCCCAAAACCGCCGCCGCCACCATGATGCAGAACCCCGATCTGGTGATGTTCACGGACGGTCGCAAGCTGACAGACCTGCTTGACCCCGAAGAACGCGTGCGCGTGGCCGAAGAACTGGAAGAGCGCGGCATGCCGCTCGTCGCCATCCAGCACATGAAGCCATGGGTCGTGTCGTCGGCTCTCGCATTGCCTGCCTGCGAGATGGCGCGCAAGCAATCGGGAGCACCGTTTCTCGATGCACGCCTCGCCCGGGACGCTAAGGCTGCGGGCAAGACCCTGCTCGGCCTGGAGACGATCGTCTCGCAACTGGAGGCGATGAACTCGCTTCCCATGGAAGTTCATGTCGACGGGCTGGTGGCAACACTGGCACTGGAAGACCGCCTCGATGACATGATCGAGACCATGATCGTTCTCTACAAGCGGGAAGAGGTCGGCATGGTCTGGCCGCTGCTGGAATCCGTGACCCCGCAGCAACCCGGTTCCAACGAAAGCTATGCGGCTTTCGAGAAGGTGATGGTGACCGCGCGAAACCATGGCATGGTCAGCAATGCCAGGCCTGTTCTGGAAAAGGGAAATGCCTTCATCGCGGTGGGCGCCCTGCATTTGCCGGGCGAGGAAGGTGTCGTCGAATTGCTGCGCAAGGCTGGATATGCAGTGACCCGCGCGGAATAAGTTGCAATCCGGCTTTGTGCGCCCTGCCGGCCCCTGCACGATTGCCGCAACCGGCGAACCGCGCTATCTTTCCCTTGCGTCAAGACAATGCAGGAATGCAAGGGAGCAAACCATGAAGACCCTTCTTGCCACTTTCGCCGCAACGGGCCTTGCCCTTTCCGCGGCGCACGCCTGCCCGATGCACAGCGCCGAAGCCCATGACACGATGACGACGGCCAGCATCGCCAGTGACATCACGCCCATGTCCACCCGTACCGACAGCCTTGAGGGCGCCGGCGACGAGACGTCCGTTCTCGGCGACAAGGCCGCCGATCCGGTCGTCGAGGAAGACAAGGCCGACTGATCCGCGGCGCACCGCGAATCCGGCCGCGTAGGCAGGACACGCTAGGTGCAGCTTGCCATGGCCGGTGTGGGTGAACTGCCGCCGCATCGCATTGCGGCGGCCGTGTCATTTCACCGTCAGGAGTGAATCGGCTTGGCGAATGTCGCCATCGCCGCTTCCTTGACCGCTTCCGACATGGTTGGATGGGCGTGGCAGGTGCGGCCCAGATCCTCTGATGCACCGCCGAATTCCATCAGCACCGCCGCCTCGTGGATCATTTCGCCCGCGCCGAAACCCATGATGTGAACGCCGAGCACGCGGTCCGTCTTCGCATCGGCCAGCACCTTCACGAAACCGTCGGTCTGCTGCATGGCGCGCGCGCGGCCATTGGCGGAGAAGTTGAACTTCCCGGCCTTGTACTCGACGCCCGCCTTTTTCAGTTCGTCCTCGGTGCGGCCCACGGAAGCCACTTCCGGCTGCGTGTAGACCACGGACGGGATCACCTCGTAATTCACGTGTCCGTGCTGGCCCGCGATGATCTCGGCCACGGCCACGCCCTCGTCTTCGGCCTTGTGCGCCAGCATCGGCCCGCGAATGACGTCGCCGATGGCATAGACGCCGGGGATCGAGGTCTGGAAGTTCGAATTGACGTCCACGCGGCCGCGCTCGTCCAGCACCACGCCGGCCTCTTCCAGCCCCAGCCCCTCTGTAAACGGCTTGCGCCCGGTCGAGATCAGCACGACATCCGACGCGACCGTCTCAGCGTCGCCACCCTTCACCGGCTCGAACGTCACCTCGGCGCCCTTCTTTGCCCTGGTGACATTGGTCACCTTGGCGCCGAGCTTGAAGGTCAGGCCCTGCTTGGAAAGCACCCGCTGGAACTGCTTGGCGATCTCTGCGTCCATGCCGCCCAGGATCGTGTCGAGATATTCGACCACCGTCACCTTCGCGCCGAGGCGCGCCCAGACCGAGCCCAGTTCGAGGCCGATGACACCGCCGCCCACCACGGTCAGGCTTTCCGGCACCTTGGCAAGCGCAATCGCGCCGGTAGACGAGATGATCGTTTCCTCGTCAATGTCCACCTTGACGCCCGGAATGCCGGCCACATCGGAACCCGTCGCGACGACGATGTTCTTCGTCTCGATTTCCTGCACCTTGCCATCGTTGCCGGTGACCGAAACCTTGCCCTCGCCCAGAACCTTGCCGGTACCGAGGTACGCGTCGATCTTGTTCTTCTTCAGCAGGAACGCGACGCCGTCCACATTGGCTTTGACCACCGCGTCCTTGTGGCCCATCATCTTCTCGAGATTGAGCTTCGGCGCCGGCACCTCGATGCCCAGCGCATCGAAGGAATGGCCAGCTTCGGCGAACATTTCCGAGGCATGCAGCAGCGCCTTGGAAGGAATGCAGCCGACATTCAGGCACGTGCCGCCGTGGGTCGCCCGCTTTTCCACCACCGCGACCTTGAGCCCCAGTTGCGCAGCCTTGATGGCACACACATATCCGCCGGGTCCGGTTCCGATAACGACGACATCATACGCCATGGGTCATGTCCTTCCTGTTTGGTGGCCCGCCGTCTCAGCGACCGCCGGCAATATCGAGGATGGCGCCCGTAACATAGGACGCCCTTTCGGAGAGAAGATAGAGGATGCCATCGGCGATTTCGCCAGCCTGGCCCTCGCGTTTCATGGGCAATCCGCCGCGCACCTGCGCCACGCGGTCGGGCTCACCGCCGGAAGCGTGGATGTCGGTCGCGACGATCCCCGGGCGTACCGCATTGACGCGGATGCCCTCACCGGCCACTTCCAGCGCCAGCCCCTTCGTGAACGTGTCGATGGCGCCCTTCGAGGCGGCATAGTCGACATACCAGCCGGGACTGCCAAGCCGTGCTGCGGCCGAGGAAAGATTGACGATCACGCCGCCCTGGCCGCCATGGGCCGTGGACATGCGTTTCACGGCTTCCCGCGCGCACAGGATGGTTCCGATGACATTGATACGGAACATCCGCTCCAGTCGTGCCGCGCTCATGGTGTCCACGCGCGCCATGCGGTCCACCACGCCGGCATTGTTGACCAGGCCGTCGATCCGGCCCCAGCGCCGGTCCACCGCCTCGAACATGGTCAGGATATCGGCTTCCTTTCCGACATCGCCCGGGACGGCCATTGCCTCGCCACCGCCCTGCACGATCTGCTCGGCCACGAGATCGGCCGCGCGCGCATTGGAAACGTAGTTGACGGCAACCCGCCAGCCCTCCCGCGCAGCGCCCAGCGCCACCGCCGCGCCAATGCCACGCGAACCGCCGGTCACCAGAAGAACCTTTTCCGAACTCATTCCTGGCACCCCGTAAGCAAGAGGATTTCAGCCGGCGGCTCAGGCGGACCGTCATCGCCGAAGGCCGGATGCCGCCAGACGGATGCGGCGAAATTGGGCAGCAGCACCGCTTGCGCGGCCGGTTCGCCGCCCGCCGGCAATTCACCGGGCACGCCTTGCGCATCCACCGCGTGGACCACCGACCTGTAGACGATGCAGGCGGCGAGTTCATCGCCGGTCACATCGCCTTCCGGGCAATTGACCGGAAGCACCATTTCCGGCTGGCCGAAAGCAGCGCCCGGCTGCACATAGGCTGTTACCGGCCCGGCACCACGAAACAGGATGCGGATTTCATGGCTCATCGCCATGGCCCCACCGCCTGCCGTGAAATTGAGCGCCGTTTGCCCGTCGCCGCTTTCATAGACGGCCAGTTCCTGCGGGCAGGCGGCAAGGGCGGGCACCGCGAACGATGCCAATCCGGCCGCCATCAGGACCCGCAGGATCATTGTCCCTCTCCCGCCGTCTTCGATCAAAGGTCGAGGACGAGGCGTTCCGGATCCTCGAGGCTCTCCTTCACGCGGACCAGGAAGGTCACGGCTTCCTTGCCGTCAACGATGCGGTGATCGTAGGACAGCGCCAGATACATCATCGGACGGATGACGATCTGGCCGTTCACGACCATCGGCCGCTCCTGGATCTTGTGCATGCCGAGAATGCCCGATTGCGGCGCATTGAGGATCGGCGTCGACATCAGCGAGCCATAGACGCCGCCATTCGAAATGGTGAAGGTGCCGCCCTGCATGTCCGCCATGGTCAGCGTTCCGTCGCGCCCGGCCTTGCCCAGGCGGCCGATTTCCTTCTCGATCTCGGCAATCGACATCTGGTCGGCATCGCGCACCACCGGCACGACGAGACCCTTGTCGGTGCCGACCGCCACGCCGATATGGCAGAAATTCTTGTAGATGATGTCGGTGCCGTCGATCTCGGCATTGACCGCCGGAATCTCCTTGAGCGCATGCGTCACGGCCTTGGCGAAGAAGCCCATGAAGCCCAGCTTCACGCCGTGCTTCTTCTCGAAGATATCCTTGTATTTCTTGCGCAGTTCCATCGTTGCCGTCATGTCCACCTCGTTGAAGGTGGTCAGCATGGCGGCCGTGTTCTGCGCATCCTTCAGGCGCCGCGCGATGGTCTGGCGCAGGCGGGTCATCTTGACGCGCTCCTCGCGCACTTCATCCTCGCCGGACGACGGCGCCCGCGCGGCGGCCGGGGCGGAAGCCTGGGAAGACCCCGTGCCCTTGTTGATGGCGTCGAGGACGTCGCCCTTGAGCACCTGGCCGCGCTTGCCGGAACCGGAGACCTGCGAGGCGTCAAGCCCCTTCTCGGCCATCAGCTTGGCCGCCGACGGGGCAGCCGGCATGTCGCCGCTGCGCGCGTCTTCCATGCCCCTGGAAACCGTCTGGGAGCCCGACGGCGCCGGCTTCGGCATGTCTTCGGCTTTCGGCTCCTCGGCCTTGGCTGCCGGAGCCGCCGCGCCGCCTTCGCCCTCGGCGATCATGCCGAGCAGGGCGTTGAGTTCCACCGTCTCGCCTTCCTTGGCGGTGATCTCGGTCAGCTTGCCGGCGGCCGGAGCCGGCACTTCGACGGTCACCTTGTCGGTTTCCAGTTCCACCAGCGGTTCATCGGCGGCAACGGCGTCGCCCACCTTCTTGAACCATTGGCCGATGGTCGCCTCGGTCACGGATTCGCCCAGTGTCGGGACGCGGATTTCTGTAGCCATGGGTTTTGTCCTGTTCCTGAACGGTTTGTCTTATTCGCCGAGCGCGTCTTCGAGGAAGCCGGCAAGCTGTTCCAGATGTTTCGACATCAGGCCGGTGGCCGGAGAGGCCGCGGCCGGACGGCCCGTATAGCGCACCCGCTGATGCTTGGCGTCGATATGGGCCAGCACCCATTCCAGATAGGGATCGATGAACGACCAGGCACCCATGTTCTTGGGTTCTTCCTGGCACCACACCATTTCCGCATTGCGGAAGCGCGACAGTTCGTTGATCAGCGCCTTGGCCGGGAACGGATAAAGCTGTTCCACACGCAGCAGGTAGATATCGTCGATGCCGCGCTTCTCACGCTCTTCCAGCAGGTCGAAATAGACCTTGCCGGTACACAGCACGACACGGCGGATCTTGGAATCCTTGACCAGCTTGATCGGTCCGTCCTTGTGCTGCTGGGCATCGTCCCAGAGCAGGCGGTGGAAGGAGCTTTCGCCGCTCATTTCCGGCAATGTCGAGACCGCTCGCTTGTGGCGCAGCAGCGACTTCGGCGTCATCAGGATCAGCGGCTTGCGGAAATCGCGCTTCAGCTGACGGCGCAGGATGTGGAAATAATTGGCCGGCGTGGTGCAATTGGCCACCTGCATGTTGTCCTCGGCGCAAAGCTGAAGCCAGCGTTCAAGGCGGGCGGAGGAGTGCTCCGGCCCCTGGCCCTCGTAGCCATGCGGCAGCAGGCAGACGAGGCCGGACATGCGCAGCCACTTTCGCTCGCCCGACGAGATGAACTGGTCGAACACCACCTGGGCGCCATTGGCGAAGTCGCCGAACTGGGCTTCCCAGAGCGTCAGCGCGTTCGGCTCGGCCAGCGAATAGCCGTATTCGAAGCCCAGCACCGCCTCTTCCGAAAGCATCGAATTGATGACTTCGTAATTGGCCTGGCTCGGACCCAGGTTGTTCAGCGGAATGTAGCGCGTCTCGTCACGCTGGTCGTAGAGCACCGAATGGCGCTGGCTGAACGTGCCGCGCTCGCAGTCCTGGCCGGAAAGGCGAACCGGATTGCCTTCCAGCAGGATGGAGCCGAAGGCAAGCGCTTCCGCCGTCGCCCAGTCGATTCCCTCGCCCGATTCGATCATCGCGGCGCGATTGTCCATGAAGCGCTTGATGGTGCGATGCACCTCGAACCCTTCCGGCACTTCGGCCAGTTTCTTGCCGATTTCCTTGAGCGTCCTGGCCGGCATGGCGGTCTTGCCGCGGCGCTGTTCGTCGGCCGAATCGGCGGTGCGCATGCCCGACCACACGCCGTCCAGCCAGTCTGCCTTGTTCGGCTTGAAGGAATTGCCCGCGTCGAACTCGGCTTCCAGATGGGCCCGCCAGTCGGCCTTCATCTTCTCCACTTCGCCCTCGGTCAGCAGACCCTCCCGGACCAGCTTCTCCGAATAGAGCTGCACCGTCGTCTTGTGCGCGCGGATCTTCTTGTACATCAGCGGCTGGGTGAATGCCGGCTCGTCGCCTTCGTTATGGCCGAAGCGGCGATAGCAGAACATGTCGATGACCACCGGCTTGTGGAAGATCATCCGGAATTCCGTCGCCACCTTGGCGGCGTAGGTCACCGCTTCCGGATCGTCGCCGTTGACGTGGAAGATCGGCGCCTCGATCATCTTCGCCACATCGGAGGGATAGGGCGAGGACCGCGAGAAACGCGGATTCGTGGTGAAGCCGATCTGGTTGTTGATGATGAAATGGATGGTGCCGGCCACGCGGTGGCCACGCAGGGCCGACAGGCCAAGGCATTCAGGCACCACGCCCTGGCCGGCGAAAGCCGCATCGCCATGAAGCAGCAGCGGCAGCACGGCCGCGCGCGCTTCCAGCGGCAGCACTTCCTCGCGCTTGCGGCCGAAATGCTGGTCCTGCTTGGCCCGCGCCTTGCCCATGACAACGGGGTTGACGATTTCCAGGTGCGACGGATTGGCGGTCAGCGACAGGTGCACCTTGTTGCCGTCGAACTCGCGGTCCGAGGAGGCGCCAAGGTGGTATTTCACGTCGCCCGAACCTTCCACGTCATCGGGCGCGAAGGATCCGCCCTTGAATTCGTGAAAAACGGCGCGGTGCGGCTTGCCCATCACCTGGGTCAGCACGTTGAGGCGGCCGCGATGGGCCATGCCGAGCACGATTTCCTTCATGCCCATGTTGCCGCCGCGCTTGATGATCTGTTCGAGCGCCGGGATCAGCGCCTCGCCGCCGTCGAGGCCGAACCGCTTGGTGCCCTTGTACTTGACGTCGATGAACTGCTCGAAACCCTCGGCCTCGATCAGCTTCTGCAGGATCGCCTTCTTGCCGTTCTCCGTGAAGGCAACGCCCTTGTCCGGCCCCTCGATGCGCTCCTGGATCCAGGCCTTCTCCTCCGGGTTGGAGATATGCATGAACTCCACGCCCATCGTCGAGCAATAGGTGCGCTTGAGGATGTCGAGCATCTCGTTGATGGTGGCGAATTCCAGCCCCAGCACATGATCGATGAAGATCGGCCGGTCGAAATCGTCGGGCGAGAAACCATAGGCTTCCGGCGACAGCTCGTTATAGTCTTCCTTCAGACCGGCAATGCCGAGCGGGTCGAGATTGGCATGCAGGTGCCCGCGCATGCGGTAGGCACGGATCATCATGATGGCGCGCACCGAATCGCGCGCGGCCTTGGCCACGTCCTCCGCGCTCATGCCCGTTGCGCCCGTTGCCGCGGCCGCCTTTTCCTTCAGCTTCGCGGTCATGTGGCCCTCGACCTGGCCCCAGTCGCCGTCCAGCGCCGAGACCAGTTCGCCATTGGCGGCGATCGGCCAGTTGTCGCGCTTCCAGGAGGCGCCGCGCGCATTCTTGCGCACATCCTCGGCATCGTCCTGAAGCTGCGCGAAGAAGTCGCGCCACTGCTGGTCCACCGACGACGGGTTGTCCTGGTAGCGGGCGTAAAGCTCGTCGATATAGGCGGCATTGCCGCCGTAGAGGAACGAGGTCTGTTCGAAAATGTCGTTGGCCTGGTCGTTTCGTGCCATCAGCGCTTCCGGACATCCTGTCCGGCTCCTTGGTGATCGCGGGCGGCGCCTTGGCCGGCGCGTCCCTGCCCGCATGTTTCCCTCCGGGGATGGCCAAAGGCCGGACCCGGGTCCGGCCTCTCGCCTTGTCGGTCAGGGCCTCATTCGCCCTTGAGCACTTTCACCAGCGTGCTGCCGAGCTGCGCCGGCGAAGGCGACACGCGGATGCCGGCGGCTTCCATGGCCGCGATCTTGTCTTCGGCGCCGCCCTTGCCGCCGGAAATCACCGCGCCGGCATGGCCCATCGTGCGTCCGGGCGGCGCTGTACGGCCCGCGATGAAGCCGGCCATCGGCTTCTTGCGGCCCTTCTTCGCCTGCTCCGTCAGCCACTCGGCCGCTTCTTCCTCGGCCGAACCGCCGATCTCGCCGATCATGATGATCGACTCGGTCTCCGGATCGTCGAGGAACAGGTCGAGCACGTCGATGAACTCGGTGCCCTTGACCGGATCGCCGCCGATGCCGACCGCGGTCGACTGGCCGAGGCCCGCATTGGTGGTCTGGAACACGGCCTCATAGGTCAGCGTGCCCGAGCGCGACAGGATGCCCACCGAACCCTTCTTGAAGATGTTGCCCGGCATGATGCCGATCTTGCACGCGTCCGGCGTCAGCACGCCCGGGCAGTTCGGGCCGATCAGGCGCGAGGACGACTTGTCGAGGACGGCTTTCACCTTGACCATGTCCTGAACCGGGATGCCCTCGGTGATGCAGACGATCAGCGGGATTTCGGCCTCGATCGCCTCGATGATCGCCGCGGCGGCCCCTGCCGGCGGCACGTAGACCACCGATGCGTCCGCGCCGGTCGCCGCCTTGCCTTCCGCGACGGAGGCGAAGATCGGCAATTGCTCGCCGTCCTTGCCGGACCAGGTCTCGCCACCCTTCTTCGGGTGGATGCCGCCGACCATCTTGGTGCCGTGATAGGCAAGCGCCTGTTCGGTGTGGAACGTGCCGGTCTTGCCGGTCAGGCCCTGAACCAGAACCTTCGTGTCCTTGTTGATGAGGATCGACATGGGGTATCAGGCTCCCTTCACAGCCGCGACGATCTTCTGCGCCGCGTCGTCCAGATCGTCGGCCGCAATGACATTGAGGCCGGATTCGTTGATGATCTGCTTGCCCAGATCCACATTGGTGCCTTCGAGGCGCACCACCAGCGGCACCTGCAGGCCCACTTCCTTGACGGCGGCGACCACGCCCTCGGCGATGACGTCGCATTTCATGATGCCGCCGAAGATGTTGACCAGGATGCCCTTCACATTCGGATCCGCGGTGATGATCTTGAACGCGGCCGTGACCTTTTCCTTCGACGCGCCGCCGCCGACATCCAGGAAGTTCGCCGGCTCCGCGCCGTAGAGCTTGATGATGTCCATGGTCGCCATCGCAAGGCCGGCACCATTGACCATGCAGCCGATATTGCCGTCCAGCGCCACATAGGCGAGGTCATACTTGGAGGCCTCGATTTCCTTCTCGTCCTCTTCCGTCTTGTCGCGCAGGGCGAGGATGTCGTCGTGGCGGAAGAGCGCGTTGTTGTCGAAGGAGACCTTGGCGTCGAGCACACGCAGATGCCCGTCGGTCATGACGATCAGCGGATTGACCTCCAGCAGGCTCATGTCCTTCTCGGTATAGGCCGTGTAGAGGATCGGGAACAGCTTCATGCCGTCCTCGCGCGCCGCGCCGTCGAGCTTCAGCGCATCGCACAGCGCGGCCGCATCGGCCTCCGTCACGCCCGCGTCCGGGTCGATCGCCACCGTGACGATCTTCTCCGGCGTCTCCTCGGCAACCGCCTCGATGTCCATGCCGCCCTCGGTGGACACGACGAAGGCGTTGCGGCCGACCGTGCGGTCGACGAGGATGGAGAGGTACAGCTCGCGGTCGATATCCGCACCGTCCTCGATATAGAGGCGGTTGACCTGCTTGCCGGCCGGGCCGGTCTGCTTGGTTACCAGCGTGTTGCCAAGCATCTCGTTGGCATTGGCGACCACCTCTTCCACCGACCTGGCAAGGCGGACGCCGCCCTTGGCGTCGCTCGGCAATTCCTTGAACTTGCCCTTGCCGCGGCCGCCGGCGTGAATCTGCGACTTGACCACGAAGAGCGGACCCGGCAGCGCCTTGGCGGCGGCTTCAGCCTCGGAAGCCTCGAAAATGGCCACGCCGTCGGCGACGGGCGCACCATAGCCTTTCAGGACCTGCTTGGCCTGATACTCATGAATGTTCATGGAAACCCTCTCCTCAGTCCTTCAGCTGCGGTGCGATGTTCTGGCAGGCCTCGCAAAGGCCGGCGACCGCACTGACCGAAGTCTCGAACATCTTCTCTTCGCTCTTGGTGAATTCCAGCTCGACGACGCGCTCCACGCCGTCCGCGCCAATCACCACCGGCACGCCGACATACATGTCCTTCACGCCATATTCGCCGTTCAGATGGGCGGCGCAGGGCAGCACGCGCTTCTTGTCCTTCAGGTAGGATTCGGCCATGGCAACGGCGGAAGCGGCCGGCGCGTAATAGGCCGAGCCCGTCTTCAGCAGCGCCACGATTTCGCCGCCGCCCTTTCGGGTGCGCTCGACGATGGCATCCAGCTTCTCCTTCGAGGTCCAGCCCATCTTGATGAGATCGGGCAGCGGAATGCCGGCCACGGTCGAATAGCGCGTCATCGGCACCATGTCGTCGCCATGGCCGCCCAGCGTCATCGCCGACACGTCTTCCACCGACACGCCGAATTCCTCGGCCAGGAAATAGCGGAAGCGCGCGGAGTCCAGCACGCCGGCCATGCCCACCACCTTGTTCTTCGGCAGGCCGGAGAACTTCTGCAAGGCCCAGACCATCGCGTCCAGCGGGTTGGTGATGCAGATGACGAAGGCGTTCGGGGCGTATTTCTTGATGCCGGCGCCCACCTGCTCCATGACCTTCAGGTTGATGCCCAGCAGATCGTCGCGGCTCATGCCCGGCTTGCGCGGCACGCCGGCGGTGACGATGCACACATCGGCGCCCTTGATGGCGGCATAGTCGTTCGCGCCGGTGAAGCTGGCATCGAAGCCGTCGACCGGGGAGGATTCGGCGATGTCGAGGCCTTTGCCCTGCGGGACTCCTTCGGCGATGTCGAACAGAACGACGTCGCCCAGTTCCTTCAGGCCGATCAGATGGGCGAGCGTGCCGCCGATCATGCCGGAGCCGATCAGCGCGATCTTGTTGCGTGCCATGTGCTAGTTTTCCCTTTGCTGCGCCCGCGGGAAAGGCCCGCCATGAGCCTGAGAAACGGGCAGGAATGGTTCAGCGGCCGGACATGCCAAAGCATCCGGTTTGCCGGAGTTCGCATAGACTCGGCCCGCCTTTTTTTCAACCGATTCTTTGGTTGCCAGCAAAATCAATCGGTTGAATTAATCTATTCTTACGTAAAAGTAAGAATTTTCCAGAAGGCAAAACCACTTTCATGCCCGGCGGCCGATCTGCACCACCGTTCCCGGTGCCTGTTTGCAACCCTTCCACGTCTGCCACCTGCCGTCCACCCTTGGCCATGCCATGCTTTCGGCCAAGCTTTCACGGCGCTTCGGCCATGGCTGCGGCAAGCGGATTGGCTAGCCCTTGTCGTGGTCGCGCGTATGCGTGATCCATTCCGCGCTCTGCATCTCGATCAGCCGCGAGGCCGTGCGGTCGAATTCGAACAGCTCCGTGCCATGCGTTCCCTTGTAGAGGTCCGTCGGCCCGGCTTCGGCCGACAGGATCAGGCGGACCCGCCGGTCATAAAGCGTGTCGATCATCAGGATGAAACGCTTGGCCTCGTTGCGCGTCTCGTTGCCCATCACCGGCACGCCATCCAGCACGATGGCGTCGAAACGGTCGGCAATGGCCAGGAAGTCGCGCGCGCCCATTGGCTTGACGCAAAGGTCGTGAAAGGAAAAGCGCGCCGCCCGGCCCGCCGCGCGCGCCACGTGAATGGCGCGCCCTTTCAGTTCGATCGACACGGACTGTTCGGGCATGCCGCCGGTCAGCCGCGCCCAGGCCTTGTCCATCGCCGCATCCGCTTCCGGCCCCAGCGGGGTGACATAAACCGGCAGCCGGTCGAGTTCGCGCAGCCGGTAGTCGATCTCGACATCCACGTTCATCACGTCCGTATGGCGCTCGAGAATGTCGATGAAAGGCGTGAAGAGAGACCGGTTGAGACCGTCCTTGTACAGGTTCCCTGGCGCGACATTGGATGTTGCCACGAGCACCACGCCCTCGGCAAAAAGCGCGGAGAACAGCCGGCTGAGGATCATTGCGTCGGCAATGTCGGTCACGGTGAACTCATCGAAACAGATCAGCCAGCTTTCCGCCGCGATGTCGCTGGCCACCGGCGGGATCGGATCGTCGCCACGCGCCGTGCCGGCCTTGACCGCTGCCCGGTGCCGGCCGATGCGGTCATGCACATCGGCCATGAAGTCGTTGAAATGGGCGCGCCGCTTGCGCCGTGCCGGCGCATGCTCGAAGAACATGTCCATCAGCATGGTTTTGCCCCGGCCGACACCGCCATGAAGATAGAGGCCGCGCACCGGCTCGCGCTTCGGCTTGCGCTTGGCGAACATCCAGCCCAGTGCCGAGGATTTGCGCTGCAGCCGCTTTTCCGCCATCTCGCCGATCAGCCGGTCCAGGCGCATGGCGATATGGCGCTGTTCCGGGTCGGCCTGCAGCTTTCCCGAGCGCGCCAGATGATCGTACCGTTCAAGGACGGACTGGTGGGTGGGTGGCGATTGCGGTACAGCCATGCGCAAGCGGGCCTGTGGGATGACGTCGGACGTGCCGCCGGACCCTGGCCGGACCGTCAGCGGAAGACGGAGACCGCTTGGCCCGAACTGGTCGTGCCGTCAAGCTTTTCGTCGCCGGACTTGTAAAGCCGGGCCACCGTATCGCCGCTCTCGTTGTAGAGCACCACCTGCGAACCCTTCACGTCCCAGCCGCGCACACTGGCCATGTCTCCGGCGCAGCCGCGCGTACCGCCGCGTGAACCGCTGCCATACTTGGTCAGCGTCAGGAACATCTGGCAGCTCGTTCCCCCGCTCGTCGTGGTCCAGCTCCCCACCATCGCGTTCTTCGTCAACGGCTGGGCACCGGCAGGCGGCTGGGACGGCTGCGTCAGGTCGGTGGCCGCCACCTCCGTCTCGCCGGTTTCGGTGCCGGGTGCCACGGGAAATTGCGACGGGTCGTTGGCCTGGGGCTGCGAAGGCGGCGGCAACTGGCCCTGTGTCACCGGTGCCACCGGCGCCGGCGTCAACGGTGCGGGCTGCGTGTTCAGGCGGCCCAGGCGCTCGCTCTGGCAGGCCGAAAGGCCCAGCGCGCATATGCCGAGCGAGGCCATTGCCCAGTGCTTCATCCCCATCTTGCAAACCCTCTATTCATCGCGCGACCATGTTTCGCGCCCTGACTGCACCCAGAAAACGGCACTTTGGCGGCATGTTCAACCATTCAGGGTTAATAATGTGTTGTTGCGCCTCCGGAAAGCCCGCCAAGTCGGTTTCCCGGCATGCCTGGAACCTCGCCGCGCCTCCCGCATTGAGACAATCGAGGGCCGGCCTTGCCGGAAAAAGTCAACCGGAGTCATTTCCATGATCAAATGGATCATCATTCTTCTCATCGTCGCAGCCGTAGCCTCGCTTCTGGGTCTCAACACGCTTTCGGGCGTCGCCATGACCGGGGCGAAGATCCTCATCGGTGTGCTGCTCGTCCTGTTCCTGCTGGTGCTGCTCGGCATTGTCGCCATCGCCTGACCGGCAAGGCGGGCCAGCCGCGCCGCTCTGGACGGTCCAGCCCGAAGTGCCTATCTGGAGTTCATGAACCGAAGACGATTTCTCGCCCTGGCGGCGACCGGAGGACTGGCGGCCGTGGCAGGCACTTTTTCCTGGATGCGCGGTGCGCGTGCCAACCCGTATTATGACGGCCCGGTCAGCGACCATTTCGACGGGCGGACCTTTTTCAACCCCGACGGCATCGAGCCGCGCGGCTTCACCGATCTGTTGCGCTGGCAATTCGGTGGCGGGCGGGCGGCATGGCCCAGGCGCTTCGATCCACCCCATGCGCCCGCAAAGCCGGACGCGCGCGTGAACGGAAGCGGCATGAGGGTGACCATGGTCGGCCATGCCACACTGCTCATTCAGGCCGCGGGCCTCAACATCCTCACCGACCCCGTCTGGTCGGATCGCGCCTCTCCGGTCTCCTTCGCCGGGCCGAAGCGCGTCAATGCGCCGGGCATCGCCTTTTCCGACCTGCCGCCCGTCGACATCGTGCTGCTCACGCACAACCACTACGACCACCTTGACCTGGACACGCTGGCCCGCCTGCATCAGGCCCACGCGCCGCTGGTCATCACCCCGCTCGGCAATGATGCGATCGTCCGGCCTGCGATACCCGGGATGAAGATCATGGCCGGCGACTGGGGCGACCGTGTCCAGGCCGGGGCGGCAAGCATCCACTTCGAACCCTGCCACCACTGGTCGGCGCGCGGCATGACCGACCGGCGCATGGCGCTGTGGGCCGCCTTTGTCATCGAGACACCGGCCGGACGCATCTACCATGTGGGCGACACGGGTTTCCACGATGGACGCAACTATCGCGCGGCGGCCGGGAAACATGGCGGCTTCCGGCTCGCCATCCTGCCCTTCGGCGCCTATGAGCCGCGCTGGTTCATGAAGGGTCAGCACCAGAACCCGTCCGAGGCTGTGGAAGGCTTCCGGCTCGCCAATGCGCAATGGGCCGCCGGCCACCACTGGGGCACGTTCCAGCTCACCGACGAGGCCATCGAGGAGCCGCGCCGGCACCTGCATGCCGCCCTCGATGCCGCGGGCGTGGAGCGCCAACGCTTCCGCCCCATGCTGCCGGGCGAAGTGTTCGATGTGCCGGGCGCAGCGGCTGCGGCCTGAAGGCGGTTTCGCCACCCCTGTGGCCGCTTGCACCGCGCATGACTGGAATTGTGCCGCTGCTTCGGCCATATAGGGCGCGAAGAACGGAGCCAGAAAGCCGATGGCGGCGCCAGCACCCTTTGCGAAGATGAACGGACTGGGCAACCAGATCATCGTGGCCGACATGCGCGGCCGCGCCGACCGGATTGCACCATCGGCCGCACGGGCTTTGGCATCCGATCCGGCAACGGCGTTCGACCAGATCATGGCGGTTCACGATCCCCGCGTCGAAGGCACGGACAACTATATCGAGATCATCAACAGCGACGGCAGCCAGGCGCAGGCCTGCGGCAATGGCACCAGATGCGTCGTCCAGGCGCTGTCCGCCGAGACCGGGCGCACCGCCTTCACCTTCCAGACACTGGCCGGCATCCTGACGGCGCAGGAACATGCCGACGGACTGATCTCGGTGGACATGGGCGTCCCCCGCTTTGGCTGGCGGGATATACCGCTGGCCGAGGAATTTCACGACACCCGCATGATCGAACTGCAGATCGGCCCGATCGACGCGCCCGTGCTGCATTCGCCTTCCGTGGTGTCCATGGGCAATCCGCACGCCATCTTCTGGGTCGATCGCGATGTCTGGTCCTACGATCTGGAGCGCTTCGGGCCACTGCTGGAAAATCACCCGATTTTCCCCGAGCGCGCCAACATTTCCATCGCCCGGATTCATTCACGCACGCAGGTGACGATCCGCACCTGGGAGCGCGGCGCCGGCCTGACACGCGCCTGCGGTTCCGCCGCCTGCGCCACCGCGGTGGCCGCCATTCGCCTGCGCCGCATGGAGCGCGCCGTCACGGTCACCGTTCCGGGCGGGCCGCTCGGCATCGAATGGAACGATGACAACCATGTTGTCATGACCGGCCCCGCCGAATGGGAATTTTCCGGGACGCTGGATCCGGAAACCGGCGCATGGAAACGCGATGCGGAGGGCGCGGCCTGATGGGCGTGGAGATCGTCACATTCGGCTGCCGCCTCAATGCCTACGAGTCGGAGGTCATGAAGCGCGAGGCCGAGGCCGCGGGTCTCGGCACGCTCGAAGGCGGCGCCATCGTCGTCAACACCTGCGCCGTGACGGCGGAGGCCGTGCGGCAGGCCCGCCAGACCATCCGCAAGGCCCGGCGCGAAAATCCGGATGCCCGCATCATCGTCACCGGATGCGCTGCCCAGACCGAGGCGGAAACCTTTGGCGCCATGGGCGAGGTCGACCTCGTCATCGGCAATGACGACAAGCTGAAGGCGCAAAGCTACCGCGCCCTGCCGGAGTTCGGCATCAACGATTTCGAGAAGGTGCGCGTCAACGACATTTTCGAGGTGCGCGAGACGGCGTCCCACATGGTCGACGCCATCGAGGGCCGCGCCCGCGCCTTCGTGCAGGTCCAGAACGGCTGCGACCATCGCTGCACCTTCTGCATCATCCCCTATGGCCGTGGCCATTCGCGGTCCGTGCCCGCAGGCAGCGTGGTGGAACAGGTCAGGCGCCTGGTCGGCAACGGCTATCGCGAGGTCGTCCTGACCGGCGTGGATCTCACCTCATGGGGCGCCGACCTTCCCGGCAGTCCGAAACTCGGCCGTCTCGTCGCTACGATCCTCGCGCAGGTGCCCGATCTCGATCGCCTGCGCCTTTCCTCCATCGATTCCATCGAGGCCGACGACGCCTTGCTGGAAGCCATCGCCACGCAACCGCGCCTGATGCCGCACCTGCATCTCTCGCTGCAGGCTGGCGACGACATGATCCTCAAGCGCATGAAGCGCCGCCATTTGCGCGATGATTCCATACGCTTCTGCGAGGAGATTCGCCGGCTTCGCCCCGACATCGTCTTCGGCGCCGACCTGATCGCCGGTTTTCCCACCGAAACCGACGCCATGTTCGAGAACACGCTGAACCTGGTGGCCGATTGCGGAATCACGCATCTTCATGTCTTTCCCTTCTCCGCGCGCAAGGGCACACCGGCCGCACGCATGCCGCAGGTGGACAAGACGATACGCAAGGCCCGCGCCGCGCGCCTGCGCGAAGCCGGTGACCGTGCCTATGCCGCGCATTTGCAGGCGCGCAGCGGCGCCACCGCGCGCGTACTTGTCGAAAAACCCGGCATTGGCCGCACGGAGGATTTCACCCTGGCGGCCGCCGAAGGCGCGCCGGGCGACATCGTGTCGGTGGCCATCACCGGCCACGACGGGGAAAAACTGCTGACGCGGCCGGCACTGGCCGGCGCGGCATGAGGCGCCAGGCGCAGGAAGCGGGATAACGGCATGGCTCTGGGTTTCATCAAGAAGGTCTTTTCCTTTGGCAAGAAGGAGGTCGAGGACCGCGCCACCGGCGAGGAAGACCGCGTAGCCCCGTCCGCGGGCGATACGCCGGCGCCGGACGAGGCCGCCGAGGCCGCGACGGCGGCAAATGGCGAAAACGCGGCCGCGGCCGAAAGCGACCGCCGGGCCGACGCGGCAGCACCCACGCAGAACGCGCCTGAGCCTGAGCCTGAGCCTGAGCCTGAGCCTGAGCCTGAGCCTGAGCCTGAGCCTGAGCCTGAGCCTGAGCCTGAGCCTGAGCCTGAGCCTGAGCCTGAGCCTGAGCCTGAGCCTGAGCCTGAGCCTGAGCCTGAGCCTGAGCCTGAGCCTGAGCCTGAGAAACCGGTCGCTCTGCCGGAAACGCAAGTCAAGCCCGCGACCGCCGATGGAATGGCGGCAGGCAGGGTGACCGTGTCCAGATCCGTTGAGAGGGTGGCCGCAGCCGCGCCGGAGCCGGAACCGGAAGAAGCCCGTGCGGGGTGGTTCCAGCGCCTGCGCTCCGGCCTGTCCCGCTCGTCGCAAAATCTCACCTCGGGTATTGCCGGTGTCTTTACCAGGCGCAAGCTCGACGAGGATACGCTTCAGGATCTCGAGGACGTTCTGATCCAGGCGGATCTCGGCATCGAGACGGCGATGCGGATCACCGGTACGCTGTCCTCCGGACGTTATGGCCGCGAGGTGAGCGGCGAGGAAGTGCGCACCGTCATGGCGGGCGAAGTGGAGAAGGTGCTCCTGCCGGTCGCCCAACCGCTGGAACTGGACCTCTCGCACAAGCCGCATGTCATTCTGGTCGTTGGCGTCAACGGAACCGGCAAGACCACCACCATCGGAAAGCTGGCCGCCAAGCTCACGCGCGGCGGGCTGAATGTCATGCTGGCGGCAGGCGACACGTTCCGCGCCGCCGCCATCGAACAGCTTCACATCTGGGGCGAGCGCACCGGTGCGCCGGTCGTCTCCTCGAAGCTTGGCGCCGACGCGGCGGGCCTGGCCTATGATGCCTTCGTGAAGGCGAAGGAAGCAGGTGTGGATGTCCTCATCATCGACACCGCCGGCCGCCTGCAGAACAAGGCCGAACTGATGGACGAACTGGCCAAGGTGGTCCGCGTGCTCCAGAAGCATGACCCCGACGCGCCGCATACCGTGCTTCAGACGCTGGACGCCACGACCGGGCAGAACGCCATGAACCAGGTCGAGATCTTCCGCAACGTGGCCGGCGTCAACGGTCTCGTCATGACCAAGCTCGACGGCACCGCGCGCGGCGGCATCCTCGTCGCCATTGCCGCGAAATACCGGCTCCCGGTCTATTTCATCGGCGTGGGCGAGGGCATAGACGATCTCGAACCCTTCGAAGCGAAGGACTTTGCCCGCGCCATCGCCGGCACGGGCTGACGCCCGTTGCAGGGTCGCACTGGCAAAGGCCGCGCCGATCCACTAGGTGAAGGAAGGAACCGGGCATTCCCGCCCGCCAGACCCTTGTATCAAACCACCGGAAGGCCCCCATGTCCGAGCCAGTTTTCGAGCGCGATCCCTCCGATCCGAAGCGCAGGGAAATGAACCCGCTGCTCAAGCTGGCGCTGGAACTGGGCCCGCTCGTTGTGTTTTTCTTCGCCAATTCCCGCGGCGAATGGCTGGCGGCGCGCTTTCCGGCCCTGGCGGATCTGGGTGGCCCGCTCTTCATCGCCACCGGCCTGTTCATGGCTGCCACCGCCATCGCCCTGGGCGTATCGTGGTTGCTGGTGCGCACCCTGCCGATCATGCCGCTGATTTCCGGCGTTATCGTCTTCGTCTTCGGCGGCCTGACCCTGTGGCTGCATGACGAGACCTTCATCAAGATGAAGCCCACCATCGTCAACACGCTGTTCGGCGTGATCCTGCTCGGCGGGCTTGTCTTCGGCAAATCGCTGCTCGGCTATGTCTTCGACAGCGCCTTCCGGCTGGATGCCGAGGGCTGGCGCAAGCTGACCCTGCGCTGGGGGCTCTTCTTCATCTTCCTCGCCGTGGTCAACGAAGCGGTCTGGCGGATGTTCTCCACCGACACCTGGGTCGCTTTCAAGGTCTGGGGCATCATGCCGATCACGCTCGTCTTCACCATGAGCCAGATGCCGCTCATCATGAAACATTCGCTGGAAGAAGCCGGCAGCAAGAGCGGCTGAGCGTCCCGCCGCCACTGTTTCCTATCGGATGCGCCTTGCCGCATGCACCGTGCAGACATGGCCGAGCGAAGCGCCGGAAAGATCGAAACTGCCGACGCAGACACGGTAGCGGTGGCTGCTGGCATCGCCAAAGGGCACGAACACGCTCACCCGTCGCATCTCGCCTGGCCGCATGACCGCTTCATCCGGCCAGATTTCGGCCGCCATGGCCTTTCCGGCCATTGATGAAACGGAAAACACACGCCTGATCGTCCGGCCCGTCGTGTTGCGGCTGACAAGCTGCAATCCGGATTCGGCGGAAAGACTTGCCGGGCTGGCAGCCACGACCGTCAGCGCGGCACGTCCGCGCTCGGGCACCCGGCCGGAAAATTCGACCGTGCCGGAACCGGCCGCCGCCTCTGTCGCAATCAGTCCGGCCGCCAGTATTGCCAGCAGGCCCACCATCCTTGTCTGCCCCGATACCATGCCCGTTTCCCGAATTTATGGTTAACGAAATGTCAACCTGACCCTTCAGGAGATGTGAAGCAAGCAGCATGCCACGGAAAAACGCCGCCGGCAGGAGAACTGCGTCTCCAATTGCGAACTTGCTTTGCAATTTGGAAACACGGTCCGCGCGTGCTGTGCCGCCTTGGCACGGCAATCAGCGTCTCAGATTGGCGCTCTCGCCGGGTGGATTGGTGAACGGCGCACCGCCCTTGCCCTCCTGAACGGCCTTTTCGGCGGCCAGCATCCAGTGCACCGTGGGAAAGGCGATCTCGTCATGGGGTATCTCGTCCCAGCCATAGAGTCCGACCGCTGTGCTCTCCGGCCCAGCCGCGATGGACGGATCGGCAAGGGTGGCACGATAGATGAGCTGTACCTGGCTGATGCGCGGCACCGAATAGATGGCCAGCAGGCTTTCGATCCGGATCGTGGCGCAGGCTTCTTCCATCGCTTCGCGCGCCGCACCGGCTTCCGGCGTCTCCCCCAGTTCCATGTAACCGGCCGGAATGGTCCAGAAGCCCGAACGCGGTTCGATGGCCCGCCGGCACATCAGGATCCGCCCCTCATGGCGCACCACCGCGCCCACGACGATCTTCGGGTTCTGGTAATCCACGAACCCGCAATGGCCGCAGATATTGCGTTCCACGCTGTCGCCATCGGGCACCAGCTTGCGAAAGGAAATGGGAAGCTCGCCGTTCATTCGGCCAACTTAGGCCGGAACGGAAATTTTGGAAGCCGAACCGGAGAAAAATCAGTCCGCCGCCAGCGCCTTCTCGATTTCCGGCATCAGCCGGCTGCGAACGCTGTCGGGTGTGAACGGGCCGGTCTGCTTCCACAGGATCGTGCCGTCCTTGCCCACCAGATAGGTCTCCGGCACGCCATAGACACCCCAGTTGATGGCCGCGCGCCCCGTCTGGTCGACGCCCAGCCGCGTGAAGGGATTGCCGAGATCGGCCAGGAAGGCGCGTGCCTGCCCCGGCTTGTCCTTGTAGTTCAGCCCGACGATCTCGAACCGGCCATCCTTCGCCAGGTCCATCAGCAGCGGGTGTTCCTGCCGGCAGGGTACGCACCACGACGCCCAGACATTGACCAGCGAAACCCGCCCCTTCAGCACCTCGGTCGAAAATCCGGGCAGACCCACGCCTTCCAGTGGCGGCAGGTCGGTTTCGGGTGCCTTCGTGCCGATCAGCACGGAGGGCACGATGGACGCATCCTTGCCGGAAAGAAGCTGCATGAGGAAGACGCCGGAGAGCGCCACGAACAGCACCAGCGGCAGGATGAAAACCCAGCGGCGCGGCCTTGTGCCGCTGTCACGCGCTTCGCCTTGCTCGCTCATCGGTGCCTCAACCCTTGTCGGAGCGGCGGCGAACGCCACGCGCTTCCAGTTCCGACAGTTCACGCCGGCGTGCCCGCATGTCGGCGATGATCCACAGGCCGAGCCCGCCCAGCACGAGGACGGACATGGCATAGGCTGCAAGGACATAGGCCGCGTGGCTCATGACGGTCGGTTCCTCAAGCGTCGGCCCGGCGCGCGGCCATGCGGCGCATGGCGATGACCCGGCGGCGCCAGATTTCGGTCCGCATCGCCATCATGTGCAGGCCGAAGAACAGCACGGTGAAGGCAAGCGCCATCACCATCAGCGGCCACAGCATGGAGGGATCGATGGTCGGTCCGTCCATCCGGAAGACAGCAGCGGGCTGGTGCAGCGTGTTCCACCAGTCGACGGAAAACTTGATGATGGGAATGTTGATGAACCCGACCAGCGTGACGATGGCGGCCGCGCGGGCCGCCTTGGCCGGATCGTCCATGGCGCGGGTCAGCGCGATGACGCCCAGATACATCAGGAACAGGATGAACACCGACGTCAGCCGTGCATCCCAGACCCACCAGGTGCCCCACATCGGCTTGCCCCAGACCGAACCGGTGAACAGGGCGAGAAAGGTGAAGGCCGCGCCGATGGGCGCGGCGGCCTTGGCGGACACGTCGGCCAGCGGATGCCGCCAGACCAGGGTACCGACCGAGGAGAGCGACATGACCGTGTAGCACATCATGGAAAGCCATGCGAAAGGCACATGGATATACATGATCTGCACGGTAATGCCCTGCTGGTAATCCTCCGGCGCCGTGAACGACATCCACAGTCCCACCGCCAGCAGCACGCCGGCAATGCCGAGCAGCCACGGGATCAGCACATCGGCCAGCCCGATGAAGCGGGTCGGGTTGGCAAGCCTTGTAAACCATCCGGCCTTGGCATCCGGGAGTGTCTGTGTCTCGCTCATGCCGTTTACATATAGGCTTTGATGCATGCCGGCAATTGATTGCGGTCAACCATGCCGTTCAAATTTCCGCGTCATTCCGTCCCGCCCTTCAGGGCCGCGCCTGCGGCGACCGGGCCCAGCACCGCGAAGAACAGGGTCAGCGCCGACAGGATCAGGAAAGGGGGCCAGAACGGGTCCGGATCATTGACCGCGCCATAGGCGGCCGACACGCCGAAGATCAGCACCGGTATGACAAAGGGCAGGATCAGGACCGAGACGAGCAGTCCGCCACGCGGCAGCGCCACGGCCACTGCCGCGCCCACGGCGCCGATGAAGGTGATGGCCGGCGTTCCCGCCGCCAGCGTCAGCGTGGCCGCGCCGATACCCACGGGCGTCATGTTCATGAACAGGCCGAGCAGCGGCGCGGCGATGACCAGCGGCAGCACGCTCGCCGTCCAGTGCGCCACGCATTTCACGAAGACCGTCAGCGCCAGCATATGCCGGTCGCGCGCGATGATGATGAGGTCGAGCGCGCCATCCTCACGGTCGGCCTGGAACAGCCGGTCGAGGCCGAGCAGGGCGGCCAGAAGCGCGCCGATCCAAAGGATGGCCGGCCCGATCCGCGCCAGCAGGTTGAGGTCGGGACCGACTCCGAAGGGGATGACGGCAACGACGGCCAGATAGAACAGCAGGCCGACCAGCGCGCCGCCTCCGGCGCGCACGCCAAGCCGCAGGTCGCGGATGAAAAGGGCTAGCATCGGGTCGTGTGCTCCGCCATGTCGAGGGTCCGGACGTTTTCCAGCCCCAGGGGGATATGCGTTGCCGCGATGATCATGCCGCCATCATCCATGTGCGCTTCCATCAGCGCGGCGAATTGCCGTTCGGATGCCTTGTCGAGGCCCGCCGTCGGTTCGTCAAGCAGCCAGACCGGACGATAGGAAACGAGCAGCTTGGCAATGGCGATGCGGCGACGCTGGCCGGTGGACAGATAGCCGAAAGGCAGGTGGCCGATCGTTTCCAGCCCCACCATCTCCAGGGCTTCCTCGACGGGCAGATGCGCGTGGCCGTGAAAGCTTTGCCAGAAGTCCAGGTTCTCGCGCACTGACAGCGCCGCCTTCATGGCGTTCTGGTGTCCCAGGTAGTGAAGCGCGGCTTCCAGCGTCGGGAATTCGTCCGGCGCCGCCTCCAGCCGCACCTCGCCCTCCGCCGGTTCGAGCAGGCCCGCGATCACCCGCAGCATGGTGGATTTGCCCGATCCGTTCGGACCGGTGACGACAATTCCCTCTCCCGCGCCAAGCGAAATGTCGACACCGGAGAAGATGATCTCGCCGCCGCGCTCGCCGGCAAGTCCGCTCGTAACAAGGCGCATGGAAGTCCCTTTTTCCCCTGGGGCAGCGCGGTTGTCCGGTGGTGGATGCTGCAGCGCCCGAAATATGCCTTTGGTTGGTCTGGCGTCCTTTTACAAAATTCCCTATAAGCCCGGCAACCATGCCAGCGGCCGGCGTGGCAACCCTTTTTGCGCCGTACCCGGAAGCCTTTTGCATGCCAGCAGGTTTTCGCGGGGCCGGACAGCGGAAATGGCCGCACCCGCACCTTCCCGACCCGCCTTTGCGCGGCTAAAGAGGCGTCCGCCCCGTTCGGCAGAATGAATGAGAACGAGGTCGCACGTGTCCAAGTCACTCGACAGCTTCAATTGCCGCCGTACCCTGACGGCCGCCGGCAAGGAATACGTCTACTATGATCTGAAAGAGGCCGAGAAGAACGGTCTTGATGGCGTTTCCCGCCTGCCCTTCTCGATGAAGGTGCTGTTGGAAAACCTGCTGCGCAACGAGGACGGACGCTCCGTCACCAAGGCCGACATCGAGGCCGTTGCCGCCTGGCTCGACGACAAGGGGACCGCCGGCCACGAGATTGCCTATCGCCCGGCCCGCGTGCTGATGCAGGACTTCACCGGCGTTCCCGCCGTCGTTGACCTGGCTGCCATGCGCGACGGCATCAAGGCGCTCGGTGGCGATCCCCAGAAGATCAACCCGCTGGTTCCCGTCGACCTGGTCATCGACCACTCGGTCATCGTCGACGAGTTCGGCAACCCGAATGCCTTCGCCCGCAACGTGGAGCTGGAATACCAGCGCAACGGCGAGCGCTACCGCTTCCTCAAGTGGGGCCAGCAGGCATTCAAGAATTTCCGCGTCGTGCCGCCCGGCACCGGCATCTGCCATCAGGTGAACCTGGAATATCTCGGCCAGACGGTCTGGACGAAGGATGAGGACGGCGCAACGGTCGCCTATCCGGATACCTGCGTGGGCACCGATTCCCACACCACCATGATCAACGGCCTGGGCGTTCTCGGTTGGGGCGTCGGCGGCATCGAGGCGGAAGCCGCCATGCTGGGCCAGCCGGTCTCCATGCTGCTTCCGGAAGTCATCGGCTTCAAGCTGACTGGCAAGCTGAAGGAAGGCGTCACCGCCACCGACCTTGTGCTCACCGTCGTCCAGATGCTGCGCAAGAAGGGCGTGGTCGGCAAGTTCGTCGAATTCTTCGGCGACGGCCTCGATCACCTGACGCTGGCCGACGCGGCGACGATTGCCAACATGGGCCCGGAATACGGCGCCACCTGCGGCTTCTTCCCCGTCGATTCCGAAACGCTGAACTACCTGACCATGACCGGCCGCACGCAGGACCGCATTGCGCTGGTCGAGGCCTACAGCAAGGCACAGGGCATGTTCCGCGAGACCGGCTCCTCCGAACCCGTCTTCACCGACACGCTGGAACTCGATCTTGGCGACGTCGTGCCCTCCATGGCCGGCCCGAAGCGCCCCGAGGGCCGCATCGCGCTGGAAAAGATCGGCGAGGGTTTCCGTCAGGCCTTCACCGCCGAATACAAGAAGGACGCCGGAGAGATCGACAGGCGGTACGAGGTCGAGGGCGAGGATTACGATCTCGGCCACGGCGATGTCGCCATCGCCGCCATCACGTCCTGCACCAACACGTCCAACCCTTCGGTGCTGATCGGCGCCGGCCTGCTGGCGCGCAATGCCAACCGGCTCGGCCTGAAGCAGAAGCCCTGGGTCAAGACCTCGCTGGCGCCCGGTTCGCAGGTCGTCGGCGAATATCTGGAAAAGTCCGGCCTCCAGGCCGAACTCGACAGGATCGGCTTCAACCTTGTCGGCTTCGGCTGCACCACCTGCATCGGCAATTCCGGTCCGCTGCCGGCGCCGATCTCCAGGACGATCAATGACAAGGGCCTGATCGCCGCCGGCGTCCTGTCGGGCAACCGCAACTTCGAGGGCCGCATCTCGCCGGATGTCCAGGCCAACTACCTGGCTTCGCCGCCGCTGGTTGTTGCCTATGCGCTGGCCGGCACGGTGAACATCGACCTGACGAGCGAGCCGATCGGCCAGGACAAGGACGGCAAGGACGTCTTCCTCAAGGACATCTGGCCGACCAACCAGGAGATCCAGGAGTTCATCCAGAAGAACGTCACCCGCGAACTGTTCGAATCGAAATATGCCGACGTGTTCAAGGGCGACGAGAACTGGCAGGCGGTGCAGGCGCCCGCTGGCGAGACCTATGCCTGGGACGATGCCTCGACCTATGTGCAGAACCCGCCCTATTTCGCCGGCATGGAAAAGTCGGCCGGCCAGGTGTCCGACATCAAGGGCGCGCGCATTCTCGGTCTCTTCGGCGACAAGATCACCACCGACCACATTTCCCCGGCCGGTTCGATCAAGGCGCAATCCCCGGCCGGCAAGTACCTGCTGGACAATGGCGTCAACGTGGCCGACTTCAACCAGTACGGCACGCGCCGTGGCAACCACGAAGTGATGATGCGCGGCACCTTCGCCAATATCCGCATCCGCAACTTCATGCTGGGCGAGAACGGCCAGGAAGGCGGCTACACAATCCACTATCCGTCCAAGGAAGAGCTGTCGATCTATGACGCCGCCATGCGCTACCGCGAGGAAGGCGTGCCGCTGGTCGTCTTCGCCGGCGGCGAATACGGCAATGGTTCGTCGCGCGACTGGGCGGCCAAGGGCACCAATCTTCTGGGCGTGCGCGCCGTCATCGCCGAGAGCTACGAGCGTATCCACCGCTCCAATCTCGTCGGCATGGGCGTCATTCCCTTCGTCTTCACCGGTGGCGACACCTGGAAGTCGCTGGGCCTGAAGGGTGACGAGACGGTCTCCATCGAGAACCTGCAAGGCATCAAGCCGCGCCAGACCGTGCCGGCCACGATCACCTTCGCCGATGGTTCGACAAAGACGATCGAGCTGCTCTGCCGCATCGATACGCTGGATGAACTGGACTACTACAAGAACGGTGGCATCCTGCAATATGTGCTGCGGGATCTCGCGGCCTGATCCGAAAGGCCGGTCAGACTTCGAAAACGACCGCCGGAACCTGTGTTCCGGCGGTTTTTTCATGCCTGCTGCGGGGAGGCTCAAAAGGAACTCGCGTGAAAGTGAGTTTTCATTGAATGTCAGGGAAACTATGACCAAGGATGAGCCGCCGGTGACCGGCCGCATGGGACATGAAGGAGGCACGCGCCGCCGTGAGAAGGATTCTGCTCTCAGCCCTGTTTGCATTGCTTGCAGCCGTACCGGCTTCGGGCGGCGAAAAACCCGAGGCGGTCGTGGAACTCTTCACCAGCCAGGGCTGCTCCTCCTGCCCCGCGGCCGATGCCTATCTGGGCGAACTGGCGCAGCGTGACGGCGTGATAGCGCTGGCCTGGCATGTCGATTACTGGGACTATCTCGGCTGGAAGGACACCTTGGGCGCGCCGGGTAACACCGCCCGCCAGGAGGCCTATCGCCGGGCTCTGGGGAACATGTCGAAATACACGCCCCAGATGATCATCAATGGCCGCCATGACGTGGTTGGCTCCCATCGCAAGGAAGCCGAAACGGCCATGGCGCGCACCGCCGCGTCCATCGAAGTGCCGGTATCGGTATCCCGGTCCGATGGCACGATCCGTATTCGCGTTGCGCGCGGCGCGCCCGCCAAGGCGAATGTGCTTCTGGTCTGCTATGCGCCGCCGCAGACAGTTTCGGTACGCAAGGGCGAAAATCGCGGCCGCGACATCACCTATTGGAACGCTGTGACCGGCTGGCAGACCGCGGGCATGTGGCATGGCGACGCCATGGATATCGAACTGCCCATGTCGTCCCTGTCCATCCAAGCTGGTGGCGGATGCGCCGCATTGCTGCAGGAAATGGCCGGCGGGGTGGGCCCCGGTGCGATTATCGGCGCCGCGTCCATCGCTTTCGGGACGACGGGCAGCATCCGCCAGAACAGATATTGAGGATCTGCCGCGTGATGAACGGTCCGGGACGGGGTGTTGCCGAGGTTGGTCCGGCCAAATGACGGCCGTGGGCGGGGGGCTTGGGGGTTACAGCCGCTATCGGGCCGGACCGTCTCAGGCAACGGGCACAGCGTCGGTTCCGTTTGCGGCCTCAGCTTGTCCGGAAAGCGGCGAAAAGGTGGCCGGCCTTTCACGAATTTCGAACGATCTGTATCAGTAGTTCATAAATCAAAGTGATGAATTGCGCCCACGCGTCACCGGACGGCAAGTCTTGCAATTGTCCGGACGAGGCGGCAGGCTGTCACGAAACGGTTACAAAGGAGCGGTCATGGACAATCAGGGCGCGGCAGGAGGTTCTTCCGAAGCATCCAATCTGGTGGCGCTGCATGAGGTCCGGCGGCAGCGCCACCCGCAAACGGTCACCTTTCATCGCACCGAGCTCGGGCGTATTCTCAACATCTACAGTTTCATGGTGGCGGCCAACGAATGGCGCGATTATGCCATCGACCACCTGGCCGACCGCGCCGTCTTTTCCGTCTACAAGCGCTCCAGTGAGGCCCCTCTTTTCCAGATCGTCAAGGAACCGAAACGCGCCTCACGCCAGGGTGCCTGGTCCGTTCTCAATGCAGCCGGCGTGACCTTGAAACGCGGTCACGACCTCGAGCGCGTCCTCTCGGTTTTCGACAAGCCCCTCAAACTGGTCAAGGGCTGACACGCACGGCCTTCAGACCGGCGGCGTGGAACGCCCGCCATTCAGCGCCCGTTGCATCAGCGCCGTGTCGAGCCAGCGTCCGTGCTTGAAACCGGATCCGGAAATCCGGCCGCATGAGACGAAGCCTTGGGATTCGTGCAGCGCGATCGACGCGCGATTGTTTTCCGCATCGCCGATGACCGCGAGAACCTGGCGGAAACCGGCCGCGCGACAAGCCTCCACCAGACCGGCCAGCAATACGCGCCCCACGCCACGCCCCTTCGCGTCCGGCGCCACGTATATGGAATCCTCCACCATGAAGCGATAGGCCGGGCGCGGCCGGAACGCCGCCGCATAGGCATAGCCGAGCACGGTGCCGGCTTCGTCTTCCGCCGTCAGCCAGGGGAAGCCGCCGCCGGCAACCGCTTCGAAACGGCGTCCCATCTCGGCAAGGTCGGGCGGTTCGGTTTCGTAGGATGCCGTTCCGTGGCGGACCGCATCGGCATAGATGGCCTGGAAAGCCGGCACGTCGGCGGGCATGGCGGGACGCACAACAGGCATGGCAAACATCCGCTATCGTTGGGGAACGATCTGTGCCACCCGCCAGGCAAAAAGAAAAGGGCGGCTTGCGGGCCGCCCTTGTTCAATTCGCAAGGCCTGCGGTCACTCGCGATTGCCGAGGAACTGCAGCAGGAACATGAACAGGTTGATGAAGTCGAGATAGAGACGCAACGCGCCCATGATAGCCTTGCGGCCGGCCACGAGAGCACCGTCGCCCTCGTAATACATTTCCTTGATCTGCTGCGTGTCATAGGCCGTCAGTCCGGCGAACACGAGAACGCCGATCACGGAAATGGCGAACTGCAGCGCCGACGAGCCAAGGAAGATGTTGACCACCGAAGCGATGATGATGCCGAACAGGCCCATGATCAGGAACGAGCCCATGCCCGAAAGGTCGCGCTTGGTCGTGTAACCATAAAGCGAGAGGGCGCCGAAGGCCGATGCCGTGATGAAGAAGGTACGCACGATCGACGTCTGCGTGTAGACGAGGAAGATCGTCGACAGCGACAGGCCGACCAGCGCGGCATAGACCCAGAAGGTCGTTTGCGCGGCGGCAACGCTCATCTTGTTGATGCGGAAGGACAGGAAGAACACCAGCCCGAGCGGGGCGAGCATGACCACCCACTTCAGCGGGCTGACGAAAAGCAGCTGGCCGAACTGGGTCAGTTGTCCGTCCTGGACCGCGAAATTGAAACCGCCCCATGCAGCCAGGCCGGTAATCGCCAGGCCAAGCGCCATGAGGTTGTAGACCTTGAGCATGTAGGAGCGGAGCCCCTCGTCGATGGAGGCGTCGGCATGGGTCTGCACGCCGGATCGCATCTGGTAATTGCGAAGATCAGCCATGGATATCCTCTTTGCTACTGTTCCGTCGGGTGTCGGGACTGACTTAACCAGCCATGCTCCCAGGCGCCGCTGGCGGAACTCCAGCATGCCTGTGGATAATATGAGTTGTCGCACACGCCTGTACAAGTCCCGTCCGCAGGCTCGGGGGAACAAACATGCGTGAATTTCTTCCCTTCGGTTGCAAACCGGGCGTTAACCCTGATTTTCCGTTTGCCTACAGCGTCCTGAGCACCGGTGCGGCCTTGTGACCCAGCACCCGCCAGGTGCCGATGAGCCCGAACCCCACCGTCAGCACCAGGGCCACCGCCAGGGTCGTCACGGCGACGTCAGGCAGGAAGGCCGATTGCAGGTTCATGATCCGCGAGACCACGGCCCAGGCAGCCAGTCCGCCCGCCGCAAGCGCAAATGCGGCGGTTGCAAGACCGATCATGGCGTATTCAAGGCTGAACGCGCCGATCAGGTCCCGCCGCGTCGCGCCCAGCATTTTCAGCACGACCGCATCATGCACGCGGGCCCGGTTGGACGCGGCCAGCGCGCCTGAAAGCACGAGTACCGAGGCTATCAGCGCCACGGAGGCCGCTGCGCGTATGGCAAGGGCAAGCTGGCTCACCACACGGTCGACCACGTCGAGCGCATCCTTCACCCGCACCGTGGTAACGGCCGGGAAAGCGCGGGTGACGGCGTTGAGAAGCTGCGCCTCATCGGCCGCGCTGGCATCCGCGTCGGTGAGCGTCGCCAGCCAGGCATGTGGCGCGCCGGCCAGCGTGTTGGGCGAAAAGACCATGACGAAATTGATTCCGAGCGATTCCCAGGCCACTTCGCGCAGGTTGGCGATTCGCGCGGTCACGTTGCGGCCCAGGACATTGACGGTCACCGTGTCGCCGGTTTTCAGGCCGATCTCGCCTGCTTCTTCCGCCGAGAAGGAAACCAGCGGTTCGCCGGAATAGTCCTCCGGCCACCACTCGCCCTCCACCAGCCGCGAGTTTTCCGGTACCCGCTGCGAATAGGTCAGCCCGCGGTCTCCGCGCAACACCCATTCGCCCTCCGGCGGCACGTCGATTTCCCGCACATCCGTGCCGTTCAGTGCCACGATATAGCCGCGCAGCATCGGAACCCGGACAAGCTTGCCCTCCGATTCGCGTTCGATCAGGTCGGCAAACCGGTCGACATCGTTGCTCTGGATGTCCACGAAGAAGAAGTTCGGCGCCCGCTCCGGCAGGGAACCGGTGATCTGGTTGCGCAGGTTGCCGTCGATCAGCGCCAGTGCCACCAGCAATGTCAGGCCCAGGCCCAGCGAAAGCACGACAGAGGGTGTCAGCGCGCCCGGACGATGGATATTGCCGATGGCCAGCCTCAGCGGCGTTGACCGGACGACCGGCGCGCGGCGCGCCAGCGCCTGAACGCCCACGGCCACCACACGCAGCACGATGAAGGCCGCGGCCACGGAAGCCAGGAAGCCGGCGGCCAGCACCCGGCTGTCGGAAGACCAGATCGCAAGGCCCGCCAGAAGCGCCAGCGCAATGGCAGCGGCCGCCAGATAGGCCGGGCGCGGCCATCCGGCGCCATCCAGCCCCAATTCGCGAAACAGTGCGGTCGCCGGTACGTCACGCGCACGGCCCAGCGGAACGAGAGCGAACGCGATCGTCACCAGGAATCCGAACAAGGCTGCCATTCCCAGTGCGCCGGGATAGAAACCGCCCGTCACCGGAACAGGGATGATCGCCCCCAGCGCATGGCCGGCGGCCAGCGGCATGGCCGCCGCGATCACGAGCCCGATGGCAATGCCCACCGTGGCAATCAGCAGGATCTGGACGAGATAGACGCTGAACACGAAGGCGCCCGGCGCACCGAGGCACTTGAACGTGGCGATCACGCCCCGCTTGGAGTCGAGATAGGAGCGCACCGCATTGCCCACGCCGACACCGCCCACCACCAGCGCTGTCAGCCCGACAAGCGTCAGGAATTGCGAGAAACGCTCGATATTCGATGCCAGAGCAGGTGCCGCATTGGCGCTGTCACGGATCGACCAGCCCGCTTCGGGAAACCGGCTCGCAGCTTCGCCGCGGATCGCATCGATTCGCGCCGGCGCGGCGTCCGCGCCCAGGTCGATCTTGTAATCATGCTCCACCAGGCTGCCCGGCTGGATCAGCCCGGACGCGCGCAAGGCGTCAATCGAGACCATGAAGCGTGGCGCGAAGCCGAAACCGCCGGAAATGAGATCGGGTTCCGTGACGATTCGCGCGCGCAATTCGAACGTGGCATTGCCAAGTTCCACCCGGTCACCCAGCGACAGACCGAGCCGCTCCATCAGCAAATCGGCGACGGCCGCGCCATGGGCGCCGTCATGGTATCCGAACAGCGCCGCCTCCCCCGGCGCCGGCTCGGTGACCAGCGTCCCGGCCAGCGGATAGGCGCCGTCCACCGCCTTCACCTCCGCAAGCGTCTGGTCGCTGCCGTCGGGCAGGCGCACCATGGAGCGCATTTCCGCACTGTGGGAAACCCGGCCGAGGCTTTCCAGATAGGCACGTTCCTCCACCGAGGCCTCGCGCTGGTTCAGCCGGAAGCGCATGTCGCCACCGAGCAGCGTGCGGCCTTCCGCCGTCACGCCGGCGGTGATGGACTGGGCCACGGAGTTCACACCGCCGATAGCGCCGGCGCCGAGCGCAATACAGGCCAGAAAGATGGCAAAGCCCGACAGGCCGCCACGCATCTCCCGAAGGGAAAACCGCCAGGCCAGCGAAAGCGTGCGCATCATGGTCATGCCCGGTGCCTCACGCGCTCTGCTGCGCCGGCGCTGCGCCGGTCATGGTCTCGATCCGGCCCGAATGCATGGCCACCTGCCGCGTGCAGCGCGCCGCCAGCGACGGATCGTGCGTCACAAGCGCCAGCGTCATGCCGCGCGAGCGCGCGGTTTCGAACAGCAGATCGGCCACCGCCCCGCCGGTCCGCTCGTCGAGATTTCCCGTCGGTTCGTCGGCGATCACGATGGCCGGTTCCGGCGCCAGCGCCCGCGCAATGGCCACGCGCTGCTGCTCGCCGCCCGACAATTCCCCCGGATAATGGGTCAGCCGCTCGCCAAGACCGACGGCGGCCAGTTCCTTGCGTGCCACCTCGAAGGCGTCGCGCCGGCCGGCCAGTTCCAATGGCACCGCGACATTTTCCAGCGCCGTCATGTTGGGAATAAGGTGAAACGACTGGAAGACGATGCCGATATTGCGGCCGCGAAACTCGGCCACGGCATCCTCGTTCTTGTCGTGGATCGTGGTCCCGGCGATGCGCACGCTTCCCGCATCGATACGCTCCAGCCCGCCGATGACCATCAGCAATGTCGATTTGCCCGAACCCGACGGGCCGACGATACCGACGGTTTCACCGGCTGCAATGGTGAGGTCGATGCTCTTGAGGACATGGACGCGGGAGGCTCCGCTTCCCAGCGTCAGCGAAACACCGGAAAGCGCGATGGCGGGTTGGGTCACGGCGAAACAGTCCTATATTGCTGGAACGACAACGGATGATCTTCGACATATGGGATTGGACGCATGCTGTTCAAAGGCTGGTTACGGATTGTTGCGCTTCTCGGTTCTGTGTTGCTTGCCGGAGCCGGGACGGTTCTTGCCGGTCCCGTCAAGATCGTGGGCTTCGGCGACAGCCTGATGGCGGGGTACCAGCTTGCACCCGACGACGGCTTCACCGGGCAGCTTGAGGATGCCCTCAGGCAGTCCGGCCACGATGTCTCCGTCATCAATGCCGGCGTGTCCGGCGACACATCCAGCGGCGGCCTCTCGCGGCTCGACTGGTCGGTCCCCGACGATGCCGACCTCGTCATTCTGGAACTGGGCGCCAACGATGCCTTGCGTGGCATCGATCCGGCCGTCACACGCAGTAATCTTGACGCGATGATTGCAAGGCTGAAGGAGCGCAAAATTGCCGTCCTGCTTGCCGGAATGCTGGCGCCACCCAACATGGGCGAGGCCTATGCATCGGATTTCAATCGCATCTTTCCTGAACTTGCGGAAAAGCACGGCATCCCGTTGCATCCCTTCTTCCTTGATGGGGTGGCCGCCCGCAAGGATCTGCTTCTGGCAGACGGAATGCACCCCAATCCGCAAGGCGTGGCGGTCATGGTGGAGCGTATCCTGCCTGCCGTGAAGAATGCCCTTGCCGCCGATGGCGGGCAGCAGGGCTGAGCTTGTCAGCGGAGCGGCAAGCGGTCCGGCCGCGGCCGCGCCGGATGGGATGGCAGAGGGATTCCGCCGCGATGCGGGCAGCAGGCCTGCGGCATGGTAACGGCCGGGACATGGGGATGATGCGTGCCGGTCATCGAAGGCTCAGCCACCTTTTTGCGCGTCGGGATTGCGATTCGCAGCCTAGGGCACGTTTGCGATGTTTTTGCGGCAGCGCAACATTATCTTTTGCACTGCAATATACGGTTCGGGAAATTAAGCCCTTGCCCTGTCACCGGTTCGGTGATTCGCTGACCATACGAGACCGAATCGGGGAGGTTAGCCATGCCGCGACTTTTCACCGCCCTCGAGATACCGCGTGATGCGGCCATGTCCGTTTCGCTTCTGCGCGGTGGATTGCCCGGCGCCCGCTGGATCGATGTCGAGAATTATCACATCACGCTGCGCTTTTTCGGCGATGTCGAGCATCATGTGGCCGACATGATCGTCAACGAACTCGACCGCATCCACCGGCCGGCTTTCCAGCTTCAACTGGCCGGGGTTGGCGCTTTCGGCTCGAAGAAGCCGCATTCCATCCATGTCAATGTCGCCGCATCGCCGGACCTGGCGGCGCTTCAGGCGGAGATCGAGCGGCGCTGCCAGCGCCTCGGCCTGCCGCCGGATGCCCGCAAGTTCGTTCCCCATGTCACGGTTGCGCGCCTGAAAAACGCCAAGCCCGGCGAAGTTGCCGCCTGGCTCTCGGCACGCGGGAATTTCGCAGCGACGCCCTTCAAGGTCGGCCGCTTCGTGCTCATGTCCTCGCGCGATTCGGTCGGCGGCGGACCCTATGTGATTGAGGAAGCCTGGCCGCTGGCCGGTTCGGCATCGCACCCGCTGCGCCATTCCAACCTGTCGATGAGCATGCCGGCCGCAAGCTGGACAGGCCGCTAGGCATGGCCGGCGGCTGCCAGGTCGCCGGATGGGCCCGCTCTGCGGCCGCGTCCGGTTGAATCCCCGCCGCTCTCCGCTAACTGCGGGATTTGCGGTCACGGAACAGCGGACGAGGAGACGAAGCGATGGCCAAACCCGTTCTTGCCGAAAGTGAAATCGACCTCGCCCTGGTCGACCTCCAGGGCTGGCAACGCGACGAAACCGGAAAGGCCATTGTCAGGACATTCCGCTTCGCCGATTTTTCCCAGGCCTTCGGCTTCATGGCGCGGGCGGCGCTGGCGGCGGAAAAACTCGATCACCACCCGGAATGGTCCAACGTCTACAACAAGGTGACGGTGCGCCTGACGACCCATGATTCTGGTGGAATAACCGAACTGGATATCAGCCTGGCAACCCGCATCAACGCGTTGTGAAGCAGGCCGCGATCGCCCCGCAGCCTTGCGGCAGCATGCCGCATGCCCCACATGTATGGCGACAAGACACGGGAGCATGACCGATGGACGAAGCGCGAATCGGCGAAATCCTCGAGCCCGGCAGCGAAGACCAGCAGCAGCGCCGGGCGGAGCGCGTGCGGGCCCGTTTCTGGGCGACGGCCCGGCGGGCCGCGCGCCAGATCCCGTTCATGGATGAGGTGGTCGCCGCCTATTTCTGCGCCATGGACCCGAAGACGCCGATGAAGGTGCGCGGCATCCTGCTTGGCGCGCTGGCCTATTTTGTCTTTCCGCTCGACACGATTCCCGACCTTCTGGCGCTTGTCGGATTTTCAGACGATATCGCCGTCCTGACCGCCGCCTTCGCCATGGTCCGTTCGCATATCACGCCGGCGCACCGGGAGGCGGCAAGACGGGCACTGCGCGAACATCCCGATGTCGCCCGAGGCGCGCAGGAAAACCCCGCCAAGCCCGGCATCGAGATCGACGGCTGATTGGCTCGCAACGGGTTCGAGCCGCTCAGCCGGCCGGCCCGTCGATCGCTCCATCCTCTTCCAGCGCCTTGCGCAAGCGGTTGAAGGCCAGCCTGATCCGCGATTTCACGGTTCCCATCGGCAGGTTCTCGGCCTCCGCGATCTGCGTATGGGTCATGCCGAGAAAGAAGGCCATCTGGATCAGCTTGCGCTGCTCGTCCGGCAGGACGGTCAGCACGGCCCGCACCCGGTCGTCGCGTTCCGCCGCGTCGAGCTGTTCGTCCGCCTGTTCCGGCGCCTCCGGCCAGAGAAACGGGTCATCGGGATCGAGAAGATGCGAACGGTCGCGGCGAATCGCGTCGATACGCCGGTTGCGGGCAATTCGGAACAGCCAGGTGGAAAGCGAGGACTTGGCCGGGTCGAAAAGACCGGCCTTGTGCCAGAGCACTGCCATCACGTCCTGTGCCATCTCCTCGGCCTGCGCGCCGTCCAGGCCAAGCTTCTGAAGATAGGCGTTGATGCGCGGCGCAAAGTGCCGGAACAGCTGCCCGAAGGCTGCCTTGTCCCGCTTTTCCGCGACCAGTCCGGCAAGCCGGGCAAATTCTTCTGCATTACTCACGGGTGCGCGACCGGTGTTTCCGTCTCTCTGGCGCAGACGGTAGATGTCACGCGTCCGCTCGCGACCAACCTAGCGACTTGGCCTGTCACGGCAAGACGCTAAATTTTCGAACAGGCCATTCACTGCCGCTGGCGGCTTGCGGCTCCAGCCAAACTCTTGCCTTTTTCTGCGGGTTCTTATCTTTTCAGCGGGTCGCGGGGTTGTGGGGCCTGGCAGGGCGGGCGGTTTCGCCTTTTTTGTAGCGGCGGCCGCACCAGCCTTTACAGTTTGGTAACCCCGTTTCCTTCAAATTGCAGGCAAACAGAGCAGACATGCGGCCGCAGGTCGGCAACTGGGAAAAAATGGAAATGGCGGCAATGTACGGATTGAAGACGACACTGGCGACACTGACCCTGCTGGCAGCAGTGCTGCCGGCGCACGCGCAAAGCCCGGTCAAGCTGTCGCAGCACACCGCGTGGGGCACCTATGCCTATGACAGCAACCAGGGCAAGGTTTGCTATGTGCTGTCGGTTCCGGAGTCCAAGGAACCCACCAACCTGGATCACGGCGACATCTATTTCTTCGTGTCCATGAAACCGGGAGAGAATGTCTCCTACGAGCCCCAGTTCATCACCTCCTACGCCATGAAGGAAGGCTCGAAGGTGCAGGTCACGATCGATGGCAAGGCCTTCTCCATGTTCGTGCGCGGCAAGTCGGGCTGGCTGGAAAACGCAGCCGAGGAACCGCAGCTCGTCGCTGCCATGAAGGCTGGCGCGAAGATGAAGGTGGACGCCGTCTCCGGCCGGGGCAACGATACCCACTACTTGTTCTCGCTGTCGGGCATCACCGCGGCGCTGAACTCGATTTCGAGCTGCAAGTAACGCTTGACGCAGCAACCGGAAGCTTCTCGAAAGGCCGGGCATCAGCCCGACCATTCGCCGTTTTCCGGGGTGTTCTGGCCATGGATGACGCTCTGTGCTATGGCGCTCGCAAGACAAGACAACAGGTCCGCCCTTGTGCAGGACCCGCCTGCCATGCAGGCACGATGATCGGATCCGGAAAACATGACGCTGTCCATCGACCTGACCAGCCATGAATCGCGGGCTGCCCTTTCTGCCCGCAGAAGCGAGGGGGAGAAGCCGTCGCTCGTCGGCATGAGCCGTGACGGCATGGCGCAGGCCCTGAAGGCCGTCGGCATCCCGGAGCGCCAGGTGCGCATGCGTGTCAGCCAGCTCTGGCACTGGCTCTATGTGCGCGGGGTGTCCGACTTCGCCCACATGTTCAACATCTCCAAGGACCTGCGCGCCAGGCTGGCCGAAAATTTCGTGATCGGCAGGCCGGAAATCGTCGAGGAGCAGATTTCCTCCGACGGAACCCGCAAATGGCTCCTGCGCTTTCCCCCGCGCGGTGCGGGCAAGCCGGTGGAAGTGGAGACGGTCTACATCCCCGAGGAAGGCCGCGGCACGCTGTGCATTTCCAGCCAGGTTGGCTGCACGCTCACCTGTTCCTTCTGCCACACCGGCACCCAGAAGCTGGTGCGCAACCTGACTGCCGGCGAGATCCTGTCGCAATTGCTTGTGGCACGCGACCGGCTGGGCGATTTTCCGGGCCACGACACGCCGGAAGGTGCCATCGTTCCGGTCACCGAGCGCAAGGTGACCAATATCGTCATGATGGGCATGGGCGAACCGCTCTACAATTTCGAGGAAGTGAAGACGGCACTGCTCATAGCCTCCGATGGCGACGGCCTTTCGCTGTCCAGGCGCCGCATCACCCTGTCGACCTCGGGCGTGGTGCCGGAAATCTATCGCACCGGCGAGGAAATCGGCGTCATGCTGGCCATCTCGCTGCATGCCACGACCGACGAACTGCGCGACGTGCTGGTGCCGATCAATAAAAAATATCCGCTCGAAAAGCTCATGCAGGCCTGCCGGGACTATCCCGGCCTGTCCAATGCGCGCCGCATCACCTTCGAATATGTCATGCTCAAGGGTGTGAACGACAGTTTCGAGGACGCCAAGCGTCTCGTGCAATTACTCAAGGGGATTCCGGCCAAGATCAACCTGATTCCCTTCAATCCCTGGCCGGGCTCGAACTACGAATGTTCCGACTGGGAGCAGATCGAGAAATTCGCCGACTTCATCAATGCGAACGGCTATGCCTCTCCCATCCGCACGCCGCGCGGGCGTGACATTCTGGCCGCCTGCGGGCAGCTCAAGAGCGAGTCGGAACGGCTGCGCAAGTCCGAGCGCCTGGCGCTCGAAGCGATGATGATCGCCGGCCACGGCGGCGAGTAGGCGCGCATGGCCGATGTCGGAGCCCTTCTCCTGCGCCTTGCGGGAATCACGCTGTCCTTCATCGTCGCGCTTGCGGCCGCCGGCTTCTTCTTCACGCTGGCCCTGTCCGGCATTCTCGATCCCGGCAGCGCGCAGAGCCTCGCCGAACACTGGTTCACGATCCTGCCGCTGGCTGTGGTGGTAACGGCGACAGCCGGATCGCTGGCGCTCGTACCCTTCTTCATCATCGTGCTGGTCAGCGAATATTTCGCCCTGCGCGGACTGGTGTTTCATCTGCTCGCCGGCACCGCGATCGGCGGCCTTGCCGTCTGGATGTACAATCAGCAGGCGGCCGACCCGACCGCGAAGGCCTTCGCCGTGGGTGCGGCGGCAGGCACCATCGGCGGCTTTGCCTACTGGTTGCTGGCCGGGCGGTCCGCCGGGCGCACGTTCGGCCGCATCGTCAACGGGCAGGGGTCATCAGGATCCTGACCGCGAAAGCGGAAAAGACACCGGCGAAAACCCAGTCGATGACGCGCGTGACAAGCGGTTTGCGCTTCAGGAATTCCGCCATGGAATCGGCCGCAAGGATCATCGGAACGATGATCGGCAGCGAGATCACGTTGAACATCAGGCCCAGGAAGAAGAATTTGCCGATGGCGTGCGGATCGCCCGCGGCTACGAATTGCGGCAGGAAGGTCATGAAGAACAGGATGATCTTCGGATTGAGCAGGTTGACGCCAATCCCCGTCAGGAAGTTGGTCTTCAGCGATTGCTGCCGGCCCTTGCCGCCTTTCAGGTTGAGCGACGAACCGTTGCGAATGGCATCGAAGGCAAGCCAGGCCAGATAGCCGGCGCCAGCGAACTTGAGCGCATTGAACGCCGCCGGCGCCGCCACCACCAGCGCCGACAGGCCCAGCGCCACCATGGCCGTATGGACCACCACACCGGTCAGGGTGCCTGCCATGGCGGCCAGACCCGCGCCCTTGCCCTGGCTGATCGCGCGCGACAGGAACAGCGACATGTCCGGCCCCGGCGTGATGGCCAGCACGATGCAGGCCACCGAGAACGTGGCCAGGACGGGAAGAGCCGGAATGAAATCCATGGGTCACCTGAACGTGAGAACCGGGCCGTCCTGCGGATGCCCTGCAGCAACGGCTTCACGTCGAGTGATGGGGCATGACAGGCGGTCTTGGCAAGTCCCCGCCGCAGCTTCACCCTGCAATCACGCGGCGATCGCTTTCATGTCCGCCACGGCTTCGGCCATGTCGAGCCGGCGGAGCACGATCGCCAGAAGATCCAGATCCACCGGGCCGAGCGCAATCATGGTCCGGTCGATATCCTCGCGGTGAACGCCCCTGTTCCGAAGCTTTGCCACTGCCTCGACAATGGCTTGTTCGGTGTCGAATCGCAGAGTGCCTGGCCGAGATGACATGCTGCCCCCTTCCCTGAGTTTCCGTTCAGGCCATCGAAACCGCCCGCACACGGCGGTTCGCGCCGGCCTTTCCTGTTCTTGTCTCCGGAATAGGACAAGAAATCGTTAACCATGCCCATGGCGTGTAAGCACCATGCCCGCGCCTGTGATCGGCACGAGGGTCTTACGCGCCGCGGTTTTCTCGGCTACAAGGCGCGCGAACGGTCCGGCTGGTTCGGGCAGCAACGCGGGCAACGAGACAGATTGAAGAAGTCGGCGAAATGGAACAGTGGAAAGACGTCAAGAAAGTGGTTCTGGCCTATTCCGGCGGCCTGGATACCTCGATCATCCTGAAATGGCTTCAGACGGAAATCGGCGCGGAGGTTGTCACCTTCACCGCCGATCTCGGCCAGGGCGAGGAACTGGAGCCGGCGCGCCGCAAGGCCGAGATGCTCGGCATCAAGGACATCTACATCGAGGACCTGCGCGAGGAATTCGTGCGCGACTTCGTCTTCCCGATGTTCCGCGCCAATGCGCAGTATGAAGGCATCTACCTGCTGGGCACGTCCATCGCGCGCCCGCTCATCTCCAAGCGTCTCGTCGAGATCGCCGAGGAGACCGGCGCCGACGCCATCGCCCATGGGGCCACGGGCAAGGGCAATGACCAGGTCCGGTTCGAACTGTCCGCCTATGCGCTGAACCCGGACATCAAGGTCATTGCGCCGTGGCGCGACTGGGCCTTCAAGTCGCGCACGGACCTGATCAACTTCGCCCAGATGCACCAGATCCCGGTCCCCAAGGACAAGCACGGCGAAGCCCCTTTCTCGGTCGACGCGAACCTGCTGCACTCGTCATCCGAAGGCAAGGTTCTGGAAGACCCTTGGGTCGAGGCGCCGGAATATGTCCACATGCGCACCATTTCCCCCATGGAGGCACCCGACACGCCGACGGAGATCACGCTGGAGTTCAAGCGCGGCGATGCCGTGGCGCTCAATGGCAAGGCGCTGAGCCCGGCCACGCTGCTGGCGGCGTTGAACGACCTGGCCCGCGACAACGGGATCGGCCGCATCGACCTGGTGGAAAACCGCTTCGTCGGCATGAAGTCGCGCGGCGTCTACGAGACTCCGGGCGGCACCATCCTGCTGGCAGCCCATCGCGCCATGGAATCGATCACGCTGGATCGCGGTGCCGCCCATCTCAAGGATGAGCTCATGCCCCGCTATGCCGAGCTGATCTACAACGGCTTCTGGTTCTCGCCGGAGCGGGAAATGCTGCAGGCGCTCATCGACAAGAGCCAGGAAGATGTCGAGGGCGAGGTGCGCCTGAAGCTCTACAAGGGCAATGTTCTGGTCACGGGCCGCCGTTCGCCGAAGTCGCTCTATTCGGATGAACTGGTCACCTTCGAGGACGATCACGGCGCCTATGACCAGAAGGACGCCGCCGGTTTCATTCGGCTCAACGCATTGCGCCTGCGCACGCTGGCAAAGCGCCGCCGTATCGGCTGAGGCGTGACAGGAGCAACCGGACAGGAGACAATGTCCATGTCGGAGCCGGTGAAAACGCGCCTCGTGCTGAGCTTTCCCGGCTTCGAGCCTGTCCCTGTCGCAGCACACCGCCGCCGCTTCGAGCGGGAAGGCGCGAAGGCCGCGCCGCTTTATGGCGCGAAGCTGCATGTCGGCGAGGCACGCATCGAGAGCGGGCCCGTGGATGTCGGCGTTTTCGACGTCGTGGCCGAGGGCGAGAAGAAGGACTGGCGCACCGAAACGACCGTGGTCGTCTACGGTCTCGCAGCGCTCAATGCGATGTATGACGAGCGGCCTTTCGCCAGCCGGCTGGTTTCCGGCCTTCGCGGTTATGGCGATTTCATTCTTTCGGGCGCGTTCTATCGCTATGGCCGCGTTGCCTGGCGTTATCTGCTTTTCGTGCTTTATCCGGTCATCCTGCTGGCCGCTGCCGGGCTGGCTGGCGGCCTGCTGGCCGGGCTTGTGAGCTTCGTCTGGCCGGACATGCCGGCCTGGGTCGGCTGGCTCATCGTGCTGGCCATGGTGATTTCCACCTTCATGCGCGCCGGCAAGCGCCTGCATCTGATGCTGTTCATCGATGACTGGGCTTTTTCGCGCGATTTCGTGCGCCGCCGCAACCCCGTCGTCGAAGAGAAGCTGGCCCATGTCATGGCCGATGCGCGCCGGCGGGTCGCGGAAAGCCGGGCCGACGAGATTCTGGTCATGGCGCACAGCTTCGGTGCGCCCAGCGCGATCGTGACCCTCGCCGATCTGCTCGAAAACGTGCCGCAGGCGAAATCGACCGGCCTTCTGACCGCCGGCTCCAGCCTGCTGAAATTCGCATTGCATCCTGCAGGCAGGCATTTCCGCGACGCGGTCGAGACAATCGTGGAACACGATGCGCCCTGGCTCGACGTGCAATCGCTGACCGATCCGCTGCATTGCTACGGTTCCGATCCCGCCCGGATGTTCTCCGCCAAGGCGACCGGACGCCAGCGCACCGGCAAGGTGCGGTTTCGCAACCAGCTTTCCCCGGAAACCTACAAGGCGATCCGCCGCGACATCTATCGCGTCCACCGCCAGTATGTATACGGCGTGGAAAGGCGCACGCCCTATTCGTTTCACATGATTGCGGCAGGGCCGGTTCCCTTTGCCGATGTGGTGGCGCGGGAAGGCCTTCCCGACAGCCTTTCAGCAACCGGAGAGCCCCGTTCATGAACTATTACATCCTGGGCCGGATCGTGTGGGGCATTCTGGGCGTCGGCTGGTACATCCTGCGCTATCCGCATGAGCGCCGCGTCAAGAAGATGAAGCTCTCGGTCGACCGCATGCCGGGCGCCGAGCGGTTGCGCCTGTCGCTGTCGATCACCGGAATCGGCGTCATCCCCGCTCTTTATGCGCTGACCGGCTTTCCCGCCTTTGCCGACCGGCCCGCCTGGCCGCTGGCCTTCTGGCTGGGAGCCGTCACAGCAGCGGCCGCGCTCGCCATGTTCCGCCTCACGCACAAGGCGCTCGGCCGCATGTGGAGCGTTTCGCTGCAACTCAAGGAAGGTCACAAGCTGGTCACCGAGGGCGTCTATGCCCGCGTGCGCCATCCCATGTACACGGCCTTCTGGCTGATGGCGATCGCGCAGGCGCTGTTGTTGCCCAACTGGATCGCCGGATTGTCCGGCATTGTCGCCTTCGGCTTCCTTTTCTTCACCCGCATCGGCCCGGAAGAACGGATGATGGAGGAAGCCTTCGGCGACGAATGGCGCGCCTATGCAGCCCGCACGAAAAGGCTTGTCCCCGGCATCTGGTAGGCGGTCACATCTCTGCGCCGATCGCAACACGCAGCTTGTAGACGGCAAACAGGACGCAGGCGGACAGGCCCATGAAGGGGATGAGCGTCGCCATGGCGAAGACAGGATCGCCCATCAGCGCCCCCAGCGAACCCATCGCCAGGCCCATGCCCATCTGCAGGAACCCCATCATGGCCGAGGCCGCGCCCGCCATGTGGCGGAAAGGATGCAGGCAGATGGTGGTCACAGCCGGCATGACGAAGGCGATGCCGATGGCATAGAGCGAAACCGGCGCCATGACCTGCCACAAGCCCGGTTCGACGACATGCATGGCAAGCTGGCCCAGGCCGCCCAGGCCCACCATGACAAGGCCGGGAATGACCAGCCGTTCGGCGGTGACCCGCGCCAGCAGCGCACGCACCACCAGCGCACCGACGAAGAAGGCGCCCGACTGCAGGACCATGGACAGGCCGAATTGCGCCGGTGTCAGGCCCACCCGCTCCATCAGGATGAAGGGCAGGAAGGTTGCCTGCGCATAAAGCGCGCCCGTGGTGAAGGCCAGGACCAGTGCCGTCGTCATGAAATGGGCATTGCCGACCAGGTGGAGATAGGCCGACGCCAGCGCGGCCGGCCTCAGCCGGCTCATGTCCGGCACAACCGTTTCATGCATGGCGAAAACCGCCGCACAGAACACGATCACGCCCAGTCCCGCCATGAGCAGGAAAATGGCATGCCATCCGGCTGCCTGCATGGTAAAGCCGCCGATGGTCGGCGCGATGGCCGGACCCAGCGCCAGCATGATGCCGATCAGGTTCATGATCCGCGAGGACTGCTCGTGGTCGAACAGGTCGCGCACCATGGCCCGTGCAACGGCGACGCCGGCCGAAGCGCCGATCCCCTGCAGGAACCGCGCGGCCAGCAGAACCTCGATGCCCGGCGCCGACAGCGCCAGAAGGCTTGCCGCGACATAGATCCCCATGAAGATCATCATCACCGGGCGGCGGCCCATGGCATCCGACAAGGGGCCGCCGACAAGTTGCGCAAATGCGAATCCGGCGAAATAGAGCGCCAGCGTCATTTTCACCGCCGATTCGGTGGTGCCGAAGGCCTGCACGATCTCCGTCATCGCCGGCGTGTAGAGCGCCATCGAAACCGGTCCGACAACCACGAACAGGGCGCCCAGCAGCGAAACCCTTCGCTCGGTCATGACCGGCCTGTAGCCGGCGCCCGAGGGCGACCCTTCATGCCGCATCGCTGGCCTCCACGCCCTTTTCGCAGAGATTGGACCGGACCCGCTTCAGCGCGGCCTTGAGCTGCTCCCATTCCTCGTCTTCGAAACCGGCACTGGCCTGCGCCCGAATGGCCCGGCCTGTCGCGCCAATGGCATCAAGCACGGCATCGGCGGCAGGCAGGAGCGTGACGATCTTCGCCCGTCGGTCGGATGGATCGGCTTGGCGCGCGATCAGTCCCTTGCCTTCCAGCCCGTCGAGATGGCCCGAAAGCGTCATGGCTTCCACGCCGATCTGCTCGGCAAGCCGCGTCTGGCGCACAGGGCCCGTTCGGGCCGCGAATGCCAGGACACGCGCCTCGCCCGGCGTCACACCGATGCCTGAACGCGCATGTGCCCGGTCCATGGAAGCCCGGATGAGGCGGGAAATGTCGTTGAGCAGAAAGCCCAAGGCATCCGGATCGATCCCCGGCATGTCTTCAACTCCAATAGTAAGGTGACCTTATTATAAGGATGTTTTAGGTTTTTCGGATCAGAAGTCAAGCATTGCCACCGGCCCCCGCGCCGCCTACATGCGCATCGATTTCCCGAATGGAGAAAACCCGTGACGATCGATCTTGCTTCCCACCCGCTCACGGCTTGGACCGGCCCGCTCGGTCTGCCGGACTATGGCGCCATTCGCACGGAGGATTTCGCGCCCGTTTTCGATGCCGCGCTCGCCGCGCATGCCGCGCAGATCGCCACCATTGCGGCAAATCCGGCCACGCCGACGATCACCAACACACTGGCGGCGCTGGAACTGGCCGGCGAAGAACTCGGCCACGTCGCAGCCATCTTCTGGGGCCTCGCCGGTGCCCACACCAACCCGGACATCCAGGCGCTGGAACGCGACCTGGCGCCGAAGATGTCGCGCCACTTCTCAGCCATCTCGATGAACCCGGATCTGTTTGCGCGCATCGACGACCTCTGGAATCGCCGCGCGGATCTCGAACTGGATGGAGAAACCGCGCGCGTCCTGGAATTGACCTGGAAAGGCTTTGTGCGTTCCGGTGCGAAGCTCGACGATGCAGGCAAGGCGCGCCTGGCGGAAATCAACGAGAAGCTGGCCGGTCTGGGTGCGGCTTTCGGCCAGAACGTGCTGGCCGACGAGGCCGGCTGGGCGCTCATCCTTGACGACGCCGATGTCGAGGGCCTGCCGGATTTCCTGACCGCCGCAATGGCCGAAGCCGCGGAAAGCCGGGGCGAGAAAGGCCGCTATGCCGTCACCCTGTCCCGCTCGATCTACGAGCCCTTCATGACGCTGTCGCTGCGCCGCGACCTGCGAGAAAAGGCATTCCACGGCTTCACCATGCGCGGCCAGAATGGCGGCGAGCATGACAATTCCGCCATCGTGGCCGAAACGCTGGCGCTGCGCGCCGAAAAGGCAAGGCTGCTCGGCTATGAAACTTATGCGGCGCTGAAGCTGGACAACACCATGGCCAAGACGCCGGATGCTGTCATGGGTCTGCTGGAACCGGTCTGGGACATGGCGAAGGGAAAGGCTGCCGCGGACGCGGCGGAGCTGCGCCGCATCGCCGCCGCCTCCGGTCACAATCACGAGATCGCCGGTTGGGACTGGCGCTTCTTCGCCGACCGGCTGCGCGCCGAACGCTATGCCTTTGATGAAACCGAACTGAAGCCCTATCTCCAGCTCGACAACATCATCGCCGCCTGTTTCGACGTGGCCAACCGCCTGTTCGGCCTCTCCTTCGAGGAAAAGCCGGACCTGAAGGTCTGGCACGAGGATGCCCGCGTCTTCGAGATCCTCAATGGCGACGGCACGTCGCGCGGTGTTTTCATAGCCGACTATTTCAACCGGCCGACAAAGCGCTCCGGTGCCTGGATGAGCGCCCTGCAATCGGCCCACAAGCTGGAAGGCGGCCAGCCGCCGATCATCTACAACGTGATGAATTTCGCCAAACCGGCGCCCGGCAAGCCTGCCCTGCTTTCCATGGACGAGGCCCGCACCCTGTTCCACGAATTCGGCCACGCCCTGCACGGCATGCTGACCGAGGTGACATGGCCCTCCGTTTCCGGCACGTCGGTGCCGCGCGACTTTGTCGAACTGCCCTCGCAGCTCTACGAACACTGGCTGACCGTGCCGCAAGTGCTGGAAAAACACGCTCGCCACGTGAAGACCGGCGACCCCATGCCCCGCGCGCTGATCGACAAGCTGACCGCCGCGCAGGCCTTCGACCAGGGCTTTGCCACCGTCGAATTCACCGCATCGGCGCTGATGGACATGGCCTATCACCAGCAAGCGGACATGCCCGCCGATGCCATCGCCTTCGAGGCCGAGACCATGGCGAAACTGGGCAAGCCGGAAGCCATCGCCATGCGCCACCGCACGCCGCATTTCGCGCATGTCTTCGCCGGCGACGGATATTCAGCCGGCTATTATTCCTACCTCTGGTCGGAGGTGCTCGACGCCGATGCCTTCGCGGCGTTCGAGGAAACCGGCGATCCATTCAACCCGGACCTGGCGGAAAAGCTGAAGACGCACATCTATGCCGCCGGTGGATCGGCCGATCCGGAAGCGCTCTACACCGCCTTCCGCGGCAGGATGCCATCCGTCGATGCCATGCTGAAGGGCCGCGGCCTGGCCGTGCATTCCGAACGCGAGATGTGATCCCGGCGGCTTCGCGGCACGCCCTTTCATGAAAAAGCCCGGACGGTGACGCCCGGGCTTTTGTCCAGATCGGACAGGCCGTGAAGCGGCTCAGGCCGCCTGCTTCTTCGGCTGGATCAGGCCACGCGCCACCAGCAATTCGGCGATCTGCACCGTGTTGAGCGCCGCGCCCTTGCGCAGGTTGTCCGAAACCACCCACAGCGCCAGCCCGTTCTCCACCGTCGCATCCTCGCGGATGCGGGAGATATATGTGGCATCCTCGCCCGCCGATTCATGCGGCGTGATGTAGCCGCCGTCCTCGTGCTTGTCGATCACCTGGCAGCCGGGCGCCTCGCGCAGGATGTCGCGGGCCTCTTCCGCCGTGATCGGCTTCTCGAATTCCAGGTTGACGCTTTCCGAATGGCCGATGAAGACCGGAACGCGCACCGCCGTGCAGGTGACCTTGATCTTCGGATCCAGCATCTTCTTGGTTTCGGCCAGCACCTTCCATTCTTCCTTGGTGTAGCCGTCTTCCATGAACACATCGATATGCGGGATGACGTTGAAGGCGATCCGCTTGGTGAACTTCTTGGCTTCCACCGGGTCGGACACGAAGACCGCGCGTGTCTGGTTGAACAACTCGTCCATGCCTTCCTTGCCGGCGCCCGAAACCGACTGGTAGGTGGACACGACGACGCGCTTGATCGTGGCCGCGTCATGCAGCGGCTTCAGCGCCACGACGAGCTGCGCCGTCGAGCAGTTCGGATTGGCAATGATGTTCTTCTTGCGGAAGCCTTCCACCGCGTCCGGGTTCACTTCCGGCACGATCAGCGGCACATCGGCGTCGTAACGCCAGGCCGAGGAATTGTCGATGACCACGCAGCCCTGCGCGGCGATCTTCGGCGACCATTCCTTGGAGATGGAGCCGCCGGCCGACATCAGGCAGATATCGGTGTCGGAAAAGTCATGGAATCGAGCGCCTTCACCTTCAGCGTCCGGTCGCCGTAGGAGACCTCCTGGCCGACCGAGCGGCGCGATGCCAGCGGCACCACCTCGTCGGCGGAAAGCCGCGTTCTTCCAGGATATTGAGCATTTCACGGCCCACATTGCCCGTGGCGCCGGCGACTGCAATCTTGAAACCCATGTTCGTGTCCGTCCTTGGATCGGGTGTCGCTTCCCTTTTTGCGTCCGGCCCGCGCTTCGACGCGGGCCTTTCGCCTTCCCGGTCTGTCCCGGGAAGCGTCAGGGATCAGGCCAAGAAGGATCAGACCGTGGTGGCGGTCGTTTTTTTGGCCATGGTTTTGGTAAGGCGGGGCGCATGCATGGCACTGGCCGGTGCTGCCACCGTCCCGCGCGTCATGAATGCAATGTGGAAGCCGTACATCGGTTCCCGTCCCGTTTCTCGCATCGTCGTTTTACGGTGTTTGGAAAAAGAGTCAATCTTTGCCTTGATCGATCGATGACCGGTGAAACGTACCCGCCCGCCGGATAATGACAGCACGCACGAAACCTTCTCTCAGCCCCGCCCGCTCCGCACTGCGCGCACCGCACCGCGCCGGAAAACCGCTTCAAGCCGTTGGCACAGCTGGCACATCCGGCGATGCAGGCTCAGGCCAGTCAGGCGGAAGCCGCGGCGGGTCACCGGCCAGCCCCGGTCATCGAAGGAGAAAAGCACTCCGGCGGCGGCCAGTTTCCAGGCGCACCAATAGGAGAACCAGACGCCCAGTGCGAGCCCGGCAATCACGTCGCTGGCATAGTGAACACCAACCATCAGCCGGGAGAACCCGAACCAGAAGGCGGCAACGACCATGGCCAGCCGCATCCGGGGAAACAGCAGCGCGACAGCCGCGCAGAAGGCCCCGACCGTGGTCGAATGACCGGACGGGAAGCTGGCGTGAACGGCCTGGAAAGCCATGCTGTGGAAAGAAAGCAGCCCTTCGCAATGATAGAGAGCGGGACGCGCGCGGCCGATCAGCAGCTTCAATCCCGCCGCGATCAGCCCCGAACCGGCAATGGCGACGAGGAAGAACCACGCGACGGCAAGCCATGCGGCGGCAAGGCGGCGCTGCGCCCGCTTGAGCCTGTTCCAGTCGAGGCCCAGCAGAAACAGGACAGCCAGGGCGGACAAGGTGATGTATCCACCGGATTTACCGAAGTCGGTGATGCAGGCGGAAATGCGGAAACCGGTCGAGGCCGTATCGGGACGATGCTCGCCGACCAGCGGGTCCAGCGCGTGAAACGCGAGAACAGCCAGGGCGATGGTGACCACAGCCATTCGCCGCCAGCTTGGCGCCTCCCGCGGCTTGAACCGCGGCTGCCGGCGGATCATTCTGCACCATGCCGCGTTTCCGTTCGCAGCAATACGCAGCGCGCAGGCCACCGCTGCCTCCGAAACCGCCGCTGCCAGGCCATGCAGAGCCGTGACCGGGCTGCCAGGTTCGGCCATCCGATTCGCCATCGTCGCTTGTCCCCCTTCGTTCAGCCGCCTTCTTTCACCGGTTCTTGAAGGAGAGATGACAAAAGCCGACCGCGCGGGCGCGATCGGCTTTGCTGGCGCGGCATTGGCGGCCGTATCAGGCCGCCAGCGTCTTGAACTGTTCCAGGATCGCGTCGCCCATCTGCGACGTGGAAATCTGCGTGCAGCCTTCCGACATGATGTCGCCGGTGCGCAGGCCCTTGTCGAGCACGTCGGCAATGGCCTTTTCCAGCCGGTCGGCCTGGTCGATCATGTTGAACGAATAGCGCAGGCACATGGCGAAGGACGCGATCATGGCGATCGGATTGGCGATCCCCTGGCCCGCAATGTCCGGCGCCGAACCGTGCACCGGCTCGTAGAGCGCCTTGCGGCTGCCGGTCCTGGCATCGGGCGCGCCCAGCGAAGCCGAGGGCAGCATGCCGAGCGAACCGGTCAGCATGGCCGCGACATCCGACAGCATGTCGCCGAACAGGTTGTCGGTCACGATCACGTCGAACTGCTTGGGCCAGCGCACGAGCTGCATGCCGCCGGCATCGGCCAGCATGTGCGTCAGTTCGACATCGGAATATTTCGCCTTGTGCGTCTGCGCGACCACTTCCTTCCACAGCACGCCGGACTTCATCACGTTGTGCTTTTCCATGGAGCAGACCTTGTTGGACCGCGTCCGCGCCAGTTCGAAGGCCACGCCGGAAATCCGCTCGATCTCGAACGTGTCGTAGACCTGCGTGTCGATACCGCGCTTCTGTCCGTTGCCGAGATCGATGATCTCCTTCGGTTCGCCGAAATAGACGCCGCCGGTCAGTTCGCGCACGATCAGGATGTCGAGACCCTCGACCACCTCCGGCTTCAGCGACGAGGACGCCGCCAGCGCCGGGTAGCAGATCGCCGGTCGCAGGTTGGCGAACAGTTCCATTTCCTTGCGCAGGCGCAGAAGCCCGGCTTCCGGGCGCACCTCGTAGGGGACGCCATCCCACTTCGGCCCGCCGACCGCGCCGAACAGCACCGCATCGGCGGCCATGGCCTTGGCCATGTCCTCTTCCGAGATGGCCTGGCCGCAGGCGTCATAGGCCGAACCGCCCACGAGCCCTTCCTCGGTCTCGAAACCGGCGCCGAGTTCGTCATTCATGTAGGCGATGAGCTTGCGCACCTCGGCCATGGCCTCGGGGCCGATGCCGTCGCCGGGAAGAAGAAGAAGCTTGCGCGATGCCATGGACGTGAAACCCTCCGAAACTGGTAAAATGTCGCGTCTTGCTATCCCTCCGGCCGTTTCAAGGCAAGTCGCATTCCTGCCGTCATCCATGCAATACTGCGTATGGATGCGTGAAGAATCATGGAGTCCCGCATGTTTGCTGCCAATCTGCGCATGGCCGGCCTGGTCCTGGCCGTCGGTGTACCCTGTGTTTCCTTGCATGCCGCGGACTATGGCCCGCCGGTCGATTGCGAACTGGGGCAAACCTGTTTCCTCCAGCAGATGCCCGACATGGATCCCGGCCCCGGCGCCGCCGATCCCTATTGCGGACCCGCCACCTATGACGGCCATACCGGCCTCGACATCCGCATCCGCTCCATGGCCGACATCGCGCGCGGCGTCCCGGTTGTCGCCATGCGGGCCGGCATCGTGCAGGGCGTTCGCGATGGCGAGGCCGACCGCCTTGTCCGGACCGACGGTGACCGCAAGGCCATCAGCGACCGCGAATGCGGCAATGGTGTCCTCATCGACCATGGCGAGGGGGCGGTGACGCAATACTGCCACCTGCGCACCGGCTCTGTCCGGGTCCGCAAGGGACAGACCGTCACCCGTGGCCAGCAGCTTGGCGAGGTCGGCGCCTCGGGCCTGGCGCAGTTTCCCCATGTCCATGCCGAGTTGAGGATTGACGGGAAGCCGGTTGACCTGATGACGGGGCGCCGGCTGGATGCCGGCTGCGACGGAGATCTGGCCAATGCCCGCCCCTTGCTTGAGGAAAATTATGCGGCCCGGCTCGGCGATGGCGATGCCACGCTGCTGGATGCCGGCTTCGCCGCCGGTGCGGTCGACCATGACGCACTGGCCGAAACCGGGGCTCCACCGGCACCCGACGGCAATGCGAACGCCCTGACCGGCTGGGCCTGGCTGGCAAACCTGCGCAAGGGAGACCGGGTGCGCCTGCGTCTCGAGGGCCCGGCGGGCGGCGTCATCGCCGATGTCACCTCCAAGCCGATGAACCGGGCCAAGGCCACGTGGTCCGCCTTCGCGGGAAAACGCGGCAAGCCGGCAAATGGCCCCCACACCTTGCGCATCGAGGTCCTGCGCGACGGAAAGGCGATCCGGGGCGCCGAACGGACGATCACCATCGTCCGGTGAAAACCGCTGTCAGGCCCGCTTTCGTGCCGTGACTTCGATCTCGACCTTCATTTCCGGTTTGATCAGGCCCGCAACCACCATGGTCGCCGCCGGGCGGATATCGCCGAAATGCTCCCCCGTCACCTTGAAAACGGCATCGGCATGGGCTGCGTCGGTCACATAATAGACCGCCCGGACCACATCGGCCAGCGTGAAACCGCCCTCCGCCAGCGCCCTTTCGATGGTCGCGAACGCATTTCGCGCCTGCTCTTCCACGCTGTCGGGCATGGTCATCGTGGCATAGTCGTAGCCGGTCGTTCCGGAAACGAAACAGCTATCGCCGTCGATGACGGCGCGGCTGTAGCCGGCCTGCTTCTCGAAGGGCGAACCGGTGGAAATGAGCGTGCGCATGGCATGGGTTCCGCGGATGGCGCCGGTTCAGCCACGCAAGGCATGCCCGGCTCTGGATGGACTATTGAGGCTTCACGATGGCGCCGACGATGCGCCGGACAAGCGGATTGACGAACAGCACCATGGGGAAGGCGAGCGACCAGGATGGCAGCCATGCCGCCAGCCAGAGCGCAAGGAACCCCGGATCCGCGCCCCGCGCCAGAAACACCGAAAGGCCCGAGACCATCAACGACATCATGCCGGTCAGGAGCAGGCCGAAGGCAAGCGGCTCGAACCGCCGCGGCAGGAACGGTCTCATCCGCGCTGTCCCGGCAGGGTCAGGCCCAGGGGCGCGTTTCCGCCGACGTCTTCTCGAACGTGTCGATGGCCGAGGCCTTCTCCAGTGTGAGGCCGATATCGTCCAGGCCGTTGAGCAGGCAATGGCGCTTGAACGGGTCCAGTTCGAACGTGATGACGCCGCCATCGGGACCGCGGATTTCCATGGCTTCGAGATCGACCGTGAGCGTGGCATTGGAACCGCGCTCGGCGTCGTCCATCAGCTTGTCGAGTTCTTCCTGGCTGACCTTGATCGGCAGGATGCCGTTCTTGAAGCAATTGTTGTAGAAAATGTCGGCGAACGACGTGGAAATCACGCAGCGGATGCCGAAATCGAGCAATGCCCAGGGCGCGTGTTCGCGCGACGAGCCGCAGCCGAAATTGTCACCGGCCACCAGGATTTGCGCTTGGCGGTAGGCCGGCTTGTTGAGAACGAAATCCGGATTTTCCGAGCCGTCCTCATTGTAGCGCATTTCCGAAAACAGGCCCTTTCCGAGCCCCGTGCGCTTGATCGTCTTCAGGTAATCCTTCGGAATGATCATGTCCGTGTCGATATTGACGATCGGCATCGGTGCGGCAACGCCGGTGAGCTTGGTGAACTTGTCCATGGCCGTTTCCCTGAAAACTGTCTGGCTTGCGCTTTAGCAAAGGCGCGCCGAATTTCAAAGAGGCTGCCGCATCATCCGTGCAACGCGTTTCACGTGAATCGCGCCGGCTGTCGGAAATCAGATCACGTTGAGTTCTTTCAACGCCACGCCGGCCGCGATCCGGTCATGGGAAAAGCGCGACAGGTCGATCGTCCGGTAGGCGCCGTGAACGATGCGTTCGGCTATGGCATTGCCGGCCGCCGGCGCCTGCTGCAGGCCGTGGCCGGAAAACCCGTTGCAGAACCAGAAATTCGTCACATCGGCATGAGGGCCGATCACCGCATTCTGGTCCAGCGTGTTGTAGTCATAGTGCCCCGCCCAGGCGCGGCCCGGTTTGATTGCCTCGAAGGCAGGCACGCGCGCGGCCAGAACCGGCCAGATCACGTTTTCGAACAGGTCCCAGTCCGGTTCGAAATCGGCCTCGTCGGCCCGGCTTTCGGCCACGCTGTCCTCCGCGCCACCGCAAATGTACACGGAGCCTTCCGGGCGCACATAGACGCCGGTCGGATCCACCATCAACGGCATGTCGTCGAATTGCGCCTTGCAATCGAAGACGAAGACCGAGCGCTTGCGCGGTTCCACCGGCAAGACGATGCCGGCCATGGCGGCGATCGCCCCGGCCTGCGGCCCGCCCGCATTGATGAACGTACCGCACTCCAGATGCGCACCGCTTTCCAGCCGGACCGTCCGCACGTCGCCACCCGCCACATCGAGGCCGCAAACCGTGCCGGTCACGGCATCGACATCCCGGCCCTTCAACGAGCGGCGGAACAGCGCCAGTAGATGATGCGCATCGAACCAGCCTTCGCCACTCACGCCATAGGCGCCCGCGGCAATGCCGCCCGTGTCGAGCCAGGAAAACCGCTTCGCCAGCGCCCCACCGTTTTCCAGCACGATATCCGCGCCGGCGGCCATCTGCACCGCGTGGTTGGCCTCAAGGATGGGCAGGCCGTCCTCGCTCGCCAGGATCAGGTAGCCCTTTTCGCGAAAGGCAATGTCGGCATCGTCCCCGAAATGGCTGTTCAGATCCCGGAAGAAATCAAGCGTGAAGCGCGAGAGCGCGATGTTCTCGGCAATCGAGAACTGCTGCCGGATGGAGGCGCAGGAAAGCGTGGTTGCCGCGCGGGTGAAAGCGGGATCCCGCTCGACCACGGCGATGGATCCCTCGAACCCGTGTTCGCGCAGGAACCAGGCGATGGAAGAGCCCATGATGGCCCCGCCCGCGATCACGATATCGTAGGTTTGCATGCATGCCGCTCCGCGCAATTGCCGCCCCGGCTTTGGTCCGGCGCTTGCCGGGAGTGTCAGCAGAAAAGCACGCCGATGGAAAGGGGGGCCATGCAATTTGCCTTGCCCCGGCACGAGATCGGCGGCTAGATCAGGGGATGACGCAGGAAACGCTACGACCCCGCCGCGCGGTTCTCTATGTGCCGGCTTCCAGTCCCAAGGCCCTTGCCAAGGTGCCCGGCTTGTCTGCCGATGCGGTCATTTTCGATCTGGAGGATGCCGTCGCGCCAGGGGAAAAGGACGCCGCCCGCGAGGCGCTGCGTCAGCATTTCCGCGAGCATCGCGACGCGCCCTTCGAGCGAATCATCCGCATCAACGCGCTGGCCGGCGAATGGGGGGCGGAGGATCTGCTGGCCGCGCGCGGCTGCCGCCCGGACGGCATTCTCCTGCCAAAGGTGGATGGCCCGGGTGACGTGCTCGACGCCGCCGATGCACTGGCCGAGACCGATGCGCCCGGCTGCATCGCGCTGTGGGCCATGATCGAGACGCCGCGCGCCATGCTGAACCTGCCGGCCATTGCCGAGCTGGCGCGCAATCCGGGCGCACGCCTCGCCTGTTTCGTGGCCGGAACCAACGATCTGGTCAAGGATACGGGCATTGCCATGACGCCCGGTCGCGAATACCTGCGCCCGCTTCTGTTGCAGATGGTGCTTGCCGCACGCGCCGGCGGCATCACCGTTCTGGATGGCGTTTCCAACCAGTTCCGCGATCTGGACGCCTTCACCGCCGAATGCGTACAGGGCGCGGCCCTCGGCTTTGACGGCAAGACGCTGATCCACCCGGCCCAGATCGAACCGGCGAGAACAGCCTTTTCGCCCACGCCCGAGGCGATTGCCGGCGCGCTGGCCATCCGTGCGGCCTTCGCCGAACCGGCCAATGCCGGCAAGGGGGTGATCTCGGTGGACGGGCGCATGATCGAACGGCTGCACCTGGACCAGGCCGAGCGCCTTCTGGCGCGCGCCGGCCTTCGCATGGGGAATGGAGAATGAAACTTTACCGCTTTCTGACCGGCGCCGACGACGCCGCTTTCTGCCACAAGGTGACCGCGGCGCTGAACAAGGGCTGGATGCTGCATGGATCGCCGACCTATGCCTTCAATGCCCTGACCGGCACGATGCAATGCGGCCAGGCGGTGATCAAGGAAGTCGATGGCGTGGATTACGAACCGGACATGAAGCTGGGCGAATGGTGAACGAGGCGCTGATCGGCAGCCTGACGGCCTTGCGCCGCGAGCTGCACCGCAATCCCGAAATATCCGGCGACGAGGGCTGGACGGCGGCACGCATCGCCGACGCATTGAAGCATTGCGAACCGGATCACCTTCTCACGGGCATTGGCGGCCATGGCGTCGTCGCCATATGGGAGAGCGGCAGCCCCGGACCCTCTGTCATGATCCGCAGCGAACTGGATGGCTTGCCGATCATCGACAAGGCGCCGGTCGAGTGGCGCTCGACCATCGAGGGACGCGGCCACCTGTGCGGCCATGATGGCCACATGGCCATTCTCATGGGCCTTGCACGCCAGCTTCACGCCCGGCCCATCGCCAGGGGCCGCGCCATCCTGCTCTACCAGCCGGCCGAGGAAAACGGGGCCGGCGCCGCCGCCATGCTGGCCGATCCGCGCTTCGCCGGGATACGGCCCGACATCGCCTTTGCCCTGCACAACCTGCCCGGCATGGAAAAAGGTGCCGTCGCCATCCGGCCAGGCCCCATGTGCTATGCATCCGAAGGCCTGTCCATCCGCCTGACCGGGCGCACGTCCCACGCCAGTCAGCCGGAAGCAGGCCTCAGCCCTGCTGCCGCCATGTGCGAACTGGTCGATGGCTTGCCGCGCCTGCCTGCCACGCTCGGGCATCCTGCCGGCCAGTCGGTGGTGACACTGGTTCATGCCCGCCTTGGCGAGGAGGCCTTCGGCATTGCGCCCGGCGAGGCCCATGTCATGGCCACGCTGCGGGCGATCGACGATGAAAGGCAGGACGCGCTGATGCAGGCGGCCCGCGCCATGGCTGAGGCCGGCGCCGGGCGCCACGGGCTGGAGATCGCGATGGAAACGGCGGACGGTTTTGCCGCCAATGTCAACGATGCAGCCGCTGTGGCCCATGTTGAATCGGCCTTTGCCAGGCTCGGCCTGACGGTCATGCCGCTAGCGGGTCCGTTCCGCTGGTCGGAGGATTTCGGCCGCTTCGGCCAGGCCTGCCCGACGGCCATGTTCGTTCTGGGGGCCGGCGAGGACCATCCGCCGCTGCATGCGCCGGACTACGACTTTCCCGACAGCATCATCGCGCCCGGCATGGCCGTGTTCGAACAGGTGATTCGCGATCTCTGCGGCGCGGCTTAACGCCGGTCAAGGCAAATGGCCATGTTGACCGGCATCTTCAAATGGAAGGCCGCGGCGCGGCGCGGAAAGGGAGATGAGACATGGGGCGGAATTTTCTGGGTGTCTGTGCCATTGCGGCGGGAGTGGTCTTGCCAGCTGTTCCGGCGCAGGCTGGCGATTGCACGGGTTACGTGGTGGGTGTGCGGCCGATCTCGCAATACGACCATGACCGTGGCAACGGCTTCCTTGCCGTGCGCACCGGTCCGGGCACGCGCTACCGCCAGATCGGCGAACTCTATGCCGGCGATGAAGTCTCGGTCTGGGATCGTGCCGGCAACTGGTATCAGGTGGCCTGCATGGCGGGCGACTGCACCGATCCCTATTGGGGCCGGCCAAGCCCGCGCGGCTGGGTTTCTGCGCGTTATATCGACGCCATTGGCGTCTGCCCGTGAGGGAACAGGAAAACCGGCCGGTTCAGCCGGCCAGCCGCCGCGCCCGTTGCGGCGCTTCGCCATCGCGCATCAGCAGGGCCATGGCCTTCAGGTAATCGACCGGCTTGGCCAGCAGAGGCGGGTTTTCAAGGCCCGTCTGCTCGATCGTGTCCAGGCTGGCGCCTGAGACGAGAAAGAAGGGCAGGCCGGCGGCCCTGAGCGCATGGGCAACCGGAGTCACCACGCCATCGGGCAGGTTGAAATCGAGTATGGCCCCGTCCACATCCTCCAGCAGCAGGATGCGTTGTGCCTCGGCGACGCTTTGCGCCAGGATGACGGCATAACCGGCCGCCTCGGCCTGGGTGGCAGCATCCATGGCAAGCCACGCGTCGTCTTCCACGATAAGCAGGGTCGGCTTGTGCATGGCACTCCCTTTCGTCCCTTGATCCCGTATGTCCCGACCGCTCAACGCCGGAAAATGCGAGAGGTTTCCCCTGCCTGCCGATGGTCGGGCAACATGGTTAACGAAGGGTTCAGCCTGTGCTTGAAGGCGGGGGGAAAAGCGGCGGTTTCAGCCTGCCTGTTCCTCGATACGCGCCATGTCGTCATCCGACAGCCCGAAATGGTGGCCGATCTCGTGGATGAGGACATGGGTGACAATGTCGCCCAGCATCTCGTCGCTCTCCGCCCAGTAGTCGAGAATGGCACGCCGGTAGAGCGTGATGCGATTCGGCCCCTCGCCTGTCTGCGGGTTCCACCGCTCCGCAATGCCGCGGCCCTCGAACAGGCCGAGCAGGTCGAACGGGGTTTCCAGCGCCAGCGCATCGAGGATTTCTTCCTCGGGAAAATCCGCCACCTGGATCACGATCTCGCCGGTAAGGGCCCGGAACTGGCCGGGAAGATGCGCATAGGCCTCCATCGCCATCAGCTCGATCTCTGCGAGCGTGGGCGCGGCGGCTGTCTGCCAGTTGCGGGTTGCGTAAATGCGGGCCATCACCTTTTCCTGTCCGGCCCATATAGGCGCTTTTGCCTCCCGTTTGAAGCACGTGCCCCGGATTCAGCCCTGCGGCCTGTTCATGGCATGGAGAAGAATCTTTTCCTGCCCGCTTGACTCCGGGGGGCAGCTCTGGAATCCATAAGAACATAACAGGAACATTTAAGGCGGCGACCTGCCTGGCACTGCAATCGCAGGCCGGAGGATCGCTTGTCCCTTGCCTTGATCACAGGGCCTGAAGAAAGGACACGCGCCATGGCCACCCGCGCCGTGACGGAGGAGCTTTTGCGCGATCTGCGCCGGCGGATTGCGGCCATAGAGGATGAAACGCCCCGCCTCCGGCAGGTTGAGGCGGAAACGCCCAGCCATGGCGAAAACGCCACCGGCGGCACGCTCCTGCGTGAGCACGGCCGCCCGGTGGAAGGCTTGCGCCATGCCCGCGCCGAACGGGTGTCCACGGGCGACGGGTCTGCCGACCGGTTGCTGGGCGGCGGCTTGCCGCTGGCGGCCCTGAGCGAGGTGATCGCGCCTGAAACCCGGGATGCGGGCGCGGCGGCAGCGCTGGCGCTCGGTCTGGCGCTGCGGGCGCATCGCGCCCGCAAGACGGGCGCGCCGCAGGCGCCGCTGCTCTGGGCCACGACCCGCCAGGCCATGGCCGAGGCCGGCATGCCCTGGGCGCCGGGACTGGCCGGCCTGCTGGGGCTGGAGCCGCATCGCCTTCTCGTCGCCGAGGTCCCCCGCCTTGCCGATCTCCTGTGGATCGCGGGCGAGGCGGCGCCGCTGGCCGGCCTGTCTGCTGTCATCGTGGAGATGCGCGGCAATCCTGCCGCCTGCGACCTGACCGCCACGCGCCGCCTGCACATGCGCGCCCGTCAGGCCGGCCGGCCCGTGATCCTGCTGCGCCAGGCCGCGCGCGCTGAGGCCAGCGCCGCCCTTCTGCGCCTTCTGGTGCGCGCTGCGCCCTCGGCCCCGGCAAGCGCCTTCGGGGTGATGATCGAAGGAACGATCGGCAATCCGGCCTTTTGCCTGACCGTTGACAAGGGCGCCAACGAAACCTGTGACCTGACACTGGAGTGGAACCGCGATGACCAGCGATTTGTCCTGCACCCCGGCGCACCGCTGCGCCGGAAACCCGTTCAGCGGCCGCCGTATCCTGGCGCTGTGGTTTCCCTGCCTGCCCACCGACCGGATTCTGGCCGCCCGCCACGACCGGATCTCACGGACCAGCACGTCCGCCGGCGCGGCTGAACGCCCGCCGCTGGTGCTGGCCGAAACCATGGCCAATACGCAACGCCTTTCCGCCTGTTGCGAAAAGGCAGCCGGCCTGGGGCTTGTCCCCGGCCTCGGGCTGGCGGCCGCACGCGCCATGCATCCGGCCATCGAGGTCATGCCGGCCGACCCGGCGGCCGATGCGCGGTTCCTGAACCGGCTCGCTCTTTGGGCGACACGCTACACTCCGCTTGTCGGGCTGGATGGAACCGACGGCCTGTTTCTCGACATTGCCGGCTGCGCCCATCTCTTCGGCGGGGAAGAAGCCCTGATGACGGATGCGGTTGCCCGCGCCCGCGCGCTCGGACTGGCCGTGCAGGCCGGCTTGGCCGCGACGCCGGGCTGCGCCTTTGCCGCGGCCCGTCTGCGCCCCGGCACCATGGTCGCACCCGGCGCCGAGGCGGATTTCATGGCACCCCTGCCGCTTTCGGCCCTGCGCCTCGAACCGAAGGCCGAAGCCGGCCTGCGCGCCGTTGGCCTTTCCACCATCGGCCGCCTGTCGGCCCAGCCGCGCGCCGCCATTGCGCGGCGTTTCGGCCAGGCCGTCATCGCCCGTCTCGATGCCGCTCTGGGGCATGCCGGCGAAGCCGTGTCCCCGCTCATGCCGGTCGCCGATCTGTCCGCCGAACGCCGCCTCGCCGAACCGGTCATGCTGAGCGAACATGTCGAGGAGATCGCGCTGGGCCTGGCCCGGGCGCTGAAACCGGCGCTGGAAGAGCGCGGTCAGGGCGCACGCCGGCTGGAACTGGCACTCTGGCGCACCGATGGCGCGGTGAAACGCCTGGCCGTCGGCACGGCGCGGCCATTGCGTGAGCCGCGCGCCATTCGCGACCTGTTTCGCGAGCGGCTCGCGGCGCTGGACGGAACGCTTGATGCCGGCTGCGGTTTCGAGATCCTGCGCATGTCTGTCCTTGCATCCGCACCCTTCGGCGAAAGCCAGCGCGATCTTGCCGGCGATCCGGCAGACGGTTCGGATGCCGTCGCGGCATTTGCCGAACGCGCGGCGGCACGCTTCGGCCCGCAGGTCCTGCTTGCGCCCCTCATGCGGGAAAGTCATTGCCCGGAACGCAGCGCGCCTCTCTTTCCCTCCACGCAGATGGGCGGGTCGCCATCGCGCCCCGTTTCCGGCAACCTGGCGCTCAAGCCCGCTGTTGCAGCCCATGCGCCATGCGCGCCAAGGCCCGTGCGCCTGCTCGCCAGCCCCGAACCCGTCGATGCCATTGCAGGCATTCCCGACGGTCCGCCCGCCTCCTTCCGCTGGCGCCGGGTGCATTACCGCGTTGCCCGCGCCGAGGGACCGGAGCGCATGGGCCCGGAATGGTGGCGGGATTCCGCGGATGCGCCGGTGCGCGATTACTGGCGCGTGGAAGACGACACGGGCCGCCGCTTCTGGCTCTACCGGGCCGGTTCTTACGAGAGCGCGGCACAGGTGCGCTGGTTCATGCACGGCTTCTTTGCCTGAGGACATGCCCGCCATGCAGACCTATGCGGAATTCGGGTGCCGCTCGAACTTCTCCTTCCTGGAGGGCGCAAGCCATCCGGAGGAACTGGCCGTAACGGCCAGGCGCCTCGGTCTTTCCGCTCTGGGTCTGGCCGACCGCAACTCCGTGGCCGGCGTGGTGCGCCTGCATCAGGCCGCGCGCGAGGCCGGCCTTGCCTTTCACCCCGGCGCGCGCCTGGTCTTTGCCGATGGCGCCGGACCGGTTCTGACCTATCCCGGGCACCGCCGTGGCTGGGCCAATCTCTGCCGCATGCTGACGGCGGCCAACATGCGTGGCGAAAAGGGCGCACCGGTCCTGCTGACCGAAGACCTGCTGGAATGGGGCGACGGCATGGGACTTTTGTGCCTCGACACGCCAGACAGGCCGGAAGCGGATCGCCTTGCCCGTCTGGCCGTCCTGAAGGATCGCTTCGGCGCCAGCATGCGGCTCGGCATTTCCCCGGCATTTGACGGCATGCACGAACGCCGCCTGGCTGCGGCCATGATTCTGGCCCGCAAGGCCGGCGTGCCGCTGATGGCCATGGCCGATGCCCGCTATCACACATCCGGCAGGCGCGATCTTGCCGATGTGATGGCGGCAATCCGGCTTGGCCAACCGCTGGAAAGGGCCGGCTACGGCCTTGCTGCCCATGGCGAGGCCTGCCTGCGATCGCCTGAGGCCATGGCCCGGCTCTTCAGGACCTGCCTTGAAGCCATAGGCGAGACCATGAAATTTGCCGGCGAATTGTCGTTTTCACTGGATGAATTGCGCCATGAATATCCCGATGAGCCCTGCGGTCAAAGCGCCACGCCGCACGAAGAGCTGGAACGCCTGTCATGGGATGGCGCGGCGCGGCGCTATCCCGATGGGATACCCGACAGGGTGAAGGCCCAGATCCGCCATGAACTGCGCCTCATCGCCGATCTGGATTATGCGCGCTACTTTCTCACCGTTCATGACATTGTCCGTTTCGCCCGTTCTCGCGGCATCCTCTGCCAGGGACGTGGTTCGGCGGCCAATTCCACCGTCTGCTATTGCATCGGCATCACGGAAGTCGATCCCGCGCTCACCGACTTGCTTTTCGAACGCTTCATTTCGCCGGAACGGCGCGAACCGCCGGATATCGATGTCGATTTCGAACACGAACGGCGTGAGGAGGTGATCCAGTACATCTATGCCAGATACGGACGTGACCGCGCCGGCCTGGCAGCCACCGTCATCACCTATCGCGCGCGCTCGGCCATGCGCGAGGTAGGCAAGGTCATGGGTCTCCCGGCGGATGCCGTTTCCGCCATGTCCGGCTCGGTCTGGGGCTGGTCATCGGCCGCCCTGGGCGAGCGCGAGGCGAAGGCTGGCGGGCTGGACACGCGAAGCGCGGAAACCCGGCATGTCCTGCGGCTGGCCTCCGACATCATCGGCTTTCCCCGCCACCTGTCGCAGCATGTCGGCGGCTTCGTCATCACGAAGGACCGGCTGGACGAGGTGGTGCCGGTCACGCGCTCGGCCATGGACGGGCGCACCATGGTGGAATGGGACAAGGACGATCTGGATGCGCTCGGCATCCTCAAGATCGACGTGCTGGCGCTCGGCATGCTCACCTGCCTGTCGCGCGGCCTGAAACTGCTGGAAAGCCATTATGGCAAGGCGCTGACGCTGGCCACCATTCCGAAGGAGGAAGCGGCAGTCTATGCCATGATCTGCCGCGCCGACACGGTGGGCGTGTTCCAGATCGAGAGCCGGGCGCAGATGACCATGCTGCCCCGGCTCAAGCCGAAGGAATTCTATGATCTCGTCATCGAGGTGGCGATCGTGCGCCCCGGCCCCATCCAGGGCGACATGGTTCACCCCTACCTGCGCCGCCGCCAGGGAAAGGAGGCCGTGACCTATCCCAGCCGGGAACTCGAACAGGTGCTGGGCAAGACCCTTGGCGTGCCGCTGTTCCAGGAACAGGCCATGAAGATCGCCATTGTCGCCGCCGGGTTCTCACCGGCAGAAGCCGACAAGCTGCGCCGCGCCATGGCCACCTTCCGCCGCGTCGGCACCATTCACACCTTCCAGAAGAAGATGATCGATGGCATGGCGGCCAACGGCTATGACCGCGCGTTCGCCGAACGCTGCTTCCGCCAGATCGAGGGTTTCGGCGAATATGGCTTTCCCGAAAGCCACGCCGCCTCATTTGCGCTTCTGGTCTATGCCTCCTGCTGGCTGAAGGCGCGTTACCCGGATGTCTTCTGCGCCGCCATTCTCAATGCCCAGCCCATGGGCTTCTACGCGCCGGCCCAGCTGGTGCGCGATGCCCGCGAGCATGGCGTGGAAGTGCGCCCGCCCGACATCAACCATTCCGATTGGGATTCGACGCTGGAAGACGGCACCTTCGATGCCGCCCGCATCGCTCCCCGTCATCGCGAAATGAACGGCGTCATCCGGGCGCGAATGGCCGTGCGCCTCGGCTTTCGCCAGATCAAGGGACTGGCCGAGGCAGACATGGCGCGCCTGATTGCCGCGCGCGGGCGAGGTTATGATTCGGTGCGCGACGTCTGGCTGCGCTCCGGCCTCGGTCCAGCCGTCATCACGAAACTGGCCGAGGCGGATGCGTTCCGCTCTCTCGGGCTGGACCGCCGCGCCGCGCTCTGGGCGGCACAGGCGCTGGATGGTGGGCAGGCCGCGGAGCACTTGCCCCTGTTCGATGCGCCAGGCACCGCGATGCGCGACCTCGAACCGGATGCCCACCTGCCCCCCATGCCGCCCGGCGAACAGGTGATCCACGATTATCGCAGCCTGTCCCTGTCGCTGAAGGCGCATCCGCTCTCCTTCCTGCGCAAGCGCCTTGCCAGGGCCCGTATCCTGACCGGCGAGGACCTGGAACGCACGCCGTCAGGGCGTCTTGTCGAGGTTTGCGGCCTGGTCCTGGTGCGCCAGCGTCCGGGTTCGGCCAAGGGCGTCGTGTTCATGACGCTGGAAGACGAGACCGGCGTGGCCAATATCATCGTCTGGCCCAAGGTGCTGGAGCGGTTCCGCGCCGTCGTGCTGGGGGCGCGGCTGGTGCGTGTGGCCGGCCGCTTGCAAAGCGAAAGCGGTGTAATTCATGTCGTTGCAACCCGGCTGGAGGACGCCACGCCGCTGCTCGCAGGCCTGTCGGAGGAATCGCTTCTGATCGACAGCCTCGCCAATGCGGACGAGGTGCGCCGCCCCATCGAGGACATGCGGGGCAAGGTGAAACCGTCTTCACGGCTTGGCCAGTTGCTGAAGGAAGAACCGGACCTGGCCTCCGATCTTGCGACCCTGTCCCGAAAGGCCGGCGCGGTCATGCCGAAGGGAAGGAATTTTCATTAACCGCGCAGCAGCCGCATCATCATGAGGCAAGGAGCATGGGAGCCCCAAAGCGTGGGAAATTCCTCGAAATCGGTGAATCCGCACGAGACGTAGAAAGCACGCGTCCGGGCATAGAATGTATCTGGTGATGCGGAAGACAGGGTTTTTACGGAGAGATACACCGCTCCATACCGGCGAGCAGCCTCCGCTAAATGTTCAACCAGCTTTCGACCGATGCCCATACGGTGAAATGCCGGAGAGACGCCCATCACATGAAGCTCGGTGTGATCCCGCGTATGATGCATCAAACTTGCAAAGCCAACCAGCTTATCTTGGACATAGCTGCCAAATGCCGGAAGTTCTTCCACCTCGCGAACATAATTCTCCAGTGCGGCCGGATTTCCGAACCATTGCGGCAGCTCCCCAAGAACCCGCCGGCAGGCTTCGCCCTTGTTCACCTCTAAAGTGCATATGACGGGATTCATGAACATCACCCCCGCACCGGGGAGAGCAACAGATGCTCCATGCGGCGGAAACTCTCCGAGAGAATGGCGGCATCGCCAAGCGCATGGGCAAGCGCGATTCCGCCTTGCCATTCGGCAATCGCCGAGCGGGCGATGTTGAGCGCGATGGAGGGGCGGATTCCCAGCCGTCCCAGTTCCTTTGCGGCAAAGCCGATCAGCAGTGCAAAGCTCTCCGCCGCGCGTTCGGAAGCCGGCGCATGCTCCCGCCGGAAATCACGCACACAAAGGGCAATCGGGCAGCCGTGGTCGACGCGCAAACGCATGGAACGGGACAGCCGGTCAACCAGGCTGGCAAGCCTCGTGCGCGGATCCTGGCTCTCGCCGCTGATCGTGTCGATCATCGCCTGCGTTTCGCCAACGAATATATCGGCGACGGCATGTGCCAGATCGCCCTTCGTTTTGAAGTAGTAGTAGACGTTTCCAAGCGGCACCTGCGACCGGGCGGCAATGTCGGCGATGGAGGTTGCCGCATAACCGCGGGTCCAGAACAGCTCTGCGGCCGATGCCGCCAGCGCCTGCCTCTTGCTGTTGCCGCTCTTTGCCATCGCCCGCTCCGCTTTTCCCAAGTTACCTGACTGACTCAGGATTGGCAACGGGTTTACGTCACCAGCGGGATCGCAAACAGGAAGGCCAGTCGCCGAAGCGGCCATCACTCCTCGATCTGGCGCGCTTCCGAGGGCAGCAGAATAGGGATCCCGCCATGAACGGGATAGGCAAGCCGGGCCGATTTCGAAACCAGTTCGTTGCGCTCCCGGTCATAAACGAGAACGGACTTGGTCAACGGACAGACCAGCAGTTCCAGCATGCGCGGATCGATCTGCATGCGACGTTCCGTCTCGGCCGCCATGTCGTGCCCCTATTGCAGGTTGACGGGCGATTCGTCCTGATCGCGCAGCGCCATCTCGGTGATCGCCACGAGCGTGTCGGCCCGTGACTTCAGGTCCGCAGCCTCCAGCAAGGCCTGTTTCTCCGCCGACTCGTACGGCGCCATCATCGACAAGGCATTGACGAGCGTCACATTGCCCGCCCGCATCACGCTTTCCCAATCGGCTTCCATGTCATTGGCATCGAGATAGGCCCGGAATGCACCCAGCAGCGCATCCCGGTCGATCGAACTTTCCTGCTCGTCCTGTTTGAGATCGGCCACGAAATGCGAAACCCTGGCCTGGCGATAGGGCGTGCGCACACTCAACTCCTCGATGACGCGAAACCGCGTCACGCCATCCAGCGAAATGATGTAGCGGCCGTCACCGGTTTCCGCGAAGGAGGTTATTCGCCCCATGCAGCCCATCCGGCAAAGCGCCGGCTCGCCATCGTCGCGCCGCGCGCCATCGAGAGCCGGCTGGATCATCCCGATATGGCGATTGCCCGCCAGCGCGTCATCCACCATTTGCAGATAACGGGGCTCGAAAATGTTCAGCGGCATCCGCCCGCCGGGCAACAGCAGGGCGCCGGACAAGGGGAAAACCGGAATCACGGCCGCTAGGTCGCTTTCATCCCGGTAACGGGCATTGCCAACCTGCATGCGAACACCTCTTCTTTCTGCGCTTTCCCGAAAGATGGGCCGCCGGTGCCGAAACTCAAGCCTTGCAGATGGAGACGCGCCGTTTCACGAGAAAAGCAGGGATGAAAGCCTGCGCCGCGCCGAAAGCGTTGCCGGATCGCTCATGCCCCAGGCCTCGAAGAAAGTGAGCAACTGGTTGCGCGCGGCATCCTCGTTCCAGCCCCTGTCGGCCTTGATGATGGCAAGCAGATGATCGGCGGCCTTCTGACGGTCGCCGCGTGCATTCTCGATCTTGGCCAGGTCCATCCTCGCTGCGTGATCGTCGGGATTGTCAGCCAGGCGGCGCGCGAGTTCCATCGGGTCGCCCAGCGAGCCCAGTTCCGCATCGAGCGCCATGCGGGCCTTGAGTGCCTTGACCGGTTCGGCCTCCTGCTTTCCATCGGGCACGCGGTCGAGAATCTGCCTGGACTGTTCCTTGTCGCCCATGTCGTAGAGAACGGTTGCCGCGTGACCAAGCACATCCGCGTTTTCGGGATCCTGCTGCAGGATGGCGCCGTAAATCTGAAGCGCGGCCTGGTTATCGCCCTCTTCGCGTGCCTTGCGGGCGGCTTCCAATGCCTCACCGACGCCGTCATCACCCGGCCCGGCGAGCTTCTCGATGAACTGCCTGATCTGCGTTTCAGGCAAGGCGCCCATGAATCCGTCGACCGGCTGGCCATTGACAAAGGCGAACACGGCCGGGATCGACTGGACGCCGAGCTGTCCGGCAACCTGGGGATGCTCGTCTATGTTCATCTTCACGAGCTTGACCTTTCCGCGCGCCTCCTTGACGACCTTCTCGATCGCCGGACCAAGCTGGCGGCAGGGCCCGCACCAGGGCGCCCAGAAGTCGACAAGGACCGGCTGCTTACGCGATTCCTCGATGACATCGGCGACGAAACCGGCAGTCGTCGTGTCCTTGATGAGGTCGTCCGCGCTCCCGGCGGCCGGCGCGGCGCCGCCAAAGGAAACCGTCGTATCGTAGCCCGACGGGCCTGTCTGATATGGATTATTGCCGTTGGTCATGAAGGATGCTCCCGCGGATGGCCGGTCTTCCGGCGTTGTTGCCGCTTAGTTTGCGATTTGTGCAGCGAGATTCAAGGTGTTGGGCCTGTGTCCCGTCGCTTCGATGAAGCGAATGAGATCAGCCGGGGCAATGGACGTGGTCGCCGTGTTGACCAGCGGATGGCAATTGATGACCTCATGGCTCAACAGCGATTCATCGATGAAGAACCGCACCGCGCCCGCCTTGTCATTGATCACGCCGAAAGCAGTGACCGCGCCCGGCGTCACCCCGAGGAGCGATTCCATCGCCTCGGCCTTGCCGAAGGAAACCCGGCTCGCGGCACCGATCGCCTTGTGGATCTGTTTGAGATCGATTTCGGCCTCCTCGTCAACGGTCAGGAGAAAGTAGTTGTCCTTCTTGTCCTTGAGGAACAGGTTCTTGGTATGCCCTCCGGGGATTTGTCCCCGCAAGGCCTGCGATTGCGCGACAGTGAACAGGGGTTCATGCTCCACTGTTTTGACTGCAATATCCATCTGCGCGAGGAATGCGAAGAGTTCGGCCTTGCCGATTGCCATTTCGGGACCCCCTTGGCTGCTTTTCATTGCGGTTTTGCCTGAACGGGGCTGGCGAAACAAGGCTGCTGACGATCCCGTTCCCATGCTGACAAGCCTTTGCGGGCCATGGAAAAAGAATTTTCTGGCAGCGGATGAATTTCCCGAATTTCCCTATTGCATTCCGGCGCGGCTTCGGCGATATAGCCGCTCGCGGACGTTGTTTCGCGGACGAGCGGGTGTAGCTCAGGGGTAGAGCACAACCTTGCCAAGGTTGGGGTCGTGGGTTCGAATCCCATCGCCCGCTCCATTTACAAACGGCCCGGCGCAAGCCGGGCCTTTTGTTTTCTGGCTCGCCGCCACGCCAAATCCATGTTTTTCTGTGCATTATCAAGGCAAGGGCAATTGCCGGAATATCGGTGCCGGGCAGAAGGGAAAACGGACAGAGGACAATGGCCCAGAAGAAAGCGCATGAAGCCGACGCGTGGCTTTCGAGGCCTGATCCGTCAGCCCGGGTTGTCCTGATCTATGGGACTGACCGCGGGCTCGTCTCCGAACGGGCACGCAAATTCGCCGCAGCCACCGGTATTCCGCTTGACGATCCATTTTCGACGATCCGCATGGATGGCGACGAAATCGGCAATGAACCCGGCCGTCTGATCGATGAAGCGCGCATGGTATCCATGTTTGGCGGGGCGCGCTTGCTTTGGATTACCGGTGGCGGTTCGCAGAAAGGCCTGCTGACGGCGGTCAAGGTATTGTGCGAGGAGCCGCCACGCGACGCCGTGGTGCTTATCGAAGCGGGAGACCTGAAAAAAGGCGCCACGGGCCTGCGGGGTGTCGTGGAAACATCGAGGGCAGCCATGGCGCTTCCATGCTATGCTGACGATGTTCGCAAGCTGGACCAGTTGATCAATGAGGAATTGTCTGCCGCGGGTCTGACGATAACGCTCGAGGCGCGGGAAATCCTGAAGGCAGGCCTGGGCGGCGATCGTCTGGCCAGCCGCGGCGAAATCGCCAAACTCGCGCTTTATGCCATGGGCAAATCGCAAATCACGGTCGAGGATGTCACGGCATCCATCGGCGATGTCGCCGGGACCTCCGCCGACGATGCCGTGGATGCGGCAACCACTGGCCGCCTCGATATGCTGGACACTGCCATTCGCCGTCTTGGCGCAGCCGGGGATCCGCCATTCCTAATCCTCTCGGCAGCCCTTAGGCGGCTTGCTCAACTACAGGAATTGCGCCTGGCGGTCGATGAAGGCGGAAAAACGATCCAGGCCGCCGTGGCCAGCGCCAGACCGCCCGTGTTCTTCGCGCGGCGCCCGGCAATCGAAGCCGCACTTTCAGCCTGGACCGCGCAATCCCTGGTTCGCGCCCTCGAACGCCTGCAAGAAACGGTTCTGGAAATTCGCCGCAACCCCGCGCTCGAAACCGAAATCGCACGCCAGGCGCTGCTTGCCCTGGCTGTCGAGAGCGCGCGGCAACGGCGGCGGTAAGACAACCGTTTCGTAGAAATTAGCTGGCTAACGATCACGCGTAAACAGAGATTTATTCGGTCAAGCGCCGACCGGCGCGCTCGCCACCGCGTCCGGTATCAACGCTGCAATCGGCGACAAACCTCATCCAACTGCTCAAGGTTTTTATAGGCAATCTTCAATTGCCCGCCATTGACCTCATGCGTGATTGTCACCTTCATGCCAAGGGCATCACCGACCAGGCGCTCCAAGGCAAGCGTATCCGCGTCCTTCTGCGGTTTTTCCCGCTCTGAACGCGTCGCTCCGCCTTTTTCCGCTCCCTGCTGCAGCGCTTCGGCTTGCCGGACCGACAAGCCCTCACGTACGATTCGCCGGGCAAGGCCGGTCGGGTCTTCCGCTGTGATCAGCGTACGCGCGTGTCCAGCCGAAAGATCGCCACTGACGAGCATCGTACGAACGTCTTCCGGGAGTTTCAGCAGCCGAAGCGTGTTGGCAACGTGGCTTCGGCTCTTTCCGATCACCTGCGCCAGATCGGCTTGCGTATAGCTGTGCTCGTCTATGAGTTGCTGATACCCCATCGCCTCTTCAACCGGGTTGAGGTCAGAGCGCTGCACGTTCTCGACGATGGCGAGTTCCAGCGCCACCCTGTCATCGACATCTCTGACAAGGACAGGGACTTCCGCAAGTCCGGCCAGTTGCGCTGCCCGCCACCGCCTTTCGCCGGCTATGATTTCATAATGTCCGTTTCCGCCAGCCGCAGGGCGCACCACAACGGGCTGAACCACGCCATGTTCGCGGATCGACTGCGCCAGGTCCTTGAGATCGTCTTCCGAGAAGTGTCGGCGTGGATTGCGCGGATTTCGACCGATCAATTCGATCGGCGCCTTTCCGTCGGCTGTGGCTTGCGGCGCGGCTGCTTCTGCGGCCGGCTTGTCCATTTCACCGATCAGTGCGGCCAATCCGCGCCCAAGTCGTCTTTTTGAAGGATCGTCATTCATTGAATTACACTTTCGACGCAGTGAAGTTCGGATTATCAGGCAGCCTGGAGCCGTCGCTCGCGCCGTATCACTTCCGAAGCCAGCTGGAGATAGGCCTGGCTTCCCGTGCATTTCAGATCATACAAAATGGCCGGTTTTCCATGCGATGGCGCCTCCGAGATACGGACATTGCGGGGGATCACTGTGTTGTAGACCTTTTCCCCCATATGCGCCCGCACATCATCCACCACCTGGTTGGCGAGATTGTTACGCCCGTCATACATGGTCAGGACGATACCCTGGATCTCAAGCCCCGGATTGATGCTGGTGCGGACCTGTTCGACGGTCTGGAGCAGCTGGCTCAAACCCTCGAGAGCAAAAAATTCGCATTGCAACGGAACGAGAACCGAATCCGCCGCCGCCATGGCATTCAACGTCAACAGGTTCAACGACGGCGGGCAGTCGATCAGAATGTAACCGTAACCATGGTCCTGATTCCGGATAGCGTTTCGCAATCGAACGACACGATCGGCGGACCCGGAGATTTCCATCTCGACACCAAGAAGATCCATTGTGGACGGCACGATGTCGAGATCAGGCACAGCAGTACGGATCGTGGATTCCGTCAACTTCCGATCACCGACGAGGACATCATATGCGGAAACGACGCGCTCCGACCGCTCCACGCCCAACCCGGTGCTGGCATTGCCCTGCGGGTCAAGGTCAATAATCAACACGCGCTCTCCGATTGCGGCAAGTGCGGTGCCAAGATTGATGGCAGTCGTTGTCTTTCCGACCCCACCCTTTTGGTTGGCGAGAGTTATGATCCGGGTTTTCTTGCTCATGGTCCACATCCGTGATGCCAGGACTTCGGCTCGACATATACAGGTTCTCAGCGCCGTTCTGGCTGCGATATTTCAAGAATGACACTCTCATCATCGATGACGCTCGGATGTTCTATCAGATTGAACGTCCAGTTTCGCCTGCTTTCTTCGACTTCCCGTCGGTATCCACGACCTTTTGGGAAAAATGCACGCGTCCCTTCGCCAAACAACGGAAAAGCCATGGACAAGAGATCGTCCAGAGGGGCAAGCGCACGCGCGGTGATGAAATCCGGTTGTTTCACGTGAATCACAGCATCTTCAATACGCTGGGATACGATCCGCGCAGGCCCCCCAAATGCTGCATTGACCGAGTGAAGAAACCCGGTCTTGCGTGTGTTACTTTCGACCAACGCTACCTCGCCCGAAGACCCTTTGGCGAGTATCGCAATCACCATCCCAGGGAGTCCGCCACCGGACCCTAGATCAACCCAGCTCCCGTTGCTGTTGTTCGCAAGAAAGAAAATTTGAGCAGAATCGAGAACATGGCGTTCCCAGAAAGAACCAATTGTCGATGGCGCGGCGAGATTGATCTTCCGGTTCCAGATCTCAAACTGCGTTTGATAAGCCTTCAACAACTCATATGTTTCACGTGAAACCCGCAAACCTAGCGAACAAAGTGCGGAATAGTCGTCCTCTCGCATCATCCGGCCTTCAAGAAAAAGTGTCGATTGCGAACATGTGCAATCAACAACGCCACCGCTGCAGGAGTCATACCTTCAATGCGGCTTGCTGCCCCAATCGATGAGGGTTGCGCTGAATCCAGTTTACCCTTCAACTCGTTCGACAGCCCGGAAAGCTGAGAATAATCGAAATCTTTCGGGATAACGAGCGCTTCTTCTCGCAAGGCGATGTCGATATCAGCCTTCTGCCGATCCAGATAGACAGAATATTTCGCATCGGTTTCAAGCAGCATTTTCACGTTATCCGAAAGCGTTCCAAGTCTCGGCTCTATCGCTTCCAGGATTGCCATATCAATGTCGTTCAATGAGAGTATATCCAAGCCATTGCGCCGCCGGCCGTCTTTCCTCAAATGAATTCCGAACGCCCCAGCCTGATCTGGGGTCAATGTAATCATAGTGAGCAAATCCGAACCACGCCGATAATCAGCTTCAAGCGATGAAAAACGTTTTTTCCTGGCAACGCCAGCCAATCCGATTTCCACGGCCAATGGCGTCAGGCGAACATCGGCATTGTCCGCACGAAGCGAGAGCCTGTACTCCGCGCGGGACGTGAACATGCGGTATGGTTCGGAAATGCCGCGGGTCACAAGATCGTCGATCATCACGCCGATATAGCTTTGGTTCCGGCTGAGTTTGAACGCTTCTTCTTCGGCAGCATGTCTTGCCGCGTTGATACCCGCGACAATCCCTTGAGCTGCCGCTTCCTCGTAGCCGGTTGTTCCATTGATCTGACCCGCAAGGTACAGTCCATCGACGCCCTTGACCGCCAATGTATGTTCTAGCGACCGCGGATCGACATAGTCATATTCGATTGCGTATCCAGGCTGCAGGATTGTCGCATTCTCCAATCCGGGTATCGACCTGATGAATGCGTGCTGAACGTCTTCGGGCAGCGAAGTAGATACACCGTTGGGATAAACCGTATGGTCGTCAAGCCCTTCGGGTTCCAGGAAAATCTGATGGCCATCGCGGTCTCCAAAACGCACAATCTTGTCTTCAATCGAAGGGCAATATCGCGGTCCCTTGCTTTCGATCCGGCCGGAATACATCGCCGAGCGGCCGATATTCGCGCGAATGATATCATGTGTCTCTTCAGTCGTACGGGCGATACCGCATGCAATTTGTGGGTTCTGAATTCTGTCGGTCAGCAAGGAAAACGGCACAGGCTCGGGATCGGCCTGCTGCATCGCCATTGCCGACCAGTTGATTGTACGTCCGTCAAGGCGCGGGGGAGTGCCGGTTTTAAGCCGGCCAAGAGTAAGTCCCAGATCCTTCAGGTTCTCGGCAAGTTTGAGCGAAGGTGACTCGCCCATCCGGCCAGCAGGGAAATGGCGTTCACCGATATGAATGAGACCACCCAGGAAAGTTCCCGTCGTGATGACAACAGAACGGCTGGATAGATGCGATTCATCAGAGAGGCGCACACCACGCACGGATTCGCCCTCAATGACAAGTTCAGTCACTTCTCCTTCTACGATGTCCAGGCCGCGCTGATCCCGCAACAGGTTCTGAACCGCGTTCCGGTAAAGTTTTCGGTCTGCTTGCGTTCTGGGTCCGCGAACCGCAGCGCCCTTTTTTCGGTTCAGGAGTCGGAACTGGATACCGGCTGCATCAGCGGCTACGCCCATGAGTCCGTCAAGCGCATCGACCTCCCTCACGAGGTGGCCTTTACCCAGACCGCCAATCGCCGGATTGCAGGACATTGTACCGATTTCGGATCGGCGCATGGTAACGAGCGCGGTTCGCGCACCCAATCGCGCTGATGCGGCGGCGGCCTCACAGCCTGCGTGCCCACCACCGATGACAATAACATCATAAAATTCGGCCATTACCAAGTCTTCCGTCGCATTGATACCGCGAACAATCGTTAGACCGAAACGGATGCGGGATTGGCGGTCAATTGTCAACGATGCCAAGTCATCGATGTCCGGACTCCATTTGTTTCACGTGAAACGGGTATGCCAGGACAATAGCTGTTTCACGTGAATCATTTTCCGATACAGAACCGAGAAAATATGACGTCCAACAAATCCTCGACGTCAACTGATCCAGTGATTCGCCCGATAGAGCGCATCGCTACACGCAAATCCTCCGCAGCCAATTCAGGCGCAACACCGAGCATTTGCAAAGCATTTTCGAGCGAAGATACTGCTTGAATACAAAGGTCTTGCTGCCGGCTTCTGAACAGCAAGGGTGTGCCTGTGCCCTTTTGGGTTGTGAGACGCACCGTGCTTGCGAGGTCGGCAAGCAAACTGTCGAGGCCGGCACCGGTGGCGACCGAAATTTGATGCCTGTATCCATGACCTACGGATTTGGCTTCGAGATCCGCCTTGTTCCGGACGAGCCAGACGTCTTTGCCCGGAAACTCACCAAGCGAAACATTGCATTCCTGTTCAGGGCTCGAAATCCACAAGACCAGGTCTGCGCGATCAATCGCGGCATTCGCTCGCTCGATGCCAAGGCGTTCGACCCTGCCTGCATCGCTACGAAACCCTGCTGTATCTGTAACCACGAGTTTGAATCCGTCGAGGTCAAGTGACACTTCGACCAAATCCCTTGTCGTTCCAGCTTCATCTGAGACAATTGCCACATCCCGCTTGGCCAGACTGTTCAACAAGCTGGATTTTCCGACATTCGGAGCCCCGGCAAGGACCACACGAAAACCCTCGGAAATGATCTCCGAACTATGAACACGGTCAAGTTCCATGCGCATTCTGGATATGATGGTATTCAGCCGAGCGACGATATCGGAGATCATTGAATCGGGCACATCTTCTTCGTCAGAAAAATCAAACTCCGCTTCGAGCAGCGCTCTCGCTTCCGTCAAATCTTCCATCCAGTCGGACCAGATTCGCGAATTTGCGCCTGCACTGTTTTCGATTGCCATTCGACGTTGCGCTTCAGTGTCCGCCGTTATGAGATCAGCCAGTGCTTCGGCTTCATAGAGGTCGACCTTTCCATTAAGAAAGGCGCGTCGGCTGAATTCACCTGGTTCGGCATGACGAAACCCGGCAATTGTGCCAAGGGCGTCCAGACAGGCCGAGACAACAGCGCGGCCACCGTGGAGATGAAGTTCGACCGTATCCTCTCCGGTAAATGAATGCGGTGCCCACATCCGAAGGACAAGGGCACGGTCAATGATTCCGTGCCGGCTATCTTCCAGGACACGAAGAACCGGTTGCCTGTCGACTGGCAATCCGCCGCGGCAGATCGACGCGAGCGCCTCCACATTCGGGCCCGAAATACGCATGACAGCGACACCCGAAGGCAGCGCGCCGCTGCTCAATGCAAAGATCGTATCGCCCGAAGACATGGTCCTGTACGAATGGCCGGCACGAACGGATGCAAAAGCGCAAGGGTTCTGCATCCATTCATGTTCATGTGTTCATGGAATCGAAGAAGTCCGAATTCGTCTTGGTCTGTTTCAACTTGTCGATGAGGAACTCGATAGCATCGGTTGTACCCATCGGGGCCAGGATTCGCCGAAGTACGAAAATCTTCTGAAGATCCTGCCTTTGGACCAGCAGGTCTTCCTTTCGGGTCCCCGACTTGAGAATGTCCATGGCAGGGAAAATCCGCTTGTCCGCCACCTTGCGGTCGAGCACGATTTCCGAGTTGCCGGTACCCTTGAATTCCTCGAAGATCACTTCATCCATGCGGCTGCCGGTATCGATCAACGCCGTCGCGATGATGGTCAGGGAACCGCCTTCCTCGATATTGCGCGCCGCGCCAAAGAAACGCTTCGGCCGTTGCAAGGCATTGGCATCGACACCGCCGGTCAGGACCTTGCCGGAAGACGGCACAACCGTGTTGTAGGCCCGGCCAAGTCGCGTGATCGAATCGAGCAGGATGACCACATCGCGCCCGTGCTCCACGAGCCGCTTGGCCTTCTCGATTACCATCTCGGCGACCTGGACGTGGCGAACCGCCGGCTCGTCGAATGTCGAGGAAACCACCTCACCCTTGACCGAGCGCTGCATGTCGGTCACTTCCTCCGGCCGTTCATCGATCAAGAGGACGATCAGGTAGCATTCCGGATGATTGGCCGTGATCGAATGGGCGATGTTCTGCAACAGAACCGTCTTGCCGGTGCGCGGCGGCGCGACGATCAGGCCGCGCTGCCCCTTGCCAAGCGGCGAAACCAGGTCGATCACCCGGGCTGAAAGATCTTTTCCGGTCGGCACATCGATTTCCATGCGCAGCCGTTCGTTGGGATAGAGCGGCGTGAGGTTGTCGAAGTGAATCTTGTGCCGGATCTTTTCGGGATCCTCAAAATTGATCGTGTTGACCTTCAGAAGCGCGAAATAGCGTTCGCCCTCCTTGGGGCTGCGGATCGGTCCCTCGACCGTATCGCCGGTCTTCAGGGAAAAACGCCTGATCTGCGACGGCGAGATGTAGATGTCGTCGGGACCGGGCAGGTAATTCGCATTGGCCGATCTCAGGAAGCCGAAGCCGTCCTGAAGGACTTCGACAACGCCCTCACCGATGATCTCGACATCCTGCGCAGCAAGCTTCTTGAGAATTGCAAACATCAATTCCTGCTTGCGAAGAACGCTGGCATTCTCCACCTCCAGCGACTCGGCGAAGGCGATCAGATCCGTCGGGTTCTTGCTTTTCAACTCCTGGAGTTTCATTTCCTGCATGGTGAGCTCGTAACAAAAGAGGGGAGGATGACCGGGATCAATCATGCGTGACATGGGAAAGGGCAGCATGCTGCCACCGACCGGTCGAAAGGAAGGATCCCCTCAATAAACCGGAAACACGCCCTTTGCAAGGCCAATGCCTACCATAGCGCCGGCTTCACGATCACCATGACCACGATGATCATCATAAGGACAGTCGGGATCTCGTTGATCATGCGCCATTGGCGTTGCGAGCGCACATTCCGGTCTTCGGAAAACAGCCGCACACCCTTGGCCAGGTCGCCATGGGCAGCCGACATTGCCAGAACCGCGGCGAATTTGACGTGGAACCAGCCGTCCGGATAAAACCCGCCTTCCCACATCAGCCAAAGGCCGAACACCCAGGAGATCGTCATGGCCGGGTTCATGATGACGCGCAACAGGCGCCGCTCCATGATCTTGAATGTCTCGGACTGGACCGATCCAGGCTCTGCCTCGCAATGATAGATGAACAGGCGTGGCAGATAGAACATTGCCGCCATCCAGGCGATGATCGCCATCACATGGATCGCCTTGGCCCAGAGGTAGAACCCCTCCGGATCGAGCAGGAAGATCAGCCCTGTCAGGCCAAGAAAGATGGCAATGGCCACGAAGGCGCGCTTGCCGGCCTTGCGGCCGCTGGCCTGCATCTGGTCGCGTGTCTCTGTCACGAGGATTGCCAGCCGGCTTCACGAACCCGGGCAACCATGCGCTCCACATGCGCGATGGGTGTCTGCGGCGTAATGCCGTGGCCCAGATTGAACACGAGAGGACCATTGCCCAGCGCCGCGAGAATGCGGTCGACCCCTTCGTCCAGGGCGCGGCCCCCGGCAACCAGCCGCATCGGGTCGAGATTGCCCTGAACGGCGCCATGCGCCTGCAATCGCTTCGCCTGGTTCAGGGGAACGGTCCAGTCGAGTCCCAGCGCCGTCACGCCTGTACGCGCCCTGTAGCTGTCATAGAGCGTGCCTGCGCCCTTCGGGAAACCGATCACCGGAACCTCCGGGAAACGCGCCCTGACCCGCGATACCATGCGCGCAACCGGCTCGACGCACAGCGCATCGAATGCCGCTTCGTCCAGCACACCGGACCAGGAGTCGAAAATCTGAACGGCATCGGCACCGCATTCGATCTGCCGGATGAGATAATCGGCGGAAACATCGGCCAGCAGAGCCAGGAGGGCCTTCATCGCCTTTTCGTCGCGGAAGGCAAAAAGCCGTCCAGGCGCCTGATCCGGCGTACCATGCCCTGCGATCATGTAGGTCGCCACGGTCCACGGTGCGCCACAGAAACCCAGCAGGGTGGTTTCGTCCGGCAACGCCTTGCGCAGCCTGGACACGGTTTCATAGACCGGCGCGAGATGTTCGTGAAAGCCCTTGTCATCCAGGCCTGCCACCTCGGCGGGCTCGATCGGCGTCATCAGCGGTCCGCGGCCTTCCTCGAAACGAAGATCACGGCCCAGCGCATGCGGTACGACAAGGATGTCTGAAAAGAGGATCGACGCATCAAATCCGAAGCGGCGTATCGGCTGCAGGGTCACTTCGACGGCAAGATCGGGATTGTAGCACAGGTCGAGAAAGCTCCCGGCCTGCTTCCGCGTCTCGCGATATTCCGGAAGATACCGGCCGGCCTGACGCATCATCCAGATCGGAGGGGGAAAGCGTCTGGCTCCCTTGAGCACTTCAAGCACGTTTCGCGTCATTCGTCCCATCCATTGCCGAATTCCCAGATCAGGGAATCCCATTAAAGAGATTCTTTAAAGGAGTCTTTTGATTCTATGACTCTGTCAGAATCGTGAATTCATCATCATCCACATCCCGACCGACAGGCATAGAACCCTGATACATGCCGGGAAAAGCCTGTCCGGATGTGGACAAGTCCGGGGATGAACACGAAAACCGGCACAAATTCAAGATCATCCCTATATCTGTCGGAAAACGTGGAATGTGATCTGCCATGAACATGCAACAATCTGCCACAGCCTTGTCCAGACCGTTCCTGCTCTGCCCACAGTCACGATGCCTGTGGAAAAAGCGGCTGGTTTTCACCAGCGCGAAAGGGCAGTCTGTCGCTCCGGCACATTTGTCCACAGCAACTGACAGGCAGGCGGATAACCGGTGAACAAACCGCAAAGCTATTTTCATCTTCACCTGATTTCCGACGCCACCGGGGAGACGCTGCTGGCGGCCGGCAGGGCGGCCTCGGCGCAATACAAGAATGCCCGCGCCATCGAGCATATCTATCCGCTGATCCGGACATCGCGGCAGATCGAACGTGTGCTGGAGGAAATCGATGCCGAACCGGGAATCGTGCTCTACACGGTGGTCGACCATGAACTGGCGGCCCTGATCGACAAGGGTTGCGCCGCGATGGGCTTGCCCTGTGTCTCGGTGCTGGAGCCGGTCCTTTCGGTGTTCCAGTCCTATCTTGGCGCACCTTCGGCCCGCCGCGTCGGTGCCCAGCATGTGCTTGACGCGGAATACTTCAGGCGCATCGATGCCTTGAATTTCACGATGGAACATGACGATGGCCAACTGACCCATGACCTCGATGAGGCGGACGTCGTGCTGCTTGGCATTTCGCGGACATCCAAGACGCCGACATCCATCTACCTCGCGAACCGGGGTATCAAGACCGCCAACATTCCGATCATCCACAATGTCCCGCTGCCGGAAACGCTTGTTCATGCCACCAGACCGCTGATCGTCGGACTTGTGGCATCGGCGGAACGCATATCGCAGGTGCGCGAAAACCGGGTGCTCGGCTCCTCCATGGCTTATAACCAGTCCGACTATGCCGACCGCGCGACCATTGCCGCCGAACTGACCCATGCCCGCCAGCTGCTGTCCCGGCACGGCTGGCCGATGATCGATGTCACGCGGCGTTCCATCGAGGAAACCGCCGCAGCCATCCTTGCATTGTACAACAAGGCCCGGCAAACAGGCTGAAACCTCCGGTGTTCGAAGGATACCCGATACCCATGCCCGCCGATCTCGTCCTGGCATCCGCCAGCCCCTTCCGCCGCCAGCTCCTGGAAAATGCCGGCATCTCGTTCAGGGCCGTTCCCGCCGAAATCGATGAACGCGCAGTCGAGGCCCCGCTCGCCCGTGCCGGCGGCTCGCCGGAGGATATCGCGCTTGTACTGGCCGAGGCGAAGGCGATGGAGGTTT
>JACKJV010000012.1 GCA_020637775.1 Brucellaceae bacterium | reverse complement strand
TGGCTCAGTCGATCGCGCAGCAGCTTGAGCGCCGCGTTGCTTTCCGCCGCGCGATGAAGCGCGCGGTGCAGTCGGCGATGCGCCTGGGTGCCGAGGGCATCCGCATCAACTGCGCCGGCCGTCTCGGTGGCGCGGAAATCGCGCGGACCGAGTGGTACCGCGAAGGCCGCGTTCCGCTGCACACGCTGCGCGCCGATATCGACTACGGTTTTGCCGAAGCCGAAACGGCCTATGGCATCTGCGGCATCAAGGTCTGGGTCTTCAAGGGCGAGATCCTTGAGCACGATCCGCTTGCCTCCGAGCGCCGCGCCGTCGAAGGCGACAATCAGGGCGGCCGCCGCCGCGAAAATGCGTAAGCTTCGGGCTTGCGAAATTGAGGATTTGGAGTAGAGAACGATGCTGCAGCCCAAGCGCACAAAGTTCCGCAAGCAGTTCAAGGGACGCATCCATGGCACGGCCAAGGGTGGAACGGACCTTAACTTCGGTTCCTTCGGCCTGAAGGCCCTGGAGCCGGAGCGCGTCACGGCCCGCCAGATCGAGGCGGCGCGTCGCGCGATCACGCGTCACATGAAGCGTGCCGGCCGCGTCTGGATCCGGATTTTTCCGGATGTTCCGGTCACGTCGAAGCCGACCGAAGTGCGTATGGGTAAGGGCAAGGGTTCGGTTGACTACTGGGCCTGCCGCGTCAAGCCCGGCCGCATCATGTTCGAGATCGACGGTGTGAACGAAGAAATCGCGCGTGAAGCGCTGCGTCTGGGCGCTGCCAAGCTGCCGGTCAAGACGCGCTTCATCCAGCGCATTGCCGAGTAGGAAAGGTCAAGGCCATGAAAGCCGCAGACGTTCGGGCCATGAGCCCCGACCAGCTGAACGAAGAGCTGGCCAACCTGAAGAAAGAGCAGTTCAACCTGCGTTTCCAGAAGGCGACCGGCCAGCTCGAGAAAACCGACCGCGTGAAGGAAGTCCGCCGCGACATCGCACGCATCAAGACCATTGCCCGCCAGAAGGCGGCGGTCAACAAGGCGTAAGGGGTTCAATCCATGCCGAAGCGCATTCTGCAGGGCACCGTCGTTTCCGACAAGAACGACAAGACCGTTGTGGTCCGGGTCGAGCGCCGCTTTGCCCATCCGCTGTTCAAGAAGACGGTCCGTCAGTCCAAGAAGTACAAGGCTCACGACGAGGCCAATGCCTGCAAGGTGGGCGATACGGTGTTCATCCAGGAGTCGGCCCCGATCTCCAAGGACAAGCGCTGGGTCGTCGTAACCAGCGAACAGGCGTAATCAAATCATGCATGCCGGGGGATGCTAGCCCTCGGACCAGAACGAAAAAAGGCGGTCAGTCATGATTCAGATGCAAACAAACCTCGACGTCGCGGACAATTCCGGCGCGCGTCGTGTCATGTGCATCAAGGTGCTGGGCGGTTCGAAGCGCAAGTATGCTTCCGTGGGCGACATCATCGTCGTTTCCATCAAGGAAGCCATTCCGCGCGGCCGCGTCAAGAAGGGCGATGTGATGAAGGCCGTGGTCGTGCGTACGGCCAAGGACATTCGCAGGCCCGACGGTCAGGTCATCCGGTTCGACAAGAACGCGGCCGTCCTGATCGACAACAAGAAAGAGCCGATCGGAACGCGTATCTTCGGACCCGTGCCGCGCGAATTGCGCGCCAAGAACCACATGAAGATCATTTCCCTCGCTCCGGAAGTGCTCTGAGGAGACCGCACCAATGCAGAAGATTCGCAAAGGCGACAAGGTCGTCGTGCTGGCTGGCAAGGACAAGGGCCGTTCGGGTGAAGTCCTCAAGGTCATGCCAAAGGAAAACAAGGCGCTCGTCAGCGGCATCAACCTGATCCGCCGCCACCAGCGCCAGACGCAGACCCAGGAAGGCGGCATCATCACCAAGGAAGCGGGCATCGACCTGTCGAACCTTGCTGTTGCCGATCCGAAGGACGGCAAGGCGACGCGCGTCGGCTTCGAGGTCCGTGACGGCAAGAAGGTCCGCGTGGCCAAGCGTTCGGGAGAAGTGATCAATGGCTGACAAGTACGAGCCGCGCCTCAAGACGCTGTACAACACCACCATCCGCGACGCGTTGCGCGAGCAGTTCGGCTACGCCAACGTCATGCAGATTCCGCGCGTCGAAAAGATCGTGCTGAACATGGGCGTGGGCGAAGCGACCGGCGATTCCAAGAAGCCGTCGGTTGCCGCCGAGGACCTGGCGCAGATCGCCGGCCAGAAGCCGGTCATCACGCGGGCCCGCAACTCCATCGCCGGCTTCAAGGTGCGCGAGGGCATGCCCATCGGTGCCAAGGTGACGCTGCGCAAGGAGCGCATGTATGAATTCATGGATCGCCTGGTCAACATCGCGCTGCCGCGCGTTCGCGACTTCCGCGGCCTGAACCCGAAGAGCTTTGACGGCCGTGGCAATTTCGCCATGGGCATCAAGGAGCACATCGTGTTCCCCGAGATCAACTACGACAAGGTCGATCAGATGTGGGGCATGGACATCATCGTTTGTACGACTGCCAAGTCGGATGACGAGGCCCGGGCGTTGCTCAAGGCCTTCAACTTCCCCTTCCGGCAGTAACGGCTCGCGAAAAGGACAATACACATGGCTAAAGTCAGTGCGACCGAAAAGAACAAGCACCGCAAGGAGCTTGTCGATCGCTATGCCAAGAAGCGCGCTGCGCTGAAGGCGATCATCATGGACCGTTCCAAGCCGATGGACGAGCGTTTCCGTGCCCAGCTCAAGCTCAACGAGCTGCCGCGCAACTCGTCGAAAATCCGCCTGCGCAACCGCTGCGAGGTTTCGGGCCGTCCGCGTGCCTATTACCGCAAGCTGAAGATGTCGCGTATCGCGCTTCGCGAATTGGGCTCGCTGGGCAAGATCCCGGGCCTGGTCAAGTCGAGCTGGTAAGGAAGGATAGATATCATGTCCATGAGTGATCCGCTCGGCGATATGCTGACCCGCATCCGCAATGCTGTCGGCCGCAAGAAGACGAAGGTCTCCACGCCGGCTTCCAAGTTGCGTGCCCGCGTTCTCGATGTCCTCAAGTCCGAGGGCTATATCCGTGACTACACCACCGTCGACTACGGCGATGGCAAGTCCGAGATCGAGATCGAGCTGAAGTATTATGAAGGCGCTCCGGTCATCCGCGAGATCGCCCGCGTGTCGAAGCCCGGCCGCCGCGTTTACGTGTCGGTCAAGTCGATCCCGCAGGTCGCCAACGGCCTGGGCATCGCGATCCTGTCGACGCCGAAGGGCGTGATGGCCGATCATGAAGCCCGTGAACAGAATGTCGGCGGAGAGCTTCTCTGCCAGATCTTCTGATCGGCGCAACCGAGACAAAGGCGAGGATAAGACAATGTCCCGTATTGGCAAGAAGCCCGTTCCGGTGCCGGCCGGTGTGACGGCCACGGTTGACGGCCAGACCGTCACCGCCAAGGGCCCCAAGGGCGAACTGAAATTCGTCGTCAACGACGAGGTCCTGGTGAAGCTGGAAGATGGCGCCATCGCCGTCAATCCGGCCGACGAAAGCAAGGATGCGCGGTCCAAGTGGGGCATGTCCCGCACGATGATCGCCAACATCCTGACCGGTGTGAAGGATGGGTTCGAGAAGAAGCTCGAGATCAGCGGCGTCGGCTACCGTGCCGCGATGCAGGGCAAGAACCTGCAGCTCTCGCTCGGTTTCTCGCACGAAGTCGTCTACCAGACGCCGGATGCCGTGACCATTGCGGTGCCGAAGCCGACGGAAATCGTCGTGTCGGGCATCGACAAGCAGGTCGTCGGCCAGGTCGCTGCGGAAATCCGTGAATATCGCGGCCCCGAGCCCTACAAGGGCAAGGGCGTCAAGTATGCCGGCGAGCGCATCGTGCGCAAGGAAGGCAAGAAGAAGTAAGGAGCGGCCGTCATGGCTTCGAAAGTTTCGACCCAGCGCCGGGCATCCCGTATCCGCCGCAAGATCAAGGCCGTTTCCAGCGGGCGTCCGCGCCTGTCGGTCTACCGTTCGTCCAAGAACATCTATGTCCAGATCATTGACGATGCCAACGGCCGGACCGTTGCCGCCGCCTCGACCCTGGACAAGGATCTCAAGGGCAAGCTGAAGACCGGCGCCGACACGGCCGCCGCGATGGAAGTCGGCAAGCTTGTCGCCGCGCGCGCCAAGGACGCGGGCGTCACCGAAGTGGTGTTCGACCGCGGGCCTTATATCTATCACGGCCGCGTCAAGGCGCTGGCCGATGCAGCCCGCGAGGGTGGCCTGGCGTTCTGACCAGGTGCAAACAAGGTCTTGAGGCCGGCCGCAAGCCCGTGTAAGGGACGGCCGGCCTTCGGGCGTTTCAATTCAACCCGTGCTACCGGAAAAGAAAAAGGAACCAGGATATGGCACAGAACCGCAGGGACGATCGCCGCGAGCGTGAAGAGCGCGACAGCGAATTCGTCGACAAGCTTGTCCACATCAACCGCGTTGCCAAGGTCGTCAAGGGCGGCCGCCGTTTCGGCTTCGCCGCTCTCGTCGTCGTCGGCGACCAGAAAGGTCGCGTCGGCTTCGGTCACGGCAAGGCGCGTGAAGTGCCGGAAGCCATCCGCAAGGCTACCGAGGCGGCCAAGCGCGACATGATCTTCGTTCCGCTGCGGTCCGGCCGTACGCTGCACCACGACGTCTCCGGCCGTCATGGCGCCGGCAAGGTGCTGCTGCGCGCTGCCAAGCCGGGTACCGGCATCATCGCGGGCGGCCCGATGCGCGCCGTTTTCGAGACGCTGGGCGTTCAGGACGTGGTGGCCAAGTCGCTCGGCACCTCCAATCCGTACAACATGGTTCGCGCCACGTTCGATGCGCTGAAGCATCAGCTGCATCCGAAGGACGTCGCTGCCCAGCGCGGCATCAAGTACGCCACGCTGCAGGCGCGCCGCCACGAAACGGTTGGCGGCGAGGAATAATTCCGCCGGCAGATGTCGTCAGCGCCGCGTGAAGCATGGCGCTCCATTGATTGGGAATGAAGAAAATGGCTGAGACAAAAACGGGCAAGACGGTAACCGTCGAACAGACCGGTAGCCCCATCCGCCGCCCCGCCGACCAGCGCGCCACGCTCGTCGGCCTGGGCCTGAACAAGATGCATCGCCGCAGCACGCTGGAAGATACGCCGGCTGTCCGCGGTATGATCGCCAAGGTCGCGCATCTCGTGCGCGTCGTAGACGAAGCCTGATAGCGGCAGGGAGCAAGATCATGAAACTCAATGAACTGCGAGATGCCGAAGGCGCGACGCATTCGCGCAAGCGTGTGGGCCGGGGTATCGGTTCGGGCAAGGGCAAGACCGGCGGCCGTGGCGTCAAGGGCCAGAAGTCCCGTTCGGGTGTGGCCGTCAACGGCTTCGAGGGCGGCCAGATGCCGATCTACCGGCGTTTGCCGAAGCGCGGCTTCAAGAACATCTTTGCCAAGGACCTCAACATCGTCTCCGTCGGCCGTCTTCAGGCCGCAGTTGATGCGGGCAAGCTGGATGCGTCCGCGACCGTGGACGCCGCCGCGCTCGTCGCCGCCGGCGTGATCCGCCGCGCCAAGGACGGCGTCCGGGTGCTTGGCGATGGCGACCTGTCTGCAAAGCTGACGATCGACGTTGCCGGTGCATCCAAGTCGGCGGTCGAGAAGATCGAGAAGGCAGGCGGTTCCATCACCGTCGCGGCCAAGGAAAGCGCTGAATAAGCGCGAATGTGACAGCGGCGGCTTCGGCCGCCGCTTGCATCTTTGCCAGCCGGGGCCTATCTCGTGACCTCGGCCTTATTCGGGCGATCGCAATAACTGCCTGATCCGGTGGCCCGGCGACCAGCATACAGCCTTTTTCGCCAGGGCCGCACATTAGCGGAGATCGATACATGGCGTCGGCTGCTGAACAACTGGCATCCAATCTCAATTTTTCCGCCTTCGCGAAGGCCGAGGATCTCAAGAAGAGAATCTGGTTCACGCTTGGCGCGCTGCTGGTTTACCGGCTCGGCACCTACATCCCCATTCCGGGAATCGATCCCGATGCCTTTGCGCAGGCTTTCCAGCAGCAGAGCCGGGGCGTGCTGGGCATGTTCAACATGTTTGCCGGCGGCGCCGTCGGACGCATGGCGATTTTCGCGCTTGGCATCATGCCGTACATTTCGGCCTCCATCATCATGCAGCTCATGACGTCGGTTGTGCCGGCGCTCGAGCAGCTGAAGAAAGAGGGCGAACAGGGCCGCAAGGTCATCAACCAGTACACGCGTTACGGAACCGTGCTGCTGGCAACGGTGCAGGCTTATGGCATCGCCGTCGGGCTTGAAGGCGGGGCGGGCATTGTCACCGACCCGGGCTGGTTCTTCCAGCTTTCCGCTGTCATCACGCTGGTCGGCGGGACGATGTTCCTGATGTGGCTGGGTGAGCAGATCACCGCGCGCGGCATCGGCAACGGCATTTCACTGATCATTTTCGCCGGTATCGTTGCCGGTCTTCCCTCGGCCATCACCGGAACGCTCGAACTGGGGCGCACGGGCGCGCTGTCCACCGGCATCATCCTGGCCATCATCGCGCTGGCCGTGATCGTGATTGCCGTCATCGTGTTCTTCGAGCGCGCGCAGCGGCGCCTGCTGATCCAGTATCCCAAGCGCCAGGTCGGCAACCGGATGTTCCAGGGCGACACGTCGCACCTGCCGCTGAAGCTGAACACGGCGGGCGTGATTCCGCCGATCTTTGCCTCTTCGCTGCTGCTTCTGCCAGCGACCGTCGCCGGCTTCTCGACGAATACTGACATGCCGGCCTGGGCTTCCACCATCCTGGCGGCGCTTGGCCATGGCCAGCCCATCTACATGTTGCTCTATGCCGGGCTGATCATGTTCTTCGCCTTCTTCTACACGGCGATTGTGTTCAATCCGAAGGATACGGCGGATCAGCTCAAGAAGCATTCGGGTTTCATTCCCGGCTACCGGCCCGGCGAGCGCACGGCCGAATATATCGACTATGTGCTCACCCGCATCACGCTGGTCGGCGCGATCTATCTCGTTCTCGTCTGTCTCTTACCCGAATTTCTAATTTCGGCGACCGGCGTTCCGTTCTATCTCGGTGGCACGTCGCTGCTGATCGTGGTCAGCGTCACGCTTGACACGGTCGCGCAGGTCCAGGGTCACCTGATCGCCCATCAGTACGAGGGCCTGATCAAGAAATCCAAACTGAGAGGGGGAAAGAGGGGACGATGAGACTGATTCTGCTGGGACCGCCCGGAGCGGGAAAGGGGACGCAGGCCACGCGCCTGGTGGAGAAGCATGGTATTCCCCAGCTTTCCACCGGTGACATGCTGCGTGCCGCAGTGAAGGCGGAGACGGAAGTGGGCCTCAAGGCCAAGGCCGTGATGGATGCCGGGGAACTGGTGTCCGACGCCATCGTCAACGCGATCGTTTCCGAACGCATCGACGAAGCCGATTGCGCCAAGGGCTTTATCCTCGACGGCTATCCGCGCACGCTTGCACAGGCCGACGCGGTGGAGGAAATGCTCGCGGAAAAGGGTCTCAAGCTCGATGCCGTGATTGAACTGGTTGTCGATGACAAGGCCCTGGTGGGGCGTATCGTCAAGCGCGCCGAGGAAGCCAAGGCTGCCGGAGAGGCGGTTCGCAAGGACGACAATCCCGAAGTGTTCGACGAACGGCTTCGCGAGTATTACAAGAAGACGGCCCCGTTGACCGGCTACTATCATGCCAAGGGCATGCGGCGGACCGTTGACGGCATGGACACGATCGACGGCGTTACCGCGCAGATCGAAACGGTGCTCGGTTCGCTTTGAGCCGGGCTGGGGAGCGTTTGCTTTTGAAGGGTTGACGAAAGTGTCAGCCCGTGCAATAGCGGCGCGTCTCAAGACACAAATGTTTCAGGCCGCCCTCATGGGCGGCTTGTTCATTGTCGCTCCCGCAAGGGCCGGCCTCCACCGGACGCGGGTTTTCATGATCGAGTGCCGGCATGGCCGGCCGAAATGGAGTGAATGACGATGGCACGTATTGCCGGTGTTAACATCCCGACCAACAAGCGCGTTGTGATCGCGCTTCAGTACATTCACGGGATCGGGCCGAAGTTTGCCCAGGAAATCGTCGAGAAGTGCAACATCCCGGCCGAGCGCCGTGTGCACGAGCTGACCGACGCCGAGGTCTTGCAGGTTCGCGAAACCATCGACCGCGACTACCGGGTCGAGGGCGATCTGCGCCGTGAAGTGCAGCTCAACATCAAGCGCCTGATGGACCTTGGCTGCTACCGCGGCCTTCGCCATCGCCGTGGCCTGCCGGTGCGCGGCCAGCGGACCCACACCAATGCGCGTACCCGCAAGGGTCCCGCCAAGGCGATCGCCGGCAAGAAGAAGTAATCCGGAGCGGATGGGGCTGCGGAGCGCGGCGGGTTTCCCCCGCGCCGCCGGGCCCGGTTCGTTTCAGGGGTGTAGCCGCCGGCATTACGGCGGTGCGGATATCATAGTGAAAGGAAGACCATGGCCAAGGAAGCCGCTCGTGTTCGCCGCCGCGAACGCAAGAACATCTCGTCGGGCGTCGCCCACGTGAATTCCACATTCAACAACACGATGATCACGATCACCGATGCCCAGGGCAACGCGATCGCCTGGTCGTCCGCTGGCGCCCAGGGTTTCAAAGGATCGCGCAAGTCGACCCCGTTTGCTGCCCAGGTTGCGGCCGAAGACTGTGCCAAGAAGGCTGCCGAGCACGGCATGAAGACGCTTGAAGTGGAAGTTCGCGGTCCCGGCTCCGGCCGTGAATCGGCCCTGCGTGCCTTGCAGGCCGCCGGCTTCACCATCACGTCGATCCGCGACGTGACGCCGATTCCGCACAATGGCTGCCGCCCGCGCAAGAAGCGCCGCGTCTGACGCGGCCCATTTGCCGCCTTCCGCATGAACGGGTTCGACCGGTCCTCTGCGGTTTCCATGTCGCCCCGCACGATTGGATGGTGCGGGGGCACCGGAAGGACAAGTCCATATGATCCAGAAGAACTGGCAAGAACTGATCAAGCCCAATGGCGTGGAGTTCACGTCGAAGAAGGGCACCGTGACAACGCTCGTCGCCGAGCCGCTGGAGCGTGGCTTCGGCCTCACGCTCGGCAATGCGCTGCGCCGCGTGCTGCTGTCGTCGCTGCGTGGTGCAGCCGTCACGGCCGTGCAGATCGACGGCGTCCTGCATGAATTCTCCTCGATTGCCGGTGTGCGCGAGGACGTCACCGACATCGTGCTCAACATCAAGGAAATCGCCATCCGCATGGAAGGCGAGGGCCCGAAGCGCATGGTCGTGCGCAAGCAGGGCCCGGGCATCGTGACGGCGGGCGATATCCAGACCGTGGGCGATGTGGAAATCCTCAATCCCGACCACGTGCTGTGCACGCTTGACCAGGGCGCGGAAATCCGCATGGAATTCACTGTCAATGCCGGAAAGGGCTATGTGCCTGCCGACCGCAACCGCTCGGAGGATTCCCCGATCGGCCTGATCCCGGTCGACAGCCTTTACTCGCCGGTGCGCAAGGTGTCCTACAAGGTCGAGAATACCCGCGAGGGCCAGGTTCTCGATTACGACAAGCTGAGCATGACGATCGAGACCGATGGTTCGATCTCCGGTGAAGACGCTGTGGCCTATGCTGCACGCATCCTGCAGGACCAGCTTTCGATCTTCGTCAATTTCGACGAGCCGCAGAAGGACCAGCCGGCCGAGCAGGTGACGGAGCTCGCCTTCAACCCGGCGCTGCTGAAGAAGGTGGACGAGCTGGAGTTGTCGGTGCGTTCGGCGAACTGCCTGAAGAACGACAACATCGTCTATATCGGCGACCTGATCCAGAAGACCGAGGCGGAAATGCTGCGCACGCCGAATTTCGGCCGCAAGTCGCTCAACGAGATCAAGGAAGTGCTGGCTTCCATGGGGCTGCATCTCGGCATGGAAGTGCCGGACTGGCCGCCAGACAATATCGAGGACCTCGCCAAGCGCTACGAGGACCAGTATTGAGACATGCCCGCCGGGGCCAGCCCCGGCGGTTCTTTTCGAAAATGACCAACAGGACCGCGTTCTCAAGACCTAGGGCGCGGACACATCCCACGAAGGAGAAGGCATCATGAGACACGGTAACGCGCATCGCAAACTGAACCGCACCCACAGCCACCGCAAGGCGATGTTCGCCAACATGGCGGCCAGCCTGATCGAGCACGAGCAGATCGTCACGACCTTGCCCAAGGCCAAGGAACTGCGTTCCATCGTCGACAAGCTGATCACGCTGGGCAAGCGCGGCGACCTGCATGCCCGCCGCCAGGCGATCTCCCGCATTCGCGACGTGCAGCAGGTCAAGAAGCTGTTCGATGTTCTCGGTCCCCGCTACCAGGAGCGCAATGGCGGCTATACCCGCGTGCTCAAGGCCGGTTTCCGCTATGGCGACAATGCGCCGATGGCCGTGATCGAGCTGGTGGACCGCGATGTCGACGCCAAGGGCGCTGCCGACCGCGCCCGCGTGGAAGCCGAAGCGGCTGCCGAGGGCGAAGAGGCCTGATCGCCGCTTCCTCCGTGAATGCCGACAGGAGCCGCTCCGGAAACGGGGCGGCTTTTTTCGTGCGGCAAGGTCGGGCATCGTCCGATGTGTGCGATTTCGCCGCGGCCGTGCCGCTGTGTCCTCAAATGGTCGAAGTGACGGGCAAGACTTGATACGGTCCGAATCGCGGATCGAGGTTCACGAAAAAGGAGTTTCCGGGCATGGCGCGTTTGGCTTCCCGAGTGCTGGTGGGTCTGGTGGTGTTCTTCGGCTTGCTTGTCGGCGCACAGGCCGAGGGCGAAGGTGGTGTGCGTGAACTGCTGGGGCAGTTGCTGCGCGGCACGCAACAGGAGACCGCCGGCGGCGGGCAGGCTGCCGGGGCGCCGGTGACGGCGGACGGCAAGCGGTTGCCATTCGGGCGGGCAGAGATGGAACTTTCATTTGCGCCGCTGGTGAAGAGGACCGCGCCGGCAGTCGTCAATGTCTATGCCAAGTCGACAGTCCGTCAGCCGGTCTCTCCGTTTGCCGGCGATCCCTTCTTCGAACAGTTCTTCGGTGGCGGACGGCCCTCGCGTCCGCGCGTCCAGCAGTCGCTCGGATCCGGCGTCATCGTGGATGCATCGGGCCTCGTCGTCACGAATTACCATGTCATCCGTGACGGGGATGAAGTGAAGGTTGCGCTCGCCGATGGCCGCGAGTTTGAAAGCAAGGTGCTGCTGAAGGACGAGAGCGTGGATCTGGCCGTGCTCAAGATCGATTCCGACCGGCCCTTGCCGTTCCTGCAAATGGGGGATTCGGATGCGCTGGAGGTGGGCGATCTGGTTCTTGCCATCGGCAACCCGTTCGGCGTCGGCCAGACGACCACATCCGGCATCGTCTCGGCGCTTGCGCGCTCGCATATCGGCGTTACGGATTTCGGCTTCTTCATCCAGACCGACGCGGCGATCAATCCGGGCAATTCCGGTGGCGCGCTGATCAACATGGCCGGCGATCTCGTCGGAATCAACACGGCGATCTTCACACGATCGGGTGGCTCCAACGGCATCGGTTTTGCCATTCCCTCCATCATGGTGAAGGCGGTGGTGAACGTGGCGCGCAACGGGGGCGATTATTTCGAGCGTCCGTGGCTGGGCGCTGCCTTCGCTCCGGTCAATGCGCAGACGGCAGAGGCGCTGGGAATGGATTTTCCCACCGGGGCACTTGTCGAAAACATCGCGCCCGGAAGCCCGGCCGAAAAGGCGGCGCTGAAACCGGGCGATGTGCTGCTGGCGATGAACGGGCGGGCGATCGAAAACCCCGATGCGCTCGGCTACCGGCTGGCCACAGAAAGTGCGGGGGCGCGGGTGGATTTCCAGGTTCTGCGGCGCGGACGCATGGAAAGCGTGGCGGTGACGCTCGAACGCGCTCCGGAAGGCATGAGCGCGACCAGCACCGTGCAGATCGAGGGCGACAGCCCGTTTGCCGGCGCAACCGTTTCGGAACTGTCGCCGCGCCTTGCCCAGAAACTGCGGCTGCCCGAAAGCCGCAAGGGCGTGGTGATTACCGAGACGGCCCGCAATTCGCCATCGGCGCGGTTCGGCCTGCGGCCGGGCGATATCGTGGTGGAGGTCAATGGAGAGGACATCCGCAATGCCGATCAGTTGAACAGGGTGGCCATGGAGCGCAGCCGCTGGTGGCGCTTCTCCATCGAGCGCAATGGCCAGATCCTGCGCCAGGTTCTGCGATACTGACCGCTTCCATGGCCGACCTGTTCTCAGACCAGCCGCAGGCGCAGGAAGCACGGACGGGACGCCCGCTGGCCGACCGGTTGCGTCCGGCAAGCCTGGCCGATGTGACGGGACAGGACCACCTGACCGGGCCGGATGGCGTGCTCACACGCATGATCCGTTCCGGTTCGCTCGGCTCGATGATCTTCTGGGGGCCGCCGGGCACCGGCAAGACCACCGTGGCCCGGCTGCTGGCGGGCGAGACCGATCTCGCCTTCGAGCAGATCTCGGCCATCTTCTCCGGTGTGGCGGATCTCAAGAAGGTTTTCGATACAGCCCGGATGCGGCGCGGCAATGGCCGGCAGACCCTGCTGTTCGTCGATGAAATCCACCGGTTCAACCGTGCCCAGCAGGACAGTTTCCTGCCGGTCATGGAAGACGGCACGGTCATTCTTGTCGGTGCGACGACGGAAAACCCTTCCTTCGAGCTCAACGCGGCGCTTCTTTCACGGGCCCGGGTGCTGAGCTTCAAGCCGCATGATGCGGCGAGCCTGGAACATCTGCTGGAGCGGGCGGAGAAGACCGAGGCAAGGGCGCTGCCGCTGGACGAGGGCGCGCGGGCGTCGCTGATCCGCATGGCCGATGGTGACGGGCGCGCGGTGCTGACGCTGGCCGAGGAGGTCTGGCGGGCCGCCGGGGAGGGCGAGGTGTTCGACCAGGAAGGGCTGCAGCGCGTGGTGCAGCGCCGCGCGCCGGTCTATGACAAGAGCCAGGACGGCCATTACAACCTGATTTCGGCGCTGCACAAATCGGTGCGCGGGTCGGATCCCGATGCCGCGCTCTATTATCTCTCGCGGATGCTGGATGCCGGTGAAACGCCGCTGTTCGTGGCGCGCCGGCTGGTGCGCATGGCGGTGGAGGATATCGGGCTTGCAGACCCCCAGGCGCTGGTCATCGCCAACGCGGCCAAGGATGCCTATGATTTCCTCGGTTCGCCGGAAGGCGAACTGGCGCTGGTGCAAGCCTGCGTCTATCTCGCGACCGCGCCGAAATCCAATGCCGTCTACGTGGCGCACAAGGCGGCCATGCGCGCGGCAAGGGAGCACGGCTCGCTGCTGCCGCCGGCGCATATCCTCAACGCACCGACGCGGCTGATGAAGGAAGAGGGCTACGGTTCCGGCTATCGCTACGACCATGATGAGCCGGACGCCTTTTCCGGGCAGGATTATTTTCCCGAGGCGATGGGACGGCAAAGCTACTACAATCCGCCCGACCGGGGATTCGAACGTGAAATCCGCAAGCGGCTGGACTGGTGGGCCAGACTCCGGCGCGAGCGCAAGGGCTGATCGCGGAAGGACATGGCATGACCAGGCTGGCTGATCTCATCGGAGCGATTCCATGGCCCACGCTCATCATCATCGCGGTGCTGATCGGCGGCGCACCCTTCCTGCCGGAACCGCATCTCGTCGAGAAGGCCCGCTGGCTGATCGAGGGACATCCGTTCCGGCCCATCGACTGGTTCGACATTCTCTGGCACGTCTGGCCCTTTGCTCTGATCGCGGTCAAGCTTGCCGGTGCGCGCGGCCGGCGGCAGGCTGGCGATTGACGCCGGTCAAGGCGCGGGTCCGCCTTGTCTGGCAGTTGTTGCCAAAGGTCAAAGGAGGCTCACCATGAGACTGTCCGCAGCCCTCGTATCGGTTTTCGTCATCGCCGGCACCGCCGGTGCTTTTGCCCAGACCGACTATCCGTGGCTCAAGGAGATCAGTTCGCAGGCGGCGGGCGAGCTGGATTGCGAGGTGGAGTATTTCCTCAACGCCCGGGAAGGCGATCTCGGCGGCAAGCCGGCGCAGGAAGCGCGCATCCAGTGCCGGGACGGACGCCGGTTCGATGCGGTGCGCGAATCCACCGAAGGCCCGTTCCGTTTCCTGGCCTGCGAAACCCAGGTCTGCTGAGGGAGATATGCCATGCATGTGATCGTCATCTACGCCACGGTGGAAGGCCAGACACGCAAGATCGCCCGGCATGTGGCCGGTACCGTGCAGAGCCTGGGCCACGACGTGACCGTCTATGACGCGGCGGACCTGGAGGATGTCGACGTCGCCATGGCCGATGCGCTGATCGCGGCGGCGCCTATCCATATCGGGCGGTTTCCCGCGCCCTTCGTGCAGTGGATCGCGGATCACGCCAATGCCTTGAACGGGCGCAAGACCGCCTTCGTGTCGGTCTCGCTGGGCATGGCGTCGCAGTTCGAGGCGGAAAAGCGCGAGGTGGCGGCAATGGCGGACGCGTTTTTCGCGGAAACAGGCTGGCATCCCGCCGCCGTCCACCATGCCGCCGGGGCGCTGCGTTACACGAAATACGATTTCCTGAAGCGCTTGCTCATGCGCCATATCGCGGCAAAGGAAGGCGGCGATGTGGATACATCCGAGGACCACGAATATACCGACTGGGAAGCCCTCGCCGCATTCGTGCAGGATGTCCTGGCCGATTGAACGCTCCGGCCAGGTCTGGCGCGCCCATCACGAAACCGGGACATTCCCGCGGCGTGGCCTCTTGTCCGGCATGGGACGGGGCGGTTCGGCCGCGGCCGGTTCCGCGCCCTGAAGCCGCAGCTTGATGACGACCGGGTTGGGTGTGTGATCCAGCGCGGCGCCGGTGGCCACGTCCACGCCCATGCCGACGACGCCGCCCGCCACGATGTTGCCTGCAAACCCTGCCGCGCCGCCGCCCGAGACCTTCGTGCCCACGTCAACGCTTTCCGTGACGTAGCCCTCCTTGCTGGCGGTGACGGTAAACTGGTCGCGCCGGGCGACATTTACGGTGCAGGGCATGGCGTTGCACCGGTGGCCGAGACTTGTCGTCACGGTGGCGTCGTCCGGTTCGACCAGGATGCGGACATCCTCGGTGGTGCCGCGAACCATGGTTCCACACCCGGCCAGGGTGGTGCAAGCCATCGCAAGTGCTGCAATTTTCGGTAACATCAAATCCCCCATGAAGCCCACAGGGTTGTGGTTATCCGTGTGGCCGGGGATTGTCGAGACAAGGTCGACAGCATTCAGTGCTTCACCGCAGGTGGAGAAACGTTTATCAACAGGTCCATGCTGCATCTGTTTCTCGTTGCCCTTGGCGGGGCCATCGGCGCATCTCTGAGGCATCTGACAGGCCAGGCCCTTCTGCGCCTCGCCGGGCCGGGTTTTCCGCATGGCACCATGGCCGTGAACATCGCGGGTTCCTTCGTCATGGGGCTTTTCATTGCCTGGCTGACGCGGCGCAGCGGCGGCAGCAGCAACGAGTTGCGCCTGTTCGTGGCGACGGGGCTGCTTGGCGGCTTCACCACGTTTTCCGCCTTCTCGCTTGATGTGGCCGTGCTGTGGGAGCGGGGTCAGGGCCTGGCGGCGGCGATGTATGTTTTCGGGTCGGTTGCGCTGTCCATCGCGGCGCTTTTTACCGGTTTGTGGCTCGCAAGAAGTGTTGCAGGGTGATATGGGCGGCGCTTCTGGCGAATGAGGACAGGTTATGGCCGGCGTTGAACAGGTGACGGTAAGCGAGGACGAGAACGGCATGCGGCTGGACCGGTGGTTCAAGCTGCATGTGCCGGGGCTTGGCTTCGGCGCCCTGCAGAAGCTGCTTCGCACCGGCCAGGTGCGTGTGGATGGCGGAAGGGTGAAGTCCGAAACGCGCCTTGCAGCCGGGCAGGTGGTGCGCATTCCGCCGCTGGGCGCCGACCTCAAGGGGAATGGTGGCGGGCCGCTGACCGCACGCACGATGCGCGACCAGGGCGATGGCGCGGTGCTGTCCAAGATGCTGCTCTACGAGGACAACAAGATTTTCGTGTTCAACAAGCCGTCGGGCCTGGCCGTGCAGGGCGGCTCGGGCGTGACCCGTCACGTCGACGGCATGCTCGACGCCTGGCGAAGCCCGAAGGGCGAAAAGCCGCGCCTCGTCCACCGGATCGACCGGGACACGTCCGGCATCCTGGTCGTGGCGCGCACGCGCGGGGCAGCGGTCAAGCTGACCACGGCCTTTCGTGAACGGGAGACGAAGAAGACCTATTGGGCGCTGGTCAAGGGCGTGCCGAGGAAGCCGGAAGGGCGGATTTCCACCTGGCTGGTGAAAGAGGCGACGCCCGATGGCGACCGCATGCGCATTGCCCGCCATGGCGAGGCCGGCGCGGACCACGCGGTGTCGCATTTCCGGGTGGTCGACCAGGCGGGGCAGAACCTGAGCTGGCTGGAAATGGAGCCCTATACCGGGCGGACACATCAGCTTCGCGTTCATGCGGCTCATATCGGCTGTCCGATCATCGGCGATCCGAAATATTTCGAGGCGGACCAGAACTGGGAATTTCCCGGCGGCATCCAGAACCGGCTGCACCTTCACGCGCGGCGCATCGTCATCCCGCATCCGGACGGCACGGGCATGATCGACGTGACGGCGCCGATGCCGCCGCACATGGTGCAAAGCTGGAACCTGCTCGGCTTCGACGAGGCGGCGGCCGGGTCATGAGCACGGGTGCGCTTCACCCCAATGCCGCGCGGGTGCTCACGCCGGGTGCCATGGTTCTGATGGTGGTGCTGACCTCCTGCTGGGGGCTGAGCCAGGTGGCGATGAAGGTGGCCAATACCGGCTACAGTCCGCTGATGCAGTGTTTCATCCGCTCCGCCGTCGGTGCGCTGTGCATCGCCGGCTGGTGCCGGTGGCGTGGCATTCCGCTTTCGGCGAAGGACGGGACGCTGTGGCCGGGCCTGCTGGCCGGACTGTTCTTCTCGGTGGAGTTCATCCTTCTGTTCCTGGCCATGGACATCACCAATGTCGCGCGCGGGGTGCTGATCTTCAATTCCATGCCGTTCTGGGTGCTGGCGGGCGGTCACCTGCTGGGGCTGGAGCGGCTTTCGTGGCGCAAGCTTGCCGGCATGGCGCTGGCCTTTGGCGGGGTGGCGCTGGTCTTTGCCGACAAGGTGACGCTGCCCTCGCGCTTCGCGCTTCTGGGGGATCTGATGGTCTTCGGCGCCGCGCTGTGCTGGGCGGCGACCGTGCTGGTCGTCAAGATGACGCGGCTGGCCGATGCGCCACCGGAAAAGAGCATGCTCTACCAGCTCGGGGTTTCGGCCCTGGTGACACTGCCCTTCATTCCGCTTGGCGGGCCGGCCTTGCGCGATGTCGGCTGGCTTCCCAGCGCGACCCTGGCCTTCCAGGCGCTGTTCATCGTCTCGATCACCTACCTGGCCTTCTTCCGCATGGTGCAGCGCTATTCTGCGGCCAGCCTTTCAAGCTTTGCCTTTCTCACCCCGCTGACCGGCGTGACCGCGAGTGCGCTTTTGCTGGGCGAGCCGCTCAGTCCGCAGATCGGCCTGGCGCTCGGCCTGATCGGGGCAGGACTGGTGCTGGTCAACAGGCCGGGACGGCGAAGCATCGGAGACATGGCGTGAAACTGATCCTGTTTGACTGCGACGGTACGCTTGTGGACAGCGCGGGGCTGATCCATGGCTGCATGGAACGCACCTTTGCCGAGGCCGCGTTGCCGCTGCCGGCGCCTGACGCGACGCGCGGCGTGATCGGCCTGTCGCTCGATCTGGCCATTGCACGCCTGCTGGCGCGGGAGGTGGACGAGGCGATTGGCGCATTGGTGCAGCGCTACAAGCACCATTTCGTGGCAATGCGCGCCGAGGCGGAATTCCGCGAAAATCTCTATGACGGCATTGGCGAGCTGATCGCCGGCCTCGCCGCGCGCGACGATGTGCTGATCGGGATGGTGACGGGGAAATCGCGCCGCGGCGTGACGGCCGTCTTCGAGACGCACGGTTTCGGCGCACATTTCCTGACCGTGCGCACCGCGGATGATTGTCCTTCCAAGCCGCATCCGGCCATGGTGCTGGAATGCTGCGCGGAAACCGGAATCGATCCGCAGGACACCCTTGTCGTCGGCGATGCGATTTACGATATGCAGATGGCGCGCTCGGCGAAGGCCGGTGCCATTGGCGTGGCCTGGGGCTACAGTACCGCCGATGCGCTGCGCCAGCACGGGGCGCAGGACGTGCTCGTCCATCCGTCCGGCCTGCTCAACCATCTCTGACGAAAGGTCTCGCGATGCGCGATATCCTCAACGACCTCGACGCGGGCAGGCTGTCCGATCCCGATCCGGCGCGGCGCGCGCAAAAGCAGATGCTCAAGCCGCTGCCCAAGCGTTTCTACACGGAGGCCGGCGTGGCAGCCGAAGGCGAGGGGTTCGCCGTGACGCTGGACGGACGGTTGGTGCGTACGCCCGGCCGCCATGGCATGATCCTGCCGACGGAAGCCGCCGCCAGGCTCGTCGCTGACGAATACGGTGCGCAGGGCGAGACCATCAACCCGATGACCATGCCGGTCACCCGGCTGGCCAATACCGCCATTGATGGCGTGGCGGCGGACATGCAGGCGGTGGCCGAGGACATCCAGCGCTTCTCCTCGTCGGACCTCCTGTGCTACCGCGCCGGCACGCCGGAGCGTCTTGTGGCGCGGCAGACCGAAATCTGGGATCCGGTGCTGGAATGGGTGGAGCGCGCGCTTGGCGCGCGGTTCGTCCTGGCTGAAGGCGTGATGCATGTCGACCAGCCGGGCGAGAGCATCGGCGCCGTGGGCATTCACCTGCGCGGCTTCGACGATCCGTTCCGCCTGGCTGCGCTGCATTCCATGACCACGTTGACCGGTTCTGCGCTGCTGGCGCTGGCGGCGGCCGGTGGCGGCCTGACATGGCAGCAGGCCTGGACGGCCGCGCATGTGGACGAGGACTGGAATATCGAATTGTGGGGCGAAGACGCCGAAGCAACGGCGCGGCGCAAGGCGCGGGAGCGGGAAATGGAAGCCGCATGGCGCCTTCTTGACGCGATCGCCTGAAGGGATTCGCGAGTCATTTCCGAGTCCTGACGCCATTTGCCAATGCAGCACATGAAAAGGCCCGGAGCGTTTCCGGGCCTTTTTCCTGTCCGCCGCATCTAGAGAAGGGGTCAGATGGCGAGATATTCGTGCCGCAATTCCTCGTTTTCGAGGACTTCCTTCGCCGTGCCCTGGAAGACGACCTGGCCGGTATCCATGATGACCGCGCGGTCGGAAAGGCGCAGCGCGGCCACGGCATTCTGCTCCACGATGATGGTGGTGATGCCAATGTCGCGGATCTGCTGCACGATCTTCTCGATTTCCTGCACGATGACCGGCGCAAGACCTTCATAGGGCTCGTCGAGGAAAAGGATTTTCAGGTCGCGGGCCAGCGCGCGGGCCACGGCGAGCATCTGCTGCTCGCCACCGGACATGGTGGTCGCTTCCTGGTTGCGCCGTTCGGCCAGCCGCGGGAAATGCTCGTAGATCTTCTCGATCGGCCAGCCCTTCGGCTCGGTCACCTGGGCCAGGATCAGGTTTTCCTCGACGGTGAGGCCGCCGATGATGCGCCGGTCCTCCGGCACGAGCTGGACGCCTTCGCCCGCGGCCTCGAAGGCGCGCATGGCGTGCAGCGGCTTGCCATCGAGCCAGATTTCGCCTGATCTGAGCGCCGGTGTCTCCACGCGGGCCAGTGTGCGCAGCGTCGACGTCTTGCCGGCACCGTTGCGGCCGAGAAGCGAGAGGACCTCTCCCTTGGCGATGTCGAAGGATACGCCCTGAACGATATAGGATTCGCCATAGTAGGCGTGGATGTCCCTGACGCTGAAATAGGGTGATGCGGATTTCTCGTTCAAGGCTACGCTCTCCCCTTCCAGGTCTCCAACGGCTGCCATGTTCATCAGTGCTCCTCCCCGAGATAGGCTTCCTTCACCTTCGGATTGTTGCGCACCTCTTCAGGCGTGCCTTCCGCGATGATTCGGCCCTGGGCCAGAACGCTGATGCGATCTGCAAGAGAAAACACGACATGCATGTCGTGTTCAATGATCACCTTTGTCATGCCGCGTTTCTTGATCCGGTTGAGCAGGTCGATGGTCATGTTGGTGTCGTGGCGCGCCATGCCGGCCGTCGGTTCGTCGAGCAGCAGCAGCTTGGGTTTCTGGATCAGGCACATCGCCATTTCCAGGCGCCGCTTGTCGCCGCGCGACAGGCTGCCGGCGATCTGGTGGCGCATCTCGAAGAGGCCGATGTCGCGCAGCGTTTCCTCCGCCTCCGCGCGCACATCGTCCTGGGCGGAGAGGGCGGCCATGGCGTTGAAGCGGAAGGCGCCGTCGCGTTTGGCGAAAGCCGGGATCATGACATTGTCCAGCAGCGTGAGGTCGGTGAAGATCTCGGGCGTCTGGAACACGCGGCTGACGCCAAGCTGGTTGATCTCGTGCGGTTCGTGCTGGTCGAGCGTCTGGCCGTTGAAGACGACATGCCCCTCGGTCGGCTTCAGCCGGCCGATACAGACATTGAGTAACGTCGACTTGCCGGCGCCGTTGGGGCCGATGATGGCATGCACCGTGCCCTCGCGCACCTGCAGATCCACGTCGGACAGGGCTTTCAGCCCGCCGAAGCTCTTGGAGACGTCGGCGACGTGAAGAACGATGTTTTCGCTTGCTGTTGTCATGTTCTCACTCCGCGGGCTGGGCGGCTGCCGTGTCGGGGGCGCCGGCGCCTGGGCCGGACCCGCCACCAAGGCGGCGATAGATACGCTGGATGCCTTCCATGATGCCGCCGGGCAGGAAGATGACGATCAGCATGAAGACAACGCCGAGCGTCAGGTGCCAGCCGTCGCCGACGAACAGGCCGGTGATCCAGACGCTGATCTCGCGCGCCGTTTCGGGCAGGAAGGAGAAGACCTGTTCGAGGATTCGGTCGTTGAAGGACGAGAAGATGTTCTCGAAATACTTGATGACGCCGGCGCCGAGAATGGGCCCGATCAGCGTTCCCGCGCCGCCCAGGATGGTCATCAGCACGACCTCGCCTGAAGCTGTCCACTGCATGCGCTCGGCGCCTGCAAGGGGGTCGGTGACGGCCATCAGCGAGCCGGCCAGCCCGGCATACATGCCGGAGATGACGAAGGCGGTGAGCAGGTAGGGCCGGGTGTTGAAGCCGGTGTAGCGCATGCGGTTCTGGTTCGACTTGATGGCGCGCAGCATCATGCCGAAGGGCGAACGGAAGATGCGCAGGGTCAGGAAGAAGCAGATGATCAGCGCCACGGCGCAGAAATAGAAGCCGGGATATCCGCTCGTCTCGATGCCGAAGAAATTGGTTGCCGGCAGGCCTTCACCGGGGGTGGAGAAGGCATTGTCGATGATGCGCGGATCCTGAAGGGTCAGTTGCAGGCCGGTTTCGCCGTTGGTGATCGGCGTCAGCACCGAATAGGCGAGATTGTAGCTCATCTGCGCGAAGGCCAGGGTCAGGATCGAGAAATAGATGCCCGACCGCCTGAGGCTGACATAGCCGATGAGCACCGCAAAGAGCCCGGCGAACAGGACGCCGAAGATGACCGCGGGAATGACGTTCATGGTAAAGAGCTTGAACGACCAGACGGCGGCGTAGGAGCCGACACCCAGGAAGGCGGCATGCCCGAAGGAGAGATAGCCGGTCAGGCCGAACAGGATGTTGAAGCCCATGGCGAAGATGCCGAAGATGCAGAACTTCTGCAAAAGGGCGGGATAGCCGGCGCCGAGCGGCGTCAGGGTCCAGGGGCTGATCAGCACGACGACCGAGAAGCCGAGCAGCAGTAGCCAGTCGTTGCGGGACAGGTTGCCAAACATGTTCGATCAGTCCTCCATCACGCCCTGGCGGCCCAGAAGTCCGCGCGGCCGGGTGAGCAGAATGGTGACGGCGACCAGGTAGATGATGATCTGGTCGATGCCGGGAAAGATGGCCTTGACCTCGTTCATCGAGGCAAAGGATTGCAATATGCCGAGCAGGAAGCCGGCCAGCACGGCGCCGGGCAGGGAGCCCATGCCGCCGACAACCACGACGACGAAGCTGAGCACCAGGAAGTCCATGCCGAGGTGGTAGTCCGGCGGCAGGATCGGCGTGTACATGACGCCTGCCAGACCCGCGACCACGGCTGCGATGCCGAAGACGACGGTGAAGCGGCGCTCGATGTTGATGCCGAGCAGGCCGACGGTTTCGCGGTCGCGCATGCCGGCGCGCACCACCATGCCGTAGGTGGTGAATTGCAGAAAGGCGAAGACGGCGCCGATCACCAGGAAGGCGAACAGGAAATAGATCAGCCGCCACCAGGGGTAGACGATGAACATGTCCGACAGGCCGAGAAAGGCCGCGATATTGGCCGTGCCGTTGAACATGTCGGGCGCGCCTTGCGGCACGGGGTTGGCGCCGTAGAATTTCTTGATGATCTCCTGCAGCACGATGGCGAGACCGAAGGTTACCAGGATCTGGTCGGCATGGGGGCGCTTGTAGAAGTGGCGGATCAATCCGCGCTCCATGGCAAGGCCGAAGGCCAGCATGACGGGTATCGCCAGCAGAATGGAGATGGGCACCGACCAGTTGATGACCCATGCACCGGCATCGCCGAAGGCATATTCGAAATAGGGCTTGGCCGGCGGGGCGAACAATTGGCCTTCCGCCTTGGGTGGCTGGATGGGCCAGGTGATCAGCTTGTTGAAGGTGACCGCGCAGAAGGCGCCCAGCATGAAAAGCGCGCCGTGGGCGAAGTTGACCACGCCCAGCGTTCCGAAGACCAGCGTGAGCCCCAGGGCGATGAGCGCGTAGGCTGCGCCCTTGTCGAGCCCGTTGAGGATCTGGATGATGATTGCGTCCATGAAGAATACGCCCCGATGTCCGTCCGCCTTTTCCCGGCGGTCCGGTTTGCCAAGTGCCAAGACGGCCCGGCCGCCCGCTAGGGGGACGGCCGGGCCCTTCGTTGCCTGTCAGGTCAGCACTGCTTCGCGTCTGCCGGACCGAGGTCGCCGCCAAAGATCGACGGATCGTAGGTCAGGGTTTCGCGATCGACGACCTTGACGACCTTGAGCAGATCGTATTCGGACTGCTTGTTGTCATTGCCGCGCACGACCAGGGCCGACTTCATGCACTGGTGGTCTTCGGCGCGGTAGAGCGTGGCGCCGTTGCCCATGCCGTCGAACTCGAAACCTTCCAGCGCCTCGATGACCGCCGGTGCGAAGAAGGTGCCGGCGCGCTCGCAGGCATCGGCATAGAGCAGGGTCTGCACATAGCAGGTATGGGCAGCCTGGGACGGCGGGAAGCCGTATTCGGTGCCGAACGACTTCACGAAGGCCTGCGAGGCCTCGTCGTCAAGCGACCAGTTCCAGTTGGTCGTGCCCAGAATGCCCTTGATGTTGTCGCCCGCGCCCTTGGCCATCAGGCGCGAGAACAGCGGCACGACGATCTCGAAATTCTTGCCGTTGACCTGCTTGTCCTTCAGGCCGAACTGGATGGCCTGGGTCAGCGAGTTGACCATGTCCTTGCCGTAGTGGTTCAGGATCAGGACATCGGCGCCGGAATTGAGAACCGGCGTGATGTATTGCGAGAAGTCGCCCGCGCCGACCGGCGTGCGTACCGTGGCGACCGTCTCCCAGCCGAGGCCCTCGGTGGTGTTCTTGATCGATTCCTCCTGGGTCCAGCCCCAGGTGTAGTCGGCGGTGAGGTGATAGGCGCGGCGGTCGGTGCCGTATTCCTCCTTCAGCACCGGACCCAGCGCCACGCCGGACTGATAGGCATTGAAGAAGTGGCGGAAGCCGTAGCGCTTCTTGTCCTTGCCGGTGGTGTCGTTGGAGTGGGTGAGGCCGGCCATGAAGATGATGCCCATTTCCTGGCAAAGACCCTGGACGGCCACGGCGACGCCGGACGACGAGCCGCCGGTGATCATCACCGCGCCTTCCTTCTCGATCATGCGTTTGGCACTGTCGCGGGCGGCATCGGACTTGGTCTGCGTGTCGCCGGTGACGTAAGCCACCTTCTTGCCGAGAATGCCATTGCCCTTCAGCGCCTTGGACGTGAAGGTGGAGAGCATGCCGCCGTCGCCTTCGCCATTGAGATGCTTGACGGCAAGCTGGTAGGCGCGCAGCTCGTCAGCGCCCTCGTCGGCATAGGGGCCGGACTGGGGCACATTGAAACCGAGCGTGACCGTGTCGCCTGTCGGCACGTTGCAGGACATGTCCTGGGCATAGGCGCCCCTGACGAAATGCATCGGAGCAGCCAGGGCCGCGCCGCCGGCCACGCCGGCTTTCAGGATGCCGCGCCTGTTGAGAATGAATCGTGACATGAAGTCCTCCCGAATTCAGGTTGAAACCTGCCGGCCGGTCCTCCTTTGGCCGAAGGTTAGCCCATGCTAACTTTAGAGAGTTCGTATTCTCAATGCGGCTTTCGGATATGCGGCAAAGGTATTAGATGCACCGCAAAATCATGTTTTGCAGCGCGTCATCGGGAATAAGCCTGCGCCAATAAAAAAGCCCCGGCGGATCGCTCCGCCGGGGCTTTCGATACACGGTTGTATGCGGATCAGACCGAATAATACATGTCGAATTCGACCGGGTGCGGCGTCATTTCGAAGCGCATCACCTCTTCCATCTTCAGCTCGATGAAGGCATCGATCTGGTCGTCGTCGAACACGCCACCGGCGGTGAGGAACTTGCGATCCTTGTCGAGGGCCATCAGGGCTTCGCGCAGCGAACCGCAGACGGTCGGGATCTTCTTGAGTTCCTTGGCGGGCAGGTCATAGAGATCCTTGTCCATGGCCTGGCCGGGATGGATCTTGTTCTTGATGCCGTCGAGGCCGGCCATCAGCATCGCGGCAAAGCCGAGATAGGGGTTGGCCGTCGGGTCGGGGAAGCGGACTTCCACGCGCTTGGCCTTCGGGTTGTTGCCGAAGGGAATGCGGCAGGAGGCGGAACGGTTGCGGGCCGAATAGGCCAGCAGGACCGGAGCCTCGTAGCCCGGAACCAGGCGCTTGTAGGAGTTGGTCGACGGGTTGGTGAAGGCATTGATGGCCTTGGCGTGCTTGATGATGCCGCCAATATAGTAGAGGCAGCTCTCGGACAGGCCGGCATATTCATTGCCCGCGAAGGTCGGCTTGCCGTCCTTCCAGATCGACTGGTGAACGTGCATGCCCGAACCGTTGTCGCCGAAGACCGGCTTCGGCATGAAGGTGGCCGTCTTGCCATAGGCGTTGGCGACCTGGTGCACGACATACTTGTAGATCTGCATCTTGTCGGCATTGCGGGTCAGGGTGTCGAACTTGATGCCGAGTTCGTGCTGCGCTGCGGCAACCTCGTGGTGGTGCTTTTCGACCGTGACGCCCATCTCGGACATGACCGAAAGCATTTCGGAGCGCATGTCCTGCTCGGAGTCGATCGGCGGAACCGGGAAATAGCCGCCCTTGACGCGCGGCCGGTGGCCCAGGTTGCCGGTCTCGTAATCGGAATCGTCGTTGGACGGCAGTTCGGTCGAATCGAGCTTGAAGCCGGTGTTGTAGGGATCGGCCTTATACTTCACGTCGTCGAACACGAAGAATTCGGCTTCCGGGCCGACGAAAACGGTGTCGCCAATGCCTTCGGCCTTCATGTAGGCCTCGGCCTTCTTGGCGGTGCCGCGCGGATCGCGGTTATAGGCCTCGCCGGAGACCGGGTCGAGGATGTCGCAGATGACGACCATGGTGGACTGGGCGAAGAAGGGATCCATGTGGACCGTCGCCGTGTCGGGCATCAGCACCATGTCGGACTCGTTGATCGCCTTCCAGCCGCCGATCGAGGAGCCATCGAACATCACGCCATCGGCGAACATGTCCTCGTCGACGGCGCTCACGTCCATCGTGACGTGCTGCATCTTGCCCTTGGGATCCGTGAAGCGCAGGTCGACGAACTTCACGTCGTTGTCCTTGATCTGCTTCATGATATCGTTTGCTGTCGTCATGCTGAATTCCCTTTGTAATGACGATGACTTGACGTGCGAACCGGCAATGCGCCTCAGACGGCGTCGATGCCCGTTTCACCGGTGCGGATACGGATGACTTCCTCGACATTCGAGACGAAGATCTTGCCATCGCCGATACGGCCCGTCTGGGCCGCCTTGCGGATGGCCTCGATGGCGGTCTCGACGGCATCGTCGCCCAATACCACCTCGACCTTCACCTTGGGAAGAAAATCCACGACATATTCGGCGCCGCGATAGAGTTCGGTATGACCCTTCTGGCGGCCGAAGCCCTTTGCCTCTGTCACGGTGATACCCTGAAGCCCGACTTCCTGAAGGGCCTCCTTCACCTCGTCCAGTTTGAAGGGTTTGATGATCGCTTCGATCTTTTTCATGGAAAGAACGGCCTCCGCATTGGTGAAAAACGGGCCCCGGGCCCGCTCCGCAGAAATGAAAGCATGAACTGTGCCAGATTTTTTCCCGGACGGCCCCGGCCCTCTGCAAGGATGAAATTTCGTGCCTTGCCCGCGCGTTACCGGGCAGCATGGCGGCCGGCAAGGGTGCGGTGCAATATCCACGGGACCGGCTGGCCGGTCCTGCCCCTTTCATAGCCTGTCGCGTCCGGTTAAAAAACAGGCAGTCTGCATAAAAAACAAGCAGGCAGACCGTGCTTCGCCTGCCTGATTTTTCGTCCGGGCGCGATGCGTCTTGCGCAGGGTGGCGGGCCGGCGGATAACTCCGGCGGCACCGACATGAACATGGAGGAACGGGTGCGGCCATGCACGAGCTTCTGACCCCGGAAAACATGGGGCGGGCGGACGCCCTTGCCATCGCGAACGGGCCTTTCGACGGTCCCGGCCTGATGGAAAACGCCGGCAGGGCCGTTCATGCGGCGATCCTGAAGCGGTTTCCGGGTCTGGAGCGGGTCGCGGTGCTGTGCGGGCCAGGCAACAATGGCGGCGACGGCTATGTGGTGGCGCGCTTGCTGGCCGGCGATGGCGTCGTGGTGAACCTGTTCGCGCTTGCAGCCCCGCGGCCCGACAGCGATGCCGGATGGGCCGCGGCCCGATGGACGGGCGCGGTGCGGCCGCTGGCCGAATTCGACCCGGCAGAGGCCGGTCTCGTGGTGGATGCGCTGTTTGGCGCCGGGTTGTCCAAGCCGCTGGCGGGGATGGCGGCAGACGCGGCAGCGGCCTGCGCGGGCGCCGGCGTGCCGGTCGTCGCGGTCGACCTGCCGTCCGGCCTGTCGGGCGATAGCGGAGAGCCGCACGGCGCCTGTTTCCGCGCCGCTCTGACCGTCACCTTCTTTCGCAAGAAGCCGGGCCATGTGCTTCTGCCGGGGCGTGATTTCTGCGGTGAACTCGTGCTCGCCGACATCGGCATTCCGGAAGCGGTTCTCCGGGACATCGCCGTTCGTGCGCATGAGAACGTGCCAGCGCTCTGGCGCCATGCCATGCCGCGGCTGGCCTGCGATACGCACAAATATGCGCGCGGCGCGGCTGCCGTGCTTTCCGGCGGGCCGTCTTCCACGGGGGCGGCGCGCCTTGCCGCGATGGCCGCGGCGCGCAGCGGTGCCGGGGCGGTGACGGTGCTTTCGCCGCCCTCGGCCGTGCTGGTTCATGCCGCGCATCTGACATCGGTCATGGTCCGCCCGGTGCGCGACCAGGATGAGATTTGCGCCTTTCTGGCGGAGGGCAAGACACGGGCCGCCCTTGCGGGACCGGGCTGCGGTGCCGGTGAGCGTACGCGCAAAGCGGTTCTGGCGATGCTGGATGCCGGCCGCCGGGAAAACGGGCGGGGATTGACATCCGTGGTTCTGGATGCCGACGCGCTGACCGCCTTTGCGGACCGGCCGGCAGACCTTTGGGGCGCCATAGGCGGCAGCGGCCTTTCGGTGGTGCTGACGCCACATGAGGGCGAGTTCGCCCGGATCTTTCCGGACCTGGTGTCCGGCGGCGGCCTTGCCCGCATCGAGCGGGCATGCGCAGCGGCGGCGCGCGCCGGGGCTGTCGTCGTGCTGAAGGGCGGTGACACGGTGGTCGCCGCACCTGACGGCCGGGTCGCCATCAACACCAATGCACCGCCCACGCTTGCGACGGCCGGGTCCGGCGATGTGCTGGCGGGGATCGTCACCTCACTCATGGCCCAAGGCGTGCCTGCCTTCGAGGCGGCCTGCGCCGCCGTCTGGCTGCATGGCGAAGCCGGCAGGGCAGCCGGGCCGCGGCCGATTGCAGAGGATCTGGTCGCGGCGCTGGCGCGGATCGGATTTCCCGACGCCTGACGGCGCCTCATCAAGACTGACCGGTGCATAGCCGGGAGTTCGGAGTATCTCGGCGGCCGAAACAATCCAGTCCAGCAAGCCGACAATTTCATCCGATTGTATCGCGAATAGCCATGACAACCACCATGTCAGCGGCAATTTACGCTCGCTACTGTCTGCGTCTGGTCCCGAAACTGCCGCGACGATCTGGCCGATACGCCCACCTGGCTTCGTCGCCACGCGCATCAGGTCGGCATAAACCTCGGTTGCCTCCTTTGCAGACAGTGATTGAGTGCGGTAGCTTGTGCAACCGATTTTTTCCAGCGATCAACGTTTCTCAGGTAGGGGGTGCAAATGGAAATTTGGGTAGTCGTTGTCTGGATTGCAGTTGCGATTTTCACTGGCGCTGTAGCTTCATCAAAGGGCCGCAGCGCCGTGAACTGGTTCATCCTAGCGCTCCTATTCAGCGTTCTTGCGCTCTTGGCAGTCGGTCTCATGTCGAGGCCCCCGGAGTTGACCAAGTTCAATTCGAAACAATGCCCCAAATGTGCAGAGCAAATCCGATACGACGCGTCGGTGTGCCGTCACTGCGGCCATGAATTCGACCCGCAGGATGTCGCCGAGATCGTCAAGGAAAAGAGAGCCGCGATGAAGCATGCCAACATGTTCGTCGCGTTCGCGGTCTTCGTTCTAATTGCAATCGTGATCGGCGCCATCGTGGGGTGATCGGATCATGCCTTGTATTCGACCTCGTTCCAGGACCAGCGGCCGGTAGGAATGCACCATTCTTGTTCGCCAGCCAATGCCGACGGCCGGGTCCGGCGATGTGCTGGCGGGGATCGTTACCGCCCTCCTGGCCCAAGGCGTGCCTGCCTTCGAGGCGGCCTGCGCCGCCGTCTGGCTGCATGGCGAAACGGGACAGGCCGCCGGGCCGCGGCCGATCGCGGAGGATCTGGTCGCGGCGCTGGCGCGGATCGGATTTCCCGACGCCTGACAGCGCCCGTCTGGTCAGGCCTTGCCGATCTGCACCTTGCGGCCGGCCGTGGACACATCCTTGCGCTTTGGCATGGTGACCGTCAGCACGCCCTTGTCGAATTTCGCGTCGATGGCATCGGCGTCAACGCGCTCGGGAATGGGAAAGGAGCGCTGGAAGGATCCGTAAGACCGTTCGACGACGTGGACGTCATCCTTGTCGCCGTCGTGCTCGATCCTCTTCTCGCCCTTCAGGGTCAGCAGGCCGTTGCGGATGGTCAGGTCGACCTGGTCCTCGCTCATGCCGGGCAATTCGGCGGTCAGCGTGATGGCGTCGGCGTTTTCGGCGATGTCGATGGCCGGGCGGATCGCACCGGTCATGTCGAGCGACGGCAGGCCGGAGCGGGCGGCCAGCGTGCCGCCGGATCCGAAGAAGCCCTCCATCAGGTCATCCATCTGTTTCCGGAAATCGGCAAAAGGATTGCCGGACCACGGGGACAGGTCTTGTCTTGTGCGCTTGTCAGACATGGTTTCATCCTTTCACGTTGCGCGGGCCTGCCGGTGAGGGCAGGCCGGACGCGAAAGGATTCATGCGATGGCGGGCAGACTTCATTGACAGGTGTCAAGGCGTGTCCCGGCATCGCGGCCGGGTCACTCCGCCGCTTCCACCTTATGGCCGGACCGGCGCGAAAGGAGATCCTTCAGATAGGCACCGGTGTGGCTGCGCGGCTCGGCGGCAATGTCCTCCGGTGTGCCGGAAGCAACCAGCTCGCCGCCGCCGTCGCCGCCTTCCGGTCCCAGGTCGAGCACCCAGTCGGCGGTCTTGATGACCTCCAGGTTGTGCTCGATGACCACGACCGTATTGCCTTGCTCGACAAGCTGGTGAAGCACTTCGAGCAGCTTGGCGACATCGTGGAAATGCAGGCCGGTGGTCGGCTCGTCGAGGATGTAGAGCGTGCGGCCGGTGGCCTTGCGCGACAACTCCTTGGCCAGCTTGATGCGTTGCGCCTCGCCGCCCGACAGCGTGGTGGCCTGCTGTCCGATATGGATATAGCCGAGGCCGACGCGGGCCAGCGTTTCCATCTTGTCGCGGATGGCGGGTACGGCAGCGAAGAATTCCGCGCCTTCCTCCACCGTCATGTCGAGCACGTCGGCGATGGACTTGCCCTTGTAGGTGACTTCCAGTGTCTCACGATTGTAGCGCTTGCCGTGGCAGACATCGCAGGTGACATAGACGTCGGGCAGGAAGTGCATCTCGATCTTGATGACGCCGTCCCCCTGACAGGCCTCGCAGCGCCCGCCCTTCACGTTGAAGGAGAAGCGGCCCGGCTGGTAGCCGCGCGCCTTGGCTTCCGGCAGGCCGGCGAACCAGTCGCGGATCGGCGTGAACGCGCCGGTATAGGTGGCCGGATTGGAACGCGGTGTGCGCCCGATGGGGGACTGGTCGATGTCGATGACCTTGTCGATAAGCTCCAGCCCCTCGATGCGGTCATGCGGGGCGGGGTTCTCGCGCGCGCCCATGATGCGGCGCGATGCGGCGCGGAACAGCGTCTCGATGAGGAAGGTGGACTTGCCGCCGCCCGAGACGCCCGTCACGCAGGTGAACGTGCCGAGCGGAATGTCGGCGGTGACGCCCTTCAGGTTGTTGCCGCGTGCATCGACCACGCGAATGCGCCTGGACTTCGAGGGTTTGCGGCGTTCGGCAGGCACGGCAATGCCCATGGCGCCGGACAGGTACTTGCCGGTCAGCGAATCCGGATGGGCCATGATATCGGACGGCGTTCCACTGGCGATGACGCGTCCGCCATGGATGCCGGCCGCCGGTCCGATGTCGACGACGTGGTCAGCGGCCAGGATGGCGTCCTCGTCGTGCTCCACGACGATGACGGTATTGCCCAGGTCGCGCAGGTGTTTCAGCGTGGCGAGCAGGCGGTCGTTGTCGCGCTGGTGCAGGCCGATCGAGGGCTCGTCGAGCACGTAGAGCACGCCGGTCAGGCCCGAGCCGATCTGTGAGGCGAGGCGGATGCGCTGGCTCTCGCCGCCCGACAGCGTGCCGGAATTGCGCGACAGGGTCAGGTAGTCGAGGCCGACATCATTGAGGAACCTGAGCCGTTCGCGGATTTCCTTGAAAATGCGCGCGGCGATCTCGTTCTGCTTGTCGGTCAGGCGTTCGGGCAGGGTTGCGAACCAGTCATTGGCCCGGCGAATGGACATGTCGGTGACCTGGCCGATATGCAGACCGTCGATCTTGACCGCCAGCGCCTCGGCCTTGAGCCGGAAGCCGGAACAGACCGGGCAGGGCGTTGCCGACATGTAGCGCTCGATCTCCTCGCGCGCCCAGGACGATTCGGTCTCCTTCCAGCGGCGCTGCAGGTTCGGGATCACGCCCTCGAATGTCTTGGCCGCCTTGTAGGTGCGCAGCCCGTCATCATAGGTGAACTCGATCTTGCGGCTGCCGGTGCCTTGCAGGATGGCGTTCTTCGCCTCGTCGGACAGGTCGCGCCAGCGGTCGCCCACCTTGAAGCCATAGGCCTTGCCGAGGCCTTCCAGTGTCTGGAGATAATAGGGGGAGGTGGACTTGGCCCACGGCGCGATGGCGCCCTCGCGCAAGGCCACATGCGGCTCGGGCACGACAAGCGCCGGATCAATGGCCTGCTGGTGGCCGAGCCCGTCGCAGCCCGGGCAGGCGCCGAACGGATTGTTGAAGGAAAACAGGCGCGGCTCGATTTCCGGAATGGTGAAGCCGGAGACCGGGCAAGCGAATTTCTCCGAAAAGATCACGCGCTCATGGGTGTCGTTCTTGGAGCGGTTGGCGGCCTCGCCCGACAGTTCCTCCGGCGGCAGCGGGCGGTCGGCGAATTCGGCGACGGCAAGACCGTCAGCCAGTTTCAGGCTGGTCTCGATGGAATCGGCCAGGCGGGCGGCCAGGTCCGGGCGCACCACGACGCGGTCGACGACCACGTCGATGTCGTGCTTGTATTTCTTGTCGAGGGCCGGGACATCGGCGATCTCGTGGAACTCACCGTCCACCTTGACCCGCTGGAAGCCCTTTTTCTGCAACTCGGCCAGTTCCTTGCGGTATTCGCCCTTCCGGCCGCGCACGATGGGCGCCATGATATAGAGGCGCGTGCCTTCCTCCATGGCAAGGACGCGATCCACCATCTGGCTGACCGTCTGGCTCTCGATCGGCAGGCCGGTGGCCGGGGAAATCGGCACGCCGGCGCGGGCGAAGAGCAGGCGCATGTAGTCGTAGATTTCCGTGACCGTCCCGACGGTGGAGCGCGGATTGCGGCTCGTCGTCTTCTGTTCGATGGAAATGGCCGGCGACAGGCCGTCGATCTGGTCGACATCCGGCTTCTGCATCATTTCCAGGAATTGCCGGGCATAGGCCGAGAGGCTCTCGACATAGCGGCGCTGGCCCTCCGCATAAATCGTGTCGAAAGCAAGCGAGGACTTGCCGGAACCCGACAGGCCCGTCATCACGATGAGGCTGTCGCGCGGCAGGTCGAGATCGACATTCTTGAGGTTGTGCTCGCGCGCGCCGCGCACGGTGATCATCTTGTGGTCTGTCATGGTCGCTCGCAGCGGGGCCGGCCTGCCAGCCGGTCGGGAAACACGTTTTCTGCCGGGTCGTCCGGCGTCGTGCTGCCGGCCAAGCGTCTCATGTAGTCATTGTTTCCCATGTGGAAAGGGGACGGAATGATCCTGCTGACAGGAATTGACCATACTATCCACAGAAATGCGGACAAAACAAGAACACTTGTGGAAACCCGGTGGATAACCCGGCGGCACGCCCTGAAAATGTGATTGGCGGGGGCATTGACGCAAGGGCGGCGCAGGGCGCATGCTTCCAGTCAGCATCCGGAGGGATGCGGCGCCAGCGGTTCGAAGCGTCAGGGAACGCTCCCGCACAGGCAGGCCGGAACCCGGATGCCGAACGGTCGGACGACCGGCCAGATTGCAAACCGACGGGAAGAGGAGAGGTTTGATGGAACCACCGAAGAGTCCCGAAGGGTCCGCCCGGTTGCGGCGGACCACGGATTGCAAGGCCCCCGGTGCCTGAAGGCGCCGCGTGACAGGGGACACCGGCAATTCGCCAACAATTCATTCGATGAGCCGGGCAGGCTTGTGCCGTTCCGCGACGGTGGCGGCATCGCCCGGCATGGCAACCGGAAACACCCGGTTGAAGGGTAAAAACCCGTAGAGGCCCGGCGCGCGCAAGAAACAGGATCGCGGCCGGGCCGATTTTCATGTGTGGATGGCATCGCCACTATTTCTTTGTAATTCCGATCATGATTTCAGTCTGATTGTCCTGAAAGACGGATCAACGGCATCTTGGAAGCAGGGCTGCCTTGGTTTGCGTTGCAGCTAGAAGTAGACAGCAATCTGCACGGCAATCAATCATCTCGAAAGGCCGCCATGCGGGCCGGCGGGACTCCCGATCGATGACATGAATGACCCGTTGAAATGCCTCAATGAACGCGAACGGGACACATTGCGCCTGCTCTTGGCGGGGCATGATGCGAAGTCCATCGCGCGGGAACGCAGACTTTCGGTTCACACGGTCAACGAGCGCCTTCGCGCTGCACGGCGCAAGCTGGGCGTCTCCAGCAGCCGGGAGGCGGCGCGCCTTCTTGCGCAGGCCGAAGGCAATGCCCACGATTTTCCTGTATCCAAGGAATTTGGCATGGACCGGCATGGCGGGGGCGCCGCACGAACGGCGCCGACCGGCCCGCTGTCGTGGCCGCGCCGCCACCCCTGGCGGACAGGAGGAGTGTTTCTGATGATCGTGGCCATTATCGCCGCCGCATTTGTTACCATGGCCGGAATCGAGGATGCCGGAGCACCTCGCGACCTGACACAAGAAGCGGACACGTTCGCGTCGCCGTCAGCCTGGTCGGCAAGCGAAAGCCATGCGTTGAATTGGCTGGCTCTCGTCGACCAGGAGGCGTGGTCGGCGAGTTGGCGTGATGCCGGGGCGATTTTCCGCTCGCAGATTTCAGCCGATGACTGGGCTGCCGCGATCATTCCCGTTCGCAAACCGCTGGGCGCCGTGCTTTCGCGAACGCTCTTCAAGGTCACCAAAGCCGCTACACTGCCCGGCGTGCCGGAAGGGGACTACGAAATTCTGGAATTTCGCACCGATTTTGCTGCCAGAACCGGTGCCATTGAACGCGTCGTGCTGGCGCGCGAACCGACAGGTTGGACAGTCAACGGCTATTTCATCCGGTGAGGCCATCTCGATGAGAGCCCGAATATGGGTGGTGCGCTTGACATATGGAACATAATGGGAACATTGTGTCGGCGCGCTTCCGGATCGGAAACGGCGGCGTGAGCCGGCCAATTGCTTGTGGATGCCCGTCGATTGCGGAAGGCAGCCAAGGCGCATTGGTTTATGGTGCGCGGAAATTGCAATGGCGTTCGCGGGCGGCATATCATTGCCCCGCAGCGAAAGACGGAGTTGGAACATGGCGGGAAGCGTGAACAAGGTCATTCTGGTCGGGAATCTGGGCGCCGACCCGGAGGTGCGCCGCCTCAATTCCGGCGATGCGGTTGTCAACATGCGTATCGCCACGTCAGAGACCTGGCGCGACAAGAACAGTGGCGAGCGCCGCGAGCGCACCGAGTGGCACAATGTCGTGATCTTCAACGAGCAGCTTGGCAAGGTGGCCGAGCAATATCTCAAGAAGGGCATGAAGGTTTACCTGGAAGGCCAGTTGCAGACGCGCAAATGGCAGGACCAGCAGGGCCAGGACCGCTACACGACCGAGATCGTGTTGCAGCGCTATCGCGGTGAGCTTCAGATGCTCGACGGGCGCGGGCAGGGCGGCGACCAGGGCCAGGTCGGCTATGGTGGCGGCGGCGGTTCGCGCGGCGGGTCCGATTTCGGCTCGTCCGGCCCATCCGGCGGCGGTGGCGGCTATGGCGGTGGCGGTTATGGCGGCGGCCAGCAGGGCGGCGGCGGGGGCGGTGGCTATTCCCGCGATCTCGACGACGAAATTCCGTTCTGAATGTCCGGGGAACCGGCTCGGCACCTCTCATCCATGCTCATTGCGACGTGCGACGCCGTGGCTGGCGGGTGGTTCATTGCTGCCTGCCCGCTCAAGGGCCATGCCGGATAACCCGTCCGCACCATCCCCGTGCCTGTCGCGGCGTTTTGCTATTGCGGGATCGACGTGGTTGGCGATCTTGCGGGCCAGAGACAATGGCTTCGCTGGCAAGGCCGGGAATGGCGGCTTGCGGCGAAGCCGACCAACGCCGCGATTCCAGGTTTCGCCGGACTTGTCCGGACTGAACCATTCGTGCCGGGCTGAACCATTCGTGATTGGCGCGTGTCCGGCAGAGCGGTCATTCTCGTCAGCCATGAGACGGATTTCTTTTGCCATATTCCTTTCATTGCCAGCGCTACCGGTGCTGGCGGGTGAAGCCGACGTCGTGGACGTGCGCTACACACAGTCTTCAAACGGCTCCTACACGTTCCATGTCACGGTGCGCCATGCCGACGAGGGCTGGAACCATTATGCCGACAAATGGCAGGTTCTGGGGCCGGACGGCACCGTGCTCGGCGAACGCGTGCTGGCACATCCGCATGTGAGTGAACAGCCCTTCACGCGCAGCCAGTCCGGCATCCGCATTCCGGATGCGGTGGAGGAGGTGACGGTGCGCGCCCATGATTCCGTTCACCGCTGGGGCGGGCGCACAATGACCGTTCCTCTCAAGGGCCGGTTCTGATCGGACCTGCGGCCGTCAGGCGGCTGCCAGCGCCTTCACCCCGTCAGCGACGAATTGTACGGCCAGCGCCGAAAGGATGACGCCCAGAAGCCGGGTGAGGATGGACCGTCCGGTTTCGCCGAGGACCTTGTCGATCCGGTCGGCGAGGAGAAAGACGAACCATGTCAGCGCGATGATCGCCGCCACGATGGCGATGAGCGTGATGCGCGGACCCGGTTCGGCAAACTGGCCGGAAAGAAGGATCACGGCGGAAATGGCGCCGGGGCCGGCAATCAGCGGAATCGCCAGCGGGAAAACCGCGACCTGGCGGATCTCGTCGGCGCTGATGGCGACTTCGGCCGTGTGTTCATGGCGCTGCTGGCGGCGTTCGAAGATCATCTCGAAGGCGATCCAGAACAGCAACAGGCCACCGGCAACGCGGAACGCCGGAAGGGTGATGCCGAAGACCGCCAGGATGCCGGCGCCGGCCAGGGCGAACAGGGCCAGCGTCGCGAAGCCCAGAGCCGCTGCGCGCCAGGCCACCTGGTTGCGTTGCGAGCGGTCCATGCCGCGGGTAACCGCCAGGAAAAGCGGCGCAAGCCCCGCCGGGTCGATGGTGACCAGCAGCGTGACCACCGCTGTGGCAAACATGTCGTTGAACATGGGCAGTCCTGTTCCGCTTCGTTCCTGCGGGGAGCCTAGCCGGTTTGTGCCCGTCGCGCGACCCGGCAGGCCGACAAAGGCCCGCGAGGGGGCAAAAGTGCGCTTCCCTTTGGAAAACCGGCGCGAAAATTGGAATGGCGGCACGGAATCCTATATACGGAAACAAGTGATTCCAACGTGATCGTGACACGCATTTGACTGACCAGCCCACACCTCCCGGTCTTCCCGAAGGCATCGAGCCCGTCTCCATCATCGAGGAGATGCAGCGCAGCTATCTCGACTACGCGATGAGCGTGATCGTCAGCCGCGCGCTGCCCGATGTGCGCGACGGCCTGAAGCCGGTTCACCGCCGCATTCTCTATGCCATGCACGAGGGCGGTTTCCACTGGAACCGCAAATACGTGAAGTCGTCGCGCATCGTCGGTGACGTCATGGGTAAATACCATCCCCATGGCGATGCCGCGATCTATGACGCCATGGTGCGCATGGCGCAGGACTGGTCGATGCGCCTGCCGCTGATCGACGGGCAGGGCAATTTCGGCTCCATCGACGGCGATCCGCCGGCGGCCATGCGATATACGGAATCGCGGCTGGAAAAGGTCGCCCATGACCTGCTGGAGGATATCGACAAGGAGACGGTCGATTTCCAGGAGAACTACGATTCGTCCAGTTCCGAGCCGAAGGTCCTGCCGGCGCGCTTTCCCAATCTGCTTGCCAATGGGTCCGGCGGCATTGCCGTGGGCATGGCGACGAACATCCCGCCGCACAATCTGGGCGAACTGATCGACGGCTGCATCGCGCTGATGGAAAATCCGGCGATCACGCTGCCCGAACTCATGCAGCACATTCCGGGGCCCGATTTCCCGACGGGCGCCATCGTGCTCGGCCGCTCGGGCATCCGCTCGGCCTACGAGACCGGTCGCGGATCGATCATCATGCGCGGGCGCGCCCATATCGAGCCGATGCGGGGCGACCGCGAGATGATCGTGGTCACGGAAATTCCGTACCAGGTCAACAAGGCCTCGATGATCGAGAAGATGGCGGAACTGGTGCGCGACAAGCGCATCGAGGGCATTTCCGACATTCGCGATGAATCCGACCGGCAGGGCTATCGCGTGGTCGTGGAGCTCAAGCGCGACGCCAATGCCGACGTCATCCTGAACCAGCTCTACCGCTACACGCCGCTGCAGACCTCGTTCGGCGCCAACATGGTGGCGCTCAACGGCGGCAAGCCGGAGCTGATGACGCTCAGCGACATGCTCAAGGCCTTCGTCGCGTTTCGCGAGGAAGTGGTCAGCCGGCGCACGAAATACCTGCTGCGCAAGGCGCGCGAGCGTGCCCACGTACTCGTCGGCCTGGCCATTGCCGTGGCCAATATCGACGAGGTGATCAAGCTGATCCGGCATGCGCCCGATCCGGCGACGGCACGCGAACAGCTGATGACGCGGCGCTGGCCGGCCCATGACGTCGCGCCGCTGATCCGGCTGATCGACGATCCGCGCCACAAGGTCAACGAGGACGGCACCTACAACCTGTCCGAGGAGCAGGCCCGCGCCATCCTCGACCTGCGCCTCCAGCGCCTGACGGCACTCGGCCGCGACGAAATCGCCGACGAACTGAACAAGATCGGCGCCGAAATCCGCGATTACCTCGACATCCTGTCATCACGCGCGCGCATCCAGCAGATCGTCAAGGACGAACTGGCTGCCGTAAAGGAAGAGTTCGGAACGCCGCGGCGCACGGAGCTCGCCGAAGGCGGCCCGGACATGGACGACGAGGACCTGATCGCGCGCGAGGACATGGTCGTCACCTTCAGCCATGAAGGCTATATCAAGCGTGTGCCGCTGTCGGTCTACCGGGCGCAGCGGCGCGGCGGCAAGGGCCGCGCGGGCATGTCGACCAAGGACGAGGATTTCGTCACACGGCTGTTCGTGGCCAACACGCATACGCCGGTCCTCTTCTTTTCCTCGCGCGGCATCGTCTACAAGGAAAAGGTCTGGCGCCTTCCGGTCGGCACGCCGCAGTCGCGCGGCAAGTTCCTGCGCAACATGCTACCGCTGCAGGACAACGAGCGCATTACCTCGATCATGCCATTGCCGGAGGACGAGGACCGCTGGGGCGAACTCGACGTGATGTTTGCCACGACGCGCGGCACGGTGCGGCGCAACAAGCTGTCGGATTTCGTGCAGGTCAACCGCAATGGCAAGATCGCCATGAAGCTGGATGACGAGGGCGACGAAATCCTGTCCGTCTCCACCTGTACAGAGCATGACGACGTCGTGCTGACGACGGCCGCGGGCCAGTGCATCCGCTTCCCCGTCACCGATGTGCGGGTGTTTGCCGGGCGCAATTCGATCGGCGTGCGCGGCATCGCGCTGGCCGGCGGAGACAGCGTCATTTCCATGGCCATTCTCGGCCATGTGGATGCCGAGGCATCCGAGCGCGCGGCCTATCTGAAGATCGCGGCGGCGGAACGCCGCGGCCTCAATGGCGACGAGGACGATGCGGCAGGGCTGGTGGGCGAAGAGGCCGAGGCGTCGGAGCTTTCGGGCGAAAGGATCGAGGAATTGCGGGCGCGCGAGCAGTTCCTGCTCACCGTGTCGGAATTCGGCTACGGCAAGCGGTCATCCTCCTACGAGTTCCGCATTTCCGGCCGTGGTGGCAAGGGCATCCGGGCGACCGACATTTCCAAGGTGGACGAGATCGGCCCTCTTGTCGCCGCCTTCCCGGTGGAAGGCGGGGACCAGATCATGCTGGTCACCAATGCGGGCAAGGTGATTCGCGTTCCGGTGGAAGGTATCCGGTTTGCCGGCCGTGCCACCAAGGGCGTGACGATCTTCAAGACGGGTGAAGCCGAGCGGGTGGTGTCGGTGGAGCGGATTTCCGAACCGGAACCGGAGGCCGAGGACGCGCTTGAGGAAGCCATGGACGCCGGCGGCACAGAGGCGACCGGCGACGGGGAAAGCCCGTCAGACACGTAATCCGGCGGGCCGTCAGTGGCGCCGGTTGCGAGCGGACGGCCGGTAGGGATCGAACGGCGGGCGGATGCGCTCTGCCTGCGGTTCTGTCTTCAGGTCGCCGACCAGGCCCACCACGGTGGCGATCAGCATGGCAACGGTCATGGCAGAGGCGAGCAGCACGATCATCATTCGTTTTCTCCTTGCTCCCGGTTCCGTGGAAGACGCCGGTTCCGGCACTGTCTCCACATGACCAAGACGCATCAAAGCGCGAAAAGTTTCAAACAACGCTTGTGCAAACCTGCGTGATCCGAGTTGAATGCGCCGTGAGCGGCCGGTTCACCGGGCATTCATGTTCGGCCCGCAAGCGTGCGCGAAGCCGATTGCCAAGGGTTGTGCCGGCGGGTAGAAGCGCAATCATGAGCGAGACAAAAGCAATCTATGCCGGGTCGTTCGACCCGTTGACCAACGGCCATCTCGACGTCCTGCGCAGCGCCCTGGCGCTGGCGGATACGGTTTACGTGGCCATCGGCATCCATCCGGGCAAGAAGGGGCTGTTTTCCTTCGAGGAACGGCTGCGGTTGATCGAGCAGGCCGGCGCGGATGCGCTCGGCGCGGATCACGCGCGCCTGCGCGTGGTGGCGTTCGACGGGCTGGTCGTCGATGCGGCACGCCAGCATGGCGCCTCGCTGATGATCCGCGGCCTGCGCGATGGCACCGATCTCGACTATGAGATGCAGATGGCGGGCATGAACGGGCAGATGGCGCCCGACATCAAGACCGTCTTTTTGCCGGCCAGCCCGGCCGTGCGGCATATCACTGCCACATTGGTGCGCCAGATCGCGGCCATGGGCGGTGATGTGTCCGGCTTCGTGCCGGCCAATGTGGCCGATGCCCTGAAAGCGAAATCCTGACCCGACCGGAGACCTGACCCATGTCGATCCTGCGCCTTGCCGCCGCGGCGGCCCTTGCCGCCTCCATGAGCGTTTCTGCCCTGCCTGCCTTCGCCTCCAAGCTCGTCATCACGCTGAAAGATGGCGATGTCGTCATTGATCTGGCCGAAGACCTGGCGCCGAAGCATGTCGAGCGAATGAAGGCGCTGGCCGAATCGGGTGCCTATGACAATGTCGCCTTCCACCGCGTGATCGACGGCTTCATGGCGCAGACCGGCGATGTCCAGTTCGGCGACATGGAGGACGGGTTCGATCCGCGCCGCGTCGGCACGGGAGGCTCCGACATGGCCGATCTGCCGGCCGAGTTCTCGGACACACCCTTCGAGGAGGGCACGGTGGGCATGGCGCGATCCTCCAGCCCGGATTCGGCCAATTCGCAATTCTTCATCATGTTCGCGCCCGCGCCGCACCTGAACGGCCAGTATACCGTGGTCGGCACCGTCGAAAGCGGCATGGAGCACGTCCATGCCATCAAGAAGGGCAGCCGCGCGGCCAATGGCGCCGTGCAGGAGCCCGACCGCATGATCAAGGTGCGGGTGGAAGACTGAAATTTCGAATCAAAGCAGGAAGGTAGACGCAATGGCTGAGATCAAGGATCCGGAAAACACGCTGGTCATGGAGACCACGCAGGGCAAGGTCGTCATCGAGATGTTTCCGGAGCTTGCGCCCGGCCATGTCGGCCGCATCAAGGAGCTGGCCCGCGAGGGTGCCTATGACGGTGTCGTCTTTCACCGCGTCATCGACGGCTTCATGGCGCAGACCGGCGACGTGCGCTACGGCAAGAAGGGCGGCAAGGACTTCAACCCGGCCCGCGCCGGCATGGGCGGCTCCGACAAGCCGGATCTGAAAGCCGAGTTCTCCAACATGAACCATGCGCGTGGCACGTGCTCGATGGCGCGGGCGATGAACCCGAATTCGGCCAATTCGCAGTTCTTCATCTGCTTCGAGGATGCCGGCTTCCTGAACCGCCAGTACACGGTGTGGGGCCAGGTGATCGAGGGCATGGAACATGTCGACAAGATCAAGCGTGGCGAGCCGGTGCAGGATCCCGATTCCATCGTCTCGATGAAAGTTGCCGCCGACGCCTGAGGCGGTGCGGCTGTCCTGGATATCAGGGGCGCCGGCATGACCGGCGCCCTTGGCATGTCCGGCCGGTGCCCTGAACCGGCTTGCCGCCGGGTGCGTGCCGTGATTTGACCAGACTGCGGAATGCTGTAAAGGCCCGCCCATGCGTGTTGATCTTTTCGATTTCGAGCTTCCCGAAAGCGCCATCGCCCTGCGTCCGGCCGAGCCGCGCGATGCGGCGCGCATGCTCGTGGTGCGGCCCGGCGAAGCGCTCGAAGACCGGGGCGTGCTGGACCTGGCGGACCTCCTTGCGCCGGGCGACGCGCTCGTCTTCAACGACACGCGCGTGATCCCGGCCCAGCTCGAGGGCGTTCGTATTCGCGATGGCGGCGAGGCCCGCGTCTCCGCCACGCTGCACATGCGCACCGGTCCGGACCGGTGGAAAGCCTTCCTCAAGCCGGGCAAACGGGTGAAGGCGGGAGACCGCATCCGTTTCGGCCATGAGGGGAACGCCTGCTTCCTCGGGGCTCTGGAGGCGACCGCCGGCGAAAAGGGCGCGGGCGGCGATGTCGAACTCGTCTTCGACCTGTCGGGGCCGTCGCTGGACGAGGCGCTGCATGCAGTCGGCCATGTTCCGCTGCCGCCCTATATCGCGTCGAAACGGCCGGAGGATGAGCGCGACAGGGCCGACTATCAGACGATCTATGCCCGCGAAGAAGGTGCCGTGGCCGCGCCCACGGCGGGCCTGCATTTCACGCCGCGCCTGATGGAGCGTCTCGACTCGCGCGGAATCGAGCGGCATTTCGTGACGCTGCATGTCGGCGCCGGCACATTCCTGCCAGTCAAGGCCGACGACACCCGCGATCACCGGATGCATTCGGAGATCGGTCATGTCAGCGCGCAGACGGCGGCGGCCTTGAACGCGGTCAAGGCGCGCGGCGGGCGCATCGTCTCGGTCGGCACGACGTCGCTGCGGCTGCTGGAAAGCGCGGCGGACGAGGCCGGGCGGTTGCATGAATGGTCCGGCCCGACCGACATCTTCATCACGCCGGGCTACCGGTTCCGTTTCATCGACGTGCTGATGACGAATTTTCATCTGCCGCGATCCACGCTGTTCATGCTCGTTTCCGCCTTCAGTGGGCTGGAAACCATGCGCGCAGCCTATGACCATGCCATTGCCGGCGGCTACCGCTTCTATTCCTACGGTGATTCCAGCCTGCTTTTCAGGAAGCAATGAATGCTCTTTCCACACCGCGCGTACCGTGCGCTATCCTTGCCCCGCTGCCTTCACGGGAACGCGGGTCATGAACCGGGATACGCGGGGGGCAGGCATGGTTGACGGCGGCAGGCGGACGGTTGCGTCTTCCGCGTGGCTTGCAATGGGCCTTTGGTCAACGCCCTATCGCGGGTGGCTCGCCGGGGCCGGTGCTTTCCGGCTGCCGGCAATGGGCACGATGCCGCCGTTCACGGGTCGAGAGATCCGGAAGGACGGCAGGCGGAGCGGCGGCGAACAGACATGCGGCAGGCGGTCACCGGATCGCATGATAAAATATGAGACACGCGAGATGGTGACCGCCTGTCTTTCCGATTCAAGCAATGGCCAGACGCAAAATGCGGGCGTGGCAATGGTTCGGCCTGGCGCGGCCCTTGCGATGGTCGGTCCTGAAGGGCAAGTGGTTCAAGAACGGTACGAGGAATGCGGACGTCATGCGCAGCGATTTCACCTTCACTCTCCTTGCCACTGACGGCGGTGCCCGGCGCGGCGCAATCACCATGCCGCGCGGCACCATTCGCACACCGGCCTTCATGCCCGTGGGTACGGGCGGCACGGTCAAGGCCATGTACATGGACCAGGTGCGCGATCTCGGCGCGGACATCATCCTGGGCAATACCTATCACCTGATGCTGCGGCCGGGGGCCGAGCGGGTGGCGCGGCTGGGCGGGCTGCACGACTTTGCCCGCTGGCCGCATCCGATCCTCACCGACAGCGGCGGCTTCCAGGTCATGTCGCTGGCCGCGCTGCGCAAGTTGGACGAGCGCGGCGTGACCTTCAAGTCGCATATCGACGGCGTGAAATACGAGATGACGCCGGAACGCTCCATCGAGATCCAGGGGCTGCTCGATTCCGATATCCAGATGCAACTGGACGAATGCATCCGCCTGCCGGCCGAGGCTGGCGACGTGGAGCGCGCCATGGAGCTTTCGCTGCGCTGGGCGGAGCGTTGCAAGACCGCCTTCGGCGACCAGCCGGGCAAGGCCATGTTCGGCATCGTCCAGGGCGGCGACGTGCCGGCGCTGCGCGTGCGTTCGGCCGAAGCGCTGAAAGCCATGGACCTGAAGGGCTACGCGGTGGGCGGGCTTGCCGTGGGCGAGCCGCAGGCGGTGATGCTCGACATGCTGGAGGCGGTCTGTCCGGTGCTGCCGCAGGCGAAGCCTCGTTACCTGATGGGGGTGGGCACGCCGGACGACATCCTCAAATCGGTGGCGCGCGGGATAGACATGTTCGACTGCGTGATGCCGACGCGGGCCGGACGGCACGGGCTTGCCTATACGCGTTTCGGGAAGATCAACCTGCGCAATGCGCGCCATGCGGAGGATCCGCGTCCGCTCGATCCGGAAAGCGATTGCCCGGCGGCGCGCGACTATTCGCGCGCCTACCTTCATCACCTCGTGCGCTCGGGCGAGGCGCTGGGCGGGATGCTGCTGACCTGGAACAACCTGGCCTATTACCAGCGGCTGATGCAGGGCGCGCGCGATGCCATCGAGGCCGGCGGCTACGGCGACTACATGGCGCGGACACAGGCCGGCTGGGAGCGGGGTGACGTGGCGCCACTGTGAACCGGTGCGCATGCGCGCGCGTTCTTTTTGGCGGGCGGTACAGAACCGCGGGCGTGCGGGGCGCGTATTCCGAGCGGATATGCCGTTTAAGGAGCACGCAAGGTGAAATACGCCGTCGCATACCTCGCCGCCATGGCGGCCTTCCTGGTCCTCGATTTCATCTGGCTGGGTTATGTCGCGAAGAATTTCTACTGGAGCCGGATGGACGGCCTGCTCCTCGACCAGCCCCGGATGGGCGTGGCCGCGGTGTTCTACGTCATCTGGGTGGCCGGGCTGCTCTGGTTCGCGCTTGTTCCGGCCATGACCACCGGGGTACTTTCGACGGCGGTGGTCAATGGCGCCCTGTTCGGCCTGTTCACCTACCTGACCTACAATGGCACCAATCTGGCCGTGCTCAAGGGATACGATCCGGTCGTTGCCGTCACTGACACGGGCTGGGGTGTCCTGGTCGGCGCGCTTTCCGCCGGTGGCGCCTTCCTTGTGCTCAGGGCGATGGGCCTCGTGTCCGCGGCGAATTGATCATGCGGATGGAAGATCGGCGGACTTGAGCGAAACGCCCGAGATCTTCCAGCTCCCGTCGGGCTGCAACTGCATCCGGTAAAGCGCCTTCCAGCCCTTGCCCTGCGGTCCGACGATCAAGACTTCCTGGAGCAGCAGGCCGCTGGCGAGCGGGATCGATCTGCCGAAGGCATAGGAGGAAGGGCGGCGGACCGGCCGGTAGCCTTGCTCCACCATGGCGACGAACCTGTCCACGGTAGGAAACAGCCGCTTTATGTTCGGGGCCGCGAAGGCGTAGGCGGCAGCCGTGTCATCGGCGAGGAAGGCTTCCATCTGTCCGCTGATGGCGGCCTGGGCGCCGGCGGTGTCTGCGCCATCCTGCGCCTGCGCAGGCATGGCGAACATGGCGGCGGCGCCAAGCAGGAAAAGCCGGCGGGTGGTGGCATGAGGCATGTCGGTCTCCGTTGCTGGTTTCCTGCATGAGGGTACGAAATCCGGCGCGCGGTGGTTTCGCAGGGGTGCGAAAACACCGCGCGCGAGCCTTCATTCGGCGGAAATGTTGCTCTAGACAGGGGGCAGGATGTGTGAGTCGGATGGAGGGCAGGGTGTCGGCTGAAGAATTGGAAAACGGTCCGGCCGAAGGCGAGGACAGCGTGGATGGCGCCGACATCTATGACGATGACGGCTATGTGCGCGCCTCCTACCTGGCCCATATCGGCGCGGCGATCGCGGATCGCGATACGGTCACGCTCAAGCGTGACGCCGGGGAATTGCACGAATCGGAACTGGCCGACCTCATCGAGGCGCTGATCCCGGACCAGCGCCGCGCGCTGGTGGAATTGCTGGGCGCGGATTTCGACTTCGCCGCCCTGACCGAGGTGGACGAGGCGATCCGCCTCCAGATCGTGGAATCGCTGCCAAACGACCAGATCGCGCAGGCGGTGCAGGAACTCGATTCCGATGACGCGGTCTACATCCTTGAAGACCTGGAAGCGGAAGACCAGGAAGAGATCCTGTCCAAGCTGCCGTTCACGGAGCGGATCCGGCTGCGCCGTTCGCTCGATTATCCGGAAGAGACGGCCGGCCGGCGCATGCAGTCGGAATTCGTCGCCGTTCCGCCCTTCTGGACCGTCGGCCAGACCATCGACTACATGCGCGAGGACAAGGATCTTCCCGACAGTTTCTCGCAGATCTTCGTCATCGATCCGACGTTCCGGCTGGTCGGCGCGGTCAATCTCGATCGCATCCTGCGCACCCGGCGCGGCACCAAGGTCGAGGAGGTGATGCACGAGACGCGCCATGCCATTCCGGCCACGATGGACCAGGAAGAGGCCGCACAGGTGTTCGAGCAGTACGACCTGCTCTCGGCGGCTGTCGTGGACGAGAACGAGCGGCTCGTCGGCGTGCTGACGATCGATGATGTCGTTGACGTGATCCAGCAGGAGGCCGAGGAAGACATCAAGCGCATGGGTGGCGTCGGCGACGAGGAACTTTCCGACAGCGTGGCCGAGGCCGCGCGCTCACGCTTCCTCTGGCTCCTGATCAATCTCGGGACAGCGGTGCTGGCATCGCTGGTGATCGGCCTGTTCGATGCGACGATCGAGCAGATGGTGGCGCTGGCGGTGCTCATGCCCATCGTGGCATCGATGGGCGGCAATGCCGCGACGCAGACCATGACCGTGGCCGTGCGCGCGCTGGCCACCAAGGATATCGACATCTACAATGCCGGCCGCGTCATTCGGCGCGAAACCATGGTCGGCATACTCAATGGTGTCCTGTTCGCCATCATCATCGGTGTGGTCGCGGCGTTGTGGTTCTCGAATACCGGGCTTGGCGCCGTCATCGCCATGGCCATGGTGGTCAACATGCTGGCGGCCGCGCTGGCCGGCATTCTCATTCCGCTGCTGCTGGACAGGGTGGGCGCCGATCCGGCCATCGCCTCGGGCGTCTTCGTGACGACCGTGACCGATGTGGTCGGCTTCTTTGCCTTTCTGGCGCTGGCCGCCTGGTGGTTTTCCCTGGGGTGACCGCGCCGGGCAGCTTTCGTCCGGTCTGCCGGGGTGGCACTGCCCGCGGCAAGCCCGGTCTCTGCCGTGTATTTGACTTTTACGTAAGGGTTATGCAGACTTGGAAAGGACCGGAACATCGACAGGCTGCGGGCATGCGTGAATTCTACACCATAACGGAACTCACCAAGGAGTTCGGCGTGTCCACGCGGACGCTGCGCTTCTATGAGGACGAAGGCCTTATCCAGCCGCACCGCCGCGGCCGTACGCGGCTCTACCGCCCGGCGGACCGGCATCTCATCAAGCAGATCATGCGCGGCAAGCGGCTCGGCTTTTCCATCGCCGAAATCCGCGACATCATCCAGATGTACCGCGAACCGCCGGGCGAGGGAGGTCAACTGAAGACCATCATCGCCAAGATCGAGGAACGGCGCGAGGAACTGCGGCAGAAGCGCCGCGACCTGGAGGAAACGCTGGCCGAACTCGACCGGGCGGAAGAGGCTTGCCTGGAGCGGATGGCCGAGCTCGGGGTCACGACCTGACCCCGGAGAACGCGTTTCCGGATGCGGCTCAAATCCAGCGCCGGACCTTTTTCATGTAGTCGCGGTAGGGTTTGCCGAAGCGATGGGCGAGGTGGCGCTCTTCACGCTCGATGGCGAGCTTCTGGGTGGCAAAGGCGGCGGCGAAGGCCAGCAGGATGAACCAGAGTATCCCGGAAACGAGACCGACGCCAATCATCAGCATGGTGTTGCCGACATAGATCGGATTTCGCGTGATGCGGAACGGACCTGAACTGACAAGATGATCGGAACGGCGGTTGGGCCATACGGTCGTGCGGGCCCGGTGCAATGTCGCCATGGCCGAAAAGTCCAGTGCCAGCGCGGCGGCAATGATCACCCAGCCGATGGCGAACAGGATGTCGGAGAAGGGGTGCGGTATCCACGCGAATCCGAGGGGAAAAAGGAACTGTGCGCCCACTGCGGCCAGAATGGCGCTACCATAGAGCAAGGGTGGCCAGGGTATCCGGTTCGGCCTTTCAAGGTTTGCGCTCATGGCTGCTGTTTCTCCGTAGTTGCTTGCGCCTCGCAGAGCGCGCGGGCCGCTTCGACCGCCTGACGTGCAGACGCAGAGGGCTGACCGCCCAAGGCTTCGGCGAGCATGCCGCGCGAATCGAGTTCGTCAAGCACGCAAAGGCACCATGCGCGGCAAAAGGCCTCGTCCTCGGTCTGCATGCATTGTGCCTCGCATCCCGGCCGCGCATCGCCGACGGTGATCGCTGGTGGAAGGAATTGTGCCCACGTCCACACCAGCGCGATCAGAATAGGCTGATGAAGAAGATAGAATGCCAGGCTATGGCGTCCCGGCCATGCAAGCCAAGCCGGAACAAGCGCGTTCAGCCGCGTCCTGCGCAAGGCTTCGAACCAGCCATGGGCGCCACCAAGTTGCGCCAGCGCCATGCCCGCGAGCACCACGCCGGTCCACGGGAAGGCCGGGACGTAGTCGTTGGAGACGGGCGGGAAGGGGGCGAGGCCGGTCCAGCGCAGCCAGGGGGCTGCGAATGCCGGATCGCGGAACACGAAGGGGAGCGCGAAGATGGCTGCGGCCAGCACCGCGGTGGCAATCCACGGCAGACGCAGGACGGCCAGACCGAGTATGCCGGCGAATGCGATCTGGTGCAGGATGCCGAAGAAGATGAAGCTGTCGGGCATGGCGAACCATGTCACCAGTGTTATGAGCGCGGCGGCCGTGGCCACGCGCCCGAGCCGCACAAGATAGGCGCGCCACCGCATGCCCTGACCGTGGCCGAGTACCAAGCCGATTCCGGCCAGCAGGAGGAAGGAACCGGCAATGCACCGGGCGAAGAGCTTCCATCCGCCGCTGGCGGCTGTGCCCGCCTGCACATATCCGAAAAATTCCAGATCCCATGTGAAGTGATAGACGGCCATCGCGGCCAGCGCGATGGTGCGCGCCGCGTCGATTGCCGCGATGCGGCCCTTGCCCGATTGTGCTGATGCCATAGACTGACCTTCGATCATGGATAACAGGTATTTCAACCGGGCAGGGTCCGGTCAATCGTCAATGAAGGAGAAGACGGTCAATGCACAGGGTTGAGGCAAACGGAGCTTCCATTCCCGCGCTTGGTATGGGCACGTGGACACTTGAGGGCGAGCATTGCGCGCAAATGGTGGCTGAAGCGCTGCGGGTAGGCTATCGCCATGTCGATACGGCCGCCAAATACGCCAATGAGGAAGCGGTCGGCGAAGGGTTGCGGGCGTCCGGACTGGCCCGGGATGATTACTTTCTCACCACGAAGGTGTGGTTCACCGATATCGCTGACGGAGACCTGCAGCGCTCCGCCGAGGCCAGTCTGAAGCGGCTGGGCGTGGATGCGGTGGATCTCCTGCTCATTCATTGGCCCAATCCGGCCATTCCGCTCAGCGATTCGATTCGCGCGCTCAATGCGGTCAGGGCAGCCGGCCTCGCCCGCCATATCGGCGTTTCGAATTTTCCGAGCGGGCTTCTGGCCGAGGCCATCGGTTTGAGCGATGCTCCGCTGGCGTGCAACCAGGTCGAGTATCATCCCTATCTCAATCAGGACAAGCTGAAGGCGATGCTGGCAGCCAATGGCATGGCGCTGACCTCCTATTGCCCGCTTTACCGCGGAGGCGCGCTGTTCGACGAACCGGCGGTCAGCAACGCGGCTGCCGCCCATGGGCGCACACCCGGCCAGATCGTGTTGCGCTGGCATGTGCAGCAGGATGGCGTGATCGCCATACCCCGCACATCGCGGCCGGAACGGCTGGCGGAAAACCTCTCGGTCTTCGATTTCACCCTCAGCGATGACGAGATGGCGGCAATCTCCGCTTTGCGCCAGCGCAACGCACGGATTTGCGATTTCGACTTCTCACCGGTCTGGGATGCCGCATGAGTGAATCGGTCGCCGAGCTGCTTGCCGCCGTCGCACAGAACATCGAAGACCTGATCGCTTCGATCGATCCGTTGTGGACCGGCATCCAGCTCGCGATCGCGGCATGGGTCTTCCTTGTCGCCTGGCTCGTTTCGCTGCGCGTGGAGCCGGCGCTGGAAGAGCGGGCGCGGCGGATCCGTGGCAATCCCGGCTTGCTGCGGATGGTCGTCGCCCTTCTCAGGCGCAGTGAATGGGTTATTTTCATCCTCGCCATGGCAATCACCCTGTCGGTGATGCGGGCGGTGACCTGGCCCAGCCGGTCCTGGCTGATTTCACTCATCCTGTCGCTTGCCACCTTGTGGCTGGTAATCGCGGTCGTTTCCCGGGTGATCCGGAACCGGATGTTTGCCCGCCTCGTTGCCTATGCCGGCTGGATCTGGGCAGCTATCATCGTTCTCGGCGTTTCGGACCAGGTGCAGGTGCTTCTCGACAGCCTGGCGCTGAGCGTCGGGCAGGCGCGCATTTCGCTCTGGTTCACGCTTCAGGCGCTTTTCGCCATGGGCGTCACCTTGTGGCTCGCCACGGGCGTCGGCAACTTCATCGACCGGCGCCTGCAGCGCAGCGATGACCTGACGCCGTCCCTGCGCGTCCTGCTCGGCAAGGTGATCAAGATCGCGCTCGTGCTGCTGGCGGGCGCGGTGGCGCTGTCATCGCTGGGTATCGACCTGACCGCGCTGACCGTCTTTTCGGGGGCGGTCGGCGTCGGTCTGGGCTTCGGGCTGCAAAAGGTCGTCTCCAATTTCATCAGCGGAATCATCATCCTGCTCGACCGTTCGATCAAACCGGGCGACACGATTTCGCTGGATGAGACGTTCGGATGGATTCGCGAGTTGCGCGCCCGCTTCGTCTCCGTCGTTACGCGCGACGGCAAGGAATTCCTGATCCCGAACGAAGAGTTCATCACAAACCGTGTCGTGAACTGGTCGTTCAGCGACCAGTTGGTGCGCCTCGATGTGGAGTTCGGGGTCTCCTACAGCGCCGATCCGCATGAGGTGTCGCGGCTGGCAATCGAAGCCTGCAAGGCTGCGGCCCCGCGGGTGCAGTCGCATCCCTCGCCGGTGTGCTGGCTGATCGGTTTCGGGGACAGTTCACTCGACTTCGTGCTTCGTTTCTGGATTGCCGATCCGCAGGCCGGACTGACCAATGTGCGCGGCGCCGTCATGATCGCGTTGTGGGACACGTTCAAGGCAAACGGGGTTGGCATTCCGTTCCCGCACCGCGAGGTGATCATGCGCACGCCGGTGGAGGTGACCACTGCGGGCGAGCAGACAGGAAAGCGGCCGGCGCAGCGGCGCCGTGCCGGGAAGGATCAGGCCTAGATGTTCTTCTATCTCTCCAAGATCGCCTGGTTCGCCATTCAGCCGCTGGGCCTTCTGTTCCTGCTGATGCTGGCAACCGGGCTGGCCGCGATGCTGGAATGGCGGCGTTTGACAATAACATTGTCATCTCTTGGTTTGCTGCTTCTGGTCGCCGGCGGGTGGACCAATGCCGGTCAACTCTTGCTCAACCCGCTGGAGGAACGGTTTCAAAGACCGGATCCGCCGCCGGCCTCGGTTGCGGGCGTCATCATCCTGGGCGGAGGCATGGCGGGTGCCGTCAACCTGGCGCGCGGGGGCCATGAACTGGAGGATGCCGGTGACCGTTTCGTGGAGGGCGCCATCCTGGCAAGGCGCTATGCCGACGCCAGGATTGTCATCTCCGGCGGATCGGGCGCCCTGATCGCCGAGGGAGAAGGGGATGCCGACAGTGCCGAACGGCTGATGACGGCGCTTGGCGTGGACCGGGACCGGTTGGTTCTGGAAAACCGTTCGCGAAACACGCAGGAAAACGCCCGTTTCACGCGCGCGCTCATCGCGACTGGCGAGGATGAGGTCTGGCTGCTCGTGACCTCAGCCTTTCACATGCCGCGATCCATGGCGCTTTTTCGCGAAGCGGGACTGGATGTGACGCCATGGCCGGTCGACTACCGCACGCCGGGCCCTGCTGGCCTCAGCTTTGCCCGGCGGACGCCGATCGACGCCATGGAGGAGGCAACACTTGGCCTGCGGGAATGGATCGGACTGGCGGCATACTACCTGACAGGTCGGATTCCTCAGTTCTTTCCGTCACCTTGACCGTCCGCTGCCATGGCAATGCGGTAAACGCCGCGGAAGTCGTCCGGGTCAACCGGCCTGCCCTTGCGCAGAATGGTGATTTCCCCAGCCTTGGCCATTGCCACGGCCTGGGCGCGCAGGGGCTTCATCAGCAGCCGCCATTGCTTTTCGTCAGGCCCGGCAATCGCGCGCGCCGCTTCCGACGGGCAGATGGTCTTTCCCGGGCCGCGCGCCTTCGCCAGATCCTGGATGGTCTGGCGCAATCTGGTTTCGTCCACCCGGATCATGGCCGTCCCGTTCTCCCGCTATTTCCCGATGCCCGTACATTTCATGGACACGGCGATCTGGCAAGTCATGCGGGCAGGGCCGATTCCATTGTCGAGCGGCCGCCATGTTTGCAGCCTTGCCGGCCGATTGCGAAACCGTCACGCCGCCACGTTCCGGCCCCATATGTTACCGATTTGTTAAAGGCCGTGATCGAGAATATCGAGATATTTCAGAAACTTGTTGTCCGGTGATGAAGATGGCGAAAGCTGCGGGCCATTTTTGCGCCGCTTTTGGACTTGCAATGGCAGGTCAGCGGGCGTATCGGTCCACGCCACGGGTTGCCCATGCCGGCTTGCAGGCGGCAACCTGCGAAGCAACAGCAAGACAGGATCATCATGGACGAAACCGTTCAGAAAAGCTGCTGGGGCGTGACAGCCTGGGCAGTGGCGGCCTTTGCCGGCATCATTTTGCTGGCCTGGCTGTTCGGCGGCGCGGAAACCACGGCGGTGGTTGCTGCAAACTGACATTTTCATTAGCATTTACCTGGAACAACGCCGGTGCCGCATGCACCGGCGTTTTTCGTTTGCGATGTCGCCAATGGCCAAGGCGATGGCGGTTCCTGCGCCGGAAAAGAAATCCGGGATTGCGACAGTCCGGCAGTAGCGGCGGGACTGTCCGCCGGTCTGGGAGATTGGGCATGTTCCTGTCGGTATTCGACCTGTTCAAGATCGGGCTTGGTCCGTCGAGTTCCCATACGATGGGACCGATGAATGCGGCGCGGCGGTTCCTCGACGAGATACGCGATGATGCCTGGCCGCGGCCTGCCGGCGCGACGGTCACGCGGCTTTCAGCCAGCCTGCACGGCTCACTGGCCTTCACCGCCAAGGGCCATGCGACCGATCGCGCCGTCCTGCTGGGCCTCGACGGCCATACGCCCGCCGGCATCGACCCGGATGCGGCTGACAAGGCTGTCGCGCGCATTGCTGCGGAATGCATGGTCCGGCCGGCCGGGCATCCGGCCTATCGCTTCGATCCCGAGAACGACCTGGTCGTCGACCGGCAGAACGCGCTGCCAGGCCATGCCAACGGCATGGCGTTCAGCGCGCATGACGAGGACGGCCGCGTCCTGCTTCGCCGGGTCTATTACTCGGTCGGCGGCGGATTCGTGGTCACCGAGGATGAACTGAACACGGTTCATGCCGGTCCTGGTCCGGAGGAGGGGCCGGGTTCGCCGTTTCCGTTCTCGAATGCCTCCGAAATGCTGGCGATGGCGCGAGAAAGCGGCCTGTCCATCGCCGCCATGAAGCGGGCCAATGAAGAAAAACGCATGGCGCGGCACGATCTGGATGACGGCCTTGACCGGATCTGGCATGCGATGGACGCCTGTATCGAGCGCGGACTGGCCGCCACCGGCGAACTGCCGGGCGGGCTGCGGGTGCGCCGCCGCGCGGCCGCCATGCATGGGCGCCTGACCCAGCAAAGCCTGCTCAACAAGGCCGATCCAATGGCCGCAAATGACTGGTTGTCCGTCTATGCCATGGCGGTCAACGAGGAAAACGCAGCGGGCGGCAAGGTGGTGACAGCGCCAACGAACGGGGCAGCGGGCGTCGTGCCCGCCGTGCTGAAATACGCGCTGCGGTTTCATGACGGCATGGATCGCGCACAACGGCGGGAATTCCTCCTCACGGCAGCCGCAGTGGGCGGAATCATAAAACACAACGCCTCGATTTCTGGGGCCGAAGTGGGGTGCCAGGGCGAGGTCGGTTCTGCGTCAGCCATGGCCGCCGCCGGGCTTGCGGCGGTGATGGGCGGCACGCCGGAACAGGTGGAAAACGCCGCCGAAATCGCGCTGGAGCATCATCTGGGCATGACCTGCGACCCGGTGGCCGGCCTTGTGCAGGTGCCATGCATCGAGCGCAATGCGCTGGGCGCCGTGAAGGCGGTGACCGCGGCGTCACTGGCGCTGCATGGCGATGGCGCCCATATCGTCTCGCTCGACGCCTGTATCCGTACCATGGCGGAAACCGGCCGCGACATGGACAGCCGCTACAAGGAAACGGCGCTTGGTGGTCTGGCAGTGAACGTACCGGAATGCTGACGCGACCTGTGGAGAACATGCAAGCTGACGCTTGAAAGCGGAGCGGCGACCGATAGATTGCCGGTCATGACCCTGCACCTTATCAAATTGTCGGTTGGCACGGACAGCGTTGACGATCTGGAGCGCTGGATCGCGCATCGCTGCGCGCAGGCCAAGGCGGCCGGTCTGGGCGACAGGTACTGGCACACGACGCGGATGGTTCCGCGCCGGATACCGGACGTGCTCGATGGCGGTTCGATCTACTGGGTCATCAAGGGCATGGTGCTTTGCCGTCAGACCATCCTCGACGTCGAAACATTCCAGGGCGAGGATGGCGTTCAGCGCTGCCGTCTTGTGCTGGAGCCGGCGCTCGTGCGCACACGGCCGGTGCCCAAACGGCCGTTCCAGGGATGGCGCTATCTCAAGCCGGAAGACGCACCGGCGGACCTCTCCGGCAGCGCGGACGGCTCGCTGCCGGCCGATCTTGAGACGGAACTTTCCGAACTGGGGCTGTTATAGGAAGGCTGTTGCCAGGCCGCGGGACAGCGCGGGCCGGTTTACCACGTCGGCAAGAATCCACTTCCGCAAGGGCATGAGGCTTGCAACCGGTTGCCCCACAAGGCAATCTTGCAATCGGGCACACGAAGTGCCGGGGAGCAAGCGATGTTCATGTCTGCTTCGTCCAGGCCGAAGCCGGGAGGCGGCCGCAAGGCAGCCCATGTCATTGTCTGCGGCAATGAAAAGGGCGGATCGGGCAAATCGACCACCGCGATGCATGTCGCCATCGCTCTCCTGAAGGCCGGAAACAGGGTTGCCACCATCGACCTCGATGCGCGGCAACTGTCCCTTACACGCTACGTCGAAAACCGCCGGCGCTGGGCCGCCCGCTCCAGCCTCGCGCTGGAAATTCCGCGGCACTTCCATGTCCCGGCCGCGCGGCGCGCGATTGTTGCCGAGAGCGAGAACGCCGAAATGCGCGCCCTCATGGAGGGCCTTGCCGATGTCGAGCAGACACACGATTTCATCATCATCGACACGCCGGGATCGGACACTTACCTCAACCGGCTGGCGCACCGCATCTGCGATACGCTGATAACGCCGATGAACGACAGCTTCGTTGATTTCGATGTCCTCGGGCGTATCGATCCCGTTTCGGACGATGTCGTGGATCTGTCACCCTATGCCCATTCGGTACGGGATGCGCGCCGGGAGCGCCGCGCCACGGACAACACGATCCTGGACTGGGTTGTCGTGCGCAACCGCATGGCGACGATATCGTCACGAAATGAGCTGAAGGTGGACAATGGCTTGCGCAAACTGGCCGCAAAGCTCGGGTTCCGCCTGGCCGATGGCATTTCGGAACGGGTGATTTTCAGGGAATTCTTCCCGCTCGGCCTGACGGCGCTGGACGAACTGGATGATCGCGTGCTGGGAGCCCGTCCCACGCTCTCTCATCTGGCCGCACGCCAGGAAATCCGGCAACTCGTGGCAACGCTTCGCCTGCCGATCGGAGAGGAGGGGCTGCGCAGGGCCGACCGCAGGCGCCGTTTCATGGCACGCGCCAGCCAGCCGATCGCCATGCCGGACATCTTTGCCGACTGACGCGGCGGCAGCCCTCAGCCCCGATAGTTGTAGCGAACCGCGACTGCGCCGCGAATGCCCTCGACGCGCAACCGCACGGCGACCGGTTCGCGCGACTGGCGCAGGGCGCGCGCGCCATGGCAGATGAGGAGGCCGACAAGATCGCGCGTACGCAGACGTGTGGCCTTCCGGCCGGAGGCAAGGGCATCCCGCGCGGTGACGAGCGGATTTGCCGGCGTCAAGGCCTGTGCGGAAACCGATCCAGGCGCGGATACATGGTTCTGCTGTATCATGACATTTCCCCGAATTACGCATCTACAGAGCCCCGGAGAATGGGGCGACAAAGGTTTCTCTTCGGCCTGTCGGCCGGTGTGGGCGCTGCTATTGCTCTGTCGCGTAGCAGCTGATCTTGCGGCGCTTGAGCGACGAACAGGCCTTCCAGGCCGCATCCTTGCCTGCAAAGCCGCCAAAGCGGGCGCGATAGTAAAGGGTGCCGTCCTTTTCAAAGGTTGTCGTAAACCCTTCCGCACTTGCCAGAACCGCGCCGGCCTTCCCCTTGATCCGGTCGAGAAACTGCACGGCCTCATCGCGCGACGGCATGGAAGCGACCTGTACCACCCAACCCGTCGCCGGCGGGACGGCCGCCGTCTTCACCGGGTCGACAAGCGGCGTCGACGACGCGCTCGCCACGGATGTCGTGGTGGCCACGGAAACCGGCTTGCTGGAAGGCACCGGAATGTCGGTGCGCGGCAGGGGCGGAATGCCGGCAACCTGTACCGGCGCAGCCTTGCCCCTGGCGACGAGATTTCCCCGGTCACGTGTGGAGGCCTTGGGCAGATAGGCGGCGATCAGCTTTTTCATCTGGGCGTTGCGGCTGGCACCGGTCCGGCCGCCCATGACAACAGCGACGATGCTGCGCTTGCCGCTGCGTACGGACGATACCAGATTGAAGCCCGAGGCACGGGTATAGCCGGTCTTGATGCCGTCAACGCCGCGAACCTTGCCCAGAAGGCGGTTGTGATTGCGGTAGCGGCGCTTGCCATAGGTGAAGACCCTGGTGGAGAAATAGCTGTAATATTGCGGGAAATGCTCGCGCAGGGCGATGCCCAGGCGGGCCATGTCACGCGCGGTGGTGACCTGCCGGGCATCGGGCAGGCCATGGGGATTGCGGAAAACCGTTCGGCTCATTCCGAGCGCACGTGCCTTCGCGGTCATGATCTTGGCAAAGCCCGCTTCGGAACCGCCGAAATATTCACCGAGCGCTGATGCCACATCGTTGGCTGATTTCGTGACAAGCGCATAGATCGCGGATTCAAGGCTGATGGTCTGACCGGCGCGCAGGCCCAGTTTCGACGGCGGCCTTCCCGCCGCATAGGCGGAAACGGGGATGCGGGTCGATTTGGAAACCTTGCCGGCCTTCAGCGCTTCGAAGGCGATGTAGAGGGTCATCATCTTGGTCAGCGAAGCCGGGTAGCGCAGGGAATCTGCGCTGGATTCGTAGAGGGTCTTGCCGGTGTTGGCGTCCACGACGATGCCGGCATATTTCGAGTTGGCAAGGCCCGGCGCCGCGCTGGCAAGCAGACCGGCAACCGAGAGGCCGGCAAGCGCGGCCAGGGACGTTTTTCGGGCGAGAGAGACAACGGACGCAAGGAATGCACGCAAGATCGCACCTGGATGGTTTGAGTTTCCTTTCAGGGACGGCGGCTGCCGCCAGAACGGACAAATGCCATCTTGCGTCATCAGCGTTACCAATCCGTTTATGGTAAGCGAGGTGTGAATGCGATTTTTCGCACTTGCTTAATTGTTGACGAAATCATTAATAGAAACTGATCTATTTCACGCTTCTGAATTGCATCGGCCCGCTTGACATTTTGTGCGCTGCACACCAATATATGTGCATCGCAACAAGATGATCTTCCGTGATCGAAAGGCCCACCCGATGATGAAGAATTTCGACGACATGAACGCCGCCTCCAAGGAAATGATGGACAATGGCCTGAAGTCCTATGCTTCCATGTCAAAGGCTTTCCAGAGCATCGCGACCGAGTCGGCCGAATATGCCAAGAAGTCCATGGAGATGGGCTCCGGCTATTTCGAGAAGCTCTCCGGCGTGAAGTCCATGGACAAGGCGATCGAGCTGCAGAGCGAATATGCCAAGAGCGCCTATGAGCAGTTCATGGCCCAGGCGACCAAGATGAGCGAGCTTTATGCCGATCTCGCCAAGGAAGCATACAAGCCGTTCGAATCGGCCATGACCAAGGCCAAGTGATCCGGCGGCCGGCCTCCGCCGGCATCCGACAGCTTTCAGGCGGCCCCGTCGCGCATCGCGGCGGGGCCGTTTCGTTGTGCCGTGGCGGGTTCCGTGAAATGGTCCGGCCGGCCCGGTGTGCAAAACTTGATGCCGACAGCAATGCTGACCCTTGCAAGGCGCAGGGCAGGCCTTAAAATCTGTCTCAGGCAAACTACATGATAGCCGTGTGACAGGACAGAGAACGAACCGGGCCCGAAAAGAAGCGATGATGACGACAGCGGAAAGGCACTCGGTGAGGATGACGGCCGAAGACGGCGAAGGTAACGGAACGGGCCGCGGAACGTCCGTGATCACCCGGACCAAGCCGAAGACGAAGAAACCCAGTCTGTACAGGGTCTTGTTGCTCAATGACGATTACACGCCCATGGAGTTCGTCATCCACGTGCTAGAGCGGTTTTTTTTCAAGGATCGCGAAAACGCCACAAGGATCATGCTCCATGTGCACAATCACGGTGTCGGCGAATGCGGCGTCTACACCTACGAGGTGGCGGAGACCAAGGTGTCCCAGGTGATGGACTTCGCCCGCCAGCACCAGCATCCATTGCAATGCGTGATGGAGAAAAAGTGAGGATTTCATGCCGGCTTTCTCGCAAAGCCTCGAAAGAGCGCTGCACCAGGCCCTGACTTTCGCCAATGAGCGGCATCACGAATATGCGACCCTGGAGCATCTGCTCCTGGCGCTGCTCGAGGATCAGGATGCCGCGGCGGTGATGCGTGCCTGCAATGTCGATCTCGACGAGTTGCGCCGCACGATCACGCATTATCTCGATACCGAGCTCGACAATCTCGTGACGGGTTATGACGAGGATTCCAAGCCGACGGCCGGGTTCCAGCGTGTCATTCAGCGGGCCGTGATCCACGTCCAGTCCTCCGGACGGGAAGAGGTCTCGGGCGCAAACGTTCTCGTGGCGATTTTCGCCGAACGGGAGAGCCACGCCGCCTATTTCCTGCAGGAGCAGGAGATGACGCGTTACGACGCCGTCAACTACATCTCGCACGGGATTGCCAAGCGCCCGGGCGCCAGCCAGGCACGTCCGCCGCGCGGCGCGGAAGAGGAGCAGAGCAATACCGCTTCCGGCAGCAGCGACGAGGATGCCGGTGCCAAGAAGAAGCAGCAGGATGCGCTGAGCGCCTATTGCATCAACCTCAATGACAAGGCGCGGGCCGGCAAGATCGATCCGCTGATCGGGCGGTCGTCCGAGATCAGCCGCACGATCCAGGTTCTGTGCCGCCGGTCCAAGAACAATCCGCTTTATGTCGGCGATCCCGGCGTGGGCAAGACGGCCATTGCCGAGGGGCTGGCCAAGCGGATCGTCGAGGGCGAGGTTCCGGAGGTTCTCAGGGACGCCACGATCTTCTCGCTCGATATGGGAACGCTGTTGGCAGGAACCCGCTATCGCGGCGATTTCGAGGAACGCCTCAAGCAGGTCGTGAAGGAACTGGAGAATTTCCCCGGCGCGGTCCTGTTCATCGACGAGATCCACACGGTGATCGGCGCTGGCGCGACGTCTGGCGGGGCCATGGATGCCTCCAACCTGCTCAAGCCGGCGCTTTCCTCCGGCGCGATCCGCTGCATCGGCTCGACGACCTACAAGGAGTACCGCCAGTTCTTCGAAAAGGACCGCGCGCTTGTGCGCCGGTTCCAGAAGATCGACGTGAACGAACCCACGCTGGAAGACGCCATCGAGATCATGAAGGGGCTGAAGCCCTATTTCGAGGACTTCCACAAGGTCAAGTTTACAAATGACGCGATCAAGGCGGCGGTGGAACTGTCCGCGCGTTACATTTCCGACCGCAAGCTTCCTGACAAGGCGATCGACGTGATCGACGAGACAGGCGCTTCGCAAATGCTTCTGCCGGTTTCCAAGCGGCGCAAGCAGATCGGCGTCAAGGAAATCGAGGAAACGGTCGCCACGATGGCACGTATTCCGCCGAAATCGGTTTCGGCCGATGATGAAGCGGTTCTGGCCAGCCTGGAATCCAAGCTCAAGACCACGGTCTATGGCCAGGATCTGGCCATCGAGGCGCTAGCTTCCTCCATCAAGCTGGCGCGGGCCGGGCTGCGCGAGCCCGACAAGCCGATCGGCTGCTATCTCTTCTCCGGCCCGACAGGGGTCGGCAAGACGGAGGTGGCCAAGCAGCTTGCCTCTTCGCTCGGCGTGGAATTGCTGCGCTTCGACATGTCGGAATACATGGAAAGGCACACGGTCTCGCGGCTGATCGGGGCGCCTCCCGGCTATGTCGGCTTCGACCAGGGTGGTCTGTTGACCGACGGCGTGGACCAGCATCCCCATTGCGTGCTGCTGCTCGACGAGATCGAAAAGGCGCATCCGGACCTGTTCAACATCCTTCTGCAGGTCATGGATCACGGCAAGCTGACCGACCATAACGGCAAGAAGATCGATTTCCGCAACGTGATCCTGATCATGACGACCAATGCCGGCGCAGCCGACATGGCCAAGGCCGCGATCGGCTTTGGTTCGTCGAAGCGGGAAGGCGACGACATGGAGGCGATCAACAAGCTGTTCACGCCTGAATTCCGCAACCGTCTCGATTCGATCATCCCGTTCGGCTCCCTGCCGGTGCCGGTGATCCACAAGGTGGTGCAGAAATTCGTCATGCAGCTGGAAGCGCAGCTTTCGGAGCGGGGCGTCACATTCGACCTGACCCCGGACGCCATCGCCTGGCTGGCCGACAAGGGCTACGACGAACGCATGGGCGCGCGGCCGCTCGGCCGCGTCATCCAGGAGCACATCAAGAAGCCGCTGGCGGAAGAGGTGCTGTTCGGCAAGCTGAAAAAGGGCGGCACGGTGCGCGTATGCGTCGAGGAGAAGGATGACGGCAAGACCGGCCTGAAGCTGGAATCCATTGCCGACGACGTGCCGGTGAAGCCGAAAAAGGAAGATCCGGAAGGCAAGCCGAAGGCTGCGGACAAGCCGAAAGCGGTGAGGAAACCGCGCGCCAAGGCGGCCAAACCGGCCGAGAAGCCCGATGACGATACGCCGAAGTCCGCGCGCCGCTCCGGTGTTCCGCAAGTGCCGCGCAAAGACTGAGCCGCACCGCTCACGAATCGGATTCCGGGCTGCCTTCGGGCGGCCCGTTTTCGTTTTTCCGGTGAAAGACGCTTGATCCGGAGAACAGGTTTTTTCGCATCGCACGGGCCGGGCGGGAATGCTATGCGCATGCCATGACGACGCCATATCCTCCGACAACACGTGAACCGGTTGAACCGGGACAGACCGGTGCCTGGTTTCTTCGTGGTGCACGCACGGCCATCTCGCTGCCTGGCCTGTTGTTGTGCGGCGCCTTCATCGGTTTCGGCGCCATCGCCCGCGACACGGGCCTGAGTCTTGCCGAAGCGGCTTTCATGACCGCGATCATCTGGGCATTGCCGGCTCAGATCGTGCTTCTCGGAGCCATGGCTTCCGGTGCATCCCTGCCTGCGGCGGCAATCGCGGTCACGCTGACATCGGTGCGACTGATGCCGATGGTTGTGGCCATCGTACCGGAGATGCGGGCGGGCGGGACCCGGAACTGGGTGCTTTACCTGCTTTCGCATTTCGTCGCTGTCACGTCCTGGGTTCTGGCCATGGAGCGGTTTCGTCATGTGCCGCGCGCATTCCGCACAGCGTTCTATGGCGGAATCGGCTGCACGCTGGTCGCCGGCATGCTGCTTGTTCTGGTGGTCGTCTACGGAACAGCGGCGGCTTTGCCGCCGTTGGCGTCGGCAGCGCTCGTCTTCCTGACGCCGGCCTATTTCCTGTTCTCGCTCTGGTCGTCGGCGCGCGAGCGCGCGAGCCATGGAGCAATGATCGCAGGCATGGTCCTGGGGCCGGTCCTTCATCCGGTCCTGCCGGGCTTCGACCTGCTGGCGGCAGGTCTCATCGCAGGCCTCGGCGCTTTCGCCTTTCATGCCGCGACAACACGGACGCGGCGGGAGGAATGAGCATGTTTCATGGCGAGACCGCCTGGTGGTGGCCCTTCGTCTTCATCGCGGTGGCCGGATGGCTGCCGACCGACATCTGGCGATGGGCAGGTGTGGCGGTTGGCGGGCGTCTCGACGAAAACTCGCCATGGCTTGTTCTCGTGCGCTGCATTGCCACGGCACTGGTGGCCGCGGTGATCGGCAATCTTGTCGTTTATCCGCAGGGACCGCTCGCAGGCTTGCCGGTTGCCGTCAGGACAGGGGCGCTTGCCATCGGATTCTTGGCTTACCTGATTGCCGGCAAGCGCATGATCGCCGGGATCCTCGCGGCGGAGGCGGCCTTGCTGGCAGGCATGTTCCTCTTGCCTTTAACCCGGTTCTAACCGGGACAGGATAGGCTGGCTTCAATTCTTGACATGGGGCCGGCCATGAAAGCAACGGACATACAGATCTTCGCCAAGGCCTTGGTGATCGCGATGCTTGCGCTCGTTGACACTTTCTGGATCATGGCCAGCGATTTCACCATCCGGGTGGAAAGCGCCATAACTGCCCTTGTGATGATCGGACTGCTCCTCGGACTCGGCCAGTTCTACCGGCATTTCCGCGATCCGCAGGATCGGAAAATCGGGATCGTCTGCGAGGAAATCGCCGCCCTGGTCGCATTTTCCCTTGCCGCCGCCATTTTCAGCTATCTGGTCCTGTCGACCGGGCGTCCGCCGATCGACAGCTATCTTCTTGCCATCGATGCGGCCCTGGGGTTCGACTGGGAAGGATACGTGGACTACGTGATCCATCACCCGGTTTTCGGGCCGCTTTCCATGGTTGCCTACATGAGTTCCCTTGCCCAGGTCACGGTGCTGGTGATCTGGAGCAGTTTCACGGGGCGTACTGCGCTGACACAGCGCTTCATGGCTTCGATCATGCTCGGTGCGCTCTCATGTATCGTCATTTCCGGTTTGCTGCCGTCGGCAGGCGCTGTCGGCACGATACAGCCGCCGGATAGTTTCTTCGTCACAAGGCAACCATTCGTGAACGTCGACTACATGGAAACCTATTTCCAGCTGCGCGACGGGGGCGCCCGTGTGCTCGATTTCGCCACGTTGAAAGGCATGATCTCCTTTCCTTCCTACCATGGCACGCTGAGTGTCCTGATCATGCTTGCTTTCCTGTCGGCGCGCCGCTTCGTCGTGCCGGCCTTCATTCTCAACGCGCTGGTCCTGCTGGCGACACCGGTGGATGGCGGGCATCACATGAGCGATGTCCTCGCGGGCGTTTCGATCGCCGTTTTCTGCTGGTATCTGGCGGGCGTATTCTGTGCCTGGACCGAAAAGCTGGCGCAGGAAGCGGCCGCCGTCGCGTCCACGGCCGGGACGCCGGCCTGCGCCGATGCCTGAAGAGCGCCTTTCCGGACGGCAGACAAGTGCTTGACCTTCCGGTTTCGTGCGGCGGAGCCGGACTGGTCGGATCTCTTTTTGCCGTCTTCCAGTGTCTGGTCGTATCTCCATGACTTAACGGCATTTAAAGCCCGATCTGCAAGAACGGGGCATCAACAGCGGCTTTCGGGCCGCGCAACAAGATTTGCCAGCAGCATTGCGGAGGGTGCCGCATGTCCGATTCACAGATCAAGGTTTTACCAGGCCGGGGAAACCGGCTCGCGCGCAGCGGAGCCTTCGTTTCGGCCCTGGGGCGGCAGCTTTGGCACGATCGCCTGCTTTTCCTGATAGCAGGACTGGCGCTGCTGACCGCCCACGCGCTCAAACCTGTCGTGGGTATTCGCCCGGACATGGAACTTGTGCAGGGATTTCTTGGCCAGACAGCCCTCTATTGCGTACTGATGCTGGCGATCTGGATGGCGGTCGAACTGTTCCGCCATGCAAGGCGCGACCCAACCGGCTCGCCGTTGCGCAGCCTTGGAGCAACGCTGAGCCGTTTCTCATCCCGCGATGGCCGTATTCATGTTTTTGCCAGCACGCTTGCTGTCTTCACGATCTTTGCGTCAGGCTTCAGCATTCTGAAGTCCGCCATTGCGGTCTTGAAGCCGTTCGCGTTCGACAGGCTCTTCTCCGAGGCCGACCGCTGGCTGCATTTCGGTTATCTGCCGCATGATGTGCTGATGCCAGCATTCGGTTCGCCCTACGCGATTCTGGCGATGAACGTGGCCTACAATGTCTGGTTCGCGGTCTTGGTCAGCTATTTCCTGATCTGCGGCGTTCTGACGGGCCGCTTCGCGCTCCTGCGGCGGCAATACATGATTGCCTTCATGGTTGTGTGGTTTGTTGGCGGTTTCCTCATCGCCACCGGCCTGTCTTCAGCGGGGCCGGCATTCTACGCCCTGGTTGGAGAGGGAGATAACTATGCCGGATTGATGGCCCATCTGAAGGCGGCGAGCGAGGTGGTCCCGGTCTGGGCGATCAACGTCCAGGACACGTTGTGGGATGGCTATTCGGGCGAACGATACGGTTCGGCGGGTATTTCGGCCATGCCTTCCATGCATGTCGCGACAGCCGTGCTTTTCGCGCTCGCGGCATCCTCGATCAGCAAACGGTTCGCGATCGTGATGTGGGTCTATGCCGCAATCATCCAGATCGGGTCCGTCGTTCTTGCCTGGCACTATGCGGTCGACGGTTACGCTGGCGCGCTGATTTCCGTTGCTGCCTGGAAACTGGCCGGCAAGATGGCGCGCCAGGAAACACCGGCCCGGTGAAATGACAGGATTTGCAGGAGCCGTTCACCGGCTCCTGGCTTTGCCAGCGCTTTCAGGCATCCAGGGCGGCGCGAATCTTTTCCGCATTGGCGGCGAGGATGTCCTGGTCTTCCATGTCACCGGTATGTGGCTTCAGCTTCACGCCGTCGAAACGTGGGATGACGTGGACGTGGAGGTGGAAAACGACCTGGCCACCGGCCGGTTCGTTGAATTGCTGGATTGTCACGCCGTCGGCACCGAAAGCCTTGATGACGGCGCGGGCCATTTTCTGGACGGTTCGGCCAACGGCGGCGTAGCTTTCCGGATCGACATCGAGAATGTTGCGGGCAGGGCGCTTCGGGATCACCAGGCAATGGCCGTCACCGCGCGGCATGATGTCCATGAATGCAAATGTGTCATCGTCCTCGTAGAGTTTGTGGGACGGAATCTCGCCGCGCAGGATCTTTGCGAAGACGTTGTCATTGTCATAGGCAGCGGACATGGGTTCCTCTCATCATCCTGGTTGAATGGTCAAGGACCGGATGGCGGTTTCCCGGCCACCCAGTCAAGTGTTTCGTTCACGGCGGGACGCGTCTGCCGACAGCTTTGCCGGCAAATCAAGGTGTTCCGTCGCCTTCCTTGCGAAATGGAGCGTGACCGGCGAGAAGGTCGCCAAGCTGGCGGACATCGCGGCGTTCGTGTTCGAGGTAGTCGGCAACCGCATTGCGTAGGCCCTCGTGGCCGATCCAGTGCGCCGAATGGGTGGTGACAGGCAGATAGCCGCGCGCCAGCTTGTGCTCACCCTGCGCGCCCGCTTCCACGGTGCGAAGGCCGTTCGCGATGGCGAAATCGATGGCCTGGTGATAGCAAATCTCGAAATGCAGGAAAGGGTGGTCCTCGATACATCCCCAATGGCGGCCATAAAGCGTGTCGGCACCGATGAAATTGATTGCGCCGCCGATGTAGCGCCCGTCGCGCCGCGCCATGATGAGCAGGATGTCGTTGGCCATGCGCTCGCCGATGAGCGAGAAGAAACGGCGGTTGAGATAGGGCCGGCCCCATTTGCGGCTGCCCGTATCCATGTAGAACGTATGGAAATCATCCCAGACGCTCTCCGTCAGATCGCTGCCAGTGAGCCATTCCACGGATATACCGTTTTCCAGTGCGGTACGGCGTTCCTTCTTCAGCGCCTTGCGCTTGCGTGAGGCGAGCGTGCCAAGAAAATCCTCGTAACCCGCATAGCCTTGGTTGGTGAAGTGGAATTGCTGGTCGATCCGGTGCAGAAAGCCGTGCTCTTCCAGTATCCGCGCCTCGCCCTCTGGTGCGAAGGTGACGTGGACGGAGGAAACGCCGAGTTGACCGGCAAAGGCCTTCAGCCCTTCTGCCAGCGCGATCTGTATGTCGGGCTTCGACGCGCTCGCCGGCGCCAGCAGGCGTGGTCCGGTTGCGGGCGTGAACGGAATGGAAACCTGGAGCTTCGGGTAGTAGCGCCCGCCTGCGCGCTCAAAGGCATCGGCCCAGCCGTGATCGAAGACGTATTCGCCCTGACTGTGTGATTTCAGATAGCAGGGGACCGCGCCGATGAGCCGCCCGTCGGGCGCTTCAAGAGCAAGGTGCTGCGGCAACCAGCCGGTCTGACGGGTCACACAGCCCGATTCTTCCAGTGACGAGAGGAATGCATGGGAAAGAAACGGATTGTATGAACCCGGCCCGAGACGGCTTGTTCCACCCAATCCCGCCCATGCCAGCGGGTCAAATCCGTCCATGCCTGCGACGGCGCGCAGGCTTATGCTGTCCTGATCTGGCGGTTCGGTCTCGTCCATGGTCAAGATTTATCGCGGTCCAGGTGTGTGACAAGCATCGCGCATTCAGTTCTGTATCATCGAATCGGGGTCGAATCCCTCGAACGTCATCTGGTCGGCCAGCGCGCGGGTGGCGGCCACCTGTCCGGGCGTGCGTACGGTCCATGTGATGACCGGCCGGTTCAGCGTCGCGCGCATCATCCGGACGAAGGGGTTGTCGATCTGGTCCACATAGAATGACGTGAAATCAATGTCGTGCGCCAGCATGCTGAAATGCGCCTCAAGCTGATCCGGTCTTGTGCCCATGGCTGTCAGTCCGGCTGGAACACCTGGCGCTGCCGTTCGGAATTGCCGGATGAGCCAATGATCGAAGGACATGATGGCGACCGGGCCGTCATAGCTGGCCAGCCTTTGGCCGACGGCTGCAACGAGCTGCCCGTCAAACCCCTCAACGCCCTTCAATTCGATGACCAGCGGCACCCGTCCGGCCACGCGGGCAAGCATGGTATCCAGAGTGGGTACGCGATCGGCTGTTGCGCCGACCGTCATCGCCTGAAGGTCCTCCGCCCGGGTTTCGTGGACCAGTCCTTCCCGTCCGGTCAGGCGCTTCAGTTGATCGTCATGAAAGAGCACCGGAACGCCATCGAGGGTCAGGCGGACATCGCATTCGATGGCGAAGTTTCCCTCGATTGCCGCATCGAAGGCCGAAAGCGTGTTTTCCCAGACAAGATGATTGCAATCATGCAGGCCACGATGGGCAATGGGGCGGGCGGTCAGCCAATCGCGCAGCGCAGGCATGGATCAGGCTATCTCGATTATCGCTTCGATCTCGACCGGTGCGCCAAGCGGCAAGGCGGCCATGCCGACGGCGGATCTGGCATGGCGGCCCCTGTCGCCCAACGCATCGACGAGAAGGTCGGATGCGCCATTGGCGACGATATGCTGTTCGGTGAAGCCGGGGTCGGAGGCAACGAAGACGGAAATCTTGACGATCCGCGCAATCCGGTCGAGCGAGCCAAGCGCCATCTTTGCCTGTGCGAGAATGTTGACCGCGCACCATTTGGCGGCCTGGGCACCGGCGGCCGTGTCCAGCTCTTGGCCAAGCAGGCCGGTCGCGGTCAGCTTGCCATCCTTGAGCGGCAATTGACCTGCCGTGAAAAGCAGGTTTCCGCTTTGCATGAAGGGTGCGTAATTGGCGGCGGGCGCAGCCGGGGAGGGCAGATCGATCCCCATGGCGGCGAGGCGCTGCTCGGCGGTTTCTCCCATGATCGGCTTTTCCTTTTTGTGAAGGACTGGAATAATACGGTGTCATGCAGTGGTGGCCGCCCGGCCATGAAAATGCCAAAGCGGGGCGGCACATGCAGGCAAGACATGCCATGGTGGCAAGCCGTGGCGCAAGAGCAGGAACCATACATGCGCGTATCGTTGATTGCAGCCGTTGTCATCACCTGCGGAACCGTGCCGGCGCTGGCCGGTCCCCAACTGGCTCCGCATCGCGCGGTCTATGATCTGAGCCTTGTGGATGCGACCGACCGGTCCGGCATTTCAGGCGTCAGCGGGCGGATGGTCTACGAGTTCAACGGCTCGCCCTGTGACGGCTACACGGTCAGTTTCCGCTCTGTCACCCAGTTCCAGACGGAGCAGAACGCCCGCCTCATCGACCAGCAGGTGGCCACATACGAGAATCCCGAGCAGGATCTCTTCACTTTCGTCACCAAGTCCTATGTCGATGAGCATCTGGACAAGGAGGTGAAAGGAACGGCGCATGCCGTTTCCGGCGGGGTGAAGGTGGATCTGGAAAAGCCGGACGAGGGTACGGTGCGTCTGACGCCCGCGCTGTTTCCGGCCGAACACATGATCGACCTGCTGGACCGGGCGCGCAACGGCGATCATTTCTACGAAACGTCGATCTTCGATGGAACGGAAGGTGCTGACAAGGTGCTGACCACGACCGTTGTCATCGGATCCCGCAAGCAGGCGTCCGAAGACGACGAGGAGCTCGCTGCCAGCGATTCGCTCGCCCACGAACCCTACTGGCCGGTCTCGATCGCATATTTCGACGATCCGCAGCCCGAATCGGATACGACACCGATCTACCGGATCGGTTTCAAGCTGCATGACAGCGGCATCGCCCGTGCCTTCGACACCGATTACGGCGACTTCCGGATCAAGGGGCAACTGGTCGACCTGGAACTGCTTGCCACGCGGAAGTGCGACTAGGCGGGCGGTATTCCGGTCATCATATGATGCCGGCGGCCTCAGCGCGCGCCAGGATGCGTTCGGCGCGGCGCAGATGCGGCCGGTCGTACATCTTGCCGCCGATGGCAACGACGCCCGGATTGCCGGCAGCCGCGAATGCCTCGACAACAGCGCGGGATTCCGCAATCGCTTCTCCCGACGGCGTGAAAATCTGGTTGATGATGTCCACCTGTGCCGGATGAATGGCCATTTTCGCGGTGAAACCGTCGCGTTCGGCCTCCCGGCATTCACGCTCGAAACCTGCCATGTCGGAAAAGGCGGGGAAAACCGTGTCAACGGGTGCGGTCCCGGCGGCGTTGGCCGCCAGTAGCGTAACGGTGCGCGCCAGGCGGAAGGCATCCGTATAGGTGCCGTCCGGATCGCGGTTGGTGCGCGCGCCGATGTCGGCGGACAGGTCTTCGGCTCCCCATGTCAGGCCGGCAAGGCGCGGCAGCGACGCGGCGGCATAGCTGTGGGCATTGAGTACCGCTGCAGCGGTCTCCGTAATGATGGGCAACAGACGTGTCGAACGCACTTCCAGCCCGTGCGCGGATTCCGCTTCCCCCAGAAGCGCGTCGAGCGCCATGACATCGGCGGCACTGTTGCACTTCGGGAGCATGATGCCGGCCGGACGGGCGGGCATGACGGCATCGAGATCCGCCCCTGTCAGGCCGGTATCGAGCGCGTTGACGCGCACGAAGAGACGGCCGGGATGATCTTGCACGTTGGCCGCCAGCGTTTCGGCCGTCAGCTTGCGCGCGTCCGGCTTGGCCGCAACGGCGACCGAATCCTCCAGGTCGATCAACAGGATGTCGGCGGCCGAGGCAAGGCCTTTTTCCAGCTTGCGTGCGCTGTCGCCGGGAACGAAAAGCAGGGATCGCATCGGGTCAGGCCTCCGCCGGGCGCTTGCGCATCATGGCCTGGCGGACGCAGCGCGCCACCAGCGTGCCCTCCTGGTTGAAGGCCCGGTGTTCGAACTCGACGACGCCCCTGTCGGACCGGGATTTCGATTCGCGCACCGACACCACCTCTGTCTCGACGCGGATCGTGTCACCGTGAAAAACCGGGTGGGGAAACACCGTCTCACTCATGCCGAGATTGCCGATCGTGGTTCCCAGCGTGGTGTCATGCACGGAAATGCCGATCATCAGGCCCAGCGTGAACAGGGAATTGACCAGCGGCTTGCCCCATTCGCTCCGGGCCGCGAAATCGAAATCGATGTGCAGGGGTTGCGGATTCAGCGTCATAACCGAGAACAGCATGTTGTCGCTTTCCGTCACGGACTTGGTGAGCGGGTGGCGAATGACCTGCCCGACCTCGAATTCCTCCAGCCAAAGACCGGCCATGGATCACCTCTCCCTCGTTGTGCCGGGACATTGATAGGCCGGAGGGGGGAGGCCGGGCAAGAGGCGGCAAAAACATGGTGAACGCTTCGTAAACCTTTTGTCCCTAGCGTGGGAAAACAACAATGTAGCGGCGGTGGGGCTCCATGATTGTCCAGAAATTCCTGAGATGGGTGGAAACGGCGAATGTGGCTGAACGGACGGCGGCAGCCAGTGCGCTGGCGCGCGCCTATCTTCGGTCTGACATGAGCTTCGACCATCGCTGTGCCGCCGAATCGGCGTTGACCCTGCTTCTGGACGATCCGTCGCCAAAAGTCCGGGCGGCGCTGGCAGAGGCGCTTTCGCTTTCCGCTTCCGCCCCGCCGCAGGTTGTGGCGACGCTGGCAGCCGACCAGCCGGAAGTGGCCGCGCTGGTTCTTGTCCGCTCGCCGCTGCTCGGCGATGTCGACCTGATCGACCGAGCCGCGGAAGGGTGCGGCAAGATCCAGCGGCTCATTGCCATGCGGTGCAGCCTGTCTTCAACCGTCTGCGCGGTGCTGGCCGAGATCGGGGAAAGCGAAGCGGTCGTTGAACTGCTTGGCAATGATGGCGCGCACATCGCCGGTATTTCGCTTGCCCGCATCGCCGAACGCCTCGGCCACGAGGCTGCCGTGCGCAAGGCGCTGCTCGCCCATCCCGCCATTCCGGCGCATGTCCGTCATCAATTGCTGGTCAAGGTTGGCGAGGCGCTTTCCGCCTCGCCGCTGGTCCGGGGCCTGATCGGACAGGTGCGGGCCGCGCGGCTGGTAAAGGATGCCTGCACGAAGGCATCGATCAGCCTGATCGACAACACGCCGCCGGAGGAGACGCCGGCGCTGGTGGAGCATTTGCGCCTGAAGGGCGACCTGACCACGGCTTTCATCGTGCGCGCTGTCGCCCACGGCAAGATCGACTTCTTCGGTGCAATCCTTGGCTCCCTTTCCGGGCAGACGGAAAAGCGGATTGCAGGTCTGCTCAGCCATGGCCGCGACAACGCCCTGCGGGCACTGTTCCGCGAATGCGGTCTTGCGGATGCCTCGCATCCGGTCATTCTGCGCGCGCTCGCCGTCTGGCGCGAAGTGGCTTTGGGAAAGCGGGTGACCGGTGTGCAGGAAGTGACCTGGCTGATGCTGAAGGAACTGGGGGGAACGCCCGGTTCGCTCGTTCCGCGGCAGGCCGAAAACGACGACCTGATCGCGCTGCTGAAATCGATCCATCTGGACCAGTTGCGACTCAACGCGCGTGGACACGCGCTGGCCATCGCCGCCGCCTGAGCCTGCATTCCTGCCTGGCGTTCAGACGTCCAGCATGCCGGCATCCGCGAAGGCCGCGTTTTCCTGGATGAAACGGAACCGCGCCTCCGGCTTGGTGCCCATCAGGTCATCCACCGCGGACTTGGTGATTCCCGCATCGGAGAGCATTTCGACGCGCAGCAGCGTGCGCTTGCGCGGATCCATGGTGGTTTCTTTCAGCTGGCTCGCCATCATCTCGCCAAGGCCCTTGAAGCGGCCGATCTCGACCTTTGAGCGGCCCGAGAACTCGGTTTTCAGCAGTTCGTCCTTGTGCGCGTCATCCCGGGCATACATGGTCTTGCCGCCCTGGGTGAGCTTGTATAGCGGCGGGACCGCCATGAACAGGTGGCCGTTTCGGATCAGGTCCGGCATTTCCTGGTAAAAGAACGTGATGAGCAGCGAGGCAATATGCGCGCCGTCGACATCGGCGTCAGTCATGATGATGACGCGGTCATAGCGCAGGTCGTCTTCCCGGTATTTCGAGCGCGTGCCGCAGCCCAGTGCCTGCACCAGATCCTGTATGAGCTGTGAGCCGGCGAGTTTGTCCCGTCCAGCGCTAGCAACATTGAGGATCTTGCCGCGCAGCGGCAACACGGCCTGGGAGGCGCGGTCGCGCGCCTGCTTGGCCGATCCGCCCGCCGAATCGCCCTCGACGATAAACAGTTCGGCGCCCGCGGCAGCGTTCTGGGTGCAATCGGCCAGCTTGCCGGGCAGGCGCAGCTTGCGCACGGCCGATTTGCGGCTGACTTCCTTTTCCTGCCGGCGGCGCATGCGTTCATCGGCGCGCTGGATCACCCAGTCGAGCAGGTTGGATGCCTGTTGCGGGCTTGCGGCCAGCCAGTGATCAAAAGCGTCGCGAATGGCGTTCTCGACGATGCGATGGGCCTCGGCGGTGGCCAGCTTGTCCTTGGTCTGACCAACGAATTCCGGTTCGCGGATGAAGACCGACAGCATGCCGGCTGCTGAAATCATCACGTCGTCATTGCTGATGATGGAGGCGCGCTTGACGCCGGTCAGGTCCGCATAAGCTTTCAGGCCCTTGGTCAGGGCCGAGCGAAAGCCGGCTTCATGGGTGCCGCCCTCCGGTGTCGGCACGGTATTGCAGTAGGAATTGACGAAACCGTCGCCGCCATACCATGTCACCGCCCATTCCACCGAGCCGTGGCCGCTTTGCTTCTCGCTCTTTCCGGCAAAGATCTCGCGGGTGACCTGATGTTCCTTGCCAAGGCTGGCTTCCAGATAGTCCTTGAGGCCGCCGGGAAAGTGGAAGGTCGCCTTTTGCTCCACACCGGTTCGGGCGTCGATGAGTTCCGGCGCGCAGGACCAGCGGATTTCGACACCGCCGAACAGATAGGCCTTCGAGCGCGCCATCCTGAAGAGCCGTTCGGGATCGAAGCGCGCGGCGGCCCCGAAAATCTGCGGATCGGGATGAAAACGGACTTTCGTGCCGCGGCGATTATGCACTTCGCCCAGTTCTTCCAGGCCGCCCTGGGGAAGGCCGCGCGAGAAGCGCTGGCGGTACAGCCTGCGGCCCCGCGCAACCTCCACTTCGAGGCTGTCGGACAGCGCGTTGACCACTGAAACGCCGACACCGTGAAGGCCGCCGGAGGTTTCATAGACCTTGGAATCGAATTTTCCGCCGGCGTGCAAAGTCGTCATGATGACTTCGAGCGCCGACTTGTCCTTGAACTTGGGATGCGGGTCCACCGGAATGCCGCGCCCGTTGTCGGTGACGGTCAGAAAGCCGTTCGCGTCGAGATCCACCTCGATGAACGTGGCATGGCCGGCCACTGCCTCGTCCATGGAATTGTCAATCACCTCCGCAAACAGGTGGTGATAGGCCTTGTCGTCCGTGCCGCCGATATACATGCCGGGCCGGCGGCGCACGGGTTCCAGACCTTCCAGCACCTCGATGTCGGATGCCGAATAGCCGTCGCCGGATTCCGCCGCGCGCAAAACGCGCTTTTCCGGCGCGGGGCCGGCAACCGGCCTCGCAGGCGCTGGTGCGGGGTCCGGCAGGGTGGAGAAAAGGTCGTTGCTGTCGTCCATCGGTGTTCCGGGTGGGAAAAAACGAATCACTGGCGATCATTGCACAGAACAGGGCCGTATCGCGACCGGGTGAGGGCCACCATCTGCGTCCGTCCACAGGGCCTGGGCCCTGACATGTTGAATCAAATGCTACCGGCCGATTCCGAGTTTTTTTAGGAATGTCTGATAGTTCTGCATCTAATAAACAGAAATACGGCCTGCAGGGGGCAGGGAATGAACAAGAAAATCGTACCCATGCTGGGCATTGCCGCGATCTTTGGCTCGCTCTCGATCTTCGCCGCCAACATGTGGCTTGAGAACGCCGCGGAGGCGCGTGCGCCACAGGCGCAAATGCCTGTTGCCAGCCACGAGCCGCAAGTGGATTTCGGGTCCATCGTGGTGGCTCGCCAGCCGCTGGTCTACGGTGCGGCGGTGGAGGCGGGGGGCTTGACCGAGATCCCCTGGCCCAAGGACGCCTTGCCGGAGGGCGCCTATGCCAGCGTTGACGATCTTCTTCGCGAAGGCAAGCGGGTGGTGCTTTCCGCCATCGAGGCAAACGAACCCGTTCTGCTGGCCAAGCTTTCCGGGCCCGATGGCCGCGCGATCCTTTCCAACAGACTGGCGCCGGGCATGCAGGCCGTCACGATCGCCGCCGACGAGATCACCGGTGTCGGCGGTTTCCTGACACCGGGCGACCGGGTCGATGTCGTGCTGACGCGCAATGGCGGTTCGGTGGTCGCCAAGTCCATCGGCGCGGAAGAATCGGGACGCATCAAGGGCGCTGAAATGATCACCGAGACGGTGGTGTCGGGAGCGCGGGTGCTCAGCGCCGGCGGCAACGGCGAAGACCGGCCGGCAAATGGAACGGTCACGCTGGAGGTGACGCCATCCGATGCGCGGCGAATCGCCCTCGCCCGCTCCGTGGGGCAGGTGTCGCTTTCGCTGCTGGCCGCTGCGGAAAGCCCGGGAGATGCCAGGGACAGCGCGACGCTGTCATCCCTGACCGGACTGATCTCGTCGGGCGCGGACACCGCTGACAGCCTGTCCGGCGTGATGTCCAGCGACCGGGCGGCGCTGACGGAAGTGAAAGTGACCCGGGGGATCCAGGCCGAAGTCTACAATGTGCCGGCCAGTGCAAATTCGGGGTCAAGGCAGCCCTGACCGGCAAAGGCTGAGGGGATGACCGGCATTGCGCCGGATGAGGGGACTGATGATGGACAGAGTGAACGAGATCAAGGCCGGCTTGCGGGAACGGGTGCGAAAGGCGCTGGCATTGCTGCGCCGCCCGGTCGCCGCTGCCATCCTGACGGCTGCCGCCGTCACGGGCCTGGCAGCGACAGGCACGAATGACGCACTTGCCCGGTCGCAGGCGCAAGTCATCCAGATCCATGCCGGATCGACGACAAAGGTCAAGGTCGCGAAGGGCAAGCCGCAAACCATACGCACCAATGCCGCGTTCTATGAAATCGTTGTCGGCGATCCGGAAATCGCCAATGTGAACCCGCTCACCGACACGTCCTTCTATGTTCTGGGAAACAATCTCGGCACCACGGGAATCGCGCTGTTCGATACGAACCGCAACCTTGTGGGGTCGGTCGATATCGAGGTCACCCTGGATACCGATGGCCTTCAGCGTTCCATCAGGGATGTCGCGCCGGGTTCCGATATTCGCGTCGATACCGCCAACGGGCGGGTCGTTCTGTCGGGGCGGGCGCGCGACGCGGTGCAGGCGGAGAAGGCGCAAAAGGTGGCCAGGCGCTATTCAGGCGATGAAGAGATCATCAATTCGGTGACGCTCACGTCCTCCCAGCAGGTGCAACTCAATGTCCGGTTCGTGGAAATGAACAGGAATGTCGGGCAGGAGCTCGGCGCCCAGCTCGGTGTCTCCTATGTCGGGCCGGCCGGCGCGATCCGCTTCAACGGAAACACGGCGCGGACGAGCGGCGCTTCCGCCCTCGACATCATCGGCGCCTATGCCACCGGCGGGTTCGGCATAGACGTGGCCATCAGGGCCCTGGAGGACCGGGGCCTGGCCCGGCGGCTGGCAGAGCCGAACCTGATCGCGCGATCGGGCCAGAAGGCGAGTTTCCTGGCGGGCGGCGAGTTCCCGATCCCGGTGGCGAGTAGTTCCGATACGGTCACGGTGGAATTCAAGAAATTCGGGGTCAGCCTGGAATTCACGCCGAGCGTTCTCGAGGATGGCCTGATCAGCCTCGATATCGCGCCGGAGGTATCCTCCGTCGACACGTCAACCACATACCGCATCGGCGATATCGCAATTCCGGCCTTCGTGGTGCGCAGGGCCAGCACCTCGGTGGATCTGAAGAGCGGCCAGTCCTTCATGCTCGCGGGCCTGTTGCAGAGCGAGAACGTGTCGACCTCGGACCGCGTTCCCGGTCTTGGCAAGATTCCGGTGCTGGGGCAGCTCTTTTCCTCGAAGGCCTATCAGCGCCGCGAGACCGATCTGGTCATCATCGTCACGCCCTATCTGGTTCAGCCAATCGACCCGACAAAGAAGGTCGTCACACCGCTGGACGCCGAGCAGCCGATGAGCACGGCCGACTATTTCCTTGGCAATGTCGACACGATGAAAACGTCCCGGATCAACGGCGCGAAGATCGCGCAGGGCCGCGCGCCGGTCGCACGGCCGGGTCACTTTCTCGATCTTCCAGACATGAAGTGAGGCGCGCAATGGGCAGGACGAGCATGATGATCATGGCAGGCGCCGCAGTGTTTCTGGCTGGCTGCACCCACGAGGCCTATCAGCGCAACGAAGGCGTGAGCAGCTACGCAGGCAATGCGATTGCCGCCAACACGGCCATGCAGATGGTCGATCCGTGGCCGGCAGGGGTGGAGGATACCGCCCTTGAAACGCCGGCCGAGCGCGGCAAGGGCGAGGACGGCGCGCCGCAGCCGCCGCCGCTCCAGGTTGTTGCCGCGCCGAACACGACCGGAAATTGACGTAACGGCGGAGGCGCAAGCGCCCTTCCACCAGACCGCAGGGTAAGACGATGAACGCCAAGAGCACGAACAACAAGCGGGTGGGCCTTGTCACGCAGGACAAGGAGTTCATCCAGACGGTGCGCACCGCTTTTGCCTCGTCGGAAAACATCCAGCTTGCGGTCATCGAGAAAAGCGTGGCGGAATTGCGTGGCGAGATCCAGGACGCCGATTGCAGCGCGGTCATCATCGACATCGACGCCTCGCGGCTCGAAGAGGTGGAATCGCTCCAGCGCATCAAGCGCCGGCTGGAGGGGACGACCCCCGTCGTCGTGGTCACGCAACAGTTCAATGCCGCGGCAGTGCGCATTCTTGTCCAGCTCCAGGTGGCCGATTTCCTGACGAAACCGGTGACGACGACCGATCTCGTGCGTTCGTGCATTCGCGCGCTGCAGGGGCCGGGGCGCGGCGAGCAGGCGGAAGCGCAAATCTCGACCTTCATGCCGGCCGCTGGCGGCGTGGGCACGACGACACTTGTGCTGCAGACGGCCTTTCAGCTGCACACCTCCGCCACGCGCGGGGCGGCCACCTGCGTTGTCGACCTCAATTTCCAGCAAGGATCGTGCGCGGAATATCTCGACCTCGAGCCACGCTTCGACATTTCGGAGATCGAGAACCAGCCTGAACGTCTGGACCGTCAACTGCTCGACGTGATGCTGTCGAAACACTCGAGCGGGCTTTGTGTGCTGGCGGCGCCGACAGCGCCCACGGAAATGCGCACCTTCAACACCGATGTCGTCGTGCGGATGCTGGACCTCGTGTCGGCCTATTTCGACAATGTGGTGATCGACCTTCCCCGGACCTGGTTCCCATGGACGGAGACCGTGCTGCTCGGCTCCAACGACCTGTTCCTGGTCAGCGAGCTGACCGTCCCGTGCCTGCGCCACACGCAGCGGCTCATCGGCGCGATCTACGAGCATTGCGGCAAGGAGGTGAAGCCGCGTGTCATCGTCAACCGGTTCGAGCAGCGCATGTTCGAGAACGGCATCAAGCAGGCCGACGTGGAAGACATACTCGGTGAGCATTTCGCCGGCGGCATTTCCAACAATTACCGCCTTGTCCGCGAGGCGGTGGACCGGGGTGTGCCGCTCCAGGACATCGATCCGAACGCGAATGTCATCGAGGATCTCAAGCGGATCATCCTGCCGGACGAGGCGAGCGTCATGGTCTCCAAGCCCAAGGGCCTGCTCTCCGGGTTCGGACGCGGCTTTCTGCGGCGGGCCTAGACGATCCATGAACAGACAGAGAGATCACAAGGGAGCAAGATGATGGGTGGCAGCCGATTTTCCGCCTTGCGGCAGCGCGATGTCCCGCCCGCCCCGCCACCTGCAACTCCGGCGGAAGGCGCGAACACCGGCGGCGCGTTGCTCAAGGCGCGCGTGCCGGCCCAGCCGGACCCACGGGAGGCTGTCGCGCGGCCCAGCGACCGGGTGGTGGATGCCCGGGTACGGCTGCATCGCATGCTCATCGACGAAATCAACCTGGTTGCGTTGGAAAAGCTTCCCAAGGAAGAGATGCGCCGCCAGGTTCATGGCTTCGTTCAGGAAAAGGCCAAGGCCGAGCGGCTTGCGATCAACGTGGCCGAACTGGATGCGCTGGTTGACGACATCGTTGATGAAATGGTCGGGCTCGGACCGCTGCAACCGCTGATGAACGATCCCGAGATCGCGGATATCCTGATCAACGGGCATGAAAACTGTTTCGTGGAAAAGGGCGGCAAGCTGCGCAAGGTTCATGTGCCGTTCAAGGACGAGGCACATCTGCTGCGCATCATCCAGAAGATCGTTTCGGCGGTCGGACGGCGGGTGGACGAAAGCCATCCGCTGGTCGATGCGCGCATGCTGGACGGTTCGCGCTTCAATGCCGCGATCCGGCCGATCGGCGTGGACGGACCGCTTGTCTCGATCCGCAAGTTTTCCAAGAACAAGCTCAGCCTGCAGCGCCTGATCGAATTCGGCGCGATCACCCAGCCGATGGCCGAAGTGCTGGCCGCCGCCGTTCATGCCCGCAAGACCACCATCATTTCCGGCGGAACGGGCACGGGCAAGACGACGATGCTCAATGCGCTGTCGGCTTTCATCCCGGAGGATGAGCGGCTGATCACGATCGAGGATGCCGCCGAGTTGCAATTGCAGCAGCCGCATGTGGCCCGCATGGAGACGCGGCCGGCCAATGTGGAGGGACATGGCGAGCTGAAGCAGCGCGATCTTGTGAAAAACGCGCTGCGCATGCGCCCGGACCGCGTGATCCTGGGCGAATGCCGCGGCGAGGAAGCCTTCGACATGCTTCAGGCCATGAATACCGGACATGAAGGCTCAATGGCGACCATCCATGCCAATACACCGCGCGATGCGATTGCCCGGCTTGAGCAGATGCTGGGCATGACCGGCATGCCGATGACGGTGCAGTCGATCCGCTCGCAGATCGCCAGCGCCATCGAGATCATCGTGCAACTCACCCGTCTTTCCGACGGCAAGCGCAAGATCACCGCGGTTTCGGAAGTGACCGGACTGGAGGGCGATGTCATCCAGATGCAGGACATCTTCCGCTTCGTGCGCACCGGAATGGGTCCGAAACACGAGGTGCTCGGGCATTTCGAGGCGACGGGAATCCGCCCGCGTTTTCTCGACGATCTCAAGGCTGTCGGGATCGAATTCCCGTCGACCTATTTCGAGCCGGGGCAGCCCCAGGAATAGCGACGATGATACCGCAAATCGACACGATCTGGGTCATCTACGCCGCCGCAGGGCTGAGCGGTGTCATGGTCGCCGAGGCGATCTATCTGCTCTATGCGGGCCAGGCCGACAGACGCACGGCAATCAACCGCCGGCTCAGATTGCGCGAAGGCAGCAAGCTCAGCCAGAGAGATATCCTGATCCAGTTGCGCAAGGAGCGCGGCAGCACCGCGAACGGATCCTTGTTCTCCATGGCATGGATCAGGAACCTGCGCGCCCAATCCGGCATGGCGATGCGTTTGCCGCTGCTCTTTCTCATCTGCGGCGGTATCGGGCTGGCCGGGGCGGCCGGCATCTTCTGGATCGGAGCAGGCGTGTGGCCCGCCTTCGGGCTTGCATCATTCTGCGTGATTGGCCTGCCCGTATTCGTGTTGCGTTCACTGCGCAAGCGGCGCCACAAGGCATTCGGCATCCAGTTGCCCGAAGCGCTGGAGCTGATCACGCGCAGCCTCAAGGCCGGGCATCCGGTTCCGGTGGCCATCAGCCTGGTGGCGCGGGAAATGGCGGACCCGATCGGGACCGAGTTCGGCATTGTCGCCGACGAAGTCACCTATGGCTCCGACCTGGTTTCGGCACTGGCATCGCTCTATGACCGTGTCGGCCACGAAGACCTTCCGCTTTTCGTCACAGCGGTCTCCATACAGAGTTCGACAGGGGGAAACCTGCGCGAAATCCTCGACGGGCTTTCCGCCACCATTCGCGAGCGCGGCAAACTGCGCCGGAAGGTACGCTCGATCTCGGTCGAGGGGCGGATGTCAGCGTATATCCTGACAGCATTGCCGGTGCTGCTGTTGACGGCGATCGTCGTGCTGAACCCGAGCTACTATGGCGCGGTCCTGGACCAGTCCCTGACCTGGTGGTTGCTGGGGGGAGCCTTCTTCTGGCTCGTGCTCGGCAACCTCATGATGTTCAAGATGTCCAATTTCAGGTTCTAGGCCATGCTGACGGAAACGATCAATGCCATTCCCCTGCTGCCGCTAGCCGGTCTCCTGCTGCTGGCGGGCGGTGTGGCCATGGCATGGCCGTTGATTGCCCAGCCGGGTGGCCGCGCGGAGGTCTGGCGCAGGCTCCATGGCGACAAGGGCGAGACGCGGGTCCGCGAGGAGGTTGCGATCGCCCAGTCCGCGCAGCGCCGTGACGTGCGCGACAAGGCAATCCGCAAGGCCCAGGATTTCTACCAGAAGACCGATCCGGACAATGTGGCCCGGCTGCGGCAGAAGCTCATCAGGGCTGGCTATCTCGATCCGCGCGCGGCAGGTTTCTTCTTCCTTGCGCGCATCGCCAGCCTGTTCGCATTTGCCGCCGGTGGCGGCGCGCTGGCTTTCGGCTTCGGCTTCACCATCGCGTCCAATGAGTGGCTCATGGTCCTGTTTGCCGGCGCTGGCGGATATTTCTTTCCGGGCCTGGCGTTGAACCATCGCGTCAACCAGCGCATGACGGAATACCGGAACGGCTTTCCCGATTTCATGGATCTGATGGTTGTGTGTTCGGATGCAGGGATGAGCATGGAAGCCGGCATCGACCGGGTGTCGCGCGAACTCATGAAGACGGCCCCCGCGCTGGCCACGAACCTGCAGCTTGTGACGCTGGAGTTGCGCGCCGGAAGAAGCGTCAATGATGCGCTGCGATCCCTGGGCGACCGTCTCGGTCTGGAAGAAGTCCGCTCGTTCGCGACGTTGCTCCAGCAGTCGAAGGAGCTGGGGACATCACTTTCCGGCGCGTTGCGGGTGTTCTCCGACGAGATGCGCCACAAGCGCATGTCCCGTGCGGAGGAGAAGGCGCATGCGTTGCCGGCAAAGATGTCGGTGCCGGTCACCGCCTGCATCCTTCCGATCGTGCTGCTGGTCGCGATCATTCCGGCCATCGTGCAGCTTGTCGGCCTCCAGTGATGATTCACGCAGGGTTGCCAAGCTCTTAATCAGCAACGGAAATTTGACCCTGTTTCGGCACTGGTCCTTAATCAGTTCTTGCTATTGTACTCCCTGAAAATGACCCGGAAACCGGGCAGGGAAGGGCAGGCAATGCGTTACAGGACAATAGCGTCACTCTTGGCCATTTCCGTGCTGGCTGGCTGTTCGGCCGAAAGCATGGGCAGGATCGATACGACCCGGACCGCTGCTCTCGGGGTGTCGCGCGATCTGTCCCAGGGCGACCTCGAACAGGGCAAGGCCCATTTCGTCGAGGCCAATTACGGGCTGGCGGAGAAACACTTCCGCAAGGCTGTCGAACTGCGGGCCGACAATTCGGAAGCCTGGTTGGGCCTTGCGGCTTCCTACGATCAACTCGGGCGTTTCGATTTTGCCGACCGCGCCTATGCGCAGCTTCTTCGCGTTGCCGGACGCCAGCCACGGATCGTCAACAACATGGGCTATTCGCAATTGCTCAGGGGCGACAAGAAGAAGGCGCGCAAGCTTCTGGGTGAAGCGCGCGCGGCGCTGCCGGGCGATCCGGTGGTCGAGGCGAACTGGGATTTGTTGCAGAAGACCTGATGGGGCGCCTTCCGGACGGAGGGCTGGAAAAGGGGAATGGACATGGGTGAACTGATCTTGGGAGCCCCGGTTGCGGGATTGGCCAGTCGCTCACGGATCGTGGCAGAGGATGTCTTGCTGCTGCGGCGCGAGGTGTTTCGCGACGGTGTCGTTTCGCGCGGCGAAGCCGAATCGCTGTTCGCGCTGGACGCTTCCTGCGACGACAAGTGTGCCGAATGGTCCGATTTCTTCGTCGAGGCGCTGACTGATTATCTGGTTCATCAGGAAAAGCCGGCTGGATACGTGTCGCAGGACAATGCCGATTGGCTGATCCGCGCCATATCCACCGACGGCAAGGTGGATACGGCCAGCGAACTGGAGCTTCTGGTCAAGATTCTGGAGACGGCGCGCAAGTCGCCTGACAGGCTCGTCGCGTTTGCCCTGTCGCAGGTCGCCATCGCTGTGACCGAGGGGGAGGGCGTGCTGGCGCGGCGGCGCGGATCGCTCACGCCCGGCTCGATCATGGAAGCGGAGGTGGAACTCATGCGCCGCATCCTGTTTGCGGCGGGCGGTGACGGGCACCTGGGTATTTCACGTGCCGAGGCGGAAGTGCTTTTCGATCTCAACGACAGGACAGCACATGCCGACAACCACCCGTCCTGGGACGAGCTTTTCGTCAAGGCGCTGGCCAATTACCTGATGTGCGCTTCCGGCTATACGCCGCCCTCGCGGGAGGATGCCCTGCGGCGCGACCGCCTTCTGGAAGAAGAGGATGTCAATATCGGCCGATTCTTCAGCCGCATGGTTTCCGGCGGTCTGTCCGGCATTCTCGACGCTTACCGGCGGGAAGACGGGGCGGAGGCCTGGCATCGCGCGCGCAATGCGCGGCTGGAGGCAGAGACAGCGATCGCCGAGCGTATCGACAATGCGGAAGCCGAATGGCTGGCCACCCGGATCGGCCGCGATGGCCGTTTTCATCGCAACGAGGCTGCGTTGCTCGCCTTTCTGCGCGACGAAAGCCCGGAAATCCATCCTGCCTTGAAACCGCTGATCGAACGCATCGCCTGACGCCTGCCATTGCAGGGGCGGGAGGAGCGCGGCACCTGGCGCGCTCCCCGCATGCCGGTCAGACCGCGCGGTTGTATCGCGCGATTTCCGCCTCAAGCCGCTTGATGACGGACCCGGTTTCCTCGTGCAGCCGTTTCATGCGTGCCAGGTGGCCCGATACCGTGCGCACGAAATCCTCCTCCGTGCTTGTCGCCGGGGCATCGCCTATTCCGTGAATCAGCCAGGCAAGGCCGATATTGAGCACGCCCGCCAATGTGGTCAGGCGATTGGCGCGCGGTTCGGACCGGTCGCTTTCCCAGGCCAGTATGGTGGCCGTCTTGACGCCGATGCGGCGCGCAAGCTGCTGCGGCGTCATGCCGGCCGCTTCGCGGGCGCGGGACATGCGCCCGCCCATCGTGTCCATGTCGGCTTCGCCGGCATAGATCGTGCCCGTGTTGTCAAACGCCTCGATGGCCGGAAGTGTGTCCCCCGGTTCAGACATGATCGTACTCCTTTTGGTTTCCGCTTCAGGTCGTTTTCGGTGAGGAGTGTGTCACGGGGCAGGTGCGCGAACCCGTCCTGTTCGCGGCAAGAACTAAAATAGCCGCGCCGCATGCCACTCCAGATGATCATCCATGAAGGATGAGATGAAGAAGTAGGAGTGATCGTAGCCTTCCTGCATGCGCAAGGTCAAATCGATGCCGGTATTCTTGATGGCTTCCTCAAACAGCCAGGGCCGCAATCCCTCGTCCAGGAACCCGTCGGCGGTGCCCTGGTCGATGAGGAATTCGGGAAAGCGCGCGCCGTCCTCCACCAGCGCACAGGCATCGTAGGCGCGCCAGGCAGCCTTGTCCCCGCCCAGGTATTTCGTGAAGGCACCGGAGGACCAATCCGCGGTGGAGGGCTGGACGATGGGCGCGAACGCCGAGCATGCCCGGAACCGGTCGGGATGCTTGAGGGCAATCGTCATGGCACCGTGCCCGCCCATGGAATGGCCGAAGATGGACTGGTGGGCCATGTCGGCGGGGAAGTTTTCCGCGATCAGTGCGGGCAGTTCCCGCGTGACATAGGCATACATGTTGTAGTGCGTGTTCCAGGGTGCCTCAGTGGCATCGAGATAGAAGCCGGCGCCTGAACCGAATTGCCAGTTCGTCGCCTCATTGGGCACGTCACCGCCGCGCGGGCTGGTATCCGGACAGACGATGATGAGGCCGAGTTCGGCGGCCTTTTTCCGGTATTCGCCCTTTTCCATCACATTTGCATGGGTGCAGGTGAGGCCGGACAGATACCAGACGACCGGACAGGCGCGTTCGGCAGCCTGCGGCGGCACGAAGACGGCAAAGGTCATCTCGCATTTGCAGGTATCCGATTCGTGCGAATAAACGCCCTGCATTCCGCCATGCGCCTTGTTTTGCGATACGATTTTCATGTGATGTCCTGTTCAATGGTAAGGTTCACGGCCAGCGGGCGATGGCCGCCGGTCAGCCTGTCCTGTCAGGGCCGCTGGCGGCCTTCACCGCGAACCGGACAGTCCGGTCGAGCGCCTGAAGGAATGCGGAACGATCCCGTGCGGTGAAGCCGGGATTGTAGCCCTTGATCTCACCCGCCTCGCGCAGATCCTGCTTCAGGTTGCGCATCGCCACGGCCATGCCGATGGTTTCGGGCGTGAAGGGCCGTCCGGTCGGCCCCAGCACATGGACCCTTTTCCACCAGCCTCGCCGCCAGCGGAACATCGGCGGTGATGGCGATGTCATTGGCCGCGGCATTCTCCACGATCCAGTCGTCGGCGGCATCGAAGGCGCCGGACACGACGACGTTGCGGATCATCGGATCACGCGACGGTCGCAGTCCCGAATTGGCGACGAAGGTGACCGCCAGGCCATGCCGTTCGGCCACCTTCACGATTTCAGCCTTTACCGGACAGGCATCGGCATCGACATGGATCGCGGGCATGATGCCGGTCAGTAGACCACCACCGAGCGGATGCTCTCGCCGGCATGCATCAGGTCGAAGCCCTTGTTGATCTCGTCGAGCGTGAGCGTGTGGGTGATCATCGGGTCGATCTGGATCTTTCCCTCCATGTACCAGTCGACGATCTTCGGCACATCGGTGCGCCCGCGCGCGCCGCCAAAGGCGGTGCCCTTCCAGGTGCGTCCGGTGACGAGCTGGAAGGGACGCGTGGCGATTTCCTGGCCGGCCCCGGCGACACCGATGATGATGCTTTCACCCCAGCCGCGATGGGCGCATTCCAGCGCCTGGCGCATGACCTTGACGTTGCCTGTGCAATCGAAGGTGTAGTCCGCTCCGCCGATCGTGTCCGCGCCGCGCTTCGTCATGTTGACGATCTCGGCAACCACATCGTCCACCTCGGTCGGGTTGACGAAATGGGTCATGCCGAATTTCTCGCCCCATTCCTTCTTGTCGTTGTTGATGTCGACGCCGATGATCATGTCGGCACCGGCAAGGCGAAGGCCCTGGATGACGTTGAGACCGATGCCGCCGAGACCGAAGACGGCAGCCGTCGCGCCGATCTCCACCTTGGCGGTGTTGATGACTGCCCCGATGCCCGTGGTCACGCCGCAGCCGATATAGCAGATCTTGTCGAATGGTGCGTCGGGATGGACCTTCGCCACCGCGATTTCGGGCAGGACGGTGAAATTGGAGAAGGTCGAGCAGCCCATGTAGTGAAAGAGCTTCTCGCCGCCGACGGAGAAACGCGATGTGCCGTCGGGCATCAGGCCCTGGCCCTGAGTCGAGCGGATTGCCGTGCACAGGTTCGTCTTCTGCGACAGGCAGGAGGGGCAGGAACGGCATTCCGGCGTGTATAGCGGGATGACGTGATCGCCCTTTTTCAGGCTGGTGACGCCGGGGCCGACATCGACCACCACGCCCGCGCCCTCATGGCCGAGAATTGCCGGGAAAATGCCTTCCGGATCGGCGCCCGACAGGGTGAACTCGTCGGTGTGGCATATGCCCGTGGCCTTGACCTCGATCAGAACCTCGCCGGCGCGCGGACCTTCGAGATCGACCTCCATGACTTCGAGTGGCTTGCCAGCGGCGACGGCTACGGCGGCACGGGTTTTCATATCGAACTGTCCTCCGGGGTTTCCTGAAAATGTCGTCGGCACATTTTCAGGAAACCGGAGCGCTTTCAACCATGGATATGCAAAGAGAGGATATTCGTGGCGAACCCGTCCTGCGCCCTGCCGGGAACGAGCGCGGCGGTTTATAGTGCCGGCGACTCGAACGGAAAGGCGAGGCAATGCTGGAAAACCTGGTGGCCGGTACGGTCGTGATCGCGATCACGGTGGTGATCCACACATTCGGACTGATCGTGGTCACCCGCACAATGGCGTGGATGACAGGGCGGTTTCGCATGCACGGACGGCGGTCGCGGGTGCTGGCGATGATCACCGTCGTTTTCGGCCTATTTGCCATCATGACCGTGGAAGTCTGGGTCTGGGCGGTCGCCTATGTCCTGACCGGCAGTTTCGACGATTTCGCCACTGCCCTCTATTTTTCCACGGTCACGTTTTCCACGCTGGGTTATGGCGATGTGCTGCCGCATCCCGAATGGCGGCTTTTCACCGCGCTGGAAGGGGTCAACGGGTTCCTGCTGATCGGATGGTCGACAGCCTATCTGGTGGCCGCAGGCATGCGGGTCGGGCCGTTCAAGTCGGGCGAGCATTTCTGACCCTGGCTTCGCGCGTTAACGCGAGGTTCACTGTCCGGCCCACCGGACCGGCATGTTCATGGTTCCCTAAGGACAATGGCTCCAGACTGGGCTCAGTACCATCAGGGGGAACCGTCGGACGTGAGTGTGACGCTTGTCTTCTTTGCAGCCGTCAACCTGGCGATCATCTTTCTCGCCATCGCGGTGCCGCTTGGCAACCGCCGCTTCTCGCTGTCGCGGACCATTGACGCGCCGCGTGAGACCTTGTGGTCGGCCCTGCATCCCTTTGGTGCGGATGCCGGCTGGTCCGGCCAGATCCTGGCGGCGGAGCCGGACCCTGACGGGCGTGGCGGCACCATCACCCTGTCCTGGATCGGGCGGGACAACCTTCCGATCCGCCGGCGGATCGCGATCGATGAGATTTCGCCCGGATCAGCCTTCGCGGAAAGGGTGATCGATGACAGTTCGCTCGATGCGGCCTTCTGGGCAAACTGGGAAAGCCTTGTGCAACTGGAGGAGCAGCCGGATGGCAAGGTCAAGGTTACCATCACGCGCGGCGACCGCTATCGAGGCGCGGCGTTCCTGGTCTTTCGCTGGTTTGCGGCACGGCGGGAACTCGTCAAGCTGAAGACATGGGCGGAAACGGGCCGGTACAAGCCCGGCGGATTGTTCGAGCACCCCGTGACGCAGATCGCGATGGCGGGCCTTTCAGCGCTTGTGCTCTGGCCCGTCTTTGGCCTGGACGCCGGCGGATTCACGCTTGCGCTCGCCCTGACCCTCGTCATCGGCCTGCATGAGCTGGGGCACATGGCGGCGTTCCGGATCATGGGTCACAGGTCGGCCCGCATGATCTTCATTCCCGTCCTGGGAGGCGTGGCCATCGGCGGCCGGCCCTACGACTCCCGCTACGAGATTGCCTTTGTCGCGCTGATGGGCGCGGGTTTTTCCGCGCTTCTGCTGCCAGCCGCCATTGCCGGGCATGACATGGCTTTTGCGGCGGGAAACCGGGCGCTGGCCTCATTTCTCGGTGCGGTCGCCGCCTGCGCCGCCTTCTTCAACCTTGCCAATCTGGTGCCGGTCTGGAAGTTCGACGGCGGCCAGGTGCTCCGCCAGATCACCCCGGACCGCAGCGTTGCCCGGTTCGCCGCTTCCATGGCCGTTCTCCTCAGCGTGGCCGGCTTCGGCTGGCTGGCGGGCATGCAGCCGCCAGCCTTGCTGACCGGCTGTGCGGTGATGACGCTGCTGAGCGTGATCACCGTCAACAGCGGGGTAAAGCCACGCATGGCCATGAAACCGATCAAACCCGGGGAGCGGGCGCTGATCTCTGCCGGACTGGCAGCGGCCATCTGCGTCCACGGGACCGGCATGGTCTGGGCAATACAGTCGTTCTTCTAAGGCGATCTTCCGCAAGGCCCGTCACGGAGTCAGTGCCACGCCTTCCCGCCGGGGATCCGCCCCGCCTTCCAGGCCATCGGGCGTGATTGCCACACCATGAAGGCCCGAATTCAGGTCGCGGACCGAGACTTCGAAGCCCAGCGCTTCCAGATCGGCAGCCAAGGCTTCGGCAGCCGTTCCGGCCTCAATGTCGAAAGTGCCGAAGCGGTTGGTCAGATGCGGCAGGGAAACGGCCTGCTGGATGTTCATTTGCCAGTCGAGCAGCGCAATGACGGTCTTGGCGACATAGGGAATGATGCGGCTGCCGCCGGGAGATCCGATAGCGAAAACAGGCTTGCCGTCTTTCAGGATGACGGTCGGCGCCATGGAAGAGCGCGGCCGTTTGCCCGGCTCCACCCGATTGGCAACCGTTTCTCCGGAAGCTGTCTGCGGCAGGAACGAGAAGTCGGTCAACTGGTTGTTGAGCAGGAATCCGCCGGCCATCAGCCGGGCGCCGAAGGCATTTTCGATGGAGGACGTCATGGAGACGATATTGCCTTCGGTATCCACGATGACGAAATGGCTGGTGGAGGGCAGGGAGATGTCGATGCCGTCCTCGCGCCGCTCCGCCTTGTCCCATGGTGGCTCGCCGGGCTTGACCGCTTCTTTCGGCAGCGCCGTGTCGCGGCGAAGCAAAGTGGAACGCATCCGCAGGTATTCCGCGTTCAGCAGGCCTTTCGGCATCGACACAAAGTCGCTGTCGGCCATGTAGCGGCCCCGGTCGGCAAAGGCGAGGCGCGTGGCATCGCCGATCAGCCGCCAGCCTTGCGGATCGTCGGGTCCCAGTGTGGCGAGATCGAACGGTTCCAGCAGGGCGAGGATTTGACCGACAGTCATGGCGCCGGAGGAGGGCGGCCCCATGCCGCAGACATCGTGGCCGCGATAGGGCGCGCAGACCGCGGGGCGTTCGATCGCGCGATAGGCCTTCATGTCATCGATCGTCAGCAGACCCGGATTGCCGGGGTGCAGGCGAACGGCATCGACAATCCTGTCGGCGATTGCTTCTTCATAGAAGGCGCGGGCGCCGGCCTGGGCAATGGCCCTCAGGCTGTCGGCATAGTCCCGATTGCGCAGTATCTGGCCGGCTTGCAGCGGTTCGCCCTGCGCATCGAAAAAATAGGCGCGCGTGGAGGGTTGACCCAACAGGCGCAGCCGGTCCGCGGCGATCAGATCCGAGAGGCGTGGCGAGACGGCGAAGCCTTCTTCGGCCAATTCGATGGCGGCGGTGAAATTCTCCGCCCAGGGCCGTTTGCCATATCTCCCGTGGGCCATTTCCATCAGGCGCACGACGCCCGGAACCCCGACCGAGCGGCCGCCCACCACTGCATCGAAGAAATTCATCGGTTTGCCATCGGGCATCCGGAAGAGATCCGCATTGGCCGCAGAAGGCGCCGTCTCACGCCCGTCGATGGTGGTCAGGCTTCCGGTTTGCGAATCGAAGTGCACCAGGAAGGCGCCACCGCCAATTCCCGACGATTGCGGTTCGACGAGGCCCAGAACCGTTTGAACCGCGATCATGGCATCCACGGCCGAACCACCCGCCAGGAGCGCATCCATGCCGGCGCGCGCAGCCAGCGGATTGGCGGCAACGACCATGGGTCCGTGTCCGCGCACCGGATCGGCGGGCTGTGCCAGCACCGGTGCAGTGGCGGATTCGGGTTGAACGGCGTCTGCTGCCTGCTGGGCAAAAGCAGCAGGCGCGATGAGGAAGCCAGCCAGCAGGCCCAGCCATACAGCCGGATTTGTCCTTGCCATGCACGTTTCCTCCCTGTGGCCCGCCGGAACGAGCATATGCGCGTTCATCTGGCGGAGGCGGGTCCGAATATCTCCTCGAACGCGGCTTTCAGCGCGATGTCGAGATCGTCCATGGTAACGGGAAGTCCCAGATCGACAAGGCTTGTCACGCCATGGCCGGTGATTCCGCAGGGCACGATGCCGGTGAAGTGTTCGAGTTCCGGCTCCACGTTGATCGCGATGCCGTGGAAGCTGACCCACTTTCGCAGGCGGATGCCGATGGCCGCGATCTTGTCCTCCGCAGGCCGGCCATCCGGCAAGGCAGGTTTCTCCGATCGCACGACCCAAACGCCAACGCGGTCTTCGCGCCGTTCTCCGCGGATGTTGAAGCGGTTCAGCGTTGCGATGATCCAGTCTTCCAGCGCGGCAACAAAAGCACGCACATCCTCGCGCCGGCGTTTCAGGTCCAGCATGACATAGGCCACACGCTGCCCGGGACCGTGATAGGTGTATTCGCCGCCCCGCCCGGCCGGATGGACGGGGAACCGGTCGGGCGCGAGCAGATCGCCAGGGCGGGCGGAGGTGCCTGCGGTATAAAGCGGCGGGTGTTCTACCAGCCAGACCATTTCGCCTGCCGTACCGTCGCGAATCGCCCCGGCGCGCGCTTCCATGAAGGCAAGCGCGGACTCATAGCCGGTCAATCCGGGTTCGACGCGCCATTCCACCGGCGGTGTGCCTGGGGCCGGGTGAAAGCCGGTGTCGATGGCGGCGCGTTCATTCATGGCACGGTTCCTGTTTCCGACCCTGTTTATATCGCTTTTCGCCGCTTGCGGAACAAGGTCGCGGCAAGGCGCATGATGACCCGATAAAAACGCGCTTTCGCTCTTGTAAGGGCAGGGGCTATTTGCTACATCGCCGCCTGCCGGTTATGCCGGCCCTTTCGTGACGAGCGGTCGTGGCGGAATTGGTAGACGCGCAGCGTTGAGGTCGCTGTGGGGCAACCCGTGGAAGTTCGAGTCTTCTCGACCGCACCATCACTTCGACAAACCCGGCCTCGTGCCGGGTTTTGTTGTTTAGGCGCCCCCCGAATTCGATGCTTTACACCTTCCGCGCCACCCGCCATTGTCCCGCGCGCGTGTTGAGGAGGAGTTTGAGACATGACAAAGCCCGTCATCGGATTCATCGGCGTCGGCCTCATGGGTCACGGCATGGCCAAGAACATCATCGAGAAGGGATATCCGCTCGTCGTCATGGGGCATCGCAACCGCGCGCCGGTCGAGGATCTGATTGCGCGCGGCGCCGAAGAGGCGAAAACCGCCAGGGAACTCGCCGGCCGCTGCGACATCATTCACATCTGCGTTTCAGGTAGTCCGCAGGTGGAAAGCGTTATTCGCGGCGAGGACGGGATAGTTGCAGGCGCCCGCGACGGCCTGACCGTGATCGATTGTTCGACCTCCGACCCGGTCAGCACGCTTGTCCTGGCGCAGGAGTGCGCGGCTGCCGGCGTTTCTTTCTGCGATGCGCCGCTCAGCCGCACGCCGAAGGAAGCGGAAGCGGGAACGCTGGACACCATGGTTGGCGCCGACGATGCGACCTTCGAACGGATTCGCCCGGTTCTCGACTGCTGGGCAGGGGTGATCGTGCACCTCGGGCCGGTCGGCTCCGGGCACAAGATGAAGCTGATCAACAATTTCATCGCCATGGGCTATGCCGCACTCTATGCCGAGGCGCTGGCGCTTGCGCGCAAGGCTGGCCTGACGCCGCAGCAGGTCGATTCGGTCATCCGGCCAGGCCGCATGGCCAATGGTTTCTATGAGACATTCATGAAGTGGACGCTGGACCGGGACGAGAAGGCGCATCTCTTCACCATCACCAATGCACACAAGGACATGCGCTATCTTTCCAACCTGGCGACGGCGACCGGTTCGGTGAATCCGGTCCAGTCGGCGGTGCGAAACAGTTTCGCGGCCATGGAAGCCGCAGGGGAGGGGGCACGTTTCGTGCCGATGCTGGCCGATTTCATTGCCGGCATGAACGGGTTGGCCGGCGAGGACGCCTGACGAGGAAGGCAGGCGAGGGGTCCGCTTCTGCATATTGACAGAAGTCATTGCCCTCCCCTTTGCTTCCGGTCTTTGCTCTCCGGCATATCCGATGCCGGAGGCGTGTGATGACGAAAACATTCCTGAAGCTGGCATTTGCGGGAACGCTTGCCTTTACAGCCTTGCCCGCAAGTGCCTATGACGGTCCGGTCTTCCGGCATCTTGGCGTCCATGGACCGGCGCTTGGCAGTGACCACGACCTTGCGGTGCGATCGAGCCGGTATCTGCTGACGCCGGGACGCATGACGGCCAGCCTTGTCGTCGAGAACCATGGCAAGCAGCCTGTCACCAGCCATGTCTACTTGCAGTTCCGTCCCGTCACCGTCGGCCATACCGACAATGCGCCCGCATTCGAGGTTCCCGAGGATGGTCCCTTTCTGCAATCCGAGGCGTCTGCCGAAGGGCTGGCGCTTTCGGGCCAGACCGATCAAGCCGCGCGGTATCGCGGGATCGATATAAGCCGGGCGCTGGTCGCGGCGGGCTTCCCCCTGTTGCCATTCAAGTCGGATTTTTCCGGTGTGGACGGTGATCAACTGCGCACGATGTTCGAACGCGGCATCGTTTCGCGGTTCGGGCCGCAATGGCAGCTGGACGTCACCCGGTCATGGCCTGTTTCATTTGATGCGGGCCGGACAATGACCGTAACCACGTCCTTTGTCCCTGTTCTCGGCGAATTCGTCGAGGGATTGACCGTTTTTCCGTTTGACCCGGACACGCTGCAACTGGGACTCGACGGGCCGCCAGTGTCGACTCTGTGCCTGAGCGAGGCGCAGGAGCGCCGGATCCTTGCGCTTTTCAGGGCGATTGGCGGCGAGAGGCCTGTCTGGCCCTACACGATCCGGGACTTCTCGGTGACGCTCGGTCCGCCCGCAGCCGGTTTTACCGGCATCTATGGAATGGACTTCGTGGTGGCCCCCGGTGAACCGGGTGACATCGTCTCGATCTGCGGTGGGGCGTTCGAGGAGCAGGCGGACGGTTCCATGGTCTGGAGAACGGACCGGGCGGACCCGCAGGAGCTGGACATCCATTTCCTTCAGCTGGCGCCCGCCTATCGTCATCTGTCCAAATG
>JACKJV010000011.1 GCA_020637775.1 Brucellaceae bacterium | reverse complement strand
ATCGCCGCCGCGCTGGCCGCGACGGTCGCGGCCGGTGGCGTCGTCGCCCGGGAAGCCGTGCAGAGAGCGGCTCCGGAACTGACCGGTCCGCCGCAGCCCATGGAGCCCGTCGAGGCCGAACCGATACCGCGGCGCATCACCGACGATGTGCGGATGATGCGTCAATATCCGGAACAGCCGCCGGTCATTCCCCATTCGATCGAGGGCTACCAGCTCAGCGTCAATGCCAACCGCTGCCTGTCCTGCCACCGCCGTGAGGCAACGGAAGGCTCGGGCGCACCGATGATCTCGATCACCCATTACATGACGCGTGAAGGCCAGATGCTGGCGGATGTCTCGCCACGGCGCTATTTCTGCACTGCCTGCCATGTGTCCCAGGCGGATACGGCGCCGCTGGTCGAGAACACCTTCACCGACATGAGCGAGCTCGGCACGGGCATGGCTGGAGGGAGCGAATAGATGGCCTGGCTCCGCCGCTTTTTCCGACGCATCTGGACCATTCTCGCCACGCCGGCCGGAACGCTTGGCATCGGCTTCCTGACATTGGGCGGTTTTCTGGGCGGCGTCATCTTCTGGGGCGCGTTCAACACCGCGCTGGAAGTGACCAATACGGAAGCCTTCTGCATTTCCTGCCACGAGATGGAAAACAATGTCTTCCAGGAAATGACGCGCACGGTGCATTTCTCCAACAGGTCCGGGGTGCGGGCCTCCTGCCCGGATTGCCATGTGCCGCATGAATGGACCGACAAGATCGCACGCAAGATGCAGGCCTCCAAGGAGGTCTGGGGCAAGATTTTCGGCACTATCAGCACACGGCAGAAATTTCTCGACAAGCGGCTGGAACTGGCCAAGCACGAATGGGCGCGACTGAAGGCCAATGACAGCCTGGAATGCCGCAACTGCCATTCGGAAGCCGCCATGGACCTGTCCCGCCAGGCACCGCGCGCAGCCGAAATCCACACCGACTATCTCCTGTCGGGCCAGGCCACCTGCATCGACTGCCACAAGGGCATCGCTCACGAATTGCCGGACATGACCGGCGTCGAGCCCGGCTGGATCGCGCCCGACCCGCTTCAGGGCGACAGGCTGCCTGGCCTCAAGCCGGGATCTGACGAGGAAGCCGCGCTGCGCGATTATCTCGCCGGACCGTCCCCCGTGCAGGAGGTGGCGGCGAAGTGATCCGCCGCCAGCCGCCGTCAACCGGCGCCGGCACGGCGGACAGGCAGAACATGCGATTGCAAGATCCATGGCGATCGCGCTAGGCAGGCCGGAGGAAAATCCGGAGTGCCAGACCATGAACTTTCTTGACGACGACTACAGTGACATCCGCGAAGGCGTGCGCGCGGTCTGCGCGCATTTTCCGCCGGAATACCACCGCAAGGTCGACGAGGAACGTGGCTATCCGGAGGCCTTTGTCGATGCCCTTACCCGCGAAGGCTGGATGGCGGCGCTGATCCCGGAAGCCTATGGCGGCTCCGGCCTCGGCCTGGCGGAAGCGTCCGTCATCATGGAGGAAATCAACCGCGCCGGCGGCAATTCCGGCGCCTGCCATGGCCAGATGTACAACATGAACACGCTGGTGCGTCACGGCTCGGAGGAACAGCGAAGCCGCATCCTGCCGAAGCTGGCCACCGGTGAACTGCGCCTGCAATCGATGGGCGTCACCGAGCCGACGACCGGCACCGACACGACCCGGCTCAAGACCACCGCCGTGAAGAAGGGCGACCGCTATGTCGTCAACGGCCAGAAGGTCTGGATCAGCCGGGTGCAGCATTCCGACTACATGATCCTTCTGGCCCGCACGACGCCGCTTTCCGAGGTGGCAAAGAAATCCGATGGCCTGTCCATTTTCCTGGTCGACATCAAGGAAGCCATGAAGAACGGCATGGAGGTCAAGCCCATCGCCAACATGGTCAACCACGAGACCAACGAGCTTTTCTTCGACAATCTGGAAATCCCGGAAGAGAACCTGATCGGCGAGGAAGGCAGGGGCTTCAGGTACATCCTGACCGGGCTGAATGCCGAGCGCGTGCTGATCGCCGCCGAATGCATCGGCGACGGCTACTGGTTCACCGACAAGGTGACGGCCTATGTCTGCGAGCGCGAGGTTTTCGGGCGTCCCATCGGCCGCAACCAGGGCGTCCAGTTTCCCATCGCCGAGGCCTTCATCGAGGTCGAGGCGGCCAACCTGATGCGCTGGAAGGCCTGTGCGCTCTACGATGCCGGCAAACCCTGTGGCGCGGAGGCCAACATGGCAAAATACCTGGCTGCCAAGGCAAGCTGGGAGGCGGCCAATGCCTGTCTCCAGTTCCACGGCGGCTTCGGCTTCGCCACCGAATACGATGTCGAGCGCAAGTTCCGCGAAACCCGGCTCTACCAGGTGGCGCCCATCTCCACCAACCTGATCCTGTCCTACGTCGCCGAGCACGTTCTCGGAATGCCGAGGTCGTTCTGATGCTGCCGCTGGAAGGCCTGGAAGTTCTCGCCATCGAACAGGCGGTGGCGGCCCCCTTCGCCTCATCCCGGCTGGCGGATGCCGGCGCCCATGTGATCAAGATCGAGCGGCCGGAAGGCGATTTCGCCCGCGGTTACGATGACGTGGCGAAGGGCCAGTCGAGCTATTTCGTCTGGCTCAACCGGGGCAAGGAAAGCGTGACGCTGGACCTGACGGCGGAAAAGGGCAAGCGTGATCTCGAAGCGCTCATCGCCAGGGCCGATGTGCTGATCCAGAACCTCAAGCCCGGCGCACTGGCAAAGCTGGGTTTTGACCTGGCACGCCTGCGCAAGGACTATCCGCGCCTCGTCACCTGCTCCATCAGCGGCTATGGCGAGGACGGTCCGATGGCCAACCGCAAGGCCTATGACCTGCTCATTCAGGCCGAATCGGGGCTTTGCTCGATTACCGGCGGCCCCTCCGAACCCGCCCGCGTCGGCGTTTCCGTCGTCGATATCGCCACCGGCGCCACCGCCCATGCGGCCATTCTCGAAGCGTTGATCCGCCGCTCCATCACCGGCGAAGGTTCCGAGATCAATGTTTCCATGTTCGACGTCATGGCCGATTGGCTGACCGTGCCCCTGCTCAACCATGAGGGCGGCAAGCCGCCGCAGCGCATCGGTCTCGCCCATCCCTCCATCTCGCCCTATGGCGTCTTCCAGCCGAAATCCGGCGCACCGATCCTCATCTCCATCCAGAGCGACCGCGAATGGGTGGTGCTGTGCCGCGATTTTATCGGCGACGAAAGCCTGGTCACGGACCCGCGTTTCGCCACCAATGTCGCCCGCGTGAACAACCGGCCGCAGACCGATGGCATCGTGGCCGCGGCCTTTGCCCGCTACGATGCCGCCGACGCCATCGACCGGCTGACGAAGGCGAATATCGCCCTCGCTTCGGTCAATGACATGGGTGGCCTGTCGGCCCACCCCCATCTGCGCCGGATCACGGTGGACAGCCCCAACGGCCCTGTCAGCTTCCCGGCGCCCGGCGCTTCCTTTGCCGGAGAGGAGCGCGGCTACGGAGCGGTTCCGGCCCTCAACCCGCTCGCGGACTGACCCGTGGAAAACGACCGGGCCCGCCCGGCGGACCCGGTCTGCCCTGCCTGTCCCGTTTGCCCCGGCAGGACCGGCGAACGGTTCTGTCTACTCGGCGGCCAGCGTGTCCCCGGCCTCTCCCAGTGTCCGCCAGTCGACCTCCTTGGGATAGACGCCTTCGCGTGAGGCGATGGTGGCCTGGCGCACGCGCGGCTCCTCCGTGCCGATGGCGGTTCCCCCCTCGGCCACCTTGCGGGCCGCATCCACCATCAGGCGGCGGAACTCGACAATGGCAAGGTCGGACGCGCCGAGAATGTCGACAGACCTGTCGGCGATCGGCCCCTGCGTCACCCACATGGCGATATCCTGGTTGGGAATGCCCTTGATACCGGTGAAATTGCCCAGCTTCATGGCCTGCCGGTCCTGCAGGAAATTGTTTTCCTTCGTGCGAACCGGCTCCCAGCGATCGTTCAGGTCGATGCCCTTGCGCGCATGGGCGAACTTGCGCCACTCCTCCGTCGAGGGCACCTCGTCCGTTCCCCAGGCGATGAAGTGGAAGGCGGTCGTCACGTCGTCGATGGGCACGATCACCGAGGCCACGTTGTACATGTTGTTCGGCGGGATCAGCGAATAATAGGGCGCGACGAACTCGGTGATCCGCAGATAATTGTGCGTGGCAGCGTTCTTGATCGGCTTGCGGATGGCGGCGTAGTGAAAGCCGTAGCTTGTCGTCTGCGTCTGCATGCGCGGCGACTTGTCGGTCGACGGGCGGTACCATGACTTGTCATCCGCCGACGCCCGCTCCACCCGTGCCGGGACCATGTCGGAGGAGTGAAGGCTGGAGGAATGCGCGCTATCGATCTGGCCCTCGTGGATCTGCGCCCAGTTGCAGGGGATGCGGATCTTGAGGATCGAGACCGGCGTGTCTTCCGTTGGCGCGAAGGCCGGCGGATCGAATTCCGGCACGGCCTCCGGATTGCCCAGCCACGCCCAGACGAACCCGCCCCATTCCTTCACCGGATAGGCGCGGTGCTTGACCTTGTCCATCAGCGGGCTGCCTTCCGGCTCGGACGACATGGCCAGGACATTGCCTTTCACATCGAACTTCCAGCCGTGGTAGAGGCAGCGCAATCCGCATTCCTCGTTGCGGCCCAGAACCAGCGAGGCACGGCGGTGCGGGCACAATTCATCCAGCAGGCCAAGCTCGCCATTGCTGTCGCGAAACGCCACATAACGTTCGCCCAGCACCTCGACGAGCAACGGCGTTCCGTCGCGCTCCGCCACCTCCTCGATGAGGCAGACCGGCGTCCAGTGCTGGCGCATCAGCTTGCCCATCGGCGTCGCCGGGCCGGTGCGTGTCAGGATGTCGTTTTCTTCCGGCGTCAGCATGGTTCCTCCCTGCATGCATTGTGGTTAGCTTTCTAAGGAATTTACAACGCCAACCCCGCTCCGTCCAGCCATTGACAGCCAATAGTTAGCTTTCTAAGTAGCTCGTGGGAGGACTTGAAAGACCAATGAGCGAAAATGCCCAAGCCATCCGCATGACGGTGGAAAGCCGCCGCATGCTCACCCCCTCCATCATGGAATTCACCCTTGTTCCGGTCGATGGCGGCGCGTTGCCCGCCTGTGAGCCCGGTGCCCATGTGACGGTGGAAACGCCTTCTGGCGCCATGCGCCGCTATTCGCTGGTCCACCCGGATGACGAGCCGCACTCCTATGTCATCGCGGTCAAGCGCGAGCCGGAATCGCGTGGCGGATCGCAATCCATGCACGATGAGGCCGTCGAAGGCACGGTCCTCGCCGTTGAGCCGCCGGAGAACGAATTCGCGCTCAAGGATGCCCCGAAATACCTGCTGATCGCTGGCGGTATCGGCGTGACGCCGATCTATGCCATGGCACGCAGGCTTTCCGAAAACGGCAAGCCTTTCAACATCATCTATTGCACGCGTTCGGCTGGAGAGACGGCCTATCTCGACGAGATGCGGGATGCTTTCGGCAGCAGGCTGCTTGTCCATCACGATGATGGCGACCCGGCCCGGCTCTATGATTTCTGGGATCATTTCGCCGAACCCCAGGCCATGCATGTCTATTGCTGCGGACCGAAACCGTTGATGGAGGAGATCAAGGCGGTCTCCGGCCATTGGCCGGAAGGCCGGGTCAATTTCGAGGATTTCAAGCCTGTCGAGGTGGTGCGCGCCGATGATACGGCCTTCGAGGTGGAACTGGCAAAAACCGGACAAACGATCACCGTGCCTGCCGACCGCTCGATCCTCGAAGCCCTGCGCGATGCGGGTTTTCCCACCGTCAGTTCCTGCGAAAGCGGCACCTGCGGCACCTGCAAGACGCGGATGATTGCCGGCGACGCCGATCACCGCGACATGGTGCTTATGGAGGAAGAGAAGGACGACACGATCATGATCTGCGTCTCGCGCTCGAAGGGCGGAAAGCTTGTCCTCGACCTCTGAAGCACGATCCGTCGGCGTCGGCGTCATCGGGCTGGGGCGTGGCTTCGTCCTGATGCTGCCCGCATTCCGCAACGATCCGCGCGTGCGTCTTGCGGCCGCCTGCGCGCCGCGCGCTGAATCCCGCGCCGCCTTCGAGGCCGAATTCGGCGGCCGGACCTATGTGGATGTCGACGCGCTCTGTGCCGATCCGTCGGTCGAAATCGTCTATGTCGCCACCCCCCATGAGATGCATTGTGCCCATGTGGTCGCGGCCGCACGCGCCGGCAAGCATGTCATTGTCGACAAGCCCATGGCAATCGCGATGGACGATGCCCACGCCATGGTGAAGGCCTGCCGGGATGCCGGCGTGCACCTGATCGTCGGTCCGAGTCACAGTTTCGATGCGCCGGTCGTAACGGCCCGGCGGCTGATCGAAAGCGGCGAATTCGGGGACGTCCGCATGATCCATGCTCTGAACTACACCGATTTTCTTTACCGCCCGCGCCGCCCGGAGGAACTGGATACCGCCAGGGGCGGCGGCGTTCTGTTCTCCCAGGCCATTCACCAGATCGACATCGTCCGTCTTCTGGCCGGCGGCCGCGGCGAGACCGTGTATGCCCATACCGGCAAGTGGGACGCGCAACGCCCCACGGAAGGCGCCTACAGCGCGCTGCTCAGCTTTGCGGGTGGCGCGTTCGCATCGCTGACCTATTCGGGCTATGCCCATTTCGACAGCGATGAATGGATGGGCTGGACCGGCGAACTCGGCAACGCAAAGGATCCGGCCACCTATGGCGCAGCGCGGCGGAAACTGGCCGGCATCACGTCCCCGGACGAGGAAGCCCGGCTGAAATCCACCCGCACCTATGGCTCGGGCGACATGCCGGCACAGGCCGCGCACCACGAGCATTTCGGCCCCGTCATCGTCTCCTGCGACCGCGCCGACCTGCGCCTGACGCCTGATGGCATTGAAGTGAACGGCGACATGCAGCGCGAATTCGTGGCCGCGCCGCCGCTCACCCATCCCCGCCGCGAGGTCGTGGATGCCATGGTGGACGCCGTGCGCGGCAATGCCCTGCCAGCACAAACCGGCGCATGGGGACTGGCAAGCCTTGAGGTCTGCCATGCCATTCTGGCCTCGGCGCGATCGGGCCAGCCGGTGCGCCTGCAACATCAGATCGAAGCGGAGACGTCAGCGAGATGAGCGACCTGAAACTGTCCATCGCCATGGGCGACTATGACCGCACGCGGGCCATTTTCGATGGCCGGGTGAAGATCGATGGCGTCGACCCCGTATGCATGGCGCTGTCGCCGGAGGAAATGTTCTTCCGCGCCTTCCGCCATCATGCTTTCGACGTCTCGGAACTGTCGATCTCGTCCTACTCCATCTCGGTGGCGCGCGGCGAACCGCATTACGTGGCAATCCCGGTCTTCCTGTCGCGTGCGTTCCGCCACACCTCCATTTACGTGCGCAAGGACCGCGGCATCGAGACGCCGGCGGATCTGCGCGGCCGGCGCATCGGCATCGCCGAATACCAGTTGTCGGCCAATGTCTGGTTCCGCGGCATCCTTGAGGACGAATACGGCGTCAGCCCTTCGGACATCCATTGGGTGCGCGGCGGCATGAACACGCCGGGCCGGCCCGAAAAGATCAAGGTCACCATCCCCGACGGCATCACCATGACCGAGGCGCCGGACGGCGCGACGTTGAACGCGATGCTCGTCGACGGCGAGATCGACGGCTTCGTCGGCCCACGCGCCCCGCGCTGCTTCGATGAGGGCCATCCGGCGATCGGCCGGCTTTTCACCGACACGGTCGCAGAGGCCGAGACCTATTTCCGCAAGACGCACATCTTCCCCATCATGCATGTGCTGGGCCTGCGCCGCACGCTGGCCGACGCCCACCCCTGGCTGCCGGGCGCATTGCTGAAGGCCTTCACCCAGGCCAGGCGGCTGGCCCAGGAAGCCCTCGCCGACACGTCTGCCACCAAGGTGACCATGCCGTTCGTTGAGGACAATCTCGCCCGCGCCCGCGCCCTGATGGGACCGGACATCTGGACCTACGGGCTGGACGGAAACCGCCACGTGCTGGAAACCTTCCTCGCCTATCATCATGCCCAGGGCCTGTCGCCGCGCAAGGTGGCTGTGGAGGAACTCTTCCATCCCGCCACGCTGGAATCCTACAGCCTTTGAGCACACTGAAGACAGGGAATCCGCCATGAAACTGCAACCGGGCGACATCGTCGAAATCGAATCCGGTGCCGGGCTGGCCTATGTCCAGGTCACGCACAATCACGCCTCCTATCCGGAAGTCGTGCGTGCCTTGCCCGGTCTTCATGCCGCACGGCCGGACAATGTCGCGCGGCTGGCCGGAATGGAGGGCGCATTCACCGCCATGCTGCCACTGGGTGCGGCGCTGGAACAGGGCCGCATCGCCGGAAGGCGTGTCGCCACGGCCGCCGTTCCACCATCATGCCGCGCGTTTCCCACATTCCGCATGCCGGTGCGCGACCGCCAGGGCAATGTCGCCTATTGGTGGCTGTGGGACGGCGAAGGCCTGAGCCATGTCTCCAGCCTCGACGACCGGCAGGCGGCATTGCCGCTGCGCGAAGTGATGACCGTGCAGGCCTTTCTGGCGAACCTGGCCGGAACCATGGCAAACGGCTGACGCCCGTCAGTCGTCCTGCGGGCCGGTCTCGCTGTCCATGCGGGTAAGCAGATTGTCCTGCACCGCCTTCAGATAGGTCAGGAAGGCAGCCCTGTCGGCTTCCGAAAACCCTTCGACGGAATGGTCCACCACCTCGCGCGCCAGCGGCATCAATTCGCGCCGCAGCGCGTGCCCGCGCCGGGTCAGATAGATGTTGATCTTGCGCCGGTCATCGGCGTTCTTGACCCTGCGCACAAGCCCGCGCCGCTCCATCGACTTGATGGCGGTCAGCGTGGTCGGCTCCATCGTGCCGACGACGAGTGACAGTTCGCGCTGGGTCATGCCGTCGCGGTGCCAGAGGGCACGCAGGAAATACCACATGCCCGGCGTCACGCCATAGGGCTCGATCTTCAGTTGCAGATATTTCTGGACGAGTCGCTGTGTCTGGCGGATCTGGTAGCCGACGCTCTCCTCGAACGTCAGCTCTGCATCACCGGCTGGCGGCGGCTGCTGTCCGCCGTGCGAATCGTCCATGGCGTGAAACCCCTTCTCCGCCGGCCCTTAACCGGCTCGGGGCGAGTCTGCAATCCCGCCCCTCATTCGCCGGCCTTCGGCTTCGGCGCGGCAGCGACCGCCGGCGCCGTGGCCCGGGCGAAAGCCGCCCCGCCGGCAACCAGCGCCAGTGCGACGCCGGCCATCAGGTAGCCGCCCGCCAGGAACAGCAGGCCCGCCGCCAGGAAAGCCAGGCGCACCAGCCCCGGCAGGGCCCGCTTCCAGTACCCCTCCACGGCAATGGCGACCATGACCAGGCCGGCAATCGCACTGACTGTCGTGTAGACGATTTCCCAGGGGCTGCCCTGAAGCAGAAGCGCCGGATTGTAGACGAAGCAGAACGGGATCAGGAAAGCGCCGATGGCGATCTTGACCGACTGCGCGGCAATCTTCAGCGGATTCTCGTCGGCGATCGCGCTGGCGGCATAGGCAGCCACCGCCACCGGCGGCGTAAGCGCGGACATGACGGCGAAATAGAGCAGGAAGAGATGGCCCTGCAGGTCCTCGATGCCAAGCGAACGCATGACAGGCGAGATCAGCACCGCCGCCAGGATATAGGCGCTGGGGGTGGGCATGCCCATGCCGAGCAGCGTCGTCAGCAGGGCGGCGATCAGCAGCGAGGAAAACAGGTCGGCGCCCGAAAGCAGGAAGACCAGCGCGCTGAATTTCGACGCAAGCCCCGTCATCGTGATGCCGCCGATGACCAGTCCGGCCGCGGCGCAGGCGCCCGCCACCGGCACGGTGCGCAGGCTCGTTTCGGCCAGGATGTCGTAGATCTTCTTCGGCGTCAGCCGCGTCTTCTGCCGCAACAGCGAAACCAGAAGCACGGCCGTCACGCCGTAGACCGCCGCATAGGTGGGCGTATAGCCCTCCACCAGCGCCCAGGTGATGACAACGAGCGGAACGATGAACAGCCCGCCTTCGCGCATGGTGATGGCCAGCGTCGGAATCTCGGACCGGTCGACACCGGCCAGCCCGTTGCGTCGCGCCCTGAGGTGGACCTGCAAATAGATCGGGACATAGTAGAGCAAGGCCGGGATCAGCGCCGCGAAGGCAATGTCGACATAGTCGATGCCGGTATATTCCGACATGATGAAAGCGGCCGCGCCCATCACCGGCGGCAGCAGGCTGCCGCCTGTCGAGGCGGCCACTTCCACCGCTCCGGCGAAGGTCGGACGGTAGCCCATCTTCTTCATCATCGGAATGGTGATCGAGCCGGTTGTGACGACATCCGAGGTCGGACTTCCCGAAATCGTGCCGTAGAGGCCCGAAGAGATGACCGCGATCTTGGCCGGACCCCCGGGCGACTTGCCCGTGAGATAGGCGGCCAGATTGTAGAAGAAGACCGAGCCGCCGGCATAGGAAAGCGTGGTCCCGAACAGCACGAAGAGAAAGGCATAGGTCGCCGCCACCCGCAACGGAACCCCGAACAGGCCGTCGGTGGTGAAGATGATGATGTCAAGAAAATGCGTGTACGAGATCTCGCCATGCCCAAGCGTACCGCCGAGCCGGTCGCCGAACAGGTTGTAGGCCAGGAAGATCAGAACGATCACGGTCAGCCCGACGCCAACCGTGCGCCGCATCGCCTCGATGGTGAGCACCAGGATGAGGGACGCGAAGGTGACATCATAGGTGGACAACGGATCGAGCAACGTGATGCGCTGGGCGATCATGTCGGCCTGCGACACGAAATAGATGCCGCAGGCCGCCGAGAGCGCCGCCATGGCCCAGTCGGCGAGCGGAATGCGCTGGCGGTCGGCATTGGCCGTGGCACCGATCAGCACGAAGGTCAGCACCAGCATCAGCGACAGGAAGGTCATGATGAGGGACAGCGCGTCTGCGCGCGAGAAGGCCGCCGCATAGACGGTCCACACCGCGGTTCCCGCGGCGAATGCCTTGACTACATGACCGGTGAGGCCGGCCGGCGAGCGCCGCGCCCCGGTGTCGAAGAACAGTTTGAACATGGGCTTTCAGGCCGTTCCCTGGCTCAGGAAAAAGGAAACGCGCCGGCGCGTGCGTCCGTCAGGCCGCAGCGCGCCGGCAGTCAAGATCGCTGGCTCAGTGGCCCGCGTCTTCGTACACCTTCCTGGCGGCCGGATGGTAGGGCACGGTCTTGGCGCCGGCCATCAATGCCACATCCAGCGGCGCCATCGCCTTGTGAACCCCGTTGAGCTGGTCCGCGTTGTCGACAAGCGCCTTGGTGATGTCATGAACCATGGTTTCGTCGGCATCGGCCCGCACGAAGAGCTGCGCCGAGACGGTCACGGTCAGCACGTCGCTGTCGGTCCAGTCATAGGATTCGTTCTTGATCGTGAACGGCTTGATGTCCCATTCCTCGATCACCTTGTCCGCCGTCTCCTGGGTCACCGGCAGCAGCTTGACGTCGATGGACGAGGCCAGTTCGCGGATCGAGCTGTGATTGACGAACAGCGAGTTGAGGATCATGTCGATACGGCGGTCGCGCATCAGGTCGCCCTGCTCGCCGGAAGCGGCGAACTGCACGTCGCCACCCCATGACTTGATCTCGTCCGGGCTGGCGCCGATGGCATTGAGCATGGATTCGCCGACCGAACTGACGATATTGCCGCGCTTGTTGAGCGCGATGCGGATCGGCAGCTTCTGTTCGGCAATGTCTTCCAGCGTGGCGAGATTGTGTTCCTTGGCGTAGTCGGCATTCACGATGGCCTGCATCGGCGCCCAGGTATAGAGCTGGGCCACTGTCGCCATGCTGTCGATCGGCCCCTGGAAGGGCGGTTTGCCGCCGATGGCAAGCTTGGCCTCGGCGTCATGGATGATGGCAAGGTCGCATTTGCCCTGATCGAGCAGCGCGACATTGGCAAGCCCCCCGCCGGATGTCTGATAGGTCACGGTCGAGCCGGGAAAGGCCTTCTTGACGGCAGCGTCAACGCCTGCGCCCAGCAGGCTCCACAATCCGCCCGGGCTCGCGCCGCAAAGGGTCAGGTTATAGGTTTGCGCTTGCGCTCCACCAGCCATGGCAAGCACCGTGATCGCGGCACCTGCAAGGGCGCCAGCCAGCATTTTTTTCATGATATCCTCCCACATCGGCAATCATTAGATTGCTAACTGTTTCAGGATAAAGGGCGCGAATCGGAATTGTCAATTGCCGTTCATGCACATGCGTATTGCTCGACAGTGTGCCCGTTTCCCGCTATAGGGCTTTTCCTTAGCTTTCTAAGGGGAGAGGAATGCCACAACCGCCCCGCCTCTCGGGAACCGGATGATGACAACACTCCTGGCAGGCCCGCGTGACCGGTGAACTTCTGGCTCTTGCCGCGGCCTTCGCCTTTGCGCTGTCCAGCGTCGCCATTGCCAAGGGCGCGCGCACCAGCAGCGGCGAGACCGGCGTCCTGTTGTCAGCGATGGCGACCGGCCTGTTCGCCGGGCTGGGCTGGCTGGCAACCGGCAACGGCCAGTTCCACCTCAATGGCTGGCATGGCGCTGGCGTGGCAATCGGCTGGTTTGTCGCCTCCGGTCTTCTGGCCACCGTCTGGGGCCGCATCACCATGTTCCGCTCCATCGAACTGGCCGGCGTCATTCGCGCATCCACGACCCGCCGCCTCATGCCCTTCATGTCGGTGATCGTCGCCGGCCTGGTTCTCGGCGAGCGGGTTTCCGGCGTCGCTGCCGTCGGCATGGCACTGATCGCCGCCAGTTTCTACCTGCTTTACCGGGAAAACAGCGCGCGCATCCGCATTTCCAGTGACGATCCGGCACGCCGTGCGATGATCTCCCGGGGCCTCGTCTATGGCATTGCCTCCGCGCTGCTCTACGCGCTCAGCTTCGTGGCACGCAAGTTCGGGCTTGAAGCCGTGCCCGATGCCTTCTTCGGCGCCTTTGTCGGCTCGCTGACGGCCATCGCCTTCTATGCCGGCGCAGCCGTGTTCAGCACCCGTTACCGCATCGCCCTGGCCGGGGCGCTCAGGACGCCCAATCCCTGGCAATTGCTTGCCGCGGTGCTGATGGCCGCCGGTCAACTGTCCCAGTTCGCGGCGCTGAAACTGACCGGTGTCGGGCGCGTCGCCTTCATCAATTCCGTCGAGGTCTACATCGCCGCCTTCCTGGCGGTGGCCGTTTTCAAGACCGAGCCGATGCCCGGCCGCGCCATCGTCATCGCCACCATTCTGGCCACCGGTGGCGTCATCCTGATGTCGCTGCCGGCCTGAACCGAACGACAAGACAAGCAGAGGGAGAGACGAAATGAGCGACAAGGACCTGACAGAAAACGCGATCCGCGATCTCGTGATCGCCAACCGCATCCTGGCGCGCGAGAACATCATCGATGGCTTCGGTCACGTCAGTGTGCGCAGTCCCGTCAACCCGGAGCGGTTTTTCCTGTCGCGCTCGCGCAGCCCGGAAATCGTGACCCGCGACGACATCATGGAATTCGATCTCGACGGCACGCTGCTTTCCGACGACCCGCGCCGCCCCTATGCGGAGCGGTTCATCCACGCCGCGATCTATCGCGCCCGTCCGCAGATCAATGCCGTGTCCCACCATCATGCCCCGGCGGTCATCCCCTTCTCGCTGACCGGTGTGCCGTTGAAACCGGTGTTTCACATGGCATCGGTGGCAGGGTCCGAAATACCGGTCTGGGACAGCCAGGCCGAATTTGGCGACACCAACATGCTGGTCGACACGCTCGACATGGGTCACTCGCTCGCCCGCACGCTGGGCGGCAATGCCGCGGCCCTACTGCGCGGTCATGGCGCGGTCTGCGCCGCGCCGAACCTGAAGGGCATCTGCATGGTCTCCATCTACATGCGCGACAATGCCGAACTGATCCTGAAGACGCTGCCGCTCGGCCAGCCCAAATACCTGGCGCAAGGCGAGATCGAAAAGGCCGCCGCCATGCTGATGGGTGACATGCCGCAGGCCCGCGCCTGGGACTACTGGTCCGCCCGCGCAGGGTTTGGCGGGATCTGAAGCAATTCCAGCGAAAGTGGACACCGGTTTCGCGTCCGGAATTGCGGCAAGGGGATCAGCAATTCCAGCGAAAGCGGATGCCGGTTTCGCGCCGGTATGGCGCGAATGCTCAGGGCGCAGCCGGCAGGTACGGGCAGATTTCGCTTGAACCTCCAGCGGCTGGAGGGGTTAGGTGATCAGGAGGCGGCGAATCCCCGGCGCCGGCAACGGATGCGAAGGTTTGGTATGGGCCACGACCATTATCACGGCCACACGCATGGCCCCGGCCATGTCCACATGGACCCCGACAGCGGCGACCGGCGCGTTCTGGTCGCCATCTGGGCCAACGGGCTGCTGACGCTGGCCCAGATCGCGGGCGGCATCATGTCGGGCAGTCTCGCCCTGATCGCCGACGCCCTGCACAATCTCTCCGACATGGCATCGCTTGCCATCGCCTATGCCGCGCGCCGCATCGCCCGCCGTCCGCCTGACGAAGCCATGACCTACGGCTATGGCCGGATCGAGATCGTCGCCGCGCTGATCAACTATACCACACTCATCCTGGTCGGCCTCTACCTGGTCTATGAGGGCGCCATGCGCCTGATCGACCCACCCGCCGTCGCCGGATGGACTGTGGTCATCGTCGCAGGCGTGGCGCTGGCGGTGGATGCGCTCACAGCGTTCCTGACCTGGTCCATGCAAAAGGGAAGCGTGAATATCCGCGCCCTTTTCCTGCACAACCTGTCCGATGCGCTTGCCTCCGTTGCGGTGATCGTCGGCGGAACGCTGATCCTTCTCTATGACTGGCGCATCGTCGACCCGCTCATCACCATCGCCATCGCCGCCTATATCCTTTGGCTCGCGTTCAGCGAGATCGGCGGTCCGGTCCGCACCCTGATGCTGGGCAGCCCCGACGGGCTCGACGGCAGGAAGGTCATCGCCGCGATCAGGGAAGTGGACGGCGTGGCGAGCCTTCACCATGTCCACTTCTGGCAGATGCAGGAACAACAGCCTTCCTTTGATGCCCATGTCGTGCTGACAGCAGGCGGTTGGGAGGCGCAGGAGGCGGTGAAGGCCCGCATCAAGGCGCTTCTCGCCGACCGTTTCGGTGTGCGCCACTCGACGCTGGAATTCGAGCACGCCGGCCGTGCCCACGAAAATGCGTCGCTCTATGGATGCCCGGACGTGGCCGGCACCTGAACGCGACGCCAGACCGCTGTCACGCGCCCTGGCTGGCCCAGGAAACGATCTGGCCGGCCGGCAAGGCGCCAGACACGCGGTTGACCAGCGTACCGCCCTTGAACATCAGCATCGTGGGAATGCCCTGGATGCCATAGGCCTGCATCAGGCCTGGCGCCGTATCTGCATTGACCTTGATGAAGCGCATGCGTCCCTTCATCGTCTCGGCAGCCTGTGCGAATGCCGGCGCCATGGTCCGGCAGGGACCGCACCAGGGCGCCCAGACATCCACCACCACCGGCAGGTCGTCGCCCCCGGCAATGCGCTTGAACGTGGCTTCATCGACATCCGCCGGATGGTCGGCGAAAAGCGGCGTCTTGCAGACCCCGCAGCGCGCTGCCTCCAGCGGCTTGCCTTCCGGCGCTCGGTTCTTCCGCCCGCAGGACGCACAGGTGAAAAGTGTGGGGCCGCTCATGGCGATCTCCTCGTCACGACAATACATTTATCAATATTGATATATTCACGGGAAGCCCTTCCCGCAAGGGTTCACGCCCGCCGCTTGTCCCGCGCGATCTTGCGCCCGTAGATTTCCAGCCGGTGATCGACGATTTCGTAGCCCAGACGCCGCGCCACCTCTTCCTGCAACGCCTCGATGCGTTCCGAAATGAACTCGACCACTTCGCCCGTATCGACATCGATCAGGTGGTCGTGATGCGCCTGCGGCGCGTTCTCGTAGCGCGACGGCCCGCCCTGGAAGGTGTGGCGCTGGATCGCGCCATGATCCTCCAGCAGTTTCATCGTGCGATACACGGTGGACAACGAGATGGACGCATCCTTGCGCACCGCGCGGCGGTAGATCGCCTGTGCATCGGGGTGATCGTCATGGCCGGCCAGGATCGCAAGAATGATCCTGCGCGGCCGCGTGATCCGCACGCCTGCCCGCCGCAAGGCCGTTTCCATCTCCTGTGCCGTCATCGGTGCCGTCATCGGTGCCGTCATGGCCGGACCATAGCCAGTTGCGACGCAGTTGCAAATGGAATTGACCAGTTGCGAATGATTTGCAGGAGACTTGACGGATCGCCTGCCGCCCTCTAGGTCTTTTAATGCAAACAATTTGCAGGTAGGAAACATGACGCGATTTTTCTGTCAGGCGCTAGCTCTTGCGGGCATGGTTGCGGTGCTGGCATTGACGCCGGCGGCACAGGCAGCCGACAAGCTGAAGATTGTCACGACCTTCACAGTCATTGCCGACATGGCGGCCAATGTTGCCGGCGAGCATGCCGAGGTCGTCTCCATCACCCGGCCCGGCGCCGAGGTTCACAATTACAAGCCCACGCCGCGCGACCTGGTCAAGGCGCAGGGCGCAGACCTGATCCTGTGGAACGGGCTCAATCTCGAACGCTGGTTCGAGCGCTTCTTCACCAATCTGCACGGTGTACCGGAAGTCACGGTATCCGAGGGCATCGACCGGATCATGATCGATGGCGACGCCTATGACGGCAAGCCCAACCCGCATGCATGGATGTCGATTTCCGCCGCGCAAATCTATGTCGACAACATCCGCGATGCGCTCATGCAGCGCGATCCGGCCAATGCCGCCGCCTATGCCGACAATGCTGCCGCCTACAAGGCGAAGATCGCCGCCTTGGCCGCCCCCCTGCACGAGGCCCTTGACGGCATTGCGGAAGAACGCCGCTGGCTTGCCACATCGGAAGGCGCGTTTTCCTATCTCGCCCGCGACTTCGGCCTGCGCGAGCTCTATCTCTGGCCGATCAATGCCGACGGACAGGGAACGCCGCAGCAGGTGCGCGCCGTCATAGACGCCATGCGCGAACATGCCATCCCGGTGATCTTCTCCGAAAGCACCGTCTCGCCCAAGCCGGCCCAGCAGGTGGCCCGGGAAACCGGCGCCACCTATGGCGGCATGCTCTATGTCGACAGCCTGTCGGAACCCGATGGCCCCGTGCCCACCTATCTCGACATGATGCGCGTCACCATCGGGACGATTGCCGGAGGCTTGAAAAATGGCTGATGCCGGCCTGGCCGTCGAACATGCCACGGTCACCTACCGCAATGGCGTCACGGCGCTGAGGGACGCCTCATTCACCGTTCCGGCGGGAACGATCACGGCGCTGGTCGGCGGCAATGGCGCCGGCAAGTCCACGCTTTTCAAGGCGATCATGGGCTTCGTGCCGCTGGCGCGGGGAAGTGTCACCATCCTGGGCCAGCCGGCCGCCCGCGCGCTGCGCGACAACCGGGTTGCCTATGTACCGCAATCCGAACAGGTCGACTGGAATTTTCCCGTGCTCGTCGAGGACGTGGTGATGATGGGCCGCTACGGCCACATGGGCTGGCTGCGCCGACCTGCCGCCGCCGACCGCGCCGCCGTCGACAGCGCGCTGGAGCGCGTGGCGCTGACCCAGCACCGCAAGCGCCAGATCGGCGAACTCTCCGGCGGCCAGAAGAAACGCGTGTTCCTTGCCCGCGCCCTGGCCCAGAACGGACGGGTCATCCTGCTCGACGAGCCCTTTACCGGCGTCGATGTCCGCACCGAGCAGCAGATCATCGCGCTGCTCCGCGATCTTCGTGACGAGGGCCGCGTCATTCTGGTCTCCACCCACGACCTTGGTTCGGTGCCCGAATTCTGCGACCGGGCCGTGCTTGTCCGCGGCACGGTGCTGGCCGCCGGCCCGACCGAAAAGGTCTTCACGGCGCGTAACCTGCAGGAAACCTTCGGGGGCGTCCTGCGCCATTTCACCCTGGCCGGCGCCGATCTGCATGACGACGACGACACCCGCGGCATCACCGTCCTGACCGACGACGAACGGCCCTTCGTGCTCTACGACGGCAAGGGCCGCACCGGCGCCGAAACCGGGGGCGCATCCGGGACCGGCGGGCAGCCGGAGCAAGCGCGGCAGGGCGGCAAGCCATGAGCCTTCTTCTGGAACCTTTCGGCTACGGCTACATGGTCAACGCGATGTGGGTTTCTGCCCTTACCGGCGGTGTATGCGCCTTCCTCTCCGCCTATCTCATGTTGAAGGGCTGGTCGCTGATCGGCGATGCGCTCTCCCACTCCATCGTCCCCGGAGTGGCCGGGGCCTACATGCTGGGACTGCCCTTTTCGCTGGGTGCCTTCATCTCCGGCGCGCTGGCCGCCGTGGCCATGCTGTTCCTGAACCGGCGCACGCGCCTGAAGGAAGACGCGATCATCGGCCTCATCTTCACCTCCTTCTTCGGTCTCGGCCTGTTCATGGTCTCGCTCTCGCCGGCATCGGTCGACGTGCAGACCATCGTCATGGGCAATATCCTGGCGATCACGCCCGCCGACACGCTGCAGCTCGTCGTCATCGGCACCGTGACACTGGCCATCCTGCTGGCGAAATGGAAGGATCTGATGGTCGTCTTCTTCGACGAGGATCATGCCCGCTCCGTCGGCCTCAATCCGGACCGGCTGAAGGTGCTGTTCTTCGCCCTGCTCGCCGCATCCACCGTCGCCGCCTTGCAGACCGTCGGCGCCTTCCTCGTCATCGCCATGGTCGTCACCCCAGGCGCCACGGCCTACCTGCTGACAGACCGCTTTCCCCGGCTCGTCGCCATCGCGGTGGCCATCGGCACCGGCTCCTCCTTCTTCGGCGCCTATGCCAGCTACTTCCTGAACGGCGCCACCGGCGGCATCATTGTCGTGCTGCAGACGCTCCTCTTCCTGACCGCCTTCGTGTTCGCACCGAAACACGGCCTGCTCGCCGCGCGGGCAAGGGCGCGCACCGTACTGGAGGACATCCGGTGAACGAGCTCCTGTCCGATCCGCTGCTGCCCTTCGCCTTTCCCTTCATGCAACAGGCCTTTCTCATCACGCTGGCTGTCGCCGTGCCGATGGGCCTGATCTCGGCTCTGCTCATACTCAAGGGCTGGTCGCTGATGGGTGACGCCATTTCCCATGCGGTCCTGCCGGGCGTCGTCATTGCCTATGTCATCGCTCTTCCGCTGGGCGCTGGCGCCTTCGTGGCCGGCATGGGCTGCGCCCTGGCAACCGGCTATCTCAAGGAAAACAGCCGCATCAAGGAAGACACCGTCATGGGCGTGGTGTTTTCCGGCATGTTCGGCCTCGGCATCGTCCTCTATCTGTCGACAACCACCGACGTGCATCTCGACCACATCCTGTTCGGCGACATGCTGGGTGTCACATGGGGCGACCTGGCCGAAAGCGCGGCGATCAGCGCCATCGCGACCGGCTTCATGCTGGTCTTTCGCAAGGATCTGGCCCTGGCCGCATTCGACGAACAGCATGCCCGCGCCATCGGCCTGCCGGTGCGCTTCCTGCATTACGGGCTGCTGGCCGTCGTCTCGCTGGCGGTGGTGGCGGCGCTGAAGGCCGTCGGCATCATCCTGGCAGTCGCATTCCTGGTCGCGCCCGGCGCCATCGCCTTCCTGCTGACGCGCACCTTCGCCGCCATGATGGCCGCCGCCGCCGCCATTGCCGCCGGCGCCTCCGTGCTCGGCATATGGGCCAGTTTCTTCATCGACAGCGCGCCCGCGCCCACCATCGTCCTCATCATGACGACCGCCTTCATCGCCGCCTTCATCCGCGAACAGGTGCGCTACGCGCGCATCCAGTCCCGCGACGGCTGAAACGGCGCCCGCCGGGAAGGGCCGGTCAGATGCGGATGGTGCGCGTGATCTCGATGCCGAACCCGCCAAGCCCGACATACTGGCGCTCCGAAGACGAAATCAGCGCGATCGAACGGATGCCGAGATCGCGCAGGATTTGCGCGCCGACACCCACCTCGCGCCAGCGCTGCTGGCGCACCAGGGCGCTGCCATGCTGCTCGCCATCCTTGCCGTCGCCTTCGGTGCCGTGTTCGTCCGCCGAGGCATCATGGCCCATGGGATTGCGCAGGATCATGATGACGCCGCGCCCGCCATGGGCATCGATGGCCTTCACCGCGGCATCCATCCAAACCTTGTCGCCATTCAGCCGCGCCACCATGTCGTCCATCGGCTGCTCGCGATAGATGCGGCAGGGAATGTCCTCGCCGGAGCGCACGTCGCCGAAGGTCAGGATCACGTGCTGCAGCGGATCGAAGTCGGAGGCATAGGCATAGATGCGCGCCGGCCCGCCATGCACGGTCACGTCCTTTTCCTCGACCCGCTGGACGAAGCGCTCGGTGCGGATGCGATAGGCGATCAGGTCCTCGATGGAGATGATGCGCAGGTCGTGCTCGCGGGCGAATTCGATCAGTTCGGGCAGGCGCTTGACCGTGCCGTCATCGTTGACCACTTCCGCCAGCACACCGGCAGGTTCGAGCCCGGCCAGCGAGGCCAGGTCGACGCCCGCTTCCGTATGGCCCGAGCGCGTCAGCACGCCGCCGGATCGTGCGATCAGCGGGAAGATGTGCCCCGGCCGGATGAAATCGGACGGCGCGACATTGCCATTGGCCAGCGCCGTGATCGTCGCTGTCCGCTCCGTCGCCGAAATGCCCGTCGTCATGCCGATCCTGTAGTCCACCGAAACGGTGAAAGCGGTGCGCAGCGGGTCGATATTGTTGGCCACCATCGGGTTGAGATGCAGCGCATCGGCGCGCGCCGCCGTCATCGGAACACAGAGGATGCCGGATGTATGGCGGATCATGAAGGCGATCTTTTCGGGTGTCGCCTTCGAGGCCGCCATGATCAGGTCGCCCTCGTTCTCGCGGTCGGTGTCATCCACCACCACGACGAGTTCGCCATTGGCAATGGCCTGAATGGCCGATTCGATCGTGTCCAGTTGCATTGTATCCGGTCCTGTCCGCGCGCTGGCGCCCTGTCTCTTTCCCGTGTCGATTAAAGAGCGGCGCGGGACCGGTCAAGGATGCGCAAGGCAGGTCCAGCCCGAATTCACGAGCCTGACGGGTGCCTGCGGCTGACATTCGAGGGTCTTCCGGGCAATGATAGCGCCGTCTCGTGCCTGCCGCGGCGCGCCACGATCCGCCCGCCGGCCACGACCATCAGCCGGTTGGCGCGCAGCCGGATCGCCTCCACCGGGGAGGATGCATCCAGCACGACAAGGCTCGCCTTGCAGCCCGGAGCGATGCCATAGCCGTCCAGGCCCATGACCTTCGCGCTGTTGGCCGTCACCATGTCGAAGCAGGCGCGCATCTGCGCCGGGCTCGTCATCTGCGCCACGTGCAGCCCCATGAAGGCGACGTCCAGCATGTCGGCGGTGCCCAGCGAATACCACGGGTCGAGCACGCAATCCTGACCGAAGGCAACCGTGATGCCGTGGGCCAGCATTTCCGGCACCCGCGTCATGCCGCGCCGCTTCGGATAGGTGTCGTGCCGCCCCTGCAGCGTGATGTTGATGAGCGGGTTGGGAATGGCTGCAACGTCCGCCTCGGCCATCAGCGGCAGCAGCTTGGAGACGTAGTAATTGTCCATCGAATGCATGGAGGTCAGATGCGATCCCGCCACCCGGCCTTGCAGACCGAGGCGCTGTGTCTCGAAGGCAAGCTGCTCGATGTGGCGCGACATGGGATCGTCCGTCTCGTCGCAATGCATGTCCACCATCAGCCCGCGATCCGCCGCGATCTCGCAAAGCTCGGTCACCGAGCGCAGCCCGTCCGCCATGGTGCGCTCGAAATGCGGAATTCCGCCGACGATCTCGACGCCCATGTCCAGCGCCCGGATCGTGCAGTCCCGCGCCGCCGGCGAGCGGTAGAACCCGTCCTGCGGGAAGGCGACGAGTTGCAGGTCGAGAAAGGGTTTCACCTTTTCGCGCACCGCAAGCAGCGCGCGAACGCCCTTCAGCCCGTCCTCGTCTGACGTGTCGACATGGCTTCGAATGGCCAGAAGGCCCATGGACACGGCCCAGTCGCAATAGGCGAGCGCGCGTTCGGCGATCTCCTCTTCCGTCTGCAGCGGCTTCAATTCGCCCCACAGGCCGATCCCCTCCAGAAGGGTGCCGGAAGCGTTGATGCGCGGCCGGCCGTAGGAGAGCGTGGCATCCATGTGGAAATGCGGATCGACGAAGGGCGGCGAAACGAGATCGCCCGACACGTCGATGACCTCACCGGCCTGCGCCTCGATCACCGGCTCGACCGCGCCGATCAGGCCGTCCTTGATGGCGATATCGGCTGTCCGCCCGTCAGGCAGGATGCCTCCCTTGAGAAGAATGTCGAACATCGGGTCAGCGCTCGCCTTTCTGATAAGGGATCATCAGTGCCTTCGGATAGGTGGCGCGCCGCGCCACCAGGATCAGCGCCAGGATGGACAGGACATAGGGCATCATCAGGAACACCTGATAGGGCACGAAGGCGCCGGCCACCTGTTGCAGCCGCAACTGGTAGGCATCGAAGGCGGCGAACAGGATGGCGCCGATCAGCGCCTTGCCCGGCCGCCAGGAACCGAACACCACCAGCGCGATGGCGATCCAGCCGCGCCCGTTCACCATCTCGAAGAAGAAGGAGTTGAAGGCGCTCATCGTCAGGAAGGCCCCGCCGATGGCCATCAGCGCCGAACCCGCCATGACCGCGCCGATGCGCACGGCGGTCACCGAAATGCCCTGCGCTTCCACCGCCGCGGGATTCTCGCCCACCGCCCGCAGCGCCAGCCCCGCCGGCGTGCGGTAGAGCAGCCAGCCGACAAGGCCCGCCATGATGAAGGCCAGGTAGGTGAGCGGCGTCTGGTTGAACAGCGCGGGCCCGAGCACCGGGATATCCGACAGGACAGGAACCGGCCAGGCCTGGAACGCCTCGATCTTCGGCGGCGAGGAAACCTTGGGCAGTGCCACGCGATAGGTGAAATAGGTCAGGCTGGAGGCCAGCAGCGTGATGCCGATGCCGGTGACATGCTGCGACAGGCCGAGCGGCACGGTCAGAAAGCCGTGGACGAAACCGAAGGCAGCGCCCGTCAGCGCCGCCACCAGCACCCCGGTCCACAGATCGGCCCCGTTCCACACGGCGAACCAGCCGGCGAAGGCGCCCGCCGTCATGATGCCCTCGATACCGAGATTGAGAACACCGGCCCGCTCGCAGATCAGTTCGCCCAGCGTGGCGAAGATCAACGGCGAGGCGATGCGGATGGCTGCGGCCCAGAACGTGGCCGTGAACAGGATTTCCAGCGCGTCGCCCATGGCGTCACCTCCACCGGATGCGATAGCGCGACAGCATGATCGCCGCCACCATGGTCAGCAGCGCGGCCGCCACCATCACCTGCGCGATATAGGACGGCACCCCTGCCGCCCGGCTCATCGCGTCCGCGCCCACGAAAATGCCGGCCACGAAGATCGCCGACAGCACCACGCCCAGCGGGTTCAGCATGGCCAGCATGGCCACGACGATGCCCGTGTAGCCGAAGCCCGGCGAAAGATCGAGCGTCAGGTTGCCTTTCAGCCCCGCCACTTCCGAGAAACCGGCCAGCGCGGCAAGCCCGCCCGACAGCAGCGCTGTCTTCATCAGCACCCGGTTGACCGGGATGCCGGCAAAGCGTGCCGCCTCCGGATTGTGGCCCACCGCACGCATTTCGTAGCCGAGCGCCGTTTTCTTCATGATGACCCAGGTGACGACGGCGCTCGCCAGCGCCAGAACGAAGCCCCAGTGCAGCCTCCGGCCCTTGACGAGGCGCGGCAGTTCGGCCGCGTCGACCACCTTCTTCGACTGCGGCCAGCCCAGCCCGCTCGGATCCTTGAGAACGCCCTCCAGCAGCATGGAAACGAACAGCAGGACGATGAAGTTCAGCAGCAGCGTGGTCACCACCTCGTCGACGCCGAAGCGGATCTTCATCACCGCGGGCCCAAGCAGCAGCAGCGCACCGGCCAGCATCGCCGCCGCCATGATGAGCGGGATCAGCGCGACAGACGGCAGCATGACCGCGCCGGTTCCGAGCACCACCGTCATCACCGCACCGATATAGAGCTGCGCCTCTGCGCCGATGTTCCACAGCCGCGCACGGAAGGCGACGGCCACGGCAAGGCCGGTGAAGATGAGCGGCGTCGCCCGCGTCAGGGTTTCCAGGAAGGCGAACTGGGAACCGGCCGCGCCCTTGATGACCAGCCAAAAAACGTTGAACGGGTTGGCCCCGGCGATCAGCACCAGCAGCGAGGCGAAGAGAATGGTCACCGCGATCGCGCCGGCGGGATAGCCGAGCGTATGCAGGAAGGTCGGCCTGGGCCTCGGTTCAAGCCGCATCGGAGATCCCCTCGAATCCGTGTCCGGCCATGAGCTGGCCGATGTCGGCAAGACTGCGCTCGCCGCGCGCCGACGGTGCCGAGAGACGCCCTTTCGAGATGACGAACACCCGGTCGGACAGTGCCAGCACCTCGTCGAGATCCTCCGAGATCAGCAGAACCGCCGCGCCGCGCGCCCGCGCCTCCAGCAGCCGGGCATGAACGTAGGACACCGCGCCGACATCGAGTCCGCGCGTCGGCTGGTTGGCGAGAATCACCGCCGGCTCCCCGTCCAGCGCGCGTCCGAGAATGAGCTTTTGCATGTTGCCGCCCGAAAGCAGGCGCACCCGCGCCTCCGGCGACGGACATTTCACATCGTAGTCGGCGATGATCCGCTCGGCGAAGGCACGCGCCGCGCCCCAGTCCAGAAAACCGAACCGAGAGAAGCGCCGGCTGCGATAGGCCTCCGAGATGACGTTTTCGGCCACGCTCATATCGTCGATCATTCCCGTGGCATGGCGGTCTTCGGGAATGCGGCCGATGCCGTGGGAAAGCGCCACGCGCGGCGACCAGACCTGAACCGCTTCGCCCTTGACAAGCAAGGCGCCCGACAACGGGCTGGCGGTGCCGGCAATCAGTGCCGCAAGCGCCGCCTGGCCATTGCCCGACACGCCGGCAAGCCCGGTGATCTCGCCGCCGCGCAATTCCAGATCGATACCGCGAAGCGCCGGCCCGCCGCCCTGTCCGGCGGCATGCACATCGCGAAGCGTCAGCAGGGCTGGTCCCGTCACCGGCGGCGCGATGTCCGGCGGCACGATTTCCTGACCCACCATCATGGTGGCAAGCTGATGCCGGTCGGTCTCCGCCACGGTCACCTCGCCGGCAACGCGGCCGGCGCGCAGCACCACGACCCGGTCGGCCACCGCCATCACCTCGTTGAGCTTGTGGGAAATGAAGATGATCGACAGACCGTCGGCCACCAGCTTCTTCAGCGTGGCGAAAAGCGCGTCCGTTTCCTGCGGGGTGAGCACGGCCGTCGGCTCGTCGAGGATGAGGATGCGGGCATCGCGATAGAGCGCCTTGAGAATTTCCACGCGCTGCCGCTCGCCCACCGACAGGGACTGCACCAGCGCATCGGGATCGACCTGCAGTCCGAAATCGCCGGCCAGCCTGAGAATGCGCGCCTTCGCGCCCGCCCTGTCGAAACGCAGCGAGAACAGCGGCTGCGTGCCCAGCGCGATATTGTCCAGCACGCTCATCTGGCCTGCCAGCGTGAAATGCTGGTGCACCATGCCGATGCCGGCGGAAAGCGCGGCACGTGGATCGCCTGCCGGCAAGGGCTGCCCGAAGGCCTCCACGCCGCCTGCATCGGCCACGTAATGGCCGAACAGGATATTCATCAGCGTCGTCTTGCCCGCGCCGTTTTCGCCCAGCAGCGCCACCACTTCGCCCCGCGCCAGCGAAAGCGAAATGCCGTCATTGGCCTTGAGCGCGCCGAACTGTTTCGTGATTCCGGCCAGGCGCAGCACCGGACCTTCGGCTTGCGTGCCGTGCGACACTGCCCGTCCCCCTTCAAGATGCCGGACGGCAGGCTGGCCGCCGCCCGGAACCGGACCTTACATGGTCGACTTCGGTTCTTCGTCGTTGATCTCGACGACGAAGGACCCGTCCTTGATCGCGGCTTCCTTCTGCGCAACCATTGCCATGGCCGCTTCCGGCACCTTGCCCTCGAACGTGCCGAGCGGCGCCAGCGAGCAGCCGCCTTCCTTCATGAAGGAATAGACGCCGTAATCCTCGGCCTTGAAAGCGCCCGCCTTGATCTTCGCGATGGCCGCGTCGAGCGTCGGCTCGAAATGCCACAGCGCCGAGGCAACCACGGTTTCAGGATAGTCGGACTGCGTGTCGATGACGTTGCCGATGGCCAGCAGGCCCTTTTCCTTGGCCGCGTCGGACACGCCGAAGCGCTCCGCATACAGCAGGTCCGCACCCGCGTCGATCTGGGCGAAGGCGGTTTCCTTGGCCTTGGGCGGGTCGAACCACGAGCCGATGAAGGCGACCTGGAATTTCACCTCCGGGTTCATCTCCTTCGCCCCGGCCATGAAGGCATGCATGAGCCGGTTCACCTCGGGAATGGGATAGCCGCCCACCATGCCGATATTGTTCGTCTTGGTCATCGCCCCGGCAATGATGCCGGTTAGGTAGGAGGCATCCTGGATGTAATTGTCGAACACCGCGAAATTCGGGTGCTCGTCCTGCGGCTTGAAGGACGATCCGATGAGGAAGGCCTTGTCCGGGTAATCGTCGGCAACCGAACGCGCTGCATCCTCCACCGCGAAGGCTTCGCCAAGAATGAGATCGTAACCCGCCTCGCAATATTCGCGCATCACGCGCTCATAGTCGCTGTTCGACACGCTCTCGGAAAAGACATACTCGATGTCGCCGCGCTCCACCGCCGCCTGCGCGGCCTTGTGGATGCGGCTCACCCATTGCTGCTCCACCGGCACGGTATAAATCGCAGCGGCCTTGATCTTGTCTGCCGCGCGCGCCCGGCCGACGAGGCCCGGCATGGCGAGCATGGCTACGCCGGCACCGCCGGCTGCGAGAAGGTGACGCCGGCTGAGCGGCACTGCGGCCGCCGTTCTGGTCCTGGCTGGCATGGTCTGGCTCCTGTTCCCCTGATGAAAAGTTTGGCATCCCGTCTTTTTGACCAAATGGTAAACACAAGTCAGGCGCCTTGGCAATCGAGATGCGCTAAAATGCCTCGTGGGACAAGCCATGCAACCCGCCATTCAACAGGTTAGGATAGCCCTGCCCCAAAACCGCCGCGAGCGTGGGCCTTCATGGCGGATGGGACGGGACAACGCTAAGGAGAGGTTTCATGAAGAACATCCTTGTCATCATCGCTGCAACCATGGCCCTTGCCGCATGCACGACAGCCGAGCGCGACGCGGCAACCGGCGGTGCAATCGGCGCGGCTGCCGGCGCCATCGCCACGGGCGGGAAGGCCGGCGGCGCGATTGCCGGCGCTGCGATCGGCGCGGTTTCAGGCGTGCTGATCGGCCGGGCCACGCGGCGCGGCGACTGCGTCTATCGCGACCGCTACGGCCGCCGCTATATCGCCCGCTGCCCCGCCGGTTACTGAGCGGACCCGCTCTCGTCCTTGCGCCGCTGCCGGCCCAGCATGACCGGCACGAAGGCGGCAAGGAAAAGCAGGCGCGAGACATGATGGGCGGCGACAAAGGCCGGATCGGCGCCCATCAACGTGGCCATCGCGGTCATGGTTTCCACCCCGCCGGGCGCCAGCGCGATCATCATCGGCCCGAACGCAATCCCGGTCAGCGCCGATGCAAGACCCGCCGCAGCCATCGCGATGACGACGGAAATGGCGGTTATCAGCAGGCCCGCACCCAGTGCGCGCCGCAATTCCCCGGCCGTCACCCCGGAGAACCGCGTGCCGATCAGCGTGCCCAGCAGAACGAAGGCCGGCACCGACAGCCAGGCCGGCAGTCCCCCGGAGAGCACGCCGCCGAGATGCCCGGCAGTCGACACCAGCATCCCGCCCAGCAGATAGGCCGCCGGCAGGCTCACGCGCTTGAACCCCCAGCCGGCAATGCCGGCAAGCACAAGCGCAACCCCCATCTGCACCGCGGACATCGTGGCCGCTTCCGCGCCCCGCACCGGCAGGCTCAGCCCGGCGAATTGCACAACCGGCGGAACGGCAAGCGTCAGGAACAGCACCCGCATCGACTGAACCACGCCGATCAGCCGCACGTCGAGCCCCGCCTGCTCGGCCATGGCCAGGACAAAGCTCAAATGGCCAGGCGTGGATGACAGCACGGCCGAAGGTCCGCCGGCCCCCGTAAGCCGCACCAGCGCCGCGCGCGACACCAGCATGATGGCGACGATCGACACGACCAGCGTGGCCAGGCTCACCGGCCAGCGTGTCAGGCCGCCCAGCACCTCCGGCGTCACGCCCGACCCCATGGACAGGCCGATCAGGACGAAGGCAAGGTCGCGAATGCGGACCGGAATGCCCATCCGCATGCCTGCAAGGCCGCACAGCGTGACAGCCACGGCAGGGCCGGTCAGGAATGGCGCGGGCAGGCCGCACGCCCATGCCAGCAGCGCGCCGCAAGTCCCGGCCAGGATGGCGGATGCGAAGGGCAGGGCAAGACGAAGAATGGCCGGTCGGAGCATGGGCCGCAGGGTCCGTGGGTTTGGCGGGATGGACCGGCTCCTACGGAAACCGCGCCGTTTTCGCAAGGGCGCACCTGCCCGGCCCGATGGCAGCCATATGGCCCCGCGTGACAGATTCACAACAGATTGGAAATGAACGACGTCAAACCTTGACGAAATATTGACAGATGGCCCGCGCCCTGTGCTTATCTCGCCCTGTTGATGGTCTCCGTGCGTTTCGCGCGGAGCTAAGAGGGAATCCGGAAGGCCGCCCGTCGCAGACGGAGAACGGTTAGGCCGGAACTGCCCCCGCAACTGTGAACGGTTTGGCCCGTCCACACGCCACTGGTCCGCAATGGGCCGGGAAGGCGGACAGGCCGCGAAACCGTGAGTCAGGAGACCTGCCATCAGCGCGTCACCCGGCCGGACACGGGGTGTGTCAGGGCTGCCCAGCGCAAGCGGTGACGGTTTGTCGCCGCTGGCTGGCTGCCCCTGAGGCATTCCCTGCCGGCATTTGAACCGCAGAGGAACCGGAGGGGTTTCCATGTCTGCATTTGCAAGCATATCCGCGCGTCTTGGCGCGCTCACCGCCATTCTTTCCACGTCTGTTGCCCTGCCCGCGCTCGCACAGGACATCGTCATCGATGCCGGCGAAGTGGTGGTCTCGACCCCCAACCGCACCACGCAGAAGAAGGACCGCGTCGGCTCCAAGGTCGAAGTGGTGACGAAGGAAGAGATCGAGCAGCGCGCCCAGCCTGCCGTCACCGACTATCTCGCCACCATGCCCGGCGTCACGGTATCCGCCAATGGCGGCACGGGCGGCCAGGAAAGCGGACTTTTCGTGCGCGGCGCTGACAAGAAATATGTCAAGACACTGGTCAATGGCATCGACATTTCCGATCCCAGCGCCACGCAGGTACAGCCGGCGATGGAAAGCCTGCTGTCCGGGGGCGTAACCGGTATCGAACTGCTCAAGGGTTCCCAATCCACCCTTTACGGTTCCGACGCCGTGGCCGGCGTCCTGGCGATCTCCACGCTGAACGGCATCGAGCAGGGCCTGCATCACGACATTTTCGGCGAATACGGCTCCTTCGGCACCTGGCGCGGCGGCTATGTCTTCTCCGGCGCATCGGAAACCGGCCGGTTCGCCGCCGGTATTTCCGGCATCAAATCCGATGGCATTTCCGCCGCGAAGGCCAATGGCGCCGCTGCCGTGGACCTTGACCCCGCCCGCCTCGAAGCCGATGCCTATGACAACATCTCGGCCGACTTCGCCGGCGAACAGCAGCTTTCCGACATGGTCACGGTTTTCGGCAGCGCGCTCTACCGCCGCACCAATGCCGACTATGACGATTCCGGCAATCCGCCCACCGACAACACCTTCAACGCCGCCCGCTCGCGCCAGATCGCCGGGCGTATCGGCGCCCATGTCGACCTCCTCGACGGCCGCTGGCGCAACACGGTCTCGGTCCAGGCCTTCGATGTCGACCGTGATCTCTCCTCGGTGTCCGGCTTCGGCCCCTTTATGGGCAATTGGCGCGGCCAACGCCTGAAATTCGACTATCAGGGCGGCTGGGACTTCACCGAAGCCCTGACGCTGCAATACGGCATCGATCACGAGCGCCAGCGCGCCCGCGCCAGCGACAATTACGGCGGCAACACGAACGATACCCACAACCTGACCGGCCTGTGGGGTCAGCTGGCCTGGAACCCGGTGGAGGCGCTCACGCTGACCGCCGGCCTGCGCCACGACATCCACAATGTCTTCGGCGGACACACCACCTGGCGCGCCGCGGCCTCCTGGCAGGCAACGGAGACCACCCGCCTCCATGTCTCGGCCGGCACGGGCTTCCGCGCGCCCTCGCTTTATGAGCTTTACGCCCCCTTCGGCACAGGAAACGCCACGCTGGTGCCGGAGGAAAGCATCAGCTTCGATGCCGGCGTCGAGCAGACCTTTCTTGGCGGACGCCTCGTCGTCGATGTCACCGGCTTCGTCCTGAACACCGACAACCTGATCGACTATTCCTACGCCACCTTCTCCTATGTCCAGGTGCCGGGCGTGACGAAACGATCGGGTGTCGAGGTGGCGGCCGCCTGGGCCGTGACGCCGGATTTCGACCTGAAAGGCGCCTATACCTATACCCGGACGAGGCAGCCGGACGGCCTGCGCCGCCCGCGCGTGCCCGAGCATGACATCGCGCTGACCGCCATCTGGCGCCCGGCGGAAAAATGGACCGTCAGCGCCACCGCGCGCGGCGTGGTCAACCTGACCGACCGCGTCTCGGCCGGTTTCGGCACGTTCAATGACGTTCGTCTCGACGACTTCGTCAAGGTGGATGCGAAGATCGCCTGGAAGCCGGCGGAGAACTACGAGGTTTACCTGCGCGGCGAAAACCTGCTCGACCAGCGCTACGAGACGGTTGCCGGCTATTCCACGCCCGGCATCTCGGTCTTCGCCGGTTTCCGCGCGAAGTTCGGCGGGGAGTAAGCACCATGGCGCGGCGAAACGGCATCACGCTCCGCTTCGCCGCCGCCCTTCTGGCCCCTCTGGCCGGAACGGGCGCAGGGGCGGACTCTGCCCTGCCGACCGTCTATTCGCTCAACCTGTGCACCGACCAGCTTGCCATGCTGCTGGCCGCGCCGGGTCAATTGCAATCGGTCTCGGAACTCGCCACCGATCCCTCGCTTTCCGTCCTGCATGAGCAAGCGCGCCAATATCCTGCCAATCGCGGTCTGGCCGAGGACGTCGTGGCGGCAAGCCCCGATCTCGTCGTGACCGGCGCATGGTCCGCGCGCAACGCCACGGACCTGCTGCGCGGTCTTGGCTACCGGGTCGAGACCTTCGCGCCCGACCTGACACTGGACGGCATCCGCGCCGACATCGCCCGCATGGGCAAGCTCATGCAGCGTGAGCAACAGGCAGACGGCCTGCTGGCCGACTTCGATGCGCAACTGGCAAAGGCGCCGGATGCCGCCTGCCCGGCGTCCTTCCGCCCGTCGCTGCTTGTCTATGGCCCCAACGGCGTCACCGAGGGCGCCGGAACCTTGCCCGACACGGTCATCGAGGCGGCCGGCTTCCGCAATCTCGGTGCCGGACCGGGGACCGGCGGCATGGCCTTCGTTTCGCTGGAAAATGTCATTGCCATGCAACCCGATGTCATCCTTCTGCCGGCAGCCGATCCCGCGGCACCGGCACTGGCGCAGAAGCTCTTCAACCACCCGGCGCTGAAAGCCAGCGGGGCGCGCATCGTGCGCGGCGCCGTCGATCCGGCGCTATGGACCTGCGGCGGTCCCTTCACCGCAAGGGCCGTGACCGGCCTGAAACAGCTGCGCGCCAGTCTGCCCGGCTGCGAAAGGCCCGGCTCGTGACCCGACCCGCCCTCCTCATGGCCCTGCTGGCCTTCGCGTTCTTCCTTGCCTCGCTGGCCGTGGGCGCTTCCGATCTCCCGGTCTGGCACGGACTGGCCGCGCTGGCCGGCGCCGGCGACGATCCGCTGGCCGCCACCATCATGCGCGACATCCGCCTTCCGCGCGCCCTGCTCGGCCTTTCCATCGGCTTTTCGCTTGGCCTTGGCGGCGCGGCGCTGCAGGGTTTCCTGCGCAATCCGCTGGCAGAACCGGGCCTCGTCGGCGTCTCTGGCGCGGCCGCACTCGGCGCCGTCGCGGTGTTCTATACCGGCCTTTCGGCCTTTGGCGGCTTCACCGTGCAACTGGGCGCACTGGCCGGCGCGGCCGGTGCCGTCGTGTTCCTCATGGGGCTTGCCGGCCGCAAGGCATCGCCCATGACGCTCGTTCTGGCCGGCGTGGCATTGACCAGCCTGACCGGCGCGCTGACCGCCCTGGCCCTCAATCTGTCGCCCAATCCCTTCGCATCCTACGAGATCATCTTCTGGCTTCTGGGCTCGCTCAAGGATCGCGCGCTGACCGACGTGGCGCTCGCCCTGCCGCTGATGGCCGGCGGCTGGGTTCTGCTGCTTGCCTCCGCCCGCGCGCTCGACGCCCTGTCGCTGGGCGAGGACACGGCCCGCTCCCTGGGCATCCATCTGCCGCGCACCGCCGCCATCCTGGTCACCGGCGTCGCCCTGTCGGCCGGTGCCGGTGTCGCGGTTGCCGGCACGATCGGCTTTGTCGGCCTGGTCGTACCGCATCTGCTGCGCCCCTTCACCGACGAGCGGCCGTCCTCGCTTCTTCTCGCCTCCGGTTTCGGCGGCGCCGCGCTGCTTCTGGCCGCCGATATCGCCGTGCGCCTGATGACCACGGGGCGCGAACTGAACGTGGGCGTTCTGACCGCGCTCATTGGCGCGCCCTTCTTCCTCTGGCTCGTCATGTCGAACAGGCGGGTGATGACATGAGCGGGCTGGCCGTCGAAAACCTGTCTGCGCGGCTGGGCGGCAAGCCCGTGCTCGATGGCGTATCGTTCACCGTCGAACCCGGTGAAACGGTTGCGCTGCTCGGCCCGAACGGCGCCGGAAAGTCAACACTGCTGCGCTGCCTTGCCGGCCTGGTGGCCGGCAAGACGGGCTCCGCCTGCTGGAATGGCGAATCGCTGGCTGCCATGCGGCCCGGCGCGCGCGCCCGCACGCTGGCCTGGCTGCCGCAGGACCGCGTCGTACACTGGAACCTGGCCGCCCGCGCCATCGTCGCGCTTGGCCGCCTGCCCCATGGCGGCTACGGCACACGCCTTTCGCCCGCCGACGAGGACATCGTCCGGCAGGCGATGGAAACCATGGACGTCGCCCATCTGGCCGATCGTCCGGCCTCCGCCATGTCGGGCGGCGAACTGGCCCGCGTTCTGGCCGCGCGCCTCATTGCGCAGGACACGCCGCTACTCCTGGCCGACGAACCCGCCGCCAGCCTCGATCCTGCCCACCAGATCCGCCTCATGGCATCCTTTCGCCGGCAGGCGCGGCTGGGCAAGGCCGTGCTGGTTTCGCTGCACGACATCGAACTGGCCGCGCGCTGGTCCGACCGCGTCATCATCCTGCGCAACGGAGCGATCCTGGCGGATGGAAAACCCGACAATGCCATTTCGCCGGCGACCATGGCCGGGGCCTATGGCATCACCGCACGCATCGGCCATGACGAATGCGGGCTGACATTCACGCCGCTTGCATTGACGGCCAATGGAGACTGACGAATGAACGCGTGGATGGAAACATCGCTCGAAGCCCTGATGCCGGCAATGGCGGATCTGTTCGACAAGGGCGGGCCGGCCATGGTCGCGCTGGCCATCCTGTCCGTGCTCGTCGTCGCCGTGTTCGTGCAGAAGCTGCTCGGCCTGGCCGCCGAGAGCCTGGCAACGGGCCGTGCCGCGAAAGGCCGCAAGTCGGCATGGTCCGTCGGCAAGGTTCTGGCAAGCCTGGAGGAGATGCGCCCCACGGCGACCCCGGACCAGATGGAAGCCGAAGCCGACATTGCCGCGCGCGCCGCCATGGCGAAGCTGCGGCGCGGCATCGGGTTCCTTCATCTTGCCACGGCAGCCGCCCCCCTCACCGGTCTGCTCGGCACGGTGCTCGGCATGATCGAGGCTTTCCGCGAGCTGGAAGGCGCAGGCGATCAGGTCAACCCCGCGCTTCTGGCCGGCGGCATCTGGGAGGCCCTGCTGACCACGGCGGCCGGCATGGTGGTGGCGCTCGCCGCCCTCGTCTTCGCCGCCATTCTGGAAGCCATGGCCGGAAACATTGCCCGGCGGATGGAAGCCGCTGTGAACCGGGCCCTCGTCAAGCCGCGCGAACGCCCGAGGCCGGCCCCGTGAGCCGCCGCCGCATCACCCTCGAAACGGCCACGAGGCGCCCCGGCGTGAACCTCACGCCGATCATGGATGTCGTTTTCATCCTGGTCATCTTCTTCATGCTGGCGGCGCAATTCGTGCGGCAGGCCGAGCAGCCGCTGGCGCTTGCACCGGCAGGTGAAGCCGTCATGGCGCAGGACACGGCAACGCCGCAGACCCTGTCACTGACACCGCTCGAATTCATGCTGGACGGCGAAACCGTCGCCGCCTCCGCCCTGCCGGCGGCGCTGGCCGCTGACCCCGGCCGGCCGCTGGTTGTGACGGTCAGTCCCGATGCGCCCTATCAGGCGCTGGTCACCGCGCTGGATGCGGCCGCGAAGGCAGGGCGCACCAAGATTGCCACCCGTGCCGACAGCCCCGGTTCCGGGGAGGCCGGCCAATGAAGCGCCTGCGCCTGGAAACGCCACCCGCTCCGCAGGCCGACCCGACCCTGCCGCTGATCAACATCGTCTTCCTTCTGCTGATCTTCGTCATGTTGTCGGGTGTCATTCGCGCCGCCGACCCGCTGCCGCTGGAGCCGGCTTCCGCGCCGGTCGATCCGTCCGGCGCACCGGCTGCCACCCGTACACTCCATGTCGCCGCCGACGGCCGCATGGCGTGGAACGGACTGGTCGACGAGGCTGCGCTCGAAGGCTTTGTGGCGGCATTCTCGCAGGAGGCGTGGGACAAGGCCTGGCTGAAGGCCGACCGAAATGCCGAAGCCGCCGCCATAATCCGTCTGACCGAACGCCTGCGCGCCGGCGGTATCACGACCCTCACCATGATCGTGGAGGCCCGTCCATGAAGACCTTGCGTGCTGCCGTCGCCATCCTGCTCTCGCTTGGCCTGCATGCGGCCCTCGCCTCGGTCGTCGCCCATGGCATTGCCGGCGGCGGCGATGCAAGCGAGCCCGGCGACGTGACGGTGACCGTCACCCTCATCGAGGCGCCGGGCGAAACCGAAACGCCCAGGCCGGAAGCCGAAATGGCCGCGCAAGCGGAGCCGGAAACGGAAGAAGCGCCAGTCGAAACCGGATCCATCGCCGATGCGCCGGCTCAAATCGCGCAGAAGCTGCCGCTTCCGGAATTGCCGTCGGCCCCGCCGGTTGTCGCACTTGCGGCAACGGACATCGCCCATGCGCTTCCGCCTCTCGCCATGCCTGCGGCGGCGCCGGCGATATCGCAACCGCAGGAAAGTGAGGACTGGGCGGTGCTGCCCCGAACGGTCGCCGTCGTGCCGACACCCAGGCCGCAGATCACGCGGCAGGAGGCGGAACCGGCCCCGCGCGCCGAAAGGCCGGACCGGCCGAAGAAAAGCGCCGTCGCACCTGCCCGCCAGAAGGCTTCCAGGGGAAACCGGGGCGCCAATGGGAGCGACACGGCCTCCCAGCGCAGCGCGCGCGGCAAGACGGCTGGCCCATCCAAGGCTGCCATGCGGCAAGCCATGGTCAGCTATGGCCAGCGGGTGAACAGCCATGTCGCGCGGCGCAAGCCGCGTGGCGCCGGCGGGCGCGGCACGGTGGGCCTGAACCTGCGCATTGCGCGCACCGGTGCGCTTCTGGGCGCCAGCATCGGCGCCAGTTCCGGCAATCCCGCGCTCGACCGGAAGGCCTTGCAGGCTGCGCGCAACGCCGCGCCTTATCCGCAACCGCCCGAAGAGCTTGCCGGGCGCAGCCTCGCGCTGCGCATTCGCCTGAGTTTCAGGTGATTGCAAACGCGCGGCGGAAACGGCTTTCGCTTGTCATTTTTCCTCGATCGCGTAGCCCGCGCCGCGAATGGTGCGGATGACGTCCGGCATGTTGCCGATGTTCACCGCCTTGCGCAGCCGCCCGATATGCACATCGACCGTGCGCTCGTCGATATAGATCGTCTCGCCCCAGACATTGTCGAGAAGCTGACCGCGCGAAAACACCCGTCCCGGATGCTGCATGAGATATTCCAGCAGCCGGAACTCGGTTGGTCCGAGCTTCACTTCCCGCTTGGCGCGGTAGACGCGATGCGTTTCCCTGTCCAGAACGATATCGCCGACCGTCAGCGTGCCTGACAGCATTTCCGGCTTGGCGCGGCGCAGCAGCGCCCTGACGCGTGCCAGGAATTCCGGCGTCGAGAACGGTTTGACGAGATAATCGTCGGCACCGGTCGAAAGCCCGCGCACCCGGTCGCTCTCCTCGCCACGCGCAGTGAGCATGATCACGGGAAGGCGTTCCGTTTCGTGGCGTTGACGCAGCCGCCGGCAAAGCTCGATGCCGGAGACACCGGGCAGCATCCAGTCGAGCACCAGGAGGTCGGGCACGTTTTCGCGCAGGCGCAGTTCCGCCTCGTCGCCGCGCACCACGACTTCGACCTCATAGCCCTCGGCTTCGAGATTGTATTGCAGAAGGACGCCCAGCGGCTCTTCGTCCTCGACAACAAGAATGCGGGGGGATGCCATTGCCGACCTGCTCAGCCGATGCCTTCGGCCACGTTGTCGACCCGCGGCCGGGCCATCGGCAACTGATCGCCGGTGATCATGTAATAGGCGTTCTCGGCGATATTGGTGACGTGATCGCCGATGCGCTCCAGGTTCTTGGCGCAGAAGAGAAGATGCGTACAGGAGGAGATCTTGCGCGGATCCTCCATCATGTAGGTCAGCAATTCGCGGAACACCGACGTATAGGCCATGTCGATGTGCTCGTCGCGATTGCGGATTTCCTCGATCTCGCCGGCGCGGCGGCCGACATAGACATCGATGATGGCATTGACCTGGTTGCGCGCCAGTTCCGCCATTTTCTCGATCCCGAAATTCGGCTCGCGCATGACCACCATCTCGCCGATGGAGCCGACCCGCTTGCAGGTACTCTTGGCCAGGTCGCCGATCCGCTCCAGGTCGCCGGCCATGCGCATGGCACCGACCGCGAAACGCAGATCCTGGCCCATCGGCTGGCGCTTGCCGATCAGCGTGACGGCCCTGTCGTCCAGGTCACGCTGCATCTGGTCCATCAGCCGGTCTTCCGAAATGACCCTCTGCGCCAGCGCGACGTCGCCGGTCAGCAGCGCGCGCGTGGCCATGTCCACCATCTCGGCAGCCCGCTCGCCCATCGAGCGGATCATGGTATCCATCGCGTCGAGTTCCTCGTCGAACGAGGTGACAGTATGCTCGCCCATGGCGCAATCTCCCGGATTGGTAAGGCTCAGCCGAAGCGGCCGGTAATGTAGTCTTGGGTGCGCTTGTCGTCGGGGTTCGTGAACATCTTGTCCGTCGGCCCTTCCTCGACGAGAATTCCGAGGTGGAACATCGCCGTGCGCTGCGAGACGCGCGCGGCCTGCTGCATCGAGTGGGTGACGATCACGATCGTGTAGTTCTCCTTCAACTCGTCGATCAGTTCTTCCACCTTCGCGGTGGCGATCGGGTCGAGCGCCGAACAGGGCTCATCCATCAGGATCACTTCCGGCGAGACGGCAATGGCGCGCGCGATGCACAGACGCTGCTGCTGCCCACCCGAGAGCCCCGTGCCGGGCTCGTCGAGACGGTCCTTGACCTCCTCGAACAACCCTGCCTTCTGCAGGCTCGTCACCACGATTTCCTCCAGGTCCGCCTTGGAACGGGCGAGCCCGTGAATGCGGGGGCCATAGGCGATGTTCTCGCGGATCGACTTCGGGAACGGATTGGGCTTCTGGAACACCATGCCCACCCGCGCGCGCAGTTCCACCACGTCAATGGCCCTGTCGTAGATGTCCTTGCCATCGAGCGTGATCCGGCCCGTCACACGGCAGATGTCGATCGTGTCGTTCATCCGGTTCAGGCAGCGAAGGAAGGTGGACTTGCCGCAGCCTGACGGGCCGATCAGCGCCGTCACCTGGTTCTTGCGGACATCCAGGTCGACATCGAAGAGGGCCTGCTTTTCGCCATAGTAGACGCAGACTTTCTCGCCGCGCATCTTGAACGTATCGGTGTCTGTTTGCGGCATGGTCTTGTCTTTGAGTGCTTCTTCAATCTGTGTTTCGGTACGCATGTTCATCTCGGCGCTCCGTTCTCGGCCCCTCACCAGCGCCGCTCGAAGCGTCGACGCAGTATGATGGCGGTAATGTTCATGATCGCAAGGAAAACCAGCAGGATGATGATCCCGCCCCAGGCGCGTTCGTAGAAGGCCGGGTCCGCGCGCTTGGCCCATTCGAAGATCTGGGCCGGCATGGCCGAGTTCGGATCAAGAAAGCCCGATGCGACACCGTCGGGATAATTCGATGCGATGAAGCCGACCATGCCGATAAGCAGAAGCGGCGCGGTTTCGCCAAGCGCCTGCGCCAGCCCGATGATCGTTCCGGTCAGGATGCCCGGCATGGCCAGCGGCAGCACATGGTGGAACACCGACTGCATCTTGGAGGCGCCGATGCCGAGCGCGCCCTCGCGGATCGACGGCGGAACGGCCTTCAGAGAGGCACGCGTCGAGATGATGATCGTCGGCAGCGTCATCAGCGTCAGGACCAGCCCGCCGACCAGCGGCGCCGATTGCGGCAGATGCGCGAACTGGATGAAGGCGGCGAGGCCCAGGATACCGAACACGATGGAGGGAACGGCCGCCAGGTTGGCGATATTCACCTCGATGAGATCCGTGAACCGGTTTTGCGGCGCGAATTCCTCCAGGTAGATCGAGGCGGCCACGCCGATGGGCAGAGCGAGAAAAAGGACGACCAGCATCATGAACAGCGAACCGAGCATGGAGACGCCGATACCGGCCTGTTCGGGTCGGGAATCGGACGCATCGGCACCGGTGATGAAATCCATGTTGAAATGCTTCACCACCATGCCGTCGCTCCGCATCTGGTCGACCAGGTCGAGATGCGCGGCATCGAGATTCTTGTCCTCGGCCAGCGCTTCGCGGGTGACGCGGCCCTTCAGGTAGCCGTCGACACGCGAGGAGGCGAGGAACTGGAAATCGACCATCTTGCCGATGTCGCCCTGATTGGCCAGCACGTATTCGCGCAGGGTGGCCGGCGCGCCCGAAGACAGGATGTCGCCGATCTTGCCCGGATCGGTCATGCCGGTCTGATAACCGCGCTCGGTGATTTTGGCGGCCAGCGCCGCCTCGATCATGGCGCGATATTTCGAGGTCTTGACCACCGACGCCTCGGCGGCTGCCACCTGTTCCGCGTTCAGCGCGACGGGAATCTTGACGAAGGTCTGCTGGAAGGCGCCCACGCCATTCGTCAGGATGGCATAAAGCAGCGCCACCAGGAAGAACAGGCCGATGGCGATGGCGACCACGCCATAGGCCTTGAACCGTCTTTCCGCGGCATTGCGGGCCCGCGTCCGTCTTGCCGTCTCGTCGGCGCTCGGACGCCCGGAGGGCAGAAGGCTTGTCGTGACGTCGGTCATTCGTACTGTTCCCGGTACTTGCGAACGATGTAGAGCGCCAGGATGTTCAGCCCCAGCGTGATGATGAAGAGCGTCATGCCCAGTGCAAAGGCAACCAGCGCTTCCGGCGAAGCGAAATCGGCGTCGCCGGTGAGCTGGCTGACGATCTTCGCAGTGACCGTGGTCATGGCGTCGAAGGGATTGAGCGACAGCTTGGCCGCGGCGCCGGCGCCCAGCACGACGATCATCGTCTCGCCAATGGCACGCGAGGCCGCGAGCAGGATGGCGCCGACAATGCCCGGCAGCGCGGCTGGCAGGACGACCTGCTTGATCGTCTCCGAATGGGTCGCGCCCAGCCCGAGGGAACCGTCGCGCATGGCCTGCGGCACGGCATTGATGATGTCGTCCGACAGCGACGAGACGAACGGGATCAGCATGATGCCCATGACGAGACCCGCGGTCATGACGGCGGTGCCCGATTGCATCCAGCCGACCGTGCTGTCCCCGAACATGTCGACGAGCAGCGGGCCGACGGTCAGCAGCGCGAACAGGCCGTAGACGATGGTGGGAATGCCGGCCAGCACCTCGAGCAGGGGCTTGGCGTAGTTGCGCACGGCGGGGCCGGCATATTCCGCCAGGTAGATCGCCGCCATCAGCCCGACCGGCACGGCCACGGCCAGCGCGATCAGCGAAATGTAGAACGTGCCCCAAAGGAGCGGCAGGATGCCGAGTTCGGAACCGCCGCCGAAACTGGGGCTCCAGACGGTGCCGAAGAAGAAGTCCGACGCCGGATGGAGGCCGAAGAACTCGATCGTGTTGAAGATCAGCGACAGCACGATGCCGATGGTCGTCAGGATGGCGATGGAAGCCGCCGCGATGAGCAGCACCTTGACGAAGGCCTCGACCGAATTGCGCGCCCGGAACCGTGGCTGGATGCGCCTCCACGCCAGCGCGAAACCGCCAATGGCGAGAAGCCCGGCAATGATGGTCAGGGCGGTCGTGGCCGTCGCGCTGAGCGCCCGGTACTCCTGCGCGGCGCGAAGAACCTCCGGTCGGACATTCGAGGCCAGCGCCACGCCCACTTGCGCCAGGCGCTCGCGGACGTCGGTGAACTCGGTGCGGATCGAGGACGCCTGGTCCTCGGTCATCGCGCCGGCGGCAACGGCTGTGTCGAGGCCCTCGGCCACACGCTGCACATCGCTCATCACGATACCGAGCGACGCGCCTTCCGGAATGGCATCGGCGGGAATGTGCGAGGAGACCATGGTCTGGATGACGAGCGGCTGGAGCAGCAGCCAGATCGCCATGACCAGAAGCGCGGGGACGGCGGCGAACAGGAAGACGTTGACGCCATGATAGCCCGGCACGGAATGCATTTGCCGGATGTCGCCGCCTGCCGTGGCAAGCGCGCGCGAACGACCGGTGAAATAGCCGGCGACCGCGAGAACGATCACGAATGCTAGGACCCACAGAATAAGCATGGCCATGCCGCCCCGTCTTGGTTTCGGCCAGTGCCGAAAAAGGAAAGGGAGGGCAGCGGTGACGCCGCCCTCCGGCTGTCCCGGCCCCGCTGCGGAGCCGGAAACCGAATTACATGCTCAGCGTCGACTCGTCGGTGACGGCTTTCTGGGTCGCGCCCAGTTCCGGATCGGCAACCAGGCCGTAATTGGCCAGCGGACCCTTCGGACCGGCGATTTCCTCGGAGACGAAGAACTCCGCATATTCCTTCAGGCCCGGGATCACGCCGATATGCGCCTTCTTGATGTAGAAGAACAGCGGACGCGACACCGGATATTCGCCGGAAGCGATCGTCTCGGTGGACGGGGCGACGCCCGACATCGTGGCGACCTTCAGCTTGTCGGTGTTGTTCTCGTAGAAGGCCAGGCCGAACACGCCGATGCCATCCTTGTTGGCGTCGATGCGGGCCAGCGTCTCGGTGTAGTCGCCGTCGATGTCGACCGACTTGCCATCCGTGCGCACGGCCATGCAGGCCTTCTCTGCGTCCTTCTCGGACATGCCGCCATCGACCATCGCCTTCATGGCGCCGGTGTCTTCGCAGCCCTGCTTCAGGACCTTTTCCTCGAAGACTTCACGGGTGCCGTGCTTGGTGCCCGGAATGAACGTGGAGATTTCAACGGCCGGCAGGTCGGCATTGGCATCGGCCCAGGTCATGTTCGGGTTGTCGACGATCTGGCCATCCTTGAGCACCTTGGCGCCAATGGCGTTGAACCAGTCCGACGGGGTGAAGGCGGTGAAGGCCGGGCCATCCTTCTGGGAGGCGAACACGATGCCGTCATAGCCGATGCGGACTTCGATGATGTCCTTGACGCCGTTCTCGGCGCAGGCCTTGACTTCCTTCTCGCGAATGCGGCGCGAAGCATTGGCGATGTCGATGGTGTTCTCGCCGACGCCTTCGCAGAACCGCTTGAGGCCGGCGGACGAACCGCCCGATTCCACGACCGGGGTCGGGAAGTCGGTGTTTTCGCCAAACGCCTCGGCAACGATGGAGGCATAGGGAAGAACGGTGGAGGAACCGGCGATCTGGACCTGATCGCGGGCGGCGGCGGCGCCGGCGGATCCGGCAATCACGACAGCGGCGGCGGCCGTCGACAGGAGGAATTTCTTCATCTTGGATGCTCCCTTTTGGGCAATGTCTGCGCGTTTCTCTGTGCGCGGGACTGGCCCTAAAGCAGCTATGTAACAGTTCGATGACACTTGTATGTCAGCCCTGTTACGTCCGCGGCCGGCATGATTGAGCCACGCATCACAGGATTGCGCAAGTCGTTGGATGACCTGCGGCAATGGAGCGAAAGGGTGTTCTGGATGGAAAAAACCGGCGGGGTGCGAAACCGGGCGTGCTGAGATCCCGTGCCGGGTTTCCCTTGAGCTGAATTGTGGGGCAATCGCTCAACCGCGGCATTTTCCGGCGACCCCGCCGGTGAACCGGCCTGACAGATGAACCGGTGCCTGTTTTCTAGCGGTTTGCCGGCACCGCCGTCATGGTGCGATCGCGCCATATCCGGCAGGCCCGGATCGTTTAACATTTGAGAGCTTTCGGAAACGCATGCGGGGGCTGCGGAAAGCATGAACGGCGCGAACCGGTTTCGCGCCGTTTCTCATTGGGCAAGGGCGGTCGCCGGGATCAATTTGCCCGCCGGGAGCGTTTTCCCGCGTCCCCCAGCCATTCGCTCACCTTTCGCAACAGCGCGTCCGGCGAGATCGGCTTGGAGAGGTAGTCGTCCATTCCGCTTTCGAGGCAGCGTTCCCGGTCACCCTTCAGCGCATGTGCGGTCACGCCGACAATCGGCGTATGCGCCCGGCCGTCGCGCTGCTCGGTGCGCCGGATGTGGGCCGTGGCCTCCAGCCCGTTCATCTGCGGCATGGAAACGTCCATCAGAACAAGGCGCGGCGCCATGTCCTCCCAGGCTTCGACAGCCAGTTCGCCATTGGTCACCATCTTGAAGGAATAGTCGGTATCGGCCAGGATCTGGGTGAGGACGAGCTGGTTCACCTCATTGTCCTCGGCCACGAGGATATCGACCCGGTGACCGGACAATTGCCTCGCCGGCGCCGTTTCATCCGCCGGCTTATCGGGCGAAGCGGTGCCGCTCTCCGTGGGCGGCAGGTCGCAGGCCGGCTGCGCGCGCGCCGCGGCAACGAAGACTTCGCCTGCTCCGCGCGGCGCGGCGCGGCGCTCCTGCACCGCATTGACGATGGCATCCAGCAGCGCCGAGGAACGCGCCGGCTTGACCAGCGAGGCAGAGATTCCAAGCCGCGCGTTGATGTCGCTGTCCAGCACCTGATCGACCGATGACAGGAGGATGATCGGCACATCCGCGATCTGGCGGTCGTCCCGGATCGCCCGTGCCACCTGCTCTCCGTTCATGCCCGGCATCTGGAAGTCGAGCACCACGCAATCGACCGTCATGCCGTATCCCGTGGCGGCCTTGATGATGGCAATGCCTTCGCGTCCGTCCTTCGCCGCGCAGGCATCGAACCCCCACGATTGCATCTGCTCCATCAGAATGGAGCGGTTCACTTCGTTGTCATCGACGATGACGATACGGGCACCGGTAACATCGACTGGCGTTTTCACGGTCTCTGCCCTCTTTCCACAGTTTTCGAGTTCGATCTCCACCCAGAAGGTGGAGCCTTTTTGCGGTTCGCTTTCCGCACCCGTTCGCCCGCCCATCAGTTCGGCGAGCCGGGAGGTGATGGCCAGGCCGAGTCCCGTTCCTTCGTGGCGGCGCGTCGAGGACGTGTCGACCTGGCTGAACTTGTCGAACACGCTTTGCAGCTTGTCTGCCGGAATGCCGATGCCGGTATCGCTCACGGATATCCGCAGACGGCTGCGCCGGCCCAGATCCTCGCCCGTGACATCGACCAGCACATGGCCTGTCTCGGTGAACTTGACGGCATTGCCCATCAGGTTCGTGATGATCTGGCGGATGCGGCCTGCATCGCCGACATAATCCGGCCTGAGCGCCGGATCGATACGCACGATCAGCTCCAGGTCCTTCTCCTTGGCGCGCACCGACATCAGCGTCGCCACGTCCTCCACCGCTTCCGCGAGCCGGAAGGGCGACGGGTCCAACACAAGCTGGCCGGCATCGATCTTGGAGAAATCGAGAATGTCGTTGATGATCGTCAGCAGCGCATTGCCCGATTTCATGATGATGTCGGTAAAGGTGCGCTGCTTGTCGTCCAGCCGCGTCTTGCACAGGAGTTCGGCCATGCCGAGAACGCCGTTCATCGGCGTGCGGATCTCGTGGCTCATGTTGGCCAGGAATTCCGATTTGGCCCTGTCGGCCAGTTCCGCCTTGCGGCGCGCTTCGGTAAGCGCGATCTCGCGTTCCTTGGCCTGGGTGATCTCGATACGGATGTCGAGCATCGCCCCGGTCGATGTCCGCCGCAGGTCCAGCAAGTGCCAGCGCCCGTCGGTACGGTGAACCTCCATCGGCCCGTCATGGGCCAGCGCCTTCCCGCGCAGGTCGATCTGGCGGTCGATCCAGCGCCGCCGCGTCTGCGCATCCGCAATGTGATGGTTGGCCAGCGTTTCGATCATCTCGGCGAATGTCATGCCGATTTCGATCGGTGCGCCGAACTGGGAATCGATGAAGGCCTTGTTCGCCATCAGCAGCCGGTCGTCCTCGCCGAAGATGGTGAACGACTGGTCCATGGCATCCACGGCATCCTTGAGCAGTTGGTTTGCCTTGCGCGCCTCCTCCTCGCGCAGCTTGACCGCCGTGATGTCGGTGCGGATGCCGACCCGGTCGCCCAGCGGCGTCAGCTCGTCGCGCCGCATCATCCAGCGTCCGTCATGGGTCTTGAACACGATCTCCTGGCCGATCTCCTCGGCCCGTTTGGCGCTGTTTTCCGCCACCCATTCGTCTTCGCGGCCAACCGCTTCCGCGACCACCCCGGTATGGGCGAATTCCTCGAACATCTCGATGAAGGTGCGCCCTTCCTTCAGGTTCGGCAGGAAGGCGAACTGCTTGCGAAATGCATCGTTGCAGGCCACCAGCCGGTCGTCCTCGTCCCACAGCACGAAACCGTCGGTCATGGCGTCGATGGCACCCTGAAGACGCCTGCGCGCCGCCTCGGCTTCCACACGCGCCTCGGCAGCGGCCGACTCGCCGCGCTTGAGATCCGTCACGTCGTTGAGGAAGCCCGCCACGTAGCGTTTGCCGTCGCCGGTGACGATCCGGTTCTTGCGCACCTTGCGCCAGCGCGTTTCATCGCCCTCTTGCCAGCTTTCCAGCGTCTCATAAGCCTCGCCGGTCGCCAACACATGCCGTTCGCTCGGCTCGAAGAGGTCGGCCATTTCGTCGCCGACGAGGTCGCGGGCCTGCTTGCCGATCATGGACTCGCTGTCCACCCCAAGGGTCCGGCCCATGGCCTTGTTGGCGCTGACCATGCACAGGGTCTCGTCCTTGACGAAGATCGCCTGATCCAGCCCGTTCAGCACCTCGTTGGCCAGCGAGGATTGCGCCAGCGCCGCCTCCAGCGCCGCTTCCCGTTCCTTCAGCGCCGTGATGTCCGTGCGCAGGCCGATGAAGGTGCCGTCCTCCATCCGCTTGTTGGAAAACCGGATCCAGCGCCCGCTGGAAAGGCGCACGTCATATTCCTCGAAGGGCAGATGATAGCGGCGGACCCGTTCCGCGACCCAGTCATCCCGCGAAACGCCCTCTTCGGGAAGGATGTGGCCGGAATCGAAAATGGCCGACAGGAAAGTCTCCAGCGATGTGCCGGACGCGAACATGGCCTTGTCAAGGTCCGGATAAAGCGCCCGCATGGCCGCATTGGTCATGTAGAGCCGGTCTTCGCGATCGTAGACGATCACGCCGCCTTCCAGGGACGAGAACACGCTTTCCAGCAAGGCCCGCGACTCGTTCAGCTGCCGCTGCAATTCGCCGAAGCCGGCACTGTCGCCAACGAAGCTGGAAATGTCCCGCGACATGCCGCAATAGCCGAGGAACGCGCCGTCCGCGCCAAAGCGCGGAAAGCCGGAAGTGGAGAAATAGCGGAAGGTCCCGTCCTTCGACGTGAAGGCGCCCCGGAAATCCCGGAAGGGCTTTTTCTCGGCAACAAGCGCGAGATGCGCCTCCATCTCCTCCGCGCTCAGCGCGATCCGGCTGAACACGGCTTCGCGCGTATAGCCGACGAGCATGGAGGGCGAGACGCCGAAGTCGCGGATGGTGTCGGAAACCCAGGTGAACTGGCCCTGCGCATCGATCTCGTAGACCCAGTCGGCGGCCACACCGAGCAGATGGCACAGATCCTCGCGCGACAGATGCGCGCCATAGGCTGCCGCCGCGCCGGCTTGCGTCCCGGCTTCCTGCTTTCCCTCGCCACTCATGCCCAGACCATCAGACCCCGTGCCCCCGGTTTGAATGAATGTGCCCGCATGAAAGCCTACGGACGAATGATTGACGCGCGCTTAACGTTAACGAATGGATATTCGTAGCGATGGCTGCACGAAGAGGACAAGGCGAATGACCGGTTCCGGCCCGTTCCCCACCGGCTTCCTGGCGGATGGACCGCCGGACGCTGCCGCCACGATCATGCTGGCCCATGGCGCGGGCGCGCCCATGGACACGCCCTGGATGAACGCCATTGCCGGCGCCATTGCTGCAAGGGGGCTCAGGGTGATCCGCTTCGAATTCGCCTACATGGCGGCGCGGCGAAGTGGCGCGCCGCGCAAGCCGCCGCCGCGTGCCGAAAAGCTCATTTCCGAATACCGCGATGCGATCCGTGCGCTGGGGCCCAGCCGTTGTCTCGTCATCGGCGGCAAGTCCATGGGTGGCCGTGTCGCCAGCATGATTGCCGGCGCATGTGATGGCGAATGGCTTGCCAACGGCCTGTTGTGCCTTGGCTATCCCTTCCATCCGCCCGGCAAGCCTTCCAGCCTTCGCACCGCCCATCTGGAAGGCCTGCAAACGCCGGCGCTGATCTGCCAGGGCACGCGCGACCCGTTCGGCACGGTTGAAGACGTGCAGGCCTATGACCTGCCGCACACGATCCGTCTGCACTGGCTGGAAGACGGCGACCACGACTTCAAGCCGCGCAAGGCCTCCGGCCTCACCTTGCAGGACCATGTCGAAAGCGTCGCGCAAACCGTGGCCCGTTTCGCCGGAACGTTGGGCTGAGGCGCGCGGAACAGCGACAGGGCGGCGGAGCATCCCGTCCCGAGATCATCGAGCCAACTGGCATGGCGCTTGCTGCATTCTGGTGAAGAGACAGCAGGGATGGACACGTTGAAAACGATGACACCGCCAACAACGGCGCGAAAAACCAAGGATTATCAGAACGTTAGCCGGAGAGCGGCGCCGCGCGACCTGGTCGCGAGCACGGACGGCAGCGCTGAATTGCATACAATTCGACTTTCAGTGCCGCTTTTTCATGCATGGAGCATCAGATGAACCCGACAGCAAGACCCTACGCCTACTGGCGCGCCATGGCTCCCGACGAGGCGGTACAGGCCGCCTATGCCGCAGCGGAACACCACCGCGACCCTGCCATGTTCATCTCGATGAAGCCACTGGACGCGGCCTTGGCCGAGGCAAGGGCGCTGATGGAGGCTGGGCCGGCGGGCAAGCCGCTCTATGGCCTGCCCTTCGCCGTGAAGGACAATATCGACGTGGCCGGCATGGAGACCACCGCCGCCTGTCCGGCCTTTGCCTACCGGGCGCAAAGGTCCGCATTCGCGGTCGCACGGCTGGAAGCGGCCGGTGCGATCTGCATCGGAAAGACAAATCTCGACCAGTTTGCCACCGGCCTTGTCGGGGTCCGCTCACCCTACGGCGTGCCGCGCAATTCGCTGGACCCGGCGCTCGTGCCCGGTGGTTCGTCCTCCGGCTCCGCCGTGGCCGTGGGGGCAGGCATCGTCGCATTCGCGCTCGGCACCGATACGGCAGGTTCCGGCCGGGTGCCGGCCGCGCTCAATGGCATTGCCGGGCTGAAGCCGAGCCTCGGCCTGCTGTCTGCCACCGGCATGGTACCGGCCTGCCGCACGCTCGACACCATCTCCGTCTTCGCCGCGAAATCGGCAGACGCGGCCCAGGCGGCGGCAGCGGCGCAAGGCTACGACCCGGCGGATTTCCTGTCGCGCAAGCTGCCGCCGGCCAATGTCATGCCTGTCCCGCCGCATTTCTCGGTCGGTGTTCCGCTCAAGGCGCAGCGGCAGTTCTTCGGCGACAGCCAGGCCAGTGAGGCCTATGAACGCGATCTCGAAACCCTTGCCGGTTTCGGCGCAACCATTGCCGAGATCGACTTCGAGCCATTCTTCGCCGTGGCCCGCCTGCTCTATGAAGGCCCCTGGGTTGCCGAGCGCTACCACGCCGTCAGGACGTTGATCGGGACCGACCCGCAAGCCCTCCATCCGGTGACACGGGGCATCATCTCAGGCGCCGCCAAGTTCGATGCCGTTGCCGCCTTCGATGCCTTCTACCGGCTGGCCGACATGAAGCGGGCGCTGGAACCGGTGCTGGCCAGCCTCGATTGTCTCGCCGTCCCGTCCATTCCCACCGTTTACACGGTGGAGGAAGTGCTCGCCGATCCGGTGACGCTCAATTCCAACCTCGGCACCTATACCAATTTCGTGAACCTGCTCGATCTCGCAGCCTTCTCCGTGCCTGTCGGCCGCCGTGATGATGGCCTGCCTTCCTCGCTGACGCTGATCGCCCCGGCTGGCAGCGATGCCAGGCTTGCCGGCATGGCCGACATGCTGGAAACCGGCCGGCGCGAGGACCGGTTCCCGGTCGCGGAACCCGGCAAGGTCACCCTGGCCGTCGTCGGCGCGCATCTCTCAGGCATGCCGCTCAACCACGAACTGACCACGCGCGGCGCCTCCCTTCTCGCGGCAACACGGACGACGCCCGATTACCGGCTCTACGCGCTGGCCGGCACGACGCCGCCCAAGCCGGGCCTCCTGCGCGTTGCCCAAGGCGAGGGCGAACCGATCGCCGTGGAACTCTGGTCGCTGGATGAAGCGGCATTCGGCAGCTTTGTCGCCGCCATTCCCGCCCCGCTCGGCATCGGCACCCTGTGCCTGACGGATGGCGGCACGGCCAAGGGCTTCCTCGTCGAAGCCGAAGCGGTGCGCGGCGCGCGCGACATATCCGGCTACGGCTCCTGGAGGGCTTTCTGCGCGGCGCCTGCCTGAGCACGATCCTCGAAACGGTGCCAGGCATTTTCCACATGGCCGATATGCGCGGCCATCGCCTTCTCCGCAGCATCCGACGCACCACGCAGGATGGCGTTCACGATGGCCGTATGTTCGCCATGCGAGGCGGCAAGCCGGCCGAGCGTGGAAAACTGGGCGCGGCGGAACGGCTGCACGCGAAGGCGGGTGGCAAAGGTCAGTTCCGCCAGATAGGCGTTGCGCGTGCCATGGTAGATGGCACCGTGAAATTCCTCGTTGGCGGATGTGTAGCCTGCCGTGTCTCCGGCCTGCACCATCGCCTCCATGCGCAGGTGAAGCGCTTCCAGCGCCCGCCGTTCCGCAGGCGTCATGGTGGCGGCGCACAACCGTGCGCACAGCGCTTCCAGATGCCCCATCACCGCGAACATGCCGTGCAGTTCCTCATCGTCCGGCTTTGTCACCAGCGCCTTGCAATGCGCCCGCTGCCGAACGAGGCCCGAGGAGGCGAGCTGGCGCAGCGCCTCACGCACCGGTGTGCGCGATACGCCGAATTCGGCCGCCAGCCCGCCTTCATCCAGTGAGGTGCCGGGCGGAATGAGGCCGCCGACGATGCGCCGGGCCAGTTCCAGCCGGATCAGGTCGGCGCAGGTACGGCTGTCGGATCGCTTCAAGAGGGTGTCACGCTTGGCGGAATCGGTCAGGGTTCGGCGATGATACTGACATGGGCGGCGACGACACGCCAACCGTCTTCCATCCGCACCCATGTCTGCATCTGCCGCCCGACAAGCCCCGGCGCACTGGCGCGGTAGAACAGCGTCGAGGCGGTGGCGAAATCCGTCCCGAAGGTGGTGATGACCGTGCGCGCCAGATCGCGTTCAAGGTCATCGGACGGTTGTGTACGGCGGAAGGCCGCAACTTCCGCCGCACCATGCTGCTGCTCCGCAATGCCGTAGCGCACCACCCGCTCATCCTGCCAGAACAGCGCGTCCATTCCCGCCATGTCATTGGCGATGAAGGCTGCCTCGTAGCGCCGGAAGACCGTGGTCACTTCCGCCAGCGTGGCCGGATCGTTGACGATCATGCCTGCCGCGCCTCCATGCGTTCGCGCAGCGCGCGCAGGAAGGGGATCTGCTCGAACTGGTCCTCCTGCACGAAATCCCAGGCCACGCCGGAAGGCCGAGGCGCGTCATTGCCGGTCACGATCAGTTCGGCTTCCGTGGCCACGAAGTCGAGCGGGCTGTCATGGGCCATCATGAACACTTTCTCATCGGGCACCAGTTGCGAGGAATGCACCGTGGTCGCCATCGGCGTCTGCGACCCGATGATCCCCAGTTCGCGGAAGATGCCGGTTTCCAAGTCCGCGAACCCTGCCCCCTTGCCGGTGCGTCCGCCCGAGCGGCTGACCGCCACCGAGCCGACGACGGCGAAGTCGATCGGCGCGACATCCTCGAAGCCGATCCGCTCTCCATGCATCATGTAGCCTTCGGACGTGGCCGCCAGTTCGAAGGAAACGCCCTTTTCCTTCAGCCTGGCCGGGTCGATGCGCAGATAGGGAAACTCCCTGGTCAGGTAAGGCACCGGCGCATAGAGCATCTTGCCCTCGTAGAGCGCGCGCAGCCGGATGGGGATCTGCGGCGGATCGGGATTGCATTTCACCACCTTCGCGCGTTTCCATGCCTCCGTCTGCGCCAGCCGCCAGGCTGCCATGTCGGCACCGATGAAATTGGGAATGTGGCTCCAGGTCGGACCCATGGCCATGCCGCCGTCTTCCAGCGCGTCCCATACCGCGCCGCGCACGGCATCCTTGTCGCTGTTGCGCCCGGCCCAGCGGCCCGTCTTCTCACTCATTCGCCATTCCTTTTGTCAATGCGTCTTCGAGGTCTTCAAGGGCCGCCACCCAGCCCACAATCCCGCCCTGTGCCGTGATCATGGCGATCGCTGCCGCCTTGAACGCCGGGAAATAGCTTTCCGTGGCATCGCTGATCAGCAGGCACTCATAGCCCCGGTCATTGGCCTCGCGCATCGATGTCTGCACGCAGACCTCGGTCGTCACGCCCGCAAGGACCAGATGCGTGATGCCCCTAGCCTGAAGCGTCTCGTGCAGGCCGGTCGCCCAGAACATGCCCTTGCCCGGCTTGTCGATCGCCAGTTCGCCGGCAAGCGGCGCAAGGTCGGCAACGATCGCATTGCCGGGTTCACCGGCGACCAGCAGCCGGCCCATCGGACCTTCCTCGCCGATCTTCACCGGCGCATCGCCGCGCGCGATCTTGGAGGGCGGGCAATCGGAAAGGTCGGGCCGGTGGGCTTCGCGCGTGTGGATCACCGGCCAGCCCTTTGCCCGGAACAGCCCGATCAGCCGCGCCGTGGCGGGAATGATGGCCGACAGGCGCGACACGTCATTGCCGAGCGCTTCGCCGAAGCCCCCCGGCTCGATGAAATCGCGCTGCATGTCGATGACCACCAGCGCCACATGCGCGGGATCGAAAGAATAATCATAGGGGTCCGCCCTGACTGCGATCATCTCAATGCCCCGCCATGTGCGCGCCAATGGTGTTGCGGTCGGTCTCGCCGATGGGCGCGACGTGGGTGATCCGCCCCTCCGACATCACCGCCACCCGGTCTGACAGTTCCAGGATCTCGTCGAGATCCTCGGAGACCAGCAGGACTGCCGCGCCCCGGTTGCGCTGGTCGATGATCTGGGCGCGAATTTCGGCGACCGAGGCGAAATCGAGCCCGAAACACGGATTGGCGACGATCAGCACCTCGACATCGCCCGACAGTTCCCGCGCCAGCACGGCCCGTTGCACATTGCCGCCCGACAGGTTCTCGATCGGCGTTTCCGGCGACGGCGTCTTGACCCGGTAGCGCGCGATCAGTCCGGCGGCCTTGTCGCGCATGGCATGGGGCTTCAGCCACCATCCGAGGCTGGCCAGCGGCGGCTTGTCGAAGGAACGGAAGGCGATGTTCTCGGCCACGCTCATGCGCCGCACGGCGGCGTTGCGCAACGGCTCTTCCGGCAGGCCGAACACCTTGAACCGGTCGAAATCGGCACGCCGCGATTCGAACGGCTTGCCATTGATGAAGATACGCCCGTCCTTCAGCGGCCGCTGGCCGGAAATGCCTTCCACCAGTTCCGATTGCCCATTGCCTGAAACACCCGCGATACCGAGAATCTCGCCACCGCGGATTTTCAGGCTGACCGCCTCCACCGCCGGCAGTCCCTCGTTGTCGTCGACGAACAGGCCGGCCAGTTCCAGCAGCGTGCCGCTCTGCACATCGGCCACCCGCGCCGCGCTCTTGCGGATCTCGGTCTCGCCGATCATCATCCGCGACATCTCGTCCGTGGAAACCTCGCCCACCGTGCCGCCGCCCACATAGGCACCGCGCCGCAGCACCGAGAACCGGTCTGCAAAGGCATTCACCTCGCGGAACTTGTGCGTGATCATCAGCACCGTGATGTCGCCGGCGCGCGCCATGTCGTGCAGCAGGCCCAGCACCTCGTCGGCCTCGCCCGGCGTCAGCACCGATGTCGGCTCGTCCAGGATCAGGAAATGCTGGTCGAGATAGAGCTGCTTGAGGATTTCCAGCTTCTGCTTCTCGCCCGCCGACAGTCCGGACACCGGCTCGTCCAGCGGCACGCGGAACGGCATGCGCTCCATGAAGGCGTCCAGCGCCTGCCGCTCCTTCGTCCAGTCGATGATGGCGGGAACGTCGGCCCGCGAGATCACCATGTTTTCCGCAGCCGTCAGGCAGGGCACGAGCGTGAAATGCTGGTAGACCATGCCGATGCCACTGGCGCGCGCGTCATGGGGCGAGCGGATCACCGTCTCCTGCCCGTTGACCAGCAATTGCCCGCGCGTCGGCTGGTAGAAGCCCATGATGCACTTGACGAGCGTGGACTTGCCCGCGCCGTTCTCGCCAAGAAGCGCGTGAAATTCCCCCGGCTCGATGCGGATCGAGACATCGTCCAGAGCGGTCAGGGATCCGAACACCTTGGTCATGCCGACGGTTTCCAGGCCGAAACCGCGCTTAGCCGGCGCGGCACCTGTCGCCGCGCCGGCGGATACGGGAGCCACCTGCGCATCCATCACAAGGCCTCCAATACGTCCAGCAGGTCCGCGCTGGTGGCAACCGCGCCGAACACGCCGCCCTGCATCTTCACCATGTCGATGGCGGCCAGGTGGTTTTCGAGCTTGGTGGCGCCGCAACAATCCTCCAGCAGCAGGCATTCGAAGCCACGGTCATTGGCCTCGCGCATGGTGGTGTGAACGCAGACATCGGTGGTGATGCCGGTGAGCACGATGTTGCGGATGCCGCGCGTCCGCAGCAGCATTTCCAGGTCCGTGGCGCAGAACGAGCCCTTGCCCGGCTTGTCGATGACCGGCTCGCCGGCTTGCGGCGCCAGTTCCGGGATGATCTCCCAGCCCGGCTCGCCGCGTACCAGGATCTTGCCGCAGGGCCCGGGGTCGCCGATGCCCGCGCCGATGCGCCGCGAGCGCCAGCGCTTGTTGGCCGGCAGGTCGGAAAGGTCCGGCCGGTGCCCTTCGCGGGTGTGGATGATGGTGAAGCCCTTGGCCCGCATCGCCGCCAGCACGCGCCGGATCGGCTCGATCGGCGCGCGCGTCAGCGACAGGTCATAGCCCATGGCATCGACATAGCCGCCCTTGCCGCAGAAATCGGTCTGCATGTCGATGATGACAAGCGCGGTGTTTTCCGGCCTGAGATCGCCGTCATAGGGCCAGCCATAGGGATCGGCCTTGACCGGGCCGGGCTTCGCTTCCGTCTCAACGATGGCATCCATGGGGTTTACTCCGCCGCCTGTTTCGCGCTTTGGCCATATTTGCGTGTCGGGCGCGCAAATCCGCTCGGCGTCCCGTCGGTGACCACGACCTCGTCTTCCCAGGGCAGCCGGTAGCGGCCCGCCACCATGTCCTGCATGAACGTGTAGGGGCAGTCCTGTGCCCCGCCGAGCACGGCCGTGTAGCCGCGATGGCCGAGCTGGTAGATGTTGTTTTCCACGCCCCAGTGCTTGCGTGCCTCGCGCACCAGGTCCGGGCGCACCTCCGCCGTGATGATCTCGTCGGCCCGCCCCGTCGTGCCATGTGCGATGACTGTGCCGTCGAAATTGACGATCATCCCCTCGCCCATGGAATCGAACGTGCCGTCCGAACCGCACATGCAGACATTGGCCGTGACCATCAGGTTCTGGAAGGCATTGGCCTGGTTGGTGAACCGCCACGACTCGCGGATCGGCGCGGTATAGCCGGCCGTGCGCAACATGATCTCGGCACCCTTGTAGGCGCATTCGCGCGCCATCTCCGGGAACATGCCGTCATGGCAGATGATGAGGGCGAGCTTCGCCCCCTTCGGCCCGTCGATGACCGGAATGCCCAGATCGCCCGGCTCCCACGGCTCCACCGGCACCCAGGGATGGAGCTTGCGGTAATAGAGCGTCAAGTCTCCCTGGTCGTCGATCACGAGACCGGAATTGTACGGATTGCCGTCCGGATTGTACTCCATGATGGAGAAACAGCCCCAGATCGCATTGTCCTTGCAGGCCTGCTTGAAGGCCGCCACTTCCGGCCCGTCCAGCGCGCACATGATGTCGGGATTGGTATCCATGGACAGGCCGTGCAGAGCGTATTCGGGAAAGACCACGAGGTCCATCGTGCCCATGTTGCGCCGCGCCTTGGCGACCATGGCAACGATCCTGTCGGTCTGCGCCTTCAGATCCGCCGGCGTCTCGACGACGGGAAGCTGCAATTGCACCAGCCCGATCACCACGCCGTTGGGTGTCTTGTTCAGTCCGCCGAGCGCACTCATGGCTTGCCTCCTATTTGACGATGGACAATTCGCCCGGCGCGGCCCGCGCCGCCGCGTTGGAACGCGCCGTGGCGATCATGATGAAAAGGGTGAGGATGTAGGGAGCGGCGTTGAAGAAGTAGTAGCCCTGGCTGATGCCCACCGACTGAAGGGCCGGACCGATGGCGCCCGCCGCCCCGAACAGCAGCGCGGCGAGAATGCAGCGGATCGGGTTCCAGCGCGCGAAGATGACCAGCGCCACCGCCATCAGCCCCTGGCCCGATGACAGGCCCTCGTTCCACGAACCGGGATAGGACAGCGACAGGAAGGCCCCGCCCGCTCCGGCCAGGAAGCCGCCAAGTCCGGTCGCCATCACCCGCACCGCGACCGGGTTGACGCCCATGGCGCGCGCCGCCGGTTCGCTGTCGCCGGTCATGCGCAGGATCAGCCCCCAGCGGGTATTGCCCAGCGCCCACCACATGGCGACCGCCACACCGATGCCGATGAAGAACAGCGGGTTGATCTCCAGCGCCTTTTCCAGCGCCGGGTTCGATGACCAGCCGCCCAGCGGCAGGGCCTCCAGGCGCGGCGCCGAAGGCTGGATATACGGTTTGCCGAAAAAGAAGGCGACGCCGGTGCCGAAACTCATCATGGCAATGCCGACGGCAATGTCATTGACCCGTGGCAGGCTGCAGATGGCGCCATGCATGATGCCCAGGAAAATGCCCGACACTCCGGCCGCCAGTACGCCCAGCCAGGGCGATCCGGTCTGGTAGGACAGCGCATAGGCGACCATGGCGCCAAGTACGAGCGTGCCCTCCAGCCCCAGGTTGATGCGCCCCGACTTCTCCGTCAGCGTTTCGCCCAGCGCCACGAACATGAACGGCGTCGAAACCCGGATGGCGCCGCCCAGCATGGCGATCAGGATGGTGGCAAGCGCGTCCTCGCTCATGTCCGGTCACTCGCAATTGTCGGTTTGAAGATGGCGAAGCGGCCATGCAGCGTCTCGCTGGCCAGCAGGACCACGAAGATGATGCCCTGCAACACCAGAGCCGTGGCGTCCGGCATGTCCATGCGCCGCTGGATCAGCCCGCCCGATGCCTCGATGGCGCCGAACATGATGGCGACCGGCACGATGACCAGCGGGTTGTGCCGCGCGACGAAGGAAACGAGAATGCCGGTAAAGCCGTAGCCGGCCACCAGCGAGGCATTCGCCTGGCCGTGAATGGCAGCGACCTCGTAGAAACCGGCCAGCCCCGCCGCCGCGCCGGCAATGGCCGAACAGGCTACGATCAGCTTGCCGACCGGCAGGCCCTGGGCGAGCGCGGCGCGCGGATTGCCGCCCGTCACCCGCGCTGCGAAGCCGAAGGTCGTGCGCGCCATCAGGAGATAGAGCAGCACCGCCAGCACGATGCCGGCCACCAGCCCCCAATGCACGTCGGTGCCGGGGATGGCGCCGACCATGTAGTCCTTGCCGATGGGCATGGTCGAGGGCTTGTTCTGCGAGGCAGGGTCGCGCAACACGCCTTCCACGAAGAAATTCATGATGGCGATGGCGATATAGGTCAAAAGCAGTGTCGAGATCGTTTCGTTGACGCCGCGCGCATGGCGAAGCCAGCCGGCGATCGCGTTCCATCCGGCCCCCGCCGCCATGGCCAGCGCGGCCATCAGCACGAGCGTGATGGCCACAGGCACGCCGGAAGAGACCAGCGGAATGGCGATGGCCGCCGCGGCGAAGCCACCCAGCACCAGCGCGCCTTCCGCGCCGATCATGGTCAGCCCGATCTGCGCCGGTATGGCGAAGGCAAGCCCGGTCAGGATCAGCGGCGCGGAGCGCTGCAACGTGTTCTGGAAGGAGAAGGACGTGCCGAACCCGCCGCGCCAGACAAGCTGGAAGAACTCCACCGGACTCTTGCCCAGCAGCAGAAGGAAGAGCGAGAACACGACCGCCGAGGCGATCAGCGCGCCAAGCGGAATGACGACCTTTTCGGCCGCGCCCAGCAGGCGGGCCGAGGGCTGGAAAGGACGCGTCGGGGAAATGTCTGTGGCTGCCATGTCCAGGCTTCTGTCAGAAGGAGGAAAGGAGTGCCGGCAGCCACACCGGGGGCGTTGGTCACGGGCTGCCGGCGCGGGAGGATCAGGTGATCGAGCCGATCACGCCCTCCAGCAGGTAATCCATGCCGTCGAGATACGGGTCGTAATTGTCGTAATCCTTGTCGATGACGACATTGCCCTTGTTGTCCTTCAGCATGCCGGCATAGATCGGCTTCTTTTCCTTCAGACCGGCGATCGCGGCTTCCGCCGCCTTGACGGCTTCCGGTGTCGCGCCCGCGCCAAACGGCGTGTTCTGCACCATGTCATTGTCATAGCCACCGACCACGACGTTGGGCAGCGCCTCGCCGCTGGAAAGCATGTCGGCATACATCCTGTAGATGGTTTCCCACTTGTATTCCGCACCCGTGATGAAGCCCTTGGGTGCCAGCGGCGCCTGCGAGGCATTGTGGCCGCAGGATTTCACGCCGCGCCCTTCCGCCGTTTCGATCACCACCTTCGGCCCGTCGACATGGCAGGTGAGCACGTCGCAGCCCGCGTCCACCAGCGCATTTGCGGCCTCCGCCTCGCGAACCGGCAGCGACCAGTCGCCGGTGAAGATCACCTGGACCGTGGCATTCGGGTTCACCGAGCGGGCGCCCAGCAGCACCGAATTGATGTTGGACAGAACGGTCGGGATCGGCTTGGCCGCGACGAAGCCGATCTTGCCGGTGGCGGACGACAGGCCGGCGGCGACACCGTTCACGTAATGCGCCTGGTTGAGATAGCAGAAATAGCTGCCCGCATTGGCCGGGTCGGTGTCCTTGTTCCACAGCGGCGCGGCATGGCGGAACTGGACGTCCGGATACTTCGCGGCAAGATCGGTGACGAACGGCTTGTAATAGCCGAACGACGTGGCGAGGATGAGGTTGGCGCCATCAAGGTTGATCATGGATTCCATGGACTTGGCCACGGCATCGGTTTCCGGCACGTTCTCTTCCTCGATCACCGTGACATTCGGCACCGACTTGAGGATTTCCATGGCCACCGCATGGGCCTGGTTCCATCCGAAATCGTCGCGCGGCCCGACATAGACCGCGCCCAGCACGACATCGCCGGCTGCACGCGCCGGCGCGATGGCGCCCAGTGGCAAGGCCGTCGTGGCCAAACCCGCCAGCCCGGTCTTGAGCAATGAGCGGCGGGAGATTCCTTGATGAGACATTGATCCAGCTCCTGGTTCGTTCGCTTGTCTGTGGCTTCTCGGCGTGATGGACCGGCATGGCGCCATCGCTGCCACAGGAATAGCAAGCGCCATGCCAGACCTTGAAGCGAACACCATGACAATATAAAAGAATATAATATCAATAGCTTGTGGATTATGCAGGCCGAACGGGATCAGCCAGCGGCCGCTCGTCACATTCAGATCATTGATTTCTTTTTAAGCAGATATTTCACAGTGGCGCTTCTTTAAGCATTTGTAATGCGATTGCATACAGAAAAAGGCCGGCACTGCTGCCGGCCCCTGCCTTCCAGAGCCTGTCTCCGCTCAGGCCAGCCCGCTCTTGGCATAGGTCGGGTTGAGCCGGCTTTCCAGGTAGTCCGCCCCGCTGATCGGCGGGTATCTTGCCGGTCGTCCAGGCCCCGTGCAGGTCGGCAGGCATTGCACGGCGGCATCCGGGTTCGGATCGAGAAAGAAGGCGACGGAGAAACGCTCGCGTCCGGCCGGATTGACCACCCGGTGCGGCGTCGAGACATAGGTGTCATTGGTCCAGCGCATCAGGCAGTCGCCGATATTGCAGACATAGGCGCCCGGCACATGCGGCGCTGCCAGCCACGCGCCATCGCGGGTACGCACTTCCAGCCCGCCTGCATCGTCCGTCATCAACAGGGTGACGCATCCATAATCGGTATGCTCTCCAGCGCCGAGTTGACCGGCCTCCATCGTGGCCGGACGCTCCGGGTAATGCAGCAGCCGCAAGGTCGCCAGCGGACGGTCGAGCTTGTCCTCGAAAAAATCTGCCGGCATGGAAAGATCGGTCGCGAAGGCACGGTGCAGAAGCCGTCCCAGCCCCCAGACCGCGTCGAAATAGGCCAGCATGGTATCGCGGAAGGCCGCCCGCTCCGGCCAGAGGTTCAACGCCCGGAACCGCGCGCCGTTGAGGATCTCGGGATCGTCCGATGCAAGCTCCAGCCCCACGTTGAAGGCCTCCTTCACATCGGCCGGCTTGCCCGGATCGAGCGATTCCCCACCCATGGGGATAAAGCCGCGATTGCCGGATGCCGCGGAATAGAGCGCCTTTCGCTTGTCCGCTTCCGGCGCGGCGAAAAACCGCTGCGCCTCGGAAAACACGTCGGCGATCAACCCGTCCTGAACGCCGTGGCCAGTGATGTAGAAAAAGCCGATGCCGCGGCAGGCCTCTCCGATTTCACCGGCCACCCGCGCCAGTCCCTCGCAACCGCCACTGCGCAGGGGCGTCAGGTCGATGACCGGGATGTCCGCATTCGCCATCATGGTCTCCTGTCAGGCAAAGACCCGCGCCGCAGCGCTGTGGTCGGCAATCAGTTTCTTGACATCGAGGCCGGGAATGGCCCCGTCGATGACCCGCCATTGGCCGGCCACCATCACCCGGTCGGCCCGGCTGGCGCCGCAATGCACCAGAGCGGCGATCGGGTCATGCGCACCGGAAAAACGCAGCTCGTCCAGCGTGAACAAGGCAAGATCCGCCTGCTTGCCCACCGCGATCTCACCGATGTCGGACCGTCCGAGACACCGGGCCGAGCCCGCCGTGGCCCAGCGAAGCGCATCGCGATGGGTGATGCGCTCGGCCGAAGCGTAGCCCAGCCGGTTGACCATCAGCGCATGGCGCACCTCTTCCATCAGGTTGGAGGAATCGTTGGAGGCGGAACCATCCACGCCGAGCCCTACCGGGCTGCCGGCTGCCTCCAGATCCAGCGTCTTGCAGAAGCCCGACGCCAGCACCGCGTTGGAGGTCGGGCAATGGCAGACGCCCACACCGTGCCGGCCCAGTTTCTCGCAATCCTCGCAGGTGAAATGAATGCCATGCGCCAGCCAGACGCGCGGTTGCAACCAGTTGCAATCCTCCAGCCAGTCGATCGGCCGGTAGCCGAATGCGGCCTTGCAGAAGTCCTCCTCGTCCTTCGTCTCGGCCAGATGCGTATGCAGCCGGCAATCGTATTTCTCCGCCAGGTCCGCGCTGCCGCGCATCACGCCGATACCGACATTGAACGGCGCGCAGGGCGCCAGCGCGATCTGCGTCATCGCCCCCTCGGACGTGTCATGGTACTTGCGCAAGACCCGTTCGCTGTCGGCCAGGATCGTGTCCTCGTCCTGGACGATGGTGTCGGACGGAATCGCCCCGTCTTTCTGCGACAGCGAAAGCGAACCGCGCGCCACCGTGGTGCGGATGCCGAGCGCCCGCGCTTCCTCGACCTCGATATCGGTGGCGTCCTCCAGCCCCTCGTAATGCATGTAATTGTGATCCATGGCCGTCGTGCAGCCAGACAGCAGCAATTCGGCATAGGCCAGTCGCGCGCCGACGCGGAACATGTCGCGGTTCAGCCGGCTCCAGATCGGGTAGAGCGCCACCAGCCAGGGGAACAGTTCCTTGTCGCGCGCCACAGGATGCGCCCGGCACAGTGTCTGGAAGAAATGGTGGTGTGTGTTTATCAGCCCCGGCAGCACGACATGGCGCGAGGCATCGAAGGTCTCGTCCACAGGCTGCGAAGGCACCCCGCCGCTCGCTACGAGCTCGACGATGCGGCTGTCCTCGACGACCAGTCCTCCGCCGGCATCGTCGGCGAGGATGGCAAGCGGGGTCTTGATCCAGGTTCTCAAGGGCGGCTCTCCGGAAGGGTCATGCAGGGCCGAGAAAGGCGGGCAGACGGGTGGCGACACGGTCGAGGAAGGCGGCACGGCTGGCGGGCGTCGAGACGTCCATCAGGTAATGCGCCAGGAAAAGCGTCCGGCAGCGCCGCGCGAACAGCGCGCGAAGGCCGCGAAGAACGGTCTTCTTGCCGGGATGACCGACAAGGATGGACCACCAGCGCGGCGCGCCGCAGGTGGTGATCACGGCACAGCGGGTGATGTTGGTGAGCAGCGGGCGGATCGGCGCGTTGTCCGGCGATACGGCAAAGGCCAGCCCCGGCGTGAAGACCCGGTCGAACCAGCCCTTGAGCATGGCAGGCAGGCAGTACCACCAGGTCGGGTAGATGACGACGAGCGCCTCTGCCTCCGCCAGCCGCGCCGCATGACCCGGCAGCGGATGGTCGTTGCGCGTCATGTCATTGTAGCGCCGCCGTTCGTCCGCGCCCATGACCGGATCGAAGTTCTCGGCATGGAGATCCAGCCAGTCCACCGCATGGCCGGCCGCCGCGACAGCCTCGCGGGCCTTGGCCGCAACGGCCAGGACATAGCTTTCGGGCACCGGGTGGCAGACGACCATGAGCACCTTCATGAAAGGCTGCTCCGGCCGCCTGCTTGCCCGGGTCCGCGCCGCATCATTCCTCTCCGGTCCAGAAGCCTTCGTGCACGGCTGCGGATTCCTCCGCCAGCATCGGCCCCTCGACCGTGACCTTGCGCTGTCCAGCGGCAAACACGTCGCGGCAGGGCAGGTCCATGGTCAGGTTTTCGGGATCGGGGCCGATCAGGTCCTTGAGCGCCTTTTCGCTCATCCCATGCACGACATGGCCCACCCCGGCCCAGTAGACCGAACCGGCGCACATCGCGCAGGGTTCGGCGCTGGTGACCATGGTGCAATCTGCCAGTTCCTCCGCCGTAAACCGCAAGGAGGCTTCCGTCATCAGATTGCGCTCGGCATGGCCCGTCCGGTCGCCCTTCGTCCCGCAGGTATTCATCGCCTCCAGCAGGATGCCCCCGTCCGGCCCGGCCAGGAGCGCGCCGAAGGGATGATCGCCGCGCGCCCGCGATTCCCGGGCCAGTTCGATGGTGCGGCGCAAAAGCGCCTCCTTGCGGTCTTGTGATAGGATCATGCAGCACCTGCCTTTCACGCGAAAGCTAACGCCACGGCGCGATGCCGCGCAAGTCGTTTTGCGCATGATTTGTTCATTTTGTCGATTTGCATATTTTTTATTCAAGAGTTGACGCATTTACGGTCACCGCCAATGCCGGCACTGAAGGCTGCGGCCTGTTTGGCACAGGGATTTTCCATGTTTTTCAGTATTTTGCCCGGCCTTCAGAAAATCTGGCACGGCCCATGCATTGTGTTCTTCACGAGTAGAAGCGGTCAGGGTCAACCCCGGGACATTGCTCGCCAAGGTCAGAATCTGTCCGGAGGCGAACCGTGCCGAACCCTGAAGTCTTCCTCTCCCATCCTCCCCCACGGCAGCGCCGGTTGATGCCCTCATGGGCCTTTGCCGGTTTTCCCTATTCCCCCGGCCCCGTTCGGTCTGCCCGCCATGAAGAGGCTCATTCCGAACAGGGCCATCACTGACAGGAAGGTCATTGACATGCTGAAGACGCTTACAGCCAGACTTGCCGCCGGCGCCATGGCGCTCGCCGCCCTCTCGCTTCCCGCCGGCGCGGCCGACAAGGTCACTTACCAGCTCGACTGGCTCCCCGGCGGTGACAAGGCGCCCATCTATGTCTGCGTCCAGAAGGGCTTCTGTGCCGATGCCGGCCTCGATGTTTCCATCGAGCAGGGCCGCGGTTCGTCCGAGGCCATCACCAAGATCGCCACCGGCACGTCCGACATCGGCTCGGCCGACATTGGCGCGCTGATGGCCGCCCGCGTCAACGAAGGCGTTCCGGTCACCGCCGTCATGTCGCTGTTCAACAAGGGCCCGCATGCGTTCTATACATTGAAGGGCAATGGCATCGAGGCCATCGGCGACGTCAAGGGCAAGAAGATCGCCACCTCGCCCTTCACCTCGTCCAACGTCTTCCTGCCACTGGTTCTGGCCGACATCGGTCTGAGCGAAGGGGATATCACGCTGACGAAATCCGATCCCGGCGCGCTCGGCCCGCTGCTGATGACCGGCGGCGCCGACGCCATCATCGCCTGGGTCACCGACGTGTCGCGCTACACCGGCCAGGCGAAGGAAGCCGGCAAGGAGATCGTCGTCATGCCGTGGTCGGCCGCCGGTCTCGAACTCTATTCGGCATCGCTGATCGCCTCCGACAAATTCCTTGCCGAGCGCCCGGATGTGGCCAGGCGCTTCATCGAGGCCTTCCGCAAGTCGGTCGAATTCGTCAGGGAAAACCCGACCGAGGCGGCCGCCGCCGTCACCGCCACGGTGCCGGAGTTGAAGTCGGAAGCTGTCGAGGGCTCGGTCAACGACACGCTCGTGTTGATCTTCAACGACGTGACCGAGGCAGACGGCCTGGGCGTGTTCAAGCCCGAACGCCTCAAGGCCACCTGGGAGCGCGTCTCCAGGGCACAGGGCCTCGACACGGCCAAGCTCGATCCCGAAACCGTCGTCAACCGTGCCTTCGTGCCGGGAAGCTGAGGTTCATCATGGAAACCACCCCCGCGCTTCGCTTCAAGGCCACCGGCCAGATTTTCGAAACCGCGTCCGGCAGGCTGGAAGCCCTGCGCGGGGTCGACATGACCGTCAGCCGCCACGAATTCGTGGCGGTTCTCGGACCGTCCGGCTGCGGCAAGTCCACCCTGCTGCGCCTCACCGCCGGGCTGCTCGCCCCGACATCCGGCTCGGCCGAGGTCTTTGGCCTGCCGGTCAGCGGCCCGCGGGATGATATCGGCATCGTGTTCCAGAAGCCCACGCTTCTGCCCTGGGCCACCATCGAGGACAATGTCGTCTTCCCGATCCGCCACAAGCAGGGCCGCGTCGGCGTGGAAGACAGGGCGCGCGCGCGTGAACTCATCACCATGGTGGGCCTTGAGGGCTTCGAGCGCCGCCTGCCCTCCGAACTTTCAGGCGGCATGCAGCAGCGTGTCGGCATCGCCCGCGCCCTTCTGCTCGACCCGGATATCCTGCTGATGGACGAGCCTTTTTCCGCCCTCGATGCGCTGACACGCGAGGAAATGGGCTTCGAGCTTCTGCGCATCTGGCAGGAGCGGCCCAAGACGGTTCTGTTCATCACCCATTCCATCTCGGAGGCCGTGTTGCTGGCCGACCGCGTGCTCGTCATGAGCGAGCGGCCAGGCCGCATCATCGAGGATCTTCCCGTCCCCCTGCCCCGGCCGCGCACGGTCGAAACCACGTCGTCAAAGGTGATGCATGACTTCTCCGGCCATCTCCGCAGCCTCCTCCTCAAGCGCGCGGCCTGAGCGGACCGTGCCCGCGCCGGCCCTTTGGCAGCGCCTCGCTGCCTCGCCGGTCTTCCGGCCCGTGGCCACCTTCCTTGTCGTTCTGCTGGTCTGGGAGGGCGCGGCACGGCTGTTGGCAATTCCCTCCTTCGTGCTGCCGGCGCCAAGCCGCATTGCCGAAGGCTTTTCCTCCATTCCGCCCGGCCGCTGGTTCGAGCATGTCTGGGCCACCCTGCGTGTCGCGCTGATCGGTTATGCGGTCTCCATTCTCGTCGCACTTCCCATCGCCATGGCGCTGACGCGGTCGAAATTCATGTCGGACAGCTTCTATCCGCTGCTCGTCGTCATCCAGTCAACGCCGGTTGTCGCCGTCGCCCCCATCATCATCGTTGCGCTCGGGTCGGGTGACGCGCCACGCATCGTCATCACCTTCCTTATCACCTTCTTCCCGCTGGTCGTCTCCATGACCACGGGCATGCAGGCCACGCCGGGCGAACTCATCGAACTGTCGCGCTCGCTGCGCGCCCCGGCCTGGAGGGAATTCACCCATATCCGCATTCCCTACGCCATTCCCTACATCTTTTCCGGCCTGAAGATTTCCATCACGCTCGCCGTCATCGGCGCTGTCGTGGCCGAGTTCGTGGCCGCGGAAAAGGGCATCGGCTTCTTCATCCAGTTCTCCACCTCCATGTTCCAGGTGCCGCAGGCATGGGCAGGGCTTGCCATTCTCGTGGTCATGTCGCTTGCCCTGTTCCAGGCGGTGTCGGTCAGCCAGCGCCTGTTCTTCCCCTGGAGCCTGCCGAAGGGGAACAGATGACGGATTTCCTCATTGCCGATGCCGACGCCATCCTGACCGGCAGGACCGGCGATACAGCAAGGGCGCAGGGCGCAATCCGGGTGCGCGGCGGCCGCATCGCAGCGATTGGCGACCTCGCGCCGGAACCCGGCGAGCGCATTGTCGATGCGTCCGGCTGCGTCGTCGCGCCGGGCCTCGTCAACACCCATCACCACCTGTTCCAGTCGATCCTCAAGGCCGTGCCCGCCGGCATGAACGAGGCGCTGGCCGCCTGGCTGCGCCTCGTGCCCTATACCTATTGGGACCGGCTGACCGGCCCCCTGATGCAGACGGCGGCGAAGGTCGGCATGGCGGAACTCGTCCTGTCGGGCTGCACCACCATCGCCGACCACCACTACTTCTATTCCGACCGCTACGACTTCGATCCCGGCGAAATCCTGTTCGACATGGCGGATCGCTTCGGCATACGCTTCGTGCTCTGCCGCGGCGGCGCCACCAAGGCCCGCGCCTTCGACAGCGCCGACATCACGCCCCTGCCCACCGAACCGCTGGCCGCGATGATCGCGGCGGTGGAGCGCGATGCGAAACGCTGGCACGATGCCGCCCCCGATGCCATGCGCCGCGTCGTCATGGCGCCGACAACGCCGACCTTTTCCCTGCACGAGCATGAACTGAGGCAGATCGCCGCCGCCGCGCGAGGCCTTGGGCTTAGGCTGCACAGCCACCTGTCGGAAAACATGGACTACGTGAACCACACGATGGGACACTACGGCAAACGGCCCGTGGACTGGCTGGCGGGCCATGACTGGCTTGGCCCGGATGTCTGGTTCGCGCACCTGGTCGAATGCACCCCCGGCGAGGTGAAGCTGCTGGCGGAAACGGGCACCGGCATGGCCCATTGCCCGCAGGCCAATGCGCGGCTGGGCTCCGGCATCGCTCCGGCAGACCTGCTGCACAGCCTGGGCGGTGCGGTTTCGCTCGCCGTGGACGGCGCCGCTGCCAACGAGGCCGCCGACATGGCCTCCGCGCTTTATGCCGCCTTCTCGGTCCACCGCGCTGCGAAAGGCGTGACGGCGACAACGGCGCAAACCGTTCTGCACTGGGCCACCGCCGGAGGCGCGAAGGTGCTGGGCCTGGAGGCCATTGGCACGCTGGAACCGGGCAAGGCCGCCGACATCGTGCTCTTCGACCTGAACGCACCGCGCTATTTCGGCCAGCATGACCGCGCCATCGCACCCGTCATCTCGGGCGGCGACATGCGCGTGCGCGCCAGCTTCGTCGCCGGCCGGCCGCTGGTCGAGAACGGCCGCATCCCCTGGCTCGACCTGGACGCGCTCGGCGCCGAGGCGCTGGCCGCCGTTCAGACCATCGCCCGCAAGGCATAGGAGGCACCGGACACCGGCACGAGGGCCCGTCCCGCCCGCACCACGCCAAGGGAGTAGAAGCAGTCAACGCCCCCGGTCGACAGCCGCCGGGACGCCGGTCATTGCTCCTTTTTCTTCACGCGGCAGCGCTGCGGCGCGCCGCAACGGACATCTGGAGACATGAACATGCAGACCGCACCCAAACAGGATTACAGCCTTGCCGAACTGAACCGCGAAGCCACCATCGGCGGCATGGGAACGACCGTGGCGCGCGACGTACCGAGGATCGACCTGTCCGACTTTGCCCGCCGCAAGCACGAGATCGCCGACCAGCTCTGGGCCGCTTCGGTGGAGATCGGCTTCTTCCAGCTCGTCAACCATGGCATTCCGCAGGCCTGGATCAACGAGGCCTTCGACATGACGGCGAAGTTCTTCGACCTGCCCATGGAGGCAAAGGCGAGGATGCCGCTTCTCAAGGGCACCAATGCCGGCTGGGAATACAAGGCGCAGGTGCGCCCCTCCACCGGCACAGCCGACAACAAGGAAAGCTACCAGATCACCCTGCCGCGCATGGAAACCCTGTGGCCGGACGCCCATGACCTGCCCGGCTTCAAGGCTCTCATGCTTGCCTTCGAGCGTGCCAACTGGGCGCTGGGCATGAAGGTCCTGTCCTGCTTCGCCCTGAAACTGGGCTTCCACGAGGACTTCTTCACAGAGGCCCACGATCCGATGAGTCCGCAATACCAGTCAACGCTGCGCCTCTTGCATTACCTGCCCATGGAGAATGCCAAGCCGGAGGATTTCACCGGCTGGCGCGCCGGCGCCCATTCCGATTTCGACTGCCTGACCATCCTGCACCAGAAGGTTGGCCAGGGCGGATTGCAGGTCTGCCCCGGCAAGGATCACGAGACCCATGCCTGGACGGATGTGGAGCCGGCAGAAGGCGTCATCACCTGCAATATCGGCGACATGCTGATGCGCTGGAGCGACGACCAGCTTCAGTCGACGCTGCACCGGGTGCGCATGCCGCGCGCAGACGAATATCTCGGCCCACGCTACTCGCTGCCCTTCTTCTGCCAGGCCAACAAGGATGCCGTGATCCAGGGGCCACAGAAGCGGTATCCGCCGATCACGGCGCATGACTATCTGCAGGAGCGCATCCGCGCCAACGCGCTTTAGCATTTTGCAGTCAGGCGAAGTCGCCTGGCGTCGCACAAATGCGAAAAAGAAAAAGCATTTTGCAGGCAGGCGAAATTGCCTGGCGTCTCCGCCGCGCTCAGCCCCCCTTGAGCCAGGGAATGAGTGCGGCGGCCAGTTTCGCCGGCATGCTCGCCTGCGGCACATGCCCGGCATTGAGCGACACCCGCCAGGCGCCGGGCACCATGTCCTGCATGCGCCGCTGCAATTCATGGGCAACGGAGAGATCGCGCAGGCATTCCACATAGAGGCGCGGGATCCGCCCGAACCGCCCTGCCGTCCAGTTGGCGGCAATCGTCCGTCCGTTCTCGCCCTGCGGCGTCAGCCTTTGCGCCAGCCGGAGCCCGGACGGATAGGCAAGATCGTTGAGAAAGATTCGTGCCCCGGCCTCCGGCGGCACCGCACTGACAAGCCCCGGCTTCGGCCAGGTCAGATGCGCCCCGATGCCGACAAGGCCCCGGTCGCGGGCGCGTTCACGGCGCAACAGGTCGCCGAAGGTCATGGCCGGCGGCAGCATCATGCCAGCGAGGTAGGTGAGCCGCGACACCCGGTCCGGGTGCCGTTCCGCCAATGCGGACGCCACGATACCGCCACCCGAATGGCCGATCACCGACACCGGCCCCGGCATGGTCTCCAGCACGGATTCCAGATGATCGAGATAGGCCGGCAGGCTGGCCGATTCCGGCGCATTGCCATCCGCGCCATTGCCGGGCAGGTCGACCGCATGCGCTTTCAGGCCGGCGGCCTGAAGCAGCGGCAGCAGCTTGTCCCACACCCAACTGCCCTGCCATGCCCCGTGAATGAGAAGAACCGGATCCGCCATCACTCAACCCACATAGGTCTTGCGATACATGGCCATGAGATGGTCCTCGACCCGGATCGGCGGGTATTTTGCCGTTTCGCCCGGCTCCAGGCATGTGGGGATGCAGGCGACTTCGAAATCCGGATTGCCGGAAAAGAAGAAGGGCACGGAATAGCGTTCGCGCCCGGAGGTGTTGATGACACGATGCAGGGTCGAGCGGTATCGGTCATTGGTCCATCGCGCGATCATGTCGCCAAGATTGATGACGAAGGTTCCGCCAAGCGGCGGCGCGTCGATCCAGCGCCCGGTTTCATTGTCCATGACCTGCAAACCGCCATTGTCGTCCTGCGCCAGCAGGGTCAGGCCGCCGAAATCGGTATGGGCGCCCGCACCCAGCAGATCGTCGCCCGCCTGCGGCGGATGCGGCGGGTAATGCAGGAGCCTCAGGATGGCCAGCGGTTCGCGGCAGAAACCGTCGAAATGGCTTTCCGGCAGGTCGAGCGACAGCGCGATTCCGCGCATCAGCCGTTCCGAAAGGTCGAGAAGCGCGGCGAACCAGGCATTCATCACCGGCTTGAAGGCCGGCAGGTCGGCAGGCCACTGGTTCGGCCCGCGATTGAAGCGCCGCGCCACGGTGCGCGGATCGTCCTCTGCCAGTTCCAGGCCGATATAATAGCCTTCCTTGAGGTCTGCTTGCGCGCCGGGCTGCAACGTCTGCCCGCCGAGAACCTCGTAGCCGCGGTTGCAGAACGAGTGCGCCTTGTCCACCGCCAGCTTTCTGTCCAGCGGCTGCTCGAAAAAGCGCCTGCTCTCGGCAAACACCGCTTCCCGCAGGCCATCGGGAATGCCATGGCCGGTGCAGTAGAGAAATCCGGACGTCAGGCACGCATCGCGAATTTGCAAACCGACCGCCCTGCGTTTTGCCGGGTCTGAAGAAGAGAGAGCCGACACGTCGATGATGGGCAAGCTGGCACCCTGACGGCCTGACGCTGCCCTTTTTGCCTGTTCCATAAGCACATGCTCCGGTTCTGGTGGCATCACGGCCATCGGAGCAAGCTTCAGGCCAGTTGCACGGCCAGAGACCGGCATCCGGACCTTATTTGCGCATAAACACTGGCAACATAGATTGCCGTTGATGTTCATTATCAGACTGGCCCGGGCCATGCGCTCCGCTGGCCGGTCTCCGTGGCGTTGGCAAGGGGGCGCATCGCAATGGCAGTTTACGACCGGCAACGGCGCGCCAGGCGCGCGCTCCTGTCTTCCGTGGCATTTGCCGCAGGCCTCGCATCCACCGCCAGTCCGGTTCATGCCAACGAGGTCTATATCGGCGGAGTGCTGTGTACGGACTGCGTGGATGACACTACCGGGAAAATCTTCGAATATTCAATGGACAAGAACAAATCCGTCATCGTCAATATCGATACGGCTCCCATCGGCTCCGCATTGGCTCCGGTCAGCGCATTCGCGGTCGCCGTATACGCGGGCGGCTACCAGGAAGTGAACGCGACGCAGGATATCGCTGCAAGTCTGAACGCGATTTGGCTCGATTCCTTTGACCTGGCGTCCAGCGGAATGGGCGCGACGGTGAACACCTCCGGCACTTTGACATCCTCCAGCGGAACCGCGCTGGAAGTGTCCGAGATTACCGGCCCCGTCACCATCGATGGCGGCGATACGGGTACGGTTGTCGCTGACAATTACGGCATTGATGCCGACATGATCTATGGTCCGGTCACGATCAGCGACTTCGCCTCGGTTGCCGGCAGGGAACTGTCCGTTTTCGCCTATGCCACCGGCGATATCAGCATCCAGGGTATCGCTCAGGTCGGCAATGCAGACAGTTCCGGGCTCGGGGTCGAGGCAATCTCGATCTATGGCGGCAATATCGACATCGGCGGCGTCAAGGCCATCGGTTCTGTCACAGCCTATTCGCGCGGCATCAGCACATCCACATACGGCTCTGGCACGACCACCATTCGCGTCAATGGCGACGTTGATAGCGGTTTGGACGGAATCAACGCATCGGGCCAGGAAGGCAAGATCGCCATCACGGTCGATGGCAGCGCGGTCGAAACCAGCCACGGGACCGCCATCGGCGCCACATCCACCACGGGCGACATCAGCATAGCCGGGACGGAAGGCGCGACGCTGGCAGGCAAATTGCTCGGTCTCGATGCGAAGACGGGCGGCGGAGATATCACCATTTCCGGCTTCGGTTCGATTACCGGTTCCGAGCGCGCGCTGGAGGCCACGAGTGGCGGCGGCGACATCGCCATCACCGGTAACGGCCTCGCTGGCGGCATCATCTCGACCGGCGGAGACGGCATCCACGCCAATGGCGAGAAAGGAAATTCAAGTGTCCTCATTTCGGGCAATGGCGTGATTTCTGCCGGCAAGAACGGCATCGATGCACGGGCCTTCGGCACCGGAACGAACACCATCTCTCTCGTTGACGATGTGACCGGCGGCACCAACGGCATTCTCGCCAGAAGCCAGCAGGGCGAAAACACGGTGACGGTCGATGGCGCCACGGTCACAGGCTTCAGCGGCGCCGCGATCAGCACCTATTCATCGACCGGAAAGACGACGGTGACCGGCAGCAATGGCGCAACGCTTTCCGGCAGGGCACTTGGTCTTTATACGTGGACCGAAGGCGGCGATATCGTCATTTCCGGCTTCGACTCCGTGACCGCCTATGGCAATGGCATTGTTGCCGATAGCGGCGGCAGCGACATCACCATCACCGGCAACGGCCTTGCAGGCGGCATCACCTCAACCAGCAACAATGCCATCATTGCCGATACAGGTGAATCCGACGGCAATATCCTGATTTCAGGCAACGGCGCGATCACAGCCGATGAATATGCGATCATGTCCTCAAGCTGGAACCTGGGATGGACCAGGATCGAAACGGCCGACAATGTCACCGGCGGCACCTACGGCATCAATGCCTCATCCCAACAGGGCGATATCGAAATTACCGTCGATGGCGCAGAGGTGAGGGCGACCCAAGGTACGGCCATCGAGACCGATACCATTGCGGGCAAGACCACGATCACCGGCCGCAACGGCGCCACGCTGCACGCGACCGAACGCGGCATCCGGGTCGATTCCGCCGGCGGCGACATCGCCATTTCCGGCTTCGGCGCGATCTCGTCGAACGACACGGCCGTCGACATCTACAATGGCGGCGGTGATGTTTCCGTCACCGGTGTGGGTCTGAACGGCGGCATCACATCTGAGACCGGCAGCGGCATCCGCGTCTATCCGACCGAACCCGGTGGAGACATCCTGATATCCGGCAATGGCCCCATAACGGCACATCAAGGAGGCATTGAAGCCGCCGCAACGGGCAAGGGAACATTGACCATTGCGGCCAGCCGCAACGTCTCGGGTCGCGGTGCGGGCATCTTTGCCGCAACCAGCCAGGGCAGCCTCGATATCGATATCGCTCCCGACGTGACAGTCACCAGCGATAGCGATGGCGGGATCGGCATCACAACCCAGGCTGTGAATGGTGGCTCCGCGACTGTGGATATCGCGCCTCATGCAATGGTTCAGGGGAAAATAGCCGGGTTGTTCCTGTACGCCGACTCCGGCTCAACCGAAACCCGGATCACCAATGCCGGCATCATACGCAATGTCGACGACACGGGCGCCAGCGATGACGCCCCTGCGGCTGCCCTTCTCAGCGCGGGAACCAGCGTCCTGGACAATTCCGGCTTCGTTGTCGGCGCGCTCGTGTCGAGCGGCAAAGCCTTCACCGTCAACAACCTCGACGGCGGGGCATGGTATGCGTCAACGGTAAACGGGTTTGGCGCAAGCTCCGATATACTGAACAATGCCGGCACGGTCTTCCTTCGCGACGGCGCGACCTCCTTCGACGGTCTGGAAACCTTCCTGAACAAGGCGGGCGGCCATGTCGACATGAGCTACGGCGCACAGGCCACCGACAGCCTTGCCGTGGTCAACCTGGCATCCGAATCCGGCGCCCGCTACACGTTCGACTTCGACGCCAGGGCCGCCAACAACAGCGGAACCGGCTTCGACCAGACGTCCAGCGGCCTTGGCACGGCCGATACCATCACCGTCAGTGGTACGGTGGCACCGGCTGCGGGAACGCTGGTTGACATCAATCTCGTCAATGGCATTCCGACCAGCCTGACCGGCTCCGTTTCACTGATTTACACCGGCATCGATCTGGCTGCACCCGAACCGGGCGAGGCCATCACCGCATCGCAATACTACGCCTTTGGCACGGCCACGACGCTGGCACGCACGCTCTATCATCTTGTCGATGACGGAAAGGGCGGGCTTTATCTGCAATGGGCGCCCCTTGCGACGCCGCGGACGCTGGGCGGCTATTTCGGCGGCGACCTGTCGCAGGAGGACGGGTCGGCGACCTCCGCCGCCATCATCGCCAGCGCTGCCGCGCCCTTTGCTGCCGTCGGCGGCATCGGCGGTGCGGGTGGTCCGGCAGGCGGCGGGGCGGCCAGCTTCGTTGCCGACCGCGCTGCATCCGCTTCCGCCCGGGCCGGCGATCTCGGCCGGGTTGCCAATTTCTCGGCCCGCCGTGGCGGCTCCGGCAACAATCCATCCTGCGGGACAGGCCGGCCTTTCCAGGCTTGGACACAGGGCGGTGGCGGCGCATTGTCCGGCGGCCCCGCCCGGGGCGAGCGCTACGCGGTTTCCTTCGGCATCGAGCGCGACCTTGCCGACATGACCGGCATGGCCTGCGGCCAGCTCGCTGCCGGTCTTTTCGGCGGGTTGGGTCGTGCGCACAGCGAATGGGGCACGGGCACGTCCGATACCGCGAGCCGCGTGACCGGCGGATATCTGAACTACGTTTCCGAAAACGGATTCTACATGAGCGCGCTGGGCGCGGTCTCCTGGAGCAGCACCGGCATCGACAATGCGCTGTTCGGATCGACAGCCGAACAGTCCTCCATCGGCGTCGCCGGCATTGCCGCCGTCGGTCATGTCATGCCGCTCACCATGGATTCGGCCATCGACTGGCGCGCCTATGCCGCCCATGGTCTTGTCGACGGCGACGGCTTCACAGACACGCTCGGCGTTGTGAACGATGGCAGTGAAGCCCGGATCACGACCTTCGGACTGTCGGCGGCCTACCGGCATGGCTTCTCCGACCGCATGCGCGGTTTCGCGCAAGCCGGGGTAAAGTGGGCGCGGGTCGATCGGAAGGCCTCGGCCTTCGGCACGGCCTACCGGGGCGCAACGGAGGCGCTTTTCGGAAGCGTCGCGGCCGGCTTTTCAGATCAACTGACAGCACAGGCAAGCCTCGCCGCCTCCATCCACGCCGATTTTTCCGCCGGCACCATCGCCTATGGTGGCGATGTCCGGTTCCGGTTGCGCTTCTGACAGCGCCGGGCAACGGGTCCGGCGCACAGGACCGGAGGGGTCCGGCCAGGCTGTGTTCTTCCTGACCGGAACCAGGGCCCTTGTCAGGATCGGGCAGCCGTGACGATGATCTCGACCGTGTAGTCCGGCGCGGCAAGACGGGCCTCGCCACAGGCGCGCGCCGGCGCGGCGCCTTCCGGCACCCAGGCGTCCCAGACGCTGTTCATGTCCTGGAAATCGGCCATGTCCGCCAGCCAGACGATTGCCTGGAGGATGCGCGACTTGTCCGACCCGGCCTCCGCCAGCAACCTGTCGATGGCGTCGAGGCAATCCTGCGTTTGTTGTGCGACGCTGGCGCCGGGTGTACCGACCTGGCCTGCCAGATAGATGGTGTCGCCATGGATGACGATCTGCGACATGCGGGCATTGGTGTGACGGCGTTCGATTGTGCTCAAGGGATCATCTCCGGGGTTTCGCGTTTCTGGCAGTTGGTACCCGGTTCCTTGTCCATCCGTCCGGCAACGTCAAGCGCGAAGCCATCGTCATGCAGGGCGCAGGCAAGCCGGACGCCTGGCGGACGTGACGAACCCGGACAACCGGCAACAGGTCGGCCCTAGGCGCCATCGAAGAGGATGAGAAGGTCCATGTGCAGGGCCAGGTCCGGTGTCTCTGCCGCGTGTGTTTCGGCGTAGAACCGGTCGAGATCCTCAAGCCCGAGGAACGACCCGTCACCGGAGTTCCCGGCCTTCCGCAACGCCTGGATCTGGACGCCCTGCGAAAGGAACGCTCGAAACTTGCGGTATCCGCCGGCCCGGTGAAGACCATAGGGCCAGAATTCGGCCACGATGGGCACGCGGGCGGACCGGAGCGACGCGGCGCCGGACAGGGCATGCCCCTCATGGCCTTGCGTATCCATCCAGACAAGCCCGATGTCGCTGGCCGAAATGCCGGCATCCCTCAGGAGCGTGTCTATCCGTGCCAGGCGGGTGGTTTCCAGATTGCGCAGGCTTTCACCGAAGGTCTCCGCGCCGGTGCCTTGGGCCGCGGTCCTGACACGATGGTCGCCAAAATTGTCCGCTGACAGTTCCAGCAGCCCCTCGCCATCATGGTCCGAAGCTGCTGCATGCAGGTTGATACAGGCGCCGTCGCAGCCGTTGAGAATCTGATTGATGCGCAGCAGCCTGAAATTCGTGGCATCCGGCTCGACCGAGACAACGCGCGAGAAGCCATGGTCAAGGGCCCGGAGGCCGTGGGTTCCGATATTTGCCCCCACATCCAAAAAGGTACCAAGGCGGAAATTCCCCTGCCGCTTCGCAACAGCCTGAAGCGCGATGGCGATGTCACCCTCTTCGAATGCGCCGCCGTCCACCAGCGCGCGTCCGATGACGTGGTCGCCGGCACGGCTGACCATGTGTCCGTTCACGGTGCGCGAGACATGATAGCCGTTCGCGGCTGCCAGTTCCTCACGGAATTCCTTGCGCATGAGGGCTCGCCGTTCCTCGCTGAGCGCGACTTCAAGACAGAACTGCAATGGCGTCTGTCCGTCGATGCCGCTGTCGAATTCCGGCGGACGCCCGAGCAGGCGGTCATACACCAGATCGACCTCCTCTGCGGACACCCGCATTTGTTCAGGCGTGTCATCGCCCTCGGCCCTGCGGTCGCTTCCGTGGAAAACCCCGCGCCCAAGAAGGCCTTTCAGACGGTTCCTGATCCTGCCTTGCACGTGTGCCTCCCATCTCCGGGATTCCAGGTGGGCAAGCATTTGCCCTTCGATGGCCTTCGGCTTGGTTACAAGTTTCCCGCCGGATTTCAAAACGCAAAGGCGTTGCCGGTTTGACCGGATTCGATCGCCAGACAATGGCGGCGGTCAGACGCGGAATCACTGCGCCAGGTAGCCAGGCAACCAGAGCGTGATTTGCGGCCAGAGAATGACCATGGTCAGGGCAATGAGTTGCAGGATCACGAACGGGATGATGCCGCGATAGATGGTGCCGATCCCCACCCCTTTCGGTGCGATACCGCGCAGGTAGAAAAGCGCATAACCGAAAGGCGGTGTCAGGAAGGAGGTCTGCAGGTTCACCGACAGGGCGATGGCGAACCAGATCAGCGTCTGTTCCCTTGGCAGTCCGAAGTCCAGCCCCGCAACGATGGGAGCGACGATCGGCACCACGACGAGCGAGATTTCCACCCATTCGAGGAAAAAGCCGAGGACGAAGACCAGGGCCATGATCGTCAGCAGCACGGCATAGGGATTGTCACCGTGCAGTGAAAAGGCATCCATCACCATCTGGTCGCCGCCGAGCTTGCGGAATATGACGCTGAACACCGTGGCGCCCATCATCACGAAGATGATCATGGCCGTGGTCTTGGTCGTGTCGCGCAAGGCATCGGTGAACACGGCCAGGTTCAGGTTTCCCGACATCAGCGCGAGGATCATGGCGCCGAGTGCCCCGATGGCCGCCGATTCGGTCGGCGTGGCAATGCCGGTCACGATCGTGCCGAGCACCGCGACGATGAGCGCCACCGGCGCCAGCAGGTCGCGCGTCAGGTCGAACAACGCTTCTGCCATGCTTGACGGCCCGCCTTCGGGCTTGGCGGCCGGCATGCGGTGCGGCTGAAAAATCGCGACGAAGGTCAGGAAGCCGATATAGAGCAGCCCGAGCAGTAGGCCCGGCCCCACCGCGCCCATGAACAGGTCGCCCACCGACACCCGCAACTGGTCGCCGAGCACGATCAGCATGACGCTGGGCGGAATGAGGATGCCGAGCGTGCCGCTGGAGGCGATGAGGCCGGTGGAGATGCGGGCGTCATAGCCGTTCTTCAGCATGGTCGGCAGCGCCATCATGCCCATCAGCACCACCGACGCGCCGATGATGCCGGTGGAGGCCGCCATGACGATCCCGATGATCGCAACGGCAAAGGCATAACCGCCGGGCAGGCCGCGAAACAGCGAGGCGAGCGAGCGCAGCAGCCGCTGGGCAACGCCCGAGCGTTCCAGCATCAGGCCCATGAAGACGAACAGCGGAATGGCGATCAGCAGCCAGTTGGTCAGGATGCCGGAATGGATGCGCGACACACCGAGCGACAGGAACAGCATCGGCACGCCACTGGCAAAGGCGAAGAGGAGACCGACGCCCGCCAGCACGAAAGCCACCGGATAGCCGGAAAAGATGCCAGCCATCAGGCCGATCAGCATCAGGATGGGCAGGAGATAGGCGTCACCCATGGGATGATCTCTCTCCACGCATTTCCATGATGCGGCGCAATGTCAGCACGGCGCGGATCACGGCGCTGATACCGAGCAGCGTGAACGATACCGGGATCGCCGCCTTGATGAGCCAGCGGTCCATGAGGCCGCCATAGGTGGACCCCTCGCCCGTCATGAAGGCCTTTTCGGCGAAGCTTGCGCCATACCAGGCAATGACAAGACAGAAGGGAAGGAGGAAGATGAGGTCGCCGATCGTGCGCACGATGAGGCGGGAGCGCTCCGGCAGGGCGGACGAAAAGACATCGACGGAAACGTGGGTATTGTCCCGATAGGCGTAGACGCCGCCGAAGAGAACGATCAGCGCGAAGATGTGCCATTGCAGATCCAGGAGGGAGTTGACCGTCAGCGCCTTGCCGAAGACCGGCACGGCCACACCCCACTCGGCCAGGACGTTGAGGCCCAGTTGTGCCGCCAGCACCGTGAGGCAGACGCTGGCAATCAGCGGCAGGATGAGCCAGCCGACGATGCGGCCGGGCCAGGAGCACGCCGCAAATATCCTGTCGAGCACAATGGTCATGAAAGCGATCTCGCGCGCATGGGTGCCGATAGCCGGCGCAATATCCCGGATAAACGTCCCGGCAAGGTTTGCCGGGACGTCATGTCAGCATGACCCGAACCCGGGTCCGCGTCCATGTCTCACTTCTTCGGAATGGCCTGAAGGGCTTCCCATTCACCGACACGGTCCATGTAGGCGGTCAGCGATTCGTAGGCTTCCTTGAAGATCGGATCGGCTGCTGCTTCCTCGGCCAGAACGGCCTCGGCCTGTTCGCGAATGCCGGAAAGAACCTCGTCGGGGAAGCGGCGCACCTCGACTCCGGCTTCACGGATCTTGGCGATGGCATCGGCTTGCGCGTTGAGCTGGTCGCCGAGATTGTAGGTGATGTTTGCCTTGCAGGCCTCGACCATGATGGATTGCGTCGCCTCGTCGAAGCCGTTCCAGACATCCATGTTGATGATGATGGAATCCCAGCTCGAAGGCTGATGCCAGCCGGGGAAGTAATAATACTTCGCCACCTTCTGGAAGCCGAGGCCGATGTCGAGCTGCGGCGCGGAGAATTCGGTCGCGTCGATGCGCCCGGTCTCCAGCGAGACATAGATCTCGCCGGCCGGCACGAGCTGGGTGTTGGCACCCAGCTTCGCCAGCGCCTTGCCGCCAAGGCCGGCGATGCGCATGTTCAGACCCTTGAAGTCGTCGACCGAGTTGATTTCCTTGTTGAACCAGCCGCCCGCCTCCGGCACGACCAGGTGGCAGGGAATGACCTTGACCCCGTGCGGATCATAGGCCTTCTGGATGATCTCCATGCCACCGCCTTCGAACATCCAGGCCAGCGCCACATCAGGGCTCGGGCCGAACGGCATGGAGCCCACGAGATTGGCAACGGGAATGGTCTGCGCCCAGTATCCGATCCAGTCGAAGCCCATCGGCAGCGCTCCGGATGACACCGCGCCGAAAACTTCAAAGCCCGGAACGAAATCGCCCGCGCCATGAACCTTGATGTCCACTTCACCGCCGGTCATCAATTTCACGCGCTCGGCCCACTTGACCGGACTTTGGCCGATCGAAGGCACCTGCAGCCCGAAAACGCTTTGAAGATCATGGCTCTCGGCAAATGCCGGAGCTGTTGAAAGCATGGTTGCGGCGGCCAGCGCCGCGGCCACAAGCCGTTTCCTCATGGTATCCTCCCGGTTTGCGCCCGTCGGCGCGGTTTCCTCCCCGGCACCCTCTCTGCGCCGGTTTTCGCCAAGGCGGCAGAATTTTTCCCCACCGTCTTGCCTGGGAACAACATTAGCGATAATCAAACGTGTTAGCAATAACCTAATTTGTGGAGCCAGGCATGATCGACATCGAGGGCTGCGTCGCCGTGGTCACGGGAGGCGGACAGGGCAATGGCCGCGCCATCGCGATCGGCCTGGCCAATGCCGGAGCGAAGGTCGCCGTTGCCGACATTGACAAGGAAACCGCCGCCGAAACCGCCGCAATGATTGCTTCCTCCGGCGGGACCGCCGTGTCGGCCCGGGTCGATGTCGCGGACGGCGCCGCGGCGCGTGCATTCGCCGCCCGCGTCGCCGGCGAGCTCGGCGACACCGCCATTCTTGTCAACAATGCCGGCATCATCAGACGCAACGGGATTGACGGCGCAGACTTCGATCGGGATTGGGATGACACCTTCCGGGTCAATGTCGACGGCACGCGCAACATGGTGCGCGCCTTCCTGCCACAGCTTGAGAAGACCGGCGGCCGCATCGTCAACCTGGCCTCGATCATGGCCTTTTCCGCCGGGCCGGGCATCCCGGCCTATGTCGCCAGCAAAGGTGCCATCGCCCAGTTCACCAAAGCGCTGGCCCACGAACTGGCCCCGCGTGGCATTCGTGTGAACGCGCTGGCGCCGGGCGTGATCGAGACGCCGATGACAGATACCACCCGCGCCAATCCCGATGCCATCGGCCGTTTCATGGCGCACACGCCCATGGGCCGCACCGGCCAGCCGGAGGAGCTCGTCGGGCCGGTGCTGTTCCTGGCATCGGCCATGTCGAGTTACGTCACGGGCGCCATCCTGCCCGTTGACGGTGGCTATCTTGCAGCATGATGACGAATACAAGGGAAGGAACCCAGAGATGAAGACGAAGACCTGCGATGTCCTCGTTGTCGGCTCCGGTGCGGGCGGTCTTTCCGCTGCCGTTTCAGCCGCCCATCGCAATCTCGATGTGCTGGTGGTGGAAAAGGAGCATGTCTTCGGCGGCACGACGGCGCGCTCGGGCGGTTGGATGTGGATCCCGTGCAACGGACCTGCCAGACGCGAAGGCGTGGAGGACAGCATCGAGAAGGCGCGAACCTACCTCCAGCATGAGGCAGGCGATCATTTCGATGCGGCCCGTGTGGATGCCTTTCTGGAAACCGGGCCCAGGGCGGTTGAATTCTTCGAACAGAACACGGCCCTGCAGTTCGATCTCGGCCCGACCTTTGCCGACTATCACCCCGACGCGCCAGGCGGCATGCCGGGCGGCCGGTCGATCGTGGCACGCCCCTATGACGGACGCGAACTGAAAAGCGAGATCCGACGCTTGCGCCCTCCGCTCTCGGAGATCACCTTTCTTGGCATGATGATCGGCTCCGGCAAGGAATTGCTGCATTTCTTCAATGTGACAAAGTCGCCGGTCTCGGCCTTCTACGTTGCAAGGCTCTTCCTGAAATTCCTTCGTGACATGGCCTTTCATGGCAGACCGATGCGCCTGATGAACGGCAATGCGCTGGTCGCGCGCCTCGCCAAATCCTGTTTCGACAGGAACGTCCCCATCTGGACCGACGCGCCGGTTCGCGAACTGATCGACGATGGCAAGGGCCGCGTCACGGGCGCCATTGTCGATACCCGCGAAGGCCCTGTGGAAGTGACCGCGCGCAAGGGCGTCGTGCTGGCCGCCGGCGGCTTTCCGCAGGATCCCGTGCGCCGCAAGGCGCTGTTCCCGCATTCGCCATCGGGTTACGAACATGTGTCCCCGGCCCCACCCGGAAATACCGGCGACGGTCTGCGCCTTGGTGAAGCCGTCGGCGCCACGGTGGACGACACGCTGCCGCATTCGGCCGCCTGGGTGCCCGTGTCGCGCCCGCCGCGCGCTGATGGCACGCTGGGCGTCTTCCCCCACTTCGTCGATCGCTCGAAACCGGGCGTCATTGCCGTGACGCGGTCCGGCCGGCGCTTCGTCAACGAGGCCAATTCCTACCACGATTTCTGCCAGGCCATGGTCAGGCGCTGCCGCGAGGAAGACGGCGAGATCTGCGCCTTTTTCATCGCCGACCACAAGACCTTGCGCAAATACGGCCTTGGTTATGTCAAGCCGGCGCCGGTTCCCTTCGGCCAGCACATCCGCTCCGGCTACCTGGCGCAAGGCAAGACGCTGAAAGACCTGGCGGCGCAGATCGGCGTGGACGGTGAGGAACTCGAGCGCACTGTCGCCCGCTACAATGAACCGGCGCGCCGTGGCGAGGATCCCGAATTCCACAAGGGCTCCACCGCCTACAATCTCTCGCTGGGCGATCCCGAGCACAAACCCAATCCGTGTCTCGCTCCGGTCGAGAAGGGACCGTTCTATGCGGTCAAGCTCTTCGTCGGCGATCTTGGCACCTTCTCGGGCCTGCGCAGCGACGAGAACGCCCGCGTGCTCGATGGCGACGGCAAGCCGATCCAGGGGCTTTACGCAGCCGGAAATGACGCCGCGTCCATCATGGGCGGCAATTATCCCGGTGGAGGCATCACGCTCGGTCCGGCGATCACCTTCGGCTACATCGCCGCCCGGCACATGTCCGGCGCCAACCACTGAGGTGGCGTCATTGGCCGTCGAAATGCCCGAGATCGTGTGAAAGCGCCTGCGTGAACGCCATAAGGCGAGTTACGCAGGGGCCGTCGGGCGAAAGGTCGATATAGTTCGACGGGCCGATGGCGGTCACGACCAGTTGCACGGTCCCGGTATGGTCGAAGACTGGCGCGGCCACCGCGCTGACGCCGGGAATCGGCGCGTCCCTCGTGATGGAATAACCAAGGCGCCGCACCTCGGCGACCTCCCGCCGGAAGGTTTCCGCGCTGACACCCGGAATCGCGTAGAGCGGCGGCGCGCGTCCGTCCAGTTCGGCACGCGCCAGCGGCTCGGTTATCTTCGATGGCATGAACGCGGCGAAGGCACGGCCGGTCGCCGTCATGGTCACCATATAGGTGCCGCCGACCACGACATTGGAATGGATGCGGGCTTCCGATTCCTGCAGATAGACGATGGTCGGCCCATGCATGCCCCAGACGCTGATTGACACCATGAGCTGCAGCGTATCGGCCAGTTCCGGGACACGCCGGATCGTTTCGCGATAGGCGTTCTGGTTTCGCAACCGTGTAAGGCCGAGATGCAGAGCAAAGGGGCCGAGCTGATATTGTCCCGTTTCGGTCTGTTCCACCATGTTGATGTTTCGGAAACTGACGAGATAAGGGTGCAATTGCGCCGATGCCATGCCCAGCGTTTCTGCCAGATCGCGCAGTTTGACCGGCCCGCCGGCTTTGGCAAGCGCGGTGAGGATGGCGCCGCCGGTCTCGATGGACTGCACGCCACGTGGTGTCCGGGCTTTGCCCGTCGCCGCCTCTTTCAACCCCTCGCCCGCGTTCTCGCCTGCCGCCATATCGATCATGCCATTGTTTGCCTTGCTGATTTGCTTAGCATCACAAGCTGGTCTTGACCACGCTGATGCCACTCCACGGCAGCCACCGTCAGGATCTTTTCCTTGCAGACGCAGTCCACTGGCCCTTTCACCTGGCCCCGTGCTTCAAACTGGCAAGCCGAAAACCAGATACCGTCGGTGTGAAAGGGCCACTGGCTTGCAGCTCTGCGCCGCCCGCCAGGACCGCCACGAGCGACAGGATCGCGACTGCAGCCGGCCCGCTCACGACGTTTGTCCCGGCAAGGCGCTGCCACAGGAGCGAAAGCGCCACGATTGCCGGAGAAGCGGTAGGAGAGGCTGGGGGTCCAGGGCAGATCCTGCGCGAGGTCGCTGATGGTCGGGTTGCAGAACCAAGGATTGCCGTCGGAGAAGACTCCATGTCCTCCATTGAGGATCAGACGCAAGGCGCCATGTTCGCTTCACCAGATGGAGAGGAATGAGTAGCCGCACCTTTTCCCGGGCTTACCGAAAGTGCGCAACTCTTCCGAAAAAGTCGAAAAAGACAAAGGCTGAAAAAGGTCTTGGTACTCCCAAGGGGAATCGAACCCCTGTTTCCGCCGTGAGAGGGCGGCGTCCTGACCGCTAGACGATGGGAGCGTGTCTGGACGCGGATATAGGCCTCTTGCCCCGGCCGCGCAAGCGCAAAACAACAGCCGGCAACAAAAAGCGAGCGCGGTCCCGGTCCACCCTCAGCGGGCCTGTTCGACGGGGATGCGTGCAATCACGCGGCCGCTGGCCAGGTCGGCGATCAGCAGCGTCTGGCGCCCGGTCTCCGCTTCGATCAGCAGCGACACGCGATTGCCGTCGAGGGATTGCGAAACCACCCGCTCGCCCGCTGAAATCACGATGGGTGCGGAGGAAAGACCGCCCCCCTCACCCGGCACGGCCGCATTCACGGCAGCGTTATCCTCGCCCGTCTCCTGCGTCGACTTGTAGACAATCGCCGCCAGCACGGCCATAAGGGCCAGCATCAGGATGCCGATATTGATGGCGAAGAAGCGCACCATCTTGCGCCGGACCTTTTCCACCGCCGGATCGAGCGGCTGGTCCTCGTCGAAGGCGTCACGCGGGTTGGGTGCATTCATGTCCGTCAATACTCCGGAAAATTCGGATCCCGGCTCTGTTAGCGAAAACGGCAGCACAAGGAAAGTGCTGACGGCCGGACCGGATGCCGCGGGGTGGCGAATCGATCAGTGGCTCGCAGCCGAACTCGCTCCCGACCTGTCGCGCGCGCGCATCCAGGCGCTGATCAAGGCAGGGGCCGTGACGCTCGACGGGAAGCCCGCCACCGGACCGAAGACGAAACTTGCCGGCGGCGAAACCATCCGCATCGCCATCCCTTTGCCCGAACCGGCAGAACCGCAGGCGCAGGCCATCGCGCTGGAAATCCTCCACGAGGACGATCAGTTGATCGTCATCAACAAGCCGGCAGGACTCGTCGTTCATCCCGGCGCCGGCAATCCGTCCGGAACGCTGGTCAACGCCCTCATCCATCACTGCGGCGACAGCCTGTCGGGCATTGGCGGCGTCCGCCGGCCCGGCATCGTCCATCGCCTCGACAAGGACACGTCCGGCGTCATGGTCGCGGCCAAGACCGATCTGGCCCATCGCATTCTGTCGGAGGCCTTTGCCGATCATGGCCGCTCCGGCGATCTCGAACGGGCCTATTGGGCCATTGTCTGGGGCCTGCCGGCGCGCATGGCCGGAACGATCGATGCCCCGCTTGGCCGCTCCGGCAAGGACCGCACCCGCAGGGCCGTCGTCCGCGAGACCCATCCAGATGCGCGCCACGCCGTCACCCATTTCACCGTGCTGGAGCGCTTCGGCGGCAAATCCGATGCCACCGCCGATGCCGCGCTGGTGGAATGCCGTCTCGAAACCGGCCGCACCCACCAGATCCGCGTCCACATGGCCCATATCGGCCACCCGCTCATCGGTGACGCGGACTATGGGCAGGCCTTTGCCACGAAGGCCAACCGCCTGCCCGCTGATGTGGGCGACATCGTCCGTGCCTTCCCGCGCCAGGCGCTGCACGCCCGCCTGCTCGCATTCCGCCATCCGTCAACCGGCGAGCTGATGCGCTTCGTCGCAGAGCCCCCCGCCGACATGCAGGCGCTGCGCACGGCCCTTGGCACACTGCCGGGCCGGAACCGCTGAAGAGGCAACGGTTGCCGCGCCCGGTCACGAAGCGGTGAACGCGCGTTGCGCCCGGAAAAATTCCGTGAAATCGCCGCATTCTTTCCTATATGTAAAGCAAACAGAAAGGCGGCCTCGCGCAAGAAGGCGGGGGCCGCCTTTGGGCCTGCCCGCAAATGGGGGGCCTGAACGAAAAACGCACACGGAGGGTGCTTTATGGCCCAGTCATTGCCAAGCGTTGTTTCAGGCGAGGGTGGCCTGACGCGCTATCTTGAGGAAATCCGCCGGTTTCCAATGCTTCAGCCGCAGGAAGAGTACATGCTCGCCAAGCGGTATCATGAATATGGCGACACCGACGCCGCCCACCGTCTTGTCACCAGTCATCTGCGCCTCGTTGCCAAGATCGCGATGGGCTATCGCGGCTACGGCCTGCCCATCGGCGAAGTGATTTCGGAAGGCAATGTCGGCCTGATGCAGGCAGTCAAGAAATTCGAGCCAGAGCGCGGTTTCCGTCTCGCCACCTATGCCATGTGGTGGATCAAGGCCGCCATCCAGGAATACATCCTGCGCTCCTGGTCGCTGGTCAAGATGGGCACCACGGCCAACCAGAAGCGGCTTTTCTTCAACCTGCGCAAGGTGAAGGGCAAGATCCAGGCGCTGGAGGAAGGCGACCTGAAGCCCGACCAGATCCGCGAGATCGCCACACGGCTCAACGTGTCCGAGGAAGAGGTGGTGTCGATGAACCGCCGCCTGTCGGGCGACGCCTCGCTCAACGCGCCCATCCGCGCGACAGAAGGCGAAAGCGGCGAATGGCAGGACTGGCTTGTCGACGAGAACGATGACCAGGAAACCATGCTGGTCGAGCAGGACGAACTGGAAAACAGACGCGCCATGCTTGGCAAGGCACTCGACGTGCTCAACGAGCGCGAACGCCGTATCTTCCAGGCCCGCCGTCTTTCGGAGGATCCGATCACGCTGGAGGATCTGTCCAGCGAATTCGGCATCTCGCGTGAGCGGGTACGCCAGATCGAGGTGCGCGCCTTTGAAAAGGTGCAGGACGCGGTGAAAGCCGCCGCCCGGGAACAGGAGCGTGCCACCGCCTGACATCCGGGCACAGCCGAACAGACGAAACCCCGGTTCGCGAGACCCGGGGTTTTTCGTTCGTGCCTTCCGGAGGTCTATCCGCCCGTGGCTTCGCCTGCAGAGGTCCAGGTGTCGATCACGTCCTTGAAGACGGACTCGCCCGACAGGCCTTTCTCCATGGTGATGAGTGCCCGCCGGCCGGTGCGGTAGATCACCGGAATATCGATCCAGGGCCTGCTTCCCATCAGCCGCAGGTTGGCGGCGATTTCCTGCTCGCCATCCGTCAGCGCAACGAGAAAGAAATTGTCGGCGATCTTGGCCGGAATGCCCAGCAGCGGCGTGCCGGGCGACTGCTCATTGTCCTTGAAGGTGATGCGCAACACGTCATCGATCACGCCACCGGGAAAATTGTCCGGCGTAACGAAGACGAGTTCGATGATGTGGCTGGCCGGAAGGGTCTCGTCGGCATTGCGGCGGATGGTGATCCGGAGGTTCAGGTCGCGCTCGGGAAAGGCGACATCGGCACGGATAGCCGGCTCCGCGGGCGCATCGCCGCCCGGCGATTCCTCCACCTGGCTCCAGACCACATTGCCCTGGTCGGCCGTGCCCTGCTCGACGGCGGTACGCTCCTCGTAGAAGATGGCCCTTTGGCCCACCGCCACGGACGGCTCGCCGGATCGCTGCGGCGTGGCCTGCTCCGCCTGCGATGCCGTTTCAGGCTCGACGGGCGCCGTTTCCCGTGGCGGCTCGGTCACTTGCGCCACGCTGGTGCCTTCGCCAAGCGAAGTTCCGCCCCCCGCCGGGCCGGGGTCGATCTCGGTGCCGTCGGGCTGCAGACGCTGGGTGAATTTCGGTTTCGAAGCCTGTCCGGGTGAAGGCACTGCCGGCGCCGCTTGCGGTGGCGCCACGTCCTCGCCGCCTTGCGCTGCATCTTCCGGTTCACTAGCCGGCGGTTCGGTCGCCGCCATCTGCGTTCCCTGATCATCGGGGATCAGGGCCATGATCCGGTCCTGGTTGAGCCAGGCTGCATAGCCGCCGGCGCCAAGCAGAAGCAGCACCACGATGGCAATGGCCAGACCCTTGAAACCGCTCTTCTTGGCCTTTTGGCGCCGGGCGGCGGGAACCGGCATTGCGGCGCTGTCACGGTCTCGCCCCGGTACATCTTCCTCGGCATCCATGTAGCCGCCGCCAGCCGGCCGGATGGTCTCAGGCCGCACGGTTTCAGGCTTCTGTGTCTCCGCTTTGCCGGGAAGCGACGGCACCAGGACGGCCGCGGCAGGCGGCGCAACGGCGCCTTGCGGATCGGGCCGCGCCACGTCCTTGTCTGTGTCGGGCGGCGCCACGGCCCGCGCATCCGCCTGCTCTTCGGCCGCTTCGGCCTTCGCCGGAACGTCTGCCGCAGCCGGCGCCTGTTGCGGCACATCGGCGACGCCAGAAGCGTCCTCGTGGACGCCCGGCATTTCGACCGGTTGCGGCCGCGAAACAGGGGCATCGGCTTCGCCGTCACCGGAAAGCGCTTCTTCCTCCGGTTCGGCAGCCGGCGCGTCTTGCGCCGGGGCCGGCGCGGCTTCGCTCACGCCCGTCTCCGGCTCAGGTTCAGGCCTCGCGGGCGCACCGGGCTCTGCGCTTGAGGCATCCGTGAAGACGGAATCGATCTGCTCGCGGAAGCCGTAATCGCTCTCCACCGCGGCGATCACCTTCTCCACCTGCTCCATCTGCTTGTCGATGACCGTCTGGGACGGCTTCGGATCGCGGGCCTGAAGCTTGGCGAGAATGGTCGCCCGCGCCTTGTCATAGACCTTTTGGCGGACCGCCGGCGTGTTGGCTGGCAGACCGTCGATCGTCTTCTTCAATACCGTAGCAATATCCGCCATGCAGGCCGCACCCGTCCTCGAAAGCACATGCACGCGCGCGGCCGCAGCCGCACACACGCGTCACGTTAAAGGCTTTTAAGGCCAAAATGAAGCACGGACCACCCTTACGGACCCTTAACCTGTTGATTTGCGATCAAACCCGGGCCGCCGTGCTGCATGCGGCTGGAATGCCGCTCAGTCCTGGAACGGATCGGTGACGAGAATGGTGTCTTCGCGCTCCGGGCTCGTGGACAGAAGGGCCACCGGCGCGCCGATCAGTTCCTCGACATGTCGGACATATTTCACCGCCTGCGCCGGCAGGTCCGCCCATGAGCGCGCCCCGGCGGTCGTGTCCTTCCAGCCTTCAAGCGTTTCGTAGACCGGCTCGACCCGTGCCTGCGCGCCCTGGCTGGCCGGCAGGTAGTCGATCAGTTCGCCATCCAGCCGGTAGCCGGTACAGATCCGGATCTCGTCCAGCCCGTCCAGCACATCAAGCTTTGTCAGCGCGATACCATTGATGCCATTGATGGCGATGGCCTGACGCACCAGCACGGCATCGAACCAGCCGCAGCGCCGCTTGCGCCCGGTCACGGTGCCGAATTCGTGTCCGCGTTCGCCGAGAAACTGCCCGATCTCATTGTCCTGTTCGGTCGGGAACGGTCCCTCGCCCACCCGCGTCGTATAGGCCTTGGTGATGCCGAGCACGTAATCGATGGCCCCCGGCCCCATGCCCGATCCGGCAGCCGCCTGCCCCGCGACCACGTTGGAGGACGTCACGAAGGGATAGGTGCCGTGATCCACATCCAGCAGCGTTCCCTGTGCGCCCTCGAATAGGATGCGCTCGCCGTCGCGGCGCTTGCTGTCCAGCACCCGCCAGACCGAATCCATGAAGGGCAAAACGTCGTCGGCGATTTCCATGAGCTCTTCCAGCAGGCGCGCCGGATCGACCTCGTCGACGCCGAGCCCGCGGCGCAACGGGTTGTGATGGGCGAGCAGCCGGTCGATCTTGGCCGGCAGCGTGTCCGGATTGGCCAGATCCATCACGCGGATGGCGCGCCGCCCCACCTTGTCCTCGTAGGCCGGGCCGATGCCGCGCCCGGTCGTGCCGATCTTCGTGCCCTTGGCCGCCTTTTCCTCGCGCAGCCGGTCCAGTTCGCCATGAACGGACAGGATCAGCGGCGTATTCTCCGCGATCTTGAGAATGTCAGGCGTCACGGAAACGCCCTGCTCCTTCAGCCGCGCCACTTCCTTCACGAAGGCATGCGGATCGAACACGACGCCATTGCCGACGACCGAAAGCTTGCCGCGCACGACGCCCGACGGCAGCAGTGACAGCTTGTAGCTGACACCGTCGATGACCAGCGTGTGGCCGGCATTGTGCCCGCCCTGGAAACGCACCACGACGTCGGCACGCTCCGACAGCCAGTCAACGATCTTGCCCTTGCCTTCATCGCCCCACTGGGAGCCGACGACCACCACATTGGCCATGTGCCTGTCCTTCCGCGCCGGCGCGCCGGCGACTTCTCAAGAGAAAACCCGCGCTTCTATACCGATGCGCAAGACCGATTGCGACCCCCATTTCTTCGAATTCCAGCACTTGCAGACCACGGTGCCAGCCTTGCCGGGCCTTGCGCGTCACGTTAAGGCAGGGTTTCGCCACCCGTTTTCCGAAGAGACGCATGACCCGCCAGGCCTATCTCCTCCTTCTCGGCGCCGCCCTGTTCTGGGGCGGCAACAATGTCGCCGCCCGCTTCGGCGTCGGCCATGTCTCGCCGGGCATGCTCACCATGCTGCGCTGGGTGGTGGCGCTGGCGCTGCTGGGCTGGTTTGCGCGGCGCGAACTGGCCCGCGACTGGCCGGTCATCCGAAAGCACTGGCTGGCACTCTTCGCCTATGGCGCTGTCGGTTTCGCCGGCTTCAACATGGCCATCTACACGGCCGCCGCCTTCACCTCCATCGTCAACATGTCGATCGAGCAGGCGGCCATGCCGATCCTCATCTTCCTGATCAATTTCGCCCTGTTCCGCGTCGGGATCGCCTGGTTGCAAATGGCCGGCGTGCTCGCCTCGCTGGCCGGCATCGCCATCGTCGCGACCAATGGCGACCTCACCCGCCTGTCCACGCTCGACCTCAACATCGGCGATGCGCTGAACCTGACCGCCTGCCTGATCTATGCCGTCTACACGGTGATGCTGCGCTTCCGCCCGCAATTGCACTGGAAGAGCTGGATGATGACGCTGGGCTTTGCCGCCTTCCTTGCCAGCCTTCCCTACGTGGCATGGGAATGGTCGTCCGGCCGCATTCTGGCGCCCGATCTGCAAGGCATGGCCGTGGTGCTCTATACCGGCATCTTCCCCTCCCTGCTCAGCCAGACGCTGTATCTGAAGGGCAATGAACTGATCGGCGCCAACCGCGCCGGCCTGTTCATCAACATGGTGCCGGTCTTCGGCACCCTGCTCTCCATCCTCCTGCTGGGCGAGGCCTTCCACGGCTATCAGGCCCTCGCCTTCACGCTCGTCATGGGCGGCATCGCCATGGCCGAGGTGGCAGGTCGCAGGAAGGCGACCGCAGCGAGCTAGAAAAGGTCCGCACGCGAACCCCGGCTTTGCGTCCGCGGCGGCGGGATTGATCCGGCTATGATGCCCGGCCGGCCCGGACAGTGGGCCCGATGGGCGGGGATCTGCTTTCTTGCGCCAAACGAAAAGGGCGGCTCGCCATCAGCGAACCACCCTTCTTCGTCAACCACGTCGACGCGTTACATCGCATCGATGCGGGCGCACATGCCCTGCGTGATCGTGCCATAGGAGCCGCGCTTTTCGCTGACCCGGTCGCAGGCAGCCTCGATCTCGTCGCGGTCCCTGTCGCCCATCGCATCATAGGCTGTCTTCATGTCCTCTTCCGATTTCATTTCCTGCATCGTGTCATCGGTAAAGAAATCGGCGATTCCGGGATTGTCTTCATACATGGCCTGTTCGTCAGGGCTGGTGAAGCTGAGCTCCGCCCTGCTCGGACCCCGGTCTCCCGTCTGCGCCAGTGCAGGCGCGGCAAGAAGGGCGGAGGTCATGCAAACGGCGGCCAGAATCTGAAGTTTCATCTCGTTCTCCAATTTTTCCTTGGTACGGATTTGAAGAACATCCATCGGCGGGGATAGTTCCATCTTTCCGGTGGAAGACATGGAACCACCTGACCGGAAAGGCGCCCTGCAAGGCCGAAAAAAGGCGGCCCCTCGCGGCGCCGCCTTTCATCATCCGGCAATGGAACCGGCGCTTACACGTCGAATGTCAGCGGCTTGGCCTGCAGGATCAGGTTTGAGGCCCGCAGTTCCTCCAGCACATCTTCCGTCACCGGCTCGTCCACGTAGAGAAGCGCGATGGCATCGCCGCCCGGCCTGTTGCGGCCGAGCGAAAAGTTGGCGATGTTCACGCCCGCCTTGCCCATGGTCGTGCCAAGCAGGCCGATGATGCCCGGCACGTCATTATTGGTCGTGTAGATCATGTAGCGGCCGATTTCGGCGTCCAGGTTGATGCCCTTGATCTGGATGAAGCGCGGCTTGCCGTCGGAGAACACCGTCCCGGCCACTTCGCGCGTCTTGTCGGCCATCCTTACCGTCAGCTTGATGTAGCCGTCGAAAACGCCCGACTTGTCGCGCTTGGTTTCCGAAAGCGTGATGCCGCGCTCCTTCACCATGATCGGCGCCGAGACCATGTTGACATCCGACACCTGCGAACGGATGAGGCCCGCCAGCGCGGCCGAGGTCAGCGCCTTGGTGTTCATCGCTGCCGTGGAGCCGTCATAGAGGATCTCGACCGACTTGATCGGCTCGTCCGTCACCTGGCCGACAAAGGCGCCCAGCACGTCGGCCAGTTTGACGAAGGGCTTGAGCTTCGGCGCCTCGTCCGCCGAGATCGACGGCATGTTGATCGCGTTGGAGACAGCGCCGTTGATGAGATAGTCCGACATCTGCTCGGCCACCTGCAACGCCACGTTCTCCTGCGCTTCCGTGGTGGACGCGCCCAGATGCGGCGTGCAGACCACGTTGTCCATGTTGAACAGCGGATTTTCGGTCGCCGGCTCTTCCTCGAACACGTCGATGCCGGCACCTGCCACCTTGCCGCTCTTCAGCGCCTCGACGAGATCGGCTTCGACGATCAACCCGCCGCGCGCGCAATTGATGATGCGCACACCGTCCTTCATCTTCGCAAACGATGCCTTGTTCACGATGGCGCGCGTCTTGTCGGTCAGCGGCGTGTGCAGCGTGATGAAGTCGGCGCGGGCGAAAAGCTCGTCCAGTTCCACCTTTTCCACGCCCATTTCGACCGCGCGCTCCGGCGACAGGAACGGATCGAAGGCGATGACATGCATCTTGAGACCGATGCCGCGTGCCGCCACGATGGAGCCGATATTGCCGCAACCGATCACGCCCAGCACCTTGCCGGTCAGTTCCACGCCCATGAAGCGGTTCTTCTCCCACTTGCCGGCATGGGTGGAGGCATTGGCCTCGGGGATCTGGCGGGCAACGGCGAACATCAGTGCAATGGCGTGCTCGGCCGTGGTGATGGAATTGCCGAAGGGCGTGTTCATCACGATGATGCCCTTGCGGCTGGCCGCCGGGATGTCGACATTGTCGACGCCGATGCCGGCGCGGCCGACCACCTTGAGATTGGTTGCGGCCTCGATCAGCTTGTCCGTCACCTTGGTGGCGGAGCGGATGGCCAGGCCGTCATACTGGCCGATGACTTCGAGCAGCTTTTCCTTGTCCTTGCCGAGCTTCGGCATGAAGTCCACCTCGATTCCGCGGTCGCGGAAGATCTGGACAGCGGTTTCGGAAAGGGCATCGGAAACGAGAACGCGGGGTGCCATGGACGTAACCTCCATTGGGCAGGAAAATGGAAAATGAGAAGGGATGGCGGGCGGCATCAGGGCCGCCCGGCAGGGCTGGAAGGTCAGGCGGCTGCCTTGAGCGCCGCCTTCCGGGTCTGGAAGGCCCATTCGAGCCACGGCATCAGCGCGTCCAGGTCGGACGCCTCCACCGTGGCACCGGCCCAGATGCGCAAGCCGGAGGGCGCGTCGCGATAGGCGCCGATGTCATGAGCCACGCCTTCCTTGTCCAGCGCCGAGACCATGGCCTTGGCGAAGGCTGCTTGCGCGTCGCCGTCGAGCGCGGTGATCTCCGGATCGGTGATCGTCAGGCAGACCGAGGTGTTGGAGCGTGTCGCCGGATCCTTTGCCAGGTTGGCCAGCCAGCCAGACCGGTTGGCGAAATCGTTGATGACCTTGGCATTGGCATCGGCCCGCGCGATCAGCGCCGGCAGTCCGCCGATCGACTGCGCCCATTTCAGGGCGTCGAGATAGTCCTCGACCGCCAGCATGGACGGCGTGTTGATCGTCTCGCCCTTGAAGATGCCTTCGATCAGCTTGCCGCCCTTGGTCATGCGGAAGATTTTCGGCAACGGCCATTTCGGCTGGTAGCTTTCCAGCCTCTCCACGGCACGCGGGCTGAGGATGAGCATGCCGTGCGCCGCTTCCCCGCCCAGCACCTTCTGCCAGGAGAAGGTGACGACATCGAGCTTGTCGAAAGCCAGGTCCTGCGCAAAGGCCGCCGAGGTGGCGTCGCAGATTGTCAGCCCCTTGCGGTCAGCGGGAATGAAATCGCCATTCGGCACGCGCACGCCGGAGGTCGTGCCGTTCCAGGTGAAGACCACGTCGCGGTCGAAGTCGATGGCCGAAAGATCGGGCAGGTCGCCGTAGCCGGCCTCGAACTTGCGCACATCGTCCAGCTTGAGCTGCTTGACCGCATCCGTCACCCAGCCTGCGCCGAAGCTCTCCCAGGCAACCATGTCCACGCCGCGCTCGCCCAGCAGCGACCACATCGCCATCTCGACAGCGCCGGTGTCGGAGGCCGGAACGATGCCGATGCGGTAGTCAGCGGGAACATTGAGAACCGCGCGGGTCAGTTCGATGGCTTCTGCGAGTTTCGCCTTGCCGATCTTGGCGCGGTGGGAACGGCCGAGCGCCGCGTCCGCCAGGACCTCGAGGGACCAGCCGGGACGTTTCGCGCAGGGACCGGATGAAAAATTGGGATTGGCCGGACGGGCGTCCGGCTTCGGGAACTGTGTCATGTTGTATCCTATCCTTCCAGATAGCACGCTCCTCGGTGGGGAGGAGTGGCCCGCTGACGGCGATACGCCCGCACGCCCCCGCAAGTCAAGCGGAATTGTAGCACCGCGCCATATCCTGTCCCGAATGCGCCATCATGTCGCAAAGGCAAAACGGCGGCCCCGCAAGGGACCGCCGCCGGAAATTTCCCACGCCTGCGGCGACCGGCCTACCAGAGCTCGTAGCGCAGGCCGATATTGATGGCATGACTGGAAATGCCGGTATCGCGCCCTTGCGCCCCTGTCGCACCAGCCGCCTGTGACGCCGCATCGAATTCGAACATGTCGCCACCCTGCACTTTCCGGTAACGGTAACCCACGTCAAGTTTGAGGTTCGATGAAATGTCGTAGCTTGCACCGGCCATGAGGGCCCACGTGAACCGCGTGGAATGCATACCCGCATGGCTGGTCATCGTCGCGCCGGCACCACCGCATTGCGCCGTTCCATCCACGCAGAAGCTGGAATTCGTCAGACTGTCCCACCGCATCCAGGTAACACCTGCGCCAGCCCCGACATAGGGCGTGATGCCAACCACCGTGCCAAGATCCACATAGGCATTGGCCATCGCGGAATACCCGGTGAAGCGCGCCCAGTCGTTCGATGCACAGGTCGTCGTCGTATCAAGCGGATTGTTGCAGGCAAACGGGTCGCTGGTCGACCCGTCGAACCGGCCCTGGAAACGCTCGGCAGTCAGGTCAGCGCGCAGCCAGTCGTTGAAGTGATAGCCAAAACCGAGAGATAGCGTCCAGTCATCCTTGATTCCGGTGGTGTCCCAGGCATGGTTTCCGTAAACGCCTCCTGTAAAGGTCCGGTAGGGCGAAGCACCTCCGGACGAAGAGAATGCATAGCCGACATCGCCACGGATATACCAGCCGGAGCCGATTTCCACCGGTTGGTATTCCTCCATCACCACGGGCTCTTCGGGAACGATCAGCGGCTGGTAGTCGGCGGCATGTGCCGTGGAAATGCCCATGGCAAGCGCCAACGCAGCAGCGTGTTGAAGCAGGTAGGGGTTCTTCATGTCGGACACTCCGGCTTTCCGTGCCGCTCCCGAAGCGGCGGCTTTGGCTGTCATGCCCTCCACAATTAACCATGATGGTTAAGTTGCGGTTAACCATGGTTGAATTTCCGCTCCGCTCACATCTTCACAGTTGTTTCCGAACCAGAACTGAAAAACCGCCCCGGCGGCGAGGCCGGGGCGGTTCTGTCTTGCAGGACTTGCTGAAACTTACTTGTAGACCGGCGGCAGCGGGTCGGGCTGGTAATGCACCACCTGCGGCTCCGGTGCGCATCGCGGCGAACCGCCCGCACCGCCGAAGGAATAGCGCAGGCCGGCACGCACCGCATGCGAATCCAGCCCGCGGTCCCAGCCGGGGCCGCCGCCATTGGCATAGGCGAACATGTCGCCGCCCGAGACCCGCGTGTAGCGGTAGCTGGCATCCAGTTCGAGGCTTTCGGTCAGGCAGTAGGAAGCGCCCGCGGTCAGTGCATAGGCAAAGCGCATGCCCGACCGGCCATGGTGATAGGTGGTGCCGGACTGGTCGTAGCCGGGCTCGATCAGGTTGGCGAGCTTGCTCCACTTGACATGGGCACCGCCGATGCCGCCGCCGACATAGGCGGTGAAGCCGTGCCACGTGCCGATGTCCACATAGGCATTGGCCAGGACCACCAGCGCGCTCATGCTCGCCGTGTCGATGGAGGTGCATGCATTGCCATAGACGCCACCGATCGAGCAGTCACCGGCCGTGGAGCCCCGGAAATTGGCCTTGGTCAGGTAATCCAGCGTCAGGTCGGCGCGCAGATGCCTGGAAATGTTGACGCCGACACCGCCGCCGACCATCCAGGAATTGTCGAGCCGCGAAGACGTGAAGCTGACATCGGCGACATGCGGCGCGCCGGTCCCCTGCATGAAATGGACGCCGCGCAATTCGTTGACGCTGTAGCCGACGTCGCCGCGGATATACCAGCTCACACCGACCTCGGGCGCGGGTTCGACATAGACCGGCTCTGCCGGCGGCGGCATGACCACTTCCGGTTCGTACAGATCGGCTGCCTGGGCGGAACCGGCCGCAAGGCCCGCCACGGTGGCAAGAATGGCGCCAGAGCGAAGCTTCCACATGATATTGACCTCTTTCTTTCCGACCGCTCACCGGGGCACACGGGTCGGGCATGGTTACCGGTTAAGGATAATGCTGCGGAAAGGTTAAGGCCGGCTTAAGCGTGAAATTTAACCATGTAAGGCAAGTCTTGGCTTCACAGGGCAATGAAAAACCCGCCATGCGAAAGCATGACGGGCCTCTTGTTCGGCGATTCTTCTTTGGCGCCCCGCGCCTGCCCTGTCAGGCAGCGTTGCGAAGCTCCGCGATCACCCCGGCGATTTCATCGACGACGGTCTCGACCAGCACCCGGTCGTCGCCTTCCGCCATCACGCGGATCAGCGGCTCCGTGCCCGAGGGGCGGATCACAAGCCGGCCGCTCTTGCCAAGCTTGTCGCGTCCCGCCTCGATGGCTTTCTGCACCAGGCTGTCTTCCAGCGGCTTGCCACCGCCGTAGCGCACGTTCTTGAGCACTTGCGGAACAGGCTCGAACTTGGAGCAGACCTCGCTTGCCGGCTTGTCCGAACGCTTGATGCAGGCCAGCACCTGCAAAGCGCAGACCAGTCCGTCGCCCGTCGTGGTGAAGTCCGACAGGACGACATGGCCCGATTGTTCGCCGCCCACATTGAACCCATGGGCGCGCATGTGTTCGACCACATAGCGGTCGCCGACCTTGGTACGATGCAGGTCCAGCCCCTTGCCGGCCAGGAAGCGCTCCATGCCCAGATTGGACATGACGGTCGCCACCACGCCGCCGCCGCGCAGCCGGCCGCTTTCCAGCCAGCTTTCCGCGATCAGCGCCATGATCTGGTCGCCGTCGATCACTTCGCCGCGCTCGTTGACCATCAGCACCCGGTCGGCATCGCCATCCAGCGCGATGCCGATATCGGCACGCACCTCGTGCACCTTGCGCATCAGCGCTTCCGGGTGTGTCGAACCGCATTCGTGGTTGATATTGGTGCCGTTCGGCTCGTTGTTGATCGTCACCACTTCCGCGCCCAGTTCCCAGAGCGCAGCCGGCGCCACCTTGTAGGCGGCACCATTGGCGCAATCCACCACCACGCGCATGCCCGAAAGCGAAAGCGAACGCGGCAGGGTGCGCTTGGCGAACTCGATGTAGCGGTCATGCACGCCATCGACGCGCTTGGCCTTGCCCAGGCTGTCGCCGTCGGCAAGACGCATCGAAAGGTCGACATCGAGCATGGACTCGATGCGCGCCTCGATCTCGTCGGAAAGCTTGTAGCCGTCCGGGCCGAACAGCTTGATCCCGTTGTCGTAATACGGGTTGTGCGAAGCCGACAGCATCACGCCCAGATCGGCGCGCAGCGAGCGCACCAGCATGGCCACGGCCGGTGTCGGGATCGGACCCAGCAGGAAGACATCCATGCCGGCGGCGCAGAAACCGGCCACAAGCGCGTTTTCCAGCATGTAGCCGGAAATGCGCGTGTCCTTGCCGATGACGACACGGTGGCGATGATTGCCGCGCTGGAAGGAAAGGCCCGCAGCCATTCCCACCTTCATGGCGATGTCCGGTGTCATGGGATTGCTGTTTGCACGGCCGCGAATGCCGTCAGTACCGAAGTAATTGCGAGTCATGATTGGTCCCGTACCCCCTGAACCCGGCTGTTTTGCCATATGTGGCACGCACTCCGTCATCAAAATATGTTTTGCCCTGTTACGAAAGACTTTCCGAATCCGGCCGCTTCTCCCCGTGGTTAAGGGAGCGTGAACGGTCAGCCGCGCAAGGGTTTCCGATGCGCGCCAGCCAACCTGCTGCAAATGCAGTGCAAGGAACGCCCTCTCCACCGCACGAAAAAACCGCCGCGCCAGGCGCGGCGGTTCTTCGATGCGTGTAAAAGGGTGCGGACGAAATCAGCCTTGCGGTTGCGGCTCCATGCCCGCTTCGGGTTCGTCACCACCCTTCTTCTTGCGCGAGCCTCCGGCCTTGGGCACGGCCGAACCGCGCGAAGGCGGCGTGTCGTCACCCATGTCGCGCGAGGGTTTCTCGCCGGCCAGAAGCTGCTTGATTTCCTCGCCGGAAAGCGTCTCGTATTCGAGCAGGCCCTCGGCCAGGGCGATCCAGTTGTCCTTCTTCGTGGTCAGGATCTCGGTCGCCTTGGCATAGGCCTCGTCGACCAGGCGGCGCACCTCGCCGTCGATCACCTGGGCGGTGGCCTCGGAAATGTTCTTCTGCTGCGCCACGGAGTGGCCCAGGAAGACTTCCTGCTGGTTCTCGCCATAGGAAACCTGGCCGAGCTTGTCGGAGAAACCCCATTGCGTCACCATCGCACGGGCGAGTTTCGTTGCCTGCTCGATGTCGGAAGATGCGCCGGACGTGATGTTCTCCTTGCCGAATTTCAGTTCCTCGGCCACGCGCCCGCCCATCATGATGGCGAGGCGCGAGATCATGTACTTGTAGCTCATGGAGTAGCGGTCGCCCTCGGGCAATTGCATCACCATGCCCAGGGCCCGTCCGCGCGGGATGATCGTCGCCTTGTGAACGGGGTCGGAGGCCGGCACATTCAGCGCCACGATGGCGTGACCGGCCTCGTGATAGGCAGTCAGTTCCTTCTCCGCCTGGGTCATCGCGGTGGACCGGCGCTCCGCGCCCATCATCACCTTGTCCTTGGCGTCCTCGAACTCCTGCATGGTCACGAGCCGCTTGTTGCGCCGCGCGGCCATCAATGCGGCCTCGTTGACAAGGTTCATCAGGTCCGCGCCGGAGAAGCCCGGCGTGCCGCGCGCAATGGTCTTGAGATCGACATTGGGCGCCAGCGGCACATTGCGCACATGCACCTTGAGGATTTTCTCGCGGCCGACGAGATCGGGATTGGGAACGACAACCTGCCGGTCGAAACGGCCCGGCCTGAGCAGGGCAGGATCGAGCACGTCCGGACGGTTGGTAGCCGCGATCAGGATGATCGATTCATTGGCCTCGAAACCGTCCATCTCGACAAGAAGCTGGTTGAGCGTCTGCTCGCGCTCGTCATTGCCACCGCCGAGGCCCGCGCCGCGATGGCGCCCCACCGCATCGATTTCATCGATGAAGATGATGCAGGGCGAATTCTTCTTGGCCTGCTCGAACATGTCGCGCACGCGGCTTGCGCCCACGCCGACGAACATTTCCACGAAGTCCGAGCCGGAGATGGTGAAGAAGGGCACATTGGCCTCGCCGGCCACGGAACGCGCCAGCAGCGTCTTGCCGGTTCCGGGCGGGCCGACCAGCAGCACACCCTTCGGGATGCGGCCGCCAAGGCGCTGGAACTTCTGCGGGTCGCGCAGGAATTCGACGATTTCTTCCAGATCGGCCTTCGCCTCGTCCACGCCGGCGACGTCCGCGAATGTCACGCGCCCGTGCGCCTCGGTCAGCAGCTTGGCCTTCGACTTGCCGAAACCCATCGCGCGCCCGGAACCCGACTGCATCTGCCGCATGAAGAAGATCCAGACGCCGAGGATGATGATCATCGGCAGCCATGACAGGATGATGCTTGTCAGCGAACTGGAAGACTCGCTTTCCGGCCGCGCGTTGATCGTGATGTTGCGGTCTTCCAGCCGGGTGACCAGGTTGCTGTCGCCAGGCGAATAGGTCTGGAAGCCGGTGCCGTTGTCGCCATAGGTGCCGGTGATCCTGTCGCCCGAGATCGTCACCGATTTCACCCGCCCGGAATCGACTTCCTGGATGAATTGCGAATAGGGAATCTCGCGCGCCGCGCTGCGTTGCTGGGGCGTCTGGAAGAGATTGAACAGGGCAATCAGGAGGACGGCGATGATCCCCCAGAGCACAAGGTTGCGATAGTTCGGATTCATGATGCTTCCTGACAGCGCGGCCGATCGCGCAGCTTCGAACAGATTTGACTGATGGTAACATAGGTTCGCGGCAAGCCATTGCCAAGAACGCATGCGGATTTGATGGCGGACGACGGGACCAAATGCCGCATATGGTTACAGCCCTCCGGCCGATTACGCCATTGCAGGTTCGCGCGGCAGCGGATCCAGCCCTGTTTTCACGGCCAGGGCCGCAAACAGCGGATACTCGAAACAGGGGATGAGCAGCGGCAGCCCGGCCTGCTGCGCCCTGGCGCGCGGGTCTCTTGTCACCGACAGCCGGCCGCCGGACTGGCGGAACACGGCGCCGCCAGCCGTGAAGGCCCGGCCTCCTCCTCCGCTTGCCAGGGCGGCGAGACGCGCACGCACAACCGGAACCGGCCCATAAGCCCGTGCGCTCAGCAGGCGTGAGGCTTGCAGCGCCACCTCGGCCAGAACCTCCGGTGCCATGTCTCCCCCGGGCCGCAGGGTAAAACCGTCCGGCCAGTCGCCGATGTCGAATATGGCAGGGTCTGCAATGGCTTGCGCCGCCGCCTCGGCCACTGTCCGCCGCCGCCGGGCCTCCGCCTGCGCTTTCCGGGTCAGCGTGGCGGCATCACCGGCCTCGCTGCCGGCCATCCTCATGCGCCAGCGGACCCGTTCGAAACGGGGATCGGCATTGGACGGATCTTCCGTCCAGGCAATGGCGCGGGCGCGCAACAGGCTGCGCAGCGCGTTGCGGCGGTGGCCGAGCAGCGGCCGCAGGAACCATGTCCGCCCGCCAAACAGCGTTGCCGGCGCGATGCCTGCCATGCCCGGCCCGTCGCCGCGCGCGGCGCGCATGGCCAGCGTTTCGATCTGGTCGTCGAACGTGTGACCGGTCAGCACGACATGGCCACCGGCCTGCCGCGCCGCCTGGGAGAGCAGACGGTAGCGTGCCTGCCGTGCCGCGGCCATCAATCCGGTGTCCGGCCCGCTCCGCGACCACGCGAGAATGCGATGGGCAACGCCGATGCTTGCGCAATGGCGGCCAACGGCCTCGGCTTCCGCCCGCGCTTCAGCGCGCAGGCCGTGATCGACCGAGAGCGCAATCAGCCGGTTCGCCGCCGCCGGGCATGCCTCCGCCGCCATGGTCAGCAAGGCCATGGAATCGCCGCCACCCGAAACCGCCAGCGCGATCGGCGCCGAACCTTCCGGGAGCGGAAAACTGTCTGGTTTTGTCCTGTTGTCCGCCCCTCCGGGCAGGAAAAACGGATCAGCAGCCGGCAAGGGCCTGTTCCTGGGCGATCCGTTCCTTCATGGCGGAGGAAATGCCGGGATATTTCTTCGCGATGGCGCCATAGGTGGCGCAGGCGATGTCGGTCTTTTTCATGGCGGCCAGCGAAACGCCGAGCTTCAGCATCATGTCCGGCGCCTTGCCGGAGGTCGGATGTGCCTTGGTGGCATCGAGGAACACTTCCGCGGCTTCCGGATAGCGCTCCTGCCCGATGAGCGATTCACCGAGCCAGAACTTGGCGTCGGCAATCCGTTCGCCCTTGGGATAGCGCTGGATATAGGTGCCGAAGCCGGTTTCGGCGGCCTTGTAGTCGCCGGCCAGCACGAACTGGTAGGAATCGCTGTAGAGCCCTTCCGGATTGTCGGCCTGCGGCAGGGCCGCAACCGTGGTGCCATCGCCAGGCGTCTCGCCAGCCGTGGCATTGCCGTTCCCGTCCACGCTGAGGGTGCCGAGATCACGCGGCGGCGCACCCAGTTCGGTGCTGCCCGAACCCGCTTTCGACCAGTCGACGCCATCGCCTGCCGCGCCGTCCGTGGTGGCGGCGGACGGGTCTTCCCCGTCCGCCATGTCCATGGGCTGCTCCACCGCTTGCGCGGTCACGGAGCCGGTATCGCTGCCCGCCTGCGAACGCTTTTCTTCCAGTTGCTGCAGCCGGAACTCGTTGTCTTCCTGCGCCTTGCGCAGGGCTTCCTGCATCTGGAGAAGTTGGAAATTCAGCTCCTCGATCCTGCCATTGAGCTGCCGCACCTGCTCCTCGAGTTCTGTAACCCTCGGATCGTAGGTTTGCGCCATCGTCCCGCTCAGCGGGAAAACGGCCAGCATCAAGGCGAGGAGTGCGGTCTTCAAACGCATTGCAATCCCCGTTTCTGTTGCCTGGGCCTGCCCGTCCGGCAGGCTCGTTCCTTCATATCAAGGCGTCCGACTTCGGCCAAATTTTGTTTTGGCCGCTCCGCAACGCAAAACGGCCCCGCCTTGGCGGAGCCGTTCATCCGTGTGCCGCGTGGTCCGGCGTCAGCTGCCGGCGCCGTTGAGCACCGTGACAGCCCGCCGGTTCTGCGACCAGCAGGAAATGTCGTCGCACACCGCCACCGGCCGTTCCTTGCCATAGGAAATCGTCTTGATCCGGTTGCCCGCCACGCCGCGGGCGATCAGGAAGTCGCGTGTGGCCGCCGCGCGCCGTGCGCCCAGCGCCAGGTTGTATTCGCGCGTGCCGCGCTCGTCGGCATGGCCTTCGATGGTGATGCGGTAGGAACCGTACTGGCTCAGCCACTGTGCCTGCCGGGTCAGCGTCTGCTGCGCATCGGCGCGAATGGCGGACGAATCGGTGTCGAAGAAGATCCGGTCGCCCACATTCACCGTGAAATCCTGCGTCGAGCCCGGCGTGGCGGCATTGGCACCAAGTCCGATATCGGCTGCGGTGTTGGGAATGGTCTTCTTGGAAGCGCAGCCGGCCAGCGCCAGACCGGCGAAAAGCGCGATCATGGCCGGATTGCGGGAAAGCGTGGCGAGACGACGCATGAGCGGATGTCCTTCAGGTTCGATCCGTGATGTTGACGTTTCAATAACCACGTCTGGGTTAAGGCCCCGTCAAGGAAGAGGGTTAATGATCCGTTTGCGGCCGCCCAAACCCCTTGTGGCGGACCCTATTCGCGAATGCGGCGGAAACGCGGCGCGCTTCCGCCTTTTTCCGGTGTCGCCGTCAATCGAGCAGCGGCGACCACGCCGGATCGGAGGCGAAGTTCGGCGTCGGCACCGGCTGCTCGTTGCGCCCTGTCAGGTCGATGGTGAAGAGCTTTGGCCCGCCGCCGCCCGGCTGTTCCCGGAAGAACATGATGTAGCGGCCATTGGGCGCCCATGTCGGCCCCTCGTTGAGAAAGCCGGTGGTCAGGATTCGTTCGCCTGAACCGTCCGGGCGCATCACGCCGATGGAGAAATTTCCACCAGACTGCTTGGTGAAGGCGATCAGATCGCCACGCGGCGACCAGACCGGCGTCGAGTAACTGCCGTCACCGAACGAGATGCGCTGTGGCGACGAGCCGTCCGCGCCCATGACGTAGATCTGCGCGCGCCCGGCCCGGTCCGAGGTGAAGACGATGCGGTCGCCCGCCGGCGAATAGGAAGGCGACGTGTCGATCGCGTTGGAGGCGGTCAGCCGCTGCGTCGTGCGCGAACGCAGGTCCATGGCGTAGATATTGGCATTGCCGTCGTCACGGCCCAGCGTCATGATCACCTTCTGCCCGTCCGGCGAGAAGCGCGGCGCGAAGGTCATGCCCGGAAAATCGCCGACAAGCTCGCGCTGGCCGGTCTCGATCTGCAGCAGGTAGACCCGCGGCTGGCCGCCGGCATAGGACATGTAGGTGATTTCCTGCCGGTTGGGCGAGAAGCGCGGCGTCAGCACGAGATCGTCGCCCCGCGTCAGGTAACGCAGGTTGGCCCCGTCCTGGTCCATGATCGCCAGGCGCTTCTGGCGGGCGTTCTTCGGGCCCGACTCGTCCACGAAGACGACGCGGGTGTCGAAATACCCCTTCTCGCCGGTCAGCGCCTTGTAGATGGCGTCCGAGATGATGTGCGCCACCCGCCGCCAGTTGCTCTCGGATGTGAAGAACTGCTCGCCGGTGATCTGCTGGCCGGCAAACGTGTCCCACAGCCGGAACTCGGCGCGCAACCGGCCGTCGGCCTCGCGCGTCACCCGGCCTGTCACCAGCGCCTGCGCATTCACCACCTTCCAGTCCTCGAAACGCGGCGCGACATCGGGATTGGTCACCTTTTCGATGAAGGCGGCCTTGTCGACCGGCTTGAACAGGCCGGAGCGCTTCAGGTTCGCCGTGATCACGTCCGTGATCTGCACGCCGAGGTCGTCGCCGGACAGGAAATCGGTCACCGCGATGGGCAGCGGTTCGACCACGCCGCGATTGACGTCGATTTCCACCAGCGCGCGGGCCGGCAGCACCGTCAGGCTGAGACTGGCCGTCAGCGACGCCAGCATGATCAACGCGGCTTTGACTAGGGACTTCATGAATTCCTCACGTCTTTCGTTTGGCGCCGGACCGCACCTGCCGGCTGGACATCGGTATTCCGGCTGTCAGTAGAACATGTCCGCCGGATCGAAATTGACGATGACTTCCCGCCAGGTCTCGTATTTTCCGGGCGGAACGGCGAGCCCGCGCATGTCGCATTTCTGGATCGCGCGCACTGCCGTGCGATCGAATTGTGCATTTCCGGAAGAGCGCAGGATCTCCGGCATGCCGTCCAGCTTGCCGTTTTCATCGAGGTTGAACTTGACGGAAACCTTCAGCTTGTCGGGATCGGAAATGCCGGCATCGATGGACCAGCAGCCGCCAAGCTGTTCGCGCAGCACGTCCATCTCGGCGCGGGTCAGCTTGGGCGCATTGGTGCGGTCATTGCCGGCCGCCGCCGGCTCGCTCTGCTTCTTCTGCCCGCCGCCGGAGGCCTTTTCCTGGTTGATCAGCGCCTTCACCTCATCGTCCAGCGACGCCAGTTCGCTGGATTGCGTGGCGGGCTTCGGCTTCTGCGCGGGGTTGTCGGAGTCCTTGCGGTCCGGTGCCTTGGCCGTCTGCGCCGGCGGCGTCGGCCGCGGTGTCGGCTTCGGCGCGCTTTCAGGCAGCTTCAGCGCCGTTTCGCTTTCCTTCGGTGCGTCTTCGATCGCCTCCTTCGCCGGATCGGGCTTGACCTCCCGGCGCGGTGCGGGCTCGGATGCCAGCTCGGTCGCCGGCACCGGCTCGGGCCGCGCCTGCGGCTGCGGCTTGGGATCCGGGGTCGGCACGGGAACGGGCGCGGGATCGGGCTCCGCCTTGGGGGCTGCGGACGCCTCTATCTTGCGCGGCCGCGGGTCCGGTGTGGGTGCATTGTCGAGATCGGCGGAATTGTCGCCGGTATTCACCGCCTCGGGCACCGTGTCCGGCCGCGTGGTGGGCTTGGGCGCCGGCGCGTCGGCCACAGGCGCCTTCTTGTCGCCCTGGACGAGCTGGGCCAGTTCCGTTTCGGTGATCGTGCTCACCGGAATGCTGTCTTCGAGAATTTCGAAGGGTTCGGGCGCGCCAAGGCTGACCAGGCCGAAAGCCAGCAGCCCGGCATGAAGCAGAACCGACGTGGTCAGACCCGCCTTCATCGCTCAGCCATTGTCCTCCTGGAGGGTGACGAGGCCGACATTGGAGAAGCCGCCGGCCTGGATGCGCGCCATCACGCGCATCACCGTCCCGTAATCGATGGCCTTGTCGCCGCGCACGAAGATGCGTGCATCCGAACCGGTGGAGCGGATCGCCTGCAACTTGGCGACCAGATCCTCATAGGCGATCTCTTCTTCCTGGATGAAGATGCGCCCCTGCCCGTCGACCGACACCACGAGCGGCTGGTTTTCCGAATTCATCGGCGCGGCATCGGTTTCCGGCAGGTCCACGGGCACGCCGGTGGTCAGCAGCGGCGCGGCCACCATGAAGATGATGAGCAGCACCAGCATCACGTCCACGAAGGGCGTGACGTTGATTTCCGACATCATGGCATGACGCCGCCCGCGCCGCCTGTGGCCACGCGATGAAGCGGCTGCCCGTCCCATGCTCATGCCCATGGCGTCTTTCTCCCTGGCTCCGGTCTCATTCGGCCGCCTGCGCGCGCACGTGGCTGCGCTCGTCGATCTGGCGCGACAGGATGGCGGAGAATTCGTCGGCGAACCCTTCCATCCGCGTGCCCAGTTTGCCGGCATCCGATGTCAGCTTGTTGTAGGCAACGACGGCGGGAATCGCCGCCAGAAGACCCATGGCGGTGGCCAGAAGCGCCTCGGCGATACCCGGCGCCACCACGGCCAGATTGGTGGATTTCGATCCGGCAATCGCCTGGAACGAGGTCATGATGCCGACGACCGTGCCGAACAGGCCGATGAACGGGCCGGCCGAACCGATCGTCGCCAGGAAGCCGAGCCGGCTTTCAAGCCGTTCCATCTCGCGCCCCAGCGCCAGGTCCATCGCCTTGTCGATACGTGTCTGCAAGGCCATGGGCGAACGCGCGCCCTTCTCGAAACTCTTTTTCCATTCCCGCATGGCGGCCACGAAAATGGCGCCCATGCCGGCGGTCTTGCGCTCGGACAACGTTTTGTAAAGCTCTTCGAGCGACTGGCCGGACCAGAAGATCTCCTCGAACCGGTTCAGCGCCAGCCGCATGCGCGAAAAGGCGATCATCTTGTCCACGATGATCGCCCAGGTCCAGATCGAGGCGAGGAGCAGCCCGATCATGACCAGTTTGACAACCCAGCCGGCCTGCATGAACAGGCCCCAGATGGAGACGTCGGCGTTGGGGGCCGCCAGAGCCAGTTGTTCCATTTCGGTATCGTTCCCTTGGCCGCCGGGCGCACCCATCGCCTTGTTCGGGGTGTCCCGGCCTGATGTTTCGTGGCTATCCGGAATTCGCAGCGCTTTTAATCAAAAGCATGCCATTGCGGGCCTTTTCCGGGCAAATCGTGGTCAAACAATGGCGCACGCGGATCACACGGCACCTGCCGCACAGCATGGCCGTTCATGGTTAACGATCCGTTAGGGGCTCTTGCGCCCGCCCGGTGAAGGGACTTCAGCCGTCCGGCAGGAAGATCGCCTTCCAGTCTTTCGGGAAGCGGCGCGGCCGCCCCGTCTCCGACATGATGGCGGCCTCCACCCGCGCCTCGATCAGCACGTCTTGCCCGCGCAGGATGCGCTGCGCCATGAAGATCCGCGCGCCCGAAATGCTGTCCGTCCGGGTCTCGATCTCCAGCACGTCGTCGATACGCGCCGGCTGGCGGAAATCGATCTCCATGCGCCGGACCACCCACACGATCTTCTCGCCAAGGCTGCCCTCTGCCAGGTCGGTGTGATGCACCCCCGCCAGCCGCAGGAAATCGGAGCGCCCGCGCTCCAGGAATTCCAGATAGCGGGCGTGGTAGACGACGCCTGAGAAATCCGTATCGGCATAATAGACCCGGGCAAGGAGCCGGTGCACCCCGTCCGTCACTTCGCCGGCCAGCGGCGCCGCAAGACCCTCTGCCGGTTTACCATGTGCCGTCATTGCTGCCCTGCCTCGCTTGCCCGCCGCCGGTTCCATGCCACATTGTGCCCAACGCACCGCATCGGGATGGCATTGATGAAAGCCGTGATCAAGACCCTTGCCGCCGCGCTGGCCCTCGTCTTCGGCCTCACGGTCGTGGCGGGCGCAGCCACGTTCAAGCCCGGCCGCGGCATTTCGCTGGACCTCTGGGTGACATGGCCGGACGAAAGCCGCTGGAGCGACCGCGACGCGATCCTGCCCTTTCCCGAATGGCGACGGTTCATCGGCCGCGCTGAACTGGAAGCCATCCGCGCATCCGGCTTCGACATGGTGCGCATCCCGGTCGATCCCTCGGTTTTCCTCTCGCCCGCGACGAGAGACTTGCGCTCGGACCTCTACGATTCGGTTCGCGACGCTGTCGCGCTCGCCCTCGAAGCCCGGCTGAACGTCATTCTCGACCTCCACACGATCCCCGCCGGCCCGAACCGCGCCATCGGCACTGTCGAGGTGCTGGAAAGAAATGCGCTGTTCGACGACTATGTCGCCATTGTCCGCCGCATGGCCAGTCTTGCCGGCGAATTCGATCCGCGGCACGTCGCCTTGGAACTGATGAACGAACCGGTGACCGGATGCGAGGGCGTGGAGGCGGCCGCATGGGCGGACAAGCTGAAGCGCCTCTTCGCCGCCGCCCGCGCCGCCGCGCTGGATACGACGCTCGTCCTGTCGGGTGCCTGCTGGGGCAGTGCCGAGGGTCTTGCCGCGCTGCAGCCGGGCGATTTCCGGGGCAGCAATCTGATCTGGTCATTCCACTCCTATGCGCCCTTCATCCTCACCCATCAGGGCGCGGGCTGGACCGGCGATGTCAGCCCCTATGCCACCGGCCTGCCTTACCCGCCCTTCGGCGAAAACAAGGCGGCGGTGGACGAGGCCCTGGCGGCCATTCGCGCCCGTGTCCGCGCCGAAGCGCCTTTTCTTCGCCGCTCCGGCATCATCGCCTTCGTCGAGGAGGAGCTGGAGAAGATCGCCACGCCGGAAAAGCTGCGCGCGGTCATGGCGGAACCCTTCGTAATCGTCGACCGCTGGGCAAAGTCCCATGGCATCGATCCCGGCAATATCCTGCTCGGCGAGTTCGGCATGATCCGCCAGGAATACGACCATGATTTCCGCACCGATCCGAAATGGCGCGCTGCCTATTATCGCGACATGATCGGCCTTGCCGAAAGCCACGGCTTCGCCTGGTCCATGTGGGGTTATGGCGGCGCTTTCGGCGTCTTCGAGGAATTCGAAAGCCGCCCCGCCGAGTCGGACGTGCGCGACGTGGTGCGGGTCCTGGCTCCGCGGTAAAAGGGCAGGGAAAAGCGACCGCGTGTCACCGCCCGCGAAAGGGCTTCAACCCCCGGTCATGACCGCTTCGGGAATCTCGAAGCGCTGGTTTCCGATCGTCACGAGATAAAGGTCGGCATTGCTGCCCACCTCCATTTCCGCATCGCCGTCAGCCTGCGCCTTGTCGAAAGAGGCCGGTGTGTTCATCTCGAAGAAGATCACGCGGCTTCCGCCATCAGGCCAGAAAACCGTAATCGCCCCGTTGCCGTTGCCTTGCCGTGTCACGCCAAAGGAACACTGGCCCATTGGCTGGCCGGCATGGCGCGCGCAGGGAAGCTGGCCGGTCGCATTGAAATCCGCGCCCGCCACTGTGGCGTCACCCGGATTGCCGGCCGCCGCGGCCGCGGCCTTGCCGCCGATGGAAATGTCCAGCGAATAGTCCGAAACCTCGTTCCGGCGTGCCGCCGAGCGCATCATGTAGACGGAAATGGTGTAGTTGCCGTCTTCGGGAAGAACGCCTTCGAACGTGTTGATCGGATCGCTGCGGTCCGAGACCGCGATTGCTTCGTCACCGGGCCCCTTGCCCGGACCGTAGATGTTGAAATAGGTTGCGCCGTGCCGGGTCGACAACCTTGCATGCATGACCTGCCCCGCTTTCGCGCCGAGCAGGTAGGAGACGGATTCATAACCCTTGATCCGGCCCTGTATTGTCGTGCCGGAGGTTCCCGCCTTGAAATGAACGGTTTCCTTCCGGATATCCTGTGCCAAGGTAACCGGTGCGGCAAGAAGAAAGCCCGCCACGGCGGCGAATGCGATGTTTCCCATGACACGCTTTTTCATGACCTGTTCTCCATGAAGTCTCAAAGAGGCCCTTTGGCCAACCGGTTCGTCACAGCGCCCCTTCATCCGTCATCGACATGACCTCGGCGACGCGGCCCCTGGACACCAGGCAGCGCCATTGCGCACGCTGCGGACCGACCCCGACAATCACCAGCGTATTGGCCTGCGAGAATTCCGAGCTGAGCGTGACGACGTCCGGATTGTTGGACGCCTGCGTGACGGCCCGCTCGCAGGCGCCCTCATCCGCCTGGCTTCCCGTGCGCATTGGCGCGGTCGCTGGCAGGGGCGCAAGCGCGGGTTCAGGGGCCCTCGACGAAGTCTCGGCGCATGAGGCAAGGGCAAGCGGAACGAGAAGCGCGGCAGCGCCGCGATGCAGGGATTGTATCATCATGTGTTCCTTTCGCTGCCGGCGCGGATCCGCCGCAATCTGTCAACTCGTTGCAATGACGAAATCGCGCCCTGATCTGCGGTCCGGCGTCAGCGGCGCGTCGGTTGTGATGAAGATCATCCCCGGATGCAGCCGCCGCGTCATCGCCTGGACGAAGCTGTTGTCGGCCTGCAAACGGCGCATGATGTCGCTTGATCCCGGTCCGGCGCCGGCTTCGTGATGATGGCTGATGGCTGACCAGTGCATGCCGCGCGTTTCATTGTGGGCGCCATTGAGCACGAAGACATGGGAGCCGAGTGTCGGACTTCCGGAAATGCCCAGTTTGGAGCGGGCGATGATCCCGTCATTCTCGATCAGTTCGATCAGCCGGTCGGCCGACGACGCGACCACCGTGTGCACCGGATTACGCTCGGCTTCCGCCCAGTCGGCGGGATGCTTCTTGCCGTCAAGTCCCGCAAGCACCTGTTCGAACTCGGATTCCGCATAGGCCCCCAGTACCATGCCCGGATGGGTCAGCTCCCATGGGTCCGAATGCGAGCCGGCAATGATCACCGGCGTGCCGAGATGAGTAACGGTGAAGAGGCGTTCGGAAAACTGCATCGGCAGCCGCACGCAACCGTGGCTGGCCGGATAACCCGGCAGCTTGCCGGCATGCAGGGCAACGCCGGACCAGGTCAGCCGGTTCATGTTCGGCATGGGTGCATTGTTGTAGGTGGAGGAATGGTGGTTCTTGTCCTTCTGCAGGATCACGAAGACGCCGGTGGGCGTCTCATGCCCCGGCTTGCCGGTGGAGCAGGTGGAGACGGCGATGCGCACACCATTGCGATAGACATGGACGCGCTGCTCGGGAAGCGAAACCACTATGGTCAGCGGGCCTTCCGGTGCCCGTTCGGGATGCCAGGTGAACTCGCCCGGCTTCAGGTCGGCGATGTCCTTCATGACCTCCCGGCCGAGGCTCAGCCCGCCTGCAAACGTGACGCCCGCGCCGGCGAGCATCGCCACGAAAGACCGCCTTGAAAGGTTCGCCATCCGCATAAAGAACCTCTTATTTCGAAAATACTGAAATGATTTTCGAGCCAGGCTGCGGAACTTTCAAGTAGACGTGTTTATCTATTGATAATCGACTTGTTCAATTCCGGAAAAAATGATTCCGTGATTCCGTTTTACTCGTCGTCGAACAGATTGACCTGGGCGCTGGCGATGTCCTTTGGCGCCGCCAGCCCGAGATGCGCCCAGGCGTTGCCGGTCAAAACCCGCCCGCGCGGCGTGCGCTGTATGAAGCCCTGCTGGATGAGATAGGGCTCGATGATGTCCTCGATGGCGTCCCGCGGTTCCGAAAGCGCCGCCGCGATGGTTTCGATCCCCACCGGCCCGCCACCGAAATTGCGTGCGATGAGATTGAGATAGCGCCGGTCGAGCTGGTCGAGGCCCATGCCGTCGACCTCCAGCCGGGTCAGCGCCTCGTCGGCGACCACGCGGGTCACGCTGTCCGCGCGCGCCACTTCGGCAAAGTCGCGCACACGGCGCAACAGGCGGCCTGCAATGCGCGGCGTACCGCGCGAACGCCGCGCGATTTCTGTCGCCCCGTCCTGCGCCATGGGAAGGCCCATGATGCGCGCCCCGCGCCGCACGATCTGCTCCAGTTCCTCCACCGTGTAGAAATTCAGCCGCACCGGTATGCCGAAGCGGTCGCGCAGCGGATTGGTGAGCAGGCCGAGCCGCGTCGTGGCAGCGACCAGCGTGAACTTCGCCAGGTCGATCTTCACCGAGCGCGCCGCCGGCCCTTCGCCGATGATGAGGTCGAGCTGGAAATCCTCCATGGCCGGGTAGAGGATCTCCTCCACCGCCGGATTGAGCCGGTGGATCTCGTCGATGAAGAGAACGTCGCCCTCTTCCAGGTTGGTCAGCAATGCCGCGAGATCGCCTGCCTTGGCGATGACCGGACCGGAGGTGGAGCGGAAATTCACGCCCAGCTCCTTGGCCATGATCTGCGCCAGCGTCGTCTTGCCCAGGCCCGGCGGACCGACGAACAGCACATGGTCCAGCGCCTCGCCGCGCGCCTTGGCCGCCTCGATGAAGACCTTGAGATTGGCGCGCGCCGCCGCCTGGCCGGTGAAATCGTCCAGCGTTTGCGGGCGCAGCGTGGCGTCGAAGTCCTCGCCGCGCTTGTCGGCGGAGATGAGGCGGTCAGGCTCGGTCATGGCGCTTCATTCGCATTGCCGGGCCGGGAGCGCAAGCCGCCCGCTCACCGCGCCAGTTCCTTCAGCCCGAGCCGGATGAGCTTGGCCGAATCCGCATCCTCGCCCGCGCTCTTCAGTGCCGCCGCCACCGCATTGGCGGCCTGGTCACGCGAATAGCCCAGGTTGGTCAGCGCCGACACCGCGTCGGCCACGGGTGCCGAGGCCACGCCCTCGCCGATTTCCTGCTTCATGCCGATGGACGCCGCTGCTTCGCCGGCCAGGGCCGGAGCCTTGGCCTTGAGTTCGATGACGATGCGCTCGGCCACCTTCTTGCCGACGCCCGGCGCCCGCGACACCATGGCAATGTCCTTGAGCGCGATCGCATTGGCCAGTTCCGGCGGCGTCAGCGTGGAGAGAACCGCCAGCGCCACCTTCGCGCCCACGCCCTGCACGCTTTGCAGAAGGCGGAACCATTCCCGCTCCAGCGCGGAGCCGAAGCCGTAGAGCCGGATCATGTCCTCGCGCACATAGGTCTCGATGAACAGGATCGCCGCCTCGCCGGTATTGAGCTTGCCCAGCGTGCGCGCCGGGCAGAAGGCCACGTAGCCCACGCCATGCACGTCGATCACCGCGTGATCCTCGCCAATCTCGTCCACCGTGCCCTTCAGCTTGCCGATCATCTCACACCGCCTTCAGCAGCGCGCGCCGCTGCGCCTCGCCCACCCGGTTATGCGCATGGCAGATGGCGATGGCGAGCGCGTCCGCCGCATCGTCGCTTTCGAAGCTGGCGCGCGGCATCAGCACCTTGAGCATCATCTGGATCTGCTTCTTGTCGCCGTGACCGACCCCGATCACGGATTTCTTGACCGCATTGGGAGCATATTCCGCCACCGCCAGCCCGGCCCGCGCCGGAACCAGCATCGCGATGCCGCGCGCCTGCCCGAGTTTCAGCGTGGCGGTTGCGTCCTTGTTGACGAAGGTCACCTCGACAGCCGCCTCGTCCGGACGATGCTGATGCAGCACATCCGCCAGCCCGTCATGCAACTGGCACAGCCTGCTGGCCAGATCCGCCTTGCCGTCCGATCGCACCGTGCCGGATGCCACGAAACGCAGCGAGTTGCCGAGCGTCTCGATCACGCCCCAACCCATGTTCCGCAAGCCCGGATCGATACCGATGATTCGAATCGCCTGTCCCATGCACGCCACCTTGTTCCATTCCGGCCAGCCTTGCCAGCGAAAAGTGAACAAATCAGAAACATGCAAGCGATGGAAGGAGGCGCAGCCGCCAGGGAAGGAATATCCATGGCAAGTCCGCACGGCCTGCTCTATGGCAGGAAGACATTCGCAAGCACGGTCCGATGCATGGCCTTTCCCACTTTCGACATCACGCTGGCCGCAGTCCTCGCAGTGCTGCTGCTGGCCGGCCTCGTGCGCGGCTTCTCCGGCTTCGGCACCGGCATGGTTGCCATACCGGTCCTTGCGGCCACCCATGATCCCGTCACCGCCGTCGTCGTGATCGCCATTGTCGACAGCCTGCCGCAGCTTCCCGCCGCTCTGCCCGCTCTCAGATACGCCCGCTGGCGTGAAGTCCTGCCGCTGGCCGCCGGTGCGGTCCTCCTGCTGCCCGCGGGCCTCGCCGTGCTACGGCACGGCGACCCGCTGGTCCTGCGGTGGGTGATCTGCCTCGGCGTGCTTGCCGCCCTCGTGGCGTTGGCATCGGGCTGGCGCTACCATGGTCCGCGCCCGCCGGTCCTGTCCGGTGGCGTCGGCGCTGTTGCCGGCTTCCTGGGCGGCATTGCCGGCATTCCCGGCCCGCCGCCCGTGCTTTACTGGATGGCCTCGCCCGAACCGCAAGGCGTGATCCGCGCCACCTGCTCGCGCTGCTCCTGATCACGGAAATGGCAACACTGGCCAATGTCCTGGCCGGCGGCATGATCACGGAGGAACGCTTGGCGCTCGGCCTTGCCGGTGCGCCGGTCTATCTTGTCGGCAT
>JACKJV010000010.1 GCA_020637775.1 Brucellaceae bacterium | reverse complement strand
GGCTGCCGGATCGTCCGCCAGCAGGGCACGGGCGATCGGGTCCCAGTCGCCCACCCCCTCCACCATGCCGTAGCCCAGCCCGCCCAGGATGACGGTGGCCACGCGGGCGGGCGCCTGAAGCGCCATGAAGGCCGTTATGCGCGCGCCCATGGAATAGCCCATGACATGGGACCGCGCGATGCCCAGATGATCGAGCAGGGCGACGGCATCGCCCGCCATGGCCTGCGGCGTGTAGGCCGCCGGATCGTAGATCTTCGCCGACCGTCCGTGACCGCGATTGTCGAGGGCAATGGCGCGATAACCCGCCTGGTTCAGCGTCTGGACCCAGCCCGGCGTCACCCAGTTCACAGAATGGGAGGACCCGAAACCGTGAATGAGCAGCACGGGATCGCCCTCGCCTTCGTCGATGAAAGCGAATTCATGGCCATCGTTGCTGAAATGAAGCATGCCGAAGCGATCCCGGATTGTCAGTTGCCGGACGTGACCAGCGGATGCCGGATGCGGCTGCCCGGACGGATGCCCGTCTTTTCGGCCATTCCTGCGTTCACTTCAAGCACGTAGCGGATCATCCCCCGCGACCGCAGCGGCGCCAGGGAAAACGGCTCGCCTCGCACGATGGAATCCACGGTGCCGTCGGCCCGGATGTAGATGATGTCCAGCGGCAGGATGGTGTTCATCATCCAGAAGGCGCCGCGCACCTCCTGCGGGAACACGAACAGCATGCCGCGATCATCGGGCATGGACTTGCGGAACATCAGCCCGGTGCTGCGCTCCGCCGGATCGTCGGCCACCTCGATGTCAAAGGCGAATTCGCCCTTGTCCGTCGTGACATTCAGCGGCACAGGATTGACCTCCAGAACCTGGGGTCGGCCTTCGGCTCCCGCATCGCGGGCGTAAGTGGCGGCAGGAACGGAAAATGCCAGCAGCAATGCCGCCAGACAGGTACGCAACAGGGTCGAACGCGGCATTGACGTGCTTTCGTTTGGCAATCAGTTCGGAATGATCGGCGTTCCGAGGTCGGGATGGATTTCGGCGGCCATGAGGCCCTTTTCACCGCGGCCGAAACGCACGAGCACGACCTGTCCGGGCCGCAATTCGGCAATGCCGAAGCGGCGCAGCGTTTCCATGTGGACGAAGATATCCTCCGTCCCCTCGCCACGGGTCAGGAAGCCGAAGCCCTTGGTGCGGTTGAACCACTTCACCAGCGCCCGCTCCAGCCCGCTCTCGGGCGTGACGGAAACATGGGTGCGCGCAGCCGGGGCTTCCAGCGGGTGCACCGCCGTGGAATTGTCCATGAACAGGATCTTGAATGTCTGAAGGCCGCGATCCCCCGGCTTCACCAGCGCCGTCACGCGTGCGCCTTCCAGCGCCGTCTGGTATCCGTCACGGCGCAGGCACGTGACATGAAGAAGAACATCGCCGAGCGCTGCCCGGTCCGGCACGATGAAGCCGTAACCCTTGGCAACGTCGAACCATTTGATGGTGCCGGCGATTTCCACCAGCCCCGCATCGCCCGCCGCGCATGAGTCGACATCCATACTCAGGTCAGTCTCGGAGGCTCTGTCCCCCATCCGGCCGCACCTTTCAACTAATAATACAAACTGATTCTAAATTGAATCATAACATCCTGTCTTGGTAACAAAGCAAGACCCCAGATGCGAATTCAAGGGGATTACGTCCATTGCACGCTTGAGGCGCGGTTGCGCAGCGCCATATGGTGCGGCGACGAAAGGCCAGGCATTCAGGCCGGCCGGCAGACAAGGAGACCCCGATCATGCGCTTCCGCCACACGATGATCCGCATCACGAATATCGACAAATCGCTCGATTTCTTCTGCAACACGTTCGGGCTCGTGGAAACACGGCGGATCGACAATGACGCCGGCCGCTTCACGCTGATCTTTCTCGCTGCGCCGAAGGACGAGACAACCGCGCGCGAAACCCGCGCGCCGGAAGTCGAGCTGACCTACAACTGGCCCGGAGAGGACGGCTCGACGGAAACCTATACGGGCGGGCGCAATTTCGGCCACCTCGCCTATTCGGTCGACAACATCTACGACACCTGCCAGCGGCTGATGGACAAGGGCGTGACGATCAACCGCCCGCCGCGCGACGGCTACATGGCCTTCATCAAGTCGCCGGACGGCATCTCGATCGAACTGATCCAGGAAAACGGGCCGCTGGAGCCGCAAGAGCCCTGGAAGAGCATGGAGAATACCGGCACCTGGTAAGCCTGCCGGCACGACCTCTTCAGGCGGATGGCCCAAGGGCCTCCGTCGATCTTTTCAGGCGGATGGCCCAAGGGCCTCCGCCAGGGCAGCGTCAGCCATTTCGTGGGCGATCGCAAAGGTGATCTTGAAACCGCCGGTCGCCGCAACAATCCGGCTTTCGCCAAAGCGGCCGACCACCGGAGCGGCTGTCGGACCCTTCGGGCGCAGGCCGGCCCAGCGCTCCAGGACACGGGCTCCGCGCAATGCCGGCGACAGACGCAGCGCGCGCGAAATGACATCATCCAGCCGCTCGTCCGTGGACGAGGGGTCGCTCCAGAGCTTTTCGGAGGTGGAACCGACGGCGACACGGCCGTCGTCATGGGCAATGGCGTAGACGCCATCATCGTAGAGCAGCGGAAGGCCCGGATCGACGGGGCTTGAGGGCTGAAGGAGCGCGGATTGCCCCTTCACACCCGCCACCGGGGGCATGGATGGCATGAGCGTGGAGGATTGCCAGCCGGCCGACAGGATGACGGCTTCGCCATGGACCGTGCCCCCGCCCGCAAGGCGGATCGCGCCGCCGGGCTCCACCCGCTCCACCGGGCATTGCTCGGCCAGCACGGCCCTGTCGCCAAGGGCGGCTTTCAGGACGGCACACAGCCGGCGCGGTGACACGCGGGCGCTCAGGGTTTCAATGCCGTAGCCGAAGGGGGCTGCGTCTTCCGCAATCCATCCCGGTGCCGGATTGGTGTCGACAACACGCCATGAAAAGCTGCGTCCATGCGGGCTGCCAGAGGGCCAGCGGGCGGCCGCCGCCGCCGCCCATGCCAGATGGCGTTCCCGCTGCGCCGCACTTGCCAGGGGCATGATGCGGCCGCTGCGGCGATAGCCGCAGGACAGGCCGGTGCCGGCTTCCAGCAAGGCGGTTTCATGCTCCAGGGCGAGCAGGCCGTCGAGTTGCACCTGCTTCTTGTGTGACCAGTTGACCGGCTGGTGCGGCATCAAGGCCCCGAGGTGGCCGTTCGACGCTCCGCCGCCGGCCAGACCAGCCTCCAGAAGCAATGGCCTGACACCCCGCCGCACCGCCTTGAGCGCGCACCACAGGCCGACGACACCGGCGCCCACAATCACGAGCGGAGCCGCGCAAGGGATATCGATTTTTGTTGAGGAATCCGGCATGGTCTTTTCCGTTTGAACGCAAATGACGGGGAATGCAATTGGCGCAGACGCCTCACGGGCAAAACGGCAAGCAGGTCCATCCGCTGCAATGGGACGAGGACGGCCAACCCGTATCGGCGCTCTTCGACGATCCCTTCTGCTCGCGCGCCGACGGACCCGGCGAAACGCGGCATGTTTTCCTGAAAGGCAACGGGCTTCCCGGCGCCTGGGCCGGTTCGCCCTATTTCTCGATCGCCGAACTGGGCTTCGGCACCGGCCTCAATTTCCTTGAAACCTGGGCTGCATGGCGGGCCACCCGGCCCTTCGCGGCGCAATTGTCCTTCACCTCCTTCGAGGCCTATCCGCTGTCTGCCGACCAGATGGCGCGCGCGCTGAAACGATGGCCGCATCTTGGCGAACTGGCCGAACGCCTGCTTTCCGTCCTGCCGTCGGAATGGCCGCCGCATGGCGAGGAGCGCCCGATCCGGCTCGACAGGCAAACGCAACTGATGATCGTCATCGGCGATGCCCGCGAAACCGTGGCACAATGGCCGGGCCGCGCCAATGCGTGGTATCTGGACGGCTTTTCCCCCGCCAAGAACCCCGAAATGTGGAATGAAGCGCTCATGCAGACCGTGCATGACAAGACAGTGCCAGGCGGCGGTTTCGCCACCTATACCGCGGCCGGTTTCGTGCGCCGCAACCTTCAGGCCGCCGGCTTCAAGGTGCAGACGGTCGCCGGTTTCGGCACGAAACGGGACATGCTGACAGGCCTGCGCAAAAGGCCTCTCTGAGGGTCTTCCGCGAAGCGCGGCCGTTCCCTTCCGTTTTCCACCGTTGTCGCCGCACACCGGAGAACCACCCAACCGGCTGCCGATTGCCGCATACACCGGAACAGAGCCAAGGCCATTTGGCTGATATAGGCTATTTCTCTAATTTAGCAACTTATGATTATTTTCATTTTCGTTTTTCAATTAACGGATGTGTTACGGCTGATGGGTTACAAGGACTTTCAAGTATGCCAATCACGGGGGAAACGGAATGAAGCTCACCCGGCGCGAACTTCTGTTCGGACGCAAAAAGGACTATACCGGCGACGAATCCGGCGCGACGGCCATCGAATATGGCCTGATCGCCGGTCTAATCGGCGCTGCCCTGCTCACACCCGCACCCAGGCGCGTTGGCATCCTCATTTCCACGAATATCCAGTGCGTCCGCGCCGGTCTCATGGGTTGGCCCAAACCGGCGTTGTGCTCATGACCTCGCCGTTTCCAGTCATTCAGATCGCAAACCATTCGCGGAATTCATTCCCGCTGATTGGATGTCTGGGTGCTTGGGCGCGGTTTTCATCCAATGGCGCAGAAAACGAGTAAGTTTCGATCATGACACGCAGGGAATTCCTGTTCGGCCGAAGAAAGTTCATGGACGACCAATCCGGTGCGACCGCCATCGAATACGGCCTGATCGCCGCTTTGGTCTCGGTGGCCTTCTTTCTGCCACTCAGACGTTCAGGCCTGTGGATCGAGCGCAAATTCTACTGTATCCGCGCCGCCATACAAGGATTCGAGCCTGCGGCGCCCTGCTCGAAAGGCGGATGACGCCAGAAGGCAGGGCGCGACCATGCGCCATGACTTGCCGGCAGGAAAACCTGCGCAAGCGGTCGGAATGCCCGGCGGAGATTGCCGCCGGGCATTGCGCTCACCACCATTTCACCGGCGAGAAACGGCCGGCGGCCTGCTCGATCACATGGGCGGTGGCAAACAGCGTTTCCTCGTCGAAAGGCTTGCCGATGAGTTGCAGCCCGAGCGGCAGGCCTTTCGCGTCAAGGCCCGCGGGAACGGCGATGCCGGGCAGGCCCGCCATGTTGACCGTGACGGTGAACACGTCGTTCAGATACATCTTGACCGGATCGGACGCCAGTTCCTGATCGGCGATGCCGAAGGCCGCGGACGGCGTGGCAGGCGTGAGAATGGCATCCACACCGGCGGCGAAGGCGTCCTCGAAATCCTTCTTGATAAGCGTGCGCACCTTCTGCGCCTTCAGGTAATAGGCATCGTAGTAGCCGGCAGACAGAACGTAGGTGCCGACCATGATGCGGCGCTTGACCTCGTCGCCGAAACCGGCGGCGCGGGTCTTCTCATACATGTCGGCAATGTCCTTGCCCTGCACGCGCAGCCCGTAGCGCACGCCATCGTAGCGCGCCAGGTTTGACGAGGCCTCGGCCGGGGCGACGATGTAATAGGCGGGCAGCGCGTATTTCGTGTGCGGGAGGGAAATATCGACGATCTCGGCGCCGGCATCGCGCAGCCAGTCGATGCCCTTCTGCCAAAGGGTGAGGATCTCGTCGGGCATGCCGTCGACGCGATATTCGGCGGGAATGCCGATCTTCATGCCCTTGAGCGAACGGCCGAGCGCAGCCTCGTAATCGGGAACGGGCAGATCGACGGAGGTGGTGTCCCTCGGATCGACCGAAGCCATGGACTTCAGAAGAATGGCGGCGTCGCGCACGTCGCGGGCGATGGGGCCGGCCTGATCCAGCGAAGAGGCGAAGGCCACCATGCCCCAGCGCGAGCAGCGGCCATAGGTGGGCTTGATGCCGACAGTGCCGGTGAAGGCGGCCGGCTGGCGGATGGAGCCGCCGGTGTCGGAGGCCGTCGCGCCGGCGCACAGCCAGGCGGCCACGGCAGCGGCCGACCCGCCGGACGAGCCGCCGGGCACGAGATCGGCATTGGAGCCATCCGCGCGCCAGGGGTTTTTCACGGGGCCGTAGAAGCTGGTCTCGTTGGAAGAGCCCATGGCGAACTCGTCCATGTTGAGCTTGCCCAGCATGACCGCGCCATCGGTCCAGAGATTGGCGGTGACGGTCGATTCGTAACGCGGCCGGAACCCGTCGAGAATGTGGCTGCAGGCCTGCGTATGGACACCTTCCGTGGCATAGAGGTCCTTGATGCCGAGCGGAATGCCCTCAAGCGCGCCGGCCTCGCCGCTGGCAAGGCGTGTATCCGAGGCCGCGGCCATTTCGCGCGCCCTGTCATGGGTGACCGCGACATAGGCATTGAAAACGGGATTGGCCTGGTCGATGGCGGCCAGGTAGGCCTCGGTCAGTTCCACGGCGGTGAAGGCCTTGGCCTTGAGCTGCGCGCGGGCTTCGGCAATGGTCAGGGCGGTCAATTCGGTCATGGTCGGCATGTTTCCGCTGGCAGCTTGGTTATTCGACGACTTTCGGCACAAGGAAGAAATTCTCTTCCGATGCCGGGGCGTTGGCGACGATGTCCGCGGCCTTGCCGCCATCGGTCACCGCGTCGGTGCGCTTCTTCATGTCCATCGGTATGACGGACGTCATCGGCTCGACGCCCGACACGTCCACTTCATCGAGTTGCTCGACGAAACCGAGAATGGAATTGAGCTTGCCGGTCAGGGACGAGGCTTCCTCCTCGGTGACGGCGATACGGGCCAGGCGCGCGACGCGCTTGACGGTGTCGAGGTCGACGGACATGCAAAAAGCTCCGGCGCGTGAGTGACAAACAGGATTTCCCCGGGCAGCGGGTGCGCCCGGGGCGTTTCACATCGGGCTATAAAGCCCCGGCGTGCCGGGCGCAACGGTCAATGACCGGCCGCCTGCGCGCAGCCGCCTTACAGTTCGACCGATTCCCCGATGCCGGGGATCAGGACATCGACGCCGGAGCCGTCCATGCCGGCGGCGAACTTCGAGGCGTCCGGCTCGATGATCGGGAACGTGCCGTAGTGGCAGGGAATGACGGTCGAGAACCTGAAGAAACGCTGGCAGGCCAGCGCGGCCACAGCACCGCCCATGGTGAAGCGGTCGCCTACCGGCACAAGGCCAATATCGGGCTGGTGCAATTCATTGATCAGCGCCATGTCGGAGAAGATGTCCGTATCGCCCATGTGATACAGTGTCTTTTCGCCCGGTGCATGCAGGACGAGGCCGAGCGGGTTGCCGAGATAGACATTGCCGCCGCCGCCGGTCTGCGCGGAGGAGGAATGCTGGGCATGGACGAATGTGGTGGTGAAACCGCCGCAATCGACCGTGCCGCCCTGGTTGCCGGGATTGAGCTTGTCCTGCGCCACGCCCTTGGCGGCAAGATACATGGCGATCTCGAAATTGGCGACCAGTTGCGCGCCCGTGGCCTTGCAGATTTCAACCGCGTCAAGCAGGTGATCGTCATGGCCGTGGGTCAGCAGCACGTGGGTCGCACCCTCAGCCGGTCCTTCCCAGCCCTTGCCCCAGGACGGATTGCCCGACAGGAAGGGATCGATCAGGATCTTCGCGTCGCCAAACTCGACGCGGAATGCGGAATGGCCATACCAGGTCAGCTTCATCGGTTCTCTCCTCGCTTTTGACTGCGGGGAAGAATAGAACCCGGCGATGTCAAATCAATGTGGAGAATGACCGTTGACCGTGCTGACCATCGAGGAACTGGCCGTCGCGCTCAAGCCGGGCGACACGGTCGCCGGGCTCGATCTCGGCACCAAGACGATCGGCCTTGCCGTCTCGGACCGCTCGCTGGCCTTTGCCAATCCCCGGCCGGTGATCGAGCGCAAGAAGTTCACGCTCGATGCGCAAAGGCTTCTGGCGGACGCGCGCAAGGACGGCGTCGCGGCCTTCGTCATCGGCCTGCCGATGAACATGGACGGCAGCCAGGGCCCGCGCGTGCAGGCGACACGGGCTTTCGTACGCAACATGGAAACGCTGACAGACCTGCCCTTCGTCTATTGGGACGAGCGGCTTTCGACGGTGGCGGCGGAACGGGCATTGCTGGAGATGGACGTGTCGCGCAAGAAGCGCGAAACGCGAATCGATTCGGCGGCGGCGGCCTTCATCCTGCAAGGCGCGCTCGACAGGCTGCACGCCCTGTCGGGCGATCACTCCGCCGGCGAATAGAGGCCCTGCGGCGTTTCGTTCCTTTCGGGCAGCGCGGGCGGCCTGCGGCCTTCTTCGTCCCGCATCCGGCGGGCGGTCCACCAGGCGCGGATCTGGCGGCGGCGCCGGAAGGCGAACAGCGCCAGGATCAACACGGTGTCGAAGGCGAGCGCTTCCAGGACCAGCCAGGGGACCGTTTCCGGGGCGATGCCCAGCATGTCGCCATAGAGTTGGAACACGGCGTCATGGAGGGCGCGCGACAGGAAGATGGTACCGAAATTGATGTCATTGTAAGACAGGAAGTACCAAGCGCCGAGAAGGCCGACCGGCAAGGCCCAAAGGATCAGCACATAACGCATCAGGGTCTTTCCTTTCCCGGTCCTGTCCGCCCGGACAGGGCAACCAGCATGGAATCGTGGGCCGCGCTCACCGCCATGCGCTGCGCCACATCATCGTGCTGAGCACGACCGAACACGCGCAGGCCGGCCGTTTCGGCATGGACGGCGGCATAGCTCGCGCCGAGCGCGGCGACATTCGTCACAAGGACGCGCACCACGGTTCCGTCCACCATGACCGGCAGGGCAAGGAGGCTGGCGGCACACAGGAGGATGGCGCCCGCGAAGGCGGCATTGACCGGCGCAAGCCCGGCTTCGCCCGCAGCTTCCCCGTCATCCATGGCGATCACCACAAAGGCCCAGAGGAAGCCGGCCGCCACCGCGCCGCAGGCAGTGGCGAAGAACACATCGCCCATCGCCCCCACCGGCCCCTGCGGATCGAACGGCACGATGCCGAGAAAGCCGGCGGGGACCATGCGCAGCGCCGCCAGTGCCGCCAGAAGATGAACGGCCATCCAGAAAAAGCAGGTTGCAAAGGCGATCAGACGCGGCATGGTTGCTCCGGTTCAACTCCCCTACAATCTGGACCCCGGCCGGACGAGGGGCAACGGAAAGCATTTGTTAAGGTTAACGGCGCCCGGCCGGCAGTGGAAAAGCCCGATTGCCGCGCCTGCAAAAGACCGGCATAAGCGCCGGCATGATCGCGACATTCGAAAGCATCCTGCCGATTTTCCTGCTGATCATTGCGGGAAACCTGCTGCGGCGCTCACCCCTGATCGACAAGTCGGCCTGGAACGGGCTGGAACAGCTCGGCTTCTGGTTCCTCTACCCTGCCCTGCTCTTCGCCTCGATCCTCCGAGCCGATTTTTCCGGCCTTTCCCTCGGGCCACTGATCATCGCGCTCATGGCAGCGCTGTTTCTCGGCATGGCCGGCATGCTGGCACTGTGGCCGGCCTTCCGGGCAGCCGGTCTCATCGCGCGCAGCGAATATTCTACCGTCTTCCAGACCGCCCTGCGCTGGAACGGCTTCATGGCGCTGGCCATTGCCGAGAAACTGTTCCCGCCGGAAGGCGTGGCCGTTGTTGCACTCGCCATGGCGGCCATCGTCATTCCGGTCAACCTGGTGACGGTGCTCGTCGTCACCCGCTTTGCCGATTCGCAGGCTGACCTGGGCACGCTGGCCCGGCGCATGGCCGTCAACCCGCTGGTGCTGGCGGCAACGGCAGGCCTGCTGGCGCGATATCTGCCCGGCGGGCTCTATGCCCCGCTCGACGTGACGCTCAGCCTTGTTGCGCGCGCGGCACTCGGCATGGGGCTGATCGCCATCGGCGCGGGCCTGAGGCCGGGCGACATGTTCAGCCTGCGTCCCGCGCTCTGGCTGCCGGTCGTCATCAAGCTCATCGCCTACCCGGCCGCCCTGGTGGGGCTTGGCCTTGCCTTCGGCGTGACAGGCGAGGCCATTCTCTGGCTGGCCCTGTGCGGAGCGGTGCCGACGGCGATGAACGGCTATCTTCTGGCCAAGCAGATCGGCGGCGACGCCCCGCTCTACGCGGCAACCGTGACCATGCAGACGGCGGTATCCTTCTTCTCCATCCCGGCCGTCCTCGCCGTGGCGGGACTGGTCGCAGGCTGATCAGCCGGCATCGGGATAGAGCGAATCGATGATCACCGCGGCGTCGTGACGGGCGTCGAGCATGCCGTAGGTGGCGCGCCACTGGCCGGCCAGGCGGGTGTCAATGAAGGCATCGGCAACGCGGCCCGCGCCGATGCGGCGCAATTCCGATGCGCCCGCGGCCAGGGCAAGCTGCTCGGTGAGAATGCGCGCGGCGCCTTCGTCGTTGAGGGCCACCTGCATGGCGGCGCGCAGGACGTCGATCGTGCCCTTGCCAGCGGCGCCCAGATCGGCCTCGAAGCCGTCGATGACACGCTCGAACAGAGCCGGGCCGCGCTTGAGAACCCGAAGCACGTCCAGCGCCATGACATTGCCGGAGCCTTCCCAGATGGCATTGACCGGGGCTTCGCGATAGAGGCGGGCCAGATTGCCTTCCTCGACATAGCCATTGCCGCCCAAGCACTCCATGGCCTCATAGATCAGCGGCGGCGCGATCTTGCAGACCCAGTATTTCACCACGGCCGTCATGGCGCGGGCGAAAGCGGCCTCACCCTCGTCCCCGGCGGCCAGGTCGAAGGCACGGGCCAGCCGCATGGACAGCGCCGTGGCCGCGGCCACATCCAGCGCCAGATCGGCCAGCACCCGCATCATCAGCGGCTGGTCGGCCAGCAGCCGCCCGAACACCTTGCGGTGGCGGGCATGGTGAACGGCTTCCGACAGCGCGGCGCGCATCAGGCCGGAGGAACCCAGCGCGCAATCCAGCCGCGTCAGCGTGACCATGTCCATGATCGTCCTGACGCCCTCGCCCGGTTCGCCCACGGCCTGGGCGATGACATCCTCGAATTCCACCTCCGAAGAGGCGTTGGAGCGGTTTCCGAGCTTGTCCTTCAGGCGCTGGAAGCGGAAGCCGTTCTGCGTGCCGTCCGCAAGGATGCGCGGTGCCAGGAAACAGGTCAGCCCTTCAGGCGCCTGGGCCAGCAGAAGAAAGGCATCCGACATGGGCGCGGACATGAACCATTTGTGGCCGGTGATGCGATAGAGATCCTTGCCAGCCGGTTCGGCGCGGGTGGTGTTGGCACGCACGTCCGTTCCGCCCTGCTTTTCCGTCATGCCCATGCCGAGCGTCAGTCCGGCCTTGGCGGCCGGCGGCTTGCTGGCGCTGTCATACTTGCGCGATGTGACGCGCGGCGCCCATTCGCGAAACAGGTTCGGGCTGGCCATCAGAGGCGCCAGGGACGCGCTTGTCATGGTCAGTGGACAAAGATGACCGGCTTCAAGCTGTCCGATGAGGAAAAACCGTGCGGCGCGCGCCTGATGGCGTATGCCCTTTTCCGACGGCGTGTTCTCCCAGATGGAAGCATGCAGGCCGGCCGACGCGGAGCGGCGCATCAGCGCGTGATAGGCCGGGTGGTATTCCACCTGGTCCACGCGGCGGCCCTGGCGGTCGTGCGTCTTCAGAAGGGGCGCGCAGTCATTGGCAAGCCGGGCGGTCTCCTGCGCTTCGGCCGTCAGGACAAAGCGGCCGATCTGGTCGAGGTCGTTGCGCACATCCGCGGGGAAGCTTTCCGTGATCTGCACGAGCAGCGGATCGGATCGCCATGCATTCCCGCCCGTATGGGGCGGAGACTGGTTCAGCACTTCATGCGTGGCCACGGCCGGCCTCCCATCTTGCGTTCTGTCAGGACCGCGCCCGGCGAATCCCGTTTTCTTCTTATAGACATGCGAACGCCACGGGGCGACACATGGGCGGCGCCCGTCCGTGAGAAAAAATCGGCGGGGCCCGCCTCAGCCGGAAAGCAGGCTTTCCTCGAAGGGAAAGCGCGAGAGCAGTTCAATGCCGGTATCGGTGACCAGCACCTGCTGCTCCAGCTTCACGCCCTCACGCCCGCCTTCCTCGCCGATATAGCTTTCCACGCACAGCGTCATGCCCGGCTCGATGATGCCGTCATAACCGGCATCGGGGAAATCGGCGCGATGATAGAGATAAGGATATTCGCCCGTCATGCCGCAACCATGGGCCGAAAGGTAGTAGCGGTTGGCGTGATATTTCTCCGGTATGTCCCAGGCCCGGTCGGCATAGTCACGGAAAGTCATGCCCGGCTTCAGGATGGCCATGTTGTGGTGGACCTGCTCGAAAGCGATCCGGTAGAGTTCGCGCTGGGCGGGCGTCGGCATGCCGGGGCCTGCGTGGAAGGTGCGCGAGAAATCCGAATAGTAGCCGTGGCAGCCGACGACGTCGGTATCGAGCGCGATCAGCTCATTCTCGCCGATGACGTGATGGGCGGTCTCCTGGAACCAGGGATTGGTGCGCTGGCCGGCATTGAGCAGGCGCGTTTCGCAATAATCGCCATTCTGCTCGATGACGGACTTGTGCAGCACGGCCCACAATTCCGTTTCGGTGAGACCGGGACGGATGGCGTCGCGCAGCTTGGCCACGGCGACCTCGGTGGCGCGCAGCGAGGCATTGACGCATTTCATCTCTTCGGCCGACTTGATGGCGCGGGCCATTTCAACCGGCTCCTGCGCATCGACAAGGCGCAGGCCTTCCGCCTGCAATGCGATGGCAGCGCCGGCATTCATCCGCTCCATGCCGAGCGTTGCGCCCGGTCCGCTCAGTTCCCTGACGAGGTCTGCCATCTCCCGCGCCCAGCGGCGTTCGCGGTCTGCAATGTCCGGGCCGGCGGCCACGAAGCTGGCCGTGAGCGCCGGGCGCACCTCGTCGACCGTCTCGAAGCCTTTTGCCAGATGTTCACAGCCGGTGAACTCGAACAGGATGGACCGGCTTGCCGTCAGAAGCAGATAGCGGGCCGGGCCGTTGCGCTGGCTGAACACCTGCATGTTGCGGGTGCCGGTGGCATAGCGGATGTTGACCGGATCGGAGAGCAGAACAGCGTCGATGCCACGCTTTTCCATCTCGCCGCGCACACGGCCCTGCCGGTACAGGCGCACGGCGGCCAGGTCGATGCCGTCGCTTTCGGGTGCGCGGTCGAGAAGGGCAATGCCGGACAGATCGCTCCGTTCCGCATGCCAGTCAAACATCGTCATTCGCCGCATCTCCCTTGTCACGACCGATTCAGGACCGCTACCATGGTGCAGGTGCGCACAACCGGTTTGGCTGATTGAGACAGGGGCTGCCGTCATTGCGACCATCCGGGCAGCCCGACGGCAGCAAAAAGCCGTTGGAAACGCCCCGGCGCGGCCGGCAGGCGCTTGCGGCGTTCCGGCCACCGGCCTATAGCACCCATTCAAGATGACCAGCGAAACCGACTTCTCCGTTTATCCGCACCGGCACCTGCTCGGCATTGCCGGGTTGAGCCCGTTCGACATCGATCTCCTGCTCAACCGCGCAGAACGCGCGGTGGCACTTTCCCGTCAGGCCGACAAGAAATCGGCGGCGCTGCGCGGGCGCACCCAGATCAACCTTTTCTTCGAAGCCTCGACCCGCACGCAGTCCTCGTTCGAACTGGCAGGCAAGCGGCTGGGTGCCGATGTCATGAACATGTCCGTCGCCTCATCCTCGGTGAAGAAGGGCGAGACGCTGATCGACACCGCGATGACACTGAATGCCATGCGGCCCGATGCGCTGGTGGTGCGCCATGCCTCGGCCGGCGCGGTGGCGCTGCTGGCGCAGAAGGTGGGTTGCGCGGTCATCAATGCCGGCGACGGAGCGCATGAGCACCCGACCCAGGCGCTGCTCGACGCCCTGACCATCCGCCGCGCCAAGGGCACGCTGGGCGGGCTGACCGTGGCGATCTGCGGCGACGTGCTGCATTCGCGCGTGGCGCGCTCCAACATCATCCTGCTCAATGCCATGGGGGCGCATGTGCGCGTGATCGCGCCCTCAACGCTGCTGCCGGCAGGCATCGGCAAGATGGGGGTGACGCCCTTCCATTCCATGGCGGAAGGGTTGAAGGATGCCGATGTGGTGATGATGCTGCGCCTGCAGCGCGAGCGCATGGCGGGTGCCTCGGTGCCTTCGGTGCGCGAATATTTCCGCTATTTCGGCCTCGATGCCGCCAAGCTGAGAATGGCAAGGCCGGACGCACTGGTCATGCATCCGGGGCCGATGAACCGGGGCGTGGAGATCGCCTCGGAAGTGGCGGACGGGCCGCAAAGCGTCATCCAGGAACAGGTGGAGATGGGGGTTGCGGTGCGCATGGGCGTGCTGGAAGCCCTGCTCGACCCGCGCAAGGGCGAGGAGGCGGCCCAATGAGCATGGTCACTGTCTTCTCCGGCGCGCGCATTGTCGATCCGTCGCGCGGGATGGACGCAACCGGCACGGTCATCGTGCGCGACGGGCTGATCGAGGCCGCCGGCCCGGAAGCCCTGAACCAGGGTGTGCCGGAGGGCGCGAGGCTGATCGACTGCACCGGCAAGACCGTCCTGCCCGGACTGGTCGACGGACGCGTCTTTGTCGGGGAACCGGGCGGCGAACATCGCGAGACCATCGCATCGGCCAGCGAGGCAGCGGCGGCGGGCGGAATCACCTCCATTGTCACCATGCCCGACACCGACCCGGTGATCGACGACGTGGCGCTGGTGGAATTCGTGCTGCGCACGGCGCGCGACACGGCCTGCGTGCATGTCCATCCGGCGGCGGCTGTCACCAAGGGCCTGGCCGGGCGCGAGATGACAGAAATAGGCCTGCTCAGCGAAGCCGGTGCCGTTGCCTTCACCGAGGGGCGCAACACCTTGGCATCGTCTCTGGTGATGCGCCGGGCGCTGACCTATGCGCGCGATTTCGGCGCGGTGATCCTGCATGAGACACAGGACAAGGATCTCGCCTCCGCGGGCGTCATGAACGAAGGGCTTTTCGCTTCCTGGCTCGGCCTGCCCGGCATTCCGCGCGAAGCCGAACTCATTCCGCTGGCGCGCGACCTGATGCTGGCGCGCCTGACAGGCGGGGCCTATCACGCGGCAAAGATCTCCACGAAACTGTCGGCCGATGCGATGCGCCTTGCCAAGGGCGAAGGCGTCAACGCCACGGCCGGCGTCTGCGTCAACCATCTTTCGCTCAACGAGAACGATATCGGCGAGTACCGCACCTTCTTCCGGCTGTCGCCGCCGCTGCGCAGCGAGGACGACCGCCTGGCGATGGTCGAGGCGGTGCGCGACGGCACGATCGACATCGTCGTCTCGTCGCATGATCCGCAGGACGTGGACACCAAGCGCCTGCCCTTCGCCGATGCCGAAACCGGCGCCATCGGCCTTGAAACGCTGCTCGGCGCCATGCTTCGGCTTTACCACAGCGGCGACCTGCCGCTGCTGCGCGTCATCGAGGTGCTTTCGACCGCGCCGGCGCGCCTGTTCGGCCTCGATGCGGGTACGCTGAAGCCCGGCGCGCGCGCCGATCTCGCTGTCGTCGACCTGGACGAGCCCTGGCTGGTGCGGGAGACGGAGATCCGCTCGCGTTCGAAAAACACCTGCTTCGAGGGCGCGCGGATGCAGGGCCGGGTTCTGCAAACAATGGTTGCAGGCAAGACCGTTTTCCAACAAGAATAGGCTGCTGCGCGGGCAACCGGCCTGAACGCGCCGCACCGGAAGGGACGCGACATGATCGGGGCAATCGACTTCCAGGCGAATGGCGCAGCGCTGCTTCTGGCGCTGGCTTTCGGCTATCTGTGCGGCTCCATACCCTTCGGGTTGATCCTGACCCGCATGGCGGGGCTGGGCGATGTGCGCTCGATCGGCTCCGGCAATATCGGCGCGACCAATGTGCTGCGCACCGGCAACAGGAAACTGGCGGCGCTGACGCTGCTGGCGGATGCGCTGAAGGGCACGATTCCGGTGCTTGCCGCCGCCCAATGGAACCAGGACTTCGGCCTTGTCGCCGGTTTCGGCGCGTTTCTCGGCCACCTTTACCCGGTCTGGCTGCGGTTCAAGGGCGGCAAGGGTGTCGCGACCTATCTCGGCGTCCTGCTGGGCGTGAGCTGGCAGGGACTGGCGGCCTTCGCGGTGACATGGCTCACCATGGCCTTCCTGTTCCGCTATTCCTCGCTTGCCGCGCTGACCGCGGCACTGGTGGTGCCGGTGGTGCTCTGGCTGCTCGGCCAGAACGGACCGGCGGCGCTTTTCGTCGTGATGAGCGCCATCGTCTATTTCAAGCACCGCCAGAACATTTCGCGCCTCCTTTCCGGCACGGAATCGAAAATCGGCGCGAAAGGCTGATGGACAGCCCGGCCCGCGCCTTTCGCCTGAGCGACCGCCAGCGGCTGCAATGGCTGCGGCTGATCCGCACGGACAATGTCGGGCCGGCAACCTTTCGCGAACTGATCAACCGCTACGGTTCCGCCGGAGCCGCGCTGGACGAATTGCCGGAACTGGCCGCGCGCGGCGGAGCGCGCAAGCCGCCGCGCATTCCGCACGAATCGGAGATCGAACGGGAGATCGAGGCCGCCATGAAGGCCGGCGCCATTGTCGCGGCCATCGGCGAGGCGGAATACCCGGCCATGCTCAAGACCATGCCCGGCCCGCCGCCCGTCATCATGTTCCGTGGTGATCCGGCCGTTTTCGCGCTGCCCGCCTGCGCCATCGTGGGCGCGCGCAATGCCTCGCTTTCCGGTGTCAAGATGGCGCGGATGCTGGCCCGCGATCTCGCCGCGGCCGGCCATGCCGTCATCTCCGGACTGGCCCGCGGCATCGACACGGCGGCCCATGAGGGCGCGCTGGAAGGCGGCACGGTGGCCGTGCTGGCCGGTGGCCTGTCCCAGCCCTATCCGCCCGAGAACGTGCCGCTGATGGAGGCTATCGTGGACAGGGGCGGCGCCGTCATCTCCGAAATGCCGTTTCACTGGCAGCCGCGCGCGCAGGATTTTCCGCGCCGCAACCGGCTGATCGCCGGGCTTGCCTTCGGGCTTGTCGTGGTCGAGGCGGCATTGCGTTCCGGCTCTCTGATCTCGGCGCGGCTGGCCGGTGAAATGGGCCGCGCCGTCTTCGCCGTTCCCGGCTCACCGCTCGATCCGCGTGCCGGCGGCTCCAACCGCCTGTTGAAGAACGGGGCGAGCGTGGTGACCGAAGCCGATGACATCATCGACCAGATTGCACCGATGACCGGCGGGCAGCGAGACCTCTTTGCCGGTCAGGCAAGCCTTGACGAACAGGAAGACCTCATGCCGGCGCCGCCACCTGGCGACGACGACCGGAGCCGCGTCATCCAGGCTTTGGGCCCCAGCCCCGTCCATGTGGACGAGGTCATACGCCATACCGGGCTGAAACCGGCCCAGGTACAGCTTGTCCTGATCGAACTCGACCTTGCGGGCCGGCTTGAACGCCATGCCGGCAACCAGGTCTCGATCATCCTGTGAGCAGCCGGACCAGCGCGCGGTCCACGCCAGTACGGCCTGCATGCATTTGCCTCTCCCTCATGCCGAATGCGCGATTCCCTCATGCCGAATGCGCGATCTTGCGGTGCGCCGCCGTCTCCTGTTCCAGCCTTCTGGGACGCTGGCCGCGAATGATGTCGGAACATTCCACATAGGCCATTTCGATGAAATAGGTGAGAACGTCGCAACGTTCGCCCTGGGCCATAGTGTGCAATTGCCCGAGCATGGACTGGATGTAGTCCAGTCTGTCGGTACGGCTGTAATGGGGCTGATCAATGCGCATGGACATCCTTCGCGGTTGCGGCCATCATGACCGCCGATACTTCGTTGGTCCGCCCGTGTACCACCTGAGCGGCACAGACCCACGATATTGCAACCATAGAGAAATGCAAGATCATTTTATACAACTTAAAATTGTATATCGGCCTTGCCAGGGACCATTCGCACCCGGCGTGGCGCGCAGCCGGGCTTGACCTCGGCGCAACAGGCAGCCATTTGACGCGGTAGCAGCGACCTGCCACAAGGCAGGGTTCGAAATGCGGCAAAACAGTTTCTCCGGGATTTTCATGGACGTCGTGATTGTCGAATCGCCCGCGAAGGCGAAAACGATCAACAAGTATCTGGGCAAGAACTACAAGGTTCTGGCCTCCTTCGGGCATGTGCGGGATCTGCCGCCAAAGGATGGCTCCGTGCGCCCGGACGAGGATTTCGCCATGTCCTGGCAGGTGGATGCCGCGTCCTCCAAGCGCCTGACGGAGATTTCCAAGGCTGTGAAGGAAGCCGATTCGCTGTTTCTGGCGACTGACCCGGATCGCGAGGGCGAGGCCATTTCCTGGCATGTGCTCGAAGTGCTGAAGCAGAAGAAGGCGATCAAGGACAAGCCGGTGCGCCGGGTCGTCTTCAACGCCATCACCAAGAATGCCGTTCTTGACGCCATGGCCAATCCGCGCGAGATCGACGCGCCGCTGGTGGAAGCCTATCTGGCGCGCCGGGCGCTCGATTACCTCGTCGGCTTCACGCTGTCGCCCGTGCTGTGGCGCAAGCTGCCGGGCGCACGCTCGGCCGGCCGGGTGCAGTCGGTCGCGCTGAGGCTCGTCTGCGACCGCGAGGCGGAGATCGAACGCTTCGTCCGGGAAGCCTACTGGCTCGTCGCGGGCACGTTCCTGACGCCGCGCGGAGATTCGTTCCCGGCCCGCCTGATGACCTTTGACGGCAAGAAGGCGCAGAAGCTGGACATCACCAGCGCCGAACAGGCCGACGACATCCGCAAGGTGCTGGACGCGTCGACCTTCAGGGTCGCGTCGGTGGAGGCCAAGCCCGCCAAGCGCAACCCGGCTCCGCCCTTCACCACCTCCACCCTTCAGCAGGCCGCCTCTTCGCGGCTCGGTTTTGGCGCCACGCGCACCATGCAGGTTGCCCAGCGGCTCTATGAAGGCGTTGACGTGGGCGGCGAAACGGCCGGCCTGATCACCTACATGCGAACCGATGGCGTGCAGATGGCACCCGAAGCGATTTCGGCGGCGCGCGAGACCATCGGCAAGGAATTCGGCGACAAGTACCTGCCGGAAAAACCGCGGCACTATTCCACCAAGGCGAAAAACGCACAGGAGGCCCACGAGGCCATCCGCCCGACCGACTTTTCGCGCACGCCGGCTTCGGTGCGCGCCCATCTCGACAACGACCAGTACCGTCTCTACGAGATGATCTGGAAGCGGGCCATTGCCAGCCAGATGAATGCCGCCGAGCTGGAACGCACGGCCGTGGACATCATCGCCTCGGGCGCCGGCAAGACGGCCGAACTGCGCGCCAATGGCCAGGTGATCCGCTTCGACGGCTTCCTTGCCGCCTACACCGAGAGCAAGGACGAGGATGCCCAGGACGAGGAGGATGGCCGCCTGCCGGACATCCGCTCCGGCGAGGATGTCGATCGCCAGTCCATCGACGTTTCGGAACATTCCACGGAGCCGCCGCCGCGCTATTCGGAAGCATCGCTGATCAAGAAGATGGAAGAACTCGGCATCGGCCGGCCCTCCACCTATGCCGCCACCCTGCAGACGCTGCAGGACCGCGATTACGTGACCATCGACAAGCGCAAGCTCATCCCCGGCTCCAAGGGCCGGGTGGTGACAGCCTTCCTCGAAAATTTCTTCAGCCGCTATGTGGAATATGACTTCACCGCCGGGCTTGAGGAAAAACTCGACGAGATTTCCGATGGCAGGCTGGCCTGGCGCGATGTGTTGCGCGACTTCTGGCGCGATTTCACGGCTGCTGTCGACGAGACCAAGGAATTGCGGGTTTCCGACGTTCTCGACGCGCTGAACGAGGAACTGGCGCCGCTCGCCTTCCCGGCCCGCGAGGATGGCTCGGACCCGCGCATCTGCCCGAAGTGTGGAAACGGCCAGCTTTCGCTGAAGCTCGGCAAGTATGGTGCCTTTGTCGGCTGCTCCAACTATCCAGAATGCGGATTCACGCGCCAGCTCGGAGAAAATGGCGAGGGCGGCGGCGACGGCGCCGGGCTGGAAGACGGCAACAAGGTGCTCGGCAACGACCCCTATACGAGCGAGGAAATCACCCTGCGCTCCGGCCGCTTCGGCCCTTATGTGCAGCGGGGCGAAGGCAAGGAGGCCAAGCGTTCCAGCCTGCCCAAGGGCTGGCAACCAGCCGATATCGACCTGGAAAAGGCGCTCGCGCTGATCAACCTGCCGCGCGATGTCGGCCAGCACCCGGAAAGCGGGAAGATGATTTCCGCCGGCCTTGGCCGCTACGGTCCCTTCGTGCTGCATGACGGCACCTATGCCAATCTGGAGAGCATCGAGGATGTCTTCTCCATCGGCATCAACCGCGCGGTTTCGGTGCTGGCGGAGAAGGCCTCCAAGGGCGCCGGGCGCGGGCGTGCGAAGCCTGCGGCCCTGAAGGAACTGGGCGATCACCCCGACGGTGGCGCAATCACCGTGCGTGACGGACGCTACGGCCCCTATGTCAACTGGGAGAAGGTCAACGCCACGCTGCCCAACGGCAAGGATCCGCAATCGGTGACGCTGGAAGAGGCGCTGGCGCTGATCGCGGAAAAGGCCGGCAAGTCCGGCGGTGGCAAGAAGGCGGCGCGCAAGGCATCGCCTGCCAAGAAACCGGCAGCGGCCAAGAAGCCGGCGGCGAAGAAAACCGCCGCGAAGAAGACGGCCTGATGGCGCGCCGCCTGCCAGGCACCGGAAAAGCCCGGGCGGACAGGCCCGCGCGCAACGCGCACATGCCCTCGCGCGAAGAAATCCTGCGCTTCATCGCCGAAAATCCCGATTCGGCCGGCAAGCGTGAACTGGCCAAGGCGTTCAACCTGAAGGGCGATGCCCGCGTCGAACTCAAGCAGATGCTGCGCGATCTCCAGGACGAAGGCCTGATCGAGAAGCGGCGCAAGCGCCTTTCGCGTCCCGGTGCCCTGCCCCAGGTCACGGTGCTGGAGATCTTCGGCCGTGACAGCGACGGCGGGCTTGTGGCGCGGCCGATGGAATGGGACGAAGCGGACGGCGCGGCACCGGTCGTATCCGTCAGGACCAGCCGCAATGCACCCGGCCGCCAGCCCGGTGTCGGCGACCGGGTGCTGGCCAAGACCTTCGCTTCCGACAGGGACGACGGGCCGGCCTATTCGGCACGGGTGATGAAGGTGCTGGACAAGCGCCGCGACGCCGTGCTGGGCGTGTTCCGTGAACTCACCGACGGCAGCCTGCGCATCGAGCCGGTCGACCGCAAGCAGGACGAGCTGGTGGTCGAGGCCGACGACCGGGGCGAAGCCCGGCCCGGCGACCTGGTGGAAGTGCAGCCCGGGCGCAGCCCGCGCCATGGCCTTGCCCGCGCACGGGTGATGCAGGTGATCGGCTCGGTGGCTTCCGAAAAGGCGATCTCGATGATCGCCATCCATGCCCACGAGATCCCGCATGTCTTTCCGCAGGACGTTCTCGCCGAAGCGTCTGCTGCGACACCGGCCACGATGGAGGGCCGCGAGGACTGGCGCGGCATGGATCTCGTCACCATCGACCCGGCCGATGCCAAGGATCACGACGACGCCATCCACGCCGAGGCCGACAGCGATCCCGACAATCCCGGCGGCCATGTCGTCACGGTCGCCATTGCCGATGTGGCCGCCTATGTCCGTTCCGGCTCGGCACTGGACCGCGAGGCCCTCAAGCGCGGCAATTCGGTCTACTTCCCCGACCGGGTGGTGCCGATGCTGCCTGAACGCATTTCCAACGACCTTTGCTCGCTGAAGGAGGATGTGGACCGGCCGGCCCTGGCCGTGCGCATGGTCTTCTCGTCCAAGGGGCGCAAGCTCAGGCATTCCTTCCACCGCATCATGATGCGGTCTTCGGCACGGCTGGCCTATGTGCAGGCACAGGCCGCCATTGACGGCGCACCGGACGAGAAGACCGGCCCGATCCTCGACACGGTCCTCAAGCCTTTGTGGGAGGCCTACCGCGTGCTGGCGCGCGGCCGCGCCAACCGTGAGCCGCTGGAACTGGATCTGCCGGAACGCAAGATCCTGCTGAAGGAAGACGGCACCGTGGACCGGGTTACGGTGCCCGACCGCCTCGACGCGCACAAGCTGGTCGAGGAATTCATGATCCAGGCCAATGTCTCGGCCGCCGAGACGCTGGAAACGAAGAGCCAGGCGCTGGTCTACCGGGTGCATGACATGCCCTCGCTGGCCAAGCAGGAGAGCCTGCGCGAATTCCTGCGCACCGTCGGCCTCTCGCTGGCGCGCGGCGCGCAATTGCGCCCGGCCCAGTTCAACACCATCCTTTCGGCGGTCGATGACACGGAAAACGAGGCGCTGGTCAATGAAGTGGTTCTGCGCAGCCAGAGCCAGGCCATCTATTCGCCGGCCAATATCGGTCATTTCGGGCTCAACCTTCAGCGCTACGCGCATTTCACCTCGCCGATCCGCCGCTATGCCGACCTGATCGTGCATCGCGCGCTGATCCGGGCGCTGAAGCTTGGCGACGATGGCCTGACCAAGGACGAGGAAGCCCGGCTCGACGACATCTCGGCGCTGATCTCGGCCACGGAACGGCGGGCCATGGCGGCCGAGCGCGAGACGGTGGACCGGCTGATCGCCTCGCATCTGGCAGACCAGGTGGGCCAGGTTTTCGACGGCCGGATCACCGGCGTCACCAAGGCCGGGCTGTTCGTGCAGTTGCCGCAATTCGGCGCGGACGGGTTCATCCCCATCTCGAAGCTTGGCGACGAATATTTCCACTATGACGAAGCCTCCCATGCGGTGGCCGGATCATCGTCCGGGGAAGGCTGGCGGCTGGGCGACAAGGTACAGGTGGAACTGGTGGAAATCGCGCCGATGGCCGGCTCCATCCTCATGGCCATGGCCAGCGAAGCCCGGCCGCTGCCGGGCATGACACGTTCCTTTCACAAGACCAAGGCAGGTTCGCGCGGCCGGACGCGGGTGGCCAAGGGGCGATCAGGGGGCAAGGGAAGACGATGACACACGATATCCGCCAGTTCGGCGGCGAAGCGCATAGCGGGCGGCCGACCCGCGCCCTGGGACAGGCCATGTGGCGCGGTTGGCGCGGACGCTGCCCCAATTGCGGCGAAGGACGGCTGTTCAGGGGTTTCGCCAAGACAGTCGACGCCTGCGCGACGTGTCACGAGGAAATTCATCACCACCGTGCCGATGACCTGCCCGCCTATCTCGTCATCTTCATCGTCGGGCATATCGTCGTCGGCGCCTTCATGGGTGTCGAGCGGCTCTACACGCTTTCCAACTGGCAGCATCTGGCAATCTGGGTGCCGATAACCATCGCCATGTCGCTGGCCATCCTGCAACCGGTCAAGGGATCTGTGGTCGGGCTTCAATGGGCGCTTTACATGCATGGCTTCGGCGGCAACGATGACGAACCGGATACCCATCCCGAACAGGACTGAACGAACATGGACGGAATGACGCGCGCCGAGATCGACAAGGCCGTCAACAAGGATTTTGCCCTGGGCAAGGGGCCGCTACGCCCGCGCGACGCGGCCACGCTGCTGCTGCTGGACCGGTCCGGGCCGAAGCCGAAGGTGCTGTTGGGCAAGCGGCATCACAAGCATGCCTTCATGCCCGGCAAATTCGTGTTTCCGGGCGGACGGACCGATCCGGCCGATGCCCGCATCCCGACGGCCGCCGACCTGCCGGCGGCCGAAGCCGAGAAGCTGAACAGCCTCACGCGCGCCCGCTTCACGCCGGCGCGGGCCCGCGCCATCGCCATGTCGGCGGTGCGCGAGACCTACGAGGAAGCCGGCATCCTGATCGGCCACAGGCAGGACTTCACCACAAGGGCCGCGGATTGGCAGGGATTCAGCGCCCATGGCGTTGCGCCTTCCCTGGAAGGACTGCGGTTCGTCGCCCGCGCCATCACGCCGCCCGGGCGGGTTCGCCGTTTCGACACGCGCTTCTTCGCCGTCTGGCGCGACAGCGCGGCGCTGGAACTGCCGGAAGGCGGCCCGACGCAGGAGCTGGAAGAGCTGATGTGGCTGGAACTGGCCGATGCGATGGATGCGGACATTCCCATCATCACGCGCACGGTGATCGAGGAGCTGGGCAAGCGGCTGGAAACCGATCCGGAGCTTGTGCCGGGCGGACCCGTTCCCTTCTATCGCATGATCCACAACCAGTTCCGGCGCGACGTGCTCTGACCTCGGGGCGCAGCCTCAACCACAGGCGGGAATCACCACATGCAGCCCGAGTTTACTGACGGTACCGGGCAGGAAACGGTTCAGTGGCGAGGCCTTGCCGCGGCGATCGCCTCGATTTCCGTGGTCGGTATCGCCATCGGGCTCGGCATGCCGCTGCTCTCCTTCGTGCTGGAAGCCCGCGGCTTTTCCGCCGGCATGATCGGCCTCAATACGGCGGTCGCAGGCCTTGCCTCGCTGGCGGCCGCCCCTTTCGCCACCCCGCTGGCCGTTCGTTTCGGCATGATACCGGTCGTCCTTGCCATGCTGGCCATCGGCGGGGTCTCCTTCGTCAGCTTCCATTTTTTCGATTCGTTCGCTTCCTGGTTCGTGCTGCGCGCGGCGCTGCATTTCGCCATCACGGTGCTGTTCATCCTGTCGGAATCATGGATCAACCATTGCGCGCCGCCTGCACGGCGCGGCTTCGTGCTTGGCGTCTATGCCACTGTCCTTTCGCTCGGCTTCGCCGCGGGACCGTGGATTTTCGCCCAGCTTGGTTCGGAGGGCTTCCTGCCCTTCGGTTTCACGCTGGCCCTGATCACGCTGGCGGCGCTGCCGGTCCTGCTGGCCACGCGCGACGCGCCCGATCTCGCCGGCGATGATGGCATTGCAGCCGGCAGCGACTTCTGGCGCTACATCATCCTCGTGCCGACAGCCACTTTCGCGGTGCTGGTCTTCGGCGCGGTGGAGACGGGAGGCTTTGCGCTTTTCCCGGTCTACGGGCTGCGTGTGGGCTATGACGAGGCCAGTGCCGCCCTGCTGCTGACCATGGTGGGACTTGGCAATGTGGTGCTGCAAATCCCGCTGGGAATCATCAGCGACCGGGTGCGCGACCGGCGCACCATCCTGCTGGCCTGCGCCGTGACCGGCCTTGCCGGCATGGGCGTCCTGCCGATGATCTCGCATGACTGGCACATGACGGCGGCCATGCTGTTCGTGTGGGGCGGTGTCGTGGCCGGGCTCTACACGGTCAGCCTGGCACATCTGGGGGCGCGGCTGAGAGGCCGGCAGCTTGTGCAGGCCAATGCCGCCTTCGTCTTCTGTTATGCGCTGGGCATGCTGGCCGGCCCCGCGGCCATCGGTGTCGGCATGGAGGTCTCCGGCCCCAATGGATTCGCCCATGTCCTGGCCGCCTTCTTTGCCGTCTATATCGCGCTCATCCTTTCGCGGCAGATCATGCGGCCGCGAAAAACAGCCTGACATGGCCTCGATGGCGCTTGCGGACTTGACTTTCCCGTGCCGATCCGTATGTGTCGCCCTCGAATGATTGCCGCGCCGGGTCTCCATGCCCCATGGCATGCGGTTTTCCCAGACAAACAACAACGGACAAGACCATGGCCAAGGCTACCACGATCAAGATCAAGCTTCTGTCGACCGCCGACACCGGCTTCTTCTACGTTACCAAGAAGAACAGCCGCACGATGACGGAAAAGATGACGAAGCGGAAATACGATCCGATTGCGAAGAAGCATGTCGAGTTCAAGGAAACCAAGATCAAGTGATCGGGTTTCACTGAAGGGTTCCGAAGCGCCGCCCACCGGGCGGCGTTTTCTTTTCTGCGATCCCCGGAGCATTGCCGCTTCCGGCACGATCGCTGCCAGAGGCCAACTGGTCTTTTTCGCAAGACCGGGCACGCATCCGAGCCCGCTTTCGCCGGAACGGCCCTTGCCAGGCCCCTGCCCTTCCAGACCCCGCACATGATGACGATGGCGTGCGCCCGTGCCCTGCGACGGCTGATGCGCGCGAGGACAGCCCCGGCGTCCGGCCATGGCGGGCATATGACAGATCGAGTCTTGCAGGAAAGATGGGGGCCGACCGGAAACTGGCAGCGGTACGAGGAGGCCACTGAAAGCCAGGCCGGCCGGCCCACCCCACGGACCCAGGAGATGCGGCGGACCTGAGCTTCATGGGGTATTGAAGATCACGCTGCGGTTGGAAGTACAAGCCATAACAGCCGAGGCGCGATTATTTGCCTGCAGGATGTTGCAATCGCATGGAAAAATCAACCATTTCTTAACCTGTCTGCCGGGCTTGCTTGGGGCATGGTTAAAAACAGGCACGGCAGGACCGCGCAAAGACCGCCGCATGGCGGCCAATCAGGGCGCTTCCATTCTATTTATCAATTTTTTGGAGGGAATTCACGCGGCTGTTGCGACAACCTTGTTGCGGCCGGTATTCTTTGCCTCGTAAAGTGCTTCGTCTGCTCTCTTCATGATCTGAAGCGCATTTTCATCATGGCTCATCAATGAAGCGACGCCGATCGACACGGTCACTTCGAGTTCCCGACCCTGGCCAATCGGGAAAGCCGCGCCTTCAATCTGCAGGCGCAGGCGTTCGGCAACCTTGTTGGCAATTTCGGCAGGTGTGTCGGGCATGATGATGGCGAATTCCTCGCCGCCATAGCGGCAGGCCAGATCGGCGCCGCGCACATGGCGCCGGATCCGGCGGGCGAATTCGCGAATGACCTCGTCGCCGGCATCGTGGCCATAGGTATCATTGACCAGCTTGAAACGGTCGAGATCGGTCATCATGACGGAAAGCGGCCTGCCACGCGAAAGCGCGCGGTCAAACAGACGTTCGAGATGCGTGTCGAGATAACGCCGGTTGTGCATGCCGGTCAGCGGGTCGGTGACCGCCATTTCGATCGTTTGCGCCACGGATGCACGAAGACCGTCATTGTAGCGCTTGCGGCGTACCTGGGTCGTCAGGCGCGCCTTGAATTCCTGTGGCTCCACAGGGCGGGTGACGTAGTCGTTCACACCCAGTTCCAGACCGCGGGCGATCAGTTCGTCCTGATCGGCCTCGGCGACCAGCATCACCGGCGTGAACCGCGTCATGTCGACGGAACGCAAATGCGAACAAAGGCGCAGCGGGTCGAAATCGGCGAACGTGGTGGAGATCACGATCACATCATGCGGCTTGTTGACGGCCTCGAAGAAACCGGCCTGGGGATCGCATGCGGCAGTCACGTCTCCGAGTTCGGCAAGCATCGCCTTCAGCCGGGCGGATGACGAGGGACGCTCGTCGATCAGCAGGAATGAGGGCGTGCGCGTATCCATCGCCGCCGCGCGGGTGGAAAGTAATTCGTCGATGCCGATATCGCGCGCGGTGGCCGCGCGCAGCCGCAATTCATCGGAAAGCGACTTGAGACGAACAAGGCTCTTGACCCGCGTGATAAGCTGCAGGTCATTGACGGGCTTGGTAAGGAAATCATCGGCGCCGCATTGCAGGCCCTTCACCCGGTCTTCCGGCTGATCGAGCGCGGTGACCATGACGACGGGAATATGCGCGGTCTGGGGGTCCGCCTTGAGCCGGCGGCAAACCTCGAAACCGTCTATGCCCGGCATCATGATGTCGAGCAGGATGACGTCCACGCGTTCGCTTTCGACCAGGGACAGTGCCTCTTCGCCATTGGATGCGGTGAGCACCTCGAAATACTCGGCCAGCAGGCGGGCCTCCAGAAGGCGCACATTGGCGGGAATATCATCGACGACAAGGATTCGCGCAGTCATGTAGGGTTCCTGCTCGCCGGCGTCCGGTCAGAGATGGCCATCAGGCATCTCCCAGATAGGACTTGATTGTCTCGATGAACTTGGGAACGGAGATCGGCTTCGAGATATAGGCCTCGCACCCGCCCTGACGGATACGCTCCTCGTCCCCCTTCATGGCGAAGGCCGTGACAGCGATGACCGGTATGGCGTGGAGTTCATCGTCCTGCTTCAGCCATTTGGTGACTTCCAGGCCCGATACTTCCGGAAGCTGTATATCCATCAGGATCAGGTCCGGCCGGTTCGCGCGGGCCAGATCCAGCGCTTCCAGACCGTTGCGGGTCTGGATCGTTTCGTAGCCGCTGGCCTCTATGAGATCGCGGAAGAGCTTCATGTTGAGCTCATTGTCCTCCACGATCATGACCTTCTTCGCCATGCCAACCCCCTGCCGTGCAGCCAACCGTTGCTTGCATTCGCTGTGGATGAACAGCGCCCTGCGACTGCGAATTTTGCGCAAGATACCGCAATTTGCTTTACGAAAGGCAAACCTGAAAACGATGTGGCCGAATCGGCATTGCATACTGGAGTCGAGACGATGACGAGTGCAGTTTCCACGCAAGCGGCAAGCGACCTGGCCATTGCCGCCCTTGGATTCATCGCCGCCGATGAACGTCTGCTGCCCCGCTTCCTTTCGATTTCCGGGATCGAAGCCAGCCAGATACGCACTGCGGCGGCCGAACCGGGCTTCCTGGCCGGCGTGCTCGGCTTCATCCTGGCGCATGAGCCGACGCTGATGGCCTTTTGCGAGGCATCCGGCAACAGGCCGGAGGCGGTGGCGGCCGCGCAGCGGGCCTTGCCTGGCGGCGACGACCGGCATGAGGCCTCGACATGAGCGACGATCCGGAGACGGTCCGCCAGATCGAGGCGCTGTCGCGCGATACAAGGCCCCTGCTGGTGCTGGACGTGGACGAGGTGGTGCTGGAATTCGTGGCGCCCTTCGTGCGCTATCTCGATCATCGCGGCTACACATTCCAGTCGGAAAGTTTCCGCCTGCACGGCAATGTCATCGCGAAGGACGGCGGTGCGCCGGCGCCGGCGGAGACCGTGTCCGGCCTGCTGGACGATTTCTTCTGCGCACAGGAGGACTGGCAGACACCGGCCACAGGCGTGACGCAGGCGCTGGACCGGCTTTCCGGCGCGGCGGAAATCGTGATGCTGACAGCCATGCCGCATGCCCACCGGGCGCGTCGCCGGGCACTGCTGGACCGGCTCGGCATTTCCTATCCGCTCGTGACAACAGAAAAGGCCAAGGGGCCGGCCGTCTCGCTGCTTGCGGGCGCACGAAGCGCCCCGGTGGCCTTTGTCGACGACATTCCGCACAATCTCGTATCGGTGCAGACGAGCTATCCGCGCGCCGGCCTGTTTCACCTCATGGCGCATGAGGGGATGCGCAGGCTGCTGCCGCCGCTGCCCCAGGGCGTTGTGGAAACGCTCGACTGGGACGATGCGGCGGCGAAACTGGAGGCGGCGCTCGGAGGCTGAAACCGGCAGGAAAGCGGCCGCCGGCGGGTTTCCGATGACGGCTTGCCGGGGAACGGGCTTCGCTGTACCCTCTGGCGTGGTCCACTCATGTTCGCCTGCGCCATGGCACTTCCCAACGATCCGAATGCCGGCTTCTGCCGCGACTGCCTGCGTCTCCAGAGCAGAACGGCCCGGCGATGCGAAGCTTGCGGCAGCCCGCGCCTGCTCAAACACGGCGAGTTGTACCGGCTGAACATCGCCCATATCGACTGCGATGCCTTCTATGCTTCGGTGGAAAAGCGCGACCGGCCGGAAATCCGTGACCGCCCGGTCATCATTGGCGGCGGAAAAAGGGGCGTGGTTTCAACGGCCTGTTACATTGCCCGCATTCGTGGCGTGAAGTCTGCCATGCCCATGTACAAGGCGCTGGAGGCCTGCCCCGACGCAATCGTCATCAAGCCCGACATGGAGAAATATGCCCGCACGGGGCGCGACATCCGCGAGCGCATGCGTGCGCTGACGCCGCTTGTGGAGCCTGTTTCCATCGACGAGGCCTTTCTCGACCTCAGCGGGACGGAACGCCTGCATGGCGCGCCGCCAGCCGTGGTGCTGGGCCGCTTCGCACGGTCCATCGAGGCGGAGATGGGGCTGTCGGTCTCCGTCGGCCTGTCCTATTGCAAATACCTGGCGAAGCTTGCATCCGACATGCAGAAGCCGCGCGGCTTCTCGGTTATCGGCGAGGCGGAGGCAACCGGATTTCTCGCCGACAAGCCGGTGGGCATGATCTGGGGCGTGGGCAAGGCCCTGGAGGAAAAGCTGCGCGCCGATGGCATCACCCGCATCGGCCAGTTGCAGCAGATGGACCGGACCGAGTTGCTCGCGCGCTACCAGTCCATGGGCGAACGCCTCTGGTCGCTGGCGCGGGGCATCGACAGCCGCAAGGTCGATCCACATCACGACATGAAGAGCATTTCGGCGGAAACCACCTTCAACCATGACCTTTCGACGCTCGACGACCTGGCGCCCGTGCTGCGCTCGCTTTCGGAAAAGGTATCGACGCGGCTGAAGGCCGGTGCACTGGCCGGTCGCACGGTGGTGCTGAAGCTGAAGACAGCCGACTTCAGGGCGCGCACCCGCAACCGCCAACTGGCCGATCCGACGCAACTGGCCGACCGCATCTTTTCCCACGGGCTCGATCTGCTGAAACGGGAAATCGACGGCACGCGTTTCCGGCTGATCGGCATCGGCGTGGCCGACCTGTGCTCGCCTGAAAGAGCCGATCCGGCCGACCTTGTCGACACGTCGGCCCTTCGCCGGGCCAAGGCGGAAGGTGCCATGGATGCCCTGCGGGCGAAATTCGGCGGGAAAGCGGTCGAAACGGGCTACACGTTCGGACGGAATGACCGCGCCCGTCCGCAACGCGACCAGGAATAAGTGCGCCGGCTCAACAGGTTTCGCAATGCGGCTTCATGGGCAGGCCCTCGGCGATCCAGCCGGTCACCCGGCCATTGCCGGCCACACCACCCGTCACATCGACGATATTGGTCAGTCCGGCCTTGGCGAGCACGCCGGTCAGGTAGCTGGAGCGGTTGCCGGTGCGGCAGATGAAGCCCACCGTCTTGTCCGGGTTCTCGGCCAGCACCTGCCTGAGCTTCGGCACGAAATCACGCGCGGTCATGTCGATGGGCGTGGCCGGCGCCGGGATGCCGGTCTCCCGCCATTCGTCCGGCGTACGGATGTCCACCAGCACAAGTTCGCCGTTTCCGATCGCCTCATGGGCCTGACGCGGCGTGATCCTGTCTGCCGCCAGGGAGGAAACGGCGGAGAGGAGGACGGCAAGAAGAGCGGCAAGGATGCGCATGGAAAGACTCCCCATAAACCACTGCAATCTGGGGCCGCAATCGGGAACAATCAACGCGGCAATCGGGCGCACGGGCCGTTTCCGGGTCAGACCATCTCGACATCTACGACACCGGGAATGGCGCGAAGGGCATTGGGCAGCTTTTCCTTCAGGTCGTAGTGGCCGGGCAGCCCGACCTCGACCTCGCCGCCGCCTTCCGGCTTGATGACGATGAGGCTGACCTGGCCTTCACCCTGGCCTGGTGGAAGCTGTGCGGCGATGGACTGAAGCGGACTTGCGTCGCGTACGAAGATGCGAAGGGCCTTGAGCGAGGCCTGGGCATCCTCGTCGCCCAGCAGCTTGACGGTCTGGATGCGCACCCGGACGCCTTCGGGATTGTCGCGGGCGGCAACGGTGATGACGACCGAATTGCCGGGTTCAAGCAGATCCCGGTATTTCAGCAGGTCTTCCGCATAGAGAACTGCCTCGTACTGCCCGGACGCATCGGTGAGCATGACGATGCCCATGCGCGAGGCACCGTTCTGGATGCGCCGCTCCTGCCTGGAGACAATCGTACCGGCCAGGCGCCCCGCGCTGGCGCCGCGCTTGACCGCCGCGGAAAAATCCGCCCAGTTCTGGACCCGCATGCGCTTGAGCGCCTCGGCATGCTCATCCAGCGGATGGGCAGACAGATAGAAGCCGACCGCCTGAAACTCACGATGCAGCTTTTCGGCCGAACTCCACGGCTCGGCCGCGGGCAAGCGCAGCTTCTCAGCCACGGCATCCGAACCGCCGGCAAACATGTCGTGCTGCCCGGACGCAGCATTTTCCGCCGCGCGCGCACCCAGGCCCATCATCCGGTCGAGACCGGCAAGCATGTTTTCCCGTTGATGGCCGAAACAATCGAGCGCGCCGGCCGAAATCAGGCTTTCCAGCACGCGCTTGCCAACGATGCGCGGGTCGATGCGCTCGCAGAAATCCTCCAGCGATCCAAAGGCTTTCTCCGCCCGCCGCTGCTCGATGTGACGCACCGCGGCCTCGCCCACACCCTTGATCGCCGAAAGCGAATAATAGATCCGGTTCTCGCCGACCTCGAACAGGTGATGGGAGGTCATGACCGACGGCGCAACCACTTCGATGCCAAGCCGCAAGGCATCCTGACGGAAGTCGTTGAGCTTGTCGGTGTTGTTCATGTCCAGCGACATGGACGCGGCCAGGAACTCGACCGGGTAATGCGCCTTCAGCCACGCTGTCTGGTACGACACGACCGCATAGGCGGCCGCGTGGGACTTGTTGAAGCCGTAGTCGGCGAATTTCGCCAGGAGGTCGAAGATCGTGTTGGCCTGCGCCTTCGACACGCCGCGCTCCACAGCGCCATCAACAAAGCGCACGCGCTGCTTGTCCATCTCGGCGCGGATCTTCTTGCCCATGGCGCGGCGCAGAAGATCGGCTTCGCCCAGCGAATAGCCCGACAGTTCCTGCGCGATCTGCATCACCTGTTCCTGGTAAACGATGACGCCCTGGGTCTCCTTCACAAGGTGATCGATCTTCGGGTGAATGGAGGCGATTTCCTCATGCCCGTGCTTGCGCGCGTTGTAGGTGGGAATGTTCTCCATGGGACCGGGACGATAAAGCGCGACGAGGGCGATGATGTCCTCGATGCAGTCCGGCTTCATGCCGATCAGGGCCTTGCGCATTCCGGCCGATTCCACCTGGAAGATGCCCACGGTCTCGCCGCGCGCCAGCATCTGATAGGTGGGCGCGTCGTCCAGCGGAATCTGCGACATGTCCAGATCCACGCCGCGCCGGCGCACGAACTTGACCGCCGTCTCGATGACGGTCAGGGTTTTCAGGCCGAGGAAGTCGAATTTCACCAGGCCGGCCTGTTCGACCCATTTCATGTTGAATTGCGTGACCGGCATGTCGGAACGCGGATCGCGGTACATGGGCACCAGTTCCGACAACGGCCGATCGCCGATCACGATGCCGGCGGCATGGGTGGAGGCATGGCGGTAAAGCCCCTCCAGCTTCCTGGCAATGTCGATCAGCGTACCGACGATCGGCTCCTTCTCGATCTCCTCGGCAAAGCGCGGTTCATCGGCAACCGCCTTTTCCAGCGGCACGGGGTTGGCGGGGTTCGACGGCACCAGCTTCGTCAGCCGGTCGACCTGGCCATAGGGCATCTGGAGCACGCGCCCGACATCGCGCAGCACGGCGCGCGCCTGCAGGGATCCAAAGGTGATGATCTGGGCCACCTGGTCGCGGCCGTATTTTTCCTGCACATAGCGGATCACCTCGTCGCGGCGCTCCTGGCAGAAGTCGATATCGAAGTCCGGCATCGACACGCGTTCGGGATTGAGGAAGCGCTCGAACAGAAGCGAAAACCGCAAGGGGTCTATGTCGGTGATGGTCAGCACCCAGGCGACCAGCGACCCCGCGCCGGAGCCGCGCCCGGGACCGACGGGAATGTCATGCGCCTTGCCCCACTTGATGAAGTCGGACACGATCAGGAAGTAGCCCGGAAACTTCATCCGCTCGATGATGCCGAGTTCGTAGTCGAGACGCTTTTCGTAGTCCTCCCGGGTGTAGCCGGCCGAAAGGCCCTGGCTTTCAAGGCGCATCGCCAAACCGTCAACCGCCTGCCGGCGCAACTCCGCGGCTTCCGCGGCGACGACCGCTTCGGCGTCTTCCAGATCGCCGCCGGTAAATCGCGGCAGGATGGGCTTTCGCGTCTCGGGAAAATAGTGGCAGCGGCGCGCGATCTCGACAGTGTTCTCGACAGCTTCCGGCAGGTCGGAGAACAAGGCAATCATCTCAGCCTGACTGCGCAGATAATTGTCCGGCGTCAGCTTGCGGCGTTCGTCAACCGCGATCACGGTCCCTTCGGCAATCGCAATCAGGGCGTCATGGGCATCGTAATCCTCACGCCTGGGAAAGAAGGCCTCATTGGTGGCAACGAGCGGGAGCCGGTGGTCATAGGCAAGCTTGACGGTCGCAGCCTCCAGCGCCCGGTCCCAGTTGCCGCACCGTTGCAATTCCACATAGAGCCGGTCGCCGAACCAGCGCTTGAGCGCCGCCAGTCTCTGTTCGGCAATGACGGAATGGCCCGCCTTCAATTCCCGGCCCAACGGGCCATCCGGCCCGCCGGTCAGGCAGATCACGCCGGCGGAGAGTTCGGCGATCCAGCCCGGCGTGACATGAACCGGCTCGCCCTCTCCGGTCGCGAGATAGGCACGGGAGACAAGGCGCACGAGATTTGCGTAGCCTTCCTCACTCGCCGCGATGAAGACAAGGGAGGCAAGCGTCTCCACCTTGCGCCCCGGCGCGCGGCCCGCATCCTCCGGCCTGTCGGCGAAGTCGACCGCGAGCTGGCAACCGACGATCGGCTGGATGCCGTCCTTGGTGGCCTTCTGTGCGAATTCGAGCGCGCCGAACAGGTTGTTGGTATCGGTGACGGCAATGGCCGGCGCCTCGTCCGCGAGGGCATGGCCAATGACCTTGCCGAGTGGCAACGCGCCTTCCAGCAGGGAATATTGGGAGTGAACACGCAGGTGAATGAACATCCGCCCGTCTTTCGCCTGTTCGTCCATCGCCCTCACCTGCCGGTCCCGAATCCTGACATCTCAGACGTCAGTTTCGGCAAGCCGGGGCGCCAAGTCCAGAACGAAGCCCGTTGCAGGCAGAAGGACCGGCCGGCTATCCCCATCATTCAGGGAAAGGAGACGGACGATCGCCCTAAAGTGCGCCGATCCACATGGCAGACGCGACGATGAACATGGAAACGGAGACCAGCGAGGCGACGTCATAAATCAGGTCGGACATGGCAGCAACTCCCTCTTTGTTCGTATTTTGTTCTTTTATTCCCGTTTTGTTCCCGCGTCAACCATGAAGACATGACAGGAACATCAATTCCCGCTATCCCCAGCCTCATGGTTAAGATTTCATTGACAAAAAGCGTAGCGTGCATCCGGCCGCGCCCGCGACAGGCAGGCCGGAACCCAAGGATGGCAACAACTCACAGGGGCACGATCTTGCCGTCCTTCAGCGTCACGCGGCGATCCATGCGCCTGGCAAGCTCGTGATTGTGGGTGGCGATCAAGGCCGCCAGGCCAGACTTGCGCACCAGCGCCTCCAGGGCCTCGAAGACATAGGACGAGGTGACCGGATCCAGGTTGCCGGTGGGTTCATCCGCCAGCAGGACAAGCGGCGCATTGGCAACGGCGCGCGCAATCGCAACCCGTTGCTGCTCGCCTCCGGAAAGCTCGGAGGGCCGGTGATCGGCGCGATGGCCGACCTTCATGTAGTCGAGCAACTGACCTGCCCTTTGCGCCGCTTCGGCGCGTGACAGCCCGTGAAGGAGCTGGGGCATCATGATGTTCTCCAGGGCGGAGAATTCCGGCAGCAGGTGATGGAACTGGTAGACGAAGCCGATATCGTTTCGCCGGATCGCGGTGCGTTGTTCATCATTGAGACGGCCGCAGGCACGTGCATTGACATGGACATCGCCGCCATCGGGGCGCTCCAGCAGACCGGCCGTGTGCAGCAGCGTGGACTTGCCCGCGCCGGATGGGGCGACGAGCGCGACCATCTCGCCGGAATGCAGCGCGAAATCGCAGTCGAGCAGGATGTCGAGCCGCTTGCCCCCCTGGTCATAGTGGCGGCTGACCGACCTCAGTTCCAGCGCAACGGCCATCATTCGTACCTCAGGGCGTCAACCGGATCGATGCGCGCGGCGCGCCAGGCCGGAATGATGGTGGCGATGAAGGAAAGAACCATGGCCATGACAAGCACCGCCAGCGTTTCGCCCACATCGATCTTGGCGGGAAGCTGGCTCAGGAAATAGAGATTGGGATCAAAAATCGTCGTGCCGGACAGCCAGGAGAAGAACTGGCGGATCGATTCGATATTCCAGCAGACGAGCAGGCCGAGGAACAGCCCGCCGAGCGTGCCGGTGAGGCCGATGGCGGAGCCGGTCATCAGGAAAATGCGCAGGATCGAGCCCGATGTCGCGCCCATGGTGCGAAGGATGGCGATGTCGCGGCCCTTGTCCTTCACCAGCATGATGAGGCCGGAAATGATGTTGAGCGCCGCCACCAGCACGATCAGCGTCAGGATCATGAACATGACGTTGCGCTCCACCTGAAGGGCGGAAAAGAAGGCGCGATTGCGCTGGCGCCAATCCGACAGGAACACGGGCCGGGCGGCCGCGGTCTCGATGGCCGTGCGCAGGGTATCGACCGTATCCGGATCGTCCAGGAAGACCTCGATGGACTGGACCTGGTTTTCCTGGTTGAAATAGAGCTGGGCCTCGGACAAGGGCATGTAAACGATGGAGGAATCGTATTCCGACATGCCGATTTCGAAGACCGCCACCACCGGGTAGCCCTTTACCCGCGGCGTCGTGCCGATCGGCGTCACGTCACCATCGGGAGACACGAGGGTCAGGATGTCACCAAGGGCAAGACCCAGGTTTTCGGCCATGCGCGCGCCGATGGCCACGCCCTCGCTGGCCTCGAAACCGTCGAGCGAGCCCTGGCGGACATTGCCTGCCAGGGCCTGAATTCTCGGAATGTCCTGGTCGCGCACGCCGCGCACCAGCGCCCCCGTGCCCGCGCCGACACGGCCGGAGGCAAGCGCCTGGCCCTCGACCAGCGGCAGGGCAGCGCGAATGCCGTCCAATGCCGCAATGCGGTTTGCCACGGCGTCATAATCGGTCAGCGGGCTGTCGACAGGCTGCACGATGACATGGCCGTTGACGCCAAGGATGCGGTCGAGCAACTCGACGCGGAACCCGTTCATCACCGCCATCACGATGATGAGCGTGGCCACGCCCAGCATGATGCCGATGAAGGAAATCAGCGCAATGACGGAGACAATCGTCTCCTTGCGCCGCGACCGCAGGTAGCGCAGCGCCACCATGCGTTCGAATGCGGAAAAGGGGCCGGCGCCGGCCGGCACCGAATGTCCGGACGAGGCTGCCGTCTCGCTCATGCGCGGCCGCCAAAGCGATTGAGCGCGGCATCGATGGTCATGGTTTCGCGCTCGCCACTGCGCCGGTTCTTCACCTCCACCTCGCCGGCTGCCACGCCACGCGGACCGGCTATGATCTGGTACGGGATGCCGATGAGATCATGGGTGGCGAATTTCTGGCCGGCGCTCTTGTCGGTGTCGTCATAAAGCACATCGCACCCGGCGGCGGCCAATGTGCCGTACAGCCTCTCGCTGGCAGCGTCGCAGGCCTCGTTGCCGGGCTTCATGTTGATGATCGACATTTCGAAAGGCGCCACCGCATCGGGCCAGATGATGCCGTTCTCATCGTGGCTCGCCTCGATGATGGCAGCAACCACCCGTGTGGGGCCGATACCGTAGGATCCCATCGAAACAGGATGCTCTTTGCCGTCGGGACCGGTGACGCTGGCGCCCATGGGCGCGGAATACTTGGTGCCGAAATGGAAGATGTGGCCGACCTCGATACCGCGGGCATTCATGCGCTTGCCTTCCGGCAGCGCGTCCCAGGCCGCTTCGTCATGCATCTCGTCGGTCGCGGCATAGGGCGTGGTCCATTGTTCCACGACCGCTGCGATTTCGGAATCATTGGTGAAATCGATGTCGGCGTCCGGCGCCGACATGGTCATGAAGTCGGAATGGCAGAAAACCTCGGATTCACCGGTCTCGGCAAGGATGATGAACTCATGGCTGAGATCGCCGCCGATGGGCCCGGTATCGGCCCGCATGGGAATGGCCTTCATGCCCATGCGCTCGAAGGTGCGCAGATAGGCGACGAACATGCGATTGTAGGCTGCGCGCGCGCCCTCGTAGTCCAGATCGAAGGAATAGGCGTCCTTCATCAGGAATTCACGGCCGCGCATGACGCCAAAGCGCGGGCGCACCTCGTCCCGGAACTTCCACTGGATGTGATAGAGATTGAGCGGCAGGTCCTTGTAGGAGCGGACGTAGGAGCGGAAGATGTCCGTCACCATCTCCTCGTTGGTCGGACCGTAGAGCATGTCGCGCTCGTGACGGTCCTTGATGCGCAGCATCTCCTTGCCATAGTCGTCGTAACGGCCGCTTTCGCGCCAAAGGTCTGCCGACTGGATGGTCGGCATCAGAATTTCGATGGCCCCTGCCCGGTTCTGCTCCTCGCGGATGATCGTATTGACCTTGCCAAGGACCTTCAGCCCGAGGGGCAGAAGCGAGAAGATGCCGGCCGATTGCTGGCGGATCATGCCGGCGCGCAACATGAGGCGGTGCGAGACAATCTCCGCCTCGCGGGGATTTTCCTTGAGGATGGGAAGGAAGTAGCGGGAAAGACGCATGGAATGGTCCTGGATATGGGCGATCGGAGGGGCAGGAATCGGCACCCGCCGAAGCCTGCGGAATCTTTCACGCGCTTCATAGCCATTTCATGGCAGAATGGAAACCCGGACCCGAATCCGCCGCCGGCCGCTCGCCCGTGTTGCAGCGCAGCAACCATTTGATTGAAATTGAAGCAGAAAAGGGGTGACAAACCGTCACGCTTCTGTCTATTGTCCCACCACAACAAGGGACGGCGGTTTCAAGCGGTCCTTCATCACGCGGTCAAAGTCTTGGGAGGATGCGATCCTGGCGCGTTCAATCGCTGCCGCCAACTCGGAAACGGATCAACGCGTAACTGAATGGCAAGGCTTGAGGCCTTGCTTTTTTTTGCCTGCCACCCGCCGGTCATACCATGGACCCCGGTCAATCCGAGGACTGGTCGCGGGCTGACGGCAGGCATGCCCGGCCGGTCCCTGCCGGCGCGGGCTGATGTCACCTGGCTCAACTGTCATAGGGCACGAGCCGCAGCCGGGAGATATCCCGGCCGATCATGCGGAATGTCTCGATCAGCTTGTCGCGGTCGCCTGCGACAATGAACTTGTCGTCACCGCTTGCGCAGTGTTTCCCGATCTTCTCGGCTTCCGCGTCATACTTGTCGAGGTAGTAGACGAAATAGACGGTGATGTTGGCGGGATCGGCCTTGATCGCGTCGCACATCTTGTAGGTCATGCTGTGCAGGGCCTCGTCGCGGGTGATGTCGCCGTCGTCATCAAAACCGGCCGCCGCATCCCAGCGATCGTCGCCGGGATAGCCGAAGGGCGAGTAGCTGTTGAACCGGAGCGGGTGCGTCGAGTTCTTCCCGTCAGACAGGAAGATGATGTATTTGTCCGCCTCGCCAGCGGGCGCGGCCTCCGGCAGCGGCTCGGCCTTGTCGAGCGCGTTCCATGCCCAATAGAAACCGATCGGCATGATCGTTCCACCCCAGCTTCCGATGGTCGAAAGGGCATCGACGCCGGCAAGAAAGCCCTGCACATCGGTCGACAGCGGAAAAACCGGGTTGTTGCCGGTGCAGAACCCGTTGGGATTGGCATCCACATAGGCATAGGAGTCCGAGCGCGCGTAGCGCCCGACCTGCAGGGGCCCTGCCCTGTCATCATATTTGCAGACATTGAGTTCGCGGCGTTCCCAGGCATCCTTGCCTTCAGGGGCGCGGGGTGAATTGCAGGCCGGCCCCTGATCGGGCAGGTAGCTGTTGGGCGACTTGTTGTTGTTGTATTCGTCACGATTGTCGGGCTGATCGGGCGCAAGGAACGGCGTGAAAAGCGAGTTCGGATCGTAGCGGACAGGCGCCGCAACTGAAAATGTATACTTTCCCGGCCGCATTTCGAGGCAGCCGTTCCAACCATATTTGTTGCCACCGTGCTGGCGCAGTTTGCGGAATATCCGCCAGCGATCAATGCTCTGGTCCGTATGCGTGCCGTCGCTCAGGTAAGCGGTATATTTCGGAAGATAGATGCGATGGATGGAGGACTGCCCGAAATTGTCGATCCATGAAAACGCCCGGCGTGGATCGTATTCAATCCACTGCGCTTTATCGTCCTGCAGAACCTTGACCTGGTTGTCGAAAGGTACAAGCGCCAGTTTCACCGATGTATTCAATGCCGTGTTGGTTCCCGTCATCACGGCATCGGTGAACGCATGAACCGCCTCCTTTGCGCCTTCGAGCCGGGTCTTTCCGGACAGGATCTTGTCCATCGAGTTCGTGGTGTCGACCGTGACCGCGATTTCGATGTTCTTGCGGCGGAAGCGGGAGTCGGCGGTTGCCCGTAGTGCAATCCGGTCCTTCCCGATAATGCCGGCGAAAGCGGTCTCGTATTGGACGGAGGCGTCGATTCGAACGATGATTCCCCCCGTATCGACAGAAAATTCCGCATAATCGATTGGGAATGGAATGGTGCGGTCAAGCATGGCCTTGCCATCGCTGACCAGCTCGGTTGTGGTCATGGCCGGATTGAGGGCGCTGCGCTTTGCCAATTGCAAGGCCACATTGTCGACCGCCGTCTGAAGTTCCACCTTGTGGTTGTGCGCAGAACCGATGTCTATGGCAATGCCTGTCATCATGAGCAGCGGCAGCGCCGACAACGCCATCACCACCTGCAACGATCCACGCCTGTCTGACCACAGGTTTTTCGAAACCATTTCACAGCCCCCGCCAATACCAATGCACACGCGGCAAACCTAGCGGTCCAGGACTTAATATTTACTTCTCGTGATTTGCCTTCTTTTTATTAATCGATTCTTGTATTACTTATATCTACTTTATATTAGGCATCCATGAACTTCCCGTTGCTAGGTTTCCTGCCGGCAGGAATTGGCAGGGAACGATGAAACACAGGACTAACGGGAAAAGGCGACTGCCCGGCAGAGGGACGGCCGGGCGCTTCATGGCCAGCCGGAGCGGCGCGGTTGCAGTGGAATGGGCCATGGTGGGCCCGATCGTCATCTTCATGTTGCTTTTCAGCTTCGAAAGCATGACCTACATGCTGATGTCGAGCGATCTGGATCGTGCCTTGCGCGAGGTTGCCTTCGAAATCCGCACCGGGCAGGCCGAGGGCATAGCCACGAAACAGAAGTGGACACCTGAAGAATATGTCAAGCGCCAGGTTTGCGCGAAATATTCGTTCAGCGACTGCCTCGACCGCCTTTCCGTCAATGTCCGTTCCTTTCAGATCGACGGGCAGGCAGCGGTTCAATCCCTGCCCTCGGATATCTACAGATCAATGGTGTTGCAGTTGATCTCGGTTGAAATGCCGTTTTCGCTGCAAACGATGTCCAGGCTCTACTCCGACAAGCCATGGATGCTGCGGGCTGCGCAGGGCTACATGACGGAGCCTTTCTGATGATGATCTCCCTTTTGCATCGCATGAACCGGTTTGTCCGGTCGAACGACGGCGTGGTGGCCGTCGAGGGGGCGATCCTCATTCCGGTCTTTGCTCTCCTGATGCTCGTCACCTATGACTTCGTCTCGGTCTACAAGCAGATCCAGCGGGCGCGCGAAGCATATTATGCCATCGGCGACATGATCTCGGCGTCCTCCGACGGCACGATCACCTGCGAAACCCTGGACAGGATCAGCGAGATTGCCTGGACCAGCTACAAGACCGGCAATTGGGCAATCACCGATACGGCGGACCAAACGCTGCCACGCGGCGGCAGCGAAAACTTCCGTTTCCAGATTCGTGGCCTGCGGGTTCTCGACCTCTCGGATCCGGAAGCCAATCCCAACTTTCTGAAAGCCCGAGTCGAATGGGCCTATCACCGAACCGGCAGCAATATCTGGAACGAAAGGCGGCGAGCACCGGGAACATTGTTCGGCATGCCGCCGGAACTGCGCTCCCCCGGCGAGTTCTACATCCTGTTGGAAGGGCGGATCTTCGCCTATTCCCTGTTCGGCCGGCTTGGCATCTCGGACTATCTGCCGAAGCTGATCTACAAGGAGGCGAAATCCCATTTCGCTCCGCGCCATGTTCCCGATATCGCCCTGACTGGCCCCAAGATCGAGAACTGGTGCGAGGACATCGCTTCATGGAGCAGCCGTTGACGCCGGGGCGCGCGGCTCCGTCATCCGTCCCCGTACACGTAGTTCGGTACGATGCGCGGGATGTCGTCGATCGAGTAGCCGAGCCCCTGCGTGATGCCGAGATAGGCGGCGAAGATGAGTCCGGAGACGATTGTCGTGCGCAGCGCGGCGCGGCGCATGTGATGCCCTTTCGGCGCGCTGGCCACGGTGCCCAGCGTCACCGCGCCATCCTCCTCCTGCGTGCGCAGGCTGAAGGGAATGACCGCGAACAGGCACAGCCACCAGAGTACGAAATAAAGCGCAGCATAGGATAACACTGTCGTCAGCATGGTTTGCTCCGTCTCCCGCGCCGGGTTGACCGTTCCACGGGCATTCATATGGGGTCGATGGCGGCAAATGGCAAAGCCCTTGGCGCCGCGCGCCGTCTCAGACCTGCTCCAGTTCCACGAGCGTGCCGTGGAAATCCTTGGGATGCAGGAAAAGAACCGGCTTGCCATGGGCTCCGGTCTTCGGTTCGCCATCGCCCAGAACGCGGGCGCCCTGCCCCTTCAGGTGATCACGGGCGGACAGAATGTCGTCAACCTCGTAGCAGACATGGTGCATCCCGCCGGCAGGGTTCTTCGCCAGGAAAGCGGCGATCGGGGAAGCCTCTCCCAGGGGTTCCAGCAGTTCCACCTTGGTGTTGCCGAGATCCACGAACACGACGGTCACGCCGTGTTCGGGAAGGGCTTGCGGCGCGCTCACCTTGCCGCCCAGCGTATCGCGATAGGTGGCGGTGGCGGCGTCAAGATCAGGCACTGCGATGGCCACGTGGTTCAGGCGTCCGAGCATGCGGCTTCTCCGTCAGACAAGTTGGAACGATCCCGGCTTAAGCCGCTCCGGCCGCCCTGTAAATCGGCCGGAGGAACGAGATCCGCGTTTCCTTGCTAGACTCTCGTCACGAACACGGTGACAATCGGCTTCTTTCCCCAGACCGAATTCGCCTCGGCACGGATGGCGCGCCGGGCGCTTTCGGCCACGAGGTCGAGATCCTTGCGCTTGCCGCGCGGAATGCTCTCGATCGCGCCCGTCGCGGCTTCCAGAAGGACGTCCTCAAGATATTCCCCGCGCCCGTCCATTTCCGGCAGGCCAACGGCCTCGATGTCCGGATCGGCGACCAGATCGTACTTGTTGTCCAGGATGGCGTTCAGGCAGACATGACCCGCATAGGAGAGCTTGCGGCGGTCGCGCACGCCGACCGCTTCGTCGTCGCCGTAAAGATTGCCATCCTTGAAGGTGCGCCCGTGATGGACCTCGCCGACAATTTCGGCATTGCCAGGCCAGAGGCGGAGCATGTCGCCATTGCGCACCGACGCCACTTCCGGCACGCCGATTGTCGCGGCCAGTGACGCATGGGCGACGAGATGCTGGGCCTCGCCATGGACCGGGACGGCGATACGGGGACGCACGAGACCATACATCTTGCGCAATTCGCCACGGCGCGGATGGCCGGAGACGTGCACGAGCGCGTCGTCATCCTCGATGATCTTCACGCCCATCTCGACAAGCCGGTTCTTGACCTCAAGAATCGCCTTCTCATTGCCCGGGATGGTGCGAGAGGAGTAGATGACCGTGTCGCCGGCGGTCAGATGGACATTGCGCATTTCCTCCCGTGCCAGCTTGGAAAGCGCGGCGCGCGGCTCTCCCTGGCTACCGGTGCAAAGCACCACGACGTTGTCACGCGGGATGTGCTGGAAATCCTCTTCGGCGAGGAAGTCCGGCAATCCGTCGAGATAGCCGAGGTCGGTGGCCACATCGATCACCCGCTTCATCGAACGCCCCATGACGAGCACCTGCCGGCCGGCATCACGGGCGGCCTCGGCTATGGAGCGGATGCGCCCGACATTGGACGAGAAGGTGGTGATGACCACGCGCCCGGCCGCCTTCTCGATCAGCTTCTCAAGGCTTTCGCAGACCTGGCGCTCGGTCGGGCTTTCGCCTTCACGCATGGCATTGGTCGAGTCGCAGATCATGGCAAGGACGCCCGCATCGCCAAGCGCTTTCAGCCGGTCTTCGTCCGTCAGGGGGCCGATGGCCGGCTCCGCGTCGAATTTCCAGTCGCCGGTATGGATGAGCGTGCCGGCCTCGGTGGTGATCGCAAGCGAATAGGGTTCGGGAATGGAATGCGTCACCGGGACCGGTTCGATGCGGAAGGGACCGAGATCGAAGGGCTGGCCGGCGCGGAAGATGTTCACGGGCACGTCGACACGCTGATATTCGCTCTGGCGCTTGGCCTCCAGAAGCCCCGCGGTGAAGGGCGACATCCAGACCGGACAGCCAAGCTTCGGCCAGATGTCGAGGATCGCGCCATAGTGATCCTCGTGGGCATGGGTGATCACCATGCCACGCAGGTTCTTCACTTCGTTTTCTATGAAGCGGGTATCGGGAAGGACAAGATCGACCCCCGGCAGGTCGGGTCCGGGAAAGGTCACGCCGCAATCGACGATGATCCATTCCCGTCTTGATGCGGGCCCGAAGCCGTAAAGCGCGAAATTCATGCCGATTTCGCCGACGCCGCCCAAAGGTGCGAAGACGAGTTCATTGTCCTTGGTCTTGGCCATGCCCAACTTTCATCAGGAGGTGGAAACTGAGGCGAAGAAAAGATCGCCAGCCGATATGGTAACGATCCCGCCATTGTTCTGTTCGACCAGAAGATAGCCCCTGGCGTCAAGATCGGCAAACCGGCCTTCCAGGACGCGATCGCCAAGATTGACCCGAACCGCCTGCCCCAGGCCGCGCGCAGCCAGAAGCCAGTCTTCACGAATGGCGGCAAATCCAAGCCCCCGGTCCCAGCGCGCCACTTCCGCCGCCATGGCCCGGACCAGAACCGGAAACAGATCCTGCGGCGTGACCGCGACGCCGCATTCGGCCAGACTGGTGGCCGGATAGATCGTTCCGGCCGGATGATGCGCGCAATTGATGCCACAGCCGATGACAACCGCCATTGTGCCATCGGGCAATGTCTCGCTTTCCAGCAGGATGCCGTTGACCTTGGCGCCATCGATCAGGATGTCGTTGGGCCATTTGATGGCGAGCGCCTGGGGTGTTCTGGCGAAAAAGGGCCTGAGCGCCTTGTAGACAGCGAGGGCGGCGACAAGCGGAAGCGTGCCCAGACGTTCAAGCGGTGCCGGATCGTTCAAGAGCAGCGAAGCGTAGAGGTTCCCTTTCTCCGAAACCCAAGGGCGGCCGCGGCGGCCCCTGCCCTGCAACTGACGTTCCGCCGTGACCCAGAAGGCACCGCGCCGGCCCTGGCGCGCAAGGACGAACGCTTCGGCATTGGTGGACCCGACATCACCCAGCGCCACATGCGTGACGCCAGGTGGAAGCGAAGTGGCGGCCTGCGGGCTCAAACCGGTCCGCTACCTTCAGAAGAACGTGCGGGCAGCCGCCTGGGCAACAAGCCCCACCGGACCCGCAAACACGATGTAGAACAGCGTGAATGCACCGGAGAGACCGAGAACGAGGCCCAGTTCACTGGCCACTGGCTGAAGCTTGCCCGCCGGCTCGTCGAACCACATGATCTTGATGATCCGCAGGTAATAATAGGCACCCACCACGGACGCCAGGACGCCGATCACGGCGAGGGCGAAGAGGTTGGCCTCGATGGCCGCCAGGAACACGGACCACTTGGCCCAGAAGCCAGCCAGCGGCGGAATGCCGGCCAGCGAGAACATCAGGATCGTGAGGATGGTCGCCATGACCGGATTGGTCGAGGCCAGGCCCGAAAGGTCATCGATTTGCTCCACGTTGCCCTCCTTGCGCCGCATGGCGAGGATGAAGGCAAACGTGCCAAGGGTCATGACCAGATAGATGATCATGTAGATGACGACGCCCTGAACGCCGGCCAGCGTGCCGGCGGCAAGGCCAACAAGCGCATAACCCATGTGGCCGATCGACGAATAGGCCATCAGCCGCTTGATGTTGCGCTGTCCGATCGCGCCGAAGGCGCCGAGCACCATGGATGCGATCGCGATGAACACGATGACCTGCTGCCAGTCGGTGTGCATGGGCGCAAAGGCTTCGGATACGACGCGTACGACCAGCGCCATGGCCGCCATCTTCGGCGCGGCGGCAAAGAAGGCGGTCACGGGCGTCGGTGCGCCTTCATAGACGTCCGGCGTCCACATGTGGAATGGAACGGCTGAAATCTTGAACGCCAGGCCGGCCAGGATGAAGACGAGGCCGAAGACAAGGCCCAGGTCCCGCTGTCCATTGTTCACCGTCTCCGCGATGGCGAGGAAATTCGTGTGGCCGGTGAAGCCGTAGACAAGGGAGATGCCGTAAAGCAGCATGCCGGAAGACAGCGCGCCGAGCACGAAATATTTCAGCCCTGCCTCGGTGGAACGGACGGGATCGCGATTGAAGGCGGCGACGACGTAGAGCGCCAGCGACTGGAGTTCCAGGCCGAGATAGAGCGCCAGCGTATCGTTGGCCGAGATCATCAGCATCATGCCGAGCGTGGCCAGCATCACGAGGACCGGGAATTCGAACTTGTCGAATTTCTCCGCCTTCGCGAAGCCCACGGATATGACGAGCGTGACCACGGAGCCGGTCAGCGCCAATATCTTCATCAGCTGCGCGAACGGATCAGACGTGAACGCTCCGTTGAATGCCTTCCCGTCATGGCCGAAAAAGACCATCCAGGCCATCGCACCGATCAGGATCGCCACGGCAAGGCCGTTGATGGTGGAGGTTGATCGCGGCCCCGAAAAGACGCCGAACATCAGCAGGGCGATCGCCCCCACCGCGACAATGAGCTCCGGCGTGGCGAGCGAGAGGCTGGTTGCGAGATCCGTCATCATGTCCCTTTTCCCGCCTTGTCTTACTGGCCGATCGCGGCCGTTGTCACCGCCATGTCAAGCGATGCGGTGACGTCGTTGATGAGTGCATTGACCGAAACGCTGGTCACATCGAAGATCGGCGCCGGATACACGCCGAACAGGATGGTCAGCGCGACCAGCGGATAGATGATCACCTTCTCGCGGGTCGAAAGGTCGAGCATGCCCTTCAGCGCTTCCTTGTCGAGCTTGCCGAAGACGACCCGGCGATAGAGCCAGAGCGCATAGGCGGCCGAAAGCACCACGCCCGTCGTGGCGAAGAAGGCAACCCAGGTGTTGACCCGGAACACGCCCAGAAGCGTCAGGAATTCGCCGATGAAGCCGGATGTGCCGGGCAGGCCGACATTGGCCATGGTGAAGATCATGAACACGACGGCATATTTCGGCATGTTGTTGACCAGACCGCCATAGGCCGCGATCTCGCGGGTGTGCATCCGGTCATAGACGACGCCGACGCACAGGAAGAGCGCGCCGAGACGAAACCGTGGCTGATCATCTGGAAGATCGCGCCTTCCACGCCCTGCGTGTTCATCGCGAAATGCCCATCGTCACGTAAACCCATATGGGCGACGGAGGAATAGGCAATCAACTTCTGATGTCCTCCTGACGCAAGGCGACGAGCGACGTGTAGACAATCGCGACCACCGAGAGCGTGAAGACGAAGGACTGAAACTCTCCGATGCGACAGGAAACATCGGCAGGAGAACCGAAGGAAACCGTAGCCACCCATTTTCAGGAGAATGGCTGCCAGAATGACCGAGCCGGCGGTCGGTGCTTACGTGCGCATCCGGCAGCCAGGTGTGGACAGGCCACATCGGCATCTTCACCGCGAAGGAAGCGAAAAGGCCAGCCACAGCCATGTCTGCATGGATGCCGGAAGTCATAGGCAAGCAGATCCGGGATCGATGTCGTTCCGGCTTCCCAGTACATAGCCATGATGGCAGCATCATCAGCACCGACCCCAGCAGCGTGTGAGGAAGAACTTGAAGGAGGCATAGACCCGGCGCTACCCCAGACACCGATGATGATGAACATCGGATGAGACCGGCTTCGAAGAAGACATAGAACAGCACCAGGTCGAGCGCGCAAAAGACACCGATCATCAGTGTTTCAAGCACGAGGAAGGCGATCATGTATTCCTTGACGCGCTTTTCCACCGACCAGGACGCCAGGATGCAAAGCGGCATCAGGAAGGTCGTCAGGATGACGAACAGCATCGAGATGCCATCCACGCCCATGCGGTAGGAAATGCCCCACCCAGCCATTCGACCTCCTCCAGCATCTGAAACCCTGACGGAATTGTCGAACCCGGCCCAGATGAAGAGCGAGAAGATGAAGGTGAAGACGGTCGTCAGCAGCGCAACATTGCGGATGTTGCGGCGGCCTAGCCTTCATCCTTGATCAGGAGGATGAGGAAGGCGCCGACGAGCGGCAGGAATGTGACCAGCGAAAGGATGGGCCAATCAGACATCAGAAGGCGCTCCCGAGCATCATCCAGGTGACCAGCGCGGCGACGCCGATGAGCATCGCGAAGGCATAGTGATAAAGGTAACCGCTCTGAAGTTTGACGACGCGGTTGGTGACATCGACAACGCGGGCAGCCACGCCGTCAGGACCGAGCCCGTCAATGACAGCGCCATCGCCCTTCTTCCACAGGAAGCGGCCAAGCCACATGGCCGGGCGGACGAAGATGAAGTCATAGAGCTCGTCGAAATACCACTTGTTGAGCAGGAACTGGTAGAGGCCGTGATGGCGCCGGGCCACCTGCCGGGGCATTTCGGGGTTGGAGATGTAGAACCACCAGGCGATCGCAAAACCGGCCAGCATGGCGATGAAGGGCGTAATCTTCACGACAAAGGGAACGTGGTGGAATTCCTCGACGAGATTGTTTTGCGCCGCCGTGAACAGCGCGCCCTTCCAGAAGGCTTCATATTCGTGGCCGTAGAAATAGCCCTCGAACAGGACGCCGGCAAACAGGGCGCCGGCCGCCAGCACGAACAGCGGCACCAGCATGACCGGCGGGCTTTCGTGGACATGATGCATCACATCGGCCGTCGCGCGCGGCTTGCCGTGGAAGGTCATGAAGATCAGCCGCCAGGAATAGAAGCTGGTGAAAAGCGCGGCAATGGCGAGCATGGAGAAGGAGAAGGCCGATACCGTGCTGTGCGAGGCAAACACGCTCTCGATGATGATGTCCTTGGAGAAGAAGCCGGCAGTCCCGATGAAGGTGCCGGGAATGCCAAGGCCGGTCAGCGCAACCGTTCCGATGACCATCATCCAGTAGGTGGCGGGGATCAGCTTGCGCAGGCCACCCATGCGGCGCATGTCCTGTTCATCGGACACGGCATGGATCACCGAGCCGGCGCCGAGGAACAGCAGCGCCTTGAAGAAGGCGTGCGTGAACAGGTGGAAGATGGCTGCGCCATAGGCGCCGACACCAAGGGCTGCAAACATGTAGCCGAGCTGCGAACAGGTCGAGTAGGCGATGACACGCTTGATGTCGTTCTGCACCAGTCCGACGGTGGCGGCAAAGAACGCGGTGATCGAGCCGATGATCGTGACGACCAGCAAGGCCGTGTGCGACAGTTCGAAAAGGGGCGACAGGCGCGCGACCATGAACACGCCAGCGGTCACCATGGTGGCAGCGTGAATGAGCGCCGAGACAGGCGTCGGCCCCTCCATCGCATCCGGCAGCCAGGTGTGCAGCAGGAACTGCGCCGACTTGCCCATCGCGCCCATGAACAGCAGCAGGCAGACGATGGTGATGGCGCCTTGCCGATCAAGCGCGTTGCCGAGGAAATTCAGAACCGGCTCACCACTGGCCGCACCCTCGGCTGGCAGGAATGTGGCGGCATTGGCGAAGATCGTGTCGAACGACACCGAGCCGAACAGGACGAAGACACCGAAAATGCCGAGCGCAAATCCGAAGTCGCCGACGCGGTTGACGATGAAGGCCTTCATCGCCGCGGCGTTTGCCGAAGGCTTCTTGTACCAGAAGCCGATGAGCAGATAGGACGCCAGGCCGACGCCTTCCCAGCCGAAGAACATCTGTACCAGGTTGTCGGAGGTCACCAGCATCAGCATGGCGAAGGTGAACAGCGACAAATAGGCGAAGAAGCGCGGCCGGTCGGGATCGTGGTGCATGTAGCCGATCGAATAGATATGCACCAGCGCGGAAACCGTGTTGACGACGACCAGCATGACGGCCGTCAGCGTGTCGATGCGCAAGGCCCAGTCGACCGCGAAATCGCCCGACTGGATGAACGCCAGGACCGGGACCACGATGGCATGGGCCTGGTGCCCCTCGCCGCCATGGGCCATGGCCACGGTGAAAAAGGCGACCCAGGACAGCAGCGCCGAGACGACCAGAAGGCCAGACGTGACATATTCGGACGCCTTGGCACCGATGGAGCGGCCAAACAGACCGGCAATCAGGAAACCGATGAGCGGCAGGAAGACAATCGCTTGATACATCATGGCGGCGTTTCCCTTAGCCCTTCATCATGTTGACGTCTTCGACCGAGATCGAACCGCGGTTGCGGAAGAAGACGACGAGGATTGCAAGGCCGATCAGGCTTCCGCCGCCGCGACGGTGAGAATGAACAGCGCGAAAACCTGACCGACGAGGTCGTTCAAGGCAGCCGAGAAGGCCACGAAATTCAGATTGACCGACAGCAGGATCAGTTCGATCGACATCAGGATGACGATGATGTTCTTGCGGTTCAGGAAAATGCCGAACACGCCGATGGTGAACAGGACGGCTGACAGGGTCAGATAGTGGCCGATACCGATTTCCATGATTGAGACCTCTCAGATGCCCTTGCCCGACTCGACCTTGCGCACCTCGATCGCGGTGCGGTGGTCCCGCGCCACCTGCTCGGCGATGACCCGGCGCTTGACGCCTTCCTTGTGGCGCAGCGTCAGGACAATGTGCGCCGATCATCGCCACCAGCAGGATGATGCCGGCGACCTGGAACGCGTAGACATAGTCGGTGTAGAGAATGTCGCCCAACCGGGCGGTGTTGTGCCGTTCGGCGAGATCGCGGATCGGCTGCGCAGAGCCGGAAGCGACCTCCGGCGACAGCGTGTAGCCGCTAAGCACGACGGCCAGTTCCGCCACCAGCACGATGCCGACGAGTGCGCCGATCGGCGCATATTGCAATGCTCCGGCCTTCAGTTCCGCGAAATCCACGTCAAGCATCATGACAACGAACAGGAACAGGACTGCCACGGCGCCGACATAGACGATGAGGAGGATCATGGCGAGGAATTCAGCGCCGGTCAGCAGGAAGAGCGCCGCGGCGTTGAAGAAGGTGAGAATGAGGAAAGAACGGAATGACCGGGTTGCGCGCCGCGATGACCATCAGGGCTGACGCAACCGCAACAAAGGCGAATAGATAGAAAAACGCCGCCGCCAATCCTGTGAGCATGACTGCCCCGATCCTTGCATGTGCTGCGCGGCGCCGCGATGGCTCCGCTTCATCGACCCTTCCGTCGCGCGAGTCCCCGCCACGGTTCAGGTCCGGTGTCCTTTAGAGCGTTTTCGCAGTTGCAAAACCGCCTGCCCGCTCTGGTTCAAAACTTTTTCGGGCCTGCGCGGCACCGATTGCACTTTCTGCGGCACACTTAGCGGTATGGCGCGTCCAGCGACATGTTGCGGGCGATCTCCGCTCCCACCGATCGCCGTTGGCGAGCAGCTTGTCCTGTTGTAGTAAAGTTCTCGCGCGTCTCGGTGGCGAACTCGAAATTCGGCCCCTCGACGATGGCATCCACCGGGCAGGCTTCCTGGCAGAAGCCGCAACAGATGCACTTCACCATGTCGATATCGTAGCGCACCGTGCGCCGCGTACCGTCGTTGCGGCGCGGGCCGGCCTCGATGGTGATGGCCTGCGCAGGACAGATCGCCTCGCAAAGCTTGCATGCAATGCAGCGCTCTTCCCGTTGGGGTAACGGCGCAAGGCGTGCTCGCCACGGAATCGCGGGCTGATCGGGCCCTTCTCGTTGGGATAATTGACGGTGAACTTCGGCTTGAAGAAATAGCGCATCGACAGGATGGTGGCGTCGATGAACTCTTTCAGAAGCAGCGACTTGGCCGCTTGTGCAAGACCAGTCATTGTCAGACTCAATCACGTATGGCGCTGCGAACCAGCCGATGACCGGCAGCAGAACGAATTGACCAGGCCGGCGGCCTTCAGCGCCGTTTTCGTTTCAGTCGCGTCCACCTGGCCGGCCAGCGTGCGCAGAAGCACCAATCGATCGCCGCGACGATCAATCCGACCAGGGCTCCGATGGCGGCCGCGCTCATCCTCACGCACTCCAGCCGGTCAGCTTCAGGACGAATGCCGTAGCACGACCATGAAGATCGAGATCGAAGGAAGACCTTCCAGCCCAGCCGCATCAGCTGGTCGTAGCGGTAGCGGGCACGAAGGCCTTGACCAGCGAGATCATGAAGAACACCGCCGTCGCCTTGAGAACGAACCAGATGACGCCCGGTATCCAGGTGAAGGGCGCGATGTCGACGGGCGGCAGCCAGCCGCCGAGGAACAGGATCGTCGCCAGGGCGGACATCAGGCAGATCGCGACATACTCGCCCAGCATGTAGAGCATGTACGGGCCGGATGAATATTCCACCATGTGGCCGGCGACCGTTCTGACTCCGCCTCGACGAGATCGAAAGGCGGACGGTTGGTTTCGCGAGCGCGGAAATGAAGAAGATGATGAACATCGGGAACAGGCCGAGCCAATGCCAATCCAGGAAGGAATTGGGCAGACCGAGCCGGGTGCCGAGGCCGTCTCCCTGCGAAAGGACAATATCCGACAGGTTCAGCGAACCGACGCAAAGCAGCACGGTGACGATGACGAAGCCGATGGACACTTCATAAGAGACCATCTGAGCGGCCGAACGCAGCGCGCCAAGGAACGGATATTTCGAGTTCGATGCCCAGCCGCCCATGATCACGCCATAGACCTCCAGCGAGGAAATGGCGAAGACATAGAGAATGCCGACATTGATGGAGGCGACGACCCAGCCGTCGGCGACCGGGATGACGGCGAAGGCGGCAAGCGCCAGCACCGCCGAAACCAGCGGCGCCAGAAGGAACACGCCCTTGTTGGCGCCGGAGGGATGACCGGCTCCTTGACGAAGAACTTCAGCATGTCGGCGAAGGACTGCAGCAGGCCCTGGCCCGACCACGCTGGGGCCGCAGCGGCCTGCACCGCCGCCCAGATCTTGCGGTCGGCATAGATCACATAGGCGACGTAGATCAGCAGGATCTACCAGCAGCGCCAGCGACTGGATGACGATCAGCAGTGTCGGCCAGACATAGGTGTCGAAGAAAAAGGTCCATCGTCTTGCCGTCCCCTTACTCTGCGGCCTGGCGGAAACCATTGCGGGCGAGCGCGGAACACTCCGCCATGACGGCGGAGGCGCGGGCGACCGGATTGGTCAGGTAGAAATCAGCCACCGGCGATACGAACGGCGCTCTTGCTGAGACGGCCGCCCTTCTTCGCCAGCGCCCTCGATGCCGGCAGTGGAACCCGCGGCAATCTCGTCGGCGTCCGCCATGTGCGGATGGGCCTCATGCAAGAGCGGAACGCAACTGCCTGAGCAGAATCATAGGGCAGCTTCTTGCCGAGCACTTCGGAAAGCGCGCGCAGGATCGCCCAGTCCTCCTTCGCATCCCCGGTGCAAAACCGGCCCGCGCGGCAATCTGCACGCGGCCTTCGGTGTTCACATAGGTGCCGGATTTCGGTATAGGCAGCCGCCGGCAGGATGACATCGGCCGCGTGCGCGCCGGCATCGCCGTGGGTGCCGATATAGACGGTGAACGCGCCGCCGATCTGGCCCATGTCGAACTCATCGGCACCGAGCAGGAACAGCACGTCCATGGCGCCACCCAGCATGCCGGCCACGTCCTGCCACCTCGCCCGGCACGAAGCCGATATCGAGACCGCCGACGCGCGATGCCGCGGTGTGCAGCATGGCAAAGCCGTTCCAGTCCGCACCGACCGCGCCGCAGGCAACCGCCAGCTTCGCCGCATGGGCAGAACCGCCGCGCCATCGGTGCGGGCAAGTGCGCCCTGCCCGACGACGATCATCGGCCGCTCGGCATCTTTCAGCGTCCGAAGAAGGCGCCCTCACCCGCAGCCAGTTCCTTGAGCGTATCCGGGCCGGCACCAGCATTTCATAGTCGTAGCGCAGGTCGCCCATTTCGCCGATGACGCCGATGGGAAAATTGTCCATGCGCCAGCGCTTGCGGATGCGCGCATTGAGCACCGACGCCTCGAAACGCGGGTTCGCGCCAATGACCAGCAGCGCGTCGGCATCCTCGATGCCTTCGATCGTCGGGTTGAACAGGTAGGTTTCCCGGCCAAGCGCGGGATCGTGCGGCGCGCATCCTGGCGGCAATCGATATTGGCCGATCCCAGCGATCCCATCAGCTGGCGCAGCGCGAACATTTCTCGACGGCGGCCAGATCGCCGGCAATGGCGCCGATCCTGTCGCCCGAGGTCTTCGCGACCGCGTCGCGAATGGCGGCGAAGGCCTCAGCCCAGCTGCCGCCTGAAGGCGCCCGTCACGCTTGACATAGGGCCGGTCGAGACGCTGCGTGCGCAATCCGTCCCAGACAAAACGCGACTTGTCGGAAATCCATTCCTCGTTCACCTGCTCGTTGACGCGCGGCATGATGCGCATCACTTCGCGGCCGCGGGTGTCGACCGGATGGCCGAACCGACCGCGTCCATGACATCGATGGTTTCGGTCTTGGTCAGTTCCCACGGACGTGCCTGGAAGGCGTAGGGCCGGGAGGTCAGCGCGCCGACCAGGCAGGTCGATGACATTGCCCTGCAGTTCGGACGTCATCGCCTGTTCGAGATAGGTGGTGATCTCGGCATCCTCGCCGCGGCCGATCAGGCCCAGTTCGGAAATGCCGGCCACTTCCGTGGTGAAGCGGACGCAGCGCGTGCAGTGGATGCAGCGCGTCATGATCGTCTTGACCAGCGGGCCGATATACTTGTCTTCCACGGCGCGCTTGTTCTCGGTGTAGCGGGAGGCATCGACACGAAGGCCATCGCCTGGTCCTGCAGGTCGCACTCCCCGCCCTGATCGCAGATCGGGCAGTCGAGCGGATGGTTGATCAGCAGGAACTCCATCACGCCTTCGCGGGCCTTCTTGACCATGGGCGTGTTGGTGAAGACTTCCGGCGACTCGCCATTGGGGCCAGGGCGCAGGTCGCGCACGCCCATGGCGCAGGAGGCGGCCGGCTTGGGCGGCCCGCCTTTCACCTCGACAAGGCACATGCGGCAATTGCCGGCGATCGACAACCGCTCGTGAAAGCAGAAACGCGGAACCTCGGCACCGGCCTCCTCGCACGCCTGCAACAGCGTGAAATGGTCCGGAACCTCGATCTCCTTGCCGTCAACCCTGATCTTAGCCATCTTCATTTCCACGTTTTCAGAAGCGGCCTTGCCGCCTGACTTGAGGCATCCCGGCGGGCGTGCCGCGGGATGCCCAGGTTCCTGTTCCGGCCGCTAGCCGGTCGTCGTCACGTTTCCGTCTTCGCGCGCCGCAGCAAGTTCCGATGCCTGGGCGATCCAGCCATCGCGCTCGATGCGCCCCTTGAAGGCAAGGTAATCATCGACCCATGCCACCTGCTCGGGCGTCCAGGCCGCGACCTGCGCAAAGGTCCAGATGCCCAGTCCATTGAGCTTTTCCTCAAGCCTGGGTCCGATTCCCGCGATCCGCTTCAGATCGTCGGCATGCTCCGGCCTGTCCATGCCCGACGGACGCCGGAAGTCCTCCGGCATGATCGCGCCGGCCGCGTCCGCGGCCTCATCCGGCCCGATGATGGCCGCAGAACCGGCGCCTTCCATGGTGCGGGCGACCGTATCGGCATCCTCGGCCATGCCTGACAGGACATGTTCGCCGACTTCGACGAAATCCTTCGCGGCATGCTCCATGTCCGCATAGACGGTCTTGGTCGCGGCTGCGAAGAAGGACATGGGATTGGCCATGGCCATGCCGAAGGAATCGGAATCCTCGTCCTCGGCGTTCCAGAACAGGACAGGCGCCTTGAACGGCGCGTCAATGGACGGCACCCGGCCGGCAGACGCGGCGGCGCCGTGCAATGTCCCGATCACCGCCCCCCAGTACTGGGCCACCATGCCAAGGCCGAGCGCCGGACCGGCCATCAGCATGGCCGGTGAAGCCAGTGGCATGCCTGCGCCTGAATTTGCTGTCATCGCCCTGGTCATGGTTCTCAACGCGGATTCATACACACTGGCGCCCTGGGCGAAGTCGTTGGGTATTCCACATGTCGACATCGGCAATCTCCTTGTTTCCGGTCGAACCGGCCCTCGATTGCGTTTCCCTGGCGCCGGGTGAATTCCCGGCTTGCCCTTCCCTATTCCGCCGCCACCATCACCGGTTCGGCCCGGTGGCTGTTTCTCGTGAATTCATCAATGCGCCGCTCGATTTCCGGCCGGAAATGGCGGATGAGACCCTGGATCGGCCAGGCTGCGGCATCACCGAGCGCACAGATGGTATGCCCTTCCACCTGCTTGGTCACATCAAGCAGCATGTCGATCTCGCGCTTGTGCGCCTCACCGCGCACCAGCCGCTCCATGACGCGCCACATCCAGCCGGTGCCCTCGCGGCACGGCGTACACTGGCCGCAGCTTTCGTGCTTGTAGAAGTAGGACAGGCGCGCGATCGCCTTCACGATGTCTGTCGACTTGTCCATCACGATCACGGCAGCGGTGCCAAGACCGGAACGCAGTTCGCGCAGGCCGTCAAAGTCCATCGGCGCGTCCATGATCTGCTCGGCGGGCACCAGCGGAACGGAAGAACCGCCCGGAATGACTGCCAGCAGGTTGTCCCAGCCGCCGCGAATCCCACCGCAATGGCGGTCGATCAGTTCCTTGAACGGAACCGACATGGCTTCCTCGAAGGTCGCCGGCGTGTTGACGTGACCGGACACGCAGAACAGCTTGGTGCCCTTGTTGTTCTCGCGGCCGAAAGAGGCGAACCAGCCGGCACCGCGGCGCAGGATGGTCGGCGCAACTGCAATCGACTCGACGTTGTTGACCGTGGTCGGGCATCCATAAAGCCCGACATTGGCCGGAAAAGGCGGCTTCAGGCGCGGCTGGCCCTTCTTGCCCTCCAGGCTTTCCAGCAGCGCCGTTTCCTCGCCGCAGATATAGGCGCCGGCACCGTGATGGACGAAGACGTCCATGTCCCAGCCGCACTTGTTGTCCTTGCCCAGAAGGCCCGCTTCGTAGCACTCGTCGATGGCGCGCTGCAGCGCCTCGCGCTCACGCATGAACTCGCCGCGCACGTAGATGTAGGCGGTGTGTGCGCCCATGGCGAAACCGGCGATCAGGCAGCCCTCGACCAGGGTATGCGGGTCATGACGCAGGATCTCGCGATCCTTGCAGGTGCCCGGTTCCGATTCGTCCGCATTGACCACGAGATAATGCGGGCGCGGCCCGGCCTCCTTGGGCATGAAGGACCACTTGAGCCCGGTCGGGAAGCCAGCGCCGCCGCGGCCGCGCAGGCCCGACGCCTTCATCTCGTTGACAATCCAGTCGCGGCCCTTGGCAACGATGTCCTTCGTGCCGTCCCAGTGACCGCGCATCATGGCGCCCTTCAGGGAACGGTCGTACTGGCCGTAGATATTGGTAAAGATGCGATCCTTGTCGGTCAGCATGTCATCTCTCCCTTATCGCGGCTCTTTGCCGAAGACGCGGACATATTCCTCACGCCCGCCCTTGGCGAGCGCCTTGGCCTGCTTGACCCAGTCGTCACGGTCGATGCGGCCCTTGAAACGCAGGTAGCCGTCCACCCATTCGCGCTCGGCCTTTTTCCACGAGGCGACCTGGGCAAAGGTATAGATGCCGAGTTCGTTGAGGATGCCCTCGATCTTGGGGCCGACGCCGGAAATCATCTTCAGGTCATCGGGTTCCGCCGGTTTCTCGATGCCAGCGGGGCGGTTCTTGTCGTTCAGCGAGGGCTTGGCATCCTTGGCGGAGGCCGCCTCGCCGGCATCCGACGGCTCGGCCGGCTGCCCAGCCTTGCGCTTGCCGCCACCTGCAGCCGTGACATCCTCGGAGACACCGCGGCGCGTCGATGCCTTGGGCGCAGCCGGCGGCGCGGGCTCGGCGGAAACGGCCTCTTCGGCCGCAGGCGATGCCTTTTCGGGCGACGGGCCCGTCACCGCGCTGTCGGTTTCCGCAGCTTCCGTCTTGGGCCGTGCTGCCTTCGAAGGCGCGATCTCCGGATCGCCGCCATTCGGCCTGGCCTTGGAAATGGACACGCGCTTCTTCCTGATGATCGCGTCCTCGTCTGTCAGCGTCGTGGCGCCAGTCGCCGCGGCCGAGTAGACACGGCCGTTCTGCGGGCCAGGCTCGACGTTGTCGCCCTTGCCTGCCTCGAAGGCGTCGATGATTTCTTCCAGGCGCTCCGGCGTCAGGTCCTCATAGGTGTCCTTGAAGATCACGACCATGGGCGCATTCACGCAGGCGCCCTGACATTCCACCTCTTCCCAGGACAGCGTGCCCCCGGCATTGGTGTGGAAGGGTTCGGGATGGATCTTGCTCTTGCAGACCTTGATCAGATCCTCGGACCCGCGCAGCATGCAGGGCGTGGTGCCACAAACCTGGATATGGGCCTTCGTGCCAACCGGGTTCAACTGGAACTGGGTATAGAAGGTGGCCACTTCCAGAACGCGGATCTTCGGCATGTCGAGCATTTGCGAGACGTGCTCGATGGCGGCCTTCGACACCCAGCCCTCCTGCTCCTGCGCCAGCATGAGCAGCGGAATGACGGCCGATTGTTCACGGCCCTCGGGGTATTTCTTCAGCCACTTGCCGACCTCGGCGGTCATCGCCTCGTTGAAGGCGAAGCTTTCGGGCTGGACGGAGTCTTCTGCGAGACGACGGACGGACATTTAGCGATCCACCTCTCCAAACACGATGTCAAAGGAACCGATCAGGGCCGGGATATCGCCAAGCAGATGCTTGGTTCCGATGAAATCCATAGCTGCCAAATGGGCGAAACCGGGCGCGCGCAGATGCACGCGGTAGGGACGGTTGGTACCGTCGGAGACGAGATAGACGCCGAATTCGCCCTTGGGCGCCTCGACAGCGGCATAAACCTCGCCCTCGGGCACCTTGTAACCCTCGGTGTAGAGCTTGAAGTGATGGATGAGCGCCTCCATCGAACGCTTCATCTCGCCACGCTTGGGCGGGACGATCTTGCCGTCGGTGGCCGAAACCGGGCCCTTGCGTTCCGATCCGAGAAGGCGGTCGATGCACTGGCGCATGATCTTCACCGACTGCGCCATCTCCTCCATGCGGATCAGGTAGCGGTCGTAGCAGTCGCCGTGCTTGCCGACCGGAATCTCGAAGTCCAGTTCGTCGTAGCATTCGTAAGGCTGCGAGCGGCGCAAGTCCCAGGCCGCGCCGGAGCCGCGAACCATGACACCGGAAAAGCCGCGCTCCCAGGCCTGTTCGAGCGTCACGACGCCGATATCGACGTTACGCTGCTTGAAGATGCGGTTCTCGGTCAGCAGGCCATGCAGATCCTGCAGGGTCTGCAGGAACGGGTCGCACCACTTGCCGATGTCCTCGACAAGCTGGTCCGGGATGTCCTGATGAACGCCGCCGGGGCGGAAATAGGCGGCGTGCATGCGCGAGCCGGATGCCCGCTCATAGAACACCATCAGCTTCTCGCGTTCCTCGAAGCCCCAGAGCGGCGGCGTCAGCGCACCGACGTCGAGCGCCTGCGTGGTGACGTTCATCAGGTGGTTGAGGATGCGGCCGATCTCGGCATAGAGCACGCGAATGAGCTGCCCGCGCTTCGGGATCTCGACGCCCACAAGGCGCTCCACCGCCAGCGCGAATGCATGCTCCTGGTTCATCGGCGCGACATAATCGAGGCGGTCGAGATAGGGCACGGCCTGGAGGTAGGTCTTGTACTCCATCAGCTTCTCGGTGCCGCGGTGCAGCAGGCCGATATGCGGGTCGGCGCGCTCCACCACCTCGCCGTCCAGTTCCAGGACAAGACGCAGCACGCCGTGCGCCGCCGGATGCTGCGGACCGAAATTGATGCTGAAATTGCGGACGTTGTGTTCAGTCATCTGACCGCCTCACCCCTTCGCCTTCTCGTCGCCGGGCAGCACGTATTCGGTGCCTTCCCAGGGCGAAAGGAAATCGAAATTGCGGAATTCCTGCTTCAGTTCGACCGGTTCGTAGACCACGCGCTTGACCTCGTCGTCCCAGCGCACTTCCCAATAGCCGGTCAGCGGGAAATCCTTGCGCAGGGGATGCCCCTCGAAACCGTAGTCGGTCAGGATGCGGCGCAGGTCCGGGTGGCCGGTGAACAGGACGCCATACATGTCATAGGTCTCGCGCTCGAACCATTCGGCACCCGGAAAGACGCCCGTGATCGAGGGCACGGTGCTGTCCTCGTCGGCCTGAACCTTCACCCGCACGCGCATGTTCTGGCGCGGCGACAGAAGGTGGTAAACCACATCGAACCGGCGGGCACGCGCCGGATAGTCGGCGCCGCAGACATCGATGAAAGACACGAACTGGCACTGGACATCGTCGCGCAGGAAGGTCAGCACATTGACAATATCGCCTGCCTCGGCCTCCAGCGTCAGCTCGCCATAGGCGACCTTGGCGTCCGTGATCTGGCCGTCCAGCTTCTCGGTGACATAGGCCGCGAGATCCTTCAAAGCCTCTTCGTTCATGGCCGGATGCGTCCTCTCAGCGTTCAATGGTGCCGGTGCGGCGGATCTTCTTCTGCAGCAGCAGGATGCCGTAGAGAAGCGCCTCGGCGGTGGGCGGGCAGCCCGGAACATAGATGTCGACCGGCACGATGCGGTCGCAGCCGCGCACCACAGAATAGGAATAGTGGTAGTAGCCGCCGCCATTGGCGCAGGAGCCCATGGAAATGACGTAGCGCGGCTCCGGCATCTGGTCGTAGACCCGGCGCATGGCCGGCGCCATCTTGTTGGTCAGCGTACCGGCGACGATCATCACGTCGGACTGGCGCGGGCTGGCGCGCGGCGCGGTGCCGAAGCGCTCCACGTCATAGCGCGGCATGGACACCTGCATGAGCTCGACGGCGCAGCAGGCAAGGCCGAAGGTCATCCACATCAGCGAACCGGTGCGCGCCCAGGTGACCAGGGCGTCGGTGGACGTGACAATGAAGCCCTTGTCGGACAGTTCGGCGTTGATCTCGCCGAAGAAAACGTCGTCCGAGCCGACCGGCTTGCCGGTCTTGGGATCGACGATCCCCTTGGGCTGGGGCGCGATCAGCGTGGTGGTATTGTCGCTCAGTCCCATTCCAGCGCTCCCTTTTTCCATTCATAGACGAAGCCGATGGTCAGGATGGCCAGGAACACCATCATCGACCAGAAGCCGAACCAGCCGATTTCACCGAAGGAGACAGCCCACGGGAAGAGAAATGCCACTTCGAGATCGAAGATGATGAACAGGATGGCGACGAGGTAATACCGCACGTCGAACTTCATGCGCGCATCGTCGAAGGCGTCGAAGCCGCATTCGTATGCCGAAAGCTTCGCGGGATCCGGGTTCTTGTAAGCCAGAACGAAGGGCGCGAACATCAGCGCGAGGCCGATGACAAGGCAGAGTCCCAGGAAGATGATGATCGGCAGGTATGAGCTGAGGAGATCGTTCATGACCTTGCTTTCTTGCCGGCGGCGATCGGCGATCCGGGGTCTTGCCTCTTGGATCAACGCACCGCCTGACGGAGGCGCGGAGGCAGACCGGCGGGCCTGGCCGCAACGGTTGTTGCAACGCGGCGAGGGTTAGCCCAGAGGGTGGCGCGACGCAAGAGCAACATTGGTGATATACGGCAAAAGATTGTCGTCCTTGACGAAAACCTGCCATCGGGCCGCGCGCGAGACATCAAGGTCACATTTGCCAGCCGAAGGCGCCGGCAGGCCCGCCTTCCATGGTCCAAGCACGGGAAGGCCCTCCGTTCAGCCCTTTCCGGGCAATCGCGCGATTGCGGCGCCGCGGGCCCACGCCTACTTGCGGAGCCTCGTTTCAAAAAACCCCGCGCAGGCAATGCCTTGCGCGGGGTGCTTGATTTTTCGATTCAACGGCGGCGGCGATCGCCCCCGCAGCGCCTACATGCGCTGGGAGAAAACCGGCGCCTTGACCTTCATGCCATAGGGGCGTGCCAGGTCGAGGAAGGCGTTGTAGCTGTCCATGACCTTGCGGAAATCCGGATTGGCATCGGCGTTCTCGGCCATGACCTCGTCGGAGGCCTTGCGCAGCGCCGCCACGACATCATCCGGGAACGTGCCGAATTCGACGCCGGCCTCTTCAAGCTGCTTCATGGCCATCGCGTTGAAATAGTCGAACTGGGCCAGAGCCTCGGTATTGGCTGCATCGGCCGCATTGGTGATGATGGCTTGCAGGTGCCTGGGCAGGCCATCCCAGGCCTCCTTGTTGACCACGATCTCAAGACCTGCGGACGGCTCGTGGAAGGCCGGCACATAGCAGTGCTTTGCCACCTTCTGAAGGCCGAAGGCCTGATCGAGCATCGGGCCCACCCACTCGGCGGCATCGATGGCGCCGGACTGGAAGGCGGAGAAGATCTCCGGGGGCGGCAGCAGCACGGCGTTGACCCCGACCTTGCGCATGGCTTCGCCGCCAAGGCCGGCAATGCGCATGTTCAGGCCCGACAGGTCCTCCAGTTTCGTCACCGGATTCTTGAACCAGCCGGCGGCCTGCACACCGGAATTGCCGCTGTAGAGGGGCACGAGGCCGCGTTCGGCATAGATCTCGTTCCACAGGTCCTGGCCGCCGCCATGGCGCAGCCAGGCGGTCGTTTCCACTGCCGTCATTCCAAAGGGAACGGCAGAAAAGAAATGCAACGCGCTGTTCTTCGAGGCGGCGTAGTAGGGCGTGGAATGGCCGATTTCGGCCGTGCCCTGCTGGACGGCATCCTCCACGCCGAAGGGCGGCACGAGTTCGCCTCCGGAAAAGACCTTGAGCGTCAACTGGCCGTCGGACATGTCGGCGACACGTTTTGCGAAAGTCGTGGCGTTGGTGCCGACGCCCGGCGCCTTGGCCGGAAAGGATGTCGGCATTTTCCACTCGACCTTGCCCTGGGCGAGAGCCGGGGTCGCCAGCGCGGCCGCCGGCGCCGCAATGGCAGCACTTTTCAGGAATTCGCGGCGTTTCATGGGTTCCTCCTTCCTGGAACAAGACCCCTCTTCAGCCGAGGGGCCAAAATCAGAACAGCATGTCCGGCAGCCAGATTGCCAGCGCCGGGAACATCGCCAGACACAGTATTGCGATCAACTGTATGATGACAAACGGAATTATGGCGCGATAGATCGTCACGGTACGAATGCGCGGCGGCGCCACGGAACGGAAATAGAAAAGCGCGAAACCGAAGGGCGGTGTCAGGAAGGACGTTTGCAGGTTCATCGCGATCAGGATGGCGAACCAGACCGGGCTGATGTCCTCCTGAAGGATGACCGGCCCGACGATGGGGATGACGATGAAGATGATCTCGACGAATTCCAGGATGAAGCCCAGCAGGAAGATGACCAGCATGGTGGCGGCCAGCATTCCCCAGGCCCCGCCCGGCACGCCGTTGAGCAGTTCGGCCACCAGTTCGTCGCCACGAAAGCCGCGGAAGACGAGCGAGAGGATGCTTGCGGCGATGATGATGCCGAAGATCATGCCCGACACCATCAGCGTTTCGGTGACAGCCGCGACCAGGATGCGGGTGCGCACCAGCGCGAGGGCATGCCAGGCAAGTCCTGCGCCCAGCACCGCGAGAAGCAGAATGGTGACCAATGTTCCCGGCGTCAGGGCCAGATGCCCGGTGGAAAAGTCCACGCGCAGGAAGCCCGCGACGCTGGCCAGCACAAGCGCGATCGCCAGCGCGCCGGTGGCGGCTGCCGTGCGGGCCATGAAAGGCGAAATCTGCGCAGCGGCGATGAGGATGGTTCCGGCGACGCCGACGCCGGCAGCCTCTGTCGGGGTGGCGATGCCGAACAGGATCGACCCGAGGACGGCGAAGATGAGCAGCAGGCTCGGCAGGATGCCGGCCAGCGCCTCGGCCAGTTCGGCGCGCCCGGCAGGCCGCTCCACGCCTTCCATTGCCGGCGATCCGCGCAAGCGAAAGACGGCATAGGCCGCATAGAGGGCGACAAGCAGCAGGCCCGGAAGCAGCGCACCGGCAAAGAGGTCGCCGATGGTGACCGAATCGGGTGCGAAATTGCCGACCGTCTGCTGCGCCTCGATATAGGCGTTCGACACCTGGTCGCCGAGCAGGATCAGCACGATGGACGGGGGAATGATCTGGCCCAGCGTGCCGCTGGCGCAGATCAGTCCGCTTGCGGTGCGGTCATCGACGCCCGAGCGCAGCAGGCTCGGCAGGCTGATCGTACCCAGCGCCACGATGGTGGCGCCGATGATGCCGGTGGAGGCGGCAATGAGCGTGGAGACGAAGAGAACCGAGAGCGCCAGCGCCGTGCGGCTGCCGCCAAAAAGCCGGTTGATGTTTTCCAGCATGCGCTCGGCCTGGCGCGAGCGCTCCAGCAGAACGCCCATCATCACGAAAAGCGGCACCGCGATCAGCAGCCGGTTTTCCATGACGCCGAAAATGCGCTGTGGCACGGCCTGAAAATAGGCCAGGTCGAAATGGCCGAAGCCATGGGCGATGAAGCCGATCAGCGTGGGGATGCCGGCGATCACGAAGATGACTGGCAGGCCCGAAAGGATGCCGGCCAGCAGCGAGATGCCGAGGATGGTGACCCAGAGTGTCTCGATTTCAACCGGCGTCATCAGCGCTCCCGGCAAACAGGTCGGCAAGCGCCTGCAGGATCACCAGCACGCACATGACCAGAACGGCCGACTTGACGAGGAACAGGCCCGGCAGGCCGCCGGTTTCCAAAGACCCTTCGCGGATCGCCCAGGACGCCGAAACGAGCGGCCAGGCATCCATGGCGACAAGCAGGAAAACCGGCAGCGTGAACACCAGGTGCCCTGCCCGGTCGGTCAACCGGCGGGCGCGCGGCGACTGGCCTTCCCGAAGGACATCGACGCGAACGTGACGGTCATTGCGCATCGCAAGCGGAATCGTCAGCACGACGAGGCACGCAAAGGCGTAGATGACGGCGTCCTGCAATTCCAGGAAACCGATTCCCATGACATAGCGCAGCAGGACGATGACGATCTGACCGACGAACATGACTGCGAACAGCGTCAGGCATAGCCCGAGCGTGAACCTGTGCAGCCGGTCGGCAAGTCTGCGCATGAACCCCCCATTGGTGCCGCCTGCGCGCTTTTCCTGCCGGCAGGCCGCCCTGCTCTAGCGCGTGACAGGCGCGATGTCACGGTGTTCGATGCACGATCGTTTTCCAGCCTGCAGCCGGGAATCGCGAAGGACAGCCTCCCGCGGGCAAACGGCGCCGTCATGCCGCCCGGAATGGACAGGCACCAGGAAACGCAGCGATCCAGAACGGGACGTGCCACGGGCCGGTCAGGATAACGCAAACGCTCCGTAGAGACTGGCGACCCCGACCAGGACAAGGGACAGGGCCCAAAGCCAGTCGAGATTGAGCCACGCCTTCGACAGGACGCGCAGCCCGAGCCACCGGTAGACGATCATGGCGACAAGTCCGCCTCCAAGGACCATCGCCGCAGTATGGACGGCGGCAACGAGCAGGGCCATGACAAGGTTGTTCGACATCAGCGTTATGGCGGCCAGGTGTCCCGTATCCTCCGGATCGACGCGGCAAAGACCAAGATACATCGGAACGAGCATCAACCCTGCCCCATGGGCAAGCGCTGCAAGGAAGGACCAGAGGGCAAGTTGCGAAGGCCGCACGCGCGACAGGAAGCGCGGATGGCGCCGCCACACGAGCAGGAAAAGTCCCATCGCGATGACGCAACAGGACGCTGCAACCCGTATCTCATGCTCGACACGAACCAGGGTGCTCATTGCCGTGAATGGCAGAAGCATGAGAGCCATGGACGCGAAATGACCGGCGCCGAGGGCGGCCAGTGCCCTGACCAGCGCCCGCGAGCGGCTTTCCATCAAGGCGGCCGACACTGCCATCGGCCAACCCATGCCCGGATTGATGCCATGGTAGACGCCGACCGCTGCGACGGCCCACCACAAGGCCGCCGCATCCATGAACGCCGGCACCTCAGACGGACGGGTAGCAGAAACTGTCGGTTGAGCAATCACCGCCTTCCAGACGGATCTGGTGGCTTCGGTACCCTTGCGGGAAATCGACCCAGAAGTCTTCCGCAAGGGTCAGTCCACCATTCTCGCCGACATGGGCCATCACCATCGCGGCGCCGCTGTCATCGGGATAGAACTGGTCGTCCCAAGTCGAATAGAGCGAATTGGTCCAGTAGACCCGCTTGCCATCACGGCTGATCTCGACCATTTGCGGACCGTAGCCGAATGTCTTTCCATTGGGATGCTTCTTCCGTTTCACGATACCGCCGATCTCGACCTTGCCAACAAGCTTCGGGTTCATGGGATCGGTGACATCGTACTGATGCATTTCCCCGGTGCCCCAGCAGGCGACATAGAGAAAACGGTCGTCCAGGCTCAGATCGATATCGGTAACGAGCGGAGGCACGGCGCCGAAACCCTTGAGCAGGTCCGGAAGTTCATCTGCTGATGCGGGTTGCGGATCGATGACGATCGTCTTCCTGGCTTCGAAAGTGCCATCCTCGTTGCGCCACCATGTAAAGACGGCCCCCTGAAGCGTCTTGGTATCGACCACAACGCCACAGAAGCCATACTGCCGCGTCGGCTCATGCGCGGGACGGATTTCCAGGGCCATCTGGTAATTCTCTCCCAGATCGATGGTCTGGATGTTCTTGCGGCCGCGCAAATCCCAGAAATGGATGCTGTGACCATACTTGTTGGACAGCAGGTCCTCGGGGACAAGGCCGTTTTCATATTGCGGCGGCAACCCCCATTCCGAGCTGACCATGTAGTCGCGCGGCAGATTCCACCAGAAATCATAGTGCTTGTCCTGCGTGCCGCGGTCCATCTCGTAGCGGCCGAGGATCTCGAAGGTCTGGCAATCCATGATGAAGATGCCGGGCGGTCCGTCGGTGCCCTCCGCGCCGCCGCCTCCAAGCGTGGAGACATAGATGCCTTCCGGTCCGCGATGGATCGTGTGCGGGCGGGAATAGCCGGTCTTCTCGAACAGCTCTTCCGGTTCGATGATCTTGTGGATCTTCGCGTCCAGCGGATCCTTCACGTCGATCACATAGATGCGCGAAGACCGAATCCCCGGGATGATCAGATACCGCCTTTCGAGGAAGGCATGACCGGTGAGCGGCGACAAGGCCGAAGAACACGCATTCCAGCCGAAGTGGTGAAACTCGTCGCCTTTGTAGGGCATGAACAGGCTGTGCAAGATCTGGCCGTAGGTTTGCGAGCCGGGATCGACGTCAACAACAGCCAGGCCGTCCGGTTGCGACCCGTCAGGGCTGAGCATCAGCGTGAATGCGAGTTTTTCGGTGGGTCCCTGCATTGCAAGTCTTGCCGACGGGTAGAATGTCGGGTCCGGTCTCAATGTCATGATTTCCTCCCTGGTTGTCATCCCTCAATGCCCGTTGAAATCCGGCAATGCCGGACGGATACGGGCCTGGTTCGCTTCGGCGAGACTGCATCAGGCTCGACCGACTTCTTTCGCGCATTCATGGCGGGACCAATGATGCTCATTGAGCGCCAAACGCACCGCAGACCGGCATTGGCCTCCCAAACCAATGCCCAGCCCGACCCCAACCCGTTCCAACAACACGCATTGAACGGGTCTTTTTTTCTCAATAAGGGCGACTTATTGAATTCCTGTACTAAATATTCTGAATTCCGCATGTTACATTGTCAATAAAATACGACAAATGAAATTCATATTTTTATTTTGCTTGTATTATAATTTTTTTATTTCGTTTTTACTAAATCTATTCCATACAAGCACAGCAGCCAGGGCTTGAGCCGGGCTGGCGGTCTGCAATTCCGTTTGTTTGGATGGTCTCGGTCCGGCTTGTGGCGCGGGAATGGATTGATCCGGCCATCCCGGTTTCACGCGCACGCGGCGCGGCGGCGGGGATGTCGGGCGGCCACCAAAGTGGCTGGCTGTCGGCGCAATGCAGGCGGCAGGCCGCCGGCACCGAAGCGGCCGGAAAGAATATGGCGACCCCTGCAGGATTCGAACCTGCGACCATCGGCTTAGAAGGCCGGTGCTCTATCCAGCTGAGCTAAGGGGCCGGATGACGCCCGCCGGCGGGCGACGTCTTCAGTGCGTCCAGGGCGTTTTCCGGTCGTAACGGAAATTGTCGGAATAGGAAATCTGGCGGCGCTTGGCTTCCTTCGGTTCACGGACCGAATAGGCAATGCCGTTCTTTTCCGCATAGGCTATCGCCTCTTCCTTCGTCTCGAAGGAAAGGCGGATCTGGCTCTTCATGTCGGACGATGTGGTATAGCCCATCAGCGGATCGATCTTGCGCGGCGCTTCGGGTTCGAATTCCAGAATCCAGCGGCCGGTCTTGGCCTTTCCCGATTGCATCGCGGTCTTGGCCGGACTGTAGATACGCGCGCTCATCTCGTTTCCCCGCGGTCTGCTGAAGCCTTCAGGTCAAGCGGCGGGCCATGCCGAACACGGGGCGCCGCCTCTTCCTGTCAGCCAGTGCTATATACGCGGGGGCTTTGTCGGGTAAACACCTTTTTGTGCCGCAACGGACATCAAGGCGAAGAAACAGGCCGGCTTTGCGGGGGAACTGGTCGGAGCGGCAGGATTTGAACCTGCGACCCTCTGGTCCCAAACCAGATGCGCTACCAGACTGCGCTACGCTCCGAACGAGAAGCCGGATACACGGACCACGCCTGGGACGCAACCGCTTTCGCATGTCGCGCGCCTCAAAGATCGAAGCGGCCCTGCCGGTCGTCCATCCTGTCGATCACCTGGCCGGCCAGATGGCGCGTGATCCGGCTGTGCCGTTCAAGCGATGCCTTGTCCATTGCGTCCACCACGGCGCAGGCCGATGCCAGCGACCGCTCGATCCGGCGCACCAGGAAACTGACCACGCCCGGATCGACCAGGATCTGGCGGTCGGCAAACAGCTTGGTGATGACGCCTTCCAGCAGATCCTCGTCCGGCTCACCGATTTCCACCGTGGTTGCGGCCTTCAGGCGCGAGGCCAGATCGGGAAGCCGCACGCCCCAGGCGCCCGGGAAAAGCCGCGCGGCGAGCAGCAGCCGCGCGCCACAGCCGCGCACGTCGTTGATCAGGTGGAACAGGCCGGTCTCATCGAGCCCCGGCTCGTCCGCATCGTCAACGAGCACGGCGCCGGCAGCGAGCGCGCGTTCACGGCTCGCCGCATCCAGCCTGTCCGGGCGGAGCGCGACGGCACCCGCCATGTCCTGCCAGATCGCGGCGATATGCGATTTGCCCGCGCCTGCCGGACCGGCCAGCACGACGACCGGCGAGGGCCAATCCGGCCAGTTGTCGACGAGTGCGACGGCCTGCGCATTGGAGGGACTGACCACCAGTTCGTCGCGCGAGCGGCCGGGCTCAAGGGCAAGATCGAGCGGCAATTGCCGCGGGGAATCATCGCGTGCGGCTGTCATGGCCGGTCAGCCTTCGCCATCCCGGCCCGCCACCGGCGAATGCCCCCGGTAGACCGGGCTGGCAAGGTAGGATTTGAGGCCGAAACGGGCGATCACGCCAACGGCTGCGGCTGCGGGAACCGCGATCAGGAGGCCGACAAAGCCGAACAGCATGCCGAAGGCGAACAGGGCGAACATCAGCCAGACCGGATGCAGGCCGACACGGTCGCCTACCAGTTTCGGCTGAAGGATGTTGCCTTCGAGGAACTGCCCGGAGAAGAAGACCGCCGCGACGGCAGCGATCCAGATCCAGTCCGGCCAGAACTGCACCAGCGCCACGCCGATCGAAACGGCAAGGCCGACCAGCGATCCGATATAGGGGATGAAGGAGATCAGTCCGGCGACAAGGCCGATCAGCAGACCGAAGTTGAGGCCGACCGCCGTCAGGCCGATGGCATAGAAGATGCCGAGCGCCAGGCAGACCGTGCCCTGCCCGCGGATGAAGCCGGCAACCGCGGAATCGATGTCACGCGCGATCTCGCGCACGGCGCCCAGATGATCGCGCGGGATCCAGCCATCGACACGGGCAACCATGTGGTCCCAGTCCAGCAGCATGTAGAAGGCGACAACGGGTGTGACGACGAACAGGCCTGCGATGTCGACCAGCGCCTTGCCGGAACTCCAGATCGACTGCGCGAGCGTGGAAAGAAAGCCCGCGCCCTGAGTCAGAAGCGTGTTCACGCCTTCGCGGATGCCTTGCGGATCGGTGCCGAGAACGCGCCTGATCCATTCGGGATCGAAATTGCCGATCAGGTTCTGCAAGCTGGCGACGAGCGAAGGCAAACGCTCGATGAAACCGGTCAACTGGGTGGCCAGCACCGGCACCACGACCATCAGCGCCAGCAGGAAAGCGACGATGAAGCCCACCAGAATGACAATGGTCGCGGTCAGGCGCGAAAGGCCCATCCTTTCCAGCCGGTCCGCCACCGGATCGAGGAAATAGGCCAGCGCCATGCCGGCGACGAAGGGCAGCAGGATGGAGCGGAAGACATAGAGAAAACCGAGAAAGGCAACGAAGAAGAGCAGCCAGAAGACGGCCTGACGGCGCAGCGCGGCGCCGGCCTGTGCAGCCGCCGCGTCCTCGGCGTCGATATCAGTTGTCTTCTTCGCGCGCGCCATTTCCGCTCATGTGCTGGAGCCAGGTGAACAGATAGGCCGCGGCGGAAGCGCCGGTCAAGAGCGCGGTCACGGTGATGAGGCCGGAGCGCAGCCATTCCGGCCCCGGCGCGAACGCCATTTCGCCCAGGGCCACGATGGCGAGGAGAATCTGGGCAAGCGTGTTCGCCTTCGAAACGAAGAGCGGCTTGACCTGGACCGGATGCCCCATGACCGCCGACAGCGTGACAGCGCCAACGATCATCGCATCGCGGCTGACAATGCCGATGACGAGCCATTGGGGCAGTTCGCCGATGAAGCCGAGCACGACAAAGACGCTGACAAGCAGGAGTTTGTCGGCCAGCGGGTCGAGATAGGCGCCCAGTTCGGATCGCTGATCGAAGTGGCGGGCGATGAAGCCGTCCACACCGTCGGAAATGCCGGCCAGCACGAAGCCGGCCAGCGCCAGCATCATCTCGCCTTCCAGCATGGCGTTGATGATGAAGGGCACAAGCAGGAAGCGCAGCACTGTGATGATATTGGGTATGGTCACGCGGGTGCCCGCCGTTTATTGCGCATGGCTGAAATGTGGGCGTCCACAGGCCGCTTGGCAAGCCGGGTGGAGCGAAGACGCGAAACCGCGGGAAAACGGGCCTTCGGCGCCACCGCTGCCGCGCGGCCGTTCTTGCGGCCCTGCCCCGTTTCATGCCAAGAGCGGGCTCTACACGCCAACAATCGCGGAAGACGCCATGAGCGAGAAGAAGAACGGCCTTTCCTATGCCGATGCAGGTGTCGATATCGACGCCGGCAACAGCCTGGTGGAGAAGATCAAGCCCATGGTGCGCTCCACCCGCCGCCCGGGCGCCGATGGCGAGATCGGCGGCTTTGGCGGTCTGTTCGATCTCAAGGCGGCCGGCTTCACCGACCCGGTGCTGGTGGCGGCCAATGACGGTGTCGGCACCAAGCTGAAGATCGCCATCGGTGCGGACAAGCATGACACGGTCGGCATCGACCTGGTGGCCATGTGTGTCAACGATCTCGTTGTGCAGGGCGCCGAGCCGCTGTTCTTCCTGGACTATTTCGCGACCGGCAAGCTGGACCCGGACCAGGGCGCGGCCATCGTGGCGGGCATCGCGGAAGGCTGCCGCCAGGCCGGTTGCGCGCTGATCGGCGGCGAGACCGCCGAAATGCCGGGCATGTATGCGGGCGGCGATTATGACCTCGCGGGTTTCGCCGTGGGCGCGGCCGAGCGCGGCGCGCTGCTGCCCTCGGGCCATGTGATGGAAGGCGATCTCATCCTTGGCCTTGCCTCGTCGGGCGTGCATTCCAACGGCTATTCGCTGGTGCGCAAGATCGTTGAGAAGAGCGGGCTTTCATGGTCCGATCCAGCGCCGTTCGCCGATGGCAAGTCGCTGGGCGAAGCGCTGCTGGAGCCGACGCGCATCTATGTCAGGCCGCTGCTGGAGACGATCCGCGAAGTCGGCGCCATCAAGGCACTGGCCCACATCACGGGCGGCGGGTTCACCGAGAACATCCCGCGCGTGCTGCCGGAGCATTTTGCCGCCGAGATTGACCTCGACGCCTTCGAGGTGCCTGCGGTCTTTTCGTGGCTGGCGGAACAGGGCGGCGTGGCCGCGCGCGAAATGCTGCGCACCTTCAATTGCGGCGTCGGCATGGTGGCCGTGGTCGAGGCCGACCAGGCCGCGCAGGCCATCGCCGTGCTTCAGCGCGAGGGCGAGCACGTGGAAATCATCGGCCGGATCGTGCCGCGCCGGGACCAGGGCGTCATCTATTCCGGGACGCTCGACCTGTGACCACGTCTTCGCGCAAGCGCACCGCCGTGCTCATTTCCGGGCGCGGCTCCAACATGACGGCGCTGATCGGCGCTGCGATGGATCCGGCCTTTCCCGCGCAGATCGTTCTTGTCGTTTCCAACAAGGCGGATGCCAAGGGGCTTGAAACCGCGCGCCAGGCCGGCATCGAGACCAGGGTCATCGCCTATCGCGACCATGGCAGCCGCAAGGCCCATGACGCGGCCATCGACGCGGCGCTGCGCGAGGCGCATGTCGAGATCGTGGCGCTGGCCGGTTACATGCGTCTGCTCACCCCGGATTTCGTGCGCGCCTGGCAGGGACGCATGATCAACATCCACCCTGCCTTGCTGCCGCTGTTCAAGGGGCTGGATACGCATCAGCGGGCGCTGGACGCCGGTGTGCGGGTTCACGGCTGCACCGTCCATTTCGTCACGCCGGACATGGATGGCGGCCCGATCATCGCGCAGGCGGCCGTGCCCGTGGAAACGGGCGACACCGAAGAAACGCTGGCCGCCCGCGTGCTGGAAGCCGAGCACGCCACCTATCCAAGGGCGCTGGCGATGGTGGCACGCGGCGAGGTGCGCATGGGCGGCGACGGCAAGGCGATTTTCCGGACCTGAAGCGCAAACCGCCGCCTTGCCTGCTGACAACAGGCTGTCAGCATGGGCATGCTATCGCGACATCGTTTCACCAGTGAACGGATCGGCGGACATGCTCCAATTGCTTACCTTCGCACCCGCAGGCGGTGTGCGCTGCCCCTCTCCCTTCGGGCTCAAGGCCGAGGCGCTTCTGGCCATGTCGGGGCTGGAATTCGAAACCAGGCCCGGCCTGCCGATGAAGAGCCCGACGGGCAAGCTGCCGGTGCTGGTCGACGGCAGCCGGACCATTGCCGATTCAAGCCTCATCCAGCGCTATCTGGAAGACGTGAAAGGCGTTGATTTCGATGGCCGTCTCAGTGGCCGGCAACGCGCGATCGCAATGGCGTTCCGCCGCATGTTGGAGGAACATCTCTATTTCGCCCTGGTTCACTCGCGCTGGATCATGGCGCGGGAAACAACCTGCGACCTGTTTTTCGGCAAGGCGCCGTGGCCGGTACGCCGCTTCGTCTTTCCCATGCTGGTTCGCCGAATCGCCCGCGACCTGAAAGGACAGGGACTGGGCCGCCACCCGGCAGATGAAATCGCCCGTTTCGGTGTGAGCGATCTCCAGGCCATCGAGACGGCCATGGACGGACCGTTCTTTTTCGGGGACCAGCCCTGTTCCCTGGATGCTTCGCTCTATGGCGCGCTGGAGAATATCGTGAGCGTGCCTGTGGCCTCGCCATTGCAAACCTTCTGCCAGGGATCGGGCAAGGTCGCTGCGTTTCTGGATGCGTTTCGCGCACAGGTGCTCGACGGGCGCCAGCCGTGAGACGTGTCACGCCGCCCTCAGCCACACCTTCGTGTCATGGAAGGCCGCGCCGCCATAGGGCGCGACGGAATCGGCCCCTGTCAGCACGTTGATGCCCTCGCCACGCTCGTGGGCGGAATTGGGCCAGATGCCCTCCGCGATCACCACGCCGCGCTTCACGCCTTCAGAAAGGCGGGCGTGCAGGACCACCTCGCCGCGCGCATTGCCGATCTCGACACGCGCGCCATCGGCTATGCCCAAGGCCGCCGCATCGTCCGGATGAAGCATCAGTTCCGGCCGGCCTTCGCGCTGGCTGGAGCCGGGCGTTTCGGTGAAGGTGGAATTGAGGAACTGGCGCGCCGGCGACGTGGCAAGGCGGAAGGGATGGGCTTCGTCGGCCGACTCGATGGCCGTGAAATGATCCGGGAAGGCTGGCAGGTCGCCATGCGGACCCAGCAGTCCCACCGATTTCGGCGGCCTGTTCGGCGCGATCGTGCCTGTCCAGTCCGGCCGGAAGCGGAACCTGCCATCGGGAAAGGCAAAGCCGTTCAGGTAGTGGCTTTCCTCGAAGGACGGCTGCATGTCGGCCCAGCGGCGCTCGCACAGATCCTCGTAGGTGCCGAGACCGCGCTTCTGCAGCATGGCGGTGATCAGTTCGCGCTCCGTCTTGCCGAAACCCGGCAAGTGAGCGACGCCAAGGCGTTTCGCCAGTTCGTTGATGACGAAATGGTTGGAGCGCGGCCCTTCCGGCGGATCGACGAGTTTCGGACCGGGAATGATGTGCTGGTTGCCGCCGCCGCGATAGATGTCGTCATGCTCCATGAACATGGTTGCGGGCAGCACCACATCGGCCAGTTTCGCGGTATCCGTCATGAACTGCTCGTGCACGCAGACGAAGAGGTCGTCGCGCATCAGCCCCGCGATCACCTTGCGCTGTTCGGGCGCGACATTGGCCGGGTTGGTGTTCTGGATGAAGAGCGCCCCCACCGGCGGCCCTCCGTTCAGGCTCGCTTCATCACCGGTCAGGACACGGCCGATCTTCGACTGGTCGAGATGGCGGATCTTCGGGTCCATCAGTTTCGTGCCGGTGATCTCGCCATTGTCGAGCCGGAATATGCCGGAATTGGAATGGAAGGCGCCGCCGCCCTCGTGTTTCCAGCTTCCGAGCACCGTCGCCAGCGACGCGGCGGCATGCATGGCCACCGTTCCGTTGCGCGAGCGCGTGAAGCCGTAGCCTAGGCGGAAATAGCTGCGCTTCGTGCTTCCCACGAGCCGGGCGAAAGCCTCGATCTCGGCGACCGATAGCCCGGTGATGGCCGCGGCCCATTGCGGCGTGCGCGATTGAAGATGTGATTCAAGGCCGGCCGGATCATCGCTGAATTCATTGAGATATTCGCGATCCGCGTAGCCATCGCGGAAGGCGACATGCATGACCGCGCATGCCAGGGCGGCATCGGTGCCGGGCTTCAGCACAAGACCCATGTCGGCCTGCCTGACGGTCGGATTGTCGTAAATGTCGATGACGACGATCTTCGCGCCGCGCTCCTTGCGCGCCCTGACCGCGTGGGTCATCACGTTGACTTGCGTGGCCACCGCATTGGTGCCCCAGATGACAACGCAATCGGCCTTGGCCATCTCGCGCGGATCCGGGCCGCGCAGCGCGCCCGTGCCGGCAACAAACCCGGTCCATGCGGGGTTGGTGCAGATGGAATCGAACTGCCCGGACCATTTCATGGCGTGGCGCAGGCGGTGGATTCCGTCACGCTGCACCAGGCCCATCGTGCCGGCGTAAAAATAGGGCCAGACCGATTCGGACCCGTCGCGCCGCGCGGCTTCGGCCAGCCGTTCGGCCACGAGATCGAGCGCGCCATCCCAGCTTGCCTCCTTCCACTGCGCGCCGCCCTTCGCGCCTGCGCGCACCAGCGGCCGGGTCAGCCGTTCCGGATGATGGATGCGCTCGGCATAGCGGGCCACCTTGGCGCAGATGACGCCGGCGGTGTAGGAATTCCCCCTGGCGCCATGGACGCGGCCAATGCGGCCATCCGCCCCGATCTCGACGTCGAGGGCGCATGTGGAGGGGCAATCGTGCGGGCAGGCCGAGTGGCCGATGCGAACGGGAATGTGCTGGTTCATACCGCCACACTAGCCGAAAGCGCATGGCCGGTGTAGGCGGGTATGCATGAAAAGCGGTGATGGCATCCATCACCGGAACAGGTGCAAAGCGGACATGAATTATCGCCACATCTACCACGCAGGCAATTTCGCCGATCTTCTCAAGCATGCCGTGCTGGCGCGGATCGTGGCGTATCTCAAGGGCAAGGACAAGGCATTCCGCGTCATCGACACCCATGCCGGCGCAGGGCTCTATGACCTGACGAGCGAGGCGGCGCAGAAAACGGGCGAATGGCAGGGGGGAATCGGGCGCATCCTGTCCGCCGGCCTGCCGGCGGAGGCATCCGGGCTTCTCGCCCCCCTGCTCGAGACGGTTCGCGCGGTGAATCCGGATGGCGGCATAACGCGTTATCCCGGCTCGCCTTTTCTCGTCCGCTCGCTCCTTCGCAAGCAGGACCGGCTGACCGCCATCGAACTGCATCCGCAGGATGCGCAGGCGCTCAAGGCCCTGTTTGCCGGCGACTTCCAGGTGCGGGTGATCGAACTGGACGGCTGGCTGGCGCCCGGAGCGCAATTGCCGCCGAAGGAAAAGCGCGGCCTCGTCGTCATCGATCCGCCGTTCGAGAAAGAGGGCGATTTCAGCCGTCTCGTGGACGCGCTCGAAACCGGATACAAGCGCTGGCCCGGCGGCACCTATGCGCTCTGGTATCCCGTCAAGGACCGAAGGGCCGTCAACGCCTTCCGTGCCGCCCTTGCCTCGTCCGGCATTGCGAAAATCCTCGACATCACCTTGTCGATTCGCGCGCCCTCGGCGGAGGCCCGCCTCGACGGCTCCGGCATGGTCGTCGTCAATCCGCCCTTCACCCTTGAGAGCGAAATGCGGACGCTGCTGCCCGCCATCGCCCCGCTGGTGGCAGAGGACGGCAAGGCGCGCTGGTCGGCCGACTGGCTTGCCGGCGAGTGAATCGGCGCGGGACGACGCCCGGGCATGCAACTGCGGCTTGACCCCTGAATGGCGGGATTCCAAACTGCCTGCGACTCTGGTCCGGCCCTTATTTTCTCAAAGCGAGGCGCATCCATGTTCCGTATGGCCACGAAACTCATCAGCGCGATCCTGCTTGCTGCCGCCTTCGGCGCGCCGGCACAGGCGTTCGACTTCATCGGCTTCGATGCGCGGTGCGACGATGCCCGCGTGCTCAAGACCATCTCGCGCAAGTTCGATTACCAGGTCCGGCATGTTCCGCACCTGCCCGACGTGAAGATCCTGTCCTTCCATCGCGTCCATGAGCGCTACCTCGTGCCGGCGTCCAAGGCCACGCACACGATGATCTCGCGGCGCTATTGCAAGGCCACCGCGCAGATGTCCGACGGGCATCGGCGCTCGGTCTGGTACATGATCGAGGACGGCATGGGCTTTGCCGGCAAGCTGGGAGACGGGGTGCAGTTCTGCGTCGCCGGGTTCGACCGCTGGAAGGTCTATAACGGATGGTGCCGCGTGGTCCGCTGAGGCCGGCATGCAGTTCCGGCTGACCGCCGCCACGGCCCTGCTGGCCGCGCTGCTGGGCGGATGCAGCGATGCCGGCGTGGACCGGACAACAACCGCGGCGAGTGCCTCCTTGGCACCGGAGGGGTTCGATTTCTACGTGCTCGCCCTGTCATGGTCGCCGTCCTACTGCGCGGCGGAGGGCGACAGGGCCGACCGCCGGCAATGCGGGCCGGGCGGGCCGACCGGATTTGTCGTGCACGGACTGTGGCCCCAGAAGGACAAGGGCTATCCCGCCCATTGCCGCTCCGATGAGCCGGACCGTGTGCCGCGCCAGTTGCTTTCCTCCGTGCGCGACCTGTTTCCGAGCGACGGGCTGGCCGCCCATGAATGGCGCAAGCATGGCACCTGTTCGGGGCTGTCGCAGCGCGGCTATTTCGACCTGACGCGGCAGGCGCGGGAGCGGGTGCGCATTCCGCGGGGGATCGGCGGTGGCACGATCAGTCCGAAAGAAGTGGAAAACGCCTTCATCCGGACCAACCGGGGCCTGGATGCGGACGAGATCGCGGTGGCCTGCGACGGGCGGCTGATGCGCGAGGTGCGGATCTGCCTTGACCGCTCGCTCGACTTCATCGCCTGCCCCGCGGTGGACAGCGCCGGCTGCCGGACGCCGCGTCTTGCCATGCCACGAAAACAGTAGACCTATCGCAATCGCCAACGAGGACGTCTTCATGCCGAAACTGCTTTATTCACCTGCCTCGCCCTATTCCGCCAAGGTGCGCATGGCTGCCGCGCTTGCCGGCTACGATCTGGATGCGGTTGTCGTCGACACCAATGCCAAGCCCGACCTGCTGACGGGCAACAACCCGCTGGGGAAGATCCCGGTCCTGCTCACCGACGATGGACGCGCGGTCCATGACAGCGCCATGATCCTGCAATTCATCAACCGCGAGAAACGCAACAGCATCTTTCCGACCAATGCGGCCAAACGCACGGACGCGGAAGTGACCGAAGCCACGGCTGACGGACTGATGGACGCACTTCTGGCCCATGTCTACGAGCGCCGGTTCCGGCCCGAGGAACTCGTCCACCAGCCGTGGCTCGACAAGCAATGGAGCAAGGCGACGCGCGCGCTCGACCATTTCAATGCCAATCCGCCGCGGCTGAGCGGCAAGCTGAATGGCGGGCATCTGGCCTTGCGCGCGGCACTTGGCTACGCGGCCCTGCGGTTTGAAGGCAAGTGGGAACGCGGGCGGTCCAAGCTGGTCCGATGGGCCGCGAAGTTCGACGAGAAATATCCCGAACTGGCGGCGCTGGCGCCCAGCAACTGACCTGTTGCCCTTCACCAAGGCAAAAAGCCCGGGATGCAGGCTGCATCCCGGGCTTTCGTCAACGATCGTGGCCAGCGATCAGAACTTCAGGCCAAGACCGACGGTGAAGCGGTTTTCGTTCGCGTCAACGGAGTTGGCGCCGGAACCGGTCTGGAAGGTATGCGAGCCGTAGTCCGTGTAGCGGTATTCACCGCGCGCAAACACGTTCTCGGTCACCTTCACATCGACACCGGCGCCAGCCGTCCAGCCGATCGCGGTTTCGGTATCGGAAACACCGCCTTCGGTGGCCTCGAGCTGCGCAGCAGCCGCACCGGCGGTGCCGTAAACCAGTGCGCGATCGTTCAACGCGACGCCGGCGCGGGCCCGCAAGGAGCCATCGACATTGGATTCGAGGCTGTTGGTGGCATTGCGGCCATCCACGTTGCCGCCGGAAACGTCGCCTTCGAGACCGTAGACGAACTGGCCGTTCTGCATGTTGAAGCCGCCAAAGGCGCCGGCGCGATAGCCGTCGATGTCATGGCCGTTCGGCGCTGCCTGCGAATGGTCGGCGCTGCCGGTGGCGTAGGAGCCGGTAATACCGGCATAACCGCCTTCCCAGCCAGCGGGAGCTTCTTCATAGACCGGGGCGGCGGGCGGTGCCGGCGGAGCCTCGCTGATGGCATCGGCCGCAAAGACCGGCGTTGCCATTGCGCCGAACGCGATACCGGCGGCCAGAGCCGCCGTGCGGGTCGAGATGATTTTCATGGTCATTGTCTTTCTCCTTTGCCGCCGTACAAACGCAACGCCGACGGCAGTGTTCCTGTGGGCCCGGCACCGGCTCCCGCATGGGAGGCAAGCGCGGGATGTCCCCTCGCCGGACAGGGGCAATCTCATCTGCGAATTTGTTCTAAGGAGACCGGGAAGGAGGAGATTTCCCGGCCTCAATGCGGCAAAAAAGCGATGTGTTGTTCGCGCAACAGGACGACAAATCGGCGCTCGGGGTTGGAGGGTCCGGGAGCGGCGCCTATATAGAGCCGGCAATTGCCGTTCCTTTGGATGTTCCATGATTCTCAGCTTTTTCATTCTGGCGGCGGGGCTCGTCCTGCTGGTGTTTGCCGGCGACTACCTGGTGCGCGGTTCTGTCGGCCTGGCTGAGAATCTCGGTATTTCGCCTCTCGTCATCGGCCTGACCGTGGTCGCGTTCGGTACGTCCGCGCCGGAGCTGTTCATTTCGACACAAGCCGCGCTGTCCGGGTCTCCGGGCATTGCCATCGGAAACGTGGTCGGATCGAACGTCGCCAATGTGCTGCTGGTCATCGGCCTGCCGGCACTCATTGCGCCGCTGGCTGCCACCGAACCGGGCCTCCGGCGCAACATGACCGTCATGCTGGGCGTGACCGCCGTCTATTTCTGGATGTCGATGAACGGCATCGTCGGGCGCCTGGAAGGGCTGGTCCTGTTCGCCATGCTTGCCGCCTATATCGGCTGGCAGATCCACATGGCGCGGGCCCGCAGGGAACCGCAAGACGACTATCACGAGGAAATCGGCGAGGCACCGCATGACAAGTACCGGATCGGGCTTTCCATTGTCGGCGGCCTGATCGGCCTGCCGGTGGGTGCGCAACTCACCGTCATGGGCGCCAGCGACATTGCCCGCGCCTTCGGCGTTTCGGACGAGGCGATCGGCCTGACCATCGTCGCCGTCGGCACGTCGCTGCCGGAACTGGCAACCACGCTGACCGCGGTGCTGCGCGGCTCAACGGCTGTCGCCATGGGCAATGTGGTCGGCTCCAACCTGTTCAACATCATGTGCATCCTGGGGATCACCGGCATGATCGTGCCGCTGTCCGTGTCGGATCGCATCATCGCCATCGACAATTGGGTCATGGCTGCGACGACGCTGATCCTCGCCCTGCTGGCCTATGCCCGCATGTCGGCCGGCCGGATCATCGGGGTAGTCATGGTGCTTGCCTATGCCGCCTATACATGGTCGATTTTCATCAGTTGAGGACAGGCATCATGGAGCAGCGGGGAACGGCACTCGTCACCGGCGGATCGCGGCGCATCGGCGCGGCCATCGCGCGCGACCTGGCCGCGCACGGGTTTGCGGTCGCCGTCCACTACAACAGCTCGCCGGGTGACGCGGAGGCGCTGGCCGAGGCGATCCGGTCGCAGGGCGGGCAAGCCGCCGCCATTGGCGCCGATCTCGAAGATGCGGGCGCAGCGGCGGGACTGGTGGCAAAGGCCGAGGCGGCGCTCGGCCCGGTGACGCTGGCAGTCAACAACGCGTCGGTCTTCCAGGACGATTGCGTGACCGATTTCGACCTCGACCAGTTCGAACGGCATTTCGCGGTTCACCTGAAAGCGCCATCGCTCATCGCCCGTGCCATGGGCGAACGGCTTCCGGACGGCGCGGAAGGGCTCATCGTCAACATGATCGACCAGCGCGTGCTTTCGCTGACGCCGCGCTTCTATTCCTACACGCTGTCGAAATCGGCGCTGTGGACAGCCACGCGCACCATGGCGCAGGCGCTGGCGCCGCGCATCCGGGTCAATGCCATCGGTCCCGGACCGACCCTGCCGAACGAGCGGCAGAGCCAGGCTGACTTCGACCGCCAGGTCGACGGGCTGATCCTGAAACGCGGCCCTGCGCTGGAGGAGTTTGGTGCGACCATCCGCTGGATGTGGGAAACCCCTTCGGTGACAGGCCAGATCGTGGCGCTGGACGGTGGCCAGCACCTGGCTTGGGAAACGCCTGATGTGGCGGGAATCGCGGAATGACCGGCGGGCGCAAGGCCGCCGGAATGGACGACATTGCCGGTTTCGATCCGCGGCTGGACGCGGAGACTGACGACCTTGCCGACGAGGCCGAGCCCATGGCGGATGCCGGCGACGGCGCGGCCGCCCTGCTTTCGGCCATCGAATGGTCCGATTCGCATGTGGAATTGCAGGGGGCGACAGGGGCCGAGGCGATCCAGCTTTACGTGAAGCATCTGCCCAACAGTCCCGGCGTCTACCGGATGATGAATGCGGCCGGGGACGTGCTCTATGTCGGCAAGGCACGCAGCCTCAAGAAGCGCGTCTCCAACTATGCGCAGGGGCGCGGCCATTCCAACCGCATCACGCGGATGATCGCCGAGACCGCGACGATGGAGTTCATCGTCACGCGCACCGAAACCGAAGCGCTGCTGCTGGAAGCCAATCTGATCAAGCGGTTGCGGCCGCGCTTCAACGTGCTGCTGCGCGACGACAAGTCGTTTCCCTATATCGTGCTGACGAAGAACCACGCCTCGCCCGGCATCTTCAAGCATCGCGGCGCCCGCTCGCGCGCGGCCGACTATTTCGGCCCGTTTGCTTCCGCCGGCGCCGTGGGGCGCACCATCAATGCACTGCAGCGGGCCTTCCTGCTGCGAACCTGCTCCGATTCGGTGTTCGACAGCCGCACGCGGCCCTGCCTGCTCTACCAGATCAAGCGTTGTGCCGGGCCATGCACGGGCGAGATCGGCGAGGCCGACTACCTGCGGCTTGTGGCCGAGGCCAAGGCCTTCCTTTCCGGCAAGTCGCAGACGGTGAAGGCGCAGATGGCCGGGGCGATGCAACAGGCGGCCGAGGACCTCGATTTCGAACGCGCCGCGATCTATCGCGACCGCCTGTCTGCGCTGTCCCATGTGCAGAGCCACCAGGGCATCAACGCGCAGAACACGGAAGAAGCGGACATATTCGCCATCCACCAGGACGGCGGGCAGACCTGCGTGGAGGTCTTCTTCTTCCGAACCGGACAGAACTGGGGCAACCGCGCCTATTTCCCGAAGGCGGACCCGGCGCTGGAAGCCGCGGAAGTGCTGGGCGCCTTCCTTGCGCAATTCTACGACGACAAGCCCTTGCCGCGGCTGATCCTGCTGTCGGAGGCAGTGGAGGAGCAGGCGCTGCTGGCCGAAGCGCTGACGGCGAAAGCCGGGCACCGTGTGCAGGTGAGCGTGCCGCAGCGCGGCGAAAAGAAGGATCTGGTCGATCACGCGGTGCAGAATGCGCGCGAGGCGCTGGGACGGCGGCTGGCCGAGACATCCTCCCAGGCGCGCCTGCTGAAGGGGCTGGCGGAGACGTTCAGCCTGCCGTCGGTGCCGCGCCGCATCGAGGTTTACGACAATTCCCACATCATGGGCACCAATGCCGTGGGCGGCATGATCGTGGCCGGGCCGGAAGGCTTCGTGAAGAACCAGTACCGCAAGTTCAACATCAAGGACGAGGAACTGACGCCGGGCGACGATTTCGGCATGATGCGCGAGGTGATGCGCCGGCGCTTTTCCCGGCTGGTCAAGGAACACGGCATTCCCGACCGCGCCGCCGAGGCCGCCGCCAGCAATCCGGGCGGCGAAGCGGACGAGGATGCAGCCTTCCCTGCCTGGCCCGATCTGATCCTGATCGACGGCGGCAAGGGCCAGATGAGCGCCGTGCGCGCCATTCTCGAAGACCTGGGCGTGGCGCAGGCGGTGACCGCCATCGGCGTGGCCAAGGGGGCGGACCGCGATGCCGGGCGCGAACGTTTCCACATGGAAGGCAAGCCGGATTTCTCGCTGCCGCCCCGCGATCCCGTGCTGTATTTCGTGCAGCGCCTTCGCGACGAGGCGCACCGCTTCGCCATCGGCTCGCACCGGGCGCGGCGCAAGAAGGAAATGGTGAAGAACCCGCTCGACGAGATCGCCGGTATCGGCCCGGCGCGCAAGCGCGCCCTGCTGCACCATTTCGGCACCGCCAAGGCGGTCTCGCGCGCCGCTCTGGAAGACCTGATGGCCGTGGACGGCATTTCGGAACAGACGGCGCAGACAATCTACAACCATTTTCACGAAAAAGGCTGATCCGGCCGGCAACCAGCCAGGGAAGCGTCGCAAACGCGGTTGACCGGCGGGCCCTCCTTCTGGTTTGACTGTCGCGGCTCAAGACTGGAAACTGGCTTCATGGCATCGCGCGCGTTCTCCCTTCCGAACATATTGACCTACGGCCGGATCCTGGCCGTGCCGGCCATTGTCCTGTGTTTCTTCATCGAGGGCCGGCTGCAATCGAGCGACTTCGCCCGCTGGGCAGCCTTCGCCATTTTCGCAGCGGCCTCGATCACCGACTTCTTCGACGGCTACCTGGCGCGCGCCTGGAAGCAGACATCCAATATCGGCCGCATGCTCGACCCGATCGCCGACAAGCTTCTGGTGGCAACATGCCTGCTGCTGCTTGCCGCCGATACCGACAAGACCATTGCCGGCTGGTCGCTCTGGGCGGCCATCATCATCCTGTGCCGCGAAATCCTGGTCTCGGGCCTGCGCGAATATCTGGCGGAACTGAAGGTTTCCGTGCCGGTCACGACGCTGGCCAAGTGGAAGACCACGATCCAGCTTCTCGCCATCGGCTTCCTGCTGGCGGGTCCGGCGGGCGACAAGGTTCTGCCCTACACGACCGAGACAGGCCTTGCCCTTCTCTGGATATCGGCCATCGTCACACTTTACACCGGCTACGACTATTTCCGGGCCGGCCTGAAACACATGATCGACGATTGAGACAACCCGAACGGCGGAGGACCAGCAGCCATGAGATTCGTCTATTTCGCCTGGGTGCGCGAACGCATCGGCAAGGAGAGCGAGGATATCGACCTGCCGGCGGAGGTCGTCACGGTGCGCGATCTGCTCGACTGGCTGAAGACGCGCGGGCCGGAATATGCCGGAGCGCTGGAACATTCCGATGCCATACGCGTGGCGCTGGACATGGAGCACGTGCACCATTCGGAGAAAATCGGCACGCCCTTCGAGATCGCGCTGTTCCCGCCGATGACCGGAGGCTGACGCCATGGCTGGCGCAGTTGAGCCGCTGGTGCGCATCCAGCGGGAGGATTTCGACATTCAGTCGGAAGTTGCTCGCCTGGCAGCGGGGCGCGGAGACGTGGGTGCCGTCGTCACCTTTACCGGTTATTGCCGAGACGAGGCCGGCAAGCTTTCCGCGCTGGAACTGGAGCATTATCCGGGCATGGCCGAAGCCGAGATCGCGCGCATCGCGGCGCAGGCCATCGAACGCTGGCCGCTGACCGGCCTGACCGCCATTCACAGGTTCGGCAGGATCGAGCCGGGCGGGCAGATCGTGCTTGTTGTCGCCGCATCGGCGCACCGCCAGGCAGCCTTCGATGCGGCCTCCTTCCTGATGGACTACCTGAAGACGCGGGCGCCTTTCTGGAAGAAGGAGCATCTGGCCGACGGATCGTCGGGGCATTGGGTGGACGCCAAGGAGGCCGATGACGCGGCCGCACGGCGCTGGGACGCCTGATATCCTGTTCAGGCCGTGAGCACACCGAGCGTGAAGGAGGCGTGCGAAACGGCGGTGAAATGGCAGGTTGCGGCCGCGGCGACGAAGCCGTGCCAGATGGCATTCTGGTAGGCCAGCGAATGCCAGACATGGAACACCAGTCCAGCCGTGTACAGCAGGCCGCCGGCGATGATCAGCACCGCATCCACCGTCGGCAGGGTCTGCATCATGGGCCAGACCAGCGCGACGCTGGCCCATCCCAGCCCGAGATAAAGCGGGATCGTGTAGCGGTCGCGATGCATACGGCCGAACATCTTGAGCGCAACGCCGGCCAGAGCGGCCAGCCAGATGAGCGCCAGCATGGTATGCGAAAAGACAGAGCCGATCAGCACCGTCAGCGGCGTGTAGGTGCCGGCAATCTTCAGAAAGATGGCAGCCTGGTCGAACCGGCGCAGCAGCGGCTTGAGCGGCGGATGCGGAATGAGATTGTAGGCCATGGAAAAGGCGAACATGGCGACCAGCGTGACCGCATAGACGGTGAGCGCCAGCCGGATGCCCGGCTCCAGGTAGATCGTTGCCAGCGCCAGCACCGCGCCGCCCGCAGCCAGACTGGCGGCGATGGCCACTCCGTGCACGATGCCGTCAGCGAGGATCTCGCGGGCCGTATATTCCCTGTGATCGAACACGCCTGCCTGCCGGTCGTTGTTGGTTCCGGTTCTCTTGCCCCATGATCATGTCATAAATCAGTGAAGCAATCGTAACGCGGCGGAAAGCCGCATCCGGACAACGAAAAGCCGGGCGCGGGGCCCGGCTTTCGCAGTCTCGTATCGGATGCCTGCGCAGGCAGTCCGTCACCCGTGGTCAGCCGACGATCTCGTTGCCGCCGAACCAGAAGGCGATTTCCTCGGCAGCCGTTTCCGGCGCATCGGAGCCGTGGACGGAATTTTCGCCGATGGACTGGGCGAAGGCCTTGCGGATCGTGCCCTCGGCGGCATCGGCCGGGTTGGTGGCGCCCATGACTTCGCGGTTCTTGGCAATGGCGTTTTCGCCTTCCAGCACCTGCACGATGGTCGGGCCGGAGGACATGAACTCGGTCAGTTCACCGAAGAAGGGACGCTCCTTGTGGACGGCATAGAACTGCTCGGCCTGACGGCGGCTCATCCACACGCGCTTGGAAGCGACGACGCGCAGGCCGGCATCTTCCAGCATCTTGGTGATGGCACCGGTCAGGTTGCGCTTGGTGGCGTCGGGCTTGATCATCGAAAAGGTACGTTCAATGGCCATGATGGTCCTCGGATCCGTTTGTTGTCTTGAAATGGCGCGGCGCCGCGGGCGCGGCCCGCAGCGCCGGTTCGCGGGCGCTATAGCGCGTCTGGATGAAAAACGAAAGACGCCCGCAACGCCGCCTCAGCCGCAGGCGGGAACCTGGCGCCCAAGCCCGTCATGCAGATCGAGGCAGCGGCCGAACCAATCGGCCACCGGATCGCCTTGCGGCAGGAATTCATGCGGGCAGACCACGCGGGCCCACTGGAACGCGCCAAAGACGATGTAATCGGCAAAGAGCGGGCCGGCACCGCCGATGAAAGCCTGCTTCTTCAGCGTGGCGCGCAGCGGATCGAGCGTTTTCGTGAACGCGGCCTGCGCCTCCTCGCCGGACAGACGCAGCTCTTCCAGCGGCTTGCCGAACTTGCCCTCGCGGTCGGCGCGGAACCATTCCCGGTCTTCCGGCGACAGGCAGTCGTGAATGTCCATGATGGCGACGCGCACAAGCTGCGGGTGGATGACCCATTGCGTCCAGCTTTCGACGAAGCGCGCGGTTGCGCGGCCTCCCTCCCCGCCGAACAGGCTCGGCCTGTCCGGATAGGCGTCTTCAAGATACTCGGCGATGGCGAAACTGTCCGCCACCACCTTGCCGCCGTCATTGATGACCGGCACCGTCTTCGATGCCCCGCCCTCGATTTTCGCCACTTCGGGAAAACGGGTCGGCACGCGGGTGAAATCCAGGCCCTTGTGGGCCAGCGACATCGCCGTCTTCCAGCAATGGGGGCTGAACGGGCGGGCGGCATCGGCGCCGACGAGATCGTAAAGCTGAATGGTCACTGTTCTGTCCCTCGCAATTCGTTATTGTGGCGACACTATTGCCACAGGCGGGGGACAAGGAAAGTGGACGCCAGACAAAATTTCCAGATGTTCGCGCATTACAATGCCTGGGCGAACGGGCGGCTCTACGATGCGGCCGGCGCGCTGGACGATGCGGCCTGGCGGCGCGATTGTGGCGCCTTCTTCAAGTCGATGATGGGCACGCTGAACCATATCCTCGTCGGCGACCGCGTCTGGATGAAGCGATTCACCGGCGAAGGCACCAATCCGCCTTCGCTGGACACGATCCTCTACGAAGACCTTGCCAGCCTGCGGGCCGCGCGTGAAGCCGAGGACCGGCGCATCCTCGCCTTCATCGACGGGCTGGACGACGCGGCGGTGGCCGGGCGTTTCACCTATACGACCATGACGGACCTCAGGACGGTCAGCCAGCGGCTTGCACCGGCGCTCAGCCATTTCTTCAATCACCAAACACATCATCGCGGGCAGGCGCACATGATCCTTTCGGTTCTGGGCGAGACGCCGCCGGGACTCGACCTGATCCAGTTCCACCGCGCGCCGGAAGGCAGGCGCTTCGCCTGACCCCTTGCGCCGCTCCCCCGCATCGGTCAAAAGCGGGCCATGCTGACGATATCCGACCTTTCGCTTCGCATTGCCGGACGCCTGCTCATCGACCATGCCACGCTGTCGCTGCCCGAAGGCGCGAAGGCCGGACTGGTGGGGCGCAACGGCACGGGCAAGACCACCCTTTTTCGCGCCATTGCCGGCGACCTGGCGCCCGAAACCGGCTCCATCCACCTGCCGAAAAACATGAGAATAGGCCAGGTGGCGCAGGAAGCGCCGGGTACGGACGAGCCGCTGATCGAGATCGTGCTGAAGGCCGACACGGAGCGCCTTGCCCTGATGGCGGAGGCGGAGACGGCGACCGATCCGCATCGCATCGCAGACATCCAGACCCGGCTAGCCGACATCCAGGCGCATTCGGCCGAAGCGCGTGCTGCCTCCATCCTGGCAGGGCTGGGCTTCGATGCCGAGGCGCAGAAACGCCCGGCGAAGAGCTTTTCCGGTGGCTGGCGGATGCGCGTCGCACTGGCCGCCGTGCTGTTCGCCGAGCCCGACCTGCTGCTGCTGGACGAGCCGACCAACTATCTCGACCTTGAAGGCACGCTGTGGCTGGAGACCTATCTTGCCCGCTATCCGCACACCGTTCTGCTCATCTCGCACGACCGTGACCTGCTCAACCGGGCCGTCAATTCCATCGTCCATCTCGATCAGCAGAAGCTGACCTTCTGGCGCGGCGGCTATGACCAGTTCGAGCGCCAGCGGGCCGAGAAGGCGATCCTCCAGGAAAAAAGCCGGGAGAAGCAGGAAGCCAAGCGCAAGCACATGGAAAGCTTTGTCGAACGCTTCCGCGCCAAGGCTTCCAAGGCGCGCCAGGCGCAAAGCCGGCTCAAGGCGCTGGAGCGCATGGCCCCCATATCGGCAGCCGTGAACGATCATGTCGCGCCGATCCGCTTTCCCGAGCCGGAAAAACGCGCTGCCTCGCCGGCCATTGCAATCGACGGCGGTTCGGTGGGCTATGTGCCCGGCCAGCCGGTTCTCAAGCGGCTTTCGCTACGGATCGACGCCGACGACCGGATCGCGCTGCTGGGCGCCAATGGCAATGGCAAATCCACCTTCGCCAAGATGATCGCCGGACGGTTGCAACCGGAAACCGGATCGATCACGCTGTCGCCCAATCTGAAGGTGGCCTTCTTCGCCCAGCACCAGATGGACGACCTGCGGCCAGACGACAGCCCGGCCGACCACGTGCGCGCGCTGATGCCGAAAGAGCCGGAGGCCCGCGTGCGCTCCCGCGTGGCACAAATGGGGCTGGCGACGGAGAAGATGGATACGCCGGCCAAGAACCTCTCGGGTGGGGAAAAGGCGCGGCTGCTGATGGGACTTGCCGCCTTCGACGGCCCGAACCTTCTGATCCTCGACGAGCCGACCAACCATCTCGACATCGACAGCCGGCAGGCGCTGATCGAGGCGCTGAACGATTTTCCGGGCGCCGTGATCGTGATCTCGCACGACCGGCACCTTGTCGAAGCCACCGCCGACCGGCTCTGGCTGGTGCATGACGGCGGCGTCAAACCCTATGACGGCGATCTCGACGACTACCGCCAGTTCATCACCGGCGCGGCCAGGGCGGCAGGCGAGGCGAAGAGGCCGAAGGAAGACGGCCCCGCCGCCGTCTCCAAGGCGGACCAGCGGCGCGAGGCGGCGCAGAAGCGCGAGCAACTCAAGCCGCTGGCAAGAAAGATCAAGGAAACCGAGACCTTGATGGAAAAGCTTGGCAAGCGGATTGCGTCCATCGAAACCGAATTGGCCGACCCTTCGCTCTATGAGAAGAACGCGAAGAAGGCCGCCGATCTGGGCAAGGAACGGGCTGACCTGACCGCGAAACTGGCGCAGACCGAGGAAAGCTGGCTGGACATGTCCGCGCAATACGAGGAGGCAATGGCGGGGTGACGATACGCATGACCGCAGACGGCGCGGTGACGACCGTCACCATCGACCGGCCGGAGGCGCGCAATGCCGTCAACCCGGCCATGGCCTCGGCGCTTTACGAGGCGTTCCTTGCCTTCGAGGCGGATCAGAGCCAGCGCGTGGCGATCCTGACCGGGGTTCCGGGCGCCTTCTGCGCGGGCTTCGACCTGAAGGCGGCCGCCCAAGGGATGGATGCCGACTGGTTTTCGCGTCACGTCATCGGCGAGGATTGGGACAATCCGGCGGCCGACCCGCGGCCCGGTCCGATGGGGCCGACGCGGCTGATGCTGTCCAAACCGGTCATTGCCGCGATTTCGGGCCCGGCCGTTGCTGGCGGCATGGAACTGGCGCTGTGGTGCGACCTGCGGGTGATGGAGGAAAGCGCCTATATGGGCGTCTATTGCCGGCGCTGGGGGGTGCCCTTGATCGATGGCGGCACGGTGCGCCTGCCGCGCATCGTTGGCCAGGGCCGCGCCATGGACCTGATCCTGACCGGGCGACGGGTGGATGCGGACGAATGCCTCGCCATCGGGCTTGCAACCACTGTCTGCGCCGATGGTTCGGCGCTGGCGACGGCGCTGGAACTGGCGCAGACGCTGACGCGCTTTCCGCAGGCGACCATGCGCGCCGACCGGATGAGCGCGCTGAACCAATGGGGCAAGGAGCCGGCGCAAGCGCTGGCCAACGAGTGGCGCAGCCTGGACACCTTCACCCGCGACGGCGTCGCCGGGGCTGCGCGTTTCTCATCCGGCAAGGGCCGTGGCGGCGATTTCGGCGAAATCTGAAACCGCCTTCCCTCTCCGGCAATCCATCTTCGGCGGGCACTGGACATGAAGCCGTCTTCGGCTATGTCTTTGCCCCTGGGCAAATCCCCTTCACGATCAGGATACAGAACCGATGAAAATGAATCCGCTCGGCCGGACCGGCATCGCCATTTCCGAAATCTGCCTCGGCACCATGACCTGGGGCGAGCAGAACAGCGAAGCGGACGGCCATGCACAAATGGATCATGCCGTCGAACAGGGCATCAACTTCTTCGACACCGCGGAAATGTACCCGACCAACCCGATCCGCGCCGAGACGGCGGGACGAACCGAGGAGATCATCGGCTCATGGCTGAAGGCGCGCGGGCGGCGTGACGACATCGTCATCGCCACCAAGATCGTCGGCAAGGGCAACAAGACGGTGCGCGATGGTGCGCCCGCCAATGCCCTGACCATTCGCGAGGCGGTGGAAAACAGCCTGAAGCGGCTCGGGACGGATCATATCGACCTCTACCAGATTCACTGGCCCAATCGCGGCTCCTATCATTTCCGGCAGAACTGGGCCTACGCGCCCTGGAAGCAGGACAAGGCGCAGGCGCAGGCCGACCTTGAAGAGACCGTGGCCACGGCAGACGCATTGGTCAAGGAAGGCAAGATCCGCGCGCTTGGCGTTTCCAATGACACGGTCTGGGGCGTGGCGAAGATGCTGGAGATCGCGGAGCGCAGCGGCGGACCGCGCGTGGCTTCGGTGCAGAACGAGTACAACCTGATGTGCCGCCTTTTCGACACCGACTGGGCCGAGCTTTCGCACCACGAGGATGTGGGCCTGCTGACCTACTCCCCGCTGGCTGCCGGCATCCTGACTGGCAAGTATCTCGACGGTGCCATTCCGGCCGGCTCGCGCCGCTCGATCACGGACAATCTCGGCGGGCGCTGGCAGGCGCATGCCATTCCGGCCATGGAGGCCTATGTCGGGCTGGCACGCGAGTGTGGCCTCGACCCCGCGCAGATGGCGCTCGCCTGGTGCCTGGCCAAGCCCTTCATGGCTTCGGTCATCATCGGCGCAACCTCGATGGAACAGCTCAAGACCAACATCGCCGCCAAGGACGTGGCGCTTGGCGCGGACGTGCTGGAGCGGATCGACGCCATCCACCGGCACTATCCGATGCCGTTCTGACCAGCGTGCCTCGGAAACAGGGCAGCCAAAGTGCCGCGCCCGAAGACACGGGCGCGGCTTTTCCGGCTGGCAGATTGCTACCGCCTGGCCTCGCAATACTGCATCCGGCCATTGACCTGCACATAGCAATCGCGGACCAGCACGACGCCATTGGCCGTGTTCATGCGCCGGATATCGCAGGAACAATCCGGCCGTGGCGCCTCCCTTTGGGCGGTCGGACAGGGCGCGGCAGTGCAGTTGGACCGTCTGTCGGACCCGTTGCCGGTATCCGGCCCACCCTGATTTCCGGCATTTGCCTGGGCGAACGCGGCCGTGGCAAAAAGCAGCGCTGCACCCGCCAAGGCCAAGGTGGCGGCGAACCGGCCGGATGTGTGAAGACTGGATTGACGTGACATAGCAACCTCCGTGGTTGCCCCTCCGCATCCCGTATTATGCCACAAATGGCCGTGCATCTGTGCGCCAAATCACAAACAGGCGGTTCAAGAGCGCGCCGGGCGGATGGCAGCCACGCCAGGACCGGCAGGGGCGCCCGCGTCAGCCCCTGCCCCATTTGCGCCGTTGCGGCTCCACTGGCGGACGCTTGCGGCGTCTGAACGCCAGGACGAAGCCGATGAAGCCCAGCGCGGCGGCGATGAAGCCTGCCGGCTGGACGCGCTTGTCCCAGGCCAGCGCGTTGCGGCGCAGGACAAGGTCCAGCGTCTTCATTTCGATGGCCTGATTGCCTGCCGGAGCGAAGGTGAAGGTATATTCGTCGGTAATGCGTGGCTCCAGCGTTCCTGCCGAGACACGGTAGACCTGTTCGGAGGACAGGCCCGCATCCTCGCGGTTGGCCTGAGCCGGGGCGAAGTCGAGCCGCTCCGTGCGTTGCGTTCCGCCAGCGCTCGCGATGGTCAGGTCGATGACAGTGCGGTCGGACGCCAGGATGCGCTGCGGCAGCGCGGTCAGATCAACGAGGACACGCACCGGCGCGTCCACCGGCGAGACGATCACGCGCGCCGGCGTGAAGCCCGTTTCGCGGTCGTAAACCCGAATGGTGCCCAGTTCGGTGCCGGAGAAATTTTCCACGGCCCAGGGATAGCCGACCGCCGCGCCCAATCCGGCGAGCATGACCAGAAGAAAGATGAAGCGAAGCATGCACGTTTCCCCCGGTCGCTCAGGCCGGCTTGTGCCAGACGGAAAATTCATGCGCGATCCTGCGATCCGGGCGCAGGATGTCGAAATGCTCGCGATGCTCCTCGACAAGGCCGAGCCCGGCGAAGGCTCCGGTTTGCGACGGCATCAGCGGCCAGGGCGGCCCCTCATGGGCGCTGCCTTCCGGACGCAGGCGCGTATAGACGAGCAACCGCCCGCCCGGCCTTACCAGAGCGGCCACCGCTTGCGAGAATGCCTGCTGCATGGCCGGCGGCACGGACTGGATGGTGTAGCATTCGTGGACAAGGTCGAAACCGGCGATCCATTCAGGCGGCGGCGACAGCAGGTTTGCCGTCTGATAATCGACTGCGCTTCCGGGAAACCGCCGTCTCGCCCATTCCACCGCCTTCTCCGAAAGGTCGAAGGCCGTGGTGGCATAGCCGGCCGCGGCCAGCGCCTCGGCATTGTCGCCCAGACCGCAGGCGATATCGATGGCGGTGCGGCCATTACCGGGATGGGCTGCCAGCCACTCCAGCAGCTTGTCCTTGGGCTTAAGGTCGGCCCATGGCACGGCCGCTTCGTCGCCGCCGGCCATGGCATAGACCTGATCGAAGAAGGCCTTGCGTTCGGAAACCGTTGCGCCGGCATCGCGGTCCAGCGGATCGATACGCGCCTTCATGGCCTCGCGCCGGCTGCGGAAATCGTCGGGACTGTCTGAGCTCATGCCTTCTTCACCCATCGCCGTTCCGGCGTCTGCTGCCAATAAGTCAGGTCGTGGCCGGCGGCCTTTTGTGCCTTCCATTGCGCACGAGCGTGGTTCAACTGGTCAGGATCATGGCCATCGAACATGAAGACGCCGCGCTCATAGCCGGAAAGATCGGGCGGCGTTGCGCCATCGACAAGAAAGCGAATCGTCGCGCCGTTCGGGTTGTTCGCGCCGCATGTCAGCACCACCGGGTTTTCGGCGGCGTGTTCGGCGCGATCCGTCGCATGGGCCAGGAAGCTTTCGTCCCTGTAGGTCCACAGGTGAAGATCCAGCCCGTCGCGCCGCTCTTCAGTCCCGGTCTGGATCACCACGTTCCAGCCACGTTGCAGCGAGCGCTCCAGAAGGGCGGGCAGCGCCTCCTCGAGCGTCGATTCGGTCAGGTGATAGAAAAGAACCTCGGCCATGGAGACTATATGGGACAGCGGGACACCGGCTTGCAACGGCGCAGGCTTGTCCGCTGCCTTGCCCGCGCCGTTTTTTCACACGATATCTGGCGCCATGAAAATCGCCACCCTGCCCGCGCTGATGCTTGCAGCCGTCCTGCCCGGCTCCCCTGCCCTTGCGCAATGCGTGCAACAGGGAAGCAAGGGCGTGACATGCAGCACGATCCGGCCGATCGCTCCCGATCCGGATGCCATGCTGAAGACAAGGGTTCCGCGCCTGGAGACGCACAAGCCGGTTGGCGTGGAGCGGACGCTGAGCGAACAGGTGGAAGACCTGGCGAAAGACCTGCGCGAGATCAAGCCGAAGCCGCAGGTGGCATTTCCCGATGTCCCGACGGCGTTCTGACAGGGCTACCGCCCGCTCCTGCCGAACCACATGCGCGCCATCAGCCGGTCCTTGCGGCCGAACTGATGCCAAAGCGCTGCCGCCACGTGGGCAAGGACCAGGACGCCGAGCAGCTTTGTGAGAACAGCATGGCCATAGCGCGGCGAATAAGCCCAGAAATCCGCCGGCAGCGGCTCGCCATTGGCGAAGAACACGATGCCCGGCAGCCCGGCAAGAGCCGAAATGCCGATGCCCGACAGCGCCACAAGGACAATGAGCGCATAGAAGGCGCGGTGCGTCCACACGCCGATGCGGTCGAGCACGGGATTGCCGGTGGAGGCGTGGCCGGGCCGGGGCGTGCGCAGCCGGACGACAAGGCGGACGAGCACGAGCAGCAGCAGCAACAGTCCGAAGATCATGTGCCCGCGCAGCGCGTCGATCTTGCCGGGATCGCTGTTGGGCGTTTCGGCCAGGACAGCACCGCCCATGACAAGCGCGACGACAATCATCGCTGCCATGATCCAATGCAGCGCGACAAGTACGGGGTGGTAGCGGGTCGGCAGGTGCATGGCATCGCTCCTTTCAGGGTGTCATGGCAAGCGCACAGGGCTTGCACAATACAAGCAAAGCCCACATAATATTTACATGGAAACAGATTACATGGAAAATGATGGTTTGCAAGCCCCCCGCTCGCTGGGCCGGGCGCTCAATTTCACCGCTGGCGCGGCGACGGCCATGTGCCAGGCCATGCTGTCCAGGCACGATCTGACGCTGGCACAATGGGTGGTGCTGTCAGCCCTATGGCGCCGCGACGGGCTGTCAGTCGGCGATCTTGTCCGCTACACCGGCAACAACGCGCCGGCGATCTCGCGCATTCTGGACAGGATGGAGCAGAAGGATTTGGTGCGCCGGGAAGCCAATGCCGGGGACCGGCGCGCAATCCATGTCCGCCTCGGCCCGGCAGCCGGGAAGCTGACGCACTTGCGCGATTTCTGGGAGGAGGTGAACGCGCGCCTTCTCGACGGTTTCACGGCGCAGGAAACGCAATTGCTGTTCAGCCTGCTTGAACGCGCCGAGGCCAATGCGCGGCGCCACCAGGACGCCACGCATCGCCAGGACGGGACGTAAGCCCTATTTCTCGTAGTGCTCGCGCACCAGGCGATCGAGCAGGCGCACGCCGAAACCGGATGCCCAGCCCTTCGAGATTTCGCTGGACGGCGAGCCCATGGCCGTGCCGGCGACATCGAGATGCGCCCAGGGCGTATCGCCGACGAAACGTTGCAGGAACTGGGCGGCGGTGATGGAGCCGGCCCAGCGGCCGCCGATATTCTTCATGTCGGCGTTCTTGGAGTCGATCAGCTTGTCGTATTCCGGCGCCAAGGGCATGCGCCAGACTTTCTCGTCGGTCTCCCTGCCCGCGGCATGAAGCCTCTCGGCCAGTTCGTCATTGTTGGAGAACAAGCCGGCATGGTCATGGCCGAGCGCGACGATGATGGCGCCGGTCAGCGTGGCAAGGTTGATCATGAAGGCCGGCTTGAAGCGGTCATTGACGTAATGCAGCGCATCGCAGAGCACCAGGCGGCCTTCGGCATCGGTGTTCAGCACCTCGATGGTCTGGCCCGACATGGAGGTGACGATGTCGCCGGGACGCTGCGCATTGCCGTCGGGCATGTTTTCCACAAGGCCGATCACGCCAATGGCATTCACCTTGGCCTTGCGCGCCGCCAAGGCATGCATCAGGCCGGTGACGGCGGCCGCACCACCCATGTCGCCCTTCATGTCCTCCATGCCGGCGGCCGGCTTGATGGAGATGCCGCCGGTGTCAAACACCACGCCCTTGCCGATGAAAGCAACCGGCTGATCCTTGGACTTGCCGCCGTTCCACTGCATGACAGCCAGGCGCGGCGGGCGAACCGAGCCCTGGGCGACGCCCAGAAGCGCGCCCATGCCAAGCTTCTTCATCTCCTTCTCGGTCAGGATTTCCACCTCGACCCCGAGTTCTTCCAGCGCCTTCGCCTTGCCGGCGAATTCCTCCGGCCCGAGAATGTTGGCCGGCTCGTTCACCAGGTCGCGGGCCAGCATCATGCCGTCGGCCAGGGCTTCGGCGTCGGCCCACGCCTTCTTCGCGGCCGAAGGATCGGCGCAATGCACGGTCACTTTCGCGGCCTTGTCCTTCTTGTCGCCCTTCTTCGTCTTGTACTTGTCGAAGGTGTAGGCGCGCAGCACCATGCCCATGGCCAGTTCGGCCACCGCCTCCGGTGCCATGACGCCATCGGGAAGGTCTGCGATCACGGCGATTTCACCGGCCTTTCCGGCGGCCCCCATGGCAGCCCCGCCGATACGCGACCAGGCACTGCCCTTGCGCTCGTCCGGCTTGCCGGCACCCACGAGCGCGAGGCGCGAGAAGCCGGGACCGGAGGGGGCGAGAATTTCCAGCGAGGCAGCCAGCTTGCCCTTGAATTCGGCATCTCCGGCCGCCCGCGCGGCAACGCCGTCCGGATCGCAGGCGAGCGCCGATTGCGACAGCGCGGCATCTTCGCCGGCCAGAAGAATGACGGCCCCCTTCTCGGGAACAGACATTTTCGCGAACTTGATGGAGGGGCGAGAAGACATGACAACTCCGGTTTTTCGGGGAATCTGGATGACAAGCGCCTGATCTTGGGCGTTTTGACGCGATTGGCAAGGCTGGACGCGTGTGCAACTCTTCGTTAACCGCGTTTCTTGGCCCTTTTTTAGCCAAGCTTCGCCCATTAAGAGAGACGGTCGGACACAGCGGCAAGCGGTGCCGTTCGCAGGCGATGCGACAGGGGACCGGCGTTTACGCATCGGCCGACAGGGATACGGGATGACGCTCAACATCATCGAACGATACCTGCTGCGGCGAATGACGTCGGTCTTTCTGGCGGCCACGATCTCGACGCTGACGATCGCCTGGACAGTGCAGGTGCTCAACCGCATCAACCTGGTGACCGATACCGGCCAGTCGGCGCTGGACTTCCTTCAACTGGCGACGCTCATCCTGCCCAATGTCGTGCCGGAAGTGATGCCGATCGCTGTCGCCATCGGCGTCGCCCATGCGCTGACCACGATGAACACCGATTCCGAACTCGTGGTAATCAATGCGGCGGGCACATCCCGCGTGACGCTTGCTAAACCGGTGCTCGTGCTGGCAGGCGCAGCCTGCATCGCGACCTTTCTTGTTCACAACGTCGTCGCGCCGATCACCCGCGAAACGGTGCGCGAAATGATCGCCGAGGCGCGGGCCGGCCTGATCAGCACGCTGATCCAGGAAGGTGCCTTCCGGCGGATCGACGACAACCTGTTCCTGCAGGTGGGCGAGCGGCGGGCGGACGGGCAGCTCGGATCCGTCTTCGTTGCCGATTCGCGCACCAAGGACGTCGATCTGACCTATTACGCAAAGACGGCGGTGCTGGGCGAGAAGGACGGCGCCAACTTCCTGGCGATGCGCGACGGCGAGATCCACCGCAACCGGCCGGGCGAGCCCGTCTCGATCATCCGGTTCAATTCCTATGTCTTCGACCTGGCGGAGTTCACGCCCTCCACCGGCAAGGTGAACCTGTGGCCGAAGGACCGTCCTCTGACCTATCTGCTCAACCCGGATCCCGACGATACCTATCTGAAATCGATGCCCGGACTGTTCGTGGCCGAGATCCATTCAAGGCTGACGACCTGGCTCAACCCGCTGGTTTTCGGGCTGATCGCGCTCTCCATTGCCGGCAATGCGCGTTCGCATCGCGAGGCGCGCCTGCACCCGATGATATCGACGATCGGCACCGTGCTGCTGGTGCGCTGGATGAGCTATTTCAGCTTCGGCAAGGCCGACGAGACCGTGGTTTTCGCTTTCGCGCTCTACGTGATTCCCATCGCCGCGATTGCGCTGACGGCATGGCTGTTCGCCACGTCGCGGACACTGGAACTGCCCGCGCATCAGGCTGAACGGATGCAGGCGCTGGCCGATTCGTGGCGAAACCGCGCCGCCCGCCTGCTGCCGGCAAGGCTTCAGGCCTGGCTTGGCATCCGGGGGGCCGCGGCATGATCGTGCCCTATCCCGGATGGACGCTTGGGCGGTACTTCCTGCGCCGTTATGCCGTGATCACCGCCTGGTTCTTCACCGGGATTTTCGCGCTGGCCTTCCTGATCGATTTCACGGAATTCTCCTCGCGCACCTCCAACCTGCCCAAATACACGATGGCGGGCGCGCTGTTCATCTCTGCCATGCGGATCCCGTTCCTGATGCAGCAGATCGTACCCTTCATCGCGCTGTTTTCCGGCATGGCGACGCTGATCTCGCTCAACCGCCGGCACGAACTGGTCGTGGCGCGCGCCTCGGGCGTTTCCGCCTGGCAGTTCCTGGCGCCGATCTGCCTGGGCGCGTTCGCCTTCGGGGCACTGGCCGTCACGGTTCTCAATCCGCTGTCGGCGCGCGGCTTCGAGGAAGCCAATGCCATCGAGGCCGACTGGCGCGCACGGGCCTCCAACACCAGCATCGCCACAAGCGTACCGTGGCTGCGCCAGAAGACGGAAGACGGGGAAACGATCATCGGTGCCAAGGCGGTGTTGCGTGACGGCACCGTGCTGGCCAGCCCGGTCTTCATCCACATCGGCAGGGACGGCGCCATCGAACGGCGCCAGGATGCCGAGCGCGCGATCCTCAAGGACGGTTTCTGGCAACTGGTGAATGTGCGCGAGACGCGACTCGGCGCGCAGCCGGAACAGGTGCAGCAGGCGCGCGTAGCCACGAACCTGCGGCCCGAACTGGTGAGCCAGCGGCTGGCGGAGCCGGATTCTGTGCCCTTTTTCGCACTGCCCGCAAAAATTGAAGTCGCACAAGCCTTCGGATATCCGGCTTACCCGTTGCGCATGCAATTCCAATCGCTTATTGCTCTGCCTGCACTGCTTGTGGCGATGACCCTCATCGCGGCAACGGTGTCATTGCGCTTCGTCCGTTTCGGGCAATCGGGCGCGATGATCGTGGGTGGCATTGCCGCGGGTTTTCTGCTTTATGTCGCTTCGGTTCTGGTCAAGGCGTTTGGAAGTTCCGGTTTCGTGCCTCCCGTCATCGCAGCATGGTCGCCCGTCGTGATTGCAGCCTTCATCGGGATCAGCTTTCTACTGCATCGGGAGGACGGATAAGGTGGTGCGTTTTCGGGGGACAGGACACTCCACGGTCCGGACGGCGCGGCTGGCGGGCGTCAGCGCCCTGGCGCTTCTCGCAGCCGCCCTGCCATCGGGTTTCTCCCCCGTCCTGGCGCAGGATGTGCGCTCGCTGGCCGGCAGCACCGACCCCAACGCGCAGATGCTCATGGAAGCCGACACGCTGGTCTATGACAATGACCGCGGCACGGTAACGGCGCGCGGCAATGTCCAGATCGACTATGACGGATACAAGGTGGTAGCCGAACAGGTCAGCTACGACCAGGCCAACCGCAGGGTGATGGCTTCCGGCAATGTCGAGATCATCGAGCGCGACGGCAATCGCATCTATGCCGACGAAATCGACATCACCGACGATCTTGGCGACGGCTTCGTCAATGCGCTGCGCGTGGAAACGACGGACAATACCCGTTTCGCGGCCGAAAGCGCCACCCGCGAGGGCGGGAACGTCACCACATTCAACAATGGCGTCTACACGGCCTGCGAGCCCTGCCAGGACAATCCGGACAAGGCCCCGATCTGGCAGATCAAGGCACGCCGGATCATCTGGGACGGCAAGGAGCGGGTTGTCCGGTTCAGGGATGCCAGTTTCGAATTCTTCGGCATGCCGATCGCCTACCTGCCCAGCTTCTCCATGGCGGACCCGACGATCAAGCGGAAGACCGGCTTCCTGTTTCCGCGAATCTCGAACAATTCGGCGCTCGGCTGGGGTGTCGGCACACCCTTCAATATCGCCTTGGCACCGACCCATGACCTGCTTCTGACGCCGACCTATTACACGCGCCAGGGGTTCATGGGCGAAGTGGAGTTCCGCAAGCAGTTCAACAACGGCGCGTTTTTCATCAAGGGGGCCGGCATCCGCCAGCGGTCTCCCGGCGCATTCGACAATGACGCGGTCAGCGCGTCGGTGCGCGAGCGCTACATGGTGGGCACCAAGGGCGAGTTCCGCCTCAATCCGCGCTGGCTTTTCGGCTGGGACCTGCTCTACCAGACCGACAAGAATTTCTCCCGCGTCTACGGGATCGACGGCTTTGACGACAGCGTGCGCCGCTCGGAAATCTACCTGACCGGCCTCCACGACCGCAATTTCCTCGACCTGCGCTTCATGAAATTCGACGTGCAGGAGAATGCGCTGAAGGGCAGCAGGGGCGCCAGGGACGAACGGCAGGCATGGGCCCTGCCCTCCTTCGACTATTCGAGGACCTTCGACGAACCGGTGGCGGGTGGCGAACTGTCGCTCGACGTGAATGCGCAGAGCATCTATCGCGATGTCACCCATACCGGCAACAACCTGCTGGAAAGCGAAATCCTGGCGGGACCAAGCGCCCTTACAAACGGAATTGCAACGATTCCAGGCCTGGCCGGCACCAGCCAGCGCATCTCCGCCGAACTGGAATGGAAGCGCAACTACATTACCGAGAACGGCCTCATCATCACCCCGATGCTGGGCCTGCGCGGCGATGGCGTGTTCACCGACTACAATCAGGCCACCAATGCAGCTATCGGTTTCATGGCCGCCAATAACGGCGTGGCGGTGAACACCCGCAATGCCTGGTTCCGCTACATGGCGACGGCCGGGCTTGAATTGCGCTGGCCGATCCTGTTCTCCACCACGTCCGCCACGCATGTGTTCGAGCCGACAGCGCAGATTTTCGTGCGGCCCGACGCGCCGTATCAGACCGCGCTCGGCCTGCCCAACGAAGATGCACAGAGCCTCGTCTTCGATGCGTCCAACCTGTTCCAGCGCGACAAGTTCGCCGGCTGGGACCGGATCGAGGGCGGGACGCGCGCCAACCTCGGCGTCCGCTATTCCGGCAGTTTCGCCAATGGCTGGTCGGCCAACGGACTGTTCGGCCAGTCCTTCCATCTGGCCGGCGAAAATCCCTATGCGCAGCCCGACTTCGTGGCCGTCGGCGCCGAATCGGGCCTGGAGACCGACCGTTCCGATTATGTCGGCATGTTCGGCGTGGCCAGCCCGAACGGCCTTGCCGCCTCGGTTTCCGCGCGGTTCGACAAGGACACGTTCAGCATGCAGCGCTTCGAGACGCGGGCCGGCGTCGTCAATGCGCGCGGCTCCCTTCTCGTTCGCTATACCGAGATCGCACCGCAGCCGACCTATTCCTTCCCCGGACGGCGCGCGGAAATCGCGGCGGATGCCAGCCTGAACTTCGCCAGCGACTGGAAGGTTTATGGCGGCGTGACCTACAATCTCAACTATGAGATGATTTCGGGCAAGCGCGTCGGCTTCCTCTACGATGACGAGTGCTTCACATTCGGGCTGAACTTCAGCGAAAGCCGCAATCCGCGCGTGCCGACCGCCGACCCGGTCCGCTCGGTGGGCTTCCGCCTCGCCTTCCGTACATTGGGCGATTTCGGATCGCGGGAGAACCTGGACTCGCAGTGATCGTCGTTTGACGTCATGCTTTCGCCGCATAAAATGGGCACCCGACTGTCCTGAGACCAAAACGCCAGTTCAACGGAGCCAGCATGACCCTGCGCATGAAGACATTCCTGACTGCCGGCGCGCTCGCCACCGCGATGGCGCTGTCGCCACTTGCCGGCGGCGGTCCCGCTGCAAATCAGGCACAGGCGTCGGAAATACGCTACGTGGTCAACAACCTGCCGGTCACCAGCTATGACATCGCGCGGCGGGCAGCCTTTCTGCGGCTCCAGCGACGTGGCGGCAACATCAACAGCCAGGCGGCCGACGACATGGTGGAACAGGCCCTGCGGTCGGTGGAGATGCAGCGTCTTAACGTGAACATCCCGAAATCCGCCGTGGACGCCAATTTCGCCAATTTCGCCAAGCAGAACAAGCTTTCGCCCAAGCAGCTTTCAGGCGTGCTGACGCAATCCGGCGTGACGACCGCGCATTTCAAGGAATTCATTCGCGTCCAGATGGGCTGGCAGGCGCTGCTGCGGGCGCGTTTTCGCGCCGAGGGGCGGATGAGCGAGCAGGATGTGGTCCAGCGCATGCTCAACCAGGGCGGCGACAAGCCGACGGCCACGGAATACATTCTCCAGCAGGTGATCTTCGTCGTCCCCGCCGCCGAGCGCAGCGCGAAGCTGAACACCCGCAAACGCGAGGCGGAGAACATGCGGACGCGCTTTGCCGGCTGCGACAAGACACACGACCAGGCCAAGGGGTTGCTCGACGTGACCGTACGCGACCTCGGCCGCGTGCTGGAGCCTGAACTTCCGCCGGACTGGGCGCCGCTCATCAAGGCGATCAATGAAGGCCAGGCCACAAAGGTCCGCGTGACGGATCGCGGCGCGGAATTCATCGCGATCTGCCGTGCAAAACTGGTTTCCGACGATCGCGTTGCCCAGATGGTCTTCACCAACGAGGGCGATCTGGACGAGCAGGCCAAGAAGCTGAGCGACAAGTACATGAAGGAACTGCGCGAGCGGGCCCGGATCATCAAGCGATAATCCCTTGAAGCCGCTTTCTGTTTCTGGCGGGGATCCCGCAGGTATCGGCCCGGAGATCGCAGCCCGGGCATGGAGCATTCGAACGGAAGCGGCGCTGCCGCCCTTCTATGTCATCGCGGACAGCACGGTTCTGGCGGCGCGGGCCATCGCCACGGGATGTTCCGTGCCGATCCGGGAAATCAGCGGTCCCGAGCAGGCGTGCGACGCCTTTGCCGAAGCGCTGCCGGTCATCAGCCTGCCATGCGGGCACGAGGTCAAGGCCGGCGTACCCGATCCGGCCCATGCCGGTGCGATCACGGGCGCCATCGAACGGGCGGTGGCCGATACGATGGATGGGCGGGCGTCGGCCGTTGTCACATTGCCGATTGCGAAGAGGCCGCTTTACGAGGCCGGTTTCGCCTTTCCCGGCCACACCGAATATCTGGCACACCTTTCGGCGGACGCGACCGGCCTTCCCGTCCGTCCGGTGATGATGCTTGCCGGCCCGAAGCTGCGCACGGTGCCGGTGACCATTCACATTCCGCTATGCGACGTTGCCGCTGCTCTCACGCCCGATCTTCTGGAAGAGACCATACGGATCACGGCTGCGGACATGCGCCGGCGGTTCGGGCTTGCGCGCCCGCGGCTCGCCGTTGCCGGGCTGAACCCGCATGCCGGCGAAGGCGGCAGCCTTGGCCGTGAGGAGATCGAGGTGATCGGTCCCGTTCTCGACAGGTTGCGGACCGAGGGTCATGACATTGCCGGTCCGTTGCCGGCAGACACCATGTTCCACGACCGGGCGCGTTCGCGCTACGATGTGGCCATATGCATGTATCACGACCAGGCCCTGATTCCGGCCAAGGCGCTCGGCTTCGACGATGCCGTCAATGTCACGCTCGGCCTGCCCTTCATCCGCACTTCGCCCGATCATGGCACGGCTTTCGACATTGCAGGCAAGGGCATTGCACAGCCGGACAGCTTCATCGCCGCCCTCCGGATGGCAGCCGCGATGGCTGCACATGAAGGCGCAGACGCATGAGCCGCCAGGACAGCGTGAGCATGGACGGGCTGCCGCCGCTGCGCGACGTGATTGCTGCCCATGGGCTTGCGGCAAGGAAATCGCTTGGCCAGAATTTCCTTCTGGACCTGAACATCACCGCCAAGATTGCCCGGATCGCCGGTCCGCTCGAAGGTGTCACCGTCATCGAGGTGGGGCCGGGTCCGGGCGGCCTGACGCGGGCGCTGCTGCACGCGGGCGCCCGGCGCGTCATTGCCGTGGAACGGGACGAACGCTGCCTGCCCGCGCTGGAGCAGATCGCCGCCCATCACGACGGCCGGCTGGAGATCATTTCAGGCGATGCGCTGGAAACCGATTTCGCAGGACTTGCCGAGGGCCATGGCGACACACGCATCGTCGCCAACCTGCCCTACAATATCGGCACGGAACTGCTGACGGGCTGGCTGACCGCGGATCCCTGGCCGCCCTTCTACACATCGCTCACGCTGATGTTCCAGAAGGAAGTGGCGCAGCGCATCGTGGCTGCGCCGGGCACGCCAGCCTATGGGCGTCTCGGCGTGCTGGCGGGTTGGCGTTCGGAAGCGCGCATCGCCTTCGAATTGCCGCCGCAAGCCTTTTCACCGCCGCCGAAGGTGAGTTCCGCCGTTGTTCATCTCGTGCCGCGAGCCGCTCCCGCGCCATGCGCATTGGCGAAACTGGAACGGGTGACGATGGCCGCCTTCGGCCAACGGCGCAAGATGCTGCGTCAGAGCCTGAAGCCGCTTGGCGGAGAGGCGCTGCTCGCCGAGGCCGGGATCGACCCGACACGGCGGGCAGAGACACTGGACATCGGTGAGTTCGTACGCCTGGCGAACCTGACCTGAACGAACTTCGCCCGTCTTTCAGGCCAGTTGCTCGTCGAGCAGGCCGCTGACGAAGTCAAACAGGCCCGGGCGGCGGTCACGGCGCAAGCGCTCGGCGGAAACGATGGCGCGCACAGCGCCAAAGGCCCGGTCGAGATCGTCATTGACCACGACATAATCATATTCGCGCCAATGCTCGATCTCGGCGCGGGCATTGGCCAGCCGCCGCTCGATTATCTCTTCGGCGTCCTCGGCCCGCCGTTTGAGCCGGGCCTTCAACTCCGCCATGGACGGCGGAAGAATGAAGATGGAAACGATGTCGGCGCGCATCTTCTCCTTCATCTGCTGGGCGCCCTGCCAGTCGATGTCGAAAAGCATGTCACGGCCTTCGGCGAGCGCGTTCTCGGCAGCCTCGCGTGGCGTTCCGTAGAAATTGCCATGCACCTCGGCCCATTCGACAAGCGCGTCGGTGTCGCGCATGCGTTCGAAATCGCGCTGGTTGGTGAAATGATAGTGGACGCCGTCGATCTCGGACGGGCGCCGCGAACGCGTGGTCACCGAGACCGAGAGTTCAAGCTGCTTGTCGTTCTCCAGAAGGTTGCGGGCAATGGTGGACTTGCCGGCACCGGAGGGAGACGAGAGGACGAGCATGAGTCCGCGGCGCCGGATCGCTGCCGAGGGAAGAACGGACGCCTTTGTCAGCGTGGTCGGCATGGCCGGCTCCTCATTCAATGTTCTGGACCTGCTCGCGGAACTGGTCCACGGCCACCTTCATCTGCAAGCCGATCGCGGTGACGGCGGCGGCATTGGACTTCGAACACAGGGTATTGGCCTCGCGGTTGAATTCCTGTGCCAGGAAATCAAGCTTGCGGCCTGCCCTGCCGCCCGATGCGATGAGATCGCGCGCGGAGGCGACATGCGTTTTCAGACGATCCAGTTCCTCGCGAATATCGGCCTTGGCCGCCAGGAGCGCGGCTTCCGCGTGAAGGCGGTCTGCATCGAATTGCTTGCCGGAGGCCATGAGCAGGTCAACCTGCTGGGCCAACCGCCTGGCGATCTCGTCGGCCTGGCGCGACGGATCGGCCTCGGCGCGAAGCGTGAGCACCTCGATCTCGTCGATCTGCAGCAGCAGGAACGCGGACAGGGCCTTGCCCTCCTGGGCGCGCATCGCGGCGAGGTCGTCAAGCGCAGCATCCAGAGCCGAGAGAAGCTCGGCGTCAAAAGCCTCCCGCTGCTCAGGCGCCTGCTCCGTCTCGCCCTGCTCCAGGACGCCGCGCAGCGCCAGGATGCCATCGGCGGAGGCGGGCCGGAAACCGTATTCCTTGCTCAATTGCTGCGCAAGCAGCGCAACTTCATGCAGGAATTCACGATTGACGGCCGGAGCGCCCTGGCCCGCGGTGCGGGTGACTGATAAAGTTGCATGGATGTTTCCACGGGCAAACCGGCGCTGGATGGCCGCGCGAACGGCTTGCTCGATCCGCTCCATGCCCTGCGGCAGACGCAAGCGGATTTCCAGCCCCTTGCCGTTGACGGATTTCAGTTCCCAGGAGAAGGACGCATCCGGTGCCTCCCTTTCCGCGCGGGCGAAGCCCGTCATGCTCTGCAATGCCATTGCCCGCCTCCCCCGCTCATCCGGCTCGTTACTGAGCCGTTTCTTCACCACCCGCCGCCTCGCTGGCCGCCTTGTTCGCTTCCGCTTCGCGTTGCCGCTCGACCTCGCGCCAGCGGCGGACATTCTCATTGTGTTCGTCCAGTGTGCGGGCAAAGACGTGGCCGCCGGTGCCATCGGCGACGAAAAAGAGTTCGTCGGTGGTCGACGGATTGGCCACGGCCTCCAGCGAGGCACGGCCGGGAATGGCGATGGGCGCGGGCGGCAAACCGTCGATCACATAGGTGTTGTAGGGCGTCGGCTTCTCGATATCCGACCGATAGATCGGCCGGTCCGACGGCTTTCCCTCACCGCCGAACAAGCCGTAGATGATTGTCGGATCCGATTGCAGGCGCATGCCCTTGCGCAGACGGTTGATGAAAACGGCGGCAACACGCGGGCGCTCGTCCGCGACACCGGTTTCCTTTTCCACGATGGAAGCCAGCGTGACGAATTCATTGATATCGGTGACCGGAATGTCGGGATCGCGGCGCTCCCAGATGCGCTGGACCAATTGCTCCTGCGCCTTGCGCATGCGCTCGACAAGATCCTTGCGGGCGGTGCCGCGCTCGAACTTCTGCGTGTCGGCAATCAGGCTGCCTTCCGGCGGCATTTCGGCGGGCATGTCACCGGTCAGCACCTCGTTCTGCTCGATGCGCTTCATCACCTGTGCGACCGTGAAGCCCTCGGGCACGGTCAGCGAATAGAGGATGGAGCGGCCGCTCTTGAGCAATTCCATGATGTCCTTCATGGAGGCGCCGGCCTTGATCTCATATTCGCCCGCCTTCAGCGTGCCGTCATTGCCGAAGGCCCGGACCCCCAGCGAGAAGATGCGTTCATCGGTGATCAGGTTGCGGCGGGCGAGCTGGGCTGCGATCTGGCTCGTCCCGGCGGCCCGGGGGACGGTGAAGGTGGTTGCGGTTGCCGCCGGGCCGGGGGCGACAAATTCCTCACGCCCGAACCAGAGCGCGATGCCAATGGCAATGACCGCGAGAATGACGGTCGAAAGGACGAAATTGAGGAAGATGACAAACTGGTTGCGGGCCGCTCGCGAGCGGCGGGGCGGCGGCGTTCCCTGCTCGGGACGAAACGCCTGGCTGGGAGACTTGGGTACGATCGGGCCGTTTTCGCTTCTGCCCCCGTTGCGGCCAAACCGGTTTTGCGGCGTATCGTTCATCGTCCTTGCGCCATCATGCCTGACTCATTTTCTTTCGAAACGGCCTTTTCGGCAGCCAATATGGCGAAAAGGCGGTTCGCCATCAGCCGTCGCAGCGTCGGAACACCAGCGACGCGTTGGTGCCGCCAAAGCCGAAGGAGTTGGACAGTGCGACATCGATCTGGCGCTCGCGCGCCGTGTTCGGCACCAGATCGATGGCCGTTTCCACCGATGGCGTTTCGAGGTTGATCGTCGGCGGGGCGATATTGTCGCGGATGGCAAGCAGCGAGAAAATCGCCTCGGCCGCCCCGGCCGCGCCAAGCAGATGGCCGATCGACGATTTCGTCGAGGACATCGACACCTTCGACGCCGCATTGCCGAGCACGCGTTCGACAGCGCCGAGTTCGATCACGTCGGCCATGGTGGAGGTTCCATGGGCATTGATGTAGTCGATATCGGCCGGCGCGATATTGGCGCGCTTCATGGCCGCCTGCATGCAGCGATAGGCGCCATCGCCGTCCTCGGCAGGCGCGGTGATGTGATAGGCATCACCGGTCAGGCCGTAGCCGACGACCTCGCCATAAATCCGGGCACCACGTGCCCTGGCATGTTCCAGTTCCTCCAGGACGACGACGCCGGCGCCCTCACCCATGACGAAACCGTCGCGGTCCGCATCATAGGGACGCGAGGCGCGTTGCGGATCGTCGTTGCGCTTGGTGGACAACGCCTTGCAGGCAGCAAAACCGGCCATCGAGAGGCGGGTGATCGGCGCTTCCGCACCGCCGGCCACCATGACATCGGCATCGCCCAGCATGATCAGGCGGGCCGCGTCGCCAATGGCATGGGCACCGGTCGAGCAGGCGGTCACGACCGCATGATTCGGGCCCTTGAAACCGTGCCGGATGGAAACCTGACCCGAAATCAGGTTGATGATGTTGCCCGGAATGAAGAAGGGGGAAATGCGGCGCGGGCCGCGCTGGTCGAGCGTCAGCGTGCTTTCGGCTATGCCGTCGACACCGCCGATGCCGGACCCGATCAGGACGCCCGTGGCACACTGCTGCTCATACGTCGCCGCCTTCCAGCCCGAATCGGCAATGGCCTCTTCAGCGGCGGCGATCCCGTAGAGAATGAACGCGCCGACCTTGCGCTGTTCCTTCGGTTCAAGGAAACGGTCAGGGTTGAACGTGTTGTCGGACCCATCGCCACGCGGCACGATATGGGCGATCCGGCAGGCCAGATCATCGGTCTCGAACGCGTCGATCTTCCGGCAGGCGGACTTGCCGGCCAGGATCTGCTTCCACGTGTGCTCCGCCCCCATGCCGAAGGGCGAAAGGAGGCCGATACCGGTGACTACGACTCGCCGCATGCGAGACTCTCCATGGGTTCAGCGCTGAAACGGGAAAGCAGGCGCTGCGCGGGCGGCCGGATGCGGCCGCCCCGGCAACAGCAATCAGGCCGAAGCCTTCTCGATATATTTCACGGCGTCGCCGACAGTCAGGATGGTCTCGGCGGCATCGTCAGGGATTTCCACGCCGAACTCTTCCTCGAAGGCCATCACGAGCTCGACAGTGTCCAGGCTGTCAGCGCCCAGGTCGTCGATGAAGGACGCGCCTTCGTTGACCTTGTCGGCATCCACACCCAGATGCTCAACGACGATTTTCTTGACGCGGTCTGCGATATCGCTCATGTCGGAACCCTCGACTTGGTTTGAAAAAGGTGCGCCTTCGTTAACGGCAGGCCTGCCGGTAATCAAGCTGAAAGATGGCGGGGCGGCGGGAAATACCCAAAACTTCGGGGCTTGACCGGGCCGCCCGGCCAGCAAATCAGCCGTTTTCAGATCATCGCCATGCCGCCATTGACGTGAATGGTCTGTCCGGTGACATAGGCGGCGCCATCGGAAGCCAGCCAGGCGACAGCGGACGCGATCTCGTCGCCCCTGCCCATCCGCTTCATCGGAATCGCGCCCATGATGGCATCCTTCTGCTTTTCATTCAGCTTTTCGGTCATGTCGGATTCGATGAATCCGGGCGCGACGCAATTGACCGTGACGTTGCGGCTGGCAATCTCCTGGGCGAGCGACTTGGAGAAGCCGATCATGCCGGCCTTGGAGGCGCAGTAGTTGGCCTGTCCGGGATTGCCCGTGACGCCGACGACCGAGGTGATGTTGACGATGCGCCCGAAGCGGCGGCGCATCATCGGGTGGGTCAGTTCGCGGGTCAGGCGAAAGACAGCGGTGAGGTTGACTTCCATGACGGCATCCCAGTCGGCATCCGACATGCGCACGAACAGGCCGTCGCGGGTGATGCCGGCATTGTTGACGAGGATGTCCACGCCCTCCAGTTCGGCCTCCGCCTTCCGGCCCAGTTCCTTCACCGCATCGCGGTCAGACAGGTTGGCGGGCAACAGAACGACACGATCGCCGAGATCGGCGGCCAGGCTTTCCAGTTTCTCGACACGGGTGCCATGCAGCCCCACGGTTGCGCCAAGGGCGTGAAGCTGGCGGGCAATCGATTCGCCGATGCCGCCAGTCGCGCCCGTCACCAATGCCTTGCGGCCAGTCAGGTCGATCATGTTGCAATTCCTTTCGCGGTTCGGGCTTGGCCGGCGGCGGTCAGGCCAGCGCGGCGAGCGCGGTCTCGATGTCGGCCGGCGTGTTGACGGCAATGCCGGACACGGACTTGTCGATGCGCCGCGCCAGGCCGGTCAGCACCTTGCCGGAGCCGATCTCATAGGCGGTGCCGATGTTATTGGCTGCAAACCACTGCACGGTCTCGCGCCAGCGCACCCGGCCCGTCACCTGCTCCACAAGCCGCCCGGCGATCTCTTGCGGATCGGTCAGCGGCGAAACCGTGACATTGGCAATGACGGGCACGACCGGCGCCTTCTTCTCCACCGTTGCCAGGGCTTCCCGCATGGCATCGGCCGCCGGCGTCATCATGGAGGAATGGAAGGGCGCCGAAACGGGAAGCATGATGGCGCGCTTCGCCCCCTTTTCGCCGGCCAGCGCGGCCGCCTTCTCAACGGCCGGTTTCGCGCCCGAAATGACGATCTGGCCGCCGCCATTGTCATTGGCGATCTGGCAGGGGCCGATGGCCGACGCTTCCTGGCAGACGGCAGCGACATCGGGCTCTTCCAGGCCGATGACAGCCGCCATGGCACCTTCGCCCGCAGGCACAGCAGCCTGCATGGCATTGCCGCGGATGCGCAGCAGGCGGGCCGTGTCGGCAATGGTGAACATGCCGGCGGCGCAAAGCGCGGAATATTCGCCAAGCGAGTGTCCGGCCACGCAGGCCGCGCTTCCCGCCAACGAAAAGCCGCGCGATTCCATGACCCGCATGACCGCCATCGAAACGGCCATCAGCGCCGGTTGCGCATTCGCGGTCAGCGTCAGCGTCTCTTCCGGCCCTTCCCACATGAGCGCCGAAAGTTTTTCGCCCAGCGCGTCATCGACCTCGGCAAACACGGCGCGTGCCTCCGGAAACGCCTCGGCCAGTTCCTTGCCCATGCCGACCGACTGGCTGCCCTGGCCTGGAAAAGTGAATGCAATGGCCATGATAAACCGCTCCCTGATGAATGCTGGCACCTGTATCCCGCCCTCGTTGCGCAGGTGGACCGCGAAAGTCAAGCGGGCGGGGCTCTCACGGCTCCGACAGGAAAACCGCGCGCGGACAGCGGCCATGCCGGTTCCGCCACATTTTCGCCGCAATCCGGGCGTGTCGATTCATGCTTGCGCTCCATGGCGGAAGCGACCGGAACAGATTCCATGAACAAGACACAGACCCTCCCCGACGCGCCGGCCGTTCCCGTGCGGCGCGTCGTCAACGCAGCCGTGATCGCCGGCGTGGCCGGAACGACACTTTTCATCGCCACCGAAGCCTATGCGGCGGCATTTCTTTCAGCATGGGCCGTCGGCGGCCTCCTGCATCTGGGAGCGGTTGCCACGCTCGTTGCCGGCGGGATATTCGCCATTGCCGCAACAGCCGCCACCATTGCCGCCGGGCGCCTTGCCTGGCAGGCGGAAACCCACCCGGACAACAATTGACCGGAGCCGACCGGACGAACGGACTTGCCACGGGCCGAAAAACCTGTATAAGCGCGCCGTTCTGCCGGTCATGGCCGGGGGTTGAACGGAGGGTTTTGTCCGTGTTCCGGGCAAAGCAGAAGCCAAAAGGTCTTCGGCCTCCCTTCCCGTCTCCGCTCTCGACCGCACCCAAGCGCCTTTCTTCTCCGCCAAACGCGGATGTTTCCTGGAAAGTCGCAGAGGCTTAGCCGCCGTGAACGGCAGACGAAACGGAAGAAAGGCAAGAGAAAATGGCTCTTTACGAACATGTCTTCCTTGCCCGTCAGGACCTCTCCCAGCAGCAGGTCGATGCCCTTGTGGAACAGTACAAGGGTATCGTCGAGCAGGCTGGCGGTTCTTTCGGCAAGGTCGAGAACTGGGGACTGAAGTCCCTCGCCTACCGGATCAACAAGAACCGCAAGGCGTACTACACGCTCATCAACATCGACGCCCCGGCTGCCGCCATCAACGAGATCGAGCGCATGCAGCGCCTGTCCGAAGACGTGCTGCGCTACATGACGGTGCGCGTCGAGGAACATGAAGAAGGCGCATCCGCCATGATGACGCGCCGCGACGAGCGCGGCCCGCGCGGTGATCGTGGCGACCGCGGCCCGCGCGGTGATCGTGGCGACCGCGGTGATCGTGGCGACCGTGGCGACCGCGGCCCGCGCCGCGACAATTAAGGAGAAGCGACCATGGTCGACATCAACCAGATCCCGACCCGGCGTCCGTTCCACCGTCGCCGCAAGACCTGCCCGTTCTCCGGCGCCAACGCGCCGAAGATCGACTACAAGGACATCAAGCTCCTGCAGCGCTACATTTCCGAGCGCGGCAAGATCGTGCCGTCCCGCATCACGGCCGTCAGCCAGAAGAAGCAGCGTGAACTCGCCCGTGCGATCAAGCGCGCCCGCTTCCTCGGCCTGCTGCCCTACGTGGTGCAGTAAGCAGACCGTTCTGGCCCGGCGGCTCCGGCCGCCGGGCCTTCACAAGGCCCCGCGTGAACGGCGCGCGGACGCCACGCTCAAGACCGGGTTGGGGACATGCTCCCCTAACTGCTTGAAGAGAGCAGGACAGCGACCATGACGAAGAAGCAGACCATCGCCATTGGCGCCGGCGTCCTTGCCGGCCTTGCCGCAGCCGCGCTCTCGGCCGCGATGAGCGGAGGCATGGCCTTCCTGTTCATGCTTTCTCCCCTGCCGCTGATGCTGGCCACGCTCGGCTTCGGTGCCGCGTCCGGCTTTGCCGCCGCCGTCACCACCATCGGCGTTGTCGCCGCCGTCGCCGGAACACTGGGCGCCGTCGTCGTGGCCGCGGTCATCGTCTTTCCGTCCATGCTGGCGGCGCAATTGGCCAACCTGGCCCGGCCGGCAGAGGAAGTGGGCGGCCCCGCCGGAAAACTCGTCTGGTTCCCGCTGGCCGACATCCTGTTCTATACCGGCCTTGCCGTTGCCGCCGGTTTCATCGTCACCGGCATCGTGCATGGCTATGGCGACGCCTTCGTCGCGGAACTTGCCGCGCGCCTGATCGAGGCCATGCGGCAGGCCGATCCGCAGCTTCAGCTTGGCGAGGAGCAGCGCGGCCAGATCGTGGCCATGCTGGCAACACTGGTTCCGGCACAGCTTCCCTGGGTCTGGGTCTGTGTTCTCGTCGCCAATTTCTACACCGCGATGGCCTTTGCGAAACGGGCCGGGCAATCGCGGCGGCCGGACGACATCTGGCCGCTTTCGCTGCGCATGCCGCGCACGGCCTTGCCCGTCTTCGCCGGCGCCATGCTGCTGACGATCGTTTCCGGCCCCCTTGGCCATGTCGGCGCTGCCGTCTCCGGGGCCATGGCCGCGGGTTTCATGCTGGCCGGTTTCGCCATGCTGCACGACCGGTCCATGGGCAAGCCCTGGCGCCCGGCGGCGCTTGGCGCTGCCTATCTGGCCGCACTCTTCTTCATTCCGGTCCTGTTCATCTTCGCGCTTGCAGGACTGACCGACACGCGCAGGCCGGCCGGCATGTCCGACGCCGGCGGTCCGCCTCCCCTTCCCTGAATCCAAGTATCAACGAAAGGAACACGACAATGGACGTCATCCTGCTCGAACGCATCACCAAGCTCGGCCACATGGGCGAGACCGTGAAGGTCAAGGACGGCTACGCCCGCAACTTCCTGCTGCCGCAGGGCAAGGCGCTGCGTGCCAATGCCGCCAACAAGGCCCGTTTCGAGGCCGAGCGCGCCCAGCTCGAAGCCCGCAACAACGAGCGCAAGGCCGAAGCCGCCAAGATCGCAGAGGGCCTCGACGGCAAGACCTTCATCGTCGTTCGCGCCGCCGGCGAAACCGGCCAGCTCTACGGCTCGGTCGCCGCGCGTGACGTGGCCGACATCCTGGCCGGCGAAGGCTTCACGGTCGGCCGCAACATGGTCAACCTGAACCAGCCGATCAAGGCCATCGGCCTGTCGGATGTCGCCATCGCCCTGCACCCGGAAGTGGAAGTCACCGTCACGCTGAACGTCGCCCGCTCCACCGACGAGGCCGAGCGTCAGGCGCGCGGCGAGGACCTGACCTCCGCCGAGGCGATCTACGGCGAGGACATCAACGACGCGGCCCGCCCGGATGAATTCTTCACCGGTGACGAGGAAGGCTACGAGGAAGGCGAGGCTGCCGCCGAGGAAGGCGACGAGAACGCCTGATCGGCCTGCCGGCAGATCATCCATGCGCCCGGGCCATGCTGCCCGGGCGTTTTCGTTTTCCGGCCCCGTCAACCTTTACCGGCAAGGCGATTCGCGACCGCGGACGGTCAAGCCCGGACGTCCTGAATCGCGGTTTCGGTTTTCCCCAGCCTGTGATTATCGTGGGTATCCGAGACATGGCACGATTCCCGGCGGCAGACGCTTGCGCGCGCGGGCAAGCGGGTTAAACCGGTTGTGGACAGGCAGACAGACAGGGTGGATGAAACGCGATGGCCGAGGCGGCGCGGAAACTGGATAGCAAGGACGGCGGACTGTACCGCGAGGCGCCGAACAACATCGAGGCCGAGCAGGCGCTGCTGGGCGCCATCCTGGTCAACAATGACGCTTTCTACCGCGTCTCGGACTTCCTCAAGCCGGTTCATTTCTACGAGGCCCTGCACCGCAAGATATTCGAGACCGCGGGTGAGCTGATCCGCATGGGCAAGGCGGCCAATCCGGTCACGCTGAAGACCTTCCTGCCGGCAGACGAGCGTGTCGGCGACATGACGGTGGCGCACTACCTGGCGCGGCTGGCGGCCGAGGCCGTCACCATCATCAATGCCGAGGACTACGGCCGCGCGATCTATGACCTGGCGACACGGCGCGCGCTGATCACCATCGGCGAGGACATGGTCAACATCGCCTTCGACGCGCCGGTGGACATGGCGCCGCAGGAACAGATCGAGGATGCGGAGCGACGCCTGTTCGAGCTGGCCGAGACGGGGCGCTACGATGGCGGCTTCCAGACCTTCACCGATGCGGTGAAGCTGGCGGTGGACATGGCGGGCGCCGCCTATCAGCGCGAAGGCCACCTGTCGGGAATTTCCACCGGCTTTCGCGATGTCGACCGGCGGCTCGGCGGACTGCAGCCCTCCGACCTCGTCATCCTTGCCGGCCGTCCGGCCATGGGCAAGACGTCGCTGGCCACCAATATCGCCTTCAACGTGGCGGCAGCCTACGAGGCGGCGGAGCAGGCCGACGGTTCGGTCAAGGCCGTGCGCGGCGGTGTCGTCGGCTTCTTCAGCCTGGAAATGTCGGCCGAGCAGCTCGCCACGCGCATCATTTCCGAGCAGACGGAAATATCCTCCTCCAAGATCCGCAGGGGCGAGATCACCGAGACGGATTTCGAGAAACTCGTCGCCTGTTCGGAAATGCTGCAGCGGGTGCCGCTCTATATCGACCAGACGGGCGGCATCTCGATTGCCCAGCTCACTGCACGGGCACGGCGCCTGAAACGCCAGCGCGGACTCGATCTCCTCGTCATCGACTATGTTCAGCTCATGCAGGGATCATCGGCCAAGTCGAGCCAGAACCGCGTGCAGGAAATCACCGAGATCACGACCGGGCTGAAGGCGCTGGCCAAGGAACTTCACGTTCCCATCATCGCGCTGTCGCAGCTTTCGCGCCAGGTGGAATCGCGTGATGACAAGCGCCCGCAACTGGCCGACCTGCGCGAATCCGGCTCCATCGAGCAGGATGCCGACGTGGTGCTGTTCGTCTATCGCGATGAATACTACCTGCAGAACCGCGAGCCGGAAGAAGGCTCGGCCGAACATGCCACGTGGCTGGAAAAGTTCGAACGCGCCAAGGGCAAGGCCGAAATGATCATCGCCAAACAGCGTCACGGACCCACCGGGACCGTGGAACTGGCCTTCGAGGGGCAGTTCACGCGCTTCTCCGACCTGGCAGAAGAGGACCGCCTGCCGGAGCGGTTCGAGTGAGCCGCCCATCCGCCGATCCGCGTATCGCAACGGCACGGCTGACGGTCGACCTGGATGCGCTGGCCGACAATTACCGCCTCATGCGCGAGCGCAGCGGCACGGCGCAAGCGGCGGCCGTGGTCAAGGCCGATGCCTATGGCACAGGGCTGGAACAGGCCGCGCAAGCGCTGGCCAAAGCGGGATGCCGGACATTTTTCGTCGCCGTTCCCGATGAGGCGGTGCGCCTCAAGCGCATTCTTCCGGCAATGCAGGTGTTCGTGCTTTCCGGCATTTTCGACACCGAAAGCGCGGCCGTGCTGGCCGAGGCCGGTGCCGTTCCTGTGCTCAACTCGCCCGACCAGATCAGCCTCTGGGCGTCCTACTGGAAGGCGCACGGCTCGCGCCGCCCCTGCGCCATCCATGTCGATACCGGCATGAACCGGCTTGGCCTGTCGGAAGCGGAAGCGCTGGCATTTGCCGAACGCAACGGGCGCGACCATGCCGTGACCCCGATCCTCCTGGTCAGCCACCTGGCGTGCGGGGATCAGCCGGACCATACGCTCAACCGGATGCAACTCTCGGTTTTTCAACGGGTTCGCGCCGCCTTCGGAGAGATCGAATCAAGTCTGGCGAACTCCGCCGGCGTGTTCCTCGGACCGGATTACCACTTCGACCTCACCCGTCCGGGCATTGCGCTTTATGGCGGCGAGGCCGTCAATGAAATGCCCAATCCGATGCGCCCGGTGGTGAAGGCGGAAGCGCGCATTTTGCAAATCCGGCGGGTCAAGGCCGGCGAATCCGTGTCCTACGGCGCATCGCAGGTGATGGCGCGCGACAGCCTCGTCGCCGTCTGCGGCGCCGGCTATGCGGACGGCTGGCACCGTGCCGGATCGGGCGCCGGGGTGCCGCTGCGACAGGCTGTCGGGCAAGGCTATTGCGGTGCGCTCAATGGCCGGCCTGTCCCCGTCGTCGGCCGGGTGACGATGGATCTGACCATGTTCGACGTGACCGACGTGCCCGATGCCGAGCTTGGGCGTGCCGGCTGGATCGAACTTTTCGGCGGCACCGTCACGCTCGACGATGCAGCGCGGGCAGCCGGCACGATCGGCTATGAGCTGCTGACGAGCCTGGGCGCGCGCTATCACCGACGTCATGTCGGCGGCTGACGGGCTGCGCGCATTGACGCGGGCAAGCTGATCTGGCAACAAGAACACAGCAAGAACATTCGGGGCATGCATGGCCAGGGTCAAAACGCAATTCGTCTGCACCGCCTGCGGTACGGTGCATCCGCGATGGGGCGGCAAATGCGATGGCTGCGGCGAATGGAACACGCTGGTCGAGGAAGGCAGCCAGGGCGGCGGCGTGGGCGGCGGACCGCAGGCGCTGCGCTCGGTTCGCAAGGGCAAGCCGGTCGCACTCACCACACTGTCGGGCGAGATCGAGGATGCGCCGCGCATTGCCACGGGCATTGCCGAACTGGACCGCGTCACCGGCGGCGGTTTCGTGCGCGGTTCGGCCTTGCTGGTGGGCGGCGATCCGGGCATCGGCAAGTCCACGCTGCTGATGCAGGCGGCCGCGGCGCTGGCCCGCCGGGGCAACCGGGTCATCTATGTTTCCGGCGAGGAAGCGGTGGCGCAGGTGCGTTTGCGCGCCCAGCGCCTCGGCGCGGCCGATTCGTCGGTCGAACTGGCGGCGGAAACCAATGTCGAGGATATCCTTGCAACGCTGGAACAGGGTCCGCGGCCCGATTTCGTCATTCTCGATTCGGTGCAGACATTGTGGACGGACCTGGCCGAATCGGCGCCTGGAACGGTGACGCAGGTGCGTGCCTCGGCGCAGGCCATGATCCGCTATGCCAAGTCCACGGGCGCAGCCATCGTGCTGGTCGGCCATGTCACCAAGGAAGGCCAGATCGCGGGTCCGCGCGTCGTCGAGCACATGGTGGACGGCGTGCTCTATTTCGAGGGCGAAGGCGGGCATCAGCACCGGATCCTGCGCACGGTGAAAAACCGCTTCGGCGCGACCGACGAGATCGGTGTGTTCTCCATGGGCGACCGGGGCCTTTCGGAAGTGGCCAATCCCTCCGAACTTTTCCTTGGCGAACGCTCGGCCAGCGCACCGGGGGCTGCGGTCTTTGCCGGCATCGAGGGCACACGGCCGGTCCTGGTGGAAATCCAGGCGCTCGTCGCACCCTCCCCGCTGGGCACGCCGCGCCGGGCGGTGGTGGGATGGGATTCGCCGCGCCTGTCGATGGTGCTTGCCGTGCTGGAGGCCCATTGCGGCGTGCGTTTCTCGCAGCACGACGTCTATCTGAACGTGGCCGGCGGATACCGGATTTCGGAGCCGGCAGCCGATCTTGCCGTAGCGGCTGCCCTTGTTTCGTCGCTTGCTGGTATTGCCCTTCCCGCCAATAGCGTCTATTTCGGCGAAATCAGTCTGTCCGGGGCGGTCAGACCGGTCGGCCATGCCGCACACCGGCTCAAGGAAGCCGAAAAGCTGGGATTTGGCCAGGCGGTCATGCCATCGGGTGGCGAGGAGGCCGGAGCAGCCGTTGCGATGGGCAGTTTCCAGCCGAAAACGCTGGTGGAACTGGTCGCGCGGATCGCGGGCGATGCGCGGCAGGACGGGCAGGCATGAAGGATTTCAAGGCGCGGGCGCGCCGGCACAGGGGTTTTGAAGGCACATGCCCATCACCATTCTCGACGGCGTCCTGATCGCGTTCACGCTCGTTTCCGCCATCCTAGCCATGGTGCGCGGGTTTTCCCGCGAAGTTCTCTCGATCGCCTCCTGGGTGGCAGCCGGCGCGGCGGCATACTTCTTCTATCCGCTCGTGACGCCCCTGCTGAGGCCCTATATCAGCAACGAAAAGATCGCTATGGCAGGGGCCGCGGCGGCGGTGTTCTTCGTCGCGCTGATCATCGTGACGATCATCACCATGAAGATCGCCGATTTCATCATTGACAGCCGTGTCGGACCACTCGACCGCACGCTCGGCTTTGTTTACGGCGCAGCCCGTGGCATTCTTGTCGTGGCGGTGGGCCTGTTGTTCTTCAACTGGCTCGTGGCCAGCAACCAGCCGGCATGGGTCGCCAATGCCAAGTCGCGGCCGATGCTGGAGGCCGTTGGTGCCAAGCTGCAGGGGCTTCTGCCCGACGATCCGGAGAATTCGATCCTCAAGCGGATATCGCCGGGGTCGGGTGGCGAGGAAAATGACGCCGCCTCGGACGGTTGATGGGTCGCATGTCCGTCTTTTCGCCCCATTCCGGGCGTTCTGAAATCCTTGCCGGGAGCTGACGCCCGGCATGAATCGTTTTCCGCAGGCAGAAAGGCCGCAGATCATGGCAGACGCGGATCGTTCCTTCCATCCAGTAGACGCGCCCGACAACGAGGCGGATGCCTTTCGCGATGAATGCGGGGTGTTCGGCATCTTCGGCCGACAGGATGCCGCCGCCATTGTGACGCTGGGTCTTCATGCACTGCAGCATCGCGGCCAGGAAGCGGCGGGCATCGTCTCCTTCGACGGTACGCAATTCCATGTCGAGCGCCATATCGGGCTCGTGGGCGACACGTTCACCAAGCAGGCGGTGATCGACCGGCTGCGCGGACACCGGGCCATCGGCCATGTGCGCTACTCGACCACGGGGGGCGCGGGCCTGCGCAATGTCCAGCCCCTGTTCGCCGAACTGGCGGAGGGCGGGTTCGCGGTCGCGCATAACGGCAACATCACCAACGCCATGACAGTGCAGCGCACCTTGCAGAAACAGGGCGCGATCTTCTCCTCCACCTCGGATACGGAGACGATCCTGCACCTGGTGGCGTTCAGCCAGCAAAAAGGCTTCAACAACCGCTTCATCGATGCGGTGCGCCAGCTCGAGGGCGCCTTTGCGCTGGTGGCCCTTTCCAACAAGAAGATGGTCGGCTGCCGCGATCCGCTGGGCATACGGCCGCTGGTGCTCGGCGACCTCGATGGCGCCTATATCCTGGCGTCGGAGACCTGTGCGCTCGACATCATCGGCGCGCGCTACGTGCGCGACCTGAAGCCCGGCGAGATGATCGTCGTGACCGACAAGGGGATCGAGAGCCATTTCCCGTTCGAAACAGGCGGTTCGCGGTTCTGCATCTTCGAATATGTCTATTTCGCGCGGCCGGATTCCTCGGTCGAGGGCCGCAATGTCTATGGCGTGCGCAAGCAGATCGGCATGGAACTGGCGCGCGAAAATCCCGTGGAAGCCGATCTCGTGGTGCCGGTTCCCGATTCGGGCGTCCCGGCGGCGATCGGTTATGCCCAGGAGGCCGGCCTGCCCTTCGAACTCGGCATCATCCGCAATCACTATGTAGGGCGCACCTTCATCCAGCCGTCCGATTCGATCCGCCACATGGGCGTGAAGCTGAAGCACAATCCCAACCGCCGCATGATCGAGGGCAAGCGCGTCGTTCTCGTCGACGATTCCATCGTGCGCGGCACGACGAGCCAGAAGATCGTCCAGATGGTCCGCGATGCAGGCGCGAAGGAAGTGCATATGCGCATTGCCTCGCCGCCCACCCAGGCATCCTGCTTCTATGGCGTTGACACACCGGAAACCGCCAAGTTGCTCGCCTCGCGCATGTCGATCAAGGAAATGGCCGATTTCATTCGCGTCGATTCGCTCGGCTTCCTCTCGATTGACGGCCTCTACCGCGCCGTCGGCGAAGCGCAGCGAAACGGCGAGGCGCCGCAATTCTGCGATGCCTGCTTCACGGCCGACTATCCGACCCGCCTCACCGACCATGAGGGCGCTGACAATGTGCGTCAGCTTTCCATCCTGGCCGCCAACAACTGACTGGACCACCATGAGCGACCTTCCCGATCTTTCCGGCCGGCTGGCCCTGGTGACCGGCGCATCGCGCGGTATCGGCTATTTCCTGGCGAAGCATTTCGCCGCGGCCGGTGCCCATGTGGTCGCCGTGGCGCGCACCCAGGGCGGCCTTGAGGAACTGGATGACGAGATCAAGGCAGCGGGCGGCTCGGCCACGCTGGTGCCGCTCGACGTGACCGACCATCCGGGGATCGACCGGCTCGGCGCGGCCATCTTCGAGCGCTGGGGAAAGCTGGACATCATGGCCGCCAATGCCGGCGTGCTGGGCACGATCTCGCCCATCGGGCATGTCGAGCCAAAGGTTTTCGACAAGGTCATGGCCGTGAACGTGACCGCGACATGGCGCCTGATTCGTTCCATGGACCCGTTGCTGCGCCTCTCGGACGCGGGCCGTGCCATCATCCTGTCATCGGGCGCGGCGCATAGCTGCAAGGCCTTCTGGGGTCCCTATGCCGCGTCCAAAGCGGCCGTTGAGGCGCTGGCGCGCTCCTGGGCTCACGAGACACAGAACATGAAGCTTCGGGTCAACTGCGTGAATCCGGGTGCCACGCGCACCGCCATGCGCGCGCAGGCCATGCCGGGCGAAGATCCGCAAACCCTGCCAACGCCCGATACGGTGGCAAGGGCCATCGTTGCGCTGGGCGATCCGGCGCTGACCGTGACGGGCAAGCTGTTCGACGTGCCGGAAAACCGCTTCATGGATTACAACAGGCCGGCCTGAAGACCTGCTTGCGGCATGGCGTGCAATTGACCCTGCCGAATCCTGCGTTACCCTCGCCCAAGGCAAAGCCGTGTTTCCTGCCCATGGTGAACACGCTTGCCAGCGGAGGAGATGCGCATGACCGTTGCCGGGTCCATTCTTGCCTTCGTGTCGGCTGCCTATCTGACAGCCGTTCTTGCCCAATGGCTCGGCGGCCGTGGCACCCTGGCACAGGCTTTCTGGCTGATGCCGTTCAAGCTGATCTGGCGGCTCGACGACAGCAGCCTGGCGGGCGCATGCAACGCTCCCGCGCCGGTGGTCTATGCGGTCCTGCATCAGTCGCGGCTCGACCCGGCCATCATGCTGGCCGCCCTTCCCGCCGATACGCTGCACATCCTGGATGGCGACACCGCCCGGGCAAGCTGGATGGAGCCCTGGCGCGCGCTGGCCCGCACGATCGTCTTCAAGGCGGAACACGTGTTCGTCTCGCGGCGGCTGGTGCGCCATCTCAGGGGCAAGGGACGGCTTGCCGTCTATCTGCCTCATGCCGTCGAACCCGATCGCAAGACGCTGCGGCTCTACCGCGCGATCGCGCGCATCGCCCTGCGGGCCGGGGCCCATGTCGTTCCCGTGGTGATCGACGGGGCGCGCCACCTGCCCGCCTCCCTCGTCCCTGAAAGCGAGGCGCCGCGCCGGAGGCTGCAACCGCTCACCGTTCACGCCCTGCCGGCCATGACGATCAGCCAGTTGATGGCGCGCGGAGCGCTTGGGACGACCACGGCAACAAACGCCTTCTTCGACCGGATGGCGGATGCCCGCTTCGCCGCCAGTGCCGCCAGCCGCAAGACACTCCATGAAAGCATGGTGGCAGCGACGCGGCGATTCGGCGCGCGCGACAATGCGGTTTCCGATCCGTTGACCGGTTCGCTCAGCCGCAAGCGGGTGCTGATCGGCGCCCGCATCCTGGCGCGACGGTTTGCCCGCTTCGGACATGCCGGCGAACCGCTCGGCCTGATGCTGCCCAATGCAAACGGGGTGGCCGTCGCCTTCTTCGCCGTGCAGGCGACCGGACGGCCGGCGGCCATGATCAATTACACCGCCGGGCCTGCGAATGTGGCATCGGCAATCCGCGCGGCACGGATCGGCCATGTCGTCACTTCGCGCGCCTTCATCGAGAAAGCCGATCTCGGCCACATTCTCGCAGCGGTTCGCAAGACCGGCGCGGCCGTTCACTGGCTGGAGGACATTCGCGACAGTATCACGCTTGCGGAAAAGGTGCTTGGCGCGCTTTTCCGGGCGCGGCCGCTGTCCCGCTCGCAGCCGGACGATGCAGCGGTCATTCTGTTTACCTCCGGCTCGGAAGGAACGCCGAAGGGCGTTGTCCTGTCTCACCGCAATATCCTGGCCAATGTCGCCCAGATCGCCTCACGCATCGCTTTTTCGCCGGCAGACCGCCTGTTCAACGTGCTTCCCGTCTTCCATTCGTTCGGGCTGACCGGGGGGACCATCCTGCCCATGCTTTCGGGCGTCGACCTCTACCTCTACCCGTCGCCACTTCACTACAAGCTCATTCCGCAAACCGTGGCCAAGGTGCGGCCGACGATCATGTTCGGCACGGATACGTTTCTCAACGGCTATGCCCGCATGGCCCGCGACACCGATTTCGCCAGTCTCCGCATGGTGGTGGCCGGTGCCGAAGCCGTGAAACCGGAAACGGAGCGGGTGTGGCGTGAGCGGTTCGGGGCGCAGGTGCTGGAGGGTTTCGGCATGACCGAGGCCTCTCCCGTGGTGGCGGTGAATTCGCACACGCATGGACGCCTTTCGACCGTGGGCCGGCTGCTGCCCGGCATCCAGGCACGGCTCGAACCGGTGGACGGCATCGCCGATGGCGGACGGCTGTGGCTGAAGGGGCCGAACCTGATGCTGGGCTATCTGACCGCTGACCATCCCGGCGAATTGCGCCCGCTCGCCGACGGCTGGCATGACAGCGGCGATATCGTCTCTCTCGACCGCGACGGATTCCTGTCGATCAAGGGCCGGGCCAAGCGGTTCGCCAAGATCGCCGGCGAGATGGTGTCGCTGGGCGCGGTCGAAATGCTGGTGCAATCGCTCTGGCCGGAAGAACGCCATGCGGCGGTTTCGGTGCCCGACAAGCGGCGGGGCGAACGAATCGTGCTGGTGACCACGGCCACGGAAGCGGACGCGGAGAAACTGCGCGAGTTCGGCCGCAAGGCCGGTGCCGCCGATCTCATGGTTCCCCACGACATCGTCAAGGTGGGCGACATACCGGTGCTCGGCTCCGGCAAGACCGACTATGCCGGCGCACGAACGATCGCGCTTGAGAAGCTCGGCCTCGAAGAACGGGACAAGGGCCCGCGCGACGCCGCCTGACCGGGCGCGCTCAGCCCTCCCCGCGCGCCTGCGCGGCCAGTTCGCGCTGCTCGCGGCGGCGATAGGCCACGAAGGAGAGCGGCACCGCGGCGAGATAGCCCAAGGCCAGCAGGATCAGCGCCTCGAACGTGAAGGCGGCCAGCAGCATGATGGCCAGCGCGACCGCCAGGATCAGCGGGATGACGGTGGTGCGCGGGATTTTCAGCCCCAGCGCCTTGCCCGACCAGACCGGCAGGCGCGAGACCAGCAGGAACGCGACGCCGACCGTGTAGACGGAGAAGACATAGGCGGAAGGCTGGCCTGGCTCAAAACCGGAAAGGCCCATATAGACGGGCAGAAGCACCAGCAGCGCACCGGCCGGCGCCGGAACGCCGACGAAATATTCGCCCTGCCATTTGGCGCGGCCCGGATTTTCCGACATGACATTGAAGCGGGCCAGCCGCAGCGCGCAGGCGATGGCGTAGATGAGCGCGGCGATCCAGCCCACCTGAGGCGCCAGGTTGAGAAAATAGAGCCAGATGACCAGGGCCGGCACGACGCCGAAATTGACGATGTCAGCCAGCGAATCCATCTGCATGCCGAACTTGGACGACGCCTTGAGCATGCGCGCCACGCGCCCGTCGATGCCATCGAGAAAGGCGGCCAGCAGGACCAGCATGACCGAACGCTGGAACTCGCCCTCGATGGCAAAGCGGACGCCGGTCAGGCCGGCACAGATGGCCAGCGTGGTGATGAGATTGGGCCAGACCATGCGCAGCGGGATTTCGCGCAGGCGCGGCCCGCGCCCGTCGGTGCCATTGTCGTCCTCCGGCTCGCCATTGGGGTCGAAAGGCGGAAAGGCATCCATGGCCACGTCAGTCCGTCCGGGTCGAAGGCGCGGGGCGCGCGGCGTTGAACTCCGCCAGCACGGTTTCGCCGGCCACCGCCATTTGCCCGAGCGCCACCCGCAGGGTGTATCCTTCCGGCATGTAGATATCGAGCCGGCTGCCGAAGCGGATGAGGCCGAACCGCTCGCCGGCGCGGACATCCTCGCCCTCGCCGCTCCAGCACAGGATGCGGCGCGCCACGAGACCCGCCACCTGCACGGTGGCAATCTGCCCGTGCGGCCCGTCGATGACCAGCCCGTTGCGCTCGTTCAGTTCGCTGGCCTTGTCCAGTTCGGCATTCAGAAACTTGCCGGCGCGATGGCGAACCGTGGTGATGCGCCCGCGAACGGGCGCGCGGTTCACATGGACGGAAAAGACGTTCATGAACACCGAAACCCGCAGGCGCGGCTGGTCGCCGAGGCCGAGTTCCGGCGGCGGCACGGTCTCGCCGATGGCCGAGACGACGCCGTCGGCGGCCGACAGGATCAGGTCGTCATCCTGCGGCACGACGCGATCGGGATCGCGGAAGAAATAGGCGCACCAGGCGGTCAGCGCCAGGCCGATCCAGAACAGCGGATCCCAGATGAGGCCAAGAACGAGCGCCACCGCGAAAAAGGCCGCGATGAAGGGCCAGCCCTCGCGGCGGACGGGGACGAAAGTCCTGGAAATGGTGTCGGCAAGACTCATGTGGGTATCTTGTCTCTTTCGGAAAGATCAGCGGCCCAAGCCATACACGATGGGCGGGCGGCGGGGCAAACGGGAATGTGGGAAAGGTAAACGCCGGGCGCAAGGTGGAGAAAACGCGCCGGGCGTTCCGCCGTGCCTTCAGACGTCGGCCGGCCGGACCCGCACGACGACGCCCATGTCGTCCTGTTCGCGGGCGCGGCGCAGGCGCTCCTCGGCTTCCGTTGCCTCGCGCTGGCGGTCCCACATGTCGGCATAGAGGCCCTTCCTCGCCAGCAGTTCGCGATGCGTGCCCTGCTCCGCGATCAGCCCGTCGCGCAGCACGATGATGGCATCGGCGCTGATGACGGTGGAAAGCCGGTGCGCGATGACCAGCGTGGTGCGCCCGCGCGACACCAGATCGAGCGCCGACTGGATTTCCTGCTCGGTATGGGTATCGAGCGCCGATGTCGCCTCGTCGAGGATGAGGATGGGCGGGGCTTTCAGGATGGTGCGGGCGATGGCGACGCGCTGCTTCTCGCCACCCGACAGTTTCAGCCCGCGTTCGCCGACCATGGCCTTGTAGCCCTCGGGCAGTTTCTCGATGAAACCGGAAATCTGCGCCAGTTCGGCGGCGCGGCGCACCTCTTCCTCGCTGGCATCCGGGCGGCCGTAGCGGATGTTGTAGGCAATCGTGTCGTTGAAGAGAACCGTGTCCTGCGGCACCATGCCGATGGCTGCGCGCAGGCTCTCCTGTGTCACCATGCGCACGTCCTGCCCGTCGATGGTGATGGCGCCCGACTTCACGTCGTAGAAGCGGAACAGGAGCCGGGAAATGGTGGACTTGCCCGCCCCCGACGGCCCGACAATGGCCACGGTCCTGCCGGCAGGCACTTCAAAGGAAATGCCCTTGAGGATCTCGCGCTCGCGGTCATAGGCGAAGTGCACGTCCTCGAAGCGGATCGTGCCGGCATCGACGGCCAGCGGCGACGCGCCGGCCTTGTCCACCACCTCGGCCCTGACATCCAGCAGGTCGAACATCTGCTCGATATCGGTCAGGCCCTGGCGGATCTCGCGATAGATGAAGCCGATGAAGTTGAGCGGAATGGCGAGCTGGATCAGCATGGCGTTGATGAAGACGAAATCGCCCAGCGTCTGCGTTCCGGCCTGTACTTCCAGTGCCGACATGACCATGGCCACGGCCATGCCGATGCCGAAAATCACCCCTTGCCCGAAGTTCAGCCAGCCAAGCGATGTCCAGGTCTGCGTGGCTGCCTTCTCGTAGCGCGCCATGGAGCGGTCGAAGCGGTCGGCCTCCATGGCCTCGTTGTTGAAATACTTCACCGTCTCGTAGTTCAGAAGCGAATCGATGGCCTTGGTGTTAGCGTCGGTGTCGGAATCGTTCATCTCGCGCCGGATCTGGATGCGCCAGTCCGATGCCTTGACCGTGAACCAGGTATAGACCCAGACCGTGACGGCCACCACCGCCACATATTGCCAGCCATAGGTCACGGCGAAGATCACCGCCGTCAGGGCGAATTCGATGATCGTGGGGGCCGTGTTGAGAATGGTGAAGCGGACGATCGTCTCGATACCCTTGGTGCCGCGCTCGATGATGCGCGACAGGCCGCCGGTGCGCCGTTCCAGATGAAAGCGCAGCGACAGCTTGTGCATGTGAACGAAGGTGCGGTGGGCCAGTTGGCGCACGGCATATTGGCTGACGCGGGCGAACAGCGCATCGCGCAACTGGTTGAAGCCCTGCTGGCCGACGCGGGCGATGTTGTAGGCCAGCACCAGCGCAACCGGGGCCAGAAGGAACACCGGCAGCCCGCCGGGCAGATCGCCCTCACCGTTCAGCGCATCCGTCGCCCATTTGAAGAAATAGGGCACGAGCATGAGCACCAGCTTCGCAACAACGAGGAAAAACGCTGCCCAGACAACCCGCATCTTCAGGTCCGGCCTTCCCGCCGGCCACATATAGGGCCAGAGATTGCGCAGCGTCTGGAACGTGGAGCCGGAATCGGCGGAAACGGTCTTTGCCAAGAGGAATTTTCCTGTTCAGGACGCGGGGCCGGCAGCGCAGCAACCGGCCAGCAGGTCATGGAAATCGCCGCGCAGGCCGGCAAGCGCCGCACGGTTCAGCGAATAACGGGAGCGCTGGGCATCGGGTTCATAGGTCACGAAACCCGCCTCCACCAGCACCTTGAGATGCTGCGAGACAGTGGACTGGGCAAGCCCGGTCGTTTCCACCACATCCTTGCAGCAGCAGGCATCGGCACAGGCCAGCCGCCTGAGAATGCGCAGCCGCGCCGGGTTGCCCAGCGCCGCAAGCCGGCGCGCCAAGTCGGCATCGCTGGCGGTCTGGCGGCAAGGCTCTGCGGGCGAAAGGGATCGAGTCGCTTCATTCATCGTTCATCGCCGATATACGATGAATGAAGCGAATGCAAGAGGTCAGCCCGGCAAGATGCAAACGGCTTGCGAAAGCAAGCCCGTCTACTTCGCGCCGGATTCCTCGCCGCCGGAATCACCGTCCTGCACCGGCGTTTCCACCGTGCTCATGTCGGCGGTTTCGCCTTCCGGCGTCTGGTCGGGCACCCGGAAGACCTGCCCCGGCCAGATGCGGTCGGGATCGGCGATCTGTTCCTGATTGGCCAGATAGATGGTGGAATAGCGCACACCTCGCCCGTAGACCCGGCGCGAAATCTGCCACAGCGTGTCGCCGCGCCGGATGATGACCGAGCCGTCCGTTGCCTCCAGCGCCGGCGCGGTGGTGGCCACCGTTTCGGAAACGCTGCCGGGCATGGCCGCCGGTTCATCCCCGACCGTTGCGGCCTTGATGTCTGCCGGTGCAGTGGCACCACCATCCGGTTCGGGGGCGGCTTGTCCGCCGCTTTCGGGCGGGCTGGAGCCATCGGTACCGGGTTCGGCCGCGGCCAGCCTCTCACCGGACCGGGCCCCGGCGTCTTCCCGGGCAGGCTGCTGTTGCGCGCTTCCGGCCTGCGTTGCGGTCCGGGCGGGTTCCTCGGCGTCCGTGGCGGGTTGCGCGGCGCGCTCCCGGGTGCCCGTACCGGCTTGCGGTTCCGGCTGTCGCGGCGCCACCGCCGCGATGGCCTCGCCCTCGGCGCGCCGGAAGGGCACGGCTGCGCGGGCAATCACATCGGCATTGTTGGCGGCCAGAAGATCGGCCCGAACGATATAGTCGCCGACCGGCAGGTCTCGCGTCGCCTCGACAAGGAAACGCCCGCCATCGGTGACCGGCGCATCGCCGAGAAGAATCTCATTGGCATAGACGCGCACGCGCGCACCGCCGGTTGCAGCGCCGGCGACAAAGACGCGGCGTCCCTCGATCTCGACTGCCTCGACAAGCACCAGGGGCTTTTCCGCGGCCCTGGCGGGCGCAGCGTCAGGTTCCGGCCTTGGCGCGGCGTCGGTCGCGGTCTGCTGCTTTTCGCCATCCGCCGTGCCGGCTTCCCGGCCAGCGGACGGATCGGCCACGGCCGTTTGCACAGGCGCGTCACCGGAGGCGCTTGCGGTATCCTCACGCGGCTTCATCGCCGGATCCGGCTGCCCGGCAGCATCGCCATCGGCGGAAGGGGCTGCTTCACCCGCGCCACCGGGCGACCGGGGTGTGCCGGCGGCTTGTTGCGCCTCTGGCGCGCGCGTCTCCTGCGACGCGGCATCGCCGGCCGGCGATGCCGCCCCGGCTTCGCCAGCCGTCTCGTTGGCCGTTCCCTCCCTGCCTTCCTGAGCGGCATCGGGGTTTTCCGGCACAGGATCAGCGCCTTGTGGGGCGGCATCAGCGGCTTGCCGATCGGAACCAATCCCGGGCGTGGCCATGGCGACGGTCTCGTCAGCCCCGGTCCCGGCTGCCGTCTGTCCGCTTCCGCCTTCCCTGCCCGCCTGAAGCGTGGCGGCGCCCTGCGTGCCAGCCGCGCCGTCCTCGCGGCCATCCGGCGCGGGTTCGGCCTGAGCCGGCGCGGTTTCTGTCCGTGCCGTCTGCGCCGGCGCCGCGTCCTGCGGCTTGGGCCGCGGCGGGGCCGGCGTGGTGATCAGGCGGCTGGGTTTGCCCGGCTCCTCAACCAGGGCCAACACCTGGCCTTCCTCGGTTTCCGGCACGGCGACAATGGCCGTTTCGAGCGACGTGGCGGCGCGGCCGTCGGTTTCGGTCGAGCGCAGGACAAGCTGGTAATCGCCGGGCTTGAGCGGGATGTCGAGAACGATGGCGAAATCGCCGGAAAGGCTCGCCTTGGTCTCGCCAAGCTTGCGGGTGCCGGAAATCAGTTCGACGCCGGCTTCCGCCCCGGCGGAACCGGCCACGACGAGGGAGCCGTCCGGTTCCACGCGCACGATGTCGAAGGAAGGCGTGGTGACCTGCGGGGCCGGCGCGCTTTCCTGCCCGCCGTCGTCCTGCGCCGAAGCCATGTCCTGCGCAGTGCCGGCGGCGGTTGAAGCGGGCTGTCCGCCCTGCCCCTCGGCGCGATCCGCGGCCGGGCTGCTTTCCGTGCCACCGGCCTTTTGTTCCGTAACAGCAGGCGTGCGAGCGGCCTCGCGGCTTGCGCCGGGCTCGTTGAACGGGCTCAAGCCGGACATATATGCAAAGACCGCGGCGACGACAATCGCCACCGCCACACCAGCCCACTGGACGACCTTGACCGGTTTCATGCCCCATTCACCCTTGTGTTCATCTGTCGCGCCCTTTTAGACCCATTCGCCCCGGGCCTCAAGAAACCCGGTGCGCCGCGCCTTTCGCGCTCTTGACCGCCCTCGCCTCGAAGGACAAAAAGAAGGCCATGATCACGATATCTTCCATTTGCGTTTATTGCGGTTCTTCCGATGGAGCCAGAGAAATCTATCGCGAGGCCGGCTTTCGGCTTGGCCAGGCCATTGCCGAGGCGGGTCTCAGGCTGGTCTACGGCGGCGGCACACGCGGCATCATGGGTGCCGTGGCCGAGGGCGCGGTCGCCCATGGCGGCAAGATTACCGGCATCATCCCACGCTTCCTGATGCGCAAGGAAGCACCGGAGGCAGCCGGCAACAACCTTGACGAACTGGTCGTCACCGAGACCATGCACGAGCGCAAGCATGCGCTGTTCCAGCGTTCCGACGCCTTTGTCGCCATGCCCGGAGGCATCGGCACCGTGGAGGAGATCGTGGAAATGATGACCTGGGCGCAGCTTGGCCACCACACCAAGCCGATGGTTTTCGGCAATATCGGCGGCTACTGGGGTCCAATGGTCGAGATGATGGACCACATGAGGACGGAAGGTTTCATCCATACCGCGAACCGGGTGAGGCCGCTGGTGATCGATACGGTGGGGGATATCGTGCCCGCCGTCCTGGAAGCCGCGCGCCAAGCCGAGACGCCGGCAGGCGAACCGGCGGTGATCGAACGCCTGTAAGCCCGGCCTGCGGCCAGGACGGCCAGGGCACTCCGCTTGCCGGCATTGCCAGCCCAACACGGGACATGAGCCATGACAGACACGACACGGCCGGCGCTTGAAGTGCGCAATGCCCGCAAGGGCGACATCGACGGCATCATCGCGCTGTGCCGGCGGGTCTATCCGCAGGAAACGGCCTACACGCCCGGCATGATCCGCGGCCATATCAATGCCTTTGCCGAAGGGCAGTTCGTCGCGCTCTACGAGGGCGTGGTGGTGGGTTATGCGGCCTCGCTGATCCTGCGCGAATCCCGTGTGATGCGTGCCCATAGCTGGTCGGAGGTGACCGGTGGCGGCTATGCCAGCCAGCATTTCGCCGGCGGCGACTGGCTCTACGGCATCGAGGTGATGGTGCATCCCGACTACCGCCGGCTGCGCATCGGCAAGCGCCTCTATCAGGCGCGCGAACGGCTGGCCACCGAACTGGGCCTGAAGGGCATTGCCTTTGGCGGGCGCATTCCGGGCTTTGCCCGCAAGCGCAAGCACTATCCCGATCCGCAGGCCTATGTGGAAGCGGTGATGGCCGGCGACATCCGCGACAGCGTGATGAGCTTCCAGATGCGGGCCGGCTTCGAGCCGGTCATGGCGCTGAAGGACTACAATCCCGACGACACGCCGTCTGGCGGTCACGCGGTGCTGATGGTCTGGCGCAATCCTTATCTGCATGCCTCCATCGAGAACCAGCCGGTGACGCGGGCCAACCCGGAAGTGGTGCGCGTGGCGACCGTGCAGATGCAGGCGCGCACGCTGTCCGACACCGGCGCGTTTTACAAGGCGGTGGATTACTTCGTTACCGTCGCTTCCGATTACGGCGCGGATTTCGTCGTGTTTCCGGAATATTTCTCCCTGCAATTGCTGTCGGTGGAAGAGGAGGAACTGGCGCCGGAACCGGCGATCCGGCGCGCCGCCGAACACACCGACACGCTGGTCGAACGGATGCGCCAGATGGCCATCCAGCGGGCGATCAACATCATTGGCGGTTCCCACCCGGTGCTGGGCGAGGATGGCGAGATCCGCAATGTCTGCCATGTCTTCCTGCGCGACGGTTCGGTGCATGTGCGCGAGAAGATCCACCCCACGCCCGACGAGCGGGAGGCCTGGAACGTGCAGGGCGGCGACGGAGTGGACGTGATCGAGACCGATTGCGGGCCGGTGGGCGTGATGATCTGCTACGATTCCGAATTTCCCGAAATCGCGCGGCGGCTGACGGACCAGGGCGCGCGCATCCTCTTCGTGCCCTTCAACACCGATACGCGCCACGGCTACCTGCGGGTGCGATATTGCTGCCAGGCCCGCGCCATCGAAAATCAGAGCTACGTGGTCACGTCGGGCATGGTGGGCAATCTCGACAATGTGTCGAATCTCGACATCCAGTATGCCCAGTCGGCGGTTTTCACGCCCTGCGACTTCCCCTTCGCGCGCGACGGCATCGCGGCGGAAGCCAGCGAGAACGTGGAGATGATCACGGTAGCCGACCTCAATCTCGCCACGGTGCAATGGGCGCGCGCGCAAGGCTCCGTGCGTAACCTGCGCGACCGCCGCTTCGACCTCTACCGCACCCGCTGGGCCGACGGCGGCTGAAGCGGCCCTGCCCCGGCGCGTCTCAGGTCTTCTGCCCCGGCTCCACGTCGGGCAGGCGGGCGCGGGCGCGGCGCGCGCCCGATGCCATGGACCAGCTATAGATGACCAGCGCGGCCCAGATGAAGCCGAAGGCGACGAGGCGCGTCATGTCGAACGGTTCGCGGAAGGCGAAGACGGCGATGATGAAGATTATCGACGGCGCGATGTACTGCATGATGCCGATGGTCGACAGGCGCAGCCGCTTGGCGCCGTTGGCATAGGAAATGAGCGGCACCGCGGTGACGAGGCCGGCACCGGCCAGCAGCGCCATGTCGCGCCAGTCGCCGCCGGCGAAATGGTTCTGCCCGGTCAGCGACAGCCAGATGAGGTAGCCGAGCGCGAAGGGCGACAGGATCAGCACTTCCAGCAGGAAGCCCTGGTTCGGGCCTATGGGCAACGTCTTGCGGAAAAAGGCATAGAAGCCCCAGGACACGCACAGCGCCAGCGAGACCCAGGGAAGGCCGCCGCTCTCCACCGTCAGGATCGCCACGGCGACCACCGCGAAGGCGATGGCGACCCATTGCGCGCGATTCAGCCGCTCCTTGAGCAGCGTGGCTGCCAGCAGCACCGAAAATAGCGGGTTTATGTAGTAGCCGAGCGCCGTCTCCACCGTGCGCCCGTTGCCGACGGCCCAGACATAGACGCCCCAGTTGATGGAAATGAGTCCGGCTGTCAGCATGGCCATGCGGATCATGGGCCAGGAGCGGAGCGCTGCCTTCAGATCGGCCGTGCGGCGCAGCGCAACCAGCACCACGCCGGCAATCGGCACGGACCAGAGCGCGCGATGGGCCACCACTTCGGCTGCGGGCACATGGGCCAGTGCCTTCATGTAGAAGGGCAGGAAGCCCCACATCAGGTAGGCGGCGAGCGCGAACAGGAAGCCGTCCAGCGTGTCGCGATTGTCCGCCGGCGCTTGCGGCGCGGTCTTGTCGTCAGCCATGGATGACCCTCCAGGGCCGCTCCTTGGCACAGACGGTCCGGCGCGACCAGCCAGAAAAGCTGATGGGTGAGACGCGGGACGTTGAAGCGAAGCGGTGCGGCAAGATGCCGGCCGCTACTCCGCCGCCATCAGGCCGGCCAGTTCGCGGTTCTTCATCAGCTTGTAGACGATGGAATCCATCAGCGCCTGGAAAGAAGCGTCGATGATGTTGTCGGAGACGCCGACCGTCCACCAGCGGGCATCGGTCGCGTCGGTCGATTCGATCAGCACGCGGGTAATCGCCTCGGTGCCGCCATTGAGGATGCGCACCTTGTAATCGGCCAGTTCCAGGTCGCCGATCTCGTCCTGGAAGCGGCCGAGATCCTTGCGCAGCGCGATGTCCAGCGCGTTGACCGGGCCATGGCCCTCGGCCACCGACAGTTTCTGCTCGCCGTCTACCTCGACGCGCACGATGGCTTCCGACACCGTTTTCAATTGCCCGTTGGCATCGAAGCGGCGCTCCACCATGCAGCGGAAGCTTTCCACCTTGAAGAAATGCGGCACCTCGCCCAGCGTGCGCCGCGCCAGCAGTTCGAAGGACGCGTCCGCGCCCTCGTAGGAATAGCCCTGGGCCTCGCGCTCCTTGACCAGCGAGATAAGCGTGTCGAGGCGCGGATCATCCTTGGCGACGGCAATGCCGCGGCGCTTCAACTCGTTGATGAAGTTGGATTTTCCGCCCTGGTCCGAGACCATGACCCGGCGCGTGTTGCCCACCGTTTCCGGCGGCACATGCTCATAGGTTTCCGGCTCCTTCAGCAGCGCGGAGGCATGGATGCCGGCCTTGGTGGCGAAGGCCGAGGCGCCGACATAGGGCAGTTGCGCGTCCGGCGCGCGGTTCAGCAATTCGTCGAAGCCGCGCGAAAGCCGCGTGATGCCGGCCAGTGCTTCTGCCGTGATGCCGGTCTCGAAGCGGCCGGCATAGGCGGATTTCAGCATCAGGGTGGGGATGATGGCGATGAGGTTGGCATTGCCGCAGCGTTCGCCAATGCCGTTCAACGTGCCCTGCACCTGGCGGCAGCCGGCCTCGATGGCGGCCAGCGAATTGGCCACGGCCTGGCCGGTGTCGTCATGGGCATGGATGCCGAGGCGATCTCCGGGCACACCGGCGGCGATCACCGCCCGCACGATCTCGCGTATTTCTGCAGGCAGCGTGCCGCCATTGGTGTCGCACAGCACGATCCAGCGTGCGCCCGCGTCAAAGGCGGTCCTGGCGCAGGCCAGCGCATAATCCGGATTGGCCTTGTAGCCGTCGAAGAAATGCTCGCAATCGACCATGGCTTCCTTGCCGGCGGCGACCGTTGCCGCGACGGAGGCGGCGATGCATTCGAGATTTTCCTCGTTGGTGCAGCCGAGCGCCACGCGCACGTGGTAGTCCCAGCTTTTCGCCACGAAGCAGATGGCATCCGACGCAGCCTGGACAAGGGCGGTCAGGCCCGGATCGTTGGAGGCGGAGATGCCGGCGCGCTTGGTCATGCCGAAAGCGACGAATTTCGCGGCCTGGGTGCGCTTCTTCGCGAAGAAGGCCGTGTCGGTGGGATTGGCGCCCGGATAGCCGCCCTCGACATAGTCGATGCCGAAGTCATCGAGCATTTTCGCGATGGCGATCTTGTCTTCCACCGAGAAGTCCACGCCCGGCGTCTGCTGGCCGTCGCGCAATGTCGTGTCGAAAAGATAGATGCGCTCGCTGGTCATGGTTCCTGCCCCCTCACCCGAATACACCCGCATACCACAGAACGGCGGCGGTGATCACCACCACCAGAACACCCTTGGCGACGAGGCCGTAGAACAGCCATTTCGGCATCTGCGTGGCCTGTTTCTGCTGATCGGTCTGCATCATTACCCCCCTCTGCCCTGCCGGGCATCTCCCCCACAAGGGGGGAGATCGGCTGTCACCGGCCTCAGCGGCTCACGGTTCAATGTTCTCCCGATTCCCGGCAGACGAATTACGGGCAATATCAGCTGTTCATACGATCTCCCCCCTCTGCCCTGCCGGGCATCTCCCCCACAAGGGGGGAGATCGACTGTGGAGCGATTGCTGCCCAAAGTTCCATCGTCTGCAAGGGACGAAAGCCTTATCCAGGACGCGCTCGACGAGCGAATTACCGATCTCCCCCCTTGTGGGGGAGATGCCCGGCAGGGCAGAGGGGGGTGCGCCTGCACGGCGCGCCGTGCCCTCACCGCTTCACTTCCCAGGTTGTCACGCGCTCGCCGGTGTCCTTGTCCTTGCCATCCTTCAACTGGATGCCCTGTCCGAGAAGCTCGTCGCGGATGCGGTCGGCCTCGGCCCAGTTCTTCTCGCGAATGAAGGCGAGACGGGCCTCGACGATGGCCGCGATCTCGCTTTCATCCACATTCGCCTGCGCCGAAGCCGGAAGGCCGAGAAAATCCAGCGCATCGGCCAGCGGCCTGCCCGCCATGGCATTCATGGCGGAGAGTGCCGCGGTGATGTTCAGGTCATCCCCGAGGGCATCGACAACGGCATCCGGCGATCCGGCGTCCGCATCGCCGACGCGGCGTTGCATCTTGGCAAGAACATTGCCGGCTTCCTCCAGCCGGCGCACGGAGAAGTCGATCGGTTCCTTGTAATGCGTCATCAGCATGGCGAGGCGGAGCACTTCGCCCGGCCATTTGCGGCCGCCGAATTTCTCCGTTTCCAGCAGGTCGTGGATGGTGACGAAATTGCCTTCTGACTTGGACATCTTGCGGCCCTCGACCTGGAGAAAGCCGTTGTGCATCCAGTATTTCGCCATCACGTCCGTGCCATGGGCGCAGCGCGACTGGGCGATCTCGTTCTCGTGGTGGGGAAAGATGAGGTCCAGCCCGCCGCCGTGAATGTCGAAGGTCTCGCCGAGAAAAGCCTTGGACATGACCGAGCATTCGATGTGCCAGCCGGGGCGGCCGTGGATACGCAACGGTTTGCCCTCGACGGTGAAATCCCCGTCCCAGCCGGGTTCGGTGGCAGCGGATTCCTTCCACAGCACGAAATCGGACGGAGCGCGCTTGTGGTCCTTCACCTCGATGCGCGCGCCGGCCTGCTGGTCCTCCAGCCGGCGCTTCGACAACTGTCCGTAATCGGCCATGGAGCCGGTCTCGAACAGCACCTCGCGGCCCTCCGCACCTTGCGCGACATAGGCGTGGCCACGGTCGAGCAGGCCCTGGATCATGGCCACCATGCCGGCGATGTGCTCGGTGGCGCGCGGCTCCTGCGTGGGTGGCAGGCAACCCAGCGCCGCGACGTCCCGGTGATATTGGTCGTAGGTGCGCTCCGTCACCTGGCGGATGGCCTCGTTCAGCGTCATGCGGCCGGCGTCGATCTCGCCGCCGAAGTCGCGCAGCGCGCGGGCGTTGATCTTGTCGTCGACGTCGGTGATGTTGCGCACATAGGTGACGTGATCGGCGCCGTAGAGATGGCGCAGCAGGCGGAACAGCACGTCGAAGACGATGGCCGGGCGCGCATTGCCGATATGGGCATGGTCGTAGACCGTGGGGCCGCAGACATACATGCGCACGTTGTCCGGGTCGGCGGGGATGAAATCCTCCTTGCGCCGCGTCAGCGTGTTGGTGATGCGAAGGCCGCGAAAGCCGTTGTCCGCCATGATCCTCTTTCCCCGTTCGCGCGGCATGATGCCGCCCGCCTGCTGGCCGGGGCGTTTGTCTCAAGGGCTTGTCGTGAGGACGAAAACGGCCGGCCAGCGAAGTGCTAGCTGATAATGATCCCGCAAATGCAAATGGCGCGAGCGCGCAGATCCGTTTTCATGGGCAAGGGTTATCGCCAAGGGAGGATGGCGGGTCAAGCGGGAAAATCAAGCTGCGCGTGGCGTTTGCGCAACAGTGACGGCGCAGGCGAAGACACAATTGCGATTTCTTCGAAAGGCCGCGCTTTTGCCGCCGATTTGCCCAGATCCGTACCCAGATGACGAAACGTAAGCCATTGACACCAACGGAGACAAGACATGTCCGGCAAACAAGCCGCCGAGCGCCCGAAACCCGCCGATTCCTTCGTCATGCATTATGGCGCCATAGGACCGGCCGCCATTCGTGCCGCGCTGCTGGCTGGCGCCAAGAAGCCCGCAAAGCGTTAACGCCGGTTAACCGGTTCGTTAACCGGCTGTTTCATTCCCGGCCGCATACTGGAAACAGGTCATGCGACAATGCAGGTGACGCCATGAAACAGACGAACACCAACACCGTCACGGCGAAAACGCCGGCCCGGCAGGCGCGCTGGGGCGATTCCGGCCTTTCGGAACGCTATGGCAAACTGGGATCGGGCGCCGTCTGCGCGGCGCTCATCTATGCCGGCAAGACCGCCGGTGCCAAGAGCCGCAAGGCGCGCCACTGACGACAAGCGGCGGGAGCGAAGCCAACGCTTTTCACGTTGCCTCAGGCCTTTCCCATGATAAATTCACATGGGGCCTTGAAAGACCGGAGATCTGCGATGAAGCGTCTGCTGCTGGCTCTCGCCCTTTTCGCCGTGCCCTTCCCCGCCCATGCGACATCCGGGCCGGGCTGCCTTTACGTGGTGAACGTCGATTCCCGGGATGTGTTGAACATGCGCGCCAGGCCTTCCGCCTCGTCGCGGATCGTCGACCGGCTCAGGCCCGGCGCCCATGGCATCATCCATCTCGATGACACCTGCATCCCGCTGTCGCGGCCATGGGGCAGCCGGTGGTGTCCCGTCACCCATTACGATGGCGACCGCGTGACAAAAGGGTGGGTCAAGGCACGTTATGTGCGCGACAGCGACTGCCCCTGATCCGACGATGCCGGCCTGATCAGAGCCGCGCGTAAAGGCTGGCGGCAAGACCGGCCATGACAAGGCCGATGAGCACATCGAGCACCCGCCACGCGGACGGACGGGCAAAGACCGGCTGAAGCAGGCGTGCGCCGTAGCCCAGCGCAAAGAACCATACGAAGGAGGCCGCAGCGGCGCCAAGCCCGTATGCAAGGCGCGCCTGCCCGGCATGGCGGGCCGAAAGCGAGCCCAGAAGCACCACGGTATCCAGATAGACATGCGGATTGAGGAAGGTGAATGCCAGGCAGGTCAGCACGGCCTGTTTCAGACTGCCGCCGGAGGCTGGCCCCGCGCGCAGCGCACCGGGGTGAAAGGCGCGGCGAAAGGCGATCAGGGCATAGACGGTGAGAAACAGCGCGCCGCCCAGCGTCACCCACCAGATCAGCACGGGCGCCTGCGCGATGAGCGTGCCGAGGCCGGCGACGCCGGCGGTAATGAGGGCAGCATCGCAGAGCGCGCAGATCAGGCAAAGCAGGAAAACATGCTCACGCAGCAGGCCCTGGCGCAGGATGAAGGCATTCTGCGCGCCAATGGCGATGATGAGCGTGGCGCCAAGCAGGAAGCCCGACAGGGCGGCGGGTAGAACGGCGTTCACGCGGGGCACACTCCGGCGATCAGAAAAGCGACATCTGGCCGCCGTCCTTCTTCTTCGGCGCGGCTTTCTCCTTCGCCTTTTGCTCCGGTGCGTCGGGCAGGTCAATCGCGTCCTGCACGTCCGGACCGCCATTGGCCACCTTGTTGACCTTCGTCGATACGGGTATCGCCTCGAAGAAGTCCGGTTCCACGGGCTCCAGCAGGTCGGCCACGTCGCGTGGCTCCTGCGTGCGGCAATCCAGCCAGCGGGCGAAATCCTCCGGCCTGATGACCACCGGCATGCGGTCGTGAATGGCGGCGATGGCGGCGTTGGCGCGCGTCGTCAGGATGCAGGCGGTATCCACCGCCGAGCCTTCCGGCCCTTCCCATGTTTCCCACAGCCCGGCAAAAGCGACGACGCCACCGCCTTTCGGGCGCACCCAGAAAGGCTGGGCCGTGGCCTTGCCCTCGCGCTTCCATTCGTAGAAGCCGGAGGCCGGCACGAGCATGCGGCGGTGGCGCATGGCGGTGCGAAACGAATTCTTCCGCGCTGCCGTTTCCGAGCGGGCATTGATGAGAAGCGGAAAATCGCGCGGGTCCTTCACCCAGGACGGTGTGAAGCCCCAGCGTGCCAGCATGGCCACGCGGTCGGGCTGGTTGGAGCCGGGGTCCGGCACCGGCCCGGCGGTGACGATGAGAA
>JACKJV010000001.1 GCA_020637775.1 Brucellaceae bacterium | reverse complement strand
CCCCCGGCCCAGATGGCTCAGATGGCTGGGGAGGATGAGGAAGCTCTCGGCCAGCGACCCCGCCAGCACGTAGATGACCACAGCCGCGACAGGGGCAATGAAGGAGCCGGAAGACCCCGGCAGGAAGAGCAGGGGCACGAAGGCAAGAATGGTGGTCGAGACAGAAAACAGGATCGGTTGCCAGGTCGTGCCGATGGCCCGTTCCGCCGCGTCGTTTCCTGCCCCCGATTCCAGTTCCCGGAAGGTCCGCTCGCCCACCACGATTGCATCATCCACCACGATGCCCAGCGCAAGAATGAAGCCGAACAGCGAAAGCTGGTTGATGGTCGGCCCGAACAGCAGCATCGGCGCGAAGGCGCCGGTGAAGGCAACCACGACCCCGGCCGCGACCCAGGCGGCGACCCGCAGGTCCAGCACCAGCATGAGCACGATGAGGATAAGGCCGGCGCCCAGGGCCCCGTTCTTGGCAAGCAGGTTGATCCGGCCTTGCAGGACATCGCCCTGGTTTCGCCAGACCTGGACAGCGACGCCGGCAGGCAGCGAAGGCCGCAATTCGGCCTCCACATAGCGCAGCACCGTGGATGTCACCGAAAGGACCTGTTCTGTCCCGGCGCGGTTGACGGCGATGAACACGGCCGGTTCGCCGGAAACCGTTGCCCGCACCGCACTGTCGGACAGTGTTTCCCTGATGTCCGCCAGGTCGCCCAGATCCACTGTTGCGCCATTGTCATCGGAAAACAGCGCGATGCCGGCGAAGCCGGCGGCGCCGGAAGCTTCGCCAAGCGTGCGCACCTGCACCGTCGATGTTCCCGTGTCCAGTTGCCCGGATGACAGGTCGAGATTCTGCGCGGATATCCTGTTGGCCAGGTCGATGAGCCCGAGACCATGGCTATACAGGGTCTCTCGCCGCACCTCGATGTCGATCTGGCTGGCCGGCACACCGGACAGCGAGACCTGGCTGATGCCTTCCAGTCCCGTCAGGTCGTCACGCACACGCTGTGCCAGCGCCTTCAGCGTCTTGCGGGAAACATCGCCATGCAGTGCAAGCTCCACCGCCAGCTCCTGCGGTTCCACCTGGACGATGCGTGGCGCCTCGGCGGCCTCGGGGAACGTGGTCACCCGCGCCACTTCCGTCTCGATGTCGTTCTTCACCTGCTGCGCGTCCGCGCCGCTGGCCAGCTCGGCGGTCACTGTGCCGAGGCCTTGCACCGCACTCGATTGCAGTTCGCGAATGCCTTCCACACCCGTGAGCCGCTGCTCGACCGGTGTCAGGATCGATTGCGCCACCTCTGTTGGGCTGGCGCCGGGAAATGCCACCGAGACCGCCAGGCGCGTGGTGGCGATCTCGGGAAATGTGCGCACGGTAACATTGGCCATGGCGGCTATCCCCACCGCCAGCATGGCCACCATCAGCAGGTTGGCGGCGACCCGGTTGCGCAGGAACCAGCGGATCAGCGCGCCCATGTCAGTCTCCGGCCGGCTTGCTGCCGGTCTCCTCCTGTGCGGGCTTCGCCACGCGCACGCTCTGGCCTTCGAGCGCGGCCGCCAGGTCGCTTGCCATGACGCGCGATCCCGCCGGCAGGACGTCCCCGTCGAGAAGGACGCGGTCCTGGCCCCGGCGCAGGACAGCCGGTTCGAGGCGCTTCAACGTGCCGTGCTCGACCACCCAGACCCGGTTTCGGCCTTTCACCGCATCTGCTGGCACCTGCACCACAGCCCTGTCGCCAATGCCGACCGAAAGCGACGCTTCCACCAACTCGTCGATCCGCAGCGGCCGCGCGCGGTTCCCGTCGGGGTCACCGGCAAACGGTTCCCGGATCACGACGATGAGGGCCACAGTCCTTGTACCCTGGACGATCCGCGGATCGACGCCTGCAACCGTGCCGGTGCCAAGCGCCATGGCGTCCGGCCCCGTACCCCGCAGATGGACCGTCCGGCCGACTGCGCTCTCCGCCGTTCCCAGGATGTCGAGGTCCGCTGGTGCAAGTCCCATTTCCAGTTCGGCCGCACCGGCATCGACAAGTGTGCCGAGCGCCGCTCCGGGCTGCACGAGCGCTCCACGAGCCGCCGATTCCGCCGTTACAATTGCATCGAAGGGCGCGCGCACCTCGGCATCGTCGAGCGCGTCTTGCGCCTGTGTCAGCCGGGCCTCGGCACTGGCGAGGTCGGCGCGCGCTCGGGCCTCGGCAACGATGGCGTCCTCCAGCCGTGCCTCGCTGGCGATGTTTTCCTCTTCCAGTTCCTCCTGCCGGGCGCGGGCGATACGCGCCGCCTGCAAAGCGGCCTGCGCCTGTTTCACACCGGCCTGTGCCTGTTGCATGTCGGCCCGCAGGCTCCCGGTCTCCAGCGCGATCAGAAGGCCACCCTTGGCGATCCGGCCGCCGAGCCGGAAATCATCGCCGACCGCCTCGATCCGTCCCTGGATTTGCGAAGTGACCGGAACCTGCGCGCGCGGGCGCACGAAGGCTGTCTGGGTGATGACGATTTCGCCTGTCGCTCTGGCGACGACGGTTTCGACCAGCGGCGGCGCGGGTGCTTGCCGGTCAGGCGCTGGTGCGGGGCGCGTCAGCAGCCAGTAAGCCGCCCCGCCGAGCGCCAGCAGGAGCATCGCGCCCGCCAGCCATGGCCAGCGCCGCGGAGGATCATGGCGTTCCGTGGTGTCGCCGTTCTGCGCATCCGTATCGGTCATGCCGCGCCGTACCGGCCTTGCAGACCCGGTCGGGCACGGGCAACCGCACAGGTTCCGGTCTGCCGCTTGGCGATCGCGTCGCGGCATCCGGGACGGGCGGGAGGTTGCAGCGATATGGACGTCTGGTTCATGCGGCGATCCGGCGGCGGGTTTCCTGTCGCAGGCCGACATCACGCGCCATTCGCCATCGTATCGCGCCGTTTCGTCAACGCGGCCATGGCGGCCGGGACGGCTGGCCTGCCTTGGATGGCAACTCGCCGTGCCGCAGGATGTTCCCCTTGCTACGGCAAGCGCGCGCTGGACCGCCGGGGAAGCGCGATCAGGGCTGTCCGCTGATCCTGCGCCGCATGGCCCATTGATAAAGGCGCGGCGAGACCCGCACGATCCATGACGCGAGCAGGGCGACGCGGCCGACCGGAATGAATTCCTGTCCTTTCTCCATCGCGCGCAGAATGGTGGCGGCCGCGTCGCCGGGCAGCATGTAGTCCACGCCATCGGACGCCGCGCCGGGCCGCATGATTCCGTCCTCGCGCCGCTCGGCATTGCCCAGGTTCGTGGCCACGAAACTCGGTGCGGCGATAAGCGTGCGCACGCCGTACCGCTGTTCTTCTTCGCGCAGCGAGGAAAAAAAGCCGCCCATGGCATGTTTCGACGCGGCATAGGCCGTGCGGTTGAGAAGCGGCGCGAAGCCTGCGACCGAGGATATCGCCAGATGGGTTCCCCGGCTTTTCCGCACGGCATGGAGGAATGCCCGTGCCATGCCGACGGCGGCGAAATAGTTGATCTCGAAAACCTGCCGGTGCGAGGCCTCGCTTGTTTCCGAAAACGGCCCGATCTGCGAAACGCCGGCATTGTAGATCACCAGGTCGATGGACGGGCGCGCGGCGATGACTGTGCGCGCCGCCTTTTCCAGCGCCGCCCCATCGGTCAGGTCGACCTGGACGGGCGTGCGCGACGGCCCGGATTCCAGCCCTTCGATCGAGATGTCCATCAGCACGCAGTGCCACCCCGAAGCTTCCAGCCGCGCCGCCAGCGCCCGGCCCAGCCCGCCATTGCCGCCAGAGATGACCGCCGTTCTCACAGATCCGCCTCCCGCTTCCACAGATCGAACACTTGCGCCGAGGACAAGGCCGGAACGTAGCCGAATTCGGCTTTCAGACGCGCATTCGACAGAACCGGCCGGTATTGCAGGAACCGCACCTGCTCCGGCCCGTAGCGGGTCAGGCCGAGCGGATGGGCGATGGCAAGCGCGGCCTTTAGGAGCCAGGCCGGCAGGCGCAGCACCGGTTTTCCAAGCGCTCTTGCCAGGTCGTCGACGGCAAGCCAGCCGTCGCCGGCCACGTTGAAGATGCCTGGCGGGCCGTCCGTCGCCGCCCGCTTCAGGATGCGGGCGAGATCGCGTGTCCAGATGAACACGAAGGGGCTGTCGCTGCCGCGGATCGCAAGGATGCGGCGGCGGTGAAACAGCGCGGTGATCTGGTTTTCCACGCCCGCGCCCAGCACGGTGCCGATACGCAGAACCACCTGTTCAAGCTGGCGATGGTCCGTGCGCGCTTGCGCCAGCATTTCTTCCACTTGCCGCTTGTGGTCGGCATAGGCGAATTCTCGGTTGCCCCGGCACGGATCGCTTTCACGGAGCGGCACCGGGTTGTCGGCATGATAGCCGTAGGCTGCCCCCGAACTCGTCACCACCAGACGCCGGACGCCGTGATCGAGGCAGGCTTTTAGCACGTTGCGGGTTCCGGTGACATCGACCGCATGGGCCGCTTCTCGCGCCATGCCCGGCGGCGGCGTGACGATCGAGGCAAGATGGACGACCACGTCCGGGGCTTCCTCGCCGATGATGCGTGAAACATCCGGGCCGGTGACATCCATACGGCGAAAGCGCACTGCATCGGGCAATCCGCCACGGGTGAGGTCGGTGGCGATGAGGCTTGCCTCGGGCCATTCGGTCACCAGCGCGCGGCCCACCATGCCGGCCGCGCCGGTGATCAGGATCCGGCTCATCGCCGCGCCTCGCTGCGGCCCATCACGCTGGCCAGCGCAATTCCGGAAATGGCATGCCAGATGCCCCAGAAGGCCGCCACGACAGCCATGCCGCCAAGACCGCCGAAGAAGCCGAAGATCAGCACAAGACCGAGACCGGAATTCTGGATGCCGGTTTCGATGGTGACCGCCCGTCTGTCGAAAGGCGACAGTCCGGCAAGCGTTGCCGTGGCGTAGCCGGCGCCCAGCGCCAGCGCGTTGTGCAGGATCACCAGCCCGGCAATGCCGCCCGCATAGGCCAGGAATTGCGCCCAGTTCGCGGCCAGCGCAACGGCGATGAAGGCCACGAAGATGCCCATGGACAACCATTGCAGCGGCCGCCGCAGGCGCCGCGTCAGGTCCGGCCTGCGGGTATTCAGGCTGACGCCAAGGACCAGCGGCAGGACGAGCATCAGCCCGACGGTGACCGCGATCTGCACGGGATCGATATGCGTTTCCCGCAGGATCGCGGCCGATGGTTCGTAAAGGCTGCCCCAGAAGGCGATGTTGAACGGCGTGAGCAGGATGGCTGCCACCGTCGCCAGGGCGGTCATGGACACCGACAGGGCGGCATTGCCGCCGGCGCGATGGGTAATGAAGTTCGAGATGTTGCCGCCCGGGCATGCCGCCACCAGGATCAGCCCCAGCGCGATGGAAGCCTGCGGCCGGACTGCCAGCACCAGAAGGAAGGTGAGGGCCGGAAGCACGGCGAACTGCGCGATGAAGCCTGTCACGAGCGGCTTGGGCGCCTGCAGCAGCAACCGGAAATCGCGCGGGCGCAGGTCGATGGCGACCGAGAACATCACCACCGCCAGGATGGCGTTCAGAAGCATCAGCGAACCGGGCGCGAAATCGAGAACGGCGTCGTCGATCATGGGCGCTGTCCTCCCAGCCGGGCGATCCATTCGCCCACTGCCTTCCGGTAAGTGGCCTTGTCGACATAGTAGGCCATGCGCGGCAGGTCGATATAGGCCATGCCGCCGGTGGCGCGGGAAAACCCGCTTGCCTTTCGCGCTTTCAGGGCGAGCGCGGCCGCGCTGTCCTCGCGCAGGCCCTTGATGTAGCGCACCACCATCTCGGCCTGCTCGTGGCGTCCCTGCCAGCCAAGGCCGGACGCCTCGACCATTCCGAGAACGAAAAGATCGTCGCGCTCCGGATGCATGCAGTTGAGATAGAGATGCGGCGCGTCGCCTTGCCAGTTCAGGAGCCTGTTGTCGATGAACGGGTAGTCGAGCTTGTAGCCGGTGGCCGCCAGCACCATGTCGAAATCCGCGCGGGTGCCGTCCCTGAAATGAACCGTGTGGCCGTCGAACCGTTCGACATCCGGGCGGATGCGGATATCGCCATGGCCGGCATGGTAGATGACCAGGGAATTGACGACCGGATGGCTCTCGTAGAGCCTGTAGTCCGGTTTGGGAAAGCCGTATTTCTGCGGGTCGCCGACGAACCATTTCAGGATCGTCTGATCCACGATCCGCTTCAGTGCCATCGGCAGGCGGATGGCGCCGCCCAGCGTGTCGGCCGGTTTGCCGAAAATGTACTTGGGCACGAAATAATAACCGCGCCGCATGGAGAGGTCGCAGGAGATGCCGTGATGAATCGCATCCACCGCGATATCGCAGCCCGAATTGCCGGCCCCGATGATGAGGACGCGCTTTCCATCGAACTGGCTGGCGGTTCGATATGCAGAGGAATGGATCAGTTCGCCGGCAAAATTTCCGGAAAATTCCGGCATGTTCGGTGTGCTGAGCGTCCCGTTTGCAATGAGCAGGCCCGCAAAGCGCTCTGCGTGTTCGCGGCCCTCGCTGTCGCGCCATGTGATGCGCCAGCCCTCGCCGGCCTCGCCCAGGGGCTCGCAGGCGGTGACCTCCGCATTGAAGCGGAAATGCCGGTAGAGGTCGAAATGCCTGGCGAAGTCGCGGAAATAGGTCTTCAGTTCACGGTGTGACGGATAATCCGCCACGTGCCGCGCCATCGGGAAATCGGCAAACTCCGTCATCCGCCTGGAAGAGATCAGGTGTGCCGTCTCGTACATCGTCGAGCGCGGCCCGTCGATGTCCCACAATCCGCCGACATCGCTGTGCAGTTCAAAGCCCTGGAAGGCGATCCCGTGCCCAGCCAGCAGTTTCGCCGCGGCCAGCCCCATCGGCCCGGCCCCGATCAGGGCGAGCCGGTCGCTTGTCTTGTCCAACAATCCCTCCCGTTTTTTCGTTATCTTGAACACATGTTCGAAGTAAGGCAAGGTGTTGCCATGCACTCGGCCGAACACACTGATTTGTCGCGCAAAAGGGCGCCGTCGCAACGCGCGCTGGCGACGCGGGAACGGGTTCTGGATGCCGCCGAGAAGGTGTTTGCGCGAAGAGGATTCGATGGCGCCACCATTCGCGAGATCGCCGCGCAGGCCGGTGAACCGCTGGGATCGGTGCACCATCATGGCGGCGGGAAGGAAGCCCTGTTTCGCCAGACGGTTGCCCGGCGGGCGGAAACGCTGGCGGCGGCGCGGCTCGAAGCGCTGGACCGTGAACGGGACAACGGCATGCTTACGCTGGAAACGCTTCTTGGCGCCTTCCTGCGGCCGGTCTTTGCACTCTCCAGGCAAGACCCGCGCTGGCATGACTATGCCCGTCTCGTGGCCTATGTTTCCACCGACGACCGCTGGCGCGCCATTTCGCAGGTTCATTTCGATCCCACTGTCGAGGTGTTTCTGGCCGGAATCCTGGACATTGTTCCGGGATTGACGCGTCAGGCCGCCGCCGAAGGCCTCGTCTTCAGCGTTTCGGCCATGCTCGCCCTGTTGACGTCCCAGAAGCGCATCGCCGCGCTGGGCGGCGGCGCAGGCCCCGTGGAGGCGCAGGTGGAACATCTCGTCCGCTTCTGTGCTGCCGGCCTCGCGGTGTCGGATCCGTCGGGCCGCTGATCCGGCTGAACGCGGCTGAACCGCGCGGCACCCTTGTTTCATGCAATATTAGGTTAAGCAAAAATACACCCTTTCCCCGAAAACTTGGGCACCCTTGCCGTTGGTGCAGGGTCCGGTTCGTGCCATGGGCGGGGCAAGCCATGGATCGAGGGCCGGCACGCCGTCATTGCCCGTGCACGGGGAGTTGAACGTGGGGATTTTGAGCGGATTGCGAGGCCGTCGGCAGGCGAGCGGGCCGGTTCGGCTGCCGCTTGAGCAATTGGGCCTGTCCTCCGCGCTCGCGGCGATGGCGGTTCCCGCTTTCGTTCTCGATGCAGACGGGATCGTGGCCTACTGGAACGATGCGTGTGCGGAACTGACCGGTTTGCCGGCCGAAGGCGTGATCGGAACAAAGGATCACTGGCGTGGCTTCTACCCCCAGGCCCGCCCCTGCCTTGCAGACCTTGCGTTGAGCGGAAAGGCCCACGAAATCAGCGCCCTCTATGCCGCCGGGGACAATGAGAGCCAGTCGCGCCTGCGCGCCCGGAACTGGTGCGACCTGCCCCGCGGCGGGCGGCGCTATCTGCTTATCGACGCCTGCAAGATCTTCGCGCCCGACGGCCAGGTCATGGGTGTCCTGGAAACGCTGGTCGATCATACCGACATCGAAAAGGCCCGGCTGGACATGGAGCGCGCCCGCACCGAACAGGGCGAAGTCATGGATGTTCTGGGCAATGCGTTGCAGCAGCTTGCCGGCGGCGATCTTTCGGTCCGCCTGCAGAACCGCTTTCCCGAAGACTACGAGGCCATTCGCAGCGACTTCAACGAATCCGTCTCGACGCTCAGCGCGTCGATTGCCGCCGTCATCGCCGATGCCGAACAGATCGGAACCTTCGCCACCGAATTGTCCGGGCTGGCCGAGAGCCTGGCTGAACGGGTGCGCGAACAGGCCGACAACCTCGACAGGTCGACGGAGGTCGTCCGCTCGCTGACGGCCGGAACACAGGAATCGATGAAGGAAACCCAGACCGCGCGCGACACCATCCGCACTTCCGCCGTCCAGGCCAGGGAGGCCTCGGCGACCGTGGCCCGCACGGTTGAGGCCATGCAGCGAATCGGAACCTTTTCCGAAGAGATCGAACGCACCATTGCCGTGATCAACGATATCGCGATGCAGACCAACCTGCTGGCCCTGAATGCGGGCGTGGAGGCGGCCCGCGCCGGGGATCAGGGCCTCGGCTTCGGTGTCGTCGCCGGCGAGATCCGCACATTGGCGCAAACGTCGTCGGGCGCCGGCAAGAGCATTTCCGATCTCGTAGGCCAATCGGGGTCGGCGGTTCAGGAGGGCGGTGAACTGGTCAGCCTCACCGGATCGGCATTCGGCTCCATCCTGAAGCAGATCGAACACGCCGAATCGGTCATGGCGCGCCTGATGGACATTTCCGGCGACCAGAGCCGGTCGCTCAATTCCGTCAGCGCGGCACTCGACCAGATCGACGGCACCACGAAGCAGAATGCACGGCTTGCCGAGGATACGTTCAAGGCCAACAAGGCGCTTGTCGAGCGGGCGGCCGAATTGCACCGGCGCATGGCGCGGTTCAATGTCCGCGCCGAACGGCTCTCCGGGAAAACCGCCACTGAGCCGTCACGGGCAGCCTGACGCCCGGTCCGGGCGCATCCGCCCGGTTTCATGTCTCCCCGTTCGAACATGGGGGTGGTGTCCGGTCCGGGGCAAGACGGAGGCCGGGACATCGCCTCCCTTTTTCTTTCATGCAATACGCTGCGGCGAAGCCGGGCGACGCGAGCGCGCTGTGCCCCGTGCCGTATGCCGCTCCTCGTCCGCGGCGCGGTGCGCGTCTTTTGCCTGCTTGCGGTGATGGCGCATGCGCACCCGCCGGGGCGTCCGATAACGAGCCCCTTCGTCTGACATTTTCCGCTGGCTGAAAATTGGTCACGCTGGCGAAAAATTTTGCAATTTCAGGGCAGGTCTTCACGGATAGTTAATTCGAGACCGCTAAATTTCATATGCGCAATGTCCCACCCGGCGCGGCCGGCGCGCGTGTCAGCGGAAATGATGTCCGCCCGTTACCGAACATCTCAGGCTTATTGGCAGGTCCGCGCAAGCGGGCCAAGGGGGAAGAGCGTCCTGTTCCATGGGCGCTCTCATCAGGCAGGTGATAGATGAACAAGACAGCAGAGGCTTCCGGCGAGGATCGGGACCTGAAGGGAAGAATGGCGTTCCTGGATATCGACGATGCGACGTGCCGCGATCTGGTGCGCATCCGTCCGCTCCTGGAGCGCGAGATTCCGCGCGGTCTCGACCGCTTCTATGAAAAGGTCAAGGCAACGCCGCAAACCGCCGCCTTCTTTTCGGGCGCCACGCAGATGGACCGGGCAAAGCGCTCCCAGGTCTCCCACTGGAATGCCATTGCACAGGGCCGTTTCGATGAGCGCTATGCCGAGCAGGTCAACCGGATCGGCACGGTCCATGCCGATATCGGCCTGCGCCCGCGCTGGTATATCGGTGGCTATGCCATGCTGACGGATCAGTTGATCCATGCCCTTGTCCAGGACTTCTGGCCGAAATCCGGCCTGTTGTCCCGCTCCAGGGGCGACCCGGAGGAACTGGCAAACGTCCTGTCCAGTCTCATGCGCGCCATTTTCCTCGACATGGACCTCTCGCTCACCGTCTATATCGACAAGGCGGAACATGCCAGGCAGGCTGCCCAGCAGCAGGCGATCGCAAGCGAACGCGACATGGTCCGCGCCCGCTTTGGCAGCGTGATCGAGCGGCTGGCCGAGAAGGAACTGAACTGCCGCATTGAAGGCGACATTCCGGAAGCCTATTCGCAATTGCGGGAAAATTTCAACGATGCCATCCGCGCCATTGGTCAGGCGGTGCGCGAGATCGGCGCCTCCACCGACCTGATCGATTCGGGGTCCGGCGAGATCAGCATCGCCGCCGACGACCTTTCCCGCCGCGCCGAACAGCACGCCGCTTCGGTGGAGGAGGCAGCTGCCACGCTGGCCACGATCACCGATGCGGTGCGCTCCATGGCTTCACGGGCCGAGGCGTCCGGCCGGATGGTCGACAATGCGCGCGATCATGGCGAACGCTCGCAGGACGTGGTCCGCGACGCCGTGGCTGCCATGGGACGCATCGACCAGTCCTCCAGCGAGATCTCCAAGATCATCGGCGTGATCGACGAGATCGCCTTCCAGACCAACCTTCTGGCGCTCAATGCCGGCGTCGAGGCCGCGCGCGCCGGAGAGGCGGGGAAGGGCTTCGGCGTCGTGGCCCAGGAAGTGCGCGAGCTGGCCCAGCGTTCCGCACGCGCCGCCAAGGAGATCAAGTCCCTCATCAACACCTCGGTAAGCGAGGTGAAGAACGGGGTCTCGCTGGTCAGCAAGACGGGCACGACGCTGGGCGAGATCGTGTCCCAGGTGCATGAGGTGGCCAGCAACATGGAGGCCATCATCACTGAATCGCGGGATCAGGCCATGCGTCTGGAAGAGGTCAACGGCACGATTTCGGTCATCGACCAGGGCACCCAGCAGAATGCCGCCATGGCGGAGGAGCTGACTGCCGCCAGCCTTTCCCTGCGCGGCGAGATCACGCGGATCAACGGCATGCTCAAGTCGTTTCACCTGGGCGCCTGCGGGCAGGGTGGCGCAAGGCCGGATTCGGATCGCCGGCAGGTGCCGGACGCGCCACGTCACAGACCGGCACAGGCGTCGCCGGCGCGGCTCCAGGTTGTCGCGCGCGCCCGTCCCGCCGCGGCGGCGGCGCAGACCCTGGACGAGGACTGGACGGAATTCTGATCCGCAGCGAAGCAACCATGTCCTGGCCGTTCCGGGCAGGGCATGGACGCGACCGGGCGCATTGCCTAACCTGTAGCGGCTATGTGCAATGCCGCCGGGACCCGATGCCTTGGACAATCCGAAAGCTTTCCTGACCTCCCTGTTCGACGCGGCCGTGGCTGCGGCCGATCCGCATGTCATCGTGCCGCGCAATCTTCCGGCGCCGCCGAAAGGCCGCACGGCCGTCGTGGGCGCCGGAAAGGGCGCGGCCCAGCTTGCCGCCGCGTTCGAATCCGTCTGGGATGGCCCGCTCTCCGGCGCTGTGGTGACGCGCTACGGCTATGCCGTGCCGTGCGAACGGATCGATGTTCTCGAAGCCGCTCATCCCGTACCGGATCAAGCGGGGCTGGAAGCCTCTGCCCGGCTGATGCGCGAGGTGGAGGCGCTCGGCGAGGACGATCTCGTCGTCGCGCTGATCTGCGGCGGCGGTTCGGCCCTTTTGCCCGCTCCGCCAGAGGGCTTCGCGCTTGAAGACGAGGTTGCACTCAACCGCGCCCTGCTTGCCTGTGGGGCGCCGATCGCCGCCATGAACACGCTGCGCAAGCATTTCTCGCGCATCAAGGGCGGGCGGCTGGCATTGGCGGCCGCTCCGGCCCGGGTCGTCTCGTTGATCGTTTCCGACATACCCGGCGACGATCCGGCGCAGGTCGCCTCCGGGCCGACGGTTCCCGACCGCAGCGGCCGTGAAGAGGCGCAGCGTGTCATTGCCCGCTATCGCCTCGAACTGCCGGAAGCCGTGAAACGGTTCGTGGCAAGCGAGGCCGCGGCCTGTCCGGACCCGGGCGATTCGCGTTTCCGCCGCAACGCGGTCTCCATCATCGCTTCCGCCCGCGTTTCGCTGGAGGCTGCGGCGGAACGGGCGCGGGAAATGGGCTTCGACGCGGTCATTCTGTCTGACGCGGTCGAGGGGGAAGCGCGCGAGGCGGGTCTTTTCCACGCCGCCCTTGCCCGCGAGGTCGCGCTGCGCAACCGGCCATTCGAGAAGCCGTTCATCATCCTGTCGGGCGGCGAGACCACGGTGACGCTGCGCGGCGATGGCAAGGGCGGACGCAACAGCGAGTTCCTGCTGTCATTCGCGCAAGGGATCGAAGGCGTGGAGGGCATTTATGCCCTGGCCGCCGATACGGACGGCATCGACGGGTCCGAGGACAATGCCGGCGCCTTCTGTTCCGGCGCGTCGGTGACGCGGCTGCGCGATCTCGGCCATGACCCGCAGGCCATGCTGGACGCAAACGATGCCTGGTCGGCTTTCCACGCTCTGGACGATCTGTTCGTTCCGGGTCCGACCGGCACGAATGTCAATGACTTGCGCGCCATCCTGGTGATCTGACCGCACGGCGCGGCACTTGCCTCAAGCCGCCGAGCCCGATGGCGCCTGGCTGCCCGAAAGCTGCGCAGCCAGTCCCTCGATCAGTGTTTCGACCGGCACGGCGATGTCGACCGTGATCGCCTGCTCGTCCGCTTGCGGCGGTTCCAGCGTGGCGAACTGGCTGTCGAGCAACGATTCGGGCATGAAATGGCCTTGCCGCGCCCGCATCCGTTCGCCGATCAGCGCCCGGCTTCCCGAAAGGTGAATGAAGGTCGTGTCGGCTCCGGCGAGCGCCCGGATCCTGTCGCGATAGGCTTTTCGCAGCGCCGAACAGCCGATGATGCATCCGCCCGCGTCCGCGCGATCGCGCAGTGCCGCGCCGACGGCATCGAGCCACGGCCAGCGGTCGTCATCGCTCAGGGGAATGCCGCGCGACATCTTTTCGATATTCGATGCCGGATGAAGGCTGTCGCCATCCAGATAGGCAAGGCCGGTTGCCGCCGCCAGCATTTCGCCCACCGTCGTCTTGCCACTGCCGGCAACGCCCATGATGACGATCTTCTTGTTCATATGCCGAAGGTTCTCTCGGAAAAGGGCGAAGAAGGCAGGTCCGGCACGGTCCACAATCATGCCGCCCGGTTTACCCGGCCGATCCGGCCTGTATATCAACGGTCATCTAGCGGCTTGCCATGGTAGCGTCAATTCAGGCGACCGGCAAAGGCCGTGGCCCGGTGCAGGGCGAACCGGACATTCCGTCGGGCCGGATATGGTGCTATCAGGCCAGTCAATTCCTGGCCGCGCAAGGACGCGGAGCGGCAGCAACCGAAAGGCAAGAACCCCCGCCATGAACGAAAACGCAGACATCGGCCTGATCGGCCTTGGAACAATGGGTGCCGCGCTGGCGCTCAACATCGCTGAAAAGGGCTCCAGCATCGCCGTCTTCAACCGGACCGCTGCCCGCACCGATGCGTTCATGGCCGCCGCTGGCGGTCTTGCGCCCCGTATCGTCCCGTCCCGCGACCTGTCCGCCTTTGTCGCCTCCATCGCACGCCCGCGCAGGATCATCCTCATGGTGCCTGCGGGCGAAGCCGTCGATGAGCAGATCGGCGCGCTGGAACCCTTGCTCGACGAGGGTGACATCATCATTGATTGCGGCAATGCGAACTTTGCCGACACCAATCGCCGCGCAGCACTGGCACAAGGCAAGCCCTGGCGTTTTCTCGGAATCGGGGTCTCGGGCGGCGAGGAGGGCGCACGCCATGGGCCGTCGATGATGGCAGGTGGCGAACGGGACGTCTGGGACGCGGTCAGCGGCATCTTCCTCGGCATTGCCGCGCGCCATACCGACGGCACGCCCTGTGCCGGGTGGATGGGTGAAGGCGGCGCCGGCCATTTCGTCAAGATGGTACACAACGGCATCGAATATGCCGACATGCAGATGATCGCCGAGATCTACGGCCTGCTGCGTGACGGCTACGGGTGGAACGCAAAACAGGTGGCCGACCTGTTTGCCCGGTGGAACGAGGGCCCGCTGAAATCCTATCTCGTCGAGATCACGTCCCACGTCGCCCGCGCCCGCGATGCCGAATCCGGATTGCCGCTGCTGGACGTCATCGTCGATCAGGCCGGCCAGAAAGGCACAGGGCGATGGACCGTGATCGAGGCCCAGCATCTCGGCACACCGGTTCCCGTGATCGAGGCGGCTGTGGCGGCGCGCAACATGTCGGCGGCGGCCGGCTTGCGCGTGGCGGGCGAAAGCCGCTTCGGACCCGCCGCGCGCCGTCTTGAAGGCGCGGCCGACACGGCGCAACTGGAAAGGGCGCTGATCGCCGGCAAGATCCTGTGCTACGCGCAGGGCTTCGCGATGCTGCAGCGCGCGGCGGCAGACTATGGCTGGCCGCTGCCGATGGCCGACATCGCCCGCGTCTGGCGCGCCGGGTGCATCATTCGGTCCGCCATGCTCGATGACATGGCGGCAGCCCTTGAGGAAAAGCCGGAAAACCTGGTCTTCGCCGCCCGTTTCGCCGAATATCTCGCGGGCACGGCGGACAGCCTGCGCGCCGTGGTCGGCGCAGCGCTGGCCAACGGGCACCCCGTGCCAAGCCTGTGCGCCGGCCTTGCCTGGTTCGACCAGTTGCGCCAGTCGCGCTCGACCGCCAACCTGATCCAGGGGCAGCGGGACTATTTCGGCCGCCACGGCTTCCAGCTTGCCGGCTGCGACGGTGTGCGCCACGGACCGTGGGCGGACGCCGGGGACGCCGGGAACTGAGGCGTCCGGCGGGGGAACGGGCAGGAGGGGGATCGGCACCATGATCGACAAGCTCGAATTGTTCATGATCCTCGCCCGCGAGCGCCATTTCGGCCGCGCGGCCGAGGCGGCCAACATTTCCCAGCCCACGCTTTCCTCGGCCATCAAGCAACTGGAGAGCCAGCTTGGCGTGCCCCTGGTCAAGCGCGGCGCCCGGTATCAGAGCCTGACGCCGGAAGGCGAGCGGGTGCTGGAATGGGCGCGCCGCATCGTGGCCGATTGCCGCGCCATGAGCGAGGAGATGCGCGCGGCCCGCACGGGCATATCCGGGCGCATCCGCCTTGCCGTCATCCCCACGGCGCTGGCCACCGTTGCAGAGTTGACGACCCGTTTCAGCCAGGCTCATCCGGCGGTCAGCTTCACGGTCCTGTCGCGCACCTCGAAGGAAATCCTGCACCTGGTTGCCCATCTGGAGGCCGATGTCGGGATCACCTATCTGGAAAACGAGCCGCTGGGCGAGGTAACCTCGGTTCCGCTCTATGAGGAGCGCTACTGTTTCGTGACCGCCGATCCGGACATCCTGGCGGGCCGGGAGACGATGACCTGGGCCGAAACGGAGGGCTGTCAGCTTTGCCTGCTCACGCCTGACATGCAGAACCGGCGGATCGTCAACCGTTATCTTGCCATGGCCGGCGCCGAGGTGCGGGCCGTGCTGGAGACCGATTCGATCATCGCCCTTGTCGCCCACGTCGCTGCCGGCCCCTGGTCCGGAATCCTGCCTGAACGGATTGCCGCCATGTTCATGTCGCGCAACGGGATCCGCGCCATACCGCTTGTCAGCCCCGAAGGCGCCCAGATCGTCGGCGCTGTCGCGCCGCGCCATGAACTGCGTCCGCCGGCCATCGCCGCCTTCCTGCAGCATTTGGCGCGATGGCGTTGATTCCGGTCCGGATGCATGGCTATTCTTAGCCGGCGAGAAATGCTCGGTCGGGCTCGTTGATCAGCAGGCACTTTCATACGGCTGTAGCATTTGTCGCGCATGGGAGGCCGACCGCGCGAAGCGTGGCGAATGCACATCCGAAGGGAGACAACTTCATGAAACGCACAGTCCTTGGCGCCGTGACCGCCGCCACTGTCATGATGTCGCCGGCCGCTGCGCTGGCTCAGACCGAAATCCAGTTCTGGCATGCCTTTACGGGCCGCCTCGGCGATCTGGTGGCCGAGCAGGTCGAGACCTTCAACAGCAGCCAGGACGATTACAAGGTCGTTGCCTCCCACAAGGGCAATTATTCCGAGACGCTGAATGCCGGTATCGCGGCGTTCCGCGCCGGAGAGCAGCCGCATATCCTGATGGTCTTCGAGGTTGGAACGGCCACGATGATGGGTGCCAAGGGCGCCATCAAGCCGGTCTACGAGGTCATGGAGGAAGCCGGCGCCTCCTTCGATCCCGACGCCTATATCGGGTCCGTCAAGGGCTATTACACCACCTCTGACGGCCAGATGCTGTCGCTGCCGTTCAATTCGTCGACCCCGGTTCTCTGGGTCAACAAGGACGCCCTGAAGGCTGCCGGAGTCGATCCGGACGTCGACCTGTCCACCTGGGAACAGGTCGGTGAAGTGCTCGACAAGGTGAAGGCATCCGGCTCCACCTGTCCGATGACGACTGCCTGGCAGAGCTGGATCCACCTGGAAAACCTCTCCGCCTATCACAACGTGCCCTTCGCCACGAAGGACAACGGTTTTGCCGGCCTCGACACCGAACTGGCCTTCAACGGCCCGCTCCAGGTCAAGCATATCCAGACGCTTGGCGACTGGGCCCGGGAAGGCAAGTTCATCTATGCCGGCCGCCGCAACGAGGGTGGCGCCAATTTCCGCGCCGGCGAATGCGCGCTCTTCACCGAAAGCTCGGCCGGTTATGCCGGCATCAAGTCGGAAGCCGAGTTCGACTTCGCCGTCCGCCCGCTGCCCTATTGGGAAGGTGTGGAAGGTGCGCCGCAGAACACCATCATCGGCGGCGCCTCGCTCTGGGTTCTCGCCGGCCATGAAGCCGACGAATACAAGGGCGTTGCCGAGTTCCTGAACTTCCTGTCCTCGACCGACATCCAGGCCAAGTGGCACCAGGACACCGGCTACCTTCCGATCACCAAGGCCGCTGGCGAGAAGACCCGCGCCGACGGGTTCTACGACGCCAATCCGGGCACGGACATTGCCGTGATCCAGATGACGGCGAAGGAGCCGACGGCCAATTCCAAGGGTCTGCGCCTTGGTTCCTTCGATCAGATCCGCGGCATCATCGACGAGGAACTGGAAGCCGTCTGGTCCGGCAACAAGACGGCCGAGGAAGCGCTGAACACCGCTGTCGAGCGCGGCAACCAGCTTCTGCGCCGCTTCGAGCAGGCCAACCGGTAATCCGGGCGACCAACAGGAACCGGCGGCAGACCGCCGCCGGTTCGCGCAACGGCAGGCAAGGGGCATTTCATGGAAAAGCGGGTCTGGTTCAGGGGCTGGCTGTTGCCGCTGGCACTGGTTTTTCCCCAGGCGCTGATTTCGGCCGTCTTCTTCTTCTATCCCGCCGGCCAGGCCATCTGGCAGTCCCTGTTCATCCCCGATCCCTTCGGCCTGTCGTCGCAATTTGTCGGCCTGGGCAATTTCGAATTCCTCCTGTCGGACCCCTATTACCGGTCTTCCTTCGTCACCACGGCAATCTTTTCCACCCTGGTCACGCTCGTTTCCATGGTTCCGGCCCTGTTTCTCGCCGTGCTGGCCGACCGGCTGGTGAAGGGCGCCGGCACCTACCGGACGCTTCTGATCTGGCCCTATGCCGTCGCGCCGGCTGTCGCGGGCGTGCTGTGGCTGTTCATGTTCAACACCCGCGTCGGCGTCGTCTCCTGGTATCTGGGGCAATTGGGCTATGACTGGAATCATGTTCTCAATCCCAACGAGGCCATGGGCCTTGTCGTGGTCGCCTCCGCCTGGGGCCGCATCAGCTACAATTTCCTGTTCTTCTTTGCAGCGCTTCAGGCGGTGCCGCGTTCATTGATCGAGGCGGCGGCCATTGATGGCGCGCGCTTCTGGCGCCGTTTCTTCACCATCGTCCTGCCCATGCTCTCCCCGACCACCTTCTTCCTGCTGGTCGTCAATATCGTCTATGCCTTCTTCGAGACCTTCGGCGTCATTCACACGATTACCGCCGGCGGCCCGCAGCAGGCCACGACGATCCTTGTCTACAAGGTCTATGCCGACGGTTTCGTCGGCCAGGACCTGGGCTCGTCGGCGGCCCAGTCGGTCATTCTCCTGCTTGTCGTCGGCGCCTTGACCGTCATCCAGTTCCGTTTCATCGAGCGCAGGGTTCACTACTGACATGGCGACGCCTTCCAGCAACGATACCGGCGGCATGGTGGAACGGCGCGGTCACGGCCTCTGGCTGAGCCATGCGCTGATGATCCTTGGCATCCTCATTGTCTTCTTCCCCATCTGGCTTGCCTTCGTGGCGTCCACCGTCACCCAGCCGGAAATCGTCCGGCCGCCCATGCCGGTCCTGCCCGGCGGCCATTTCTGGGAGAACTACAGCCGCGCCTTGTTTTCCGGTGTCAACGTGCCGGTGGCCACCATGATGCTCAATTCGCTGGTCATGGCGGTGGGCATCGCGGTCGGCAAGATCATCATCTCGCTGCTTTCGGCCTTCGCCATCGTCTATTTCCGCTTTCCTTTCCGCGGCGCCTTCTTCTGGATGATCTTCATCACGCTGATGCTGCCCGTCGAGGTGCGCATCGTGCCCACCTATGAGGTAATTGCCGGCTTCGGCATGCTCAATTCCTATTCGGGCCTGATCTTCCCGCTCATCGCCTCGGCCACGGCAACCTTCCTGTTCCGCCAGTTCTTCCTCACCATTCCCGACGAACTGGCCGAGGCGGCGCGCGTCGACGGAGCCCGGCCGATGCGGTTCTTCATCGATATCGTCGTGCCGATGAGCCGCACGAACATTGCCGCGCTTTTCGTCATCCTCTTCATCTACGGCTGGAACCAGTATCTCTGGCCGCTGCTCATCACCACCGATCCGTCGATGAACACCATCGTCATGGGCATCAGGCAGATGTTCCCGTCCGGCGATGACACGGCCGACTGGCCGGTGATCATGGCAACGTCGATCCTCGCCATGGTTCCGCCGGTCGTCGTCGTGGTGTCGATGCAGAAACTGTTCATCCGCGGCCTTGTCGAAAGCGAGAAGTGACGATGGCAACCGTCAGCCTGAAAAATGTGAAGAAGCGGTTTGGCCAGACCGAGGTCATCCACGGTGTGAGCACGGACATCGAGGACGGCGAGTTCATCGTCATCGTCGGTCCTTCGGGCTGCGGCAAGTCCACGCTGCTGCGCATGGTGGCCGGCCTGGAAACCGTGACCGAGGGCGTTGTCGAGATCGATGGCGAACGAGTCAACGAAAGGGAGCCCATGGACCGCGACATCGCCATGGTGTTTCAGAACTACGCACTCTATCCGCATATGTCGGTGCGCCAGAACATGGCCTACAGCCTCAGGATCGCGGGCATGGCCAAGCCGGAAATCGAGCGCAAGGTGACTGAAGCGGCCAGGCTTCTGCAACTCGAACCCTATCTGGACCGCAAGCCGAAGCAGCTTTCCGGCGGTCAGCGCCAGCGTGTCGCCATGGGCCGGGCCATCGTGCGTGAACCCTCCGTCTTCCTGTTCGACGAGCCGCTGTCGAATCTGGATGCCAAGCTGCGTGTGCAGATGCGCCTGGAAATCCGGCAATTGCAGGCCAAGCTCGGCGTTACCTCCCTTTATGTCACCCACGACCAGGTGGAGGCCATGACCATGGCCGACCGCATGATCGTGATGAATGACGGCCGCGCCGAACAGATCGGCACACCGCTTGAAGTCTATGAACGGCCCGCCAGTCTGTTTGCTGCCCAGTTCATCGGCAGTCCGGCCATGAACGTCGTGGCCGGAAGGGTCAGCCAGGGCAGGGCGATCATGCCCGGCGGCGCGGAGATTGCCTGCAACTCGGACCATGAGGGCGCCGCATCGGTCGGGATCCGCCCCGAGGACCTCCACGCCGATGATTCCGGCCCGCTGGAAATGACGGTGGACATAGCCGAACCGCTTGGCGCAACGACGCTGCTGCATGGCCGGCTGAACGGAACGGAAGACGATTTCACCGCAAGCCTGCCCGGCGTGCATCACATGCGCGCGGGTACCCTCCTGCGCCTGTCGGTCGATCCCGGCGCCATTCATCTCTTCGACAGCAGCACCGGTTTGCGCATCGGCTGAATCACGCCCTTGGAAACGGGAAAGCCGCGGCCTGTCTTTGCAGGCCGCGGCTTTCACATGGTCACAAGAGTCCTGGCGTCAGGTGCGCAGCACCCGGTAGATGGCCGGGATGACCAGGACGGTCAGCAGCGTCGACGAGGCCAGGCCGAACAGCAGCGAGATCGCCAGGCCCTGGAAGATCGGGTCCGTCAGGATCACAGCCGCGCCGATCATCGCCGCCAGCGCGGTCAGCAGGATCGGCTTGAAGCGGATCGCCCCGGCCTCGATCAGGATCTCGGTCAGTTCGCGCCTGCGCATCGGCGTCCCCGGCGCCACCTCCGCTTCTTCCTCGTCGGCGACGACGATGGCCATTTCGGTTTCGGCAACATGCTCCTCGCCGGAAACCGGAACGTCGCGCGGTGCATGGCGGATGAAGTCGACCAGCAGGATCGAGTTCCGCACGATGATGCCGGCCAGCGCGATGAAGCCGATCATGGACGTCGCCGAGAACGGGGCACCGAACAGCCAGTGGCCGCCCAGGATGCCGATGAAGGTCAGCGGGATCGGGGTCAGGATGACCAGCGGCACCTTGAAGGAGCCGAACTGTCCGACCACCAGGATGTAGATTGCGAGCAGGGCGACCATGAAGGCCGCGCCCATGTCGCGGAAGGTCACCCAGGTGACTTCCCACTCGCCATCCCACAGCAGCACCGGCTTCGTCTCGTCCTCCGGCTGGCCATGCAGCGAGATGACGGGTTTGTCGAGTCCGGTCCAGTCCTGCGCGTCGATGGCTTCCTGCACGGCAAGCATGCCGTAGAGAGGGGCCTCGAAATCGCCGGCCAGTTCCGCCGTCACCATTTCCGCAAAGCGGCCATTGTGGCGGAAGATCGGATAGGATGCCTTTTCCTCTTCGATCTGGATGACGTCGCCCAGTTCCACGACACCGCGCGCGCCCGGCAGCACATTGGCCGGGATCGGCGTGGTGAGGAAGCTTTCGTCCACCACCCGTTTGCCCTTCGGCCGCTCCACGCGGATCGGCACGGGGTGCCGGCCCTCGCCCTTGTGGGAATAGCCCACCGTCGTGCCCGAATTGAGAATGGCAAGCGTCTGCAGCACGTCGTTTTCCTGGACCTTGAAGAAATCGAGGTCATCGGTGGAAATGGTCGTGCGCATCCGCCGGGCCTGCTGGCCATAGGAATTGTCCACGTCCACGACATAGGGCACGGACTTGAACGCCGCCTCCACCTTCGCCGCCACGGCGCGGCGCGTCTCGGCGTCGGGGCCGTAGATTTCGGCCAGCAGCGTGGCCATCACGGGCGGTCCGGGCGGGGGTTCCACCACTTTCAGGCTGGAACCGTCCGGCACGGGAATGGCCGCGATGCGTGCGCGGATGTCGAGCGCGATCTCGTGGCTGGAGCGCGTGCGCTCCTCCTTGTTCTTGAGATTGATCGCGACGTCACCCATTTGCGGCTCGGCGCGCAGGTAGTAGTGGCGCACCAGACCGTTGAAGTTGAACGGCGAGGCCGTGCCGGCATGGGTCTGGACGGATTTCACCTCTTCCAGTTCGAGCACGCTGCGCGCGACCGCCTGCGCCACCGCGTCGGTCTTCTCGACAGACGAGCCTTCCGGCAGGTCGATGACCACGGAAAGTTCCGACTTGTTGTCGAAGGGCAGCAGCTTGACCGTCACATCCTTTGTATAGAACAGCGCCAGCGACCCGATGGTGAGAATGCCGACGATGAGCAGGAACAGCCAGCTTGTCGCCTTGCTCCAGAGGATCGGTTTTGCGACCGCGGTATACATGGCGCCCAGCACGCCGCCATGGGCATGGTGGCCGTCGCCATGGCCATGCACCGGCGCCTTGCCGGCAAATTTCAGCATCAGCCAGGGCGTGACCATCACGGCGACGAAGAACGAAAAGATCATTGCCGCCGAGGCATTGGCCGGGATGGGTGACATGTAAGGGCCCATCATGCCGGAGACGAACAGCATCGGCAGCAGCGCGGCAACGACCGTCAGCGTCGCGATGATCGTCGGATTGCCGACTTCGGCGACGGCCTCGATGGCCGCCTGCCTGCGGTCGCGCCCGTCCTTCATGCCCCAGTGGCGTGCGATGTTCTCGATGACGACAATGGCGTCGTCGACCAGGATGCCGATGGAGAAGATCAGCGCGAAGAGCGAGACGCGGTTCAGCGTGTAGCCCATCAGACGTGAGGCGAACAGCGTCAGCAGGATCGTCACCGGAATGACGATGGCCACCACCATGGCCTCGCGCCGGCCGATCGCCAGCCATACGAGCAGGATGATGGAAACGGTGGCGAGACCGAGGTGGTAAAGCAGCTCGTTGGCCTTTTCATTGGCCGTCTCGCCATAATCGCGGGTCACCTCCACCGTCATGCCGTGGGGAATGAGCGTGCCTTCCAGGGTCCCCACCTTGTGCAGGATCTGGTGCGCCACGGTCACCGCGTTGGAGCCGGCGCGCTTGGCGATGGCCAGCGTCACCGAGGGGACGCGCGTAATTCCGTCTTCGCCCTTCAACACGGTGGAGACCATCAGGTCGGCCGTGTCGGTCGCGAAGGAAACATCGGCCACATCGCGCACATAGACCGGCCGGTCGTCGCGCGTCGTCAGCAGGAGATTGCCGATTTCGGCAGGGGAATTGAGTGTCTCGCCGGCGATGACCGTGATCTGCTCGCCTGCATCGCGCACATTGCCGATGGGGAAGGAGGTATTGGCGCCCTGGACCTTGCCGGCAAGCTGCTGCAGCGTGACGCCATAGAGCGCCAGCCGCTTGGGATCGGGGGCAATGCGGATCATCTCGCCGGTCTCGCCCACGAGATAGGTCAGGCCCACATCCTGGATCTTGGCCAGTTCCGTGCGCAGTTCGCGCGCCACGCGCGTCAGGTCGTTGGCGGTGATGCGCCCGGCCGCTTCCGGCTTCGGCGACAGCGTCAGCGACACGATGGCGACATCGTCGATGCCGCGCCCGACGATCATGGGTTCCGGAATGCCGACGGGAATGCGGTCGGCATTGGCCTTCACCTTGTCATGCACGCGCAGGATGGCCGTGTCGGAAGATGTGCCGGTCAGAAAGCGCGCGGTGACCATGACCCGGTCGTCCGCCGTCTGCGAATAGACATGCTCGACCCCGTCAATGCCCTTGACGATGGTCTCCAGCGGTTCCGAAATGAGCTTGACCGCATCGGGCGCCTTCAGCCCGTGCGCCGGGACCATGATATCGACCATGGGCACCGAGATCTGCGGCTCCTCCTCGCGCGGCAGGGTGATGAGCGCGATCAGGCCGAAAGCGAAGGCGGCAATCAGGAAAAGCGGCGTCAGGGGCGAGACGATGAAGGCTTTCGTCAGCCCGCCTGCGATTCCCAGCGGGGTCTTGTTGTGGCTCATGGCACGATCACCGTGTCGCCGGCTTCCAGGCCGGTCAGGATTTCGACATGCCGCGCGCCGTCATGCATGACGGTCTCGCCGGTCACGACGGTGCGCTCCACCGTTTCGCCGTTCTGCCTGACCGGAAGGAACTCCAGCCCCGACCGGATGGTCAGCGCGGCGGCTGGGACCAGCAATGCCTGCCGCGTACCCACCGGCACCTGGACGAGAATACGCGCATCGACAAAGGCGGTGGGAAGCTGGTCCACCTCCACGTCGGCAATGACGCGGCCGTTCTCGATCTGCGGATAGACCTTGGCGAGCTTGCCCACCGTTTCCTGGCCTCCGGCGGCGATCTGGATTTGCGCGCCGGCGGCCAGTGAGCGGGCGTGGCGTTCGGGAATGGCGAGACGAAGGAAGAAGCCGCCGCCGCCAATGGTGGCCACCGGCTCGCCCGGCATGATGACCGCGCCCTTGGTCACCGGGACGGTGAGCACCCGGCCATCGGCCGGCGCCAGAACGTCGCCTTCCGCGCCCTGCTGTTCCAGGACCTGGCGCTGGGCCTGCGTGGCGGCGATCTCGTTGCGCGCGACATCGGCCGCCGTCTGAAGCTGGTCCAGCCGCTGGCGCGTCATGACGCCCCGTTCGACCAGCGTCTGTGCGCGTTTCAGTTCGGACTCGGCGGTATCGAGTTGCGAGGCGAGCGCCCTGAGCCGGGCGTCCTGCGCGGCGATCTGGAAATCCAGCTTGTCGTCGCGCACGGTCGCGATGGTCTGGCCGGCCGTGACCTCGTCACCCTCGGTGACGAGGAGGTCGACGACCACGCCGCCAATGCGCGCACGCGCCGGGACGGTGTCCCTTGCTTCCACCCTGCCATAGACGGCTTTCCATTCGGGAACCGGGACGGGTTCGGCCTTGTATTCGGCTGCCACGGCCGCGGTCGAGGTCAGCAGCCCGGCAATGAGCAGGAATGCGCGCATGGTTTCGCTCCTTGTAATTCGGGTCGCGATGGCCTTGCTCAGAAGGCGGTACCCGGCTTGACGCCGAGCTTCTTGAAGATCATGGCCGCGGGGCAGAAGCCGGTAAAGGCCGATTGCAGCATGTTCACGCCGATGAAGACGGTGAACCAGATGAAGAGCGGCGAGACATAGACCGTCAGCACGACGGACAGCAGCACCATGAAGCCGGCAAAGGCGAGGACGGAACGGTCGAGGGACATGGGGACTTCTCCTGTGTCTTTAATATCTACACATGTTCATATATAGAGACAAAAGACACATTGCAATGCATCATTCGGCTATCTGGAAGATTCCGCGAGCGGTGACCATGATCTGCCTCAAGGCCGCGCCGGTCAGTCCCGGTAACCCGGTCAGGCTGGTCCGTCTGGCGGGGCGGGAAACCGTGCGGGCGTCAGCCCCGCCTGGAACCACGAGACCAGATTGTAGATGGAAAACACCGGCAGGCCGGTCGCGGCGCGAATGTCGGGCGCGTAAGGCACCATGTTGGTGCATTCCAGAACGATGGCGCCAAGGTCGCCATGGGCCTCAGCAAGCGCCCGTGCGGCCGCCACATTGTCGGCGCGCGCGGCATCCACGTCGAGGGTAAGCGCATTGTCAAGAATGGCGCGGGTGAACTCGCGTCCGCCTTCCGTGGTGCCGATGGGCGTACCTTCGGGCACGCGCGCCTTTTCCAGATGCAGTGGTGTCAGTGTCGATGCCGAAATGGTCAGAATGCCGGCGCGCTTTCCTGCCGGCAGCAGGCGGTTGACCATCTCCACCTGCATCAGCGAGGAGGTTGCCACCGCAACGCCGGTCGCCTCTGCCAGTTCATCCTGGAAAAGCGAGAGAAAGCCGCAATTGGTGGTGATGCCGTCGGCGCCGTCGGCGACGAGGTCGCGCGCCGCCCGGACGAAGGCATCCAGCATGCCCGTCGCGCCGCGCCGCACCACGAGATCCGGCGTGGCGTCGCGCACGATCCTGTAATGCACGGGGAAGGGCCAGGTGCGTGCATTGCCCATGTCGCCGGGAATGCGGGGAAAACGCGCGTCGAGCATGAGAATGCCCACCGATGCGCCATAGATGGCCTTGCCGCCGGTCACCCGGGTCATGTCTCTTCCTCCGATACGACGCGATGCGCGAAGATTTCCTCCGGCCCGCTGACATAGATGCTTGAGTAGCCTTCCCTCACCGCCACCACGATCTGGTCCATGCGCTTGACGATATGCTGGCGCATCAGCGCCTCGGCCGCATCGGCGTCGCGACGCTCCAGGGCTTGCATGATCTGGCGGTGTTCGCCCTTGGTATGCTGCACCCTCAGCCGCATGTCGATCCAGCGGATGAAGCGGATGCGCTCGTTGACCGAAGCGAGCTGGCGCACGATTTCGCCGTTTCCGGTCATGCGTGCGATGCCGATGTGAAAGGCCTCGTCATGCTCCACCACCGCCCCGATGGTCTTGCCGGCATAGTCGAGACCATGGGCATAGAGTGCGTCCCGCAATGCCGCGATGTCGCTGTCGCCGGCCCGCTGGCAGGCGAGGCGAACGGCAGCCGCCTCCAGCACTTCGCGTATTTCGTAGAGCTCGAAGATGCGTTGCGGATCGAGTTCGCGGCAGAAGAAGCCCTTGCCGGGCTGGAAATCGATGAGTTGCTCGGCGACCAGCCGGTTCAGCGCCTCGCGCAGCGGTGTGCGGCTGGCGTCGAGGTCGCGGGCAAGCTGGACCTCGTTGATCCGCTCGCCCGGGCGGATGCCGAAATTGACCGCCATTTCCTTGAGCCGCCTGTAGAGCGCCTCGACCCGGCCTTCGCTCATGCTGCGCCTGCCCTCCACGCGTTCCGGCTTCTTGACACAGCCGGCGGCACTTCGCAAGATACAGAACTGTATACAGGATTGTGCGCAGGCAACCACGGAGAGAGCGGCAGTGGATTACGGGTCGAACCAGATGACGGGCGCAGAGGCCACGGTGCGGATGCTGCAGGTCCACGGCGTGCGTCATGTCTTCGGCCTGTGCGGAGACACCTCGCTGCCCTTCTATGATGCCATGGCCACGCTCGATCATGGCATGATCCATATCCTGACCCGTGACGAACGCCATGCCGCCTACATGGCCGACGGCTATGCCCGCGTGACCGGCAGGCCCGGCGTCTGTGAAGGCCCGTCCGGCGGCGGCGCGACCTATATCCTGCCCGGCCTCGTGGAAGCCAACGAGAGTTCCGTGCCGGTGCTTGCCATCACCACGGATGTTTCCACCGCTTCGCGCGGGCGCTATCCCCTGACCGAACTGGACCAGGTGGCGCTGTTTCGCCCGCTGACCAAGTGGAACGCCTCGCTCGACGATGCCGCGCGCTTGCCATCCATGATGCGCGCCGCCTTCCGCGCCATGACCACCGGTCGCCCGGGCGCGGCCCATCTCGCACTGCCCTTCGATACGCAGAAGGGCGCGGTCGATCCGGCTGAAATCTGGGTCGATCCCGGCCATCAGCGCTTCCCCGCCCTGCCGGCGGCACCCGAGGCAGGTGCCGTCGAAGAGGCCGCTGACCGGCTTTGCGCCGCCCGCAGGGCAGTCGTCATTTGCGGCGGCGGGCCGGTCATCGCCGGCGCGTTCGAGGCCGTGGAAAAGTTGGCGCGGCTGCTCGATCTCCCGGTCGCCACGTCTGTCTCCGGCCAGGGCATCATCGCCGAGACGCACAGCCATGCGCTGGGTGTCGTGGGGTCCAATGGCGGCGTTCCGGCCACCCGTGCCGTGATCGACGAGGCCGATCTCGTGCTTTTCATCGGTTGCCGGGCCGGTTCGGTGACGACGGAGCGCTGGCGCTCGCCGCGACCGGGCGTCGCCATCGTCCACATCGACAGCGATCCCGAGGTCATCGGCGCCAACTACAAGCCGGATGTGGCGATTGCCGCCGATGCACGCCTGGCGCTGGAAGCCCTGGTGAAAGCCGTCGAGGCAAGGGAGAATCGCAACGGGCAGGGCGGCGCGGCGCGCGCCGCTGCCGCATGGCAGGCCAAGCTCTCTGATTTCCGGCCGCTGGCGCAAAGCGGCGAGAGGCCCATCCGTCCCGAACGGGTCGTCGCCACGCTGCAACATCTGCTCGATGACGACGCCACCATCGTCGCCGACCCCGGCACGCCCTGTCCCTATTTTTCCGCGCATTACCGCTGGCCGAAGGCCGGCCGCCACTTCATCACCAACCGTGCCCATGGCGCGCTGGGTTACGCGCTCGCCGCTGCCATGGGCGCTCATGTCGGCCGCCCATCCGCCAAGACCGTTGCGGTCATGGGCGACGGCTCCTTCGGCTTCTGCTGCGGCGAGTTCGAGACGATCTGCCGCTACAACATGCCGATCACCTCCATCGTCTTCTCCAATTCCGTCTTCGGCTGGATCAAGGCCGGCCAGAAATCCGGCTTTGGCGGGCGCTATCACAATGTCGATTTCTCCCGCACCGATCATGCCGCCGTCGCCGCCGCCTTCGGCGTGAAGGCATGGCGGGTCGAAGACCCGGACGAACTGGAAGGCGTCCTGCGGCAGGCACTTGCCCATGACGGCCCGACCCTGGTCGATGTCATCGCCCAGCCGTTGCAGGATGCCGCTGCCCCCGTCTCCGAATGGGTGGCCTGATGTCGGGTGGTCTCGCTCAGCCGGTCACCGGCTTCGACGTCTGGCATTGTGCCTTGCCGGTCACCGGGCGGCGCGACCACGGTATCGGTGCGATCGCGGGCAAGGTCGAGGTCATCATCCTGCGCCTGACGGCCGAAGACGGCACCGAAGGTTTCGGCGAGGCCGCGCCCTGGGTGGTCTTCACCGGCTCGCCGGAAGCCAGTTTCGCCGCGCTGGACCGTTACATGCGCCCACATGTCATCGGCCGGCCGGTGGCGGACATGGCGGCCATTCTCACCGATGCCAGCCGCGCCGTGGTCCACTGCACCGAGGCCAAGGCGGCGCTGGATTCCGCCTTGCACGATCTGGCCGGGAGGCTCACCGGCCGCCGCGTCTGCGCCATGCTTGGCGGTGGCGATGATCCGGCGCCGATCCCGCTCTCCTGCTCCATCGCAAACCCCGATTTCGAAGCCGACAAGGCGCTGCTGGAGCGGTTGGCGGCGGATGCGGTGGGCATCGTCAAGCTGAAGACCGGCTTTGCCGGCCATGCCTTCGACCTGATGCGGCTGGAATGGATTCGCGAGCATCATCCCGCCATGCAAGTCCGCATCGATTACAATCAGGGTCTTTCCCGTCAGGCGGCTCTCGAACAGGTGCCCGAGATCGCCGGTTTCATGCCCGATTTCATAGAACAGCCGGTCGCCGCCGGCGATTGGGCGACCATGGCTGATTTGCGCATGAAGCTGGATGTGCCGCTGCTGGCCGACGAAAGCGTGTTCGGCCCCGAGGACATGGAGCGCGCCGCCCGGGAGGGGATTTGCGACGGTGTCTCGGTCAAGATCATGAAGACAGGCGGTCTGAAGCGGGCGCAAGCCGTGGCGCGCATGGCGGCTGAGGCCGGCCTTTCAGCCTATGGAGGCGACATGTTCGAGACCGGGCTTGCGCATCTGGCCGGGGCACACATGATTGCCGCCACGCCCGAAATCACGCTGGGCTGCGAGTTTTACCAGGCGCGGTATTTCTTGGCAGGGGATCTGCTCGAGACACCGTTCCCCGTCAGCGGCGGCCATGTCATGCTGCCGCCGGGGCCGGGACTGGGCATCGGGCCGGACATGGCGAAAGTCCGGCACTACAGCATGGCCGCATCAGAACATCGATAATTTATTGACAAATTCTTGACGTGTGTCACGATCATGCTCAGGAAACCGCAGGAGCCGGGGAAGGGGACGGAACAGGAATGGATGCCAGCGAGCGGAAAGGCAGGACCGTTGCGGTGATCGGCGCCGGCATTGTCGGTGTCTCGACGGCGATATGGCTGCAACGTGACGGCCATGACGTCATCCTGATCGACCGCGCCGGACCGGGCGAGGGAACCAGCTTCGGCAATGGCGGCGTGCTGGCCTCCTGCTCCGTCGTCCCGGTCACCGTCCCGGGGCTCATCGGCAAGGCGCCGCGCATGCTGTTCGACCCGCGCCAGCCGCTGTTCCTGAAGTGGGGCTACCTGCCGAAGCTTTTGCCCTGGCTCATCCGCTATCTCGGCCATGCCAATGCCGATGCCGTGAAGCGGCGTGCCGCTGCGCTCTTTCCGATCATTGGCGACAGCCTCGCCGATCACCAGGCGCTGGCTACCGGAACCGGGGCGGAAAAATGGATCCGGCCGTCCGACTATCTTTTCCTCTACAACGATCGCGCCCATTTCGAGAGCGATGCGTTCGGCTGGTCGATCCGGAAGGAGCACGGCTTCACCTGGGACGTTCTTGAAGGCAGGGACTTTACGGACTACGATTCCGCCTATGGACCCGCCCTCGATTGCGCGGTGCGGCTGAAGGACCATGGCGTTATCCGCGATCCCGGGCAATATGTGAAGGATCTCGCCGCCCATGCCGAACGCCAGGGCGCGCGCGTGCTCAAGGCCGATGTGACGGACATCGTGCGGGAAAACGGCCGGGTGACAGGCGTCCGCGCCGGGGGTGAAACGATAGAGTGCGATGCCGCCGTCGTCGCGACCGGCGTCTGGTCCGGCCCGCTGGCCGCCAGACTGGGTGTCAGGGTGCCCATCGAGACCGAGCGCGGCTATCATCTGGAATTGTGGGAGCCGAACATCACGCCGCGCTCTCCGGTTGCCGTGGCCTCGGGCAAGTTTGTCGTCACGCCCATGGAAGGCCGGTTGCGCCTGGCCGGCATCGTCGAGTTCGGCGGACTGGAAGCGCCCGCCTCGCGCGCGCCATTCCGGCTGCTGGAGGCCAATGTGCGCGCCGCCATTCCGGGCCTCGAATGGAAGGAGACGCGCGAATGGATGGGCCATCGCCCGGCGATCGCCGATTCCATCCCTGTCATCGGCGAGGTGCCCGGGGTGCCCGGCGCATTCCTTGGTTTCGGGCATGACCATGTCGGCCTGACCGGCGGGCCGAAGACCGGGCGGGTGCTGGCGCAGCTTGTGGCAGGCAGAACACCCAACATGGATCTTGCGCCCTATTCGCCATCGCGGTTTGAATAGGCGCTCCACGCAGACAACAAGAACAAGAAACGATCAACACCAACCGAAATGGGAGACTGACATGAAGACACTTGCAAGACTGCTGGCCGCCACGGCCATGACCACGGTGGCCGCAACCGCGGCCCAGGCCGAGAAGTGGGACATGCCGATGGCCTATGCGGCCACCAATTTCCACTCCGAGGTCGGCGCCGAATTCGCCAAATGCGTGACGGAAGCCACGGGCGGCGACCTGGAGATCGTCACCCACCCCTCCGGCTCGTTGTTCAAGGGCAACGAGATCAAGCGCGCCGTGCAGACCGGCCAGGCCAATATCGGCGAGCGCCTGCTTTCGGCCCATGGCAATGAGAACCCGCTCTACGAGGTGGATTCCATTCCCTTCCTCGTCTCCTCCTTCGACCAGCACGAAAAGCTGTGGTCGATCGCCGAACCCTATGTGAGCAAGGTCCTGGCCGGCGACAACCTGCACTATCTCTATTCGGTGCCGTGGCCGCCCCAGGGGCTCTACATCAACAAGCCGATCAGCAGCGTGGACGACCTCAAGGGCGTCAAGTTCCGCTCCTACTCCACCGCGACGGCCCGCATGGCGGAACTGACCGGCATGCTGCCGGTGCAGGTCGAGGCGGCGGAACTGAGCCAGGCGCTGGCCACCGGCGTTGCCGAGAGCTTCATCTCGTCCGGCGCAACCGGCTATGACCGCAAGGTGTGGGAACAGCTTTCCAACTTCTACGAGGTTGACGCCTGGCTGCCGCGCAACGCCGTGTTCGTCAACATGGACGCCTGGAATGGCCTCGACGATGCCACCAAGACGGCCATGAACGATTGCGCCGCCAAGGCCGCAGAACAGGGTCTTGCCCGCTCGAAGGACTACACCCAGTTCACGCTCAACGGCCTGAAGGAAAACGGCATGACCGTCGAGCGCGCCAGCGACGAGCTGATGAACGGCCTGAAGGCCGTCGGCGAGACGATGACGCAGGAATGGCTGGACAAGGCCGGCGACGACGGCAAGGCCATCGTCGAGGCTTACAAGAACCAGTAAGCCGTTGACGGGCCGGCGGCGGGCAGTTCGCCGGCCCTTCTCTTTCGCCGCTTCACGCTCCAGACAAGCCGACTGCGCAAGGGGGGACAGCCATGCTCGCCGCAGGCCGCGCGCTTCGCCGCATTCTCGATGCCCTTTACCTGGCCGGGGGTATCATCGCCGCCTTCTTCACCGTGGCCATTCTCGCGCTGATCGTGGCGCAGATGCTGGCGCGCTGGACCGGCCACGTCTTTCCCGGCGCGACCGACTATGCCGGCTATTGCATGGCGGGGGCCTCTTTCTTCGCCTTCGCCTATGCGCTGAATCATGGAGCCCATATCCGCGTTTCGCTGTTTCTTCATGCCCTTGGCGAAAAGCGGTTCTGGGGCGAACTGTGGTGTTTCGCCATCGGCACGGCGGCATCCACCTATTTCGCCTGGTATGCCGTGCGCGGTGCCTGGTGGTCCTGGAAGCTGAACGACATCAGCCAGGGCCTCGATGCCACGCCGGTCTGGATCCCGCAGATTTCCATGGTGGCGGGAACGGTGTTGCTCGCCATCGCCTTCTGGGACCATCTGGTCCGCCTTGTCTTCACCGGCGCGCATGGCATCACCACCGATGCCGTCAGCCAGAGCCATGCGGAGTGACGCATCATGGAACAGCTCGCTCCCATCGCAATCTTCCTTTTCGTTCTCTTCCTGCTGCTCGGTTCAGGTGTCTGGGTCGGCCTGTCGCTGCTCGGCGTTGCCTATGTCGGCATGGAGCTTTTCACCAGCCGCCCGGCCGGCGATGCCATGATCACGACGATCTGGACCGCCTCGTCCTCGTGGACGCTGACGGCCCTGCCGCTCTTCATCTGGATGGGTGAGATCCTCTATCGCACGCGTCTCTCCGAAGACATGTTCCGTGGCCTGTCGCCCTGGATGGCGCCGCTGCCCGGCGGTCTCGTCCATACCAACATCGTCGGCTGTACCGTGTTTGCCGCCGTATCCGGCTCCTCGGCCGCCACGCTGACCACGGTCGGCAAGATGTCGATCCCCGAACTGCGCAAGCGCAACTATCCCGAACGCATGATCATCGGCACCCTGGCCGGTGCGGCCACGCTGGGCCTGATGATTCCGCCCTCGCTCACCCTCATCGTCTACGGTGTCACGATCAACGAATCGATCACCAAGCTCTTCATGGCCGGTGTCGTTCCCGGCCTCGTCCTGGCCGCCATGTTCATGGCTTATGTCGCCATCATGTCGCGTGTGTCGAAAGACTTCGCGCCGGACCCGGAACAGCGGATGACTTTCGGCCAGAAGGTGCGCAATTCGCGTTTCCTTTTGCCCGTCATCAGCCTCATCCTCGTCGTCATCGGCTCGATGTATCTGGGCTATGCCACGGCCACGGAGGCCGCTGCCTTCGGCGTCATCGGCGCGCTCGTGCTTGCCGCCACCCAGGGCTCGCTTTCCCTGTCCACCTTTGCCGAAAGCCTGATGGGCGCGGTGCGCACATCCGCCATGATCGCGCTCATCCTGGCAGGGGCAGCCTTCCTGTCGCTGTCCATGGGCTTCACCGGCCTGCCGCGCGGCCTGGCCGATTTCATCGCCTCGCTGGAACTGAGCCGTTTCGAACTGCTGATGGCGCTGCTGGTCTTCTACATCATCCTCGGCTGCTTTCTCGACGGAATCTCCTCCGTCGTGCTGACCATGGCGGTGGTGGAACCGATGATCCGCCAGGCCGGCATCGACTTCATCTGGTTCGGCATCTTCATCGTGGTCGTGGTGGAAATGGCCCAGATCACGCCGCCCATCGGCTTCAACCTTTTCGTCCTGCAGGGCATGACCCATCACGAGATGAATTTCATCGCCCGTGCCGCATTGCCCATGTTCCTCATCATGGTGGTGATGGTCTTCGTCCTCATTGCCTTCCCGGAACTGGCCACCTGGCTGCCGGACAACATCCGCCAGCGCCCGGCCTGAGGCGCGCATGCAGGATGCCTTTGCCCATGTCGCGGCGGCGCCCTGGGTCGCCGCGGCGGTCGTTCTCATCGCCATGGTGGCCGCCGTCGTGCAATTCGGCCTTGGCATGGGTTTCGGCCTCACCGCCGCGCCCCTGCTGGCGCTGATCGATCCGGAACTCGTGCCTGTCTCGACCCTCTATCTGGGTTTTGCCGCCTCGGCCTGGACCGCCTTTGACGAACGCCACGCGGTCGTCTGGTCCGAGGTCTGGACAGCCGCCCTGGGGCGTCTTGCCGGCGTTGCCGTGGCCACGGCGGTCCTCGTCTGGATTTCCGACCGCAAGGTCTTTTCGCTGGTCTTCGGCCTGATGGTGGGTCTGGCGGTCGTGCTCTCGATAGCCGGCTGGCGGTTGCGCTTCGGCCGGGCCAGCCTGCTGTCCATGGCGGCGGTTTCCGGCCTCATGGGCACGATCACATCGGTTGGCGCGCCACCGCTGGCCATCGTCTACCAGGACAGGCCGGCCGCGCAGGCCCGGCCCACGCTGGCCGCCTTCTTCGCCATCGGCTGCCTGCTCTCGCTCGCCGGATTGCACCTGTCCGGCTGGGCGGGTTTGCGTGATCTGGCGCTGGCGCTCATCATGGTGCCGGGCATGCTTGCCGGCTGGCTGGTCGCCCGGCTGCTGGCCGGCCGTTTCGACAAGCGCTACCGTCCCGCCTTGCTGGCCGTCGCCGGTATCGCCGCCGTCATCCTCGTCATCCGGGGGCTTTCGTGAAGGTGAGCCTGCTTGCCCTGCTCGGCCTGGCGGCGCGCCATGGCCGTATCATCCTCGTGGCCGGCCTGGCCGCCGGCATCGCACTGCCGGACCTCGCCCTGGCCATGCGCCCATGGCTCCAGGAAATGGTGGCCGGCCTGCTTTTCTTCGCCGCCCTGCGCATCGGCCCGCGCCAGGCCTTTGGCACGCTTTCCGCCTTTCCGCGCACGCTGGCGCTGGCCCTGGCATACCAGCTCGTCCTGCCGCTGGCCGCCTTCGCGCTGTTTGCCGCTTTGGGCATGCAGGCGTCCGCGCTGGCCATGTCGCTCATGCTTATGCTGTCGGCCTCGTCCATTTCCGGCAGTCCGAACCTCGCCGTCCTGACGGGCCATGATCCCGCCCCCGCGCTGCGCCTTCTGGTTCTGGGAACCGCCATTTTGCCACTGACCGCAATTCCGGTCTTCGCCCTGCTGCCGGAACTGGGTGGCGCTGCGGAAGTGTCCGCCGCCTCGGCACGCCTGCTCGCGGTCATTGCCGCGGCCTCGGCCATCGCCTTCGGCATCCGCGCCTGGATCATCCGCGATCCTGCACCTGGCACGATTGCCGCGATCGACGGCCTGTCTGCCATTGCCATGGCCATTGTCGTTGTCGGCCTGATGTCGGCGGTCGGTCCGGCCCTGCGCACCGACCCGGCGGGTTTCGCGCTCTGGCTGGCCGTGGCCTGCGCCGCCAATCTGGGCGCCCAGGTCATTGCCCATGGTCTGCTTGGCCGCACCGGCCTTGCGCCCGAGCGCGTGCCGCTGGCCATTATCGCCGGAAACCGCAACATTGCGCTTTTCCTGGTGGCCCTGCCGCCGGCGGTCACCGATCCGCTGCTGCTTTTCATCGGCTGCTACCAGATCCCGATGTACCTGACGCCGCTTCTGCTGGGCCGGTTCTACGCAGGCACCGTCACGCGCAAGTGACCCGGTCGTGATTGACCTTGGCGCAAGACGGCGCGAAAACAGCCGGCAATTGCAATCCATGCACCGGCCAAGCCGGATCGGAGTCGTCCCTTGATACGTCTTGCAGCCCCGTTCCTCGCCTCGATCCTTGCCTCCATGCCGGCGCTGGCCGCCGACCCCGATCCGAAGAATTGGGAGAGCGTATTGGATGCGGCGCGCGGCCAGACCGTCTACTGGAATGCGTGGGGCGGTTCCGAAAACATCAATGCCTATATCGAATGGGCCGGTGATGAACTGGAAAGCCGCTTTGGTGTCGACCTCGTCCACGTCAAGCTGGAGGATACAGCCACCGCGGTCGCCACGGTGCTTGCCGAAAAGGCCGCCGGCAAGACCGAAGGCGGCACGGTGGATCTCATCTGGATCAACGGCGAGAATTTCGCTTCCATGAAGAAGCAGGACCTTCTTTTTGCGCCGGGTTGGGCGCAGAGCCTGCCGAACTGGCGCTTTGTCGACCATGAGACCAAACCGACCATCACCGTTGATTTCACCATCCCGACCGACGGGCTGGAAAGCCCCTGGGGCATGGCAAAGCTTGTTTTCTTTCACGACAGCGCACGCACCGCGCCCGAGACGATGCCGGACAATGCGCGTGAATTGCTGGAATGGGCCAGGGCCAATCCGGGCCGTTTTTCCTATCCCCAGCCGCCGGATTTCATCGGCTCGAGCTTCCTCAAGCAGGTGTTGAGCGAACTGGTGGCCGATCCGGCCCTTTTGCAGAAGCCGGTCGTGGAAGCGGATTTCGACACCGTCGCCCGCCCGCTTTTCGACTATCTGGATGAACTCCATCCGCTGATGTGGCGCCAGGCGCGGGCATTTCCGAAGAACTACCCGGCCATGAAGCAGATGCTGGCCGATGGCGAGGCGGAGATCATTTTTGCCTTCAATCCGGCGGAAGCCTCGGCCGCTGTCGCCGCCGGCGAATTGCCGGACACGGTTCGTTCCTTCGTCTTTTCGCAAGGCACGCTCTCCAATACCCACTTCGTCGCCATTCCCTTCAATGCCAGGGCAAAGGCCGGAGCGCTGGTCACGGCAAATTTCCTGCTGTCGCCCGAGGCCCAGGCACGCAAGCAGAATCCGGACGTCTGGGGCGACCCGACCGTGTTGGCCATGGCCAAGCTCGATGATGCGGACCGGGCCCGTTTCGAGGCGCTGGATCTGGGCGTCGCGACCCTGCCGCCCGAAAGGCTCGGCCCGGCGATCGCCGAGCCGCATGCAAGCTGGATGACCCGCCTTGAGGAAGAGTGGACGCGCCGCTACGGCGTCGCCAATTGAACGCAATGGCCGGCCCGGGCAGGGGTGGGCACCCGTGCGCCGCCTGAGCTTCGCCCGGTTCGGTCCGCCGCTTGCCATCGGTCTTCTGGCGGGTCCGGTCTTTGCGGGGCTCGCCGGAACGCTTTTTCCCGCCTTTGGCTGGCTGCCCGCATTGGGCGGCAATCATGTGACGCTGGCACCCTTTCGTGACCTGCTGGACCAGCCCGGCTTGCTGCATTCCTGTCTCGTCAGCCTGTTTGCAGGCCTTGCCGCGACAGCCCTGTCACTGGTCGGCATCGTTCTGTTCATGGCGGCCCATGCAGGCAGTCCGTTCTTTGCCCGTGTGCAGCACCTGCTGTCGCCCTTGCTGTCTGTGCCCCATGCCGCCGCAGCTTTCGGACTGGCCTTTCTCGTCGCGCCGTCGGGCTGGCTTGTCCGCCTCGTCTCGCCGGAAATGACGGGCTGGACCGCGCCGCCCGATGCCCTGATCGTGCATGATCCGATGGGCCTGACCATGATTACTGGCCTAGTTGTCAAGGAAATGCCCTTTCTTCTCCTGGTATCGCTGGCGGCGCTGACACAGGTGCGGCTTGCCGAAACGCGGCGCCTCGCCGCGTCTCTCGGCCACGGGCGCATGGCCGGCTTCTTCTTTCTCGTCTGGCCGCTGGTCTATCGCCAGATTCGTCTCGCCGTTCTGGCCGTTCTGGCCTTCTCCACATCCGTCGTGGATGTCGCCGTGATCCTCGGTCCCGTGACACCGGCACCGCTGGCCGTGCGCCTTGTCGGCTGGATGAACGATCCGGACCTGTCGATGCGCTTTTTCGCCTCTGCCGGCGCGCTTCTTCAATTGGGGCTGACGGCCTTCGCCTGCCTTCTCTGGCTGGGGTTTGAACGGCTGGCCCATGCGCTGCTGGTCTTCCTGCGCGATGGCGGCGGCCGCTATACGCACGACCGGGGCCTGCGCATGGCCTCCGTGGTCCTTCCAGGCCTGTCCGCCGCCGCGGTCTTCCTCGGCCTCCTGCTTCTGGCAATCTGGTCTGTCGCCGGCCTGTGGCAGTTTCCCGACGCCCTGCCGCGCAGCTTTTCGCTCAGGAGCTGGGAGCGCGCACTGCCCCGCCTCGATGACCCGCTCTGGACCACGCTTGTCACCGGCCTGCTCGCCACCGCGATTTCCACGGTTCTGGCCATTCTCTGCCTGCGCCGGGAGGACGAGTTGCGCGCGCCGCCGGGCCGCCTTCTCTGGCTTGTCTACCTGCCGCTCATCGTGCCGCAGGCCGCTTTCCTGTTCGGCCTGCAAATGCTGCTGATCGGCGTGCAAGCCGACCCCTCCCTGCCCGCGCTGGTGCTTGCCCATCTGGTCTTTGTCATGCCCTACGTATTCCTGTCGCTGTCGGACCCCTGGCGGGCCTTCGACCGGCGCTATGAAGCGGTCGCCGCGGGCCTTGGCGCCTCGCGCATGAAGAGCTTCTGGCGGGTGCGCATGCCGATGATGGCGCGTGCCGTCCTCGCCGCTGCTGCCGTCGGCTTTGCCGCGTCGGTGGGGCAGTACCTGCCCACCCTGCTGATCGGCGCCGGCCGCCTGACGACGGTCACGACGGAAGCCGTGGCCCTCGCATCGGGCGGAAACCGCCGCGTCATCGGGGTCTACGCTTTCCTGCAGATGATGCTGCCGGCCGCGGGCTTCGCCATTGCCAGCCTCGTTCCCGCGCTGCTATGGCGCAGGCGCAAAGCCTGACGCCGCAGGAACAGCAATGGAAACCGCCCGACCGCTGACACTGGACAATGTGCGCATATCGCTGGCCGGCAAGCCGCTGCTGGCCGTTTCCGCGCGCGTTGAACCGGGCGGCGTGCTTACCGTCATGGGGCCGTCGGGCTCGGGCAAGTCGACGCTGCTGGCCTATGTTTCGGGCTTTCTCGATCCCGTTTTCGATGCGTCAGGACGTGTCCTGTCGGCAGATGTGGACATCACGGCCTTGCCGCCGGAAGAGCGCCATGCCGGGATCCTGTTCCAGGACCCGCTGCTTTTCCCGCACATGAGCGTGGCGCAGAACCTGCTGTTTGCCATTCCCGAATCCGTCTGCGGACGTGCCGCGCGCCGCAGGCAGGCCGAGGCGGCCCTTGCGCAAACCGGCCTGGAAGGGTTTGGCAATCGCCATCCGGATACGCTGTCGGGCGGGCAGAAGGCGCGTGTCGCGCTGGCCCGCGTGCTGCTGTCCGCGCCGCGCATGCTGCTGCTGGACGAGCCCTTTTCCAAGCTCGATGCGGATTTGCGCGGCCAGATGCGCGAACTCGTCTTTTCCACCGCACGGGCCTCGGGCCTGCCTGTCGTCCTTGTCACCCACGATGCCGCCGATGCCGAAGCGGCGGGCGGCGTGGTCGTTAAGGTGGGCGCCGATGGCTGACCTGCCCACGCTTCCCGTATGTGAGGTGCTGCCGGCGCTTGACCGGGCCCTCGATGATGGCCGAAGTTGCGTGCTGGTCGCACCCCCCGGTGCGGGCAAGACCACGCTTGTGCCGCTGCACCTGCTCGGGGCCGATTGGGCAAGGCGGGGCCGCCTCGTGCTTCTGGAACCGCGTCGGCTTGCTGCCCGCGCCGCCGCCCGCCGCATGGCCGCGCTTCTGGGGGAGGAGGTGGGCGGGACAGTGGGCTATGCCATGCGCATGGACAGCCGCCAGTCGGATCGCACGCGCATCCTCGTTGTCACCGAGGGCGTCTTTGCCCGCATGGCGCTGGACGACCCGGAACTGACGGGCATAGCAGCCGTGCTGTTCGACGAATTCCACGAGCGCTCGCTGGATGGTGATTTCGGCCTGGCGCTGGCGCTCGATATTGCCGCCGGCCTGCGCGATGACCTGCGCCTGGTCGTCATGTCGGCCACACTGGACGGCGCGCGTGTCGCCGCGCTTCTGGAGGGTGCGCCGGTGATCGAAAGCCGTGGGCGCGCCTTTCCTGTCGAAATCCGCCATCAGCCGCGCGAAACCGGCCAGCCGGTCGAAGATGCCATGGCAGGTGCGATCCGTCGCGCGGCAGGCAGCGAAACAGGCAGTGTGCTCGCCTTCCTGCCCGGTCAGCGTGAAATCATGCGCACGGCCGAACGGCTCGAGGGCGCGGTTCCCGCCAATACCGATATCGTGCCGCTTTTCGGCGCCATGGATGGCAAGGCGCAGGACATGGCGATCCGCCCCGCGCCGCAGGGCCGCCGCAAGATCGTGCTCGCCACGTCCATCGCCGAGACATCGATCACCATTGACGGTGTGCGCATCGTCATCGACTCCGGCCTGTCGCGGCAACCGGTCTTCGAACCGGCCACGGGCATCACCCGGCTGGAAACGGTCAAGGTCTCGCGCGCCGCCGCGGATCAGCGTGCCGGCCGTGCCGGGAGGACGGAGCCGGGCATCGCGATCCGCCTCTGGCACGAGGGCCAGACGGGCGCGCTGGCCGCCTTCGACCCGCCGGAAATCCTTGCCGCAGACCTGACCGGCCTGATGCTCGATTGCGCCGCCTTCGGCGTGACCGATCCCGCAAGCCTTGCATTTCTCGACGCGCCTCCGGCCGCCGCGCTTGCCGAGGCAAGGCGGCTGCTGGTCGAACTCGACGCGCTCGATTCCGCCGGTCGATTGACTGAAACCGGAAAGGCCATGCGCATGCTCGCCCTGCCTGTGCGGCTTGCGCATATGGTGGCCAGGGCTGCCGCCGCAGGCGCGGGCGAACAGGCCGCCCGGCTTGCGGTGCTTTTGACCGAGCGCGGCCTTGGCGGTACCACGGCCGATCTGGACAGGCGGCTGGAAGTGTTTGGCCGCGACCGGTCCGCGCGTGCCGGTGCGGCGGCGAAACTGGCTTCGTCCATCGCGCGCCAGGCGGCGGCAGGTGCCGCAGGTTCCGGTGTGAAGCAGACAGGCCGCCCGGGCGCGGGCGAGCTTCTGCTCCAAGCCTGGCCGGACCGGGTGGCCAGGACGCGCGGTGCGCGCGGCCATTTCCTCCTGGCCAATGGACGGGGCGGCCGTCTGGAGGAAACCGATCCACTGGCCGGAGAGCCGTTTCTTGTCGTCGCGGACATGACGGGAACCGCGCAGAATGCCCGCATCCTGGCCGCCGCCACCGTCTCCGAAGCCGCGATCCGATCCGTGCTGGGTCACAGGATCACGCGACAAACCGGCGCCGCCTTCGATCCGGCGACCGGGACCGTGCGCGCCCGCGCCGTCGAGGCGCTGGGCGCCATCACCCTGTCGCAAAAGCCGCTGGCCGCGCCCACCGGCGAGGAAGCCGCGCAAGCCCTGCTCGCCGCGATCCGCGACAACGGGCCCGGTATCCTGCCATGGCCGAAGGAGGCGCTTGCCTTGCGCGCCCGCCTGGACTGGCTGCATCGCGGGCTGGGCGACCCATGGCCGGCGGTGGATGACGATACCCTTCGTGACACCCTGGAGGAGTGGCTCGCACCCTTCATCCAGAACACGGCCTCGCTGGCGGCGCTGAAGCCGCATCTGCACGCCGCGCTTCTGGCCCGGATCCCCCATGACCTTCAGCGTCAGCTCGACCGGATGGCGCCGACCCATTTCGATGCACCCTCCGGAAACCGCGTCCCTGTCCGTTACGAGGCGGAAGGCCCGGTCCTGTCCATCCGTGTGCAGGAACTCTACGGGCTGAAGGCCCATCCCGCCATGGCGGGCGGCACAGTGCCGCTGCGGCTTGAATTGCTATCGCCGGCCCACCGCCCGATCCAGACGACCCAGGACCTGCCCGGCTTCTGGGCCGGATCGTGGAAGGATGTGCGCGCGCAGATGCGCGGCCGCTATCCCAAGCACCTCTGGCCGGAAGATCCCGCCAATGCGCAGGCCACCAGCAGGGCCAAGCCGCGGGGGACCTGACAACCGTTGACGGGCTTGGCGGGCGAGGCGGTCCGGGGCATATAGGAAAAATGGAAGATGTCACCGCCCACGATCCAGTTACCGCCCGCCGCCTGCGGCTGAACACGCTGATCCGGCTGCGCTGGCTTGCCGTTGCGGGCCAGACCGTTGCCGTCATGGTTGTCCATTTCTGGCTGGGCTTCCCCTTTCCCATCCTGCTCTGTTTCGCGCTGATTGCCTGTTCGGCCTGGCTGAACATCTTTCTGGCGATCCGCTTTCCGCCTACCTACCGCCTCTCGGAGGCGGCGTCGCTGGGTGTTCTTGCCTTCGATGCCCTGCAACTGGCCGGCCTCCTCTACATGACCGGCGGCATGACCAATCCCTTCTCCATGCTGCTCATGGTGCCGGTCATCATCTCGGCCGCCTCGCTGCCCGTCCGTCACACGCTCATCCTTGGCCTTCTGGTTCTCGTTTCGGCCAGCCTGCTCGTTTTCCTGCACCTGCCTCTGCCATGGTCCGGTGGCCGCGATCTGCCGTTGCCCTTCCTCTATGTCGCGGGCATGTGGATGGCGCTGGTCTCCAGCCTTGCCTTCACGGGAATCTACGCATTTCGTGTCGCCGACGAGGCGCGAACGCTGGCCACGGCGCTGGCCTCGGCGGAACTCGTGCTGCAGCGTGAGCAGCATCTTTCGGCGCTGGATGGTCTGGCCGCAGCCGCTGCCCATGAACTGGGTACGCCGCTGGCGACGATCGCGCTTGTCTCGCGCGAAATGGAGCGCGACCTGCCGGAGGATTCGCCGCTGCGCGAGGATGTCAGCCTGTTGCGTTCGCAATCGCAGCGTTGCCGCGATATCCTGCGCCGCCTGACAACCCTGTCCAGCGAAGGCGAGATGCATATCGGGCGTCTGCCCTTGTCCTCCCTGGTTGACGAAGTGGCGGCCCCGCATCGCGCCTTCGATATCGAAATCTGCTTGCAACCGCAGCCCGGCGATGGTCCGGAGCCGGTTCTCAAGCGTAATCCGGGCATGATGTACGGTCTCGGCAACCTTCTCGAAAACGCTGTTGATTTCGCATCCTCCGCCGTCGTTGTGGAATGGGGCTGGACCGCCGAGCGGCTCTGGATAGCGATCACCGATGACGGCCGCGGCTATTCGCCTGAAATCCTGGCGCGCATCGGCGAGCCCTACACCACGTCCCGCGCCGGCAGCGAACAATCCTCCGGAGGCGGACTTGGCCTCGGGCTTTTCATCGCCAAGACCCTGCTGGAGCGCTCCGGCGCGGCGATAAGCTTCAGCAACGCCTATCAGGACCGCCTGGGCGCGCGTGTCCGGGCCGAATGGCGCCGCGAATCGGTGGAGGCGCCGATTGATCTGGCGCAAGGGCAGGACTTGCTAAATCCTGCATAAGACTTGCATCTTAAGAAGCCGCGGCAGTTTGGCGCGCGACACAGAAACGCAAAGGGGGTCCGGCATGAATGATCAGGAAGACCTGGGGGATCCGGTGTCGGTGAACGGGGCGAAACTTCTGATCGTGGAGGACGACAAGCCGTTCCAGACGCGCATGGTGCGCGCCATGGAAAGCCGGGGCTTCGAGGTTCAGGCCGCCGATTCGGTGGCCGAGGCCCTTGCCCACGTCGAATCCGGCGCGCCGGACTATGCTGTTGTCGACATGCGCCTGGGCGACGGCAACGGCCTCGACGTGGTGGAGGCCATCCGCAAGGTCCAGCCGGAATCGCGTGTCATCGTTCTCACGGGCTATGGCAACATCGCCACCGCCGTCACCGCCGTCAAGCTTGGCGCCATCGATTACCTGGCCAAGCCCGCCGATGCCGACGAGATATTCGCCGCCCTTGTTCGTGATCCTGAAGGCAAGGCCGAAGTGCCCGAAAACCCGATGTCGGCTGACCGCGTGCGCTGGGAACATATCCAGCGCGTTTACGAGGCTTGCGACCGCAATGTTTCGGAAACCGCGCGGCGGCTCAACATGCACCGCCGCACCCTGCAGCGCATTCTGGCCAAGCGTGCACCGCGCTGATTCCTATGCCGTCTCGTCGCTGCCCGTGTCGATGGCCACGCCGGCCCATTCGGCAGCAAGCAGGCGCTGCGCCCCAATCCGCGCGAAACGCGCTGTCAGGGCCTTTCGCCGGGCAGGCGCCAGGCGGTGTTCCGGCGCATCGCGCATCATCTCCGCGCCATAACCGTCGGAGAGGATGAAGCCGGCATCGCCCGGAAAGATGTCGGCCGGCACGTCGGGATGGGTCGCGAAAAAGAAGCGGTCGCACCAGTCGCGATAGCCGGGCCACTTGCGGTCGGTCCTGAAGTCGTCCACCGAAGACTTGATTTCCACGATCCAGAAATCGCCCTTGGGCGTCATGACAAGCAGGTCGGCGCGCCTGCCCGTCGCCAGCGTGACCTCGGGCAGCATCACCGCCTGCATCTCGTGCAAGAGCCGCTGCACGCCGCGCCGCACCATCATCGCGCGCGCCGATTGCCGGCCATCGGCAAGCGGATTGGAAACAGGGGTTGCAAGCAAGGCCATCACCGGAACATGCCATGAACAGACCGGCTTGAAAAGCCCGCCGGGGCCACGTCAGTCCCGGTGTTCCGCACCCGCAAGGCCTTCCAGGATCGGGCAATCCGGCCGCTCATCCCCGTGGCAGGCATGGATCAGCCGGTTCAGCGTGGCTTTCATCGCTTCCAGGGCCGCGATCTTGTCCTCGATCGCGTGGACGTGGTTGACGGCGATCTGGCGGACATCCTGGCTGGCCCGGCTCTTGTTGGCATAGAGTTCCATCAACTGGCGGCATTCATCGATGGAAAAGCCCAATTCGCGGGCTGCGCGCACGAAATTCAGGAAGTGAACATCCTCTAGGGAATAATCCCTGTAGCCGTTGGCCGACCGGGTTGGCGCGATCAGGCCGATCTCCTCGTAATAGCGGATTGTCTTGGCCGGCAGGCCGGACTGCCTTGAAGCTGCACCGATATTCATCCGTTTGCCTTTTTCTTGATCAGGACGGGAGGTTGCATTAGCAAAAAGTCACGAATCTGTGGCGGAAAAACCATGGATTCCGGCCGCCGGAGCATTTGGCTGACCCGCTGCAGCGTTAACCGCTTGGCAACCATAAATTTTGCATATTAATTCATGTGTTGAAAATGTGGCCCGATTCGGGGCCCCTGCGGAATCTGAGGGATCGGTTCAAATGACGTTCAAGCCTTTCGCCATTGCCATGGCCGTGATGCTGTCCGCTGTCCTTGCGGGCTGTTCCGGGACGGCGATTCGCACCTATTCCATGTCCTATGGCTCCGTGAAGGACGCCGGCTATCAGTTGCCGCGGATCCCGATTTCCAGGGTTCCGGGCAAGTTTCATCGCCAGCTCATTCGCTACGAGACCGATGAAAAGCCGGGCACCGTCATTGTCGATACCGGCGCCAAGTTCCTCTATCTGGTGATGGAGGACGGACGGGCCATGCGCTATGGCATCGGCGTCGGCCGCGAGGGCTTCGAATGGTCCGGCACCGCGCGCGTGGCGATGAAGCGCGAATGGCCGACCTGGACGCCGCCGTCGGAGATGATCAAGCGTGAGCCGAAGCTGGCGAAATACCGCGGCGGCATGCGGCCGGGCCTCGACAACCCGCTGGGCGCGCGCGCACTCTATCTGTTCAACAAGAATGGCGACACCGGCTATCGTCTGCATGGTTCGCCGGAATGGAATTCCATCGGCGGCAATGTCTCATCAGGCTGCATCCGCCTGATGAACCAGGACATCATCGACCTTTACGACCGGGTGAGCATCGGCGCCAAGGTCATCGTCAAGTGATCCAGCCGCAAGGCTGAACGAAAAAAGCCGGGCATCGACCCGGCTTTTTTCATGGCTTGCCGGACGGGCCGCCCAATCAGGCGATCTGCTCGACCTGCTCCACTTCGGGAACGAAATGGCGCAGCAGGTTCTGGATGCCATGCTTGAGCGTGGCCGTCGATGACGGGCAGCCGGCGCAGGCGCCCTTCATGTGAAGGTAGACCGTGCCGTTTTCGAAGCCGCGGAAGGTGATGTCGCCGCCGTCCTGGGCAACGGCCGGCCGAACGCGGGTATCGAGCAGTTCCTTGATCGTCACCACAAGATCCTCGTCGGCCTTGTCATAGAATTCCTCGCCGGAGGACAGGTCGGCACTTGCCGAATCCTCGGCCATGACCGGCGCGCCGGTCATGAAATGCTCCATGATCGCACCCAGAATGGCCGGCTTGATGTGCTGCCAGTCGGGTGTCTCGTCCTTGGTCACGGTCACGAAATCATAGCCGAAGAAAACCCCGGTTACGCCCGGCACGCCAAAAAGGCGCGCAGCCAGGGGCGAGCGGAGCCCGGCCTCCTCGCCATCGCGGAAATCAGCGGTTCCTTCCGGCAGCACCACCTGGCCCGGCAGGAATTTCAGCGTCGCCGGGTTCGGCGTCGCTTCTGTCTGGATGAACATGTCAAAACCTCCATGCGTCCTGCGGGTCAAGGTCCGCAGACCGTGTCATCGGGTTCGTTTAGAACCGTTCTAAATATAAGGCGTCGCGTGACCGGCGGCAAGCCTGCATCAGGCTAGGCTTTCGATGTCCTCGTCGGTCAGGCTGGCCGGCACCACGGTGACGGGAATGGGAAAGGGCGCCCCCTTTCCGGCCACGGAGGCAACCAGCGGCCCCGGACCTTCCGAAGAGGAGCCGGCAGCCAGCACCAGGATGGCGATGTCCTGGTCTTCCTCGATCAGGGCATGAATCTCGTCCGTTTTCTTGCCTTCGCGCACCACCAGTTCCGGCTCGATCCCGAGCGTGCCGCGAATGCGCTCGGCATGGGAATTGAGCGCTTCATTGGCGGCCGCCTCGCTTTCCTCGCGCATGATCTGTTCAACCCCGAGCCAATGCTGGAAATCACCCGGTTCCATGACGAAGACGAGAACGAGGGCGCCATTGGTGTTGTGCGCCCGGCGCGCCGCATAGGCAACGGCGCGTTCGCATTCCGGTGTTCCGTCGATCACCGCAAGGAACTTCCGGCGGTGTCCCGCTTCCTGGCTCAGCCGTCTGGAGACCATGCATCACTTTCCCTGGTTGCCTCGTGCGACCGGCACATTGCCACCGGGGAGGCCGGTCGGCAAGCCACCGGCCTGCGGCGGGTTGTCCGAACTGGCTTCATGCCAGCAATGCGCGATCAGCCTGTCAGCAGGCCGACGATCTTGCGGACATCCTTCATCGTCGCTTCGGCGAGGACAGCTGCGCGTTCGCCGCCATCGCGCAGCACCTGGTCGATATGGCCGCGATCGGCCATGAGGCGACGCATTTCGCCGGCGATCGGGTCCAGCTTGGCGACAGCCAGGTCCGCCAGCGCCGGCTTGAAATCCGAGAACTGCCGGCCACCGAATTCGCGCAGCACGTCTTCGCGGCTCATGTCGTTGAGCGCCGCGTATATGCCCACGAGATTGGCGGCTTCCGGCCGTCCTTCAAGGCCCGCCACCTCGGAGGGCAGGGCGTCCGGATCGGTCTTGGCCTTGCGGATCTTGCGCGCGATCGCTTCCGCCTCGTCCGTCAGATTGATTCGCGACAGGTCGGACGGGTCGGATTTCGACATCTTCTTGGTGCCGTCGCGCAGGCTCATCACCCGCGTCGCGGGCCCCTCGATCAGCGGTTCGGTCACCGGGAAATAGCCATTGACCGTCTCCTCGCCCACCTGCATTTCGACGCCGAGCTTCAGGTCCGCGATCCGGCCGGAATAATCGTTGTTGAATTTCTGGGCGATGTCGCGGGTCAGTTCCAGATGCTGCTTCTGGTCGTCGCCCACAGGCACATGGGTCGCGCGGTAGACGAGGATGTCGGCCGCCATCAGGTTGGGATAGGCGAACAGGCCGACGGAAGCGTTTTCGCGGTCCTTTCCGGCCTTTTCCTTGAACTGGGTCATGCGGCTGAGCCAGCCCATGCGCGCCACGCAATTGAACACCCAGGCCAGTTCGGCATGCTGCACCACGCGCGACTGGTTGAAGACGATGTGTTTCGAAGGGTCGATGCCGGCAGCCAGATAGGCGGCCGCCACCGAACGCGTGGCTGCCATCAGTTCGGCCGGTTCCTGCCATACCGTGATGGCGTGCATGTCGACGACGCAATAGATGCAGTCGTGGCTGTCCTGCAGCGCCACGAACTTGCGGATTGCGCCGAGATAATTGCCCAGCGTCAGGTTGCCGGTCGGCTGGACGCCTGAAAAGACGAGGGGTTTGAAGCTGCTCATCGGTGAAAATCTCCTGTGAAGCTGGTGGAGGGCTCCGGCGGAGACAGCGCACGCGCGCCCCGCAGGTGGTCGGCACGGCTTATGGCCCTGCCGGTGCGCGGGATCAAGATCCCCGGCGGCACGTTTTGCGAACACGGGCAGCCTGTTGCCCGATTGCGTCAGGCCTGCGGTTTCGCCGGCGGCTTGCGCCGGCGCCGCACCGCGCGCATCAGGTCCTGCCGGTCCAGCCCTCCTGTCAGGATGACCAGCCCGAAATAGACGATCATGGCCATCAACACCGTGCCGGCCGTGGCTGCCAGTCGCGCGGCCAGCGCCGGGCTGGCGAACCACTGCGGCAAGGCCCATTGCATGGCGGCCACCACCGCGCCCATGGCGGCAGCCGAAAGCACGATCATGGCAACGCGCCTGAGCGTGACGGGCGAGGGCCGGAAATCGTTCCGCCGCCAGAGAGTGAAGGCCAGCAGGACGAAATTCACCCATGCGGAAATCGCCGTCGCCAGCGCGATCGCCACATGCCCGAGCGCGGCGAAGAAGGCCAGCGAGAAGGCAATGTTGACGGCCACCGCGACCACGGAGAACCAGAGCGGCGTCTTCATGTCCTCGCGCGCGAAATAGGCCGGCTGGAAGACCTTGATGAGAACGTAGGCAGGCAGCCCGGCGGCGAAGGCGGCCAGCGCCTGCGCCGTCAGGCGCGTCGTCTCCGCGGTAAATGCACCGCGTTCGTAGAGCAGGTTGACCAGCGGCTCCGGCATGACCATGAAGCCGACGGCGGCCGGCAATGTCAGCCCGAGGGCAAATTCGAGGCTGCGGTTCTGCAGGTGCTGGGCGTCGCGGTCGTCACCGGCGGCCAGTGCCCTGGCCAGTTCCGGCAGCAGCACCACGCCGATGGCGATGCCGATGACGCCGAGCGGCAGCTGGTTGATCCGGTCGGCATAGTTGAGCAGCGCGATGGCGCCGTCCTGCGCCGAGGCAATGATGCGCCCGACCATGATGTTGATCTGCACCACGCCGCCGGTCAGGATCGCCGGCCCCATCAGCACCAGCAGCCGCCTGACCTGCGGTGTCAGGGCAGGGCGGACAATGCCGAGGCGCAGGCCCTCGCGGGCCACGCCCATGGCCAGCAGGGCAAGCTGCGCGAAACCGGAGGCGAACGCGCCCCACGCCATCCAGTAACCGGTCCGGGCAGGGTCCGCACCCAGCCACAGGGCTACGGCAACGATGGACACCAGGATGACATTGAGCAGCACCGGCACGATCGCGGCAAGGAAATAGCGGCGCAACGAATTCAGGATGCCCGAGAACATCGCCACCAGCGACATGCAGAACAGGTAGGGAAACATGATCCGCGTCATGTCCACCGTCATCGCGAACTTGTCGGGCGTGTCGGCGAAAAGCGGCGCGACAACCGTTGCCACGAGGCCGTCCATGAACAGGATGGCAAGGCCGGAGAAAAGCAGCAGCACCGCCGACAGCACCGCCAGCACCTGCTCGGCGAAGGCGCGCGCGCCATCGAGGCCACCCTTCTCCACTTCCTTGGCGAACAGCGGCACGAAGGCCGAGTTGAACGCGCCCTCCGCGAACAGGCGGCGGAACAGGTTCGGAAATCCGAACGCGGCATAGAAGGCATCGGCCACCGGCCCGGCGCCCAGCGCAGCGCCGATCAGCGCCTCGCGAACGAAGCCGAGCACGCGGCTGGCCATGGTCGCGCCGCCCACGCTGGCGAATTTTCCGATCAGGCTCATCGTGATTGTTTTCCCCGCACGGCCGGCCGGTTCATGACTGGACCGCCGGACGCGTCTTTCCGGCCGGGCTTTCGTCGGCCAGAACACCGGTCAGCGCCGCCTTGATGCGCGCCTGCCGGGTCGGATTCTCGATCTTGTGACCGACGAGGTCGGTGACATAGAATGTGTCAATGACCTTTTCGCCGAACGTGGTGATATGGGCCGAGGCAATGTCGAGCGACAGATCCGCAATGGCGCCGGTCAGTTCCGACAGCAGGCCGGGGCGGTCGAGACCCTCCACCTCGATCACCGAGAACTTGTGCGACAGCGTGTTGCGGATTTCGGCGGCGGGCGCGATCTGGAACGCCTTCGACTTGCGCCGTGGTTTCGCCTTCTTCTCGATCATCTCGGGCAGCCGGGTCTTGCCGGCAAGCGCCTCCTCGATCAGCCTGCCGATGCGTGCGGCCCGGCGCAACTCGTCCTCGTCCTGGTCGAATTCGCGATTGACCAGAATCGTGTCCAGCGCCCGCCCGTCCGACGTGGTGAAGATCTGCGCGTCCACGATATTGGCGCCCGCTGCCGCGCAGGCGCCGGCGATGACGGAAAGCAGGCGCGGATGGTCGGGCGTGAACACGGTGATTTCCGTCACGCCCTCGAAGGCGAGCGTGCGCACTTCGGTCGCCAGCGGCTTGCCCGCTTTCTCGGTCCTGCGGATGAAACGGGCATGGCGCACCTGGTCGTCCAGGTCCGTGACGAGGTAGTAAGCCGAATAATGAAGGTCGGCATAGGTGGCGATCTCCTCCGCCGGCCAGTCCTTCAGCGCTTCCGCCAGCCGTTCGCGGGCATGGGCTGCGCGTTCCTTGCGGGACCCTTCGGAGAAGCCGCCCGTCAGCAGGATCTGTGTCTCGTAGAACAGCGTGCGCAGGAGCTGGCCCTTCCAGCCGTTCCACACGCCCGGCCCCACGCCGCGAATGTCGCAGACCGTGAGGATGAGAAGCAGCTTCAGCCGTTCCACCGATTGCACGATATCGGCGAAATCCTCGATTGTCTTGCGGTCGTTGAGATCACGCGATTGCGCCACCATCGACATGGTCAGGTGTTCCTGCACCAGCCAGGCAACGGTTTCCGTTTCGGCGGGATCGAGCCCCATATGCGGGCAGAGCCGTCTTGCGATCCGCGCGCCTGCCACGGAATGGTCTTCCGGCCGCCCCTTGGCGATGTCGTGCAGCAGCAGGGCGGTGTAGAGAATGCGGCGATTGGCCTTGATCTCGGGAATCAGGCGGTGCGTGAGCGGGTGCGTGTCGGCCTCGTTGCCTTTCTCGATGGACGAGAGAACGCCGATGCAACGCAGCAGATGCTCGTCCACCGTGTAGTGGTGGTACATGTTGAACTGCATCATCGCCACGATCTTGCGGAAATCGGGGATCAGCCGGCCCAGCAATCCGGCCTCGTTCATGCGCCGCAGCGTCATCTCAGGGGCGCGGTCCGAGGTCAGCACGTCCATGAACAGCCGGTTTCCTTCCGCGTCCCGGCGCAGGTCGCGATTGACCAGCTTCAGCGAGCGCGTGACGAGCTGCATGGCGTCGGGATGGTATTCCAGCCCGTGCTTGTCGGCGAACCAGAACAGGCGCACCAGATTGACCGGATCCGTCTCGAACACCTGCTCGTTGGCGATATTGATCCGGTCATTGTCGATGATGAAATCCTGCGTGCCGGGGATCTTGCGCTTGCGTCGCGAGAAGCCCGACAGGAACCGGTTGAAACCCGGCGCCTTCTTCGCCTGCTCCTCTTCCAGTTCCGCGCAGAAGATGCGGGTCAGGTCGCCCACATCCTTGGCCACGAGGAAATAGTGCTTCATGAAGCGCTCGACGGCCGAAAGGCCCGGCTTCGACTGGTAGGTCAGCCGTTCGGCCACATCGCGCTGCAATTCGAAATGCAGCCGCTCTTCCGGTTTGCCGGTGACGAAGTGCATATGGCAGCGCACCGCCCAGAGAAAATCCTCGGCGCGGCGGAACATGTTGTATTCCTTGCGGGTGAAGACGCCTTTTTCAATCAGTTCCTCGGCCGTGCGCACGCGGTAGAAATACTTGCCGATCCAGAACAGCGTGTGCAGGTCGCGCAGGCCGCCCTTGCCCTCCTTGATGTTGGGTTCGACCTTGTAGCGGCTTTCGCCCTGCTTGGCGTGGCGCTCGTCGCGCTCGGCCAGTTTGGCCTGCACGTATTCAGGACCTGTTCCCTTGACCACCTCCTCGTCGAAACGGGCCAGCAACTCGTCGAACAGCGCCTCGTCGCCCCACAGGTAGCGGGCTTCCAGCACGGCCGTGCGGATGGTGATGTCGCCGCGCGAAAGGCGGATGCATTCCTCCACATTGCGCGTGGCGTGGCCAACCTTGAGGCCCATGTCCCACAGCATGTAGAGCATGTATTCCACCACCTGCTCGCCCCAGGGCGTCTGCTTGTAGGGCAGCAGGAACAGCAGGTCGATGTCGGAACCCGGCGCCAGCGTGCCGCGTCCGTATCCGCCCACGGCAACGACCGACATCCGTTCCGCCTGGCTGGGATTCTTCGACCGGTAGACATGCGTGACGGCGAAATCGTAGAGGACGCGGATGACCTCGTCCATGACATGCGACAGCCGCACCGCGCAGGCCGTGCCGCCGCCGTCGGCCAGAAGCATGGTTTCCGCCCTGCTTCGTCCCTCCGCCATGGTCTGCTTCAGCTTCTCCAGCACCTTCGCCCGAATGGCGAAGTCCGAGCCGTCGCCCTCGGGACCGGTCAGGGCCGTCAGATCCTGCCTGAGCGCATCGGCGTCGATCATCTCGTTGAGCTTCAGCGGCACGCGGGCCATGGGCGGGTCCTTGTCGGGAAGGGGCTGTGTCGTCGTCCGGTTCCTGCGGCCTCAGGAACCGGCATTGTAGGCGGCGATGACCGCCATGTTCACGATGTCGGAATCCTTGGCGTTCATGGGCACGATCTGCACGGACTTCTCAAGGCCCACAAGCAGCGGGCCGATCACCGTGGAGCCGCCCAGTTCCTGCAGCATCTTGGTGGCGATGGACGCCGAGTGGAAGGCCGGCATGACCAGCACGTTGGCCGGGCCCGAAAGCCGGATGAAGGGATATTGCTCCATCAGCGCCTCGTTCAGCGCCACATCGGCAGCCATTTCGCCGTCATATTCGAAATCGACGCGCCGCTTGTCCAGGATCTGAACGGCCTCGCGAACCCGGTCGGAGCGTTCACCGCGCGGATGCCCGAAGGTGGAATAGGCAAGCATGGCCACCCGCGGCTCGTAGCCCATGCGCCGCGCCGTTTCTGCTGCCTCTTCGGCAATGTCGGCAAGCTGCTCGGACGTCGGCATGTCATGCACAGCGGTATCGGCGACGAGCACCGTGCGCCCGCGGCAAAGCGCCAGCGAAATGCCGATCATGCGGTGTCCGGCCCGCGCGTCGATCACGCGGCACACGTCCTCCAGAACGGTGGAATAGTTGCGCGTCACCCCGGACACCATGGCGTCCGCGTCGCCCAGCGCCACCATCGAGGCCCCGAAATGGTTGCGGTCGTTGTTGATCATGCGCTGGCAGTCGCGGAACAGGTAGCCCTTGCGCTGCAGCCGCTGATAGAGGAATTCCGCATAGGCGGCATTGCGTTTCGAAAGCCGCGCATTGACCAGTTCGATGCCGGGCCGGTCGAGATCGACACCGGCAGCCCTGGCCGTTTCGCGCATCTGTTCCTCGCGCCCCAGCAGGATCGCGGTGCCGAGGCGCTGGTTCACATAGGCGACGGCCGCGCGCATCACCTGTTCCTCTTCGCCTTCGGCGAAAACCACGCGCTTGGGCTGGCGGCGCACCCGCTCGTATATCCGCTGCAGGGTGGAGGCGATCGGGTCGCGCCGCGCCGAAAGCTGCTGTGCATAGGCTTCCAGGTCCAGGATCGGCGCCCGCGCAACGCCCGTATCCATCGCGGCCTTGGCCACCGCCACCGGCACCGCCGAGATCAGGCGGGGATCGAAGGGCACTGGGATGATGTATTGCGGGCCGAATTGCGGCCGCGTGCCGCCATAGGCGGCGGCCACGTCGTCGGGCACGTCCTCGCGCGCCAGTTCGGCAAGCGCATGCACGGCGGCGATCTTCATTTCCTCGTTGATGGTGGTCGCCCGCACGTCCAGCGCGCCGCGGAAGATATAGGGGAAGCCGAGCACGTTGTTGACCTGGTTGGGATAATCCGACCGGCCGGTCGCCATGATCGCGTCGTCGCGCATTTCCGCCACTTCCTCCGGCGTGATTTCCGGATCCGGATTGGCCATGGCGAAAATGACCGGGTTGGCGGCCATGGACGTCACCATGTCCGTGGTCAGCGCGCCCTTGGCCGACAGGCCGAAGAACACGTCCGCGCCCACCATGGCATCGGCCAGCGTGCGGGCATCGGTTTCCACCGCATGGGCCGATTTCCACTGGTTCATGCCGTCGGTGCGGCCCTTGTGGATGACGCCCTTGGTGTCGCACAGGATGATGTTCTCGCCCGGCATGCCCATCGCCTTGATCAGCTCGATGCAGGCGATGGCCGCCGCGCCGGCGCCATTGCAGACCAGTTTTGCCGTTTTCAGGTCGCGCCCTGTCAGATGCAGCGCGTTGACCAGGCCCGCGGCCGCGATGATCGCCGTGCCGTGCTGGTCGTCATGGAAGACGGGAATGTCCATGATCTCGCGCAGCCGCTGCTCGATGATGAAGCAGTCCGGCGCCTTGATGTCTTCCAGGTTGATGCCGCCGAAGGAAGGCCCGAGAAAGCGCACGCAGTTGACGAATTCGTCCACGTCCTGCGTATCCACCTCCAGGTCGATGGAATCGACGTCCGCGAAACGCTTGAACAGCACCGCCTTGCCTTCCATGACCGGCTTGGAGGCAAGCGCGCCCAGGTTGCCGAGGCCGAGAATGGCCGTACCATTGGAAATGACCGCTACCATGTTGCCGCGCGTGGTGTAGTCGAAGGCCCGGCTGGGATTTTCCGCGATCGCCTTCACCGGCACGGCCACGCCGGGCGAATAGGCCAGGCTCAGGTCGCGCTGCGTCGCCATCGGCTTGGTCGGCGTGATCTCCAGCTTGCCGGGACGCCCCCGGGCATGGAATTCAAGCGCCTCCTGCGGCGTGACGGTTGTGCCGGCCTGGCGTGGTTTTCTCGACGATGGCATGAACGTTCCCGGAAGTTTTTGCTGTGGAGCAGTTTCGATAAGGCTACACATCGGGCGTGTAAATCGCCAAACGGGAAATTTGGACCCTTCCGGGTCGCAACAGGGGAAGTTTCCGCCTTGCAGCCGGACAAAGACAGCACAGACAGCCATCCCCACGGCCTTCGATCGCTGGGCTCGCCCGAAAGTCTGACTTCGGCAACGCCGATGATGGAGCAATATATCGAGATCAAGATGGCCAATCCGGACTCGCTGCTGTTCTACCGGATGGGCGATTTCTACGAACTCTTCTTTGCCGATGCCGAGATCGCGGCGCGCACGCTCGGGATTACACTGACGAAGCGCGGCAAGCATATGGGCGAGGACATTCCCATGTGCGGCGTGCCTGTTCATGCCGCCGACGACTATCTGCAGAAGCTCATCGCCGCCGGCCATCGCGTGGCCGTTTGCGAGCAGGTGGAAGACCCGGCGGAAGCGAAGAAGCGCGGCTCCAAGGCCGTTGTCCGCCGCGATGTCATCCGCCTTGTCACGCCGGGTACGTTGACGGAGGAAAAGCTGCTCGACCCGTCCGCGCCCAATCACCTGGCAGCGCTGGGCCGCGTGAGGGGCGAGGGATACGCGCTGGCCTGGGCCGACATGTCCACCGGCGATTTCCGCGTTGCTGCACTTGATGAAGGCGCGCTTGCCGCCGGCATCGCCCGGGTCGATCCGCGCGAACTGGTGCTGGCCGAACCGCTGTTTCACGATCCCGCGCTCCGTCCGCTGGTCGACATGCTCGGCCGCACCGCCAATCCGCAACCGGCCAGCCTGTTCGATTCCGTGGCCGCGCCGGATCGCATCGCCCGTTTCTTTGGCGTCGGCGCGCTGGACGGTTTTGGCCAGTTTTCCCGCGCCGAACTGTCGGCAATCGCCGGCGTCATCGCCTATGTCGAGAAGACCCAGATCGAGGGCCGCCCGCCGCTGGAGCGGCCGCGCCGCGAGGAAGACGGCACGTCGATGTATATCGACGCCGCGACACGGGCCAATCTTGAACTGCTGCGCACCCTGTCGGGCAGCCGCGACGGCGCCCTGCTGAAAGCCATCGACAGAACGGTGACCGGCGGCGGCGCGCGCCTGCTGGCCGACCGGCTGACCGCGCCGCTGACGGACCCCGGCGCCATTGCCGCGCGGCAGGATTCGGTGGCCTTCTTCCTTGACGATCCCGACCTGTGCGCCCGCTTGCGCGCCCTGCTCAAGGCTGCGCCGGACATGCCGCGCGCGCTGACCCGCCTGGCGCTGGACCGCGGAGGTCCGCGCGATCTTGGCGCCATCTGCGCCGGACTGGCGGCCGCCAGCGAGACCGCCCGGATGCTCGAAGGCGCCATGCTGCCGCCTGAATTGCAGGCGGCCTGCGCCGCATTGGCCGCGCTGCCGCAGGCCCTGGGCGATCATCTGGCAAGGGCGCTTGGCGACGACCTTCCGCTTCTGCGGCGCGACGGCGGCTTCGTGGCCGAGGGTTATCATGGCGAACTGGACGAGATGCGCGCGCTGCGCGACCGGTCGCGCCGGGTCATTGCCGCCATGCAGGCTGATCTGATCGAGGAAACCGGTATCCGGTCACTGAAGATCCGGCACAACAACGTGCTGGGTTATTACATCGAGGTGACGGCCAACCATCAGGACGTCCTGACCGGCACACCGGAAGCAAAGGCGCGCTTCATCCACCGCCAGACCATGGCCAATGCCATGCGTTTCACCACCACCGAACTCGCGGAACTGGAAAGCCGGATCGCAAACGCCGCCGGCCGCGCGCTGGAGATCGAGCTTGCCGTCTTCGCCGCGCTGGTGGAGGAAACCGTCGCCGCTGCCGCCGCCATTCGCGCGGGCGCCGAAGCGTTGGCCGTACTCGATGTGTCGGCCGCGCTGGCAGTGCTGGCCGAGGCGGAGAACTGGACGCGGCCGAAGGTCGACGCCAGCCTCGCCTTCAGCATCGCGGCCGGGCGCCACGCGGTCGTGGAGCAGGCGCTGCGCCGTCAGGCCGCAGACCCCTTCGTCGCCAATGATTGCGACCTGTCGCCTGAAACCGCTGGCGGCGACGGCGTGATCTGGCTCCTGACCGGCCCCAACATGGGCGGCAAGTCGACGTTCCTGCGCCAGAATGCGCTGATCGCCATCCTGGCGCAGATGGGCGCCTGGGTGCCGGCGGCCGCGGCCCATATTGGCGTCGTGGACCGCCTGTTCAGCCGCGTTGGCGCGTCCGACGACCTTGCCCGCGGCCGCTCCACCTTCATGGTGGAAATGGTCGAGACGGCGGCGATCCTCAATCAGGCCGGTCCCCGCGCGCTGGTGATCCTTGATGAGATCGGCCGTGGCACGGCAACCTTCGACGGCCTGTCCATCGCCTGGGCGGCCATGGAGTTCCTGCACGACCACAACCGCTGCCGTGCCATTTTCGCAACCCATTTCCACGAGATGAACGCCCTCACGGCGCGGCTTTCGCGCCTCCATTCGGTGACGGTCAAGGTGCGTGAGTGGAATGGCGAGGTGATCTTCCTGCATGAAGTGGCGCGCGGCGCCGCCGACCGGTCCTATGGCGTGCAGGTGGCCCGCCTTGCCGGCCTGCCGGAGCCGGTTGTCGAGCGTGCCCGTGAAGTGTTGCAGAAGCTGGAAGCCGGCGAAACGGCCTCTCCCGCCGCCCGGCTGGCCGACGACCTGCCGCTTTTCAGCGTTGCCATGCGTGCCGAAAAGCCGGCGCTCAAAAGGGACGATGCGCTGGAAAGGGCCGTCGCCGACCTCTTGCCCGACGAGATGAGCCCGCGCGAGGCGCTCGACGCGCTCTACCGGCTGAAGGCGCTCCTGCCGAAGAGCCGCTGAACCGCCGGCTTACTGCTTGGGCGCGTAATGCTGGAGATAGCGCTCGCCGATGCGCTCGACCGGCAGGATGACAAGCACGTCAACCGTGCGGAAATCCGGATCGATGACGCAGCCGTCGCCGATCATCGCGCCGAGGCGCAGATACCCCTTCACCAGCGGCGGCAGCGCAGCAAGCGCTGCCTTCGGGTTCACCGCTTCGGCGGGCATCAGGTCCATCGCGTGATAGTGGGCCGGCAGGGCGGAAGCCCGCCATGCGCCCGTGGCGGTGAAGTTGTGTGCCAGGAAGGTCAGCGATTCGGCATGAGCCGCCGGCACGACGCCCGGAAGCGAGGCGCAGCCGGTCATCACGTCGATCTTGTGATGGTTGCAATAGGTCCAGATGCCCTGCCACAGCAATTCCACCGTGCGTTTGTGCCGGTAGGCCGGCAGGACACAGGAGCGGCCGAGCTCCAGGAAGTTGCGGGTGGGATGCCGGCGGATCAGGCTGTCCAGGTTGAATTCGCCGCTGGTGTAGAAGCCGCCACCGGCCAATGCGCGTTCCTGGCGCAGCAGCCGGTAGGTGCCGACGATCTGCTGATTCTCCGGCCCCGCAATCGACGTGTCGATGACCAGCAGGTGGTCGCAGATCATGTCGAAGCGGTCGGCGTCGCGCTGTTCCAGATCGTGGACTTGTGCCCGCTTGGCGCCCAGCTCCTCGTAGAAGACGCGGAAACGCACAGCCTGGGCGGCCGCGATTTCGGCGCTGTTGCGCGCCAGGCGCACCTCCATCGTGCCGATACGGCCGAGGACGCCCTTCGGCTCCGCCAGCGCACTGATTGCCTGGGCATGTTCCATCACAAAGGATGCGTTAGGCTGAATCTCGCGGGCAATCAAGCGGCCATGCATGACGGCGAATCTCCGTTGCGGTGTCGTCGCGCGTCCAGATACAGATCGATTGCAACAGGCCGGTGACAGGCCGATGACCGCAAGGCGGCTGCCGGCGGGTCATTTGTCGGCTAGCAAAACCGCTCATGCCGCGGCGTCGAGCACCGCCGAGGAAAGCCGGTCGGGATCGAGCGGCTTTGTCAGGAAACCGTTGGCGCCGTGGGCGAGCGCGCGGGCGCGCGTTTCTTCCTGCCCGTCGGCGGTGAGCACGAGAACGGGCGTTGCGTGCCAGCCGTGTTCCTCTTCCATCGCGCGGATCCGGTCGATGGCGTCGAGGCCGTCGAGGACAGGCATGTGCAGGTCCATGAGAATGACGTCGTAACCGGTGCCGGCCTGCCGGGCGAACAGGTCCACTGCCTGCCCGCCATCCTCGGCCAAGGTCACATTGTGTCCTGCCCGTTCCAGCGCGGCGCGCGCCAGCATGGCGTTGATCGGGTTGTCTTCGGCCAGCAGGATCGAGAGGCCCGGTCCCTTGGCCCGCGACGGGGCATCGCGGGCCGGCAGGGCAGGCCTTGCCGCATGGGTATCAGAAACCAGAATCCGCAGCAGAGTGGTGCCGCGAACGGGCCGTGCAAGGAAGTTGAGATAGCCCGACGAGCGCAAGCCGGCCAGCCGGCCACGGTCGCCCGGCGCGATCAGGATGACCGGATTTGACGCGGAAATGCCCGCCGCGCGCAGCCTTTCAAGCGCATCGCCCTGCTCCAGTTCAGCGTCGATCAGCATCGCATCGAAGTGATCGGGACCCGTTTCCATGGCCGCCTCGACACCATCGTGGATGATGGCTTTGGCGCCTTCGGCCGACAGGGTCGCAGCCAGCACTTCGGCTTCCAGGCGGCTGGATAGCAGCAGCAGATAGCGGCGGCCGGCCAGATGACGTGCGGGCAAGGCGGGCGATGCCGCGCAGGGCAGCGACACGGTGAAGACCGACCCCTTGCCCGGTTCGCTCTCCACGCCGATTGCACCACCCATGGCGTTGATCAGCCGCCGCGATATCGCCAGTCCAAGCCCGGCCCCGCCATGGCGTCGTGTCGATGTCCCGTCGGCCTGTTCGAAATCCTCGAAGATCCGCTCGCGGTCCTCCGGTTTCAGGCCCGGCCCCGTATCGCCGATCGCGATGGACACCGCCGGCCCGCAGGCGCCCGCCGCCATCGTGACGGAAAGGCGCACGCCCCCGGTCTCGGTGAACTTCACCGCATTGCCGGCCAGGTTCAGCAGCACCTGCCGCAGCTTGCCGGGGTCCGTCACAAGCGTTTCCGGTACGCGCGGATCGACATGCGCGGCAATGGCGATGCCCTTGGCATAGGCCCGTGACGCCAGGAGTTCGACCACGCTGTCGACGATCTCGCGGACAAGCACATCCTGCGGCACGATCTCGATCCGCCCGGCCTCGATCTTGGAGAAATCCAGCAGGTCCTCGATCAGCAGCAGCAATGCGTCGGCGGAGGTCGAAACGGAATCGACATAGGTCTTCTGTTCCGGCGTCAGGCCGGTATCGGCCAGCAGGCGCGCCATGCCCACGATGCCGTTCATCGGCGTGCGGATCTCATGGCTGACCGTGGCGAGAAAGCGCGACTTCGCCTGGCTTGCCGCCTCGGCCCGTTCGCGCGCCTCAATCAGGTCGTGTTCGGCCTTCTTGCGCGCGGTGATGTCGCGGGCGATGGCCCGGTGCGAAACGGTGCCGGTCCTGCCGTCGCGAATGGAGTGTTCCGTCCACGAGAACCAGCGGATGCCGGCGGCGGTCTGCACGGACACGTCGCTGGAGGTCAGGCAATCGCCTTCGCCGTGCCCGGTGTCGGGGGCGATGTCCAGTGTGATGCCGAGGTCGGCGAGCGTCAGGCCGCGAATGTTGCGCGGGTCCAGCTCCAGCAGGCGCGCGAAGGCGCCATTGGCATAGACGATGCGCCCCTTCCTGTCGCGATGGACGACAAGGTCGCCAAGGGCATCGATCAGGCCGAGGAAGCGCTCCTCGCTTTCCTGCAATTCCCACATGCGGTCGGCGAGCGCTTCATAGTCGGCGTCCTGCGCCTCCGCCGTGCTGGCAATGGCGTTGAGCTGCTTGCGTTCGCGCCGGTCGAGCGCGATGCCCGCTGCTGCGCCCGCGATGCCGAAGACGGCCAGGATCGTGGTCACGAGTCCGGACGTCCCGCCCAGGCCGGCCAGGCCCGCAAGCATGAGGATCATCAGGCCGCAGCCGGTGACCAGCTTGCCGGCTCCGGTTTCCTCCGGCAGCAGGCGCTGACGCAACAGCCCACCCCGGCCCGCGGCCGGGGTGTGTCCGGCCGGTTCCATGGCGGCGGTTTCGGGTTGGCGCCTCGTGTCCATGAACCCATCATGCCATGGACACGATTAGGGAAGGTTTTGTCCGATCGCTAAAATTTTACACTGTCATCCACCAGAGCAGGCGGGAGACGCTCCAGACCTGCGTGCGACAGCCATGCGGGGCGTGGCGGATAGTCGTGCCTTGTCATGCGGCCTCCTTGGCAGACGGTGTCGCTGAGACAGGGGCGATCAGGCGGGCCCGGCGGACCAGGATCAGGGTCATGACAAGCAAAGCGGCATCCGCGACCGGGAAGGCGAACCACAGACCGTCGATCCCCGCCAGCGCATTCAGGACGACGAGCAGTGCCGGCGTCAGCAGCCAGGGCTTGACCAGGGTCAGCGCCGCGGTGCGAAGTGGAAAGCCCATCGCCTGGAAATGCATGGCCAGGACGAGCACTGGCCCGGTGATCACGTAGAGAGCGGTCATCGGTCGCAGGATGGTGGCAACGGCTGCGATGACCGCCGGGTCGTTCGAGAACAGCGCGCCCAGCGGTTCGCCCGCGAACGCTCCTGCCAGCGCCACGGCAAGACACCAGACGAACGCGCTTCCCATGGCCAGCTTCAGGGCCGCACCAGCCCGGTCCATGCGGCGCGCGCCGGCATTGTTGCCGGTAATGCTCTGGGTGGTCAGCGCGAGCGCCATCTGCGGAAGGAAAGCCAGTCCGAGAACGCGCGTCACCACACCGTAGGCCGCGATGAAGGTGGCATGATCGGCGGCAGTGGTGCCGATGACAAGGAGAACGGTGCTCGCCACCAGAGCCATCCCGATGAAATTCAGGCAAAGCGGAAGGCCGAGCGAGAGAATCTGCGGCCATCCCGCCAGCCAGCTGGCGTTCCGGAGCGAGCCAAGGGGTAGAAGGTCGCGATCGCGTGCCCGCGCGACCAGCAACAGCGTCAGGCCCAGGCTCTGCGCTCCTACGGTGCCGAGTGCAGAGCCAGTCACCCCGAGTCCAAGGACTACGATCGCGATATAGTTCGCCCCGATGTTCAGCAGGTTCACCAGCACCGAGAGCATGGCGATATGCCCCGCGCGTCCCTCATTGCGCAGGGCATCGGCGTGCAGGCCCAGCGCGAACTGGACCGGCGCGCCCAGTATGAGGATCAGCAGATAGCGCCCCGCCGGCCCCGTTACATCCGTGTTTCCGGCGGCGAGCGTGGAGATGATGGCAGGACCGGCCGAAAGCGCCACGGCGATCAGCACCGCAGAGATGGCGAGAGCCAGCCCGTGGGCTCCGGCGAACACCGCGCCAGCCGCCGCGCGAGACCCGGCGCCAAGGTGGCGGGCAAGCAGACCCGACATGCCGCCGCCCGCCAGGGTGGTCAGCGCGGCGAGCAGCATGACGACCGGAAAGGCCAGGCTGACCGCGGCCAGGGCCTGCGCGCCAACGAATCGCCCGACGAAGATCCCGTCGATGACGTTCAGCAGGCCGCCCATCGACATGACAACCGCCATGGGGAGGGCATTTGACAGGAACAATCGCCCGACTGGCTGGGTCAGGAATCGGTTTTCAATTGCATTCAGCGCGGGTCCGACGGCCATCGCTCACTCCTCGGGAGAGGCATTTCGAATCGGGAGGGGGGCCTGCATTGCCCACCTGCGAAATGCTTCGAGGGTGAGATGTCGATCTGTTCCGGGCTTTACCGTGACTTGCGTCCGCAGGCAGCAGGTGCCCGGCACCTGCGCCATCCAATACGGGGAAGCGTCCTCGAAGGCAACAACGCATTGAGCGGTTGCCTGATCAATTGGCTTCGAAGGGCAGACCTCGCAGCTGGTCCATGACCCGGATCGGCCGTCAGGCAGTCACGGTCGCGGCGCACTGACAAGAGCACCACGGCGGGGAACCGGGACGATTGGCTGATGGCTCCGAACCGGAATCGTCGACGCCAGGGCAGTCGGAAGGCAAGCAGGCTGGGCGCTCCCGCCGTTCTCGTGGATGACAGGAACGTGTATCCAATCGGCCTGCATGGGGCCGTTTCAGGCCGTCATGTCGACAGCCACACGGCCCCGCACCTTGCCGTCCACGATGGCCCTGGCCGTGTCGACGATGCCGTCGAAGCCGATGGTCTGCGACAGGGCCTCAAGCTTGTTCATGTCGAGATCGCTTGCCAGGCGCTGCCAGGCTTCCAGACGCCGTGCCTTCGGCGCCATCACCGAATCGACGCCCAGAAGCGCAACACCGCGCAGGATGAAAGGGGCCACCGTGGCAGGCAGGTCCATTCCTTGCGCCAGGCCGCAGGCCGCCACCGCGCCGCCATAGCATGTCTGCGCCAGCACATTGGCCAGTGTGTGCGATCCGGCCACGTCGATGCCGGCGGCGAACCGTTCCTTGCCAAGCGGCCGTCCGGGCTCGGAAAATTCCGCCCGGTCGATGATGTCTGATGCGCCCAGATCCTTCAGGAAGGAGGATTCCTCCGGCCGGCCCGTCGAGGCGATGACCTCGTGGCCGAGCTTGGAAAGCACGGAAATGGCCACCGTGCCGACGCCGCCTGCCGCGCCCGTCACCACGACGGGGCCGTCACCGGGCCTGATCCCGTAGCGCTCCAGCGCCATGACGCAGAGCATGGCCGTGTATCCGGCCGTGCCGATGGCCATCGCCTGCAGGGCCGACATGCCTTCGGGCAGCGGTACCAGCCAGTCGCCTTTCACGCGGGCCTTGCCGGCATAGGCGCCCCAATGGGTCTCGCCCGTGCCCCAGCCGTTGAGCACCACCTTGTCGCCTTCCTTCCAGCCGGGATGCGAGGAGGCAGAGACCGTGCCCGCGAAATCGATGCCCGGCACCATCGGCCAGTGGCGAACGACAGGTGCCTTGCCGGTGATCGCCAGACCGTCCTTGTAGTTCACCGTGGTCGCTTCCACCGCCACGGTGACATCGCCCTCCATCAGGTCGTCTTCGGACAGTTCGGTCACGCCCACGGACTGTTTCTTGTCCGCGTCGCGCGAGATCAGGATGGCCTTGAAGGTCGAACGCATGATGATGTCTCCCGGATTGTCAGTCAGTGTCATGTGGCCCCGGCCGGGGCCGTCCGTCAATCGTTTCGGGCCTTTCCCGCGCGGTGCCAGGAAAGCGCCTCTTCGATGAGAACCAGCCCGGCGCCCAGCGTGATCCACACATCGGCCAGGTTGAATACCGCAAAGGACCATGCCGGCGTGTGAAACAGGAAATAGTCGACCACATAGCCGAGCAGGACACGGTCGATCAGGTTTCCTGCCGCGCCGGCGATGATGAGCGTGAAACCCAGATGCGCCAGCCGCTGCTCCGGTCCCGATATCCAGGCAAGCCAGAGCACGAAGGCCGAGATCACGAGCGACAGCGCAATCAGCCCGCCCGGGCCGAAATCGGCCAGCAGGGAAAAGGCGATGCCGGTATTATGCGTGCGGAACAGCGCGAAGAAGGGCATCAGGTCGATCTGTTCGTGATAGCCCATGCCGGTCTCGACCATGTGCTTGATCCACTGGTCGAGGGCGATCAGGCCTGCCGCCAGCAAGCCATGGACCAGGAAAGTGCGCGACAGCCTCATGCGCGCGGCTCCAGCGACAGCGCATCCCGGCGAATTTCATAGAGCATGATGCCCGTGGCCACGGCAAGATTGAGCGAATCGGCGCGGCCCGTCTGCGGAATGCGCAAGAGCGTGTCGCAGCTTTCCGCGATCTCCTCCGGCAGCCCCTGGCTCTCGTTGCCCATCACCAGCAGGACCGGCCCGTCCCGCAAATCGGCCGTGCGGTAATCGACGGAACCCTTCAGATGGGTCCCGGCCACGATGCCCGGCCAGCCCGCCCGCCACGCCAGGAACTGTTCGCGGCTGGCCCGCACCACGGCGACGGCAAAGATCGAGCCCATCGTTGCGCGCACGGTCTCCGGCGAGAACGGATCGGTCGTTTCGCCGACGAGGATCACACCCCTGGCGCCAGCCGCATCGGCGGTGCGCAGGATGGTGCCCAGATTGCCCGGATCGCGGACACGGTCCAGCGCGATCCAGACGTCCCCGGCCGAGGGACGGATATCGGCAAGGCGGGCATAATGCTGTTCGAAAACGCCGGCCACCATCTGCGGATTGTCCTTGCGGCTTATGGCCGCCAGCACCTTGTCGCTGACTTCCAGGACATCGCCGCCCGCGGCGATGGTGCGTGCGGCCAGCGCCTGTATGTCGCCGCGCGCCTTCACCGCTTTGGAGAAGACAAGCGTGCGGATGCGCCAGCCCAGATCCAGCGCATCGATCACAAGCTTCTGGCCTTCGGCAAGGAAACTCCCGGTCTGGTCCCGGTACTTTTTCAGCGCCAGCGCCTTGATGTCCTTGACGAGTGGATTGGAGACGCTGGTGATGTCCTTGACGCGGCCAGGCGCCGCCACATCCGTTTGCCGGCTCATGACGCGATCCACCGGCTGAACAGCGATGTCGAGAGCGCCCGCCCGGCCGAGGCTTCGCGGATGACGAGTTCGCCCGATTCGACACATCCCCCCATGCCGGCGAAGGTATCGCGCATCAGCGCGTGGATGGCGAAGAAGGACGCGCGGATCGAATAGGCGGTCAGCACCACCGCAAGCGGCTTCGGTGTCAGGATCTGCCGGCAGAGATCGGCCATGACAGGCAGGTTGTCAAACAATTGCCAGACCTCGCCCTTGGGTCCGCGCCCATAGGCTGGCGGATCGAGCAGGATGATGTCATGCCCGTTTCCGCGCCGCGCCTCGCGCTCCACGAATTTCATCGCATCCTCGCAGATCCAGCGAATGGGCCTGTCGCCAAGCCGTGCCATTTCCTGGTTCTCGCGCGCCCAGCCTATGGCCTTTTTGGAGGCGTCGACATGGGTCACCTCGGCGCCCGCGCGCGCGGCCACCAGCGATGCAAGCCCCGTATAGCCGAACAGGTTGAGCACCTTTACTGGCCGGCCCGCCTTGCGGATCAGGTCTTCCATGTGTTGCCAATGCGTTGCCTGTTCGGGAAAGACGCCGACATGGCGGAACGATGTGAAACGCCCGAGATAGTCGATCCCGTCATGCTTCATCGGCCAGGTTTCGCCGAGCGCCGCCCGCGGGAAGCGCCAGCGGCCCATTCCTTCCTCGTCGGTATCGCCGGTGAACACGGCATCGGCCTTGTTCCATTCGCCGGACGGCAAGGCAGGCCGCCAGATCGCCTGGCCTTCGGGACGGTCGATCAGGTAGGGGCCATAGCGCTCCAGCTTGCGGCCGTCGCCGCTGTCGATCAGCGCGTAATCCACCCCCGGCGGCACTTCCAGGATCAAGGGCAGGCGCTGGTCCGGCAACGGGCCGCCGCGCCGCTCCACGCGGACAGGTGCGGCGGGCTGGCGGGTATCGTGCTTTTCCGGTGCAGCCGTCGCCGCTTTGACGCCCTGGCGAACGGACCTGCCCGCCGCCGCGCGTGGCTTGCCGGATGCCGGACCGGCCTTGCCTGCCGCATCGGTGCGTTTCGGGCGGCTTGCCTGTTTCGCTTTGGCGCGTGCCGGTTTGCCCTTGTCTTTCAACGCCTCGCCTCGTCGCTGGGATGGTATTGCCGCTTCTGCCACAGGGCTGCCATCCTGTCCATTGCACCGGCTTGACCCCGGCCTGGCCGCGCGGCACCTTGCAACGGACCAAACGGACAGGAAGGACCGCCCGCCATGCCGCAGCCCTATCGGGAGAACGCCGCCGCTGTCACCTTCTGGAGCCTGATGGTCTGCCTGGCCCTTGCCATCGTCGTCTACGTGATCGGCTGAGACGGGACGGACTTCACTCCGCCGGCAGCGATTCCCAAACGGCAATGCCGGCGGCCAGATCTTCCAGCGCCGCCCCGACCGATTTGAACACGGTTACGCGCGTGTCGTCCGCCCGCCCGGCATGCTGTCCGCGCGTCAGGTCGAAGACGTCGCCGGCCACACGGTCCTCGCTGAGCGCACCCGACGCCAGGGCCTGCACGATGTCGCCGCCTTCCTTCAGCGCGCCGCCGCGGGTATCCACGAACACCGCGCCGCGCCGCATCAGGTCATCGTCGCTTTCGCGCATGGCCGGCGTGAAGGCGCCGACAAGATCGACATGCGTGCCCTCTTTCACAAGCGCGCCCTTGACCAGCGGCACGGTGGAAAGCGTGCAGCAGGAGATGATGTCGGCGTCTTGCTGCGCCCGGTCCAGATCGCCGGTGAAACCGGCATCGTAGCCGGCCGCGCATAGGCGCTGCGCAAGTGCCTCGCCATTGGCGGCGGACCGGTTCCAGACGGTGACGCGGCGGATGGGCCGCTGGCTGGCATGGGCGTCGACGAGTTCACCGGCCAGCGTGCCTGCCCCGCAGATGAGCAGGTGGCTTGCATCCTTGCGCGCAAGGTACGAGGCCGCCAGCGCCGAGGCGGCGGCCGTGCGCCGTGCCGTCAGCCGCTGCCCGTCGATGATGGCGAGCGGCGCGCCGGTCTGGCCGTCCAGCAGCAGGTATTGGCCCATCACCGCCGGCAGGTTGCGGCTGTTGTTCTCCGGGCTGACGGTGACGATCTTGATGCCGATATAGCCGCCGGCCGAGGTTCCGGCACGGTTGAAATCTGTCCAGGCCGGCATGAGCAGCAAAACCGAATCGGCCTCGTCGGGCCGCTCGATCGTGTGGTGGTGACGCACCGGCTGCACCATGCCGTCGCGAAACGCCGTGCGCAGGGCCTCGACGAGGCGCGGATAGGGTAGTGCGGAATCGACCGCCTCGGGACCGATGACTTTCATGCCGGTGCCTCTACTGACGTGGCGCGGCGAGTGCGGTGGAGGATGCCCTGCCCGTTTCGGCGGCGCGCAACTCCTTGACCTCCCGGCCGCGCCGGCGCGCCTGCTTGCGGTAGCGCCCCTGCTTCCACCACGTTGCCAGCGAACCCAGCACCATGCCGGCGGCCAGTGCGATGAAGAGATAGACGAACAGCGGCCAGCGCACCGTCAGCAGCGGATTTCCGGGATTGAACGGATCGAGTGTGAACGGCACCGCCCCGCGATTGGCGACCGCCAGCGCGATCAGCGCCACGGCGATCGGAACCAGGACGAGAACGGTGACAAGGCGATTGAGCATGACGGTCTGGCTTCCTGAATCTTCACCCGGACGGCAGCGTTGACGCCCGGTCCTGGGCATTTAGTCCGAGTTCAGGCGCTCGCGCAACTCCTTGCCGGTCTTGAAGAACGGCACCCACTTTTCCTCGACATGAACCGTGTCGCCGGTGCGCGGGTTGCGCCCCGCGCGTGCCGGGCGGTTCTTGACCGAGAAGGCGCCGAAGCCGCGCAGTTCGACGCGATTGCCCTTCGAAAGCGCTTCGGTGATCTCGTCGAAAATGGCATTGACAATGTTCTCGACATCGCGCTGGAACAGATGCGGATTCCGGTTGGCGATGATCTGAACAAGTTCGGATTTGATCATTTCGTGTCCCTCTTGCGCCCCTGCCGCAGGTGGTGCGCACGCACCGTGGAAATATCAATTTTCCTGAATTGAGCCAACAGGTTGCCAGAGCGAAAGCAGGCCGTCAAGGAACAGGCCTTCGCCTGCCAGCGACCGCAGCGCCGCGAGGTCGCCCCCCTCCAGGCCGAGAAGATGCGCCGCCAGTGCCAGCGGCACGCCGCCAAGCGTGGGATTGGCCGGCTTTTTCCACTCGATCACCTTGAGTTCGCTGTCCACGCCCTTCGAATGGAGCCAGGCCCTGGCCTCGTCCATTCCGCCCAGTTCGTCCACCAGTTTGCGCTCCAGTGCCTGCCGCCCGGTGAAGACCGATCCGTCGGCAAGCCGGCGTACCTCCGCCTCCGAAAGGGGCCGCCGCTCGGTGACGAGACCGATGAACCATTCATAGCTGTCCATGATCATCGCCGCCATCATCGCCCGTTCATCGGCGGTGGTCTCGTTGAAGGGGGAGGGCTCTGCCTTCAAGGGCGCCGACTTGATGGTGTCCACGTCGACGCCGATATTGCCGAGCAGCTTCGACACGTTGGGAATCTGCGCGATGACGCCGATCGAGCCAACGATGGAGGACTGGCGGGCGACGATGTGGTCGGCGCCGCTGGCGATCATGTAGCCGGCCGAGGCGGCCAGCGTGCCGACCTGCGCCGTCACGGGCTTCTCCTGCGCCAGCTTGCGCACCGCCTCGAAAATGGCCTCGCCGCCGGCCGTGGTGCCGCCGGGCGAATCGATGGTCAGGACCACGCCCTTCACATGGGCCGATTTCGCCGCTTCCCCGATCCGTCCGATCAGTTCATCATCCTCGGTGATCGTGCCCTCGATGCGGATCTGCGCGATATGGTCGCGGGTCTTGCCGCCTATCCCGCCGCCCATGCCCGCCGCCGCCACCGCGAGAATGGCGATGGCCGCCACGATGAATGCGGTCGCGCGCCAGAAGGTGACCCTGCGCCTCAGCCTGCGCCTGTCAATGATCGTGTCCGCGTCCTGCGTCATGGTAGCCGCTCCCTCGCAACGCCAGAAGACAGCAGTGGTAGCGCGATTGGCCGCCCTTGACCATAGCGCCGGGCGCCCCCGTCCTTCACCGAAAAATAACCACAATGGCTTGCAATGGGTTCGGCATTGGGTCAATCGGAGGCTGCAAGGGCCTCCATGCCGGTCAAGGGAGAAAACCGCTGTCAACGGCCGCTGTCACAGCATCGGGCGCGCATCCCGGCCTTCAGACGGGCCCGGCCGGGCCGGCCCGTGGAGGCACGCCGGAAGCCGCGTTCCTGGCGGCCCGGCGCCATACCCGCCGCGTGCGTTTTCTCAAGCGGCTCCTGCCCGCGCTCGCCGTTTCCATCACCCTGGTCTTCGCCGCCTGGTCGTGGTTCGTCACGCCGGGCAAGGTTTCCATCGATGTCGCCTCCAGCGGCTTCGTGGACGGCAAGCTGATCATGGCCTCACCGAAGCTCGACGGCTATACCAGGGATAACCTGCCCTATTCGATGACGGCCAGCCGCGCCATTCAGGAACCCGGCAACATGGACCGTTTCGAACTGGAGGATATCGTCGCCAGCCTGCCATTGACGCGGGATCAGCTCGCCGACGTTTCCGCCAGGACCGGCTTCTATGACAACACCACGCGGCAACTGAACATCGACAGCCCGATCACCATCGTCACGTCCGATGGCCTGCGCGCGTCCCTGACCGATGCCGTCATCGATGTCGGGACCGGCAGCCTCGAGACGCAGGAACCCGTCGACATAAGGCTTGACGGCTCGAGCATTACCGCCGATTCCCTGCAGGTGAAGGAGAATGGCAAGGCGCTTGTCTTCGAACGCAATGTGCGGATGACGCTGGACCCGGCGCAACTGCGCGAACGCCGCGCGGCGGACGCGGCCAGGAAGGAATGACGGCATGAAAATCCTGCCCGGTATGGCTGCGGTTCTGGCAGCCCTTGTCCTCATCGCGGCACCGGCGGCAGCCCAGGACCGGGCCACCGGCCTGAAACTGGACTCCGACAAGCCGATCCAGATCGAGAGCAACAAGCTGGAGGTCCGAGAGGCTGAGAACGTGGCCATTTTCACGGGCAATGTGGCCGTTCAGCAGGACAAGACCGTGCTCAAGGCCGGTCGCATGAGGGTCTATTACAAGAAGGATGGCGGCTCGGCGACCACCGGTTCAGCCGATATCGACCGTCTTGAGGTGGACGGCACGGTCTATGTCCGCTCCGAGACCCAGGAGGTAACCGCGGACAAGGGCGTCTACGACATGGGCAGGGAAATGCTGGTGCTCTCCGGCGACAAGGTTGTGCTCACCGAGGGGGCGAATGTCATTGTCGGCTGCAAGCTGACGGTCAATACCCGGTCCGGGCTGGCGCAACTGGAGCCCTGCAGCAGCACGGGCGGGCGCGTCAAGATGCTGCTGACGCCCGGCGAATCCCGGGCCGGCCGCGGCAACTGACGGCGACGGTCGAAACGGGGCAGGACGGAAAACGCGCGTGAGCCTTATTCAGCGGTTGAGACCAGGCATGGCGGCTTCCCGGGAAGCCGGCGCGGCGCGTATTCCCGAACCGCCGGACGAGCGCTACAAGGGTACGCTGATCGCCCGCGGCCTGACCAAGAGCTACAAGGGCCGCCAGGTTGTCGCCGGTGTCTCGCTTGGTGTGCGTGCCGGCGAGGCCGTGGGCCTGCTCGGCCCCAATGGCGCGGGCAAGACCACCTGTTTCTACATGGTCACCGGCCTTGTGGCCGCCGACAGGGGCACCATCGAGATCGATGGGCATGACGTGACGCATTTGCCCATGTACCGGCGCGCGCGCCTCGGTATCGGCTATTTGCCCCAGGAAGCCTCCATCTTTCGCGGCCTGTCCGTCGAGGACAACATTCGCGCCGTCCTCGAGGTTGTCGAGCCGGACCGCAAGGAACGCAGCAGGCAGCTCGATCAGTTGCTTGAGGAGTTTCACATCGCGCATTTGCGCAAGTCGCCCTCCATTGCGCTCTCGGGCGGCGAGCGCCGGCGCCTCGAAATCGCGCGGGCACTTGCCAGCCGGCCGAATTTCATGCTGCTGGACGAACCCTTCGCCGGCGTCGATCCGATTGCCGTGGCCGATATCCAGCAACTCGTCCGGCACCTGACAGCCCGCGGTATCGGCGTGCTGATCACCGACCACAATGTGCGCGAGACGCTGGGCCTCATCGACCGTGCCTACATCATCCACGCCGGCCAGGTACTCACCCACGGACGCCCCGGCGATATCGTCGCCAACCCCGATGTCCGCCGGCTTTATCTGGGCGAAAGCTTCACCCTCTGATAACCATCCTGCCAAACGGCTGCGGCCTTGTGCCCCGTGCCGCGTTTTCCGATACCAAATGGTAGTGCTTGACAAGCAAGGTTCAGGCCAAGTTTTATAACAGGCTGTTGTGCGCTGCGGCAGGGGCCGTGGTGAGCGCATGGGGGCTTCGGCCGGGGCAAGGGAATTCGATGGCGCTTTCTGCCAAACTTCAGGTCAAGCAGACACAATCGCTGATCATGACGCCGCAACTGATGCAGTCGATCCGGCTGCTTCAGTACACATCCGTGGAACTGGAACGGTTCGTCGAGCAGGAGATCGAGCGCAACCCGCTCATCGAGCGCGACGAGAGCGCCGATCGCGATTCCGGCGGCGAGGAGCGGAGCGGCGACGCCGATGCGCGCGCCGCAGAGGGCGATGAAAGCCCCTGGATGCAGGACGACCTGGAATGGAACGCATCCGACATATCCGGCAAGCTGGATTCCTCGCTTGAGAATGTCTTCCCCGACGACCCGGGGACGCGCGAGGCGGTTCCCCTGCAAATGGAGACGAACTGGAAGTCGGCACCGTCGGGCGGCGGCAGCGCGGAGCCGTTCGATCTGGACCAGGTGACGGCGGCGCCGGTCACGCTGGCCGACCACGTCCGCGAACAGATCTCGCTTGCCCTTCGCGACCCGGCAGACCGCCTGATCGCCGCCGAACTCGCCGACGGGCTCGATCCCGGCGGCTGGTATGGCGGCGACATCGAGGATATCGCCGCGCGATTGGGGGTCGCCGCCGACAGGGTCGAGGCGGTGCTCGGCGAGTGCCAGCGCTTCGATCCGCCCGGCCTGTTCGCGCGCTCTCTTTCCGAATGCCTCGCATTGCAATTGAAGGCGCTGGACCGCTTCGATCCGGCCATGCAGGCCATGGTGGAGAACCTGGAACTGCTGGCGCGCCGCGACTTCCAGACCCTGAAACGGCTGTGCGGTGTCGACGAGGAGGACCTCGTCGAAATGCTGGCGGAGATCCGCGCCCTGGATCCGCGCCCGGGCACCGCCTTTGAAGGCGCGGTCGCCGATCCGGTCATTCCGGATGTCTTCGTCACCCGCGCGGCGGACGGCTCGTGGGCGGTGGAACTGAACCAGGATGCGTTGCCGCGCGTGCTGATGAACCAGGCATACGCCAACAAGGTACAGGCCGGCGCGCGAACGAAGGAGGAGCGCGAGTTCCTGACCGAGTGCTTGCAGAACGCAAGCTGGCTGACCCGCAGCCTGGACCAGCGGGCGCGCACAATTCTCAAGGTTGCCTCGGAGATCGTGCGCCAGCAGGATGCCTTCCTGGTTCACGGCGTGTCGCATTTGCGCCCGCTCAATCTCAGGACCATCGCCGATGCCATCGCCATGCACGAATCGACAGTGAGTCGCGTGACCGCCAACAAGTTCATGATGACGCCGCGCGGCGTCATCGAGATGCGCTATTTCTTCACCGCCGCGATTGCCTCGGCGGAAGGCGGCGATGCCCATTCCGCCGAATCGGTGCGCCATCGCATCCGCCAGCTCATCGAGGGGGAAACGGCATCCTCCGTCCTGTCGGACGACGCGATCGTGGAAAAACTGCGTGCCGGCGGCATCGACGTTGCCCGCCGCACCGTCGCCAAGTACCGGGAAGGCATGAATATTCCCTCCTCCGTCCAGCGCCGGCGAGAAAAGCGGGCGATGGAAAAGGCGCGCTGCTGACGGGACCGTCTCCGCCATGCGGCACCGCGGCGCCGCGCCCGTCCTTTTCCAATTTCATTGACAAGCGATGGAAGCAGCACTAAGAGCGCGCCCCATCGGGGGGCTGGTCCGGCAGCCTTTGCGTCGCGGTCCCGCGAAAGATGGCAGGCGGCAAATTCCGGTTGGGCGATCGTTGTCAATACCTTGTGTGTTGTCGACTCCGGTGTAGAATCGAAGCCCTGTTTCGGATGAGAGGACTTTCCACATGAGTTTGCGCATTTCGGGAAAGCAGATGGAGATCGGCGACGCGTTCAGGACGCGGATCGAGGATCGCATCGGCGAGGCTGTAGACAAGTATTTTGACGGGGGATTCTCCGGCAAGGTGACGGTCGAGAAGAACGCATCCCGCTTTGACGCCGACTGCACGCTCCATATCGATACCGGGCTGGTGCTCCAATCGTCGGGCCGCGCCATGGATCCGCAGGCTGCTTTCGATGAAGCCGCCGAAAAGCTGGAGAAGCGCCTGCGGCGCTACAAGAGACGCCTGAAGAGCCATCATCACCGCGACAGCGAGCCGGGGCTCGATGTCGCCTATCGCGTGATGGCGCCGGTGGCCGACGAGGATGAGGAAGTGCCGGAGGATTTCGCCCCGACCGTGGTTGCGGAATCGACCCTGTCCCTCAGGCAGATGACGGTTGCTTCTGCCGTCCTCGAACTGGACATGAAGGACAGTCCGGTCTTCGTGTTCCGCAATTCCGGCAATGATCAGGTAAACGTCGTCTATCGCCGTGCCGATGGAAACATCGGCTGGATCGATCCCTCCGCGGGATCGGCCGCGGCGGAATAGGAAACCTCCACGCTACCGGTTGCGTTGAACGTAATTCAGGCCGTCAACCGGCAGAAAGGCTGATCATGGCTCTCGGCGATCTCGTGAGCATCAACGCCATTTTTCCGGCGGTGAAAGCCAATTCCAAGAAGCAGCTCCTGCAATTGCTGGCCGAAAAGGCGGCGGGACTGACGGGGATTCCCGAACGGGAGATCTTCGACACGATCCTCCAGCGCGAGCGGCTTGGCTCCACGGGGGCGGGAAACGGGCTTGCCATTCCCCATGGCAAGCTGCGCTCGATCGGCAAGATCACCGGGCTCTTCGCCCGGCTCGAAAACCCGGTCGATTTCGAGGCGATAGACGATCAGCCGGTGGATCTGGTGTTCCTTCTTCTGGCGCCCGAAGGCGCCGGTGCGGACCATCTCAAGGCGCTGTCACGCATCGCGCGTGTGATGCGCGACCCTGAAACGGTTGCCAAGATCCGGGGCGCGGCGGATGTCGAGGCCATCCATGCGCTGCTGTCGGGTACGCCTGCATCGAACGCCGCGTGACGTGTGCATGATACGTTTGTGAGAACGGCTTCCGGGCGGCGGTTTCGCCGCCCTTTTCTTCAGCTAAACCGGCGCCGTGAACGGTTCAGTGGATGCTGACCGCCTGGAGGTCGTTTTCCCACGCGCCGGCGACTGCGGCTTCGCGCGCGCTGGCCAGCAGGATCGGGTTGCCGTCGGCGGCAAACAGGGTCCAGATTTCGAGACCGGGCGCAATGTCGGCGATACCCGGATAGGCTGCCAGCAGGTCGTCGCTTGTCATCTTGCGCACGTAGCCGACCTTGCCCTCGCCCAGATGGGCCAGTTCACTGGCGGTCAGGATCGATGTGACATGGTCTTCGGTCATGGGTCAGCCTCCTTCGGCACGAAGGGATTTCCTCCACGGGACAATCCCCTCATAGAGCTGTTAACAAGTCGTGAAACCGGTTGGTTCCGAAAAGCCGCCTGCTGGCAGCCGTTCACTCCCGGATGGCGATGTCGATCTTGCGAACCAGCCGCTCCGGTTCCGGACGGTCGAGATCGATGGAGAGCAAGCCGTTCTTCAGTTCCGCCCCCAGCACCCGCATTCCGTCCGCGAGCATGAAGGCCCGCTGGAACTGCCGCGCCGCGATCCCGCGATGCAGGTATTCGCGGTCCTCGTCGTCCTGCTGGCGGCCGCGGATGATGAGCTGGTTTTCCTCGGTTGACACGTCGAGATCGCTTTCGCGGAAACCCGCCACGGCCAGGGTGATGCGCAGTCTTATGCTCTTTTCGTCACCGCTGCGAATGCGTTCGATATTGTAGGGGGGATAACCGTCTCCATTCTTGGCGATGCGTTCGATGGTCTTTTCCATCGCGTCGAAGCCAAGCATGAGCGGGCTCGAAAAGGGCGTCATGCGCGTCATTGTCCAAGTCCTCCGAGAGCGACCTTTCCCGATCCGGCCCGTCTGGCGCCGTATCGCGTGAACCTGATATGGTCGCGAAAACGAACCGATTCAAGAGAGGGACCAATCGTGGCCGAAACGCGCAAGATCATCATCGACACCGACCCGGGCCAGGATGATGCCGTTGCAATCCTTCTGGCGCTGGCCAGCCCCGAACTGGAGGTTCTGGGCATTTGCGCGGTGGCCGGCAACGTGCCGCTCCACCTGACCGAGCGCAACGCCCGCAAGATCTGCGAACTGGCCGGCAAGCCGGAGACGAAGGTCTACAAGGGCGCCGTGCGCCCGCTTCTGCGCCACCTGGTCACGGCTGAGGAAGTGCATGGCAAGACCGGCCTCGACGGACCGGATCTGCCCGATCCGCAAATGGCGTTGCAGCCGGGCCATGCGGTGGATTTCATCATCGACACGGTCATGCGTGAAGACCCGGACACCGTGACGCTTTGCACGCTCGGGCCGCTGACGAACGTGGCGCTGGCGCTCAACCGCGAGCCGCGTATCGCCCCGCGCATCCGGCAGATCGTGATGATGGGCGGCGGCTATTTCGAGCAGGGCAATGTCACGCCTTCGGCCGAATTCAACATCTATGTTGATCCCCACGCCGCCGATGTCGTGTTCCATTCCGGCATCGACATCGTCATGATGCCGCTGGACGTGACGCACAAGGCATTGACGACACGTGCCCGCGTCGAGGCCATTCGCGCTCTGAACACCCCGGTGGGCGAGGCGACGGCGGCGTTGCTGGACTTTTTCGAGCGCTTTGACGAGGCGAAATACGGCACCGATGGCGGACCGCTGCACGACCCCTGCGTGATCGCATGGCTCCTGCGGCCGGACCTGTTTTCCGGCCGGCATTGCAACGTGAGTGTGGAGACCATGTCTGACCTGACCATGGGCGCCACTGTGGTCGACTGGTGGGGTGTTACCGACCGGCCGAAAAACGCCCACGTGATGCGCGACATCGATGCCGACGGCTTTTTCGCATTGCTGACGGAACGGCTGGCCCGGCTCTGAGCTTTACGCCTTCAGTGCCGCTTCCACGTCGCCGGTCAGCGGAATCGAGGGCTGGGCGCCGGGCTTGAGGCAGGCGAGCGATCCCGCCGCCGCCGCCAGGCGCAATGCGTCTTCGAGAATCAGCCCGCGGTCGAGAGCAGCCGCGAAATAGCCGCAGAACGTATCGCCCGCACCCACCGTGTCGACAGGCGTGACGGCAAGCGAGGGAACGGCGATGCTGCCCTCCGGCGTCATGGCCAGCGCACCGGCGCTGCCCATGGTGACGATGATCGTGCGTCCGGTGACATGGACGAAATTCGCCATTTTCGCTTCACGCGATTGACCGGCTAGGCCGAGCGCCCTGGCGTAGAGGTCGAATTCCGTCTCGTTCGCGATCACATAGTCTGCCTTTGTCAGCAACCTGGCCGCCGCCGCCTGGTAGGGCGCGGTGTTGAGGACGCTGACTCCACGGGCCGCGCGCACCGAGTCCAGCGCCGCCTCCACCGCTTCCAGCGGGATTTCGTGCTGCAACAGCACATGGCCGCCGCCTGCGGCGGCCGCCTGCGCCATGGCCGGGGTGACGGTGCCGTTCGCGCCCGGAACCACCGCGATCATGTTCTCGCCGTCGTGACCCACGAGAATGAGCGCCGTGCCGGTCGGGCCGTCCGCCCGTGTCACGCCGGAAAGGTCCACGCCGCCATTGTCGAGAAGCGCAAGCGCCTCGCCGGCAAAGGCATCGTTGCCGACAGCTCCGATCATGCGTGTCGGCGCGCCGGCGCGCGCCGCCGCCAGCGCCTGGTTTGCGCCCTTGCCGCCCGGCGCGGTGGAAAAGCCGTCGCCCGGAACGGTTTCGCCGCGCCCGGGCAGGCGCTCCACGCTGGCGATCAGGTCGAGATTGATGGAACCGATGACGGTGATCATGGAAAGCCCCGGTAAAGGAAGTGACGGGAGAAGCTATCGTGCCGGGAGGTCGATCACAATGCGATACGCCTTCGCGCCGGTGAACTTTCGGCCCCCGAATCAGGCCTGTCCCGCCTCCCAGCCGAGCATGGCGCGCTTGCGCGTCAGCCCCCAGTGATAGCCGGTCAGTTGCCCGGCCTTGCCGAGCGCCCGGTGGCAGGGAATGACGAAGGAAACCGGGTTGGCCCCGACCGCCGCGCCCACCGCCCGGCTGGCCTTCGGTTTGCCGATGGCTGCCGCGATGTCGGAATAGGAGGCCGCCCGGTTCATCGGAATGCGCAGCAGCGCTTCCCACACCCGAACCTGGAAGTCGGTCCCGATCATCACCACGCGCAGGGGTTCCTCCGCCCGCCAGCGCGCGGGATCGAAGATGCGGGCCGCATAGGGGGCGATCGCCGCCGCGTCTTCGATGAACCGCGCATTCGGCCAGCGGCGCGCCATGTCTTCAAAGGCCGCCGCCTCGCCGCCCGGATCGGCGAAGGCCAGCCCGCACAGCCCCCGTTCCGTCGCCATGATCAGCGCCGGCCCGAAAGGCGAGGGGTGGAAGCCGTGGCGGATGGTCAGCCCCGCCCCGCGCGCCTTGTAATCGCCCGGCGTCAGCGCTTCATGGGAAACGAAAAGGTCGTGCAGGCGGCCCGGCCCGGACAGTCCCAGTTCCAGCGCGGCATCGAGCAGCGGAGCGCCCTCGTCCAGCAGGCGGCGCGCATGGTCCAGCGTGACCGCCTGCAGGAAGGCTTTCGGTGACAGCCCTGCCCAGCGGGTGAACAGCTTCTGCAGGCCGGTCGGCGTCTCGCCCACCTGCGCCGCCAGCGCCTCCAGCGAAGGCTGGTCGCGATAGTCCAGTGAAAGCGTCTCGATCACCCGGCGCACGGTCTCGTATTCCGTGCCCTGTGGCGTGATGTCCCGGGTCAGGATGGCTGTCTGAACGGTCATGTGCGTTCCTCCATGACCGTGACAATGGCCAATGGAATGGCCGCGCGCCACCCGATTCTTGCTGATGCCGGACGTGTCAGCCGCGCTTCACCGTCGCCAGCGCGCCGGCGAAGGCCTGCGAGAAGCTCTCGCGGTCGTCCGGGTTGAGGAACGCGCCGACCGGCACTGAAAGCCCGCGTTCGGTCACGGCCATGCCCGTCACGCCGATTTCCTCGTGACGGCTGACATGGAACTTTGCCCAGAACGGGTTGAAGCGGTGCTCGGCGATCTTGCCGGAGGGCGCGATCTTGCGAATCAGCATGGCATGGCGCCAGACGCGCACTTCCTCGCGTGCCCGCGCATCGCGGTAGTTCAACCGGAAGGCCAGCCACAGCAGGAACAGGTCGAGTCCGAAAAAGCCAAGCACCGGCCATGCCCCGATCGACCAGAACAGGAGCCCGGTGGAAAACCATGTTATCCCGAAGATGGCCATGACGATGTAGAACCCCGTACGTCCCATCGAGCGGTGGGGCGTCAGGAGTGCATCGAAAACCGGCTCTTCGCTGTCAACGGCGGTAGCGTGGTTCATGGCTCCATATTATAGGGGAAAAATGGACAAGCCAAAGATCAAAAAAGTCGCATCCGTTTCGCCTGCCGGGAAAGGAAAGCCGGTGCGCAGGCGCAGCCGTTACACGAAAGATGAAGTGCGCGAGATCTTCCGCCGCTTTTCCATCCAGCGGCCGGAGCCGAAAGGCGAACTGGCCCATGTGAACCCGTTCACCCTGGTGGTCGCCGTCGCGCTGTCCGCACAGGCCACCGATGTCGGTGTCAACAAGGCCACGAAAGACCTGTTCAGGGTGGCCGACACCCCGCAAAAGATGCTGGCGCTGGGTGAGGAAAGGGTGGGCGAGTACATTCGCACCATCGGACTGTGGCGCAACAAGGCGAAGAACGTGATCGCCCTGTCGCGCAAGCTGGTCGACGATTTCGGCGGAGAAGTGCCGCAAACCCGCGAGGCGCTGGTCACGCTGCCCGGCGTCGGCCGCAAGACGGCCAATGTGGTCATGTCCATGGCCTTCGGCATTCCCACCATCGCGGTGGACACGCATATCTTCCGCATCGCCAACCGTATCGGCCTGGCGCCCGGCAAGACGCCCGATGCGGTGGAGGAGCACCTGATGCGGGTGATCCCTAAGGACTATCTCTTCCACGCTCATCACTGGCTGATCCTGCACGGCCGCTATGTCTGCAAGGCGCGCAAGCCCGAATGCGAGCGCTGCGTCATCGCCGACCTTTGCAAGTCGCCCGAAAAGACCTGCGATGTGCCCGCCGCGCTCGTGCAACTGCCGGCCCAGCAGATCGGATGAACCGGGTGGTCGCTCAGGCCGCCCGCGTTGCTTCGCGGCTGGCGAATTGCGGATCGGCGCGTGAGAGCAGCTTGTGCAGGTGTACCATCATGGCGGCGGCAAACAGCGGCGTCATCAGGTTGAGCACCGGCACGGCCAGGAATGCGGCGATGACCAGACCGGCCATGAACACGGTCGTGGAATGCTTGCGCCGGAACAGTTTTGCCTCGGCTTCCGGGCGGAAGCGCATGGCGGCGAATTCGAAGAATTCCCGTCCGAGCAGATAGCCATTGACGAGGAAAAAGGCGATCACGTTGACGCCTGGCACCAGCAGCAGCAGCAGCGCCACGATATTGCCCGCGATGACGACGCCAAGGAACTTGGCCGACAGGATGATGCCGCGGACCACCGGCACCGCCTCGCCGGGCCTGTCGGCGGGATAGTCCTCGCGCTCCACCACCTCGGCGACATCGTCCAGGAAAATGCCGGCGATGATGGCGGTCACCGGGGCGATCAGCAGCGCCAGTCCCAGCGCCAGTCCGAGTCCGGCAAACAGCGCCGCCACGAAACCGATCCAGCCTGCCCAGGACGGCAGGCCCGGCATCAGCGTGTCGAGCCAGGGCAGGGCCAGCCATTCGAAAACCCCTTTCAGTCCGAACCAGGTGGCGATCAGCAGCAGCACGGTCAGCCCGATCGACTTGAACAGCACCGAGCGGAACTCCGGTGTGAACAGGCGGCTGGCAGCGAGCCGGGCGGCGTCGAGTATCATCATCGTCTCCATGTCGGACAGAGTGTCACATGGGCATTGCCCGCGGGTGCTGCAAGTCCGGTTTCTCTTGCAATGCAGCATCCATGCGCTAGACAGTTCCCGACAAAGGCACGGCTGCCAGCGGCCGAAAGGGGGAAGGTGTTCCATGAGCCAGTTTGACGTTCTGTGCATCGGCAATGCGATTGTCGACATCATTGCGCGCTGCGAGGACGATTTCCTGGTCGCCAACGGCATCCACAAGGGCGCCATGAACCTGATCGACGCGGAGCGCGCCGAGGCGCTTTATGCCGCCATGGGGCCGGCGGTCGAAATGTCGGGCGGCAGTGCCGGCAACACGGCGGCAGGCATCGCGTCGCTGGGCGGCAGCGCCGCCTATTTCGGCAAGGTCTCCAATGACAGCCTCGGCCGTATCTTCGCCCATGACATCCGTGCCCAGGGCGTCGCCTTCGACACCCGCCCCCTGACCGGCAACCCGCCCACGGCCCGCTCGATGATCTTCGTGACGCCCGATGGCGAGCGCTCGATGAACACCTATCTCGGCGCCTGTGTGGAACTGGGGCCGGAAGACGTGGAGGAAGACAAGGCAAAGGGCGCGAAGGTCACCTATTTCGAAGGCTACCTGTGGGATCCCCCGCGCGCAAAGGAGGCGATTCGCCAAACGGCGGCCCTGGCCCATTCCGCCGGCCGCGAAGTGTCCATGACCCTGTCGGACCCCTTCTGTGTCGACCGCTACCGCGAGGAATTCCTGGATCTGATGCGCTCGGGCACGGTCGATATCGTCTTTGCCAATGAGCATGAGGTGAAGTCGCTCTACCAGACGGCCGATTTCGACACCGCGGTGGCCGCCCTGCGCGCCGATTGCCGCCTGGCTGCGGTGACGCGCTCGGAAAAGGGCTCGCTGATCCTCAAGGGTGAAGAAACCGTGACCGTCGAGCCGCTTCGCGTGGACGAGGTCACCGATACCACCGGCGCAGGCGATCTCTACGCCGCCGGTTTTCTCCATGGCTACACGGCGGGCCTGCCGCTTTCCATTTGCGGCGAACTGGGGTCGCTGGCCGCAGGCATCGTCATCCAGCAGATCGGGCCGCGTCCGCAGGTGAACCTGCGGGAAAAGGCGCATCAGCACGGGTTGATCTGAAAGGGTGGCCGGTTGCCGGTTCAGCGCTCGTCGCTTCCGCTGTCGTCCCGCAACACGCCTTCGCGCTTCAACTCCGCTTCCGAGCGGCCCGGCCTTGGGCGGTAGCCGGGAATGCGCCAGCCGAAGATGAGCGCGCCGCCGCGCACCGCCAGCGCAGTGGTGAAGCCGCAGCCTGCCGACAGCCAGACCGGCGCTCCGGAAAGGCCGAGCGCCGTGAAGACGGCCGCGCCCGCCATGGCGGCAGTCACATAGATTTCCGGGCGCATCAGAACCGACGGTTCGCCGGCCAAAGTGTCGCGCGCCACACCGCCGAACGTGGCGGTCAGCATGCCGGTGACGATGGCAATGGTTGCCGATCCGGTCGCCGCCAGGCCCTTGGCCGCGCCCATCACGCCGTAGGCGGCAAGGCCCACGGCATCCAGCCACAGCAGCCAGCGATACCGGCTTTCCACCAGATGGGCGGTGAAATAGACGACGACCGCGATGGCCGCGCATGTGAGGATGTAGGACGGATCGCGCACCCAGAAGACCGGTGCCTGGCCGAGGATCAGGTCGCGCAGCGTGCCGCCGCCGATGCCGGTGACGACGGCGAAGAACAGGAAGCCGATCATGTCGAGTTGCCGGCGCGAGGCCGCCAGCGCGCCCGTGGCTGCAAACACCGCCACGCCGGCGAGATCGAGAAGGGTCAGGGCGTTCATGCTGCAAGGCTTGCCATGGGCATGGCGCCCGCTCAACGAAAAAAGCGGCCTAGACGGCGGGCTTCGCCTTTGTCCGCCGCCTTGGTGCAGCGATAGACCCCAAATCGCGCACGGCGCTTGTGCATGCACCGGGACTTGCGCCACGCATTCTTCCGGCATAGCCATGTCCGGCTGATATTTGCGGGAGGACATGGAATGCAGCGGCTTGCCGATCTGACGCTGGAAACGATCACGGTCGATGTGGACGACGCCGGTATTGCCACGGTGCGGCTGAACCGGCCGGACAAGCGCAATGCGCTGGACCTCTCGACCATCGAGCAGTTCGTCTCCATCTTCAATGCCTTGCCGCGCGAGGGTGTGCGTGCCGTGGTGTTGTGCGCCTCCGGCGACCATTTCTCCGCCGGCCTCGACCTGGTCGAGCATCACCGGCAGGACCGCACGGCCGCCGACTTCATGCATGTGTGCCTGCGCTGGCATGAGGCCTTCAACAAGATCGAGTATTCCGGCATCCCGGTCATTGCGGCGCTGAAGGGCGCGGTTGTGGGCGGCGGGCTGGAACTGGCCTCCTCCGCGCATATCCGCGTGGCGGATCCGTCCACCTATTTTGCACTGCCGGAGGGCCAGCGTGGCCTGTTCACGGGCGGGGGCGCGACGATTCGCGTCGCCGGCCTCGTCGGCAAGGCCCGGATGATCGACATGATGCTGACCGGACGAATCTACAAGGACCGGGAAGCGGTGGACGTCGGCCTGGCGCAGTATCTGGTCGAGGACAGCGAGGCGCGCGCCTTCGAGATCGCGCGGCGGGCTGCGGAAAATCCGCCCCTGTCCAATTTCGCCATCTGCTCTGCCATCTCGCACATGCAGAACATGTCGCCGCTCGACGCCTCCTATGCCGAATCGGTGGTCGCCGGCATCGTCAACACGCAGCCGGCGTCGAAGGAACGGCTGGAAGCCTTCGCCAACAAGACCGGCCCGCGCGTCAAGCCGCAGTGAGCCAGCCATGACGATGCGCATCGCCACCCAGCCATCGCCGCCGCAGGCCTCCGTGTTCCGGGCCGCGCTGTGGATGGGCGGCTGGCTGGCGCTGATGCTGACCATGGCCGTCGCCGGACGCGAGACGGCAAGCCGGCTGGACGTCTTCCAGGTCATGGAACTGCGCGCCTTCATCGGCTTTGCGCTGCTGCAGCCGCTGGTGATGAAGGCCGGCGGCTGGCGCGCCATGCGTTCCTCAAGGCCCCTGCGCCACCTGTCGCGCAACATGGTCCACTATGCCGCGCAATATGCCTGGTTGCTGGCGGTCACGCTGATCCCGCTGGCGCAGGTCATCTCCATCGAATTCACCATGCCGATCTGGACCGCGGTCCTGGCCTATTTCTTCCTCGGCGAAAGCATGAACCGCTTCAAGGCCGCCGCCATCGCGCTGGGGCTTGTCGGCGTGGTCATGATCGTACGCCCCGTCACGGGCGATGTCAGCCTCGGCCAGTTCGTTTCATTGTCCGCCGCGGTCGGCTTCGCCATCTCGGTGGTGCTGGTCAAGTCGCTGACGCGCACCGACAGCCCGGTGGCCATCATCTTCTGGATGCTCATCATCCAGGCCGCCATCGGCCTCGTTCCATCCTTCCTCGTCTGGCAGCCGGTGCCGGCCGATCTCTGGCCATGGATCGTGCTGGTCGCCTTCTGCGGCACGTTTTCCCATTTCTGCATGGCAAAGGCGATGACCCATGCCGACGCCACCGTGGTGGTGCCGATGGATTTCCTGCGCGTTCCCCTCACCGCGCTGGTCGGCTGGCTGGTCTATGCCGAACTGATCGATGTCTGGACCGTGGCAGGGGCGGCGCTGATTCTGACCGGCAACCTGCTGAACCTGAAGAAACCGGCGCCAAACGGCTGAAAACGCCCTTGCGCCGGGGTGGTGCGGTTGCATCGCCGGGCTCGTCATGCAAGATTCGGACGAACACCTTGCGCCAAGCGGCGTTGACCCAAACCCGCGCAATGCTGACTGGTCGTTCCCCTGTGTTCTGGCTTTCAGTTTTGCCAGACCACGAAGGAGACACCCACGTGACCACGGCGAAGAACGGCGATACCGTCAAGATCCACTATACCGGCACGCTTTCCGACGGCACGAAATTCGACAGTTCCGACGGCCGCGATCCGCTGAGCTTCCAGCTTGGCGCCGGGCAGATCATTCCGGGACTGGAAAAGGAAATCGCCGGCATGGCTGTGGGCGACCAGAAGACGGTGACGGTTGCCGCCGCCGACGCCTATGGTCAGCGGGACCCGCAGCAGGTGCAGCAGGTGCCTCGCAATGCCCTGCCGCCGGATCTCGAACCGCAGGTCGGCATGCAGCTCCAGGCCCAGACGCCGAATGGCGTGCCGGTTCAGCTCATTGTCATCGAGGTCGCCGAAGATACCATCACGGTCGATGCCAACCATCCGCTGGCCGGCCATGACCTGACCTTCGCCGTGGAGATGGTCGAGATCGGCTAGGCCGGTTCGTCAGCTTTCCCGATCGCAGGCTCAGCCTGCGATCCGCCGCCACGAGAAACCGCCGGCCGGGCGCGCAGCGCGCGCCGCCGGTTGGTAATGGGCGGCGAAAGCATCCGCATTGCCCGTTTCCAGGCGGGCAATCGCCACGGGGTGCGAGACTTCCAGTTCATCAAATCCCGTGCGCAGCATGTGGGCCAACTGGTCCGGCAGCACATCGCCCGACGCTCGCAGCGCGCCGGAAAACCCGTGCCGCGAGCGCAGCAGCGCTGCCTTCGAATAGGAGCGCCCGTCATTGAAGGCCGGGAAGGCCAGCACGATGAGCTCCAACCCATCCAGATGCGGCAGCAGCGGCTCCAGGTGCTCGCCCGGCTGAAGCTCCACGGCCAGGCAGCCGGCGCGCCTGCCGCGCGCTCTGCCGTCGAGCGCAAGAAAGGCTGCGAGCGGCAGGATCAGGCGCGCGTTGTCCGTGCGATCCTCCACGCCGTCGGCGCGCATCCAGGCATCCTCGGCAAAACCGCTTGTCCGGGTCCACAGGCGCGGACCGCCATTGTCATTGGTATCAGGCATGGTCTCGCTCACAACTTGGACGACGAAAGGGATTGTTCAAGCCCGTCGAGGTGAATGCCGCACTCGGTCTTCGACTGGCCGGCCCACCGCCCGGCGCGCGCCTCCTCGCCCGGCTGGACGGGCCTTGTGCAGGGAAAGCAACCAATGGACAGGTATCCGAAGGCGACGAGCGGATTCTCCCGCAGGCGGTGGCGCTCGGCATAGGCGCGGATCGCATCGGCATCCATATGCGCGAGCGGATTGATGCGGATGCGCCCGCCGACGGCCTCGAACACCGCAAGCGCGGCCCGCGTCTGCGCCTGGAAGCGCTTGCGCCCGGTGAACCAGGCCTCGTAGGGCGCCACCGCGCGGGCCATTGGTTCCACCTTGCGGATCGCGCAGCAGGCCTCGGTATCGCGTCCATGCAGGTCATTTGCCGGGTCGCGCAGCGCAAGCTGGCTGGCATTGGGGTGGATGACCTGCAGGTTGGTCAGTCCGAGATCGGCCGCGAGGTCATCGCGGTAGCCGATGGTCTCGCCGAAGTGATGTCCGGTGTCGAGAAAGGCGACGGGCAGGTCCGGCTTCGCCTTTGCGATCATGTGCAGCAGCACCGCGGAATCCGCGCCGAAGGACGAAACCGCGGTCACCGTGTCCGGAAACAGGGTGCGGGCCGCGATCTCGACAATCAGCGCCGGCGGCAAGTCCGCGTAGCGCGCCTCGTAGTCGGCGGCGCGAGCCGCCACATCTGCATGGGCGTCAGGCTGCCTTTGCTTCGTCAGCATAGAGCGCCTCCTTGAAGGGTGCCGGTCCGACGCGCCGGTAGACCGCGAGGAAGGTCTCTTCCTTTCCGGCGCGCAGGGACAGGTAGGTGTCGATGATGGTTTCGATGGCGCCCGTGATCCGGTCCGGCTCGAAGCCGCGGCCGATGATCTCGCCGATGGAGGCGTCCTCGGCGCCGGAGCCGCCAAGCGTGACCTGGTAAAGCTCCGCGCCCTTCTTCTCGACGCCCAGGATGCCGATATGGCCGACATGATGATGACCGCAGGCGTTGATGCAGCCGGAGATCTTGATCTTCAGATCGCCGATCTCCTCCTGCCGCGCGGCCAGGCGCGTGGAGATTTCCTGCGCCACCGGAATGGAACGGGCATTGGCGAGCGCGCAGTAATCGAGCCCGGGGCAGGCGATGATGTCGGTGACGAGGCCGGCATTGGCCGTGGCCAGTTCCGCCTCCACCAGCCGGTCATAGACCGCCTTGAGGTCGGCGCGCGCCACATGGGGCAGAACGAGGTTCTGCTCGTGGCTGACACGAATTTCGCCGAAGGCGTAGGCTTCCGCGATATCGGCGACCGCGTCCATCTGCGAGGCCGACGCATCGCCCGGCACCTCGCCAATGCCCTTCAGCGAAATCGTCACGACGGCATGATCGGGATGGCGGTGCGGCGTCACGTTGCGGCGCAGCCAGGCGGCGAAGCCGGGGTCGGCCTGCCTGGCGGCGATCTCGGCCACCACGCCTTCCGCGCGATCGGCCAGCGGGGGCGGCGCGAAATAGGCGGCGATGGCGTCGATATCGCTCTGCGGCAAGGTCAGGTCGCCATCCTTCAGCGCTGCCCATTCGGCTTCCACCTGGGCGGCGAACGCTTCCGTTCCGGTCTCGTGAACGAGGATCTTGATGCGCGCCTTGTACTTGTTGTCGCGCCGGCCATGCAGGTTGTAGACGCGCAGGATCGCGGTGACATAGGACAGGAGATGCGCCTCGGGCAGGAAATCACGGATCTTCTTCGCCAGCATGGGCGTGCGCCCCTGGCCGCCACCCACCCAGACGGTAAAGCCCAGGCCGCCTTCCGCGTCCCGCTTCAGGTGCAGGCCGATGTCGTGGGTCTGGATGGCCGCGCGGTCGGCGTCGGCGCCGGTCACAGCGATCTTGAACTTGCGCGGCAGATAGGAAAATTCCGGGTGAACCGTCGACCATTGCCGGAGGATCTCGGCATGGGGGCGCGGGTCGGCCACCTCGTCGGCGGCAGCGCCGGCGAAATGGTCGGCGGTGACATTGCGAATGCAATTGCCCGAGGTCTGGATGGCGTGCATCTCCACCTCGGCAAGCTCTTCCAGGATCTTCGGCGTGTCGGCCAGTGCCGGCCAGTTGAACTGGATGTTCTGGCGCGTGGTGAAATGGCCGAAGCCGCGATCATAGGTGCGCGCGATATGGGCCAGCTTGCGCATCTGGCGCGATGACAGTGTGCCATAGGGAATGGCGACGCGCAGCATGTAGGCGTGCAGTTGCAGGTAGACGCCGTTCATCAGCCGGAGCGGCTTGAACTGGTCCTCGGTGATGGCGCCATCAAGGCGGCGGCGCACCTGATCGGTGAATTCGGCGACACGCGCCTTCACGAAGGCGTGGTCGAACTCGTCATAGCGATACATGGCTCGAAGTCCCGTTCCTGTTTCCGGCAGCCTGTCAGGCCGCGCGGCGGGTGGGCGATTGGGGTGTGTCGGCCTTCACGGCAATGGTGGGGCCGGCAGCACGGATACGCTCGCGCAGGCGCCGCGGCACGATGCAGCCATCGGTGAGGTCGACATCGATCAGGTTCACGTCCACGACCTCGTTCTTGAGAAAGGCGGCATGTGCTGCGCGCGTCAGTTTCTCTTCGCAAAGGCTGTCCCGGGCGAGTTCCGCGTCGGCGATGTCGGCCGACCAGGAATGGTCTGCCCGCAGCCAGACGGCAATTCCGTCGGAGAGGCGGTTGGCGGTCAGGATCTTCATGCGGACACTTCCTCTGAAAGGGCAATTGCATTTCGGGCGTGCTTGGCGAGCGGCTGTGAGCGGCAGAAATCCGCGCCGGCGACCGCCTCGCCGATGATGGTCATGACCGGACCGGTCAGTTCGGTGCGCCTTTCCAGCGCCGGGAGGTCGGCGAGCGTGCCATGGAAAAGCCGGGCGTTGGCATGGCTGGCGTTTTCGACCACGGCAACGGGCGTTTCCGCCGGCAGACCGGCCTGCATCAGCCTGGTGGCCACGCTGGCGGCGATCGTGCGGCCCATGTAGACGGCGACCGTGGAACCGGCGACGGCCAGACGCGCCCAGTCGGGCAGGGCCTCGCCCTTGAGGTCATGGCCGGTGGTGAAGACCAGCGAGGAGGCCACGCCGCGCAACGTGAGCGGCAAAGCGAAATCGGCCGCGGCGGCGAAGGCTGCGGTGACGCCGGGCACGACGTCATGCGCGATGCCCGCCGCACGCAGTGCCGAAAGTTCCTCACCGGCCCGGCCGAAGATCAGCGGATCGCCGCATTTCAGGCGCACGATCCGCTTGCCGGCACGGGCAAGGCTGACAAGAAGCGCGTTGATCTCATCCTGCGATTTCGAGTGGCAGCCCTTGCGCTTGCCGGCGGCGATGCGCGCAATGCCGTGTGGCACCAGTTCGAGCACCTCTGAGGGAACGAGCGCATCGTGAACGACGATATCGGCGGCCGCGATCAGGCGCATGGCACGCAGGGTCAGCAGGTCGGCAGCGCCCGGACCTGCGCCGACAAGCGCCACATGGCCGGTTTCGGGAACCTGCGATGGTGCAATTGTGTTGGCAGTCATGGATATCATCCTTTTCAATGATCCCGATTGTCGGGGAAAGGACCGCGCAGATGAAGGAACAGCGCCATCGCGGCGCACAGACCGCGCAAATCGCTTTTGCGCGGCGGCAGGGTGCGACAGAAAATCATTCCGGAACCGCTGGCTAAGCCGCAGGTGCCATGCATAAATCAGCAACCGCTGAAATTAATGAACGCTACAGGAGGAAGACATGACTGCACCCAAGATCGGGCATGGCGACCTGGTGGTCGTGGCCGATGGCGAAAAGGCCCTGTTTCTCGTCAATGACGGGGATGAGGCATTTCCGTTTCTCAAGGTGAAGCGCGAGGTAACCCAGGAGAACCCGCCGACCCGTGAACAGGGCGCGAACCGCCCCGGACGCCTGCACGATGCCGGCCCGCAGCACCGCAGCGCGGTCGAGGACACCGACTGGCACCGGCTGGAGAAGGAGCGCTTTGCCAAGGACATTGCCGACCGGCTCTACAAGATGGCGCATCGCGGCGACTACACGCGGTTGTTCGTCATAGCGGCACCGATGATCCTTGGGGAAATGCGCAAGGAATATCACAAGGAGGTGCGCGACCGGCTTGCCGGCGAGATCGACAAGGACCTGACCAATCACCCGGTTGACGCGATCGAAAAGCACTTTCACCATTAGGACTGACCCGACCGGGGCAAACAGGGATGGAATGCGGAAAGAAGTCATGTTTCGACTGTTGACAGTGCTTGCCATGCTGCTGGCCGCCGGCGTGATGCCGGCTGCGGCGGCAGACCTCTCGATTCTCAGGCAGGGCGGGGTGGTGGCGCTGATGCGTCATGCCACGGCGCCGGGAACCGGCGATCCGTTCGGCCTTGTCATTGGCGATTGTTCCACCCAGCGCAACCTTTCCGACGAAGGCCGCGCGCAGGCCCGCGAAACAGGGCGGCGCTTGCGTGAAGCGGGCGTGGAATTTTCACGCGTCGGCACGTCGCAATGGTGCCGGACGCGCGAGACGGCGCAATTGCTCGATCTCGGCCCGGTCGAGGACATGCCCTCGCTCAATTCCTTCTTCTCCGAACCGAAGCGGGCCGAGCAGCAAACACGGGAAACCATCGAGGCCGTCAAGGCCATGGCGCTGGACAAGCCGGCCATGCTGGTGACGCATCAGGTCAACATCACCGCACTGACCGGTGTCATTCCGCGCTCCGGCGAGATCGTGGTGGCCAGGCCCGATGGCGATGATGCACTGGAGGTGGTGGGCAAGATCCCGCCGCCCTGAGCGGTCAATCGGCGAGGAATTCGCGCAGCAGGGAAATCTCGCTGTCGCTGGCCAGTGTCGGCGCATGGCCGACATTGTTGAATTCCACCAGTTCCGGCTGCGGACCGCGCCGCGTCATCTCTTCGGCGACCGCGCGCGGCAGGACATCGGACGTTTCGCCCCGCAGCAACAGCGTCCTGGCGGACACCGCGTCATAGGAGGGCCAGCAATCCAGGTCGCCCTTGTGCAGGGTGAATTGCGTGACGATGTGCGGATCGTAATGCACGGTCACCTTGCCGGAATCGGTGCGGCGGCTGGATGTGTCGGCCATGCGGCGCCAGAAGGCGGCGGTGTTCTCCCCGAACGGCGCGTAGTTGGTGCGCAGCCAGTCCTCCAGTTCGGCCACCGTGTCGAAGACCGGCGGCGCGCCGACATAGGCGGCAATGCGCCCCGAGGCGGCCTCCGGTATGGCCGGTCCGATATCGTTGATAACGAGATGCGTGATCCGCCCCTTGAGGCGGCCGCCCGCCAGCGTCACGCCGATCAGGCCACCCATCGAGGTGCCGACCCAGCGGGTTTCGCCGATGCCGTAATTGTCCAGGATGGCGACGGCATGGTCGCCGAAGGCGGCATAGGAATAGTCGACCGCCTCGTCATGCGCCCATGATGACAGGCCGCGTCCCAATGTGTCGGGGCAGACGACGAAATAGCGGTCCGAGAGGGCGGCGGCGGCTTCATCGAAATCGCGGCCGGTCCGCGCCAGGCCATGCCACATGACCAGCGGCGGACTGGCCGGGTCGCCCCATTCGGTGACATGGAGTTCATGCGCGCCGCAACGGATATAGGACGAGCGGGGAACGGGTGAAACCGGCATCAGTGGCCTCCCTTCTTCATGAGCGTGCCAGCGATTCCGGCGGGGAAGAAATAGACGAGCAGGATGAACAGGATGCCGAGCCAGAGCAGCCAGCGGTCCGGATCGACGAGATGGGGGACGAGCGGCAGGCTGGCGGTCGCTTCCGCGGCGCTTGCCATGACATCCTTGAGATAGAACTGCGCCAGCGTCATGATGACCACGCCGATGACCGCGCCGACCATGGTGCCCATGCCGCCGATGACGACCATGAGCAGGATGTCGATCATGATGGCGAAGGAAAGGGTGGATTCCGGCCCCGTATATTTCAGCCAGACCGCCCAGACCACGCCGGCCAGCGCCGCGATCACGGCCGCGATGACGAAGACCGCCGTGCGATAGGCCACGACCCGGTAGCCGATGGCCTCGGCGCGCAATTCGTTCTCGCGGATTGCCTCCAGAACGGTGCCGAGTGGCGAACGCACGATGCGCACAAGCGCGTAGAACAGCACGAGGCAGGTGAGGAAAACGAAGTAGTAGGCGGCGATCTTGCCGTTCATGGAGACGCCCGCGATTTTGAGCACCTTGCCGTTGTCGTCGGTGAGCAGCCTGGTGGCGGGCGAGAAGATCTTCGGGGCGGAATAGACGATGCCGTCCTCGCCGCCGGTGAAATCGGACAGTTGCGAGGCGAGCACCATCATCACCGACGCTGCGGCCAGCGTGACCATGGCGAAGAAGATGGCCTTGACGCGCAGGCTGAGCACGCCGATGGCCACGGCCAGCAGCGCGGCCAGCGCCACGCCCGCCGCACCGCCCAGGAAAATGGCGTCGAAGCCCGCACCCATGGATTTCAGCGCCATGGCCGCGCCATAGGCGCCAAGGCCGAAGAACATGGTGTGGGCGAAGGAGACGATGCCGGTATAGCCGATCAGCAGGTCGTAGCTGGCGGCCAGAACGATGAAGACGCAGATGCGCGCCGCCACCTGCTGTGCCCGCACATCCGGAAACAGGAAGGGCGCGAAGGCGAGGCAGAAGGCGATCAGGGCCGCCGCGGACCAGACGATGATGCGGCCATTGCGCACGGCGCGGGCATGGGATGCGGCGGAGGCGGAAAGGGTGGCGGCGGTGGCGGTTGTCATTGCGTCCTCCTTACGGCTTGACGGCCGGGCGCAGGCCCCAGGGCCGCCAGAGCAGGACAGCCATCATCAGCAGCATGTTCGACGCCAGCGACAGTTTCGGAAACAGGAAGGCGACGTAATTGCCGAGCAGGCCGACGAGCAGCGCGCCCAGCAGCGAGCCCTCGATGGAGCCCAGCCCGCCGATGATGACGACGATGAAGACGAGGATCATCATCTCCGCGCCCAGCGTGCCGGAGATGAGGCCCTGATAGCCCGCCCACATCGCCCCGCCCATGGCGGCCAGCGCCGAACCGGCCATGAAGACGCCAACGAAGATCCGGTCGATGCGGAAGCCGAGCGCCTCCACCATTTCGCGATTTTCGACCCCGGCGCGGATGAGCAGGCCGATACGCGTCCGGTTGAGAACGAGGTAGAGCGCCACGAAGGCGACGAGGCCGAGCAGGCAGGCGAAGATGCGATAGGTCTCGATGGCGACATCGCCGATGATGACCGAGCCTTCGAGAATGGCCGGGCGCGGCACCGGAATGGGCGCGCCGCCCCAGATGGCGAGAATCAGTTGTTCGGCCACGATCAGCGCGCCGATGGTGATGAGAATCTGGCGCAGGTGGTCGCGATAGACCGGCTTGACGATGACGCGCTCGAAGAACCAGCCGGCGGCAAGGCCGAACAGGGCAGCGGCGGCAATGGCTGCAAAGAGCGCCAGCAGGTTGAGCACGGCAGAGTCCGCACCGACCCATGCGGCCAGGCCGGCCAGGACGCTGGCGGCGATGAAGGCGCCAAAGGAGATGAAGGCCGAGTGGCCGAAGTTCAACACGTCCATCAGCCCGAAGACGAGGCTCAGGCCCGAGGCCATGAGAAAGATCATCATGCCCATGGCCAGCCCCGCCACCGTCAGCGTCACCCAGGACGAGACCGAGCCGATCAGCGGCAGGGCGAGGACCATGAGGACCAGCGGCAGGAGGTTGACGCCGCCGAAACGGTTGATGACATCCGAAGCGTTCATGTCGCGGTTCCCCTACTGGTGCGCGTCGAGCGACAGGCTCAGCAGCTTCGTCTGAAGCGCCTTGTCGGCAACGAGGTCGGCCATGGCGCCGGAATGGACGATGCGCCCGTCGTCGATGACGGACACGCCGCTGCCCAGCGCCGAGGCGAACATGAAATTCTGCTCGACGAGGAGAATGGTCGTGTCGGCCGCCACTTCGCGGAAGGCATCCACCATGGCGCGGATGATGGCCGGCGCGAGGCCCTTTGTCGGTTCGTCGATGAGGATCAGCTCGCGCGGCTCGATGATGGCGCGCGAGATGGCGAGCATCTGTTTCTGCCCGCCCGACAGCGCCCAGGCCGGCTTTTGCCAGAATGTTCGCATGGCGGGGAACAGGTCCTGGATCCATGCCAGCCGCCGGGCGTCGAACGTGCCGTCCCGCGCGGCAAGCCGCATGTTCTCCTCCACCGTCAGGCCGCCGAAAATGCCCATGTTCTCCGGAACGAAGGCGATGCCCAGGCGGGCGATGTCAGAGGTATGCAGACTTGTGATGTCCTGCCCGCGGAAACGGACAGCGCCGGCGCGCGCCTTCCACAGGCCCATGATGGTGCGCAGGGTCGTCGTCTTGCCCGCGCCATTGCGGCCAAGCAGGACATAGACGCCGCCCTCGGGCACGGCGAGATCGATGCCATGCAGGATCTGATACTGCGCGATGTCGGTATGCACGCCCTCCATCGAAAGCACGGGCGCGCTCATGCCGCGTCCTCCGCCGGAATGCCGAGGTAGATTTCGCGCACGATGGGCAGCGCGATCACCGCGTCGGGGGGGCCGTCGGCGACAAGCTCGCCATTGTGCAGGACGACGATCCGGTCGGCCAGCGCGCGTACCACGTCCATCTTGTGCTCCACCAGAAGGATGGTTTTCGTTTTGTCCTGCTTGATGTCGGCAATGAGTTCGAGAATCACGGGTGCTTCGTCGACGCTCATGCCGGCGGTCGGTTCGTCGAACATGAAGATGTCCGGCTCCATGGCCAGCAGAAGCGCCACTTCCAGCTTGCGCTGGTCGCCATGCGGCAGGGCGGCGGCGGGCATGTGCGCCACGCGCTCCAGCCGGGCGCTCGCAAGATGCCGTTCGGCCGTCTCGACCAGGTTGCGAAAGGCGGAGACCGGGCGGAACAGGCGCGGGCCGATGCCGTGGCGCGCCTGCACGGCCAGGCGGATGTTTTCCAGCACGGAAAGCTTGGGAAAGAGATTGGTCAACTGGAACGCGCGGCCCATGCCGGCCTTGGCGCGGGCCGAGGGCGAAAGCGCGGTGATGTCGCGGCCATCCTTGAGGATGGTGCCGGCCGACGGTTTCAACTGGCCAGACATGAGGTTGAACCATGTCGTCTTGCCGGCGCCGTTCGGGCCGACGATCACGGTCAGTTCGCCGGGTGTGAAGTCGCAGGTCACGGCATTGACGGCGACATGGCCGCCGAAGCGGATGGTCAGGTCGCGGGATTGAAGCGATGGCTTGGACATGACGCCAATGATCCGCCTTGTCTGTTGCGGTTGTCAGCGGGCGGGGCGCCGGCCGGCAGGCAGCCGGCGTCCCGTTTGCGTGGTTACTGGTTGTTGCGGCCGACGGGGATATCCATCTCGTCAGCGGTGATTTCGCGCACCAGTTCCGGGATGGCCCAGGCCACGTTGTCATCGACCCTGATCTTGAAGTGGTACATGGACTGGAGGGCCTGATGGTCTTCCGGACGGAAGGTCATGGACCCCTTGGGCGTTTCCCAGCTCATGCCTTCCATGGTGGAAATCAGCGTCTCCGTGTCCCATTCATCGGCCGTTTCCAGCGCCTTGGTGATGGCGAGCGCAGCCGCCATGCCGCCGGCGGTGAAGAAGTCCGGGGGCGAGCCGAAGCGCTTCTGGTGTTCGGCGACAAGCCAGTCGTTGATCTCGTTCTTCGGCAGTTCGTAGTAATAGTAGATGGCGCCTTCCATGCCCGGCACCTGCTTGTAGGAAGCCATGGCAGGCAGGATGTTGCCGCCGGTGGAAATCTCGATGCCGTAGCGGCCCGGATCGGCAGCCGTAATGGGCGTCATGGCGTCAATGCCGGCGACATAGATGACAATGACCTTGCGGCCGTCCTTGTCCTTGAGCGCGTTGAACATGCGCTCGATGGTGGCGGTGAAATCCGTGGTCTTGAGCGGCACGTATTCCTCGGCCACCACGGTGGCGCCGGTGCCTTCCAGCGCCTTCTTGAAGGCCGCGATGCCGTCCTTGCCGAAGGCGTAGTCCTGGGCGAGCGTGGCGACGAAGAGGTTGCCGTCCGGCTTGAGCGCCTTGGCCTGGGCCTGCATGTCCATGGACGAATTACGCGAGGTCTTGAAGACGTAGCGGTTGGAATCCGGTCCGGTGAGCGAATCGGCGACGGCCGGCTCAACGACGAGAATCTTCTCGTATTCGGCGGCCACCGGAAGCATGGCCGTGGTCACGCCGGAGGACGTGCCGCCGACCGCGATCAGCGCCTCGTCGTCGCCATAGGCCTCCGCCAGGGCAGAGCGGGCCACGTCTGGCTTGAACTGGGTGTCCTTCTCGATCACCTCGATCTTGCGGCCCTTGATTTCCATCGTGCCGTTGGTGGCGTATTCCAGGCCGAGCTGGAAACCGGTCGAGGTCTGCTTGGAAAAGGCCTCCAGCGGCGAGCCGGACAGGCCGTGGACCAGGGCGATCTTCACCGGGTCGCCATCCTGCGCGGTTGCGGAGCCAAGCCCGCCGGCGGCAAGCGCCGAGGCCATGGCCATTGCAGTCATCCATTTCTTCATGCGATGTCTCCTCCTGTCAGAAGCGCGGAGCACGCCGGACCTCCGGCGCGCTCATCATTGGGCGGTCCAGCCCCCGTCCACGGGGAAGGATGCGCCAGTGATATTGTGTGCCTGGGCATGGCACAGCCAGGCCGCCAGCGCGCCGATCTCGGACGGATCGGACGTGCGCTGGCTCGGCTGTTTCTCGGCCAGAAGGCTGGCAATGCCGGCAGCCCTGTCGCCGCCATGTTCGGCGGCGCGGGCGGCCACCTGCGGCTCGATGATGGCGGTTTCCGTCCAGCCGGGGCATATGCAGTTGACCGTGACGCCGCCGGTCTCACGGTTGCCGCAGGCGGCATATTCGAGCGCGGCGACCTTGCTCATGCCGACCAGCCCGAACTTCGACGCCACGTAGGGCGCCTTGTCCTTCGAGGCGACCAGGCCATGCACCGAGGCGATGTTGACGACCCGGCCAAAGCCGCGTTCGCCCATGCCCGGCAGCGCGTGGCGCATGGTGTGGAAGGCCCCGGACAGGTTGACCGCGATGATGGCATCCCAGATTTCCGCGGTCGCCTCACCGATCGGCACCGTCTTCTGGATACCGGCATTGTTGACGAGAATGTCGATCGGCCCCCAGGCCGCGGCGGCTTCCATCATGGCGTCGATGGCGGCCACGTCACGCATGTCGGCATCGAAGAATCGTGTTTCCGGCGCCCCGGCGCCACGGCAGGCCTGTTCGGCGGCGGCAGCCTCTTCCGGGCTGGCCAGCCCGTGCAGCGCGATGCGCACGCCTTCGCCGGCCAGCGCCTTCGCGATGGCGAGGCCGATGCCCTGGACCGAGCCGGTGACGAGCGCGGTGCGTCCTGAAAGATGACCCATTCTCAGGCTCCTTCATGTTCCTTGGTGAGCCAGGTGCGCAGTTCCGTCTTCAGCACCTTGCCATAGTTGTTCTTGGGCAGCGCCTCGACGAAGCGGTAGCACTTGGGCCGCTTGAACCGTGCGATCTGGTCGAGGCAATGGGCGTCGAGCGCCTTTTCGTCCGCCACCGTCCCTTCCGCCAGCACGACGAAGGCCACGACCTCCTCGCCCCATTCGGGATGCGGCGCGCCCACAACGGAGACCTCCGAAACGGCCGGATGGGTGAGCAGCGCCTCTTCCACCTCGCGCGGATAGATATTCGTGCCGCCGGAGATGATGAGATCCTTGGAGCGGTCCTTGAGCGTCAGGAAACCGTCCTCGTCCACCGCCCCCATGTCGCCGGTCCACAGCCAGCCGTCGCGCAGCGTCTTCGCGTTGGCATCCGGATTGTTCCAGTATCCCTTCATCACCGACGCGCCGCGCACCAGAACTTCGCCGGTCTCGCCAACAGGCAGGGTCCGGCCATCGTCATCGGCAATGCGCACTTCCACGCAGGCCTGCGCGATGCCGGTGGAGGCGAGGCGCTCGCGCCAGCGCGGATGGGCGCGATCGGCCACCATGGCGCGCGTCATCCCGGTGATGCACATGGGGCTTTCGCCCTGCCCGTAGAGCTGCGCGAAGCGCGGCCCCAGCACATCCACGGCGTCGATGATGTCGGCCAGATACATCGGTCCGCCGCCATAGACGATGGTGCGGATGCCCCGGCCGGTCTCTCCGGCACGCCTGGCATGGTCCACGAGCCGCTTGACCATGGTGGGTGCGGCGAACATGTGGACATGGTCCAGCCTTCGGGCGAGATCGAGGATTTCCGCCGGCTCGAAACCGGCCGATGGCGGCACGCAATGGCGTGCGCCTTTGAGGACGTGCTGCACGCAATAGAGCCCCGCGCCGTGGCTGATGGGCGCGGCATACAGCGCGCAATCGGCGGCATAGACCTCGTCGATATTGGCGAAATAGCCCAGCACCATGGCCTGGATATTGGCGTGGGTGATCATCACGCCCTTGGGCTTGCCGGTGGTGCCGGACGTGTAGAACAGCCAGGCCAGATCGTCCGGCGCGCGGTCCGCCGGAGCGGCCACCGGCTCATGGGTTCGCATGGCATCGAAGGCATGCGTGTCCATGTCGACCAGCGTTTGCAGGCTTTCCGGGCGCACGGCATCCAGCTCCGCCCCGAGGGCCGCCGTGACGAAGGCGATGCGCGCACCGGAATCGGCCATGATCCAGGCCGCTTCCTTCGGGTGCAGCTTGGCATTGACCGGCACGACAGCCGCGCCGGCGAACCAGACGCCCCACATGAGTTCGAGATATTCGGTGCAGTTCTTCGCGAAGATCGCCACGCGGTCGCCGGGTTGCACGCCATGATCGGCGGCCAAAACAGCGGCGATGCTGCCTGCCGAGCGCGCGAAGGCGGCATAGTCCGCGATCACGTCCGTGCCCTTCAGCAGGGCGGGGCTGCGTGGCGACACGCAAGCGCTTCTGACCAGCCAATGGGCCAGGTTCATGCCGAATTTCCTCCCTGACGGCGCGTTTGGCGGGCTGGACCCGCATTTCTTCTTTGCCGTTCACCGTATAAGCATACTATCAGATGGAGCAGGGCAATCGCGCAAGACCGTAGAAACACGCATGACAGAGGCGCAAAACCACGCAAGAGAGCTGGATCGGATCGCCTATGAAATGGCACCGATCGGCATCGTGATGACCGAAAACCGGATCATCCGCGCTTGCAATCCGGCCTTTGCAGAGATGTTCGGGCACAGGCGCGAGACCTTGCTCGACCAGTCCTTCGCCATACTCTATCCCTCCTTCGAGGAATTCGTGGCCATTCGCGAGGTGGGCGTGGGCCCGTTGCGCGAAATGAACCGCTATTCCGACGAGCGCATCATGGCGCGCACCGACGGTTCGCTGTTCTGGTGCCGGGTGCGCGGGCGCACGCTGACGGAAGCCGGCGACCCGCTGGCCAAGGCGGTGTGGAGTTTCGCCGACCTGTCGCACGAGCGCCCGGTGGTGCGCCTGACAACCCGCGAGCGGCAGATCATCATGCATCTGGGCGAGGGCCGCACTTCCAAGGAGATCGCCCGGCTGATCGACATCTCGCCGCGCACGGTGGAGACCTACCGGGCCAAGCTCCTGAAGAAGTTCCAGGCGGCCAATGTGGCGGAGCTTCTCAGCCATGTCGGCGGCATGCCGGGCGGTTGATGGAGCGCCCGCGTCGGGAGCCGGCTTTCCCGATGCGGCATCTTGGCGCTTTCAATGTCGAAGCGTGCTTGCTAGGCCTCGGCAGGGGAGGCGTCATGCGGCTTGGGGACATTGCATTCGGGTTGTTTTTGCGGGCAGCAATTGTTGTTTCGCTCCTGCTGGTCTCCTTCGCCCACAAGCCTGTCGCTCTGTCGGCTTGGCAGCCTTTCGATCTCTCCGCCTATGAATTGCCGGATGGCTCGCTGCCGGTCATCTGCTTCGGGACCGGCAATGGTGCCCCGGGTGGAAAGGCGGGCCGGGCCGAGGCCTGCGAGTTCTGTCGGATCGCCGGATCAATCGCACTCGCATTGCCCTGCCGGTACGGAAATCCTCCGCTTGTTCCGGTTGCCGTGCCGTTGTTTCCGGTCGAAACAACGCATCGCACCTCCTTGCCCCGAAGGCTGCTGCCACCCAGCCAAGGTCCTCCTTCGATTGCGATCTGAACCGGTTTCGCAGCGCAAGCCCGCGAGATCACCATCGGGACGAATGGCTTGCCACCAAGCTGGTGCATGACGCGTTCCGACGACGGATTCCATCGCAAGGACCATAAGATGAACTTCCTCAAAACCGTAATTGCTGCCGCCGTTTTCGTGTTGGCAAGCTTCATGCCCGCTGTTGGCGTACAGGCGCAGGACGCCAGGCCCGGCCTTTTCGTCAATCTCACCACCGATGATACCTGGGCAGCCGCCAAGGCGATCATGTTTGCCCATCAGAAAGCGTTGAAAAACGATCACAAGCCTGTCGTCATCTGGCTGAATGTACGAGGCGTCTATCTGGCAGACAAGAAACGTGCCTCCCACGTGCACGGGTTGATGCGGGAACAGAATGCGTCGATCCAGGACATGTTGACCGCCTTCATGGAGGACGGCGGCATTGTGCTGATGTGCCAGGCGTGTTCGGCAGCCGCCGGATTGACCCGCGACGATTACATCGACGGCGTCCAGATGGGCTCCTGGCCTGTGATCGAAGGCTACCTGTTCGATCCTGCCATGAAAACGCTGTCCTGGTAGACGGCAGGCCTGCTGCACGACAGGCACGGCAAACGTGAACCCGCCACGGCCCGGGCCGGCCTGCCGGCCCGGCCTCCATGGCCCCCGTTACCGTCCGAGGATCACGTCGAGGATCGAGCCCACGTTGCGGGGTTCTTCGCCCACGCCGACCTTCGGCACGGGGCGATTGACGGAAGCGGTGCGGTCGTCCGCGGTCCCGTTGCGGCCGCCCACAGCGGCGGGTGGCCTCGGCGCGCCGGCCATGGGCAGGTTCTCGCGGCCCCCGACGGGCGCCACAGGGCGGATGTCGTCGCCGGCTGCGGGATCCGGTGTCCACATGCCGCGCAGCGGGGCCTTCGGCAGGCCCTCATGGGCGGCCTGCATGAAGGTCTTCCACGCCTTTGCCGGCAGTGAACCGCCGGTCACACCCTTCATCGGCGTACCATCGTCATTGCCGAACCAGACACCGGTGACGAGGTTGGATGTATAGCCGACAAACCACGCATCCCGGGAGTTCTGCGTCGTGCCGGTCTTGCCGGCGGCCGGCCAGCCGAAATCGGCGCTGCGCGCTGTCCCGTCCTCCACGGTGCCATGCATCATGGTATTCATCATCGCGACATATTCGGGCCGGACCACGCGCGGCGCCGCGCCCTTCTGTTCGTAGATCACCTTGCCGTCCATGGTGGTCACGCGGCGGATGACATGGATGTCGGGCCGGTAGCCGCCATTGACGAAGGGCACATAGGCCGCCGTCAGTTCCAGCGGCGTGACTTCCGACGTGCCGAGCGCGATGGAGGCATTGGCCGCGAGGTCCGATTCGATACCCATGCGGTGGGCCACTTCCGCCACCGTCTTCGGCCCCACCTCCTGGGCGAGCTGGGCGGCCACCGAGTTCAGCGACTTCTTCAGCGCGGTGGCCAGCGTCACCTTGCCGAAATACTTGCCGCCGTAATTTTCCGGCGTCCACTTGCCGATCCGCACTGGTGCGTCGGTGCGCACGCTGTCCGGTCTGCGGCCGTTTTCCAGTGCGGCGAGATAGACAAAGGGCTTGAAGGTCGAGCCCGGCTGGCGGCGCGCTTCCGTGGCGCGGTCGAACTGCGAATTGGCGTAGTCATAGCCGCCGACCATGGCGCGCACGGCGCCCGAACCGTCGATGGAGACCAGCGCGCCCTGGCTGACGCGGCGCGCCTTGCCGTTCCTGGCGATCAGCTCGCGAATGGAGTTTTCGGCCAGTTTCTGCAGCGTCAGGTCGAGCGTGGTATCGACCACCACGTCCTGGTTCACGTCGCCGATCAGCCCCGGCAATTCCTCCATCACGCGGTCGGCGACATAGTTCTCCGATCCTGTCCAATAGGCGGCGGCACGGGTGGCCGGCGCTTTCATGGCCACCGCATATTCCGTCTCGCCGATCATGCCCTGTTCGCGCATGGCCGCGATGACCAGTCTCGCGCGCTCTTCCGCCGCCTTCGGATCACGGGCCGGCGAAAGGCGCGACGGGGCCTTCAGAAGGCCGGCCAGAAGCGCCGCTTCGGCCAGGGAGACATCGCGCGCGGGCTTGCCGAAATAGCGCCGCGATGCCGCCTCCACACCATAGGCGCCGGACCCGAAATAGACCCGGTTGAGATACATGGTGAGGATCTGGTCCTTGGTATGCTCATGCTCCAGCCACAGCGCCAGCAGGACTTCCTGCACCTTGCGCTCGATGGTGCGGGCCGGCGACAGGAACATGTTCTTGGCAAGCTGCTGGGTCAGCGTGGAGCCACCCTGGCGCAGCTTGCCAGAGGCAATATTGGAAGCCATGGCGCGGGCCAGCCCCAGCGGGTCGATACCGAAATGGGAATAGAAGCGCCGGTCCTCGATGGCGATGACGGCCTGCGGAATATAGGGCGACATCTCGTGCAGGCCGACGGCCTCGCCGCCAGTCATGCCGCGATTGGCGATCAGCCGGCCGTCGACGGAGACGATCTTGACGTTGGGCGGTCGTGCGGGAACTTCCCAGGTGGTGGCGGACGGCATCTTGGCGCCGTACCAGGCGACGATGCCGGCCAGCCCGATACCGCCCCAGATGGCCAGGATGAGCGACCAGTAGATCGCGCCGCGCAGCAGGCCGAAAAGGCCGCGCCGCTTGCCCGCGCTGCGGGACTTGCGCGCTCCCCCTGCCTTCCTGCGGCCCTTGCCCGAAGCCGGTTTGCGGCTTCGCGCCGGCAGCACGCGATCATCCTGGGAGACCGACAGGGCGCGCTTGCGCCCGGTTGCCTTCTCGAATTCAGGCTCTATGCGCTTGCCCGTCCTGCGTCTGGCCATGAATCTCCCGCCTTGCCCTGCACGTCCCGTCCTTGTCAGCGGGTCATGGACAACACCCTAAATCGGGCGATTTAAGGGGCGGTTAAGTCCATGGTCAGAAAACGATTAACGCGAAAGGCGGGATTTTATCCGGTCCGGGCGTTTTTAACCCTGCGCATGGCGCTCGCGGATGACGATGTAGATGCCGGAGGCGACGATGATGGCGGCGCCCACATAAGTCAGCGCGTCTGGGATTTCGCCCCAGACCTGCCAGCCGATCAGCGTCGCCCAGAGCAGCGCGGTATAGTCGAAGGGCGCGACGACGGCGGCGGGCGCGAAGCGGAAAGCCTGGGTCATCATGGTCACGCCCACCGTGCCGAACAGGGCAATGGCGGCGAACAGCCAGAGGTCCTCCATGCGCGGCGTCACCCAGACAAGGGGTTGCAGCAGCGCGCTGAGCACGACGCCCACCCCGGTCAGCCAGACCATCAGCGTCCACATGCTCTCGCGCGGGTCGACCCAGCGCGCGCCGATCATCATCAGGGCGTAGAAAAAGGCCGTTGCGACGGGAAAGAGCGAGACGGGTTCGAAGGCGGCCGTGCCCGGGCGCACGACGACGAGAACCCCGGCAAAGCCAACCAGCACCGCCGACCAGCGCCGCCAGCCCACCTGCTCGCGCAGCACCAGTGCCGACAGCGCGGTGACGAAGACCGGGGCGACGAAGATCAGCGCCGTGGCCTCGGCCAGGCCAAGATAGCCCAGGCCCGTGAAGAACAGCGTCGCGGCGCAAAGCCAGATGAGCCCACGCAGCACATGCGCAAAGGGCCGGGCCGAATGCAGCGCCTTGCGCCCGCCGAGGCGCAGCGCGATCAGCACGGCGACGGGAAAGGCGATGAGATTGCGGATGAAGAGGATCTGGATCGCGGTGTAGTGGGCAGCCAGGGTCTTGGCGAGGGCATCGTTGACGCTGAGAAAGGCGACGCCGGCGCACATCAGCATGATGCCCGCCGTCACCCCGTTTTGTGTGCGGGTCTGGCCCGTGTCCATTGCGTTCACCGCGTCCTTCCAGGGCCGGACAAGATGCTCCGGCCGCAGCCCATTCGCCGGTTCCGCCGCTCAGCTATGGGCGAAAATGTCGGTTTCTTCCCAGCCGGCCAGGTCGAGATGCGCGCGCATGGGCAGGAAATCGAAACACTGGCGGGCCATGTCCAACCGGTTTTCCCGCACAAGGCGCATGGTGATCGCGTCGCGCAGGCGATGCAGGTAGAGGACATCGGAGGCGGCATAGTCGAGCTGGGCCTGCGACAGGGTTTCCGCGGCCCAGTCGGAGGATTGCTGCTGCTTGGAAAGCGGCACGTCGAGCAGTTCCGCACAGAGGTCCTTCAGCCCGTGGCGGTCGGTATAGGTGCGCGTCAGGCGCGAGGCGATCTTGGTGCAGAAAACCGGATTGGCGCGCACGCCGAAGGCATGTTCGAGCACCGCGATGTCGAAACGGCCGAAATGGAAGATCTTCTCGACCTTCGGATCGGCCAGCAGCCTTTCGATATTCGGCGCCGATGTCTGGCCTTTGGCGATCTGCACCACGTCGGCGGTGCCGTCGCCGGGAGAGAGCTGGACGACGCAAAGCCGGTCGCGATGGGGCTTCAGGCCCAGCGTCTCGGTGTCGATGGCGACGGCCTCCACCTGGTAATTGGACAGGTCCGGCAGGTCTCCCTTGTGGGCGCGGATGGTCATGGCGTGATTATCCCGTTCACTTGCCCTTTCGGCGCAGGAAGCGCGGCCCGAGCCATTTCATCATGACCATCGCGTCCTCGCCATCGGCATAGTTTCTCTTGCGTGTCGCGGTATGGCGGAAACCCTGGCGCGCGTAAAGGGCGCGTGCGGGTGCGTTGGAAGGGCGCACGAACAGGCGGAGCACGGGGCGGGGCGCGAAGCGGCAGGCTGCGCGCACCAGCGCGCCGCCCACGCCCTTGCCTGCTGCCCAGGCGGCCGTCCCGACGAAATCCACGCTGGTCCACAGCCGGGCGGAGCGGTCCCGCAACACCAGGAAACCCGCCACACGGTCCTCCAGCTCCGCGACCAGCACGAGAATGCGCCTGTCGCCGCCAGGCCGGGCAAGCTGTCCGGGTGACAGCCTGTTCGGGTCGTCAGGGAAAAGCGCGTCCTGCAATTCCAGCACTGCTTGCGCATCCCCGTCGCGGGCAAGGCGCACATGGACCTTCCTGTCGGACGCGCTCATTGCATCACCTGCCTTGCGCCAGCGCGTCGAGAATGCGTGCCCAGGAGCGCTGGCCCTTGTGGAACGAGGTCAGTTCGTATTTCTCGTTGGGCGAGTGGATCTGGTCGTCGCCGAGGCCGAAGCCGACGAGCAGCGATTCCATACCAAGCATGCGCTGGAAATCGCCGACGATGGGAATGGAGCCACCCATGGCGATCATCAGCGCATTTGTCTCCCATTCGTCCGACAGGGCGCCGCGCGCCGTGTTCAGAAGCGGCGAATCGTAAGGCAACTGGATGGCCGGGGAGCCGCCATGCTCCTCGAATTCCACCGAGCAGTCGGCGGGAATGCGCGCGCGCACGAAATCGCGGAAGGCGGTGCGGATGGCAACAGGGTCCTGTTCGTGCACCAGCCGGAAGGAAACCTTGGCCGAGGCCTCGGCCGGGATCACGGTCTTGAAGCCCTCGCCCGTATAGCCGCCCCAGATACCGTTGACCTCCGCCGTCGGGCGCGCCCAGATCATCTCCAGCAGGGTGCGGCCGGTCTCGCCGGCCGGTTCAGAAAGGCCCACCTCGCCGAGGAAGCTCTCCGGGGTCCGGTTCAGCCCGTTCCACATGTCCAGAATGTCGGGCGGTGTCTCGTTCACACCGTCATAGAAGCCCGGAATGGTGATTCGGCCCGCCGCATCGTGCAGATCCGCCAGGATACGGGTGAGGATGTGGATCGGGTTTGCGGCCGCGCCACCGTAGTAGCCGGAATGCAGGTCGCGGCTGGCCGCCTTCACCGTGATCTGTTCGCCGACCAGCCCGCGCAGCCCGGCGGAAATGGCCGGCGTCTGCGGATCCCACATGTTGGTGTCGCAGACGAGGGCGAAATCGGCTTTCAACTCGTCCGCATTGGCTTCGAGAAACGGTTTGAGCGAGGGCGACCCGGATTCCTCCTCGCCCTCGAACAGGATGGAAACGCGGCAGGGCAGGGCGCCATGAACGGCCTTGTAGGCACGGCAGGCTTCCACGAACGTCATGAGCTGGCCCTTGTCGTCGGCGGCGCCACGCCCGGTGATGACCCTGCGCCCGTTGCGTGCCGCGATGGACGGCTCGAAGGGGCCGCTTTCCCACAGTTCGAGCGGGTCGACCGGCTGCACATCGTAGTGGCCGTAGAACAGCACATGCGGGGCATCCGGCGTGGCGCCGTCATGATGCGCGACGACCATGGGATGCCCGCTGGTATCGCGTACTGAGGCGTCGAAACCGATGGAGCGCAGGTCGCCGGCCAGCCATTCGGCGGCGCGGCGGCATTCGTCCCTGTATGCCGGGTCGGTGGAAATGGAGGGAATGCGGATCAGGTCGAACAGGTGTTCGACGGAATCGTCAAGCCGGGCGTCGATCGCATCGAGCACGGGGGCAATGTCACTCATCAGGTCCTCGCAAATCATTCTGCACAGGGATGCAGGTTAGACGTTGCGAATGCGCTGGGAAAGATGCGCCGGAAAAACAGGTTACCGGAAACAAACTGGCCGCCGTGGTGGAGGGGGGAACCACGGCGGCCTTTTGAAAACAGCGGCAGCCCGGAGAGGGGGATTGGGACTGCCACCCGTTCATCCGGATCAGGCGGGGGACGGGCCATTCATCCACGCCGATGACACGCCACCTTTCCATCCAGCGCCCGCGCGTGACGAGATCGATCACGCCCCGCATGGCGGCCATGATGAGCAGGCTCGATCAGAAATGAACCTGCATGTCCGAAACCGACTTGTCCGGCACGATGAACAGAATGAGCATGAAGCAGGCAAAGGCAAGGCTCGCGCAGGCAATCGCCGCTGACGAAAGGGCGGGTGACCGGCGAAAGAAAAAGCCTTGCACAGGCCGCCACCAGGGCCTGGCAAGGCTTGCTTTCCGGACCGGCCCTTACAAGCCGATCCGGCGGGAGAGAGGGGTTCTATTGCGCGGCGTGCGCCACGTTGACACCAAGCGTGTAGACCAGTTGCCCGCCATAATAGGCCGTCGCAACAACAAGCGCGCAGCCGGCGACTTCCAGGGCTGCAAATCCCCAGCCGATCCCGCCGGCCAAGCGCTTGTCGCGCCACCAGACGAACAGGCGGATCAGCGCCCAGACGGCGAGGACAGCAGCGGTCGTCTCGCCCAACCCTTCGTGGATCTCGGCAATCTGGCTGGAAAATCCATTCGCCTCGGCGAATTCAAGGGCCGCGTCGCCGAACATGGCGGCCAGAATCGCAAAGGTTCCCGCAGCGACGGCCAGTCCGGTGGCGAGATTGCCTGTCGCCGAGCGGCCCGTCACCGAATACCCCATGGCAAGGGCCACGATGTCGACAAACGCCAGCGTGAGGAAGAAGACGATGGGAAAATGCACGACGATAGGATGAATGTGCTGGATCGGTAGCATGGAACCCCCTTGTCAATCAGGTAAGATGCCGGAAAAACAGGGGCATGGGAGGCCCGGGTCCTGACCGGCGTCGAAAATCGCGACCAGGGTGCTCCCGGCAAGATGACAAAAGGCTGACAATACCCCCGCCGGCGCGCCCTGAACCCGGTCTTGCCAATGGACCTCGGCGGCGTTTGCGCTTAATCGTGTGAGCCATGAAAAACGGTGATCATCTCTTCCTCGTCGACGGCTCGGCCTACATCTTCCGCGCCTATCATGCCCTGCCGCCGCTGACCCGCAAGTCCGACGGGCTGCCGGTGGGCGCGGTGTCCGGCTTCTGCAACATGCTGTGGAAGCTGCTGAAACAGGCGCGCGACACCGATGTGGGCGTCACGCCGACGCATTTCGCGGTGATCTTCGACTATTCGTCCAAGACCTTCCGCAATGACCTTTACGACGAATACAAGGCCAACCGCTCCGCCCCGCCGGAGGACCTGGTGCCGCAATTCGGGCTGATCCGCCAGGCGACGCGGGCCTTCGGCCTGCCCTGCATCGAGAGGGAGGGCTACGAGGCCGACGACATCATCGCCACCTACGCCAGGCTCGCGGCGGAAGCCGGCGGCGACGCCACCATCATCTCGTCGGACAAGGACCTGATGCAGCTCGTCAATGGCCGGGTGTCGATGTACGACCCGATGAAGGACCGCCAGATCGGTGTGCCGGAGGTGATCGAGAAATGGGGTGTCGGTCCGGAAAAGATGGTCGACCTGCAGGCGCTGACCGGGGATTCCGTTGACAACATCCCCGGCGTGCCGGGTATCGGACCCAAGACCGCCGCGCAATTGCTCGATACCTATGGCGATCTCGATACGCTGCTGGCGCGTGCGGGCGAGATCAAGCAGGCCAAGCGGCGTGAAAACATCATCGCCCATGCCGACAAGGCGCGGCTGTCGCGCGAATTGGTGCGGCTGAAGAACGATGTGCCGGATCTCAATCCGCTTGATACGCTGGCATTGGATGACCCGGACGGACCGAAGCTGATCGCCTTTCTCAAGGCCATGGAGTTCACCTCGCTGACGCGGCGCGTGGCGGAGGAGACCGGCGCGGATGCCGCTGCCGTGGATCCCGCCCATGTGGATGCGGAATGGGGCGCCGACGCGCACGGCCCCGATCTGGAGCCGGGCGTTCCGGCCACGAATGCTGCCGGCGCCGGGACAGACGGTTCCGCAAGCGGGCCGGGCGGTGGCAATGCAACGCCGGCAGCGCTCGCGGCGATGCGGGCGGAAGGCTTCGCGGCAGCCGGCATCGACACGACGGCCTATGAGACGATCCGCGACATGGCCACGCTCGATGCCTGGATCGCCGCTGCGCGCGAACAGGGGCTTGTGGCCGTCGATACCGAGACAACCGCGCTCGATCCGATGCTGGCGGAACTTGTCGGCTTCTCGCTGGCACTGGCGCCCGGCAAGGCGGCTTATGTGCCACTGAAGCATCGCACCGGCAATGACGACCTGCTGGGAGGCGGGCTTGCCGAAGGCCAGATCGACGCAATGCAGGCGCTGGCGGCATTGAAAGGGCTGATGGAGGACGCCTCCGTCCTCAAGATCGCGCAGAATCTCAAATACGATCTCGTTGTGCTGCACCGGCTCGGCATCGACGTGGTCAGCCTCGACGACACGATGCTGATCTCCTATGTGCTGGATGCCGGCAAGGGCGGGCACGGCATGGATGCGCTGGCCGAACGCTGGCTCGGCCATACGCCCATCGCCTACAAGGACGTTGCCGGTTCGGGCAAATCCGCCGTCACCTTCGACCTGGTCGCCATCGACAAGGCCACGGCCTATGCGGCCGAGGATGCCGACGTCACGCTCAGGCTGTGGCAGGTGCTCAAGCCGCGCCTTGCGGCCGAAGGCCTGGTATCGGTCTACGAGCGGCTGGAGCGGCCACTGGTGCATGTGCTGGCGCGCATGGAACAGCGCGGCGTCTCGGTGGACCGGCAGATCCTGTCCCGGCTTTCCGGCGAACTGGCGCAATCGGCCGCGGCGCTGGAAGCCGAGATCGGCGCGCTGGCTGGCGAGGATTTCAACCCCGGTTCGCCCAAACAGCTTGGCGACATCCTGTTCGGCAAGATGGGCCTGCCCGGCGGCAAGAAGACGAAATCCGGCCAGTGGTCGACCACGGCGCAGGTGCTGGAGGACCTGGCGGCGGAAGGCCATGAACTGCCCCGCAAGATCGTTGACTGGCGCCAGCTCACCAAGCTGAAATCCACCTATACCGACGCCCTGCCCGGCTACATCCATCCGGAGACCGGGCGGGTTCATACCTCCTATGCCCTTGCATCGACCACGACGGGGCGGCTGTCCTCCTCGGAGCCGAACCTGCAGAACATCCCGGTACGCACCGCCGAGGGACGGAAAATTCGCACCGCCTTCATTCCCGAAAAGGGCAATGTGCTGGTCTCTGCCGATTACAGCCAGATCGAACTGCGCGTGCTGGCCCACGTTGCCGACATTCCGCAACTGAAGAAAGCCTTCGCCGAGGGCATGGACATCCATGCCATGACGGCGTCCGAAATGTTCGGCGTGCCCGTGGAAGGGATGCCGGGCGAGGTACGCCGGCGTGCCAAGGCGATCAATTTCGGCATCATCTACGGCATTTCGGCCTTCGGTCTGGCCAACCAGCTTGGCATCGAGCGCGGCGAGGCATCCGACTACATCAAGACCTATTTCACGCGCTTTCCCGGCATTCGCGACTACATGGAGGCGACCAAGGCCTTTGCGCGCGAACACGGCTATGTGGAAACGATCTTCGGGCGGCGGGCGCATTATCCCGACATCAAGGCTTCCAACCCCTCCATGCGCGCCTTCAACGAGCGCGCGGCGATCAACGCGCCGATCCAGGGGTCGGCCGCCGACATCATCCGCCGCGCCATGGTGCGCATGGAGCCGGCACTGGAGAAGGCCGGATCACCGGCGCGCATGCTGCTTCAGGTGCATGACGAACTGATTTTCGAGGTCGAGGAAGCGGCCGCCGGTGACACCATCGCCATCGTCCGCGACGTGATGGAAAACGCTGCCTTCCCCGCAGTCGATCTGTCCGTGCCGCTGCAGGTCGACGCGCGCGCGGCAAGGAACTGGGACGAGGCGCACTGAGGCGATGTCCGCAGCGCCAGGCTGCTCCTGACGCAGAGCATGGAGAACCGGCGCAACCACGCTATCCGCGCAGGGCGTCGATCAATTGAGCCTTGCTCATGGAAGACCGGCCCGCGATGTCCAGTTCCCGCGCCCGGGCGTAAAGATCGTCTTTCGTCCAGTCCTCGTAGGGCGGCGCCTTGCCGCCCTTCCTCGAGGGATGCATGGAAGGGTTTGCCTTGGCATTGGCGATGGCGGCGGCCTTCGATTTCGAATAGCCCTTGCCGCGAAGGTCTTCATAGGCCTTGTCGTCCTTGACGGCGGGTCCGTGATCTTTTACCATCCTGTCACCCCTCACCGCTCTTGCGGCGGGCAAAGTCTTCCACCTCGTCAGGCGCCATCGCGTCGAAGCGCTCCTGCGGGTCCATGCCGGTTTCGCCATCGCCGGCCACGCCCGGCAGGCCAGGATCCAGTTCGGCCGCGATCCGGTCCAGCTCCGACAGAAGCACATCGAACTCGTGACCGCGGTCGCCGGGTTCGCGCGCTTGCAGGGCTTCGCGAATCCGTTTCAGTTCCTCGCGGCGCGTTTCGAGCGGTTCGTCGGAAAAGGCAACGGCGCGGATATCGTCCAGCGTGATGTCCTGGGCGATGCCCGGCGTGTCGCCATCGCCGCCGACAGCGGCATTCTCGGCCAGCGCAGGCCCCTTGTCGAACAGCGGCATGACTTCAACCTCCATCTGCCGTTGGTGGGATCACCGGATCAACGCCGGGCAGGGGGATTCGTTCATGCAAAAGAAAAGCGGCGGCGCCCGATGGCACCGCCGCTCCGCTTCAGTCAGCCTGGTCCCGGTTCAGGCGATGGCGCGCACCGCACGGGCCGTCATGACCGCCACGAGATTGGCGCGATAGTCGGCCGAAGCATGGATGTCGCTCATCAGCCCCGCGGCATCGGCCTTGAGGCCGGAGACGGCGTCGGCCGAGAAATTCGACGACAGCGCCTGTTCGGCCTCGCTCCAGCGGAAGACGCCGTCGGAGCCGGCGCCGGTGACCGCGACGCGAACGCCGTCGCCATGCCGTGCGACGAAAACGCCGGTCATGGCGTAGCGCGAAGCCGGGTTCGGGAACTTGGCATAGCTGGAGGCGGCACAGGCCGGCACCTTGACCGCCTTGACGAGTTCGCCCTCTTCCAGCGCCGTCTCGAAGAGGCCGGTGAAGAAGTCGTCAGCGGCGATCTCGCGCTTGTCGGTGACGATGGTCGCGCCGAGCGCCACCATGGCCGAGGGATAGTCCGCGGCCGGATCGTTGTTGGCAATGGAACCGCCGATCGTGCCCATGTGGCGCACATGCGGATCGCCGATGTGGGAGGCGAGGCTGGCAAGGCCGGGGCAGGCCTTTTTCACGGTCTCGGAGCCGGCCACTTCCGCATGCGTGGTGGTGGCGCCGATGGTCAGCGTGTCCCCGTCCTGCGAAATGCCCGCCATGCCCGCATGGCGCAGGTCGATGAGGTTTTCCGGCGCGGCGAGGCGCGTCTTCATGGCCGGGATGAGCGTCTGTCCGCCGGCGACATATTTTGCTTCGGCTGCGGAACCGGCCAGTTTTGCGGCTTCGTCAGCCGATGAGGCGCGATGATAGGTGGTGTTGTACATGGATGTCTTGTCCTTCTGACTGCATCATGCGGGCGGCCGCCCCCGCGCCCGGCCAGGCCGGCGCGGAGGCTCCTTCCCGCTCCGATCACTTGGCGTTGTTCGCGGCCCAGACCTTTTGCGGCGTTGCCGGCATGGTCAGGTTGTTGTTGCCGATCGCATTGGTGATCGCGTTCATGATGGCCGGCGGCGAACCGATGGCGCCCGCCTCGCCACAGCCCTTGATGCCGAGCGGATTGCCCGGGCACGGGGTGATGTGGTGCGAGACCTCGAAGGAGGGCACGTCATCGGCGCGCGGCATGCAGTAGTCCTGGTAGGAGGCGGTCAGAAGCTGGCCGCTCTCGTCATAGACCACGCCTTCCAGCAATGCCTGTCCGATGCCCTGGGTAAGCCCGCCATGCACCTGCCCCTCGACGATCATCGGATTGATGATGTTGCCGAAGTCGTCGGCGGCGACGAAGCGCAGGACATCGGTCTTGCCGGTTTCCGGATCGACCTCGACCTCGGCGATGTAGCAGCCGCCGGGGAAGGTGAAGTTGGTCGGATCGTAGAAGGCGGTTTCCTTGAGGCCCGGTTCCATCCCTTCCGGCAGGTTGTGCGCGGTGTAGGCGGCCAGCGCCATCTGGAACCACGGCACGGACTTGTCCGTTCCGGCGACCTTCAATTCGCCGTTCTCGATGACGATGTCGCCCTCGTCCGCCTCCAGCAGGTGGGCTGCGATCTTCTTGGCCTTGCTCTCGACCTTGTCGAGCGCCTTGACGATGGCGGACATGCCGACGGCACCGGAGCGCGACCCGTAGGTGCCCATGCCCATCTGCACCTTGTCGGTGTCGCCATGGACGATGGAAACGCTGTCGAGCGGAACGCCGAGGCGCTCGTTGACGAGCTGGGCGAAGGTCGTCTCGTGGCCCTGGCCGTGGCTGTGCGAGCCGGTCAGCACCTCGATCGTGCCGACGGCATTGACACGCACTTCCGCCGATTCCCACAGGCCGACGCCGGCGCCGAGCGAGCCGACCGCCGCCGACGGCGCGATGCCGCAGGCCTCGATGTAGCAGCTCATGCCGATGCCGCGCAGCTTGCCGTTCTTCGCACTTTCCGCCTTGCGGGCCTCGAAACCCTTGTAGTCGATGGCTTCCATGGCGGCATCAAGCGTGGCATCGAAATCGCCCGTGTCATAGCACATGATGACCGGCGTCTGGTACGGGAACTCACGGATGAAGTTGGTGCGGCGAAGCTCGGCCGGATCGACGCCCAGTTCACGCGCCGCCGTCTCCACCGTGCGCTCCAGCAGGTAGGTCGCCTCGGGGCGTCCGGCACCGCGATAGGCATCCACCGGCACGGTGTTGGTATAGGCCGTCTTGACGTTGCAGTGGATGGCCGGGATCGCGTACTGGCCCGACAGCAGCGTGGCATAGAGATAGGTCGGAACCGAGGACGAGAAGAGCGACATGTAGGCGCCCAGATTGGCCACCGTCTCGACTTTCAGGCCGGTGATGCGGTTGTCCTTGTCGAAGGCCATCTTGACCTTGGAGACATGGTCGCGGCCATGGGCATCCGTCATGAAGGCTTCCGTGCGGTCGGCCGTCCACTTGACCGGGACGCCGGTGCGCTTGGAAGCCCAAAGGCAGATGATCTCCTCGGGATAGATGTAGATCTTGGCGCCGAATCCGCCGCCGACATCCGGCGCGATGACGCGCAGCTTGTTCTCCGGCGCGACGTTGTAGAAGGCGCTCATCACCAGGCGCGCGACATGCGGGTTCTGCGAGGTCGTCCAGCAGGTGTAGTGATCCTCGGCCTTGTCATAGACGCCGAGCGTGGCGCGCGGCTCCATCGGGTTGGGCGACAGGCGGTTGTTGACGATCTCGATCTCGGTGACGTGAGCGGCCTCGGCAATCGCCTTGTCGGCCGCGCTCTCGTCGCCGATCTCCCAGTCATAGATCAGGTTGCCCTCGGCTTCCGGATGGATTTGCGGGGCGCCCGGCTTGAGCGCATCGACCGCATGGATGACGGCAGGCAGTTCCTCGTATTCGACATTGACCGCTTCGGCCGCGTCACGGGCCTGGCCGCGCGTCTCCGCCACGACGATGGCAACCGCATCGCCGACATAGCGCACCGTCGAGGTGGCCATCGGCTCCCATGCGCCCATCTTCATCGGCGTGCCGTCCTTGGAATGGATCATCCAGCCGCAGATCAGGTTTCCGATGCCATCGGCCTTGAGCTGCTTGCCGGTCAGCACGCCGATCACGCCCGGCATGCCTTCCGCCGCCGCCGTGTCGATCGATGCGATCTTTGCATGGGCGTGCGGGCTGCGGACGAAAGCCGCATACTTCATGCCCGGAACGCTCATGTCGTCGGTATAGCGGCCCGATCCCGTGATGAACCGCTTGTCTTCCTTGCGCGCAACGCGTGCGCCAACGCCTTCCATACCCATTTTCAAGCTCCTCCGCCTGTCGGGAGCGAACGCGGGCTGGCACATGGCGACCAGGGGCAATCAACCGGATTTGCCGTCTGTGACCAGGTCGCTGTCGCCCGTACCCCGCTATTCGCTGCTTAATGTTTCGCTATTGGCTCGCTTCAGGCCGCCGCAGCGCCCTTGGCCATTTCATCGGAGGCCGCCAGAATGGCCTTGACGATGTTGTGATAGCCGGTGCAGCGGCAGATATTGCCTTCCAGCTCGGCACGCACGGTCTTCTCGTCGAGATTGCCGGCACCGTAACGGTTGATCATGTCGGTGGCCGCCATGATCATGCCCGGCGTGCAGAATCCGCACTGCAGGCCATGATGTTCCTTGAAGGCCGCCTGCACGGGTGAAAGATCGCCGGCGCCGGCCAGCCCCTCGATCGTCACCACATCCGAACCCGAGGCCTGGGCGGCAAGCATGGTGCAGGATTTGACGGCCTTGCCGTCGACATGGACGACGCAGGCGCCGCACTGGGACGTGTCGCAGCCGACATGCGTACCCGTCAGGCCCAGGTTGTCGCGCAGGAAATGCACCAGCAGCGTGCGGTCCTCGCACTGGCCGGACACCTTCCGGCCATTCACGGTCATCGTTACTTCAGACATCAAGTCCTCCTCCCAAAGGCACCATGTTGGACATGGCTAGGATTTACGGAAAACGACGGGCTTTCAAGCCCGCGCCATCGATTCGGGTGAATGGCCCGGACCGGATGCCGGGCCCGCGCGCATGCACGGCAATTCCCCGCAAGGTCCCTCCAAACCCTTCGCGAAAACAATGCCGCCCCGGTCCGCCGGAAGGTATTGTACTTTCGGTCGCATTTGCCATCGCGGGCACGGCGCGAGCGGCGCTGTTGCGCTGTGGGAATTCCACGATCATAATATGCGCCGAGTGCGGCACCGGCAGAGGAGGGTTGCTGCGCGGGAGGAGAAGACCCTGACGCTGACACGCAGCCCCTATTCATGCGGAATGGTGGCGCTTGCCGGGACAGGCGGCCATCCGGAAGCCTTCTGCAAGGCGATCGCCACCGAGGCCGAGGCCATGGGTGGCGGTTTCGCCTTCATCTTCCATTCGCCACGGCTCTATTCGCCCGGGGAACTGGCGGCCGCCTTGCGGCGTCATGCCCCGTCGGTGGCCCATGCCTGCTGCACGACCGCCGGCGAAATCACGCCGGAAGGCCTCCAGGACGGCCAGGCGATCGCCATGATCCTGCCCGCCCGCCACTTCACCGTGGTCACCACGCTGATCGAGGACGTGACCAACGCCGGAATGGAGAGCATCACCGCCCGGGTGGAGATGGCGCGCCACGCCCTGGCGCAGGCCTGCAAGCCGGAGGGGGCCCGCACCTTCGCCGTCTGTCTCATCGACGGCATGTGCTATTCGGAAGAGGCGGTCACCTCGGCCATACACTGGGGACTGGATGACATTCCGCTGATCGGCGGTTCGGCGGGCGACGACCTGAACTTTCACGAAACGCCCATCATACACGACGGCCATGTCCACACCGGCGCCGCGGTCATCGCCCTGGTTGCCACGGACGTGCCCTTCCACATCTTCAAGACCGACAATTTCGTGCCGACACAGAAGAAGCTTGTCGTCACCGCCTCCGATCCGGACCACCGGATCGTGCATGAACTCAACGCCGCGCCCGCGGCAGCGGAATATGCCCAGGCCATCGGCATGGATCCGCAATCGCTGTCGCCGCTGTCATTCGCCACGCACCCGGTCGTCGTGCGCGTCGGCGGCGAATATTACTGCCGGTCGATCCAAAAGGTGAACGAGGACGGCTCGCTGTCCTTCTTCTGCGCCATCGATGACGGCGTTGTGCTGACCGTCGCGGAACCGACCGGCATGGTGGAAACCACGCGCCAGGCCTTGAACGATGTCGCGGCACAGCTCAAGGGCATTGATGTCGTGCTCGGCTTCGAATGCACCCACCGCCGCCTGGACGCGCAGAACCGCCAGATCATTCGCGATGTCTCCGAGCTTTACCGCACGAACAATGTCATCGGCTTCGCCACCTACGGCGAGCAGTTCCGCTCCATGCACCTGAACCAGACCTTCACGGGTGTGGCATTCGGTGCGATGCGCGAAGCCGCCGGATAGGGCCGGCGCGGCAATGAACATCGACGAGATCGACGATATCGAACGGCTTCGCCGCATCAACCAGGCGCTGATGTCGCGCGTCGAGCAGTCGATGGATCAGCAGGGCAATGCCTTTTCGCTGTTCCAGACGGCCATCAACCTGGAAGGGCGCATCCGTGCGCGCACCGAGGAACTGCGCGCCACGCTGCGGCGGCTGGAAAAGACCAACCAGGATCTCGTGCAGGCCAAGGAGGCCGCCGAGATCGCCAACCTGTCGAAAACGCGGTTCCTGGCCGCCGCCAGCCATGACGTTTTGCAGCCGCTCAACGCCGCGCGGCTTTCCATTTCGGCGCTTTCCGACATCCAGACCAGCGACGAGGGCCAGACGCTTGCCCGGCAGGTGGAGCGTTCGCTGGAGACGATGGAAGAGCTGTTGCGCACCCTGCTCGACATTTCCAAGCTGGATGCCGGCGTGGTGCGGCCGGAGGTTTCGCTCGTCCAGCTCGATACGCTGTTCCAGTCGCTGCAATCGGATTTCGCCCCGCTGGCGGCGCGCAAGGGCTTGCGCCTGCGCTTCCGCCCGACCCGGCTGGCCGTATTGTCGGACCAGGGCATGTACCGGCGCATCCTGCAGAACATCGTTTCCAATGCCATCCGCTACACCCGCACCGGTGGCGTCTTCGTCGCCGCGCGGCCGCGCGGCCAGCAGGTCCGCGTGGACGTGATCGACACCGGCACCGGCATTCCTGAAGAGGAGTTCGACGCGGTCTTCGAGGAGTTCCACCGCGGCCCGGACCTCTCCGACGACGGGACGGGCGGCCTAGGCCTGGGCCTGTCCATCGTCAAGCGCATGGTGGCCGCACTCGATCATCCGCTGCATTTCACATCCGTGGTGGGCAAGGGCACGGTCTTCCGGCTGACGGCGCCCATGGGCATGCGTCCGCAGGCCGAACCGGCCGCGCAGGCTGTGTCCGGCGAGCCGGAGCGGCCGCGTGCCTATGGTCTGGACGGGGCGCGCGTGCTGCTGGTGGAAAACGACGCCGGCGTGCGCCGCGCCATGCTTCTCCTCTTGCAGCGCTGGGGCTGCGAGGTGCGCGACGGCGCCTGCCTGGAGGAAATCCTGGCCCATGTCGAACGGGACGGCTTCGATCCCGACATCATCATCGCCGATCAGCATCTCGACCATGGTGATCTTGGCACCGAGGCGATCACGGAGACGCGCCGCGTCACCCGCAAGGCCATCCCCGCGCTGATCACGACCGCCGATTTTTCCGAGGATCTGGCTCAGGTGGCCCGTTCGGCGCACATGGAAGTCATGCGCAAGCCCGTCAAGCCTGCGCAATTGCGCGCGCTCATGGCGCATATGCTGGCCTGAACGTCAACCCTGACCGGCTGCGCCGACCGGCTGCCCGGTGTCAGAAGCCCGGCCGGAAACTGGCCGGTGCCGGGCTGACAACCTGCGGCTGGCCGTTGCGGATCTCGTAGACCGCATAGCCGCGCTCGTTGCGCCCGTCGGGACGCAGCCGGAAGAGCCCGGTATAGCCATTGTAACCGCCCGCCGATTCGAGATTGGCCACGGTGAGCGCCTGCGGCCCGCCACTGCGCACGAGCCCCGCGACGAGGGCAAGCGAATCGTAGCCCAGCACCATGTTGGGCGCCGGTTTTTCGCCAAAGCGCTGCTCATAGCGGGTATTGAAACTGCCCATGCGCGTCTGGTCGATATCGGCATACCATGCGCCATTGAAGGCGGGATCGGTCAGTTTGGCGTTGGCCCACTGGCCCGAACCGAGGAAGCGCTTGCCAGAAAGGTCCGCGCCGGTCTCGCGCAATTGCCGCGCGAAGACACCGGGCGTGTTGCCGCCATCGGGCAGAAGGATGGCGTCGGACTTGCCGACCAGCGGCATGGCATCGGCCACGGCTTGCGCCACGGAAGCGTCGTCATAGGCATAGCGCACCGTGCCGACGAGTTCCCCGCCGCCGGCGGCCAGCGCCTGGCGTGCCTCGCGCTCGACGAGCAGGCCGAACGCACCCTCCGGAACGATGGCCGTCACGCGGCGCACACCCTGCGCCATGGCATGATCCAGCGTGCGCCGGACGATGTCTCCGGGCAGGAAGGAATTGAGATACACCCCGCGCCGCGCCACGCCGGCATCGGAGGAAAAGGCGATCATGGTGCGCCCGCGCGGCTCCAGCACACCGCTGACAGCCGAGACATTGCCCGAGAACAACGGCCCCAGAACGATGGACGCGCCTTCCGTATAGGCTTCGGCGGCCGCGTCGGTGGCCGTTGTGGCTATGCCGGCGGTATCCTTGATCACGAGTTCCACGGTGCCGGGAAAGTCCTCCACGGCCAGCGCGGCGGCATTGCGGAAGCCCTGCGCCACCTTGCCCGCATTGCCTGGCGCGCTCATTGGCAGCAGCATCGCCACGCGAACCGGACCGCTGCCGATCACCTCGCCCGTGGCGGGTGGCAGGTTGGCTGGCACCGGTTCGGACTGTTGCATGACCGGCTCGCCGCCGTCGGGCATGGGCAGGCCCATCTGCACGCCCTGGCAGCCGGCCAGCAGCGCGAGCGCTGCCAGCCCGGATATGCGGCGGACCGCGCGGAAAAACCCTGTCATCATGCCTGCACCTGTCTGCCGCGCCGTGTTAGAAGCGCTTTCACGTCCCTTGTTTTCATTGTCGCAACCGCAAAACGCGATTGGCAAGCATTCGTCAAGGTTAATAACAGGTCATGAACAGGCCACCAGCAGGCGCAACAGGTTCGCGGGAGCGCGACACACGCTACATGATCGGCCAGGCCGCGTTCGAGGCCAGTGCGCTTCCGGCCGGCCTTCATCTTGTCGCGACGCCGATCGGCAACCTGGCCGACATCACGATCCGTGCGCTCCAGGCGCTGGCAGGCGCGGATATCGTGGCCTGCGAAGACACGCGCACGAGCCGGGTGCTGCTCGATCGCTATGGCATTCGCGCACGCACCACCGCCTATCACGAACACAACGCCGCCGTCGCCGGGCCGAAACTGATCGAGGCGATGGCGTCCGGGCGGTCCGTGGCCCTCGTCAGCGATGCCGGCACGCCTCTGCTGTCCGATCCCGGCTACCGGCTGGTGGAAGAAACGCTGGCCGCGGGACTGCCCGTGACGCCGCTGCCGGGTCCTTCGGCGCTGCTGGCCGCGCTCACCGCGTCGGGCCTGCCGACCGACGCGTTTTTCTTTGCCGGCTTCCTGCCGGTGAAGGCCGGGCAGAAACGCACCCGACTGGAATCGCTGGATGCCGTTCCCGGCACGCTCGTCTTCTACGAATCGCCGCGCCGGCTGGCCGCCACCCTCGCCGCCATGGCGGAGATCTTCGGCGACCGGCCCGCCGCTGTGGCGCGGGAGATGACCAAGGCGTTCGAGGAAGTGCGCCGCGACAGCCTTCCGGCGCTGGCCGCCCATTATGGAGAGACCGGCGCGCCGAAAGGCGAAATCGTGATTTGCGTGGCGCCGCCCGGCGAAGCGGCCGTGCCGGCGGCCGAAGACGTCGATGCGCTTCTGGTCGAGCTTTCTGCCGTCATGCCGGCCTCACGGGCCGCGGCACAGGCGGCCAGGCAGACCGGATTGCCCAAGCAGGATCTGTTCGCCCGCATCGTGGCCCTGAAGGATCGCAACGGCGATGGCTGACGCGCGAAACGGCCGGCACATCGCACTCAGACGCGGGCAGCGCGGCGAGTGGCTGGCAGCGCTGGCGCTGATGCTCAAGGGCTACCGCATCGTCGCGCGAAATTATCGCACACGGCTTGGCGAAATCGACCTGATCGCCCGGCGCGGCGATGTTGTCGCGATTGTCGAGGTCAAGGCGCGGTCCAGCGAAGACGCCGCCCATGACGCCGTGGGCCGCGAATCGCAGCGGCGCATCGCAAACGCCGCCGATCTCTGGCTGTCGCGCCAGCCGGATGCGGCGCGCCTGTCGCTGCGCTTTGACATTGTGGCCGTGGTTCCGGGGCATTGGCCGCGCCACGTGGCCAATGCCTGGCAGGCGTGAGCGCCGGTCACGCCACGTCGAGCACGATCTTGCCGATATGGTTGCCCTCTTCCATGCGCTCATGGGCCCGCCAGGCCTCGGCGAGCGGGAAGATCATGTCCATGACCGGCGCGACATCGCGCTTGGCGAGCAGCGGCCAGACGCGCGCCTCCAGTTCCGCCGCGATGGTGGCCTTGAAATGGACCGGGCGCGGACGCAGCGTCGAACCGGTATGGACCAGTCGCTTGCGCATGATCAGGGAGACGTCTGCCGTGGCCTTTGCGCCGTGCAGCACCGCGATCTGGACGATTCGCCCTTCCTCGGCGGCAGCGCGATAGTTGCGCTCCACGTAATCGCCGCCGACCATGTCGAGAATGACGTTGGCGCCCTTGCCGCCGGTCGCCTCGCGCACTGCGTCGACGAAGTCCTCCTCGCGATAGTTGATCGCCCGGTCGGCGCCGAGCGACAGGCAGGCGTCGCATTTCTCCTTCGACCCGGCGGTGACGATGACATAGGCGCCGGCCTTTGCCGCGAGCTGGATCGCCGTCGTTCCGATGCCGGACGTGCCGCCATGGACAAGAAGGGTCTCGCCGTCCTGCAGGCCGCCGCGCTGGAAGACATTGTGCCAGACGGTGAAATAGGTCTCGGGAATGGCCGCAGCCTCCGTGAAGGTGAAACCCGAGGGAACAGGAAGGCAATTGGAGGCCGGGGCGATGCAATATTCGGCATAGCCGCCGCCCGGCGTCAGCGCGCAGATGCGATCGCCTTCGCGCCAGCGGGTCACGCCCGCGCCAACGGCCGCGACTTCGCCGGCCACCTCGAGGCCGGGCAGTTCGGAAGCGCCTGGCGGCGGCGGATAGGCGCCCATGCGTTGCAGGACATCGGGGCGGTTGACGCCGGCTGCGGCGACCCGGATCAGCACCTCGCCTTCCTTCGGAGCGGGAACCGGGCGCCGTTCCGGCTTCAGCACCATCGGGCCGCCGGGTGACGTGATGGCGATTGCGGTCATGTTTGCGGGCAGTGTCATGGGCTTGCCTGTCTCTGTCTCGGAATTGATTGCGCAGCACTGATGCATGTATTGTCATGGCGGTGAATGCCAAGGCAAGGGAGGTCCGGCATGGCTCTTTTCGATGACGATCCGGTGCGCAAGCCCGTCACCCATGCCATTGGCCAGGATCTGTCCGACCTGTCGGTCGACGAACTGGGCCACCGCATAAGCCTTCTGGAAAGCGAAATCATGCGCCTGCGGAACGAAATGGAGGCGAAATCGTCCACGAAGAGCGCCGCGGAATCGCTCTTCCGCAAGAGTTGAGTCCGCCATCCCCGGCATTGCCGGGAAGTGGCCGCGAAATCGCCCTGTTTGCCGTGCCGAAGGCGCGCGCTGTCCCGGAACCGTTCCGATTCGCAAGGTAATCCATGTTCGCCCGCATTGCCCCCATTGCCGCCCTCCTGCTCGGAACCGCCTTCCTGCTGGCTGGAAGCGGGCTGCACGGGCTGCTGCTGCCGCTGCGCGGCCAGGCGGAAGGCTTTTCCGCCTTCTCGCTCGGCCTGCTTGGCACCGGCTGGGCGGCCGGCTTCGTGGCCGGCTGCCTCTATGCGCCGCGGCTGGTGCGCAGTGTGGGCCATGTGCGCGCCTTCGCCGCCTTTGCCTCCAGCGGTGCCGTCCTGGCGCTGATGACCGGGATCGTCATCGAACCGGCCGTGTGGATCGCGCTGCGGGTCTGCACCGGCTTCATCATGGCCGGCGCCTTCATGGTGATCGAAAGCTGGCTCAACGAAAAGGCGACCAACGAATCGCGCGGCTCGATCTTCGGTCTCTACATGATGGTGACCTATGCCTCGATCATGGCCGGCCAGATGGGGCTGGCCGCGGGCGATGTCACGCGGCAGACGCCCTTCATGGCTGCCGGCGCGCTGTTCTGCCTGGCCCTGATCCCGATCGCCATGTCGACAGTGGCCAGCCCGCGCCCGCCAACCGGTGTCTCGCTGGACCTGAAGACGCTCTACCGCACCTCGCCGGTGGCCTTTGCGGGCTGTTTCCTGATCGGCGTCGCCAATGGCGCCTGGGGTACGCTCGGCGCCGTCTATGGCGCACAGGCCGGCGTGGGAACCGCCGGCATCGCCGTGATGATGAGCGTGACCGTGGTGGCCGGGGCGCTGATGCAGTGGCCGGCAGGCCGCATGTCCGACAGGACCGACCGGCGCATCGTCCTTCTCGCCATGGCAGGCATTGCCAGTGCCGTCGCGTTGAGCGCCTTCTTCCTTGAGCTGCGCGGCGCGGTGCCGGTCATTTCGCTGGCCGCCGTGTATGGGGCCATGGCCTACACGCTCTATTCGATCGCCGTGGCGCATGCCAACGACCATGCCGGGCCGGAGGATTTCGTGAAGGTGTCCGGTGGCCTGCTGCTGATCTACGGCGCCGGAACCATGGCCGGGCCGCTGCTGGGCGCGACCCTGATGGAAGGCCTTCGCCCTGAGGGCATCTTCCTCGCCACCGCATTGGCACACGGCCTCATCGTGCCCTACACCGCCTGGCGGATGCGCCAGCGTGCTGCCGTGCCGCAGGCGGAAAAGGACACGTTCCAGACGTTGCCGGTGGAGCGGGCGACCACGCCGGAAGCCTACAACCTCGATCCGCGCGGCGAGGAGGATCCGGCCGACACCTGAAAAAATGAAAAACCCGCGCCGGTCGGGACGCGGGTTTCATGCGGAACGGACAAGGCTTGCCGTTTCCGTCACATTGCCGTCAATGGCGGGTCTCTGTCTCCAGCTTGCTGATTTCATCCTTGAGTTTCAGCTTGCGGCGCTTGAGCTCGACAAGTTCGAGATCGTCCACGGAGGGATGAAGCGTCATCTCGTCGATTTTCCGCTCCAGCTCGCCGTGTTTGCGATGCAGTTCCGCAAGATGCGATTCAAGGGACATGGCCAGCTCTCCTTCCGCTGTTTGAACAGGGTCGCCGGGCCCGCACCGCCGCGGGCGAGAAGCCCGGTGACATGACATTACGATGACACTCTGCCAGAGATGAAAGGCGCTGTCGAATGCGTTCTGGTAGAATTCCGTTACAGTCGAAGATATGCTATGGGCCGGGCCACGAAGCAGCCGGCTGCACCCTTTTCAGGGTGGCCGGTACCCAGATGGAAACGAGACCGATGACCGGCATGTCCGAACAGGAACAGGCGGATATCCGCCTTGAATTTGCGCGACTGAAACAGGACCATGCCGACTTCGACGCCGCCATAGACGCCATGATCGCCACGGGCTGCGATCCGCTGCGCATCCAGCGCATGAAGAAGAAGAAGCTTGCCATCAAGGACAGGCTCCAGGCGCTCGAGGATTCCATCATTCCCGACATCATCGCCTGACCCGGCGGGCGCCAGGTCCGAGCAGGAGATTTAGCCATGTCCGCAGCCGCAGACGTCGCCATCATCATGGGCAGCCAGTCCGACTGGCCGACCATGAAACATGCCGCGGACGTGCTCGACGAACTCGGCGTCGCCTACAGCGCGCGGATCGTCTCGGCCCACCGTACGCCCGAGCGTATGTACGACTTCGCCCGCTCCGCCAGGGCCAACGGCTTCAAGGTGATCATTGCCGGCGCCGGCGGCGCGGCGCATCTGCCCGGCATGGTCGCGGCGCTGACGCCCCTGCCGGTTTTCGGCGTTCCGGTGCAGTCTGCCGCCCTTTCGGGGCAGGATTCGCTGCTTTCGATCGTGCAGATGCCGGGCGGCATTCCTGTCGGCACGCTGGCCATCGGCAAGGCGGGGGCAACCAATGCGGGCCTGCTGGCCGCAGCCGTGCTCGCACTTTCCGATGAGGCGCTCGCCGGCCGGCTCGATAGCCTGCGCGCGGCCCGCAGCGCTGCCGTTGGCGAAGAACCGGTGGATGACGCATGAGCCCGCTTCCCCCCAATTCCACGATCGGCATCATCGGTGGCGGCCAGCTTGGCCGCATGCTGGCAATGGCGGCCGCGCGCCTTGGCTACCGCACCGTGATCCTCGAACCCCAGCCCGGCTGTCCGGCGTCGCAGGTGGCCAACGGACAGATCGCGGCGGCCTATGACGATGCCGACGCGCTGGAGGAATTGGCGGCCGCCTGCGATGTCGTGACCTACGAATTCGAGAACGTGCCGGTGATGGCTGCGCGTTCGCTTCTGCCGCGCGTGGCGGTTCATCCCGCCCCGGCGGCCCTTGAGACGGCACAGGACAGGCTTGCGGAAAAGACGTTCCTGAACGGAGCCGGTATCGCCACCGCGCCCTTCCGCGCGGTTGACGGCGACGCGGATCTGGCTGCCGGGCTTGAAGCGTTCGGCGGCAATGGCGTGCTCAAGACCCGCAGGCTGGGCTATGACGGCAAGGGCCAGCGCGTGTTCCGCAATGCCTCCGGCGAGGATGCCGCCGGCGTCTTCGAGGGCATGGGTGCGGTGCCGCTCATCCTGGAAGGCTTCGTGGCGTTCGAGCGCGAGATCTCGGTCATCGCGGCGCGCAGCCAGGATGGAACGATCCGCGCCTATGCGCCGGCGGAGAATGTCCATCGTGACGGGATCCTGCATAGCTCGACCGTTCCTGCCGCCATATCCGCGCAGACGGCCACGGCGGCCATCGCCGCTGCCTCGGCGATCCTGGAAGCGCTTGGATATGTCGGTGTGATCGGCGTGGAATTCTTCGTCATGGCCGATGGCACGCTCGTTGCCAACGAAATGGCGCCGCGGGTTCACAATTCCGGCCACTGGACGGAAGCCGCCTGCGCCATCTCGCAGTTCGAACAGCACATCCGTGCCGTGGCCGGCCTGCCGCTTGGCCTTGGCGACCGCCATTCCGACTGCGTGATGGAAAACCTGATCGGAAACGACATCGACCGGGTGCCGGCCATCGCGCAGGAAGCGGACGCCGTCTTGCATCTCTATGGCAAGGCCGAGGCCCGGCCCGGCCGCAAGATGGGCCATGTGACGCGGCTGAAGCGCCGCTGATGCATCAGGGCAGCCGGAGCATGACGGTCAGGTAACCCGCGTCCTGCAGGTATTCGATCACTTCGAAGAGCGGCAGGGCGGCAAAGAAGACAAGGCCGTCCATGAGTGTCGAGTAAAGCCGGCGCGGAACGATCAGCAGTTCGGCCTCGTCGCGATAGAGGAACGGATTGGGCAGGAAGCGGGGCACCCGGTCACAATAGTCCGCATAAGGCTGGCCCAAGGCGCCCGAAAGGAAGGCCTCTTCCTTGAGGATGAGGATGTGGAAGGCCAGCCAGCAGCCAAACAGGAAGATGACGGCTATGGAGATCGAGCCGGTTTGTGCGCCGACACCGGCAGCGGCGATGGTGGAAAACACATAGAGCGGATTGCGGGTCACCGAATAGGGACCGGACTGCACAAGCACCTGCGCCTTGCGTCCGCCGATATACAGGGTCGACCAGAGCCTGCCCATGATGCCGATCACGATGAAGCCGATTCCCGTCGCCTCGACGAACTCGTGCATTTCGCCATCGCCGGGCGAGGAGACAAAGGCGAGGGCCAGGAAGGCGATCAGCAAGACCACGAACAGCGCCAGCCGGCGCAAGCTCTGGATCCGGTCGAGTTTTTCCCTGCTGAATTCAATGGCCATACGCGCTGCTTTCCCGTCCGTTCGAGCTTGTTTCCGGCCCGCCTCTTGCCCGACCGCGCGGCGGGTCTTAACGTCAAACGCGGCCATGTGCAAACATCCGTACCCTGTCTTTCTATCTCGACGAACATGACATCATGCTGAAAACCAATCCAGACGCAGCCACGACCGGCGGGCTGTTCACACCGAAGCTCGTCACCGTCCTGCGCGAAGGCTATACGGCGGACTGGCTGCGCGCCGATGCGCTGGCCGGCCTCACCGTTGCCATCGTGGCGCTGCCGCTGTCCATGGCGATTGCCATCGCTTCGGGTGTCGGGCCCGAACGCGGCCTCTACACCGCAATCGCCGGCGGTTTTCTGGTCTCGCTGCTTGGCGGCAGCCGCTACCAGATCGGCGGTCCGGCCGGGGCCTTCATCGTGCTGGTCGCCGCCACCGTTGCCGTCCATGGGGTGGACGGACTCATTCTGGCGACCTTCCTTTCCGGCATGATGCTGGCCGGCGCGGGCTGGCTGCGGCTGGGCTCCTACATCAAGTTCATCCCCTATCCCGTGACGGTCGGCTTTACCGCCGGCATCGGGGTCATCATCCTGGCCAGCCAGTTGCGCGATCTGTTCGGCCTCCAACTGCCCGGCGGGGAACCCGGCCCCCTGCCTGAAAAACTGCAGGCGCTGGCGGCCGCCGCCGGCACGGCAAGCCCGGCCGCCATTGCCCTTTCCGTCGGCACGATTGCCCTGATTCTGGGCCTGAAACGGTTTCGCCCCGGCTGGCCGGGCATGATCCTGGCCATCGCAGTCGCCTCGCTGGGCGCCTGGGCGCTGGCCCTGCCGGTGGAAACCATCGGCACGAAATTCGGCGGAATTCCCAGGACGCTGCCGGCACCGGCCCTGCCGGACCTGTCGCTGTCGCGTGTCGTCGACATCCTTCCGGCGGCCATCTCCTTCACGCTCCTTGGCGCCATCGAATCCCTGCTGTCGGCGGTGGTGGCCGACGGCATGACCGGTCGCCGCCACCGCTCCAATTGCGAACTCGTCGGGCAGGGCTTCGCCAATATGGGGTCGGCCCTGTTCGGCGGTTTCTGCGTGACCGGCACGATCGCGCGCACGGCGACGAATGTCCGCTCTGGCGCGCGCAGCCCGGTTTCCGGCATGCTGCATGCCGTCTTCCTGCTGGTCTTCATGGCGGTGGCCGCGCCGTTGGCCGCCTATATCCCGCTGGCCGCGCTGGCCGGCGTACTCGCCATCGTCGCCTGGAACATGGTCGAGAAACACGCCATCGCCGCGCTGGTGCGGGCATCGCGAGGCGACACCCTGGTCCTGGCCGTCACATTTCTGCTCGTCGTCTTCCGCGATCTGACCGAAGGCATCGTGGTCGGTTTCGCGCTGGGCGCCATCCTGTTCATCGACCGCATGGGCAAGATCATCGCGGTGGAGCCGGACAAGCCCTTCGCCGTGACCGACCGGGCAGACCGGATCGGCGAACCGGAACAGGACGAGGCGGGAGACGATCCCGGCATCGTCGTCTATCGCATTTCGGGCGCCTTCTTCTTCGGTGCGGCCTCGACCGTCGGCTCCGTCCTGGACCGGATCGCCGACAAGCACCGGGTCTTCATCCTCGATTGCTCGGCCGTGCCGTTTCTCGATTCCACCGCCGCAAACGTGATCGAGGGCAGCCTGCGCAAGGCGGAGCGCGCGCAGGTCTCGATGATCATTTCCGGCGCCTCCGGTCCCGTGCGTCATATGCTGGAAAGCCAGGGCGTGGCCGCGCCGCGGGTCCGCTATGCCCCTGACATCGCCACCGCACGCGCGATGGCGGGAGAAGCCGCATCAGCCTGACGCCGCACTGTTTGCATCAGCGCCGCTGCCCCAGACGATCTTGCGATAGTCGAAATCGCTTTCCAGCGTCGGCTTGACCACGGCGAAATAGGGCGAAAGATCGAAGTCGCGCGGCGTGAACAGCGTGTGATTGCGGATATGCAGGATCTCGGAGCGGGAATAGGTGGAGGCCGCCGCCGCCCGGCCGGGCGCACGCGTCACCTCAGGCAGGATGGGGTAGGGAACGGACTGGAACGCCTGGGCGATCAGCGAGGAGCAGATGGCGCGGGTCGGATCGCCCGAACCGAAGGCGATCATGCGGCGTCGCCAGCGCACAGGAACCGGCGGAAACGGGAAGAAATAGCGCAGCATGTCCAGGATGTGGCGCATGTCGTATTGCAGGCCGAGGCTGTCGACCATGAAGGCGACAACGCGGTTGCGGTCGGCCTGCGACAGGGCATGGGCGCGGCAGATGCGGGTATTGTAGGTCCGGTATTTCGACAGCGGCACCGAGATGCAGCCTTCTCCCAGCACCACCTCGACGAGGCGGTGCCGCTCGCTGCCGTCACCGGGCGGATCGAGCGCATCGCCGACATAGACCGCCGCGTGGCTCCAGGTGGACTGGGTGAGATATTTTATGACCGCGGAGACACGTTGGTTTCCCTCCACCAGAAGGATGTCGCCGGGCTGAAGGACAGCCTTGAGGGTTTCGGGGTCCGAAGGGGTGTAGGGCTCGTAGCCGGAAGATTCGGTCTGCAGGAATTGCGCGAGCCGCCGGCCGATGCGGTCAGTCAGGTTTGCCATGCGGACCTCCCGTTGCACGGCGCCCATGGGAACAGACTGCGGGGCCGTCGCGCAAGCAGCCAGCCGCGCGATGGCGGAAAAGTGAAGCGCCCCCGCTCACGCCGGCCGCTCAGGCATCCTTCTGCGCCCGTCTCCAGAGCCCGCCAATCATGCCGGCAAGCACGGACGGGTTGTCCCGGAACAGGTAACGCGCACCGCGCCTGGCATTGCGCCTGAGCAGGCGCGAACGCGCATCCACGCAGGCCGTCAACTCGGCAATGCCGTCCGGCCATTCGGCAAGGCCCGGCTCGTTTTCTGCAAGGGCTTGCAGAAGCCAGATGTCGTGGTCCTCGCCCAGGTCGACCTGGATCAGCCGGGCGACATCGGCACGCAGCCGCAACATGCCCGGCCAGGCCGGTTTCAACAGTCGCATGTGCATGCGGTGGTGCTTCACATGCTTGCGGAATTCGTGCCAGGCGTCCGGCGTTCCCGTTTCCACGGCAATGTCGAGAGTGACAGCGGCCTTGCGCATCGCCGCCGACAGACCCGTCTCGATGACACGGCATTGCCGCCGGGGCGACAGGCCATCGGCAAAGCCGTCGAGCGCCCGTACAGCCTGGTCCAGCCGTTCCCCGAGCCTGTCCGGGCTTTCAGCCCATGCACGGGACGCAGTTCGGACACAGGCCGGCCGGTCGAGCGCAGCGCGCAGCCTGTCGAAAAGGTCGGCGGCGGTCCTGTTGCCCTGACCGGCGCACCATTGGCGCATGCTGATGGCGGCTTCGCGATGCGCTTCCTCCTCGCGCGGCATCGCCAGCGCTGCCTGGACAGCCCTCAGTTCCCCGTTGCAGATGCCGCAGGCCGCGCGATCCGCCGCCCGCACCAGGCGCAATGCGGAGCGCGCCCGCTTGACGGCCTTTCGCGCCTCCCATGCGGCAGACGCGCTGGTTGTGTCCACGGCCAGCACCGCCTTGGCCGATGCGGCGGCAGCGGCCACGATGCGGCGGGTTTCATTGCCCAGCGGTTTGCCCGGATCGATCCGGTAGCTCACACGGCATCCTCCGGCAGGCCGTGCATGGCAAGCTGCGTGTTCGACCAGCGCGGGTCGCCCGTCACCTCCGGGCCGCACCATGCCGGCAAGGGCGGATCGTCCGCCTCGCTCTCCATCTCGACCTCGCAGACCATGGCGCCTTCCAGGGCACCATGAAAGACATCGACCTCCCAGACAAAGCCTTCATGGGGGACCAGATAGCGGGTCTTCTCGATCAGGTTGCCAATGCAGCGGTCGAGCAGGCGCCGGGCATGGGCCACGGGAACCGAATATTCATATTCCTCGCGCACCAGACCCGACCCGGCCTTGACGGTCAGCCACGCCGATCCGTCTCCCTTGATGCGGACACGCACGGAATTGCCGTTGCTGATGGCGATATAGCCCTGGAGAAGAAGAGTCCCCGAATCCGCCGACGCCTGCCAACCCTGGTCAGCAACAAGAAACTTCCGCTCGATCTCGATCATCTCCGGTTTCCCGTCCGGTCGGCATCGCGCCCAAGGTCGGCCAAGGGGCAGCAGGCGTCAAGACCCGTGGCGGGAAAAAGGCCTGGCCTGCAACGCCGGGGCGGCATTGTGGCGCGCCGCCTTGCCGCTTGACCGGGCATGCGGACCTGCCTAGTTTAGAATGATTCCAAACTGGAGCCATCCATGATTTCGCGTTTTTTCGGGGCGTCGAAGCGCTCCTTCGACAGCTTGAGCGAACAGGAAATCCTCGCGCTCGCCATTTCATCGGAAGAAGATGACGGGCGCATCTACCGCGCCTATGCGGACGGGTTGCGGGATGATTATCCGGCATCGGCGAAGGTCTTTGACGAGATGGCCGAGGAAGAGGACGAGCACCGCCGCCGTCTCATCGAGACCCATCGCAAGCGCTTCGGCGAAACCATTCCGCTGATCCGGCGCGAGCATGTGCGCGGCTATTACGAGCGCAAGCCGGACTGGCTGGTGCGTCCGCTGGGCATCGAGAAGGTGCGCGAGATGGCCGAGCAGATGGAGGCACAGGCCCACCGCTTCTATCTGGAGGCGGCAAAACGCACATCCGACGCCTCCACGCGCAAACTGCTGGGTGACCTTGCGGCGGCGGAAAAGGCGCATGAAAGCCTGGCGCAGCGGCTGGGGCTCAAGCATCTCGACGAAGATGCGAAGGCGCAGGAGGACGATACCGAGCGGCGGCAGTTCATCCTCACCTATGTCCAGCCGGGCCTTGCCGGCCTGATGGACGGTTCCGTCTCCACGCTGGCGCCGATCTTTGCAACCGCTTTCGCGACGCAGGACACATGGACGACATTTCTTGTCGGCCTTTCAGCCTCGGTCGGGGCGGGCATTTCCATGGGCTTTACCGAAGCCGCCCATGACGACGGCAAGATTTCCGGGCGGGGTTCGCCGATCAAGCGGGGCTTTGCCTCTGGCATCATGACCGCCATTGGCGGGCTGGGCCATGCCCTGCCCTATCTCATTCCGGAATTCTGGACGGCGACGATCACGGCATCGGCGATCGTGTTCCTTGAATTGTGGGTCATTGCCTGGATTCAGAATCACTGGATGGAGACGCCTTGGAGCCGGGCGATCTTCCAGGTGGTGCTCGGCGGGGCGCTGGTCTTCGCGGCGGGCATGCTGATCGGCAATGCCTGAACCGGCGGCGGCTTGCGCCGTCGCGATGCCGGGCATCGGGCGAGGATTTCGGCGCAGCCAGAGCGGAAAAGACACCCAAGCCGAAGAGGCAAGCAAATGAAATCAAATCAGAAACTGCAATCATCTGAGCTTGGTTTCTTGCACGCTGACAGCGTTGCGCACGGGCTGGCGGTGCTTGCACCGCGTCGCCGTACGCGTCTCGTCAGCGCACAAGCTCCCGGCGTTCAAACGATTCAATATTCGCCGGAAATACTCTAGACTGGGTACCGGCGAGGCGTCGGCAGGACAGGGCGTTGAACAGGGCAGGTGTGATCGCGCAGGAGGATGAACCGGCATTCCGGCCCAGCGCGGTCAGCAATCCGCTGGCCAATGCCGCCCTTGCCGGAACCTGTCTTCTGGCCTGCATGGAAGCCGTCAGCCCCGGCCACTGGTTCGGACCGGCCTCGGCGCTCACCCTGCTTGTGTTCATGGTCTCCGGCCACCGCATCCTGCGGCTCAGGGAGCGTTACCTCGCGGCTCTTGCAGCGGTAGCGGCGGCCCTGGCGCTCGCCCTTCTGCCTGATGCCGGGGCGGTGCTTGTGACGGCGGCGACGCGCTCGGCCTATCTCTTCGCCTTCATCACGCTGCTGGCGGTGCTGAAGGCCGGTGCCTCGGTTTCGCAATCTGTCTTGTCGGTTGGCACGTGGCTGACGCTGCAACCGCCCGGGCGCCGCTTTCTGGCCATCGCGTCCGGCGGGCACCTGATGGGCGTGATCATGAATTTCGGCGCGCTCAGCCTGCTGGGCCCGCTGGTGCAGCGCGGCGCGAGGGCCGGCGGGCGGGGTATGGATCCCGCGGTCGTCGCGATCCGTGAACAGCGGCAATTGTCGGCGCTGTCGCGTGGTTTCTCGCTGTTCATCCTCTGGTCGCCGACCGCCATCTCGCAATATGTCTGCGTCTCGGTCGTGCCGGGCGCGACGGCAACGCATCTGGCGGGCTGGGGCGCGGCGACGGCTGTCGTTCTGGCATTCGCGGGCTGGATGGAAGACCGGATGACAGGCCGCGCGGCGCGCCGGCGGCTGGCCAATCCGCTTGCCGCCGCCACCGTGCCATCGCTGCCTGCAGATGACGCCTGGCGGCTGGCCGGCGTCTATGCGGCGCTTGCCCTGCTTGCCGGCATGCTGGTTCTCGCTTTCGCCGTGCCGGCAGTCACCGCCATCATGCTCACCGCCGTACCGGCGACGATCGGCTGGCTGGCCGTTCAGGCACTCACCGGGCGCGGAGACGGAACCCCGCCAGGCGAGGCAGTGCGCGGGCTTTTCCTGCGCGCCATGCCCGATGGCAGCCCGGAGGCGGTGACGCTGGCACTGGCCGGCTTTGTCGGGCTGGTGATGGCACGGGTGCTGCCGTCGCAATGGCTGGCGGAAACGGCAGGGCTGTCGGGCCTCCCGCCCCTCCTCATCCAGGCTTTCGTGCTGGCGCTGGTGCCGCTGGCCTCGATGGCGGCGCTGCCTCCCATGCTCACCGTCACCTTCCTCGGCGCCTTCCTGTCCCAGGCGCTGGCCGGCATCATCGAGCCTGACCTGCTGGCGCTGACACTGGTCATGGGCTGGTGCCTGAACCTGACGTCCTCGCCCTTCGGCGCAACCAATCTCATCCTCTCGCGGATCACCGATGTGCCGGCCACGCGCCTCGCCTTCGCATGGAACGGACGCTACGGCGCCATGGCGTTCCTGATCTGCCTGGCTGCGCTCTGGTTGCTTTCGCTACGCTGAAGGACAAAAGACTTGCCCTTTCGGGTCAGGCGGTTACGCTTGCCCCTCCAGAAGAAGAAGCTGTGACACGGGAGGAGATCAGCATGAAGAGGATACTGGCGACAGCCCTGCTTTCAACGGTGGCATTCGGTTTCGCCGCCGAGGCGATGGCAACGGAATGGAACGTCTCTGTCTGGGGCAAGCGCCGCGCCTTTACCGAACACATCCACAAGCTGGCCGATCTGGTTTCGGAAAAGACCGGCGGCGGCTTCACCATGAACATCTCCTATGGCGGCTTGTCGAAGAACCGCGAAAACCTCGACGGCATTTCCATTGGCGCCTTCGAGATGGCGCAATTCTGCGCCGCCTATCATCCGGACAAGAATCCCACGCTGATGGTCCTCGACCTGCCGTTCATCGGTGTCCAGACGCTGCGCCAGGAAGGGGCGCTGGACGAGGCGCTGTACAAGCACCCGGCTGTTGTCCAGGATCTGGCGCGCTGGAACGCAACCATCCTGATGGCCTCGCCGCTGCCGCAATACAATCTGGCCGGCGTGGGCGAGCCGCCGAAAACGCTGGAGGACTTCGATGGCCTGCGCGTGCGTGCCACGGGCGGCATGGGCAATGCCTTCGAGAAGATCGGCTCGGTTCCCACTTCGGTTACGTCGGCAGAAGCCTACAATGCGCTGGAATCGGGCGTCGTGGACGCGGTGGCCTTCGCGCCGCACGCGCACATGTCCTTCCGCACGACCGATATCGCGAAATGGTGGACGACCAACCTCAATCCCGGTTCGGTGAACTGTCCGGTTGTCGTCAACAACGATGCGCTGGCGGCCCTATCGGATGAGGAACGCGAGGCGCTGATGTCGTCGGTTCCCGAAGCGATGGAAGCCTATTACGACGCCTATGACGTGGTCTACGAGAAGTGGGGACCGCTGCTGAAGGAAAAGGGAATCGAGGAAATCACCCTTTCCGACGATGTGATCGGGGCGATCAAGGAGGCGGCAGCGCCGGTGCGTGACGAGTGGATCAAGGCCAATGCCGGGGCCGGCCTGCCCGCGCAGGAGCTTTACGACTTCACGCTGAAGACCGTCGAGGAAACGAAGGACATGTAAACGGCCGCAAGGCCTGTCACTCCATCGCGGCGCCTGGCCGGGCGCCGCGGTTCGTATTCGACTCGCAAGGAGGGGTGCCGCATGTCGACGGGCAATGTGCGCGAGGATGGTTCGGCGGCCAGCCGGGCTGACCGCGCGCTGTTCAAGCTGGAAAGCGGACTCAATCTGGTGGCCGGTCTCGTCATCCTGACGGTGATGCTGCTGTCGGTGGCCAATATCCTGTTGCGCAAGTTCTTCAACTGGCCGGTACCGGGCTATATCGACTGGATGATCTCGGCCGTGCCGCTGATGGCGTTTCTCGGCATTTCCTTCACGCAGCGGCTCGGCGGCCATATTCGAATGGATCTGCTGGTTTCCAGGCTGAAAGGCCGGGCCCTGTGGATCGCCGAGTTCATCGGCATTCTCGGCATCATGCTGATTACGCTCGTGCTGATCTACGGCTCCTGGGATCATGCCATGCGGGCGCTCAATTTCGGCGATTCCACCGGCGACATCCGTCTGCCCACCTGGCCGGTGAAGATCGTCGTGCCCATTTGCCTTGCCATTCTGGCGGTGCGGCTCGGGTTGCAGTTATGGGCCTATGGGCGGGCGGTGCGCACGGGCGAGGACGAGCCCGTGGCCGTGCCGCTGATCGAGGATGCGGCCAGCCAGGCCGCGCATGAGGCGGAGACGGTCTCCGGCCTGGAAGACGAGGCGCAGCGATGACCACGACCATCGAAGTTGCCATCGCCCTTTCCGGTCTTCTCATCATCCTCGTGCTGATGGGCATGCGCGTGGCTTTCGCCACGGCCCTGATCGGCTTTCTCGGCCTGTTCGTCATCTTCGCCATCGACAAGAACCAGGGGCTTGCGCGCGGCTTCATGACCGCGGTCAAGATTTCCGGCCAGATTCCCCATTCCAAGACGGCCAGCCACGTGCTGGCGCTCATCCCGACCTTCATCCTGATCGGCTATCTTGCCTATTATGCGGGGCTCACGCGGGCGCTGTTCGAGGCGGCCAAGCGCTGGGTAGGCTGGCTGCCGGGCGGCCTTGGCGTGGCCACGGTGTTCGCCACGGCCGGTTTCGCCGCCGTGTCCGGCGCGTCGGTCGCCACCTCTGCCGTGTTCGCGCGCATTGCCATCCCGGAAATGCTGAAGCTGAATTACGACCGGCGTTTCGCGGCGGGCGTCGTGGCGGCTGGCGGCACGCTGGCCTCCCTGATCCCGCCCTCCGCCATCCTGGTCATCTATGCCATCATCACCGAATCCAGCGTCGGGCAATTGCTGATGGCGGGCTTCCTGCCGGGCCTCGTCTCGGCAATCATCTATGCCGCGCTGATCGTTGGCCTTGCCAAATGGCGCAAGACGCTGGGGCCACCCGTGCGCGGCTATACCTGGAAGCAGCGCTTCGAGACGGTGCCGGGCGCGCTGCCCATCTTCGCCGTGGTGGCCATCATCATCTACTGCATCTATTTCGGCTGGGGCACCCCCACCGAAGCAGGCGCGCTGGGGGCCTTCATCGTGCTCGTGATGGCGCTCTACAAGGGCATGCGCTGGGGCAACCTGAAAAGCGCGCTGGCGGAAACCGCCAAGCTGACGGCGATGATCTTCACCATGATCTGGGGCGTTCTTATCTACGTGCGCTATCTGGGCTTCGCCAACCTGCCGGAAGCCTTTGCCGACTGGATCGCATCGCTGCATCAGCCACCCATGCTGACGCTGATGTTCATCCTGCTGGCCTATGTCATCCTGGGCATGTTCATGGATGCGATCGGCATGCTGATCCTCACCCTGCCGGTCACCTTTCCGGCGGTCATGGCGCTCAATGGCGGTGAAAGCGTCACTGCGGCAGCTTCGGCCCTGGGCATGAGCGGGCCGGAATGCGCCGTCTGGTTCGGCATCATCGTGGTCAAGATGGCGGAATTGTGCCTGATCACGCCGCCCATCGGGCTCAATTGTTTCGTGGTGGCCGGCGTTCGGCCTGACATCTCGGTTCAGGACGTGTTTCGCGGGGCCTCGCCCTTCTTCATCGCCGACGTGGTGACGGTGGGTGTGCTCATCGCCTTCCCGCAGATCGTGCTCTGGTTGCCGCGGCTGGTGCTGGGCTAGGAAAATTCGTGCGTGAACCGGGATTCGTTCAGCAAGGATTCACTTCTTTGTGCAATCCTTCTGACAATCACGATTTTCCCGGCGCGAGAGGCATCAGGTGCCACGCGCCTTGCATCCCGGAGACGAGGCGATGGACCTGCCACGCGCCATCCGCCGCTCAAGCGCGGCCTTGTTCGAATTTGTCTGGCCCAGCTATCAGCCGGAACGCCACTACATGCGCGGCCCCGGTCCGGCCTGTGCCAAGCGCCGCCAGAAGACGGGCGAGTTGCACGGCACGATGCAGTTCTGAGCCAACGGGCCGTCAGGCCTGTGCTTGAAGAGGATCGGGAACGGCCCCGCCAAGGCAGCGGGCCGTTTTTTGTTCCGGCTCTCGGCCAGGGATCAGGCAAGCCCCTCGAACAATGCGGTCGACAGGTAGCGCTCGGCGAAGGATGGAATGATCACGACCATCTGCTTGCCTGCGTTCTCCGGGCGTGATCCGACCTCGATGGCGGCGGTGAGCGCGGCGCCTGAGGAAATGCCGACCGGCACGCCTTCCAGCCGAGCGACGAGGCGGGCATTCTCGAACGCCTTGTCATTGGAGACCGTGACCACTTCATCATAGACGTCGCGGTCCAGCACGCCGGGCGCGAAACCGGCGCCAATGCCCTGGATCTTGTGCGGGCCGGGCTGGCCGCCCGACAGGACGGGCGAGTCCACCGGTTCGACAGCGACAACCTTCAGCCCCGGCTTGCGGCTCTTCAGGACCTGGCCGGCCCCGGTAATGGTACCGCCGGTGCCGATGCCGGAGATGAAGATATCCACGCCGCCGGCGGTGTCGTTCCAGATTTCCTCGGCGGTGGTGCGGCGATGGATGTCCGGGTTGGCCGGGTTTTCGAACTGCTGCGGAATGACCGCATCCGGCAGGGCAGCGGCCAGTTCCTCTGCCTTGGCAATGGCGCCCTTCATGCCTTTCGGCCCTTCGGTCAGCACCAGTTCCGCACCGAAAAGGGCGAGCATCTTGCGCCGTTCGATGCTCATCGTTTCCGGCATGGTCAGGATCAGCCGGTACCCCTTGGCGGCGGCGGCGAAGGCCAGCGCAATGCCGGTATTGCCCGAGGTCGGTTCGACCAGAACCGTCTTGCCCGGGGCGATGCGGCCGTCTGCTTCCATCGCCTCGATCATGGCGACGCCGATCCGGTCCTTCACAGAGGCGATCGGATTGAAGAATTCGAGCTTGGCCAGGAGATCGGCCTTGATGCCCGTCTCGGCGGCGAATTTCGGCAGGCGGACCAGCGGCGTATTGCCGATGGTCTGGGTGATCGAATCGTAGATGCGGCCGCGGCCTTGCGTCCTGTCTGACATGGGTTTCCTCCGGATGCATTCATTGCCAGCCTAGGCGCATGGCGCGGCAAAGGCGAGTGCCCGGCACGCATGGCTTGTCCAGTGAAGGAAAATCCATTCCCGAATATGGGGAATTTCAGGAAATCTCTTCTACCGGACGAGAAATCCGCCGCGCAGGGGATCATCCTCTTCCACGATGAATTCCGCCTTGCCCGTATAGTGCGCGCGGCCGGAGACGCGGGCAATGATGGTTTCGCCGGCGGCATTGCGCTCCAGTGCAGCTATTTCGCCGGTGAAGCGGGAGCCGGTCACGCTTTCGAAGATGCGCTGTTGGCCGGGTCGTATCAGGCCGCGGGCATGCATGAGCGCAAGACGCGCGGTGACGCCTGAGCCCGTGGGCGAGCGGTCCACCTGGCGTTCGGCAAAGACGCAGATGTTGCGCGTCGGTTCCGGCGACCACGCATCGTGGCCATCGGTCAGGATCGTGCCATAGAGAAAGCCGAGGCGCGGGTCGTCCGGATGGCTGATCGCGGCAGAGGCGCGCAGCGCATCCGTGACGCGGGCAGCCGTATCGATGAAACGTGCGGCCGGATCGCGGCCGAATGCAAGGCCGAACTGCGCGGCATCGGCGACCGCGTAGAAAGCCCCGCCATAGGCAAGATCATAGCGTGCGGAGAAGCGTTCGCCGCCGGGCCAATCGATTTCGACGGTCTGGTCCAGTGCTGCGGCGAAGGCCGGCACGCTTTCGAAGGCGACGGCGCCGGGCCGGCCGTCCTCGATGGCGACAGAGACGGCCACCGGGCCGCAGGGGCACTCGATGACGAAGCGCGTGACCGGCGCGCTGATGGCAACCATGCCCTGATCGATGCACCAGCGGCCCAGCGCAATCGTTGCATGGCCGCACATGGTGGACCAGCCGGCATTGTGCATGAACAGGACGCCCAGAACCGCGCCCGGCACGGAGGGTTTCACGGGCAGCACGCCATACATGTCGAAATGGCCGCGCGGCTCCCACATCAGTTGCCTGCGCAGATGATCCTGCTGCGCCATGGCATGGGCGCGCTTGTCGAGGATGGTTGCACCCGGCACATCCGGCCAGCCGCCGGTGATGATGCGAACCGGCTCGCCGCCGGTATGCATGTCGGTAACGGCAAGCGCGGCCGCCATGTCAGTTCGTGCCCGTGGAGCCGAAGCCCCCGGCGCCGCGCGCCGTGTCTCCAAGATGGGTGCGTTCCTCAAGCACCGCGCGCGTGACCGGTGTGACGACCATCTGGGCGATGCGCATGTTCCGCTCGATGGTGAAGGGATCCTGGCCGAGATTGACGAGCAGCACCTTCACCTCGCCACGATAGTCGCTGTCGATCGTCCCCGGTGTGTTGAGGCAGGTGACCCCATGGCGAAATGCAAGCCCGGAGCGGGGACGCACCTGCGCCTCGAAGCCGGCGGGAATTTCCAGCGCCAGCCCGGTGGGCACAAGCGCGCGCGCGCCCGGCGAAAGCGTCAGCGGGGTATCGGCCGGCACGGCGGCGCGCAGATCCATTCCGGCAGCGCCATCGGTTTCATAAGCCGGCAAATCGATGCCTTGACCATGCGGGAGGCGGACCACGCCGACAACGGGATGCACCATCGCTTTCACACCTCGACCTTGTGGGACACGCGCTCGGCGCTGCCGAAAATGCGGATATAGTCATTGATGACCTGCCGGTCGCCGGTGGCCTTTTCCGGGTTGTCGGACAGTTTGACAGCCGGCTTGCCATTCGCCTCGGTGATCTTGCAGACCAGCGAAATGGCCTTGAGCTGTTCGTTGCGCTGCGGCGCGCAATCCTTGAAATCATTGGTCAGGTTGGTGCCCCAGCCGAAAGCCATGCGGACGCGGCCATGGAAATGGCGATGGGTCTTGATGATCGTGTCGGTGTCCAGCCCGTCGGAAAAGATCAGGATTTTTTCCTTCGGGTCACGGCCATGCGCACGCCACCATTCGACGATGCGCTCGCCGCCCTCGATCGGCGGGGCGCTGTCCGGACGAAACCCGGTCCAGTCGGCCACCCAGTCTGGCGCATCCCGCAGGAAGGCGGCAGTGCCGAAGGCGTCGGGCAGGACGATGAGCAGGTTGCCGCCATAAAGCTTGTTCCAGTCTGCCAGGACGCGATAGGGCGCGGTGCGTTTTTCCGCGTCCGTGTCGGCCAGGGCGGCATAGACCATGGGCAGTTCATGGGCATTGGTGCCGACGGCTTCGAGATCGCTGTCCATGGCAAGGAGCACGTTTGAGGTGCCGGAGAAGGCGTCGCCGATGCCTTCCTTAAGCGCCTGCACGCACCAGCGCTGCCACAGGAAGGAGTGACGGCGGCGCGTGCCGAAATCGGATATGCGCAGGTTCGGGAGGCGCTTCAGTTGCTCCGTCTTTTCCCACATCTTGGCCTTGGCGCGGGCATAGAGCACATCCAGCGCGAAGGGCCCCATGCCGCGCATCGCAGCTCGCGAGCGCAACTCGTTGATGATCGCGAGCGCCGGGATCTCCCACATGGTCGTCTCGGCCCAGGAACCGGTGAATTCCAGCTCGAACTGGCCGTCACGCACGGCAAGCTCGTAAGGCGGCAACCGGAAATGCTCGAACCACGACAGGAATTCCGGCTCGAAGATCTGCTTGCGGCCATAGAAGGTGTTGCCAGCCAGCCAGATCATCTCCTTCTTCGTCAGGGTCAGGGAGCGGGCGTGGTCGAGTTGTTCGCGCAATTCGTTGACGTCGATCTCGTCGGCCAGCCGCACGGACTGCTTGCGGTTGATGAGCGAGAACCGCACCTGGACGTCACGATGCATCTTCCAGATCATCTGCAGCATCAGCAGCTTGTAGAAGTCCGTATCCAGCAGGGAGCGAACGATGGGGTCCAGCTTCCACGTGTGGTCATAGACGCGTTTGGCGATATCGGTCGTCGTACCAGTCATGGCGCCCCTTCCTCCGAGCCAAGCGTGAAGTCTTAGGCGAGGGCGGGGCGCAAGCCAAGGGGGGCGCGCTCAATCGGTGAGTTTCAGCAGGAGATCCGTTTTCCAGAAAGCAGGGTCATCGCAATCGACCGCCGTAATGCGGTAGATTTCAGCCTGCGCAGCGGGAAACCGGCTTCCGGAGCTGCAAACCTCGTCCACGCTCAGCCCGCGGCCGCGCAGCCAGCCCGACACCATGCAGAAAGCATCGTAAAGCCGGTCATACGGGCCGGTAAGTGTCGCCATGACATAACGGCCGGCGGGTAATTCGCCCGCGTCTCAAGTTGATCGGTGGCGGCGTTCCAGCCGGCGTGAAAGCCCATCTCCTCGTGCTGGCGTCTGGCCGCGTCCGGCATGAAGGCATCGGTCATGGCCAGTCGCCGGCTTCCGTCACCTCAAGCCAGACGCCGGGATTTGGTATCCATGTCAAGAGCGTTCGGCCCCTTGTCCGATTTGGCATTTGGCATGGCGCCTTCGAATTGCTAAAAGCCCGGCCAATCGAGAGACCGGATAATCCCCACCCATGGCCGAGACAAACCAACAGGCGGTGGCACGCCGCCGCACCTTTGCGATCATCGCCCACCCGGACGCGGGCAAGACCACGCTGACGGAAAAGCTGCTGCTTTTCGGTGGCGCCATCCAGCTTGCCGGCGAGGTCAAGGCGAAGAAGAACCGCGTGCAAAGCCGCTCCGACTGGATGAAGATCGAGCGTGAGCGCGGCATTTCCGTCGTCACCTCGGTGATGACCTTTGAATACAAGGATTGCGTCTTCAACCTTCTCGACACGCCGGGCCACGAGGACTTCGCCGACGATACCTACCGCACGCTCTCGGCGGTGGATTCGGCCGTCATGGTCATCGACGCGGCCAAGGGCATCGAGCCGCGCACGCTGAAACTGTTCGAGGTCTGCCGGCTGCGCGATATTCCCATCGTCACTTTCGTCAACAAGATGGACCGGGAAAGCCGCGACCCGTTCGAGATCCTCGACGAGGTGGAACAGAAACTGGCGCTGGACACGGCGCCGGTGAACTGGCCGATCGGCCGCTCCAAGACCTTTTGCGGAACCTATGAACTGGCCAGCAATGCCGTGCGCGGCTCCGATGACGAGGTCGAGCGCACGCCGGTGAACGGCCCGCAGGCCGAAGCCGCCAGCGGCAAGCTGCCGGAAAACGAGCGCGATGCCTTCATCGAGGAAGTGGATCTCGCCCGCGAGGCCTGCAAGCCCTTCGACCGGCAGGCCTTTCGGGAAGGGCATCTGACGCCGGTCTATTTCGGCTCGGCGCTGAAGAACTTCGGCGTTCGCGACCTGATCGACGCGCTGGTGGATTACGGCCCTGCGCCGCGCGCCCAGGAGGCCGATATCCGCCGCGTAGAGGCGACCGAAGACAGGATGACCGCCTTCGTGTTCAAGATCCAGGCCAACATGGACCCCAACCACCGCGACCGCATCGCCTTCGCGCGCGTCTGCTCCGGCACGCTGTCGCGTGGCATGAAGGCCAAGCTGGTGCGCACGGGCAAGCCGATCACGCTGTCGGCACCGCAGTTCTTCTTTGCCTCGCAGCGCCAGCTGGCCGACGAGGCAAAGGCAGGCGACGTGGTCGGCATTCCCAACCACGGCACGTTGCGCATCGGCGACACGCTGACGGAAGGCGAGGATTTGCTGTTCCATGGCGTGCCGAACTTCGCGCCGGAAATCCTGCGCCGCGTGCGCCTGATGGACGCCATGAAGGGCAAGAAGCTGAACGAGGCGCTGCAACAGATGGCCGAGGAAGGCGTGGTGCAGCTTTTCAATCCCGAAGACGGCTCGCCCTCCATCGTCGGCGTCGTCGGCGCGCTGCAGATCGACGTGCTGCGTGAACGGCTGAAACAGGAATACCAGTTGCCGGTGGATTTCGAGCCGGCCCGCTTCTCGGTCTGCCGCTGGATGGAGGCGGAGAAGGGCGAACTGCAGCGTTTCATGGATGCCCATCGCGGCGACATCGCCCGCGATCTGGATGGCGATCCGGTCTTCCTGGCGCAGAACGCCTTTTCGCTGAACTATGAGGCGGAACGCTGGAAGGCCGTGACATTCAAGGCGGTCAAGGACTACCAGGTGCGCGCGGCTGCCTGAACCGCGTTTTCCAAAAAGAGAGAAGCCACGCGCCGGGACAAATTGGCGCGTGGCTTCCCCCTGAAAGCGGGGCGGGTCACCCCTCTCCGCATCAGGTTGCGCTGAAATAGCCCAATGATTGCGATATCAACAATATAGGCATTTCCCTAGGTTTCTCACGCCTGATCCGTGCTGCTAATAAGCATGCGGGGATGGGGCGCAGATGCGACTGTCAAGACAATTTGAAGGCTGGCTCGGTCTGGCTCAAGCCGATGGACATGACCCGGACCGGCTATGGTCGGCGCTGGAATCATGGCTGGCGCGGGAATATCAGGTGGATGGCATTTTCTATGGCGTCTATGCCGTGGGCGTCACGATAAAGGCGCTTGCCAACCTGCACGAAAAGTGTGTCTGGAAGTCGACCTTTCCCGAGAGCTTTCTGGAGGTCCTGGCCGGCGACCCGTTGACGCATGACCGCCTGGCCCAATGCTGCCTGCATCATCGGCGTATCTGCTTCTGGCATGACGAAAAGGTCTGGGTGGATGCGACGCCTGTCCAGAAGGAGCGGCGCGCGATCAACCGGCGTCACGGCATGGATGTCGGGGTCTCCGTGCCGCTCTTTTCCGGTTCCGGGCAGATCTGCGGCGGCTTCGGCTTGCGGCACAGTGCCCAGGATGCGGCAGCCTTCGACCGGCTTCTGGACGGGCGTTGCGACGATCTTGCTGAACAACTGGCCTGCTTCGACGCGCATTTCCGGCATCCCTTCGCCAAGACGTTCTTTGGTCTGTCGCGCCAGGAAATCCGGGTGCTTGCGCTGATCGCCAGCGGCATGACCGTGGCGCAGTGCGGCTACGAAATGAAGCTGTCGCCGAAGACGGCGGAAGCCTATCTCGCCGCCGCAAGACGCAAGACCCGTTCGCGCAGCACGGCGGAGGCGGTGGCCAAGGCTGTCTTCTTCCAGATGGTCTGATCGCAGCCGCGCAGAGCTTGCAAGACCGGTTCGCGGCCTTCTACCCGTGCCGTCGATGCTGCGTCGCACCGCCGCAGTCAAAATCGCTGCGCATTTTCAATATATCACTCAAGAACCATTTTCCCCGAACCAGACAAGGAGACGTGCTTCCATGGCGCTTCGTATCAACGACACCGTCCCGAACATCACCGTCGAGACCGACCAGGGTTCCTTTGCCCTGCATGACTTCATCGGCGACAGCTACGCCATCGTGTTTTCCCACCCGAAGGATTTCACCCCGGTCTGCACCACAGAGTTCGGTGCCGTCGCACAGCTCAAGGCCGAGTGGGAAAAGCGCGGCACGAAGGTGCTCGGCGTTTCGGTCGACAATGTCGAGGAACACAGGAAGTGGAAGGGCGACATCGAACAGGTCGCCAAGGCCGACGCCTTCTTCCCCATCGTCGCGGATACCGGCCTTGAACTGTCGAAGGCCTTCGACATGCTGCCGGCGGAAGCCTATCTGCCGGATGGCCGCACCCCGGCCGACACGGCCACGGTGCGTTCCGTCTTCATCATCGGCCCGGACAAGAAGGTGCGCCTGATGATGACCTACCCGATGTCGGTGGGCCGGAATTTCGCGGAAGTGCTGCGCGCGCTGGACGCCGTTATGGCGACCGATGGCGTGCCGATCGCCACGCCGGCCAACTGGACACCGGGCGAAGACGTGATCGTGGCGCTGTCACTGACCACCGAGCAGGCCAGGGAGAAATTCGGCGACGTGAATGTCGTGCTGCCCTATCTGCGCACGATCAAGGATCCGGCGGCCTGAGGCAGCCATTCTTCAACCTGACGAAGAACCCGGCGGCACACCCGCCGGGTTCCTGTTTCCCGGGGGTCTCAGAACGCCGCCTTCAGGCGAAGGCCGCCATCGAACGCCGTGTAATCATAGAACGGGTTGTTCGAGAACTGGCGCGTTGCCGAGAAGACTGCTTCCGGGCGCAACCGGCCAAGGCGGATATTGCGATGGCTGATACCGATCTGCGCCGACAAATACGTGTCCAACTGCTTTTGCGATGACAGTGGCGCATTGCCATCGTAGCGCCGCAGCAAGGCGGTGGCTCCGATGCTTGGCACGAAGCCGTTGGCAAAGGCATGTTCCCATTCGGCGCTGACACTGGCCTGATACGATTGTAGAACCGGGATGCGCGCGCCGTTGCGGGCTGCCGACACCGATAGCGTCACGCGGTCATCGGCGCCGATCATGCGCTCATGGGTCAATGACAGCGCGGCTTGCAGCCCGTCACGCGCATCATTGGCATAGTCGTGCCAGGCCAGGCTGCCGGTGAGGCGAAGCAGGCGTTGCGAATCGAGGGCATGGACCACGGCAAGGCGTGTTCCCGCGGCATGGCGGTAGGAGCTGGTTCCGGTCCACATGTGCTCGTAGAACGGGGTCAGCGAAACGCTCGTGCGGGCGCTGGCGGAATAGACGAAATCCATCTCGGCGCCGGCGACCGGGTGGAAGAGGTTTTCTGCCGTTTCATGGCGGAAACCGATCCTCAATCGTACCAGGGCCGAAAGACGTCCGCGAAAAAACAGCGGTTTGGTCGCGAAGGCATCGCCTCCGAACATGACGCCCGGTTTTGCCTGAGACTCCTCGCTGATGGACAGGAAGCCGATCCTGTCCTGCGATGTCTGGCGGACCGTGTTCGTCGATGGCGTCAATGTTCCGCTGACGGAGAAACGCCAGTCGCGATCCGGTTCGAGGGCCGCGGCATTGCGCAGCGCCAAGTCCTTCATCGGGCCGGGCGGGAGGCGCCGCGCTGCCCCGGCATAGAGATCGATGGCGCCCTGCCGGTTGCCGTCGCGCAGAAGGCAGCGCGCCCATGGCTCATAGGCATGGACAAATTCTGGAACGGCGCCTGCGGCCAGCCGCGCCAGCGGCACCGCCTTGTCGCACTCGCCGTTGCGGGCAAAGCGCGTGGCTGAGGCATAGGCGCGAAAGACATCGCCCTTGCCAAGGGCCGCATCGAGGGCGCGGGCGTGGGCGTCCGCCTCGCTCCAACGGCCGGCGGCAAGCGCCTCGTGAAGGGCACCGAAGCCGCTTGAAGCAGCCGAAGACGCATCAGCCTCTCCGGCTTTGGCGGAGACCGCCCCCAGGACAAGTGCTGCACACAGGATTCCAGTGATTTTGCGCACCGTGTCGGTCTCCGGCAGGACATGGGCCGCGCATCGGCGGCCCATGAGGGCAAGTGCGAAAGGCCGTTACTGCTTGGTGCCCTCGAAGACCACGACATCATATGTCGAGGCAGTGCCGCGCTGACCGGCACCGACGATCCCCGTCGCCCCGTCGCCGGTAAACATGCCGGCTGCCGCAAAGTCGCCTAGTCCGTCGGGATCTTCGGTCATGGTTCCGGTGCCGGTGAAACCGTTTCCGGAAATGGCGGCACTCAACGTGCCAACTTCATTTCCGGTGGCATCGCTGACAAACGATCCGGTCACGCTCTGCGCCGCGCCGAAGTCGGCCGTCGCGTTGAATGTCCCTTGGTCCACGCCGCCTCCGTCCAGGCGCAGGAAAGTGGCCGCGTATTCGCCCACGTAATCAGCTTTGGCAGTGGGCAGCTTGGCCGGATCGGTCGGCGTACCGCGAAGCAGGATATCGAACCGCTTGACGTCGGCACCCTCGCTCGTGTCGCCATAGGCCGGGCCGGTGCCAATGAAGGCGGCGCCCTGGTTGTCATTTCCCACACCGGCCATGACCAGCGCAAAGGCCGAACCCTGCACGATCGAGTCGGATTCCGATTCATGGGTCAGCTTGTAGCTGACACCGTCAATGACGAGGTTTTCGTCCTGCCCGTCCACGACAAGGCTAGGCGCCCCTTCGCCCCCCAGGCGGGACGCGTGAACCGGAATCTTGATCTCCTTCCCGTCCGCAGCGAAACTGAGCGTCGTGCTGTCGCCCAGCTTGTCGGCCACTGACGTGGAAAGCCCGGTTGGCGTCGACACGGTTTCGGTCGGCTTCGGGTCGCCGTCGCCTGCCGCGGGATCGGTGGACCCGGTCGTGACGGGCGACGTGGTCGAACAGGCCGGCAGAGCCAGAACGCCCGCACAGACAATCAGCGCATGAATGAATTTCGAATCCTGCATTTCCCTCTCCGTAAGATCGAAAACTTGAGCCTTCTTGTCTGCAAGTTGCATTTGTCGCTCAATACGGGAATTTTACGCTATTGATTGGGTCGTCTATTCTCGTATAAATTGAACGTGTGTGCGAGGGTCAGGGTTATTTGGTGATCACAAGTGGGGGCGGTGTAAGCAGGAGAGCCGGAGGGGACGCCGGATCTCAACTGGAGGCTGCCTGGGACAGGCTGGCCTTTGACCTGTCGCCCTTCGGCATTTCCAGCATGTTCTACGGGATCGTCCATGTCGGGTCATTGTTCGACCCCCCGGAAGGTCTGAGCCGCATTGCGATGTGGAAGACAAGCTATCCCGAAAGCTATCTCGGGTTCATTTCACACAAGGGCCTTCTGGCCGAGGACTACTCGGTGCGCCGCCTGTTCGAGACCGGCAAACCGGTTCTGTGGTCGGACGCCACCCTGTTCGACCAGATGAGGCCCGAGGAAAGAAGACGGTGGCGAAGGGATGACCTTCTCGGCTTCTCCACGGGTGTCAGCATTCCCGTGTTTGCCCATGGCAAGCGTCCTTGTGGCGGGTTCGGGCTTTGCGCCGGCGATACCGGTCCCGATGCGTTCGAAGCGATCTGGACACGGAATTCGCAAAACATGTGCGCACTGGTGACCGCCTTCGACCGGGACTACCGCCTTGCATTGGCACACTTGACCTTTCCGCTGTCACCGCGGGAGCAAGCCGTCCTGTCACTGGCAGCCGGCGGTCTGACAAGCGACCAGATGGCGCACCGTCTTGCCCTGTCGCGCAAGACGGTGGAGGCCTACCTGAATTCGGCGCGCCGGAAAATGCACGCGCCCAACACGACGGCGGCGGCCGCAAAGGCGATCTTCTTCAACCTGTTGTGAGACGCGCGGAGCCCGGTTGCCGGCAAGGATGGGAGCGCCAGGCCACGGAAACCGGTGCCCGGCGCCTGTGCACTCCGCTGCTTCCGCCGGGCTTCATTCGAAGCGGGCGCCCTCGCGGATGAAGGATCCGTTGCGCAGTTCCTTGAAGGCCTGCGCCAGTTCTTCCTGCGTGTTCATGACGATCGGCCCGTGCCATGCGACCGGCTCGCGGATCGGCTTGCCGGAGACCAGAAGGAAGCGCACGCCCTTCTCGCCGGCCTGCACGGTCACCTCGTCGCCGGTGTCGAAAATGACCAGCGTGCGGTTGCCCGACATGTCGCGCACATGCACCTCCTCGCCATTCACTTCCTTTTCCACCAGAACGCCAAACGGGTTCGACGCATCGCGGAAGGTCGCCGAGCCCTCGAAGATATAGGCGAAGGCATTGCGGTAGGTGTCGACCTTGAAGGTCTTGCGCATGCCGGCGGGCACGGTGATATCGAGATATTGGGGGTCGGCGGCAATGCCGTCCACGGGGCCGGACTTGCCCCAGAACTCCCCGACGATCACGCGCACCTTCGTCCCGTCATCATCGATGATTTCCGGAATGTCCCTTGCCTGGATATCCTGGTAGCGCGGGCTGGTCATCTTGCGGTCGGACGGCAGGTTGGCCCAGAGCTGGAATCCGTGCATCCGGCCGAAGGCATCGCCCCTCGGCATTTCCTGGTGCAGGATGCCGGAGCCGGCGGTCATCCACTGCACGGAGCCGGCGCCCAGCGTTCCGGCATTGCCCAGGCTGTCGGCATGGTCCACCGTGCCCGACAGGACGTAGGTGATGGTCTCGATGCCGCGATGCGGGTGCCAGGGGAAGCCCGCGGCATAATCTTCCGGGCGGTCGTTGCGGAAATCGTCCATCATGAGAAACGGATCGGTCAGCGACGGATCGCCGAAACCGAAGACGCGGTGGAGATGGACGCCGGCGCCTTCAAGCGTCGGACGTGTGCCGGAAAACTGACGGATCGGGCGAATGGACATGGCCTTGTCCTCCTTGTGACGATTGCGCCAAAGATATGCACGCGGATGGCGGGCGCAATGTGCGGTCAGGCAACGGATTGTTCAACGGTCGCAGGCAAGGCTTGTGGCAGGGCGAAATACTCTAGCAATGGTTCAACGGGCAGGGCCATGCTGCCGCCATGATCGCGCGTCTTTCTGCCCGGCGGCGTTGCGCCACGAAAATCGGAAGGGAACCGGAAACCATGCTGAGCCGCCTTGTCATATCCGCCGCGCTGTCCGCTCTCCTCGCCACACCTGCCCTTGCCGACGGCCGGCGACGCCACCAGGATGAAGGCCAGGTCTGGATGGCAGAACGCGTTTTCGTTTACCGCGCGGCAGACGGGAGCCTTCAGCAGAGCCAATGGCGGGTGGTCGAACGCACGCAGCAGCGCTGCCGGATTGCCGTGCAGCGCACGGATGCCAGGCTGAAGCGGCAGGCTGCCGGCGGCTTGCTGGAGTCCAAGCGCTTTACGCCCTGCCACCCGGTCCGGACCCGGTCTTCGGTAAATTGAGCGGCGCGGGCATGTCCATCCCGCGCCGGCCGCTTTGGATATCAATAGCCACGCCGGCATTTCGGGCAGACGCCGCATTCCCTGTCGATCATGCAACTGACCGTCGGAATGTCCGGAGCGATCTCCGCAAGGTGCATCCGCACATCTTTCGCCGGCATGTCGCGAAGCGGCTCCACGATCCGGAAATCTGGCGCCACCGGCGCGACGATCTCCCGGATGGCCTTCACCGGAACGCCGATATCGTCCTTGTTGAACCCCAGGACGAGACCCTTCATGCCATGCTTGACCGCGTAGATCGCGGCATCGGCAACCATGAGGCTGTCCTCCAGGCTGTGAAAAAGTCCGACCTCTCCATCCCGCGTGGGATGTTCGCCAATTGTCCTCAGATTGATCGGCCGGTCGAGCGCCATCGCATTTGCAACCGCGATCTTGGTCTTGAAGGCGTTCATGCCCGTGTAGTGCAACAGGTGCCGCGCCGACTTGTGCCTGGCGAGAATGAGCGTGGAATCGGCACCGCCAGAATAAAGGACGAGAAAACCACTATAGTCCATGTGCATGCTCCATCATTCGAGCGATGCGGATAACGCTGCCAGGTCGCCACACCGCTTTTTCAGCCCCGACCCACTGATCGGTCAACGAGGGGCCAATGTCAGTGACGGAAGTCACTCATGGTTGTTTAATAAGAAAAAATATATTATAAGTTGTTATGACTGTGTCAGCCGCTCCGCAACGAGCGCGGCCAGGCGGTTGGCAACCTCATCCTTACCCATTTCCGGCCAGGCATCCTCGCCCGACGCCGATACGACGACGACGCGGTTGCGGTCTGCCCCCATGACCCCGGTCTCGCCGATGCCCGTGCCGGCGGAGACATCGTTGGCGACGATCAGATCGGCGCCCTTGCGCTTCAGCTTGCCGCGTGCGTGCTCCACCACGCCGTGAGTCTCGGCGGCGAAGCCGATGACGAGGCGCGGCCGGTCTTCATGGTGGCCAACAGTCTTCAGGATGTCCGGGTTCTCCGTCAGCTTCAGGTCCGGCGCACCGGCGGAGCCTTCCTTCTTGATCTTCTGCGCCGCGGCGTTCTCCACCCGGTAATCCGCCACCGCGGCAACGAATATGCCGGCATCGGCGGGCAGCAGGCCTTGCACCGCCTGCATCATCTCGCGTGCGCTCTCGACATGCGTCACGGTCACACCGGCGGGGTCGGGGATTGCCACGGGTCCGGAGACAAGGCGCACATCGGCGCCCAGCCGGGCCAGCGCGGCGGCAATGGCATGGCCCTGCTTGCCCGACGAGCGGTTGGCGATGTAGCGCACCGGGTCGATCGGTTCGTGCGTCGGCCCGGAGGTGACGATGATGCGCCTGCCGTTGAGCGGCTTGGGTCTGGTGTCGAGCACGGCTTCGACGCGCGCCACGATCTCCATCGGCTCGGCCATGCGTCCCTCGCCAGCCTCGCCGCTCTCGGCCATTTCGCCGCGCCCGGGGCCGGCAAAGGCGATGCCGTCGCGCGCCAGCGTCTCGCGGTTGCGCCGCGTGGCGGCATGGGTCCACATGGCCGGGTTCATGGCCGGCGCGATCAGGACAGGCCGGTTGGTCGCCAGCAGCACGGTGGATGCCAGGTCATTTGCCAGGCCATGGGCCATTTTCGCCATCAGGTCGGCGGTGGCCGGGGCGACGACGATCAGGTCGGCTTCCCGGGAAAGGCGGATATGGCCGACATCGTGCTCGTCCGCCCTGTCGAAAAGGTTGGTGAAGACGCGATCCGCCGTGAGGGCGCCCACGGCCATTTCCGTGATGAACTGCTGCGCGGCTGCCGTCATCACGCAGCGTATGGAAGCCCCGCGCTCGCGCAGGCGGCGGATCAGGTCAAGGCACTTGTAGGCCGCGATGCCGCCGCCGATGACGAGCAGGATACGCTTGCCGGCGAGTGTCTGGCGGATGCCCGACGCACGATCCACCGCCACATCGGCCGGGGCGATCGCCGGAGGAATATCGGTGGCCGCGGCGAGTTCGGCGAAATGGATGCGCGCTTCCTCCTCCATGGACCTGCCATTGGCGGCGGCACGGCGGCGCAGCGCGTCCTTGACGGCAGGATCCAGATTCCGAATGGTGATCGAGGCCATGATTGCGTTCCGTCAATTCCAGTGATTGCAATGCAATCACAATGTTTGGCGCAAGGCAATCCGGTCGTCACGTCACCTGGATGGCGATCCAGAGCGCGCAGGCGGCAATGACCCAGAGCGCGATCTGCCCGGAACGGGTATGGCGGGCTTCCGCCTTGCCGATGGCACGCGCCGTTTCCTCGTCGAAACGCAGGCCGTTTTCGGCCATGGTATCGAGCTCGCGCGACAGCCGCTCGGCACGGCGGGAGAATTCGGGCGCCTGGCGCGCCAGGTTGACCAGCGCCCCCAGCCCCTCGCGAGCATCCTCGGCCATGCCGCGCGGGCCGAGATTGGCGCGGATCCATTCGCCCACCACCGGTTCGGCTGTCTTCCACATGTTGAAGGCCGGATCGAGTTCGCGGGCAACCCCTTCGACCACCACCATGGTCTTTTGCAGCAGCAGCAATTCAGGCCGCGTCTGCATGTCGAACAGTTCGGTCACCTCGAACAGCAGCGTCAGCAGCTTGGCCATGGAAATGGTTTCGGCCGACTGCCCGTGAATCGGCTCGCCAATGGCGCGGATCGCCTGGGCAAAGCTCGCCACGTCGTGGTGTTCGGGCACGTAGCCGGCCTCGAAATGCACCTCGGCCACGCGGCGGTAGTCGCGGGTGATGAAGCCGTAGAGGATCTCGGCGAGGAAGCGGCGCTCCTTCTTGCCGATGCGGCCGGCAATGCCGAGGTCCACGGCAACGATATGGCCGGCATCGTCGACAAACAGGTTGCCGGGATGCATGTCGGCATGGAAGAACCCGTCGCGAAGGGCATGGCGAAGGAAGGACTGGATGATGGTTGCGGCCAGCTTTTCCAGGTCGTGGCCGGAAGCGCGCAGCGCCTCGATGTTCGACATCTTGATGCCGTCGATCCACTCCATCGTCAGCACGTCGCGGCCGGTGCGTTCCCAGTCCACCTGCGGCAGGCGGAATCCGGGATCGTCCTGCGTGTTCGCCGCCATTTCCGAAAGGGCGGCTGCCTCCAGGCGCAGGTCCATCTCTATGCGGGTGGACCGCTCCAGCGTTCGCGTCACCTCCACCGGGCGCAGCCGCCGCGTGGCCGGAATGAAGCGCTCCTGCAACTGCGACAGAAGCAGGAAGGCTTCGTTGTCGTGGGCGAAGCGCTCGCGCACGCCCGGGCGGATGACCTTGACGGCGACCTTGCGCAGCCCGTTCACATCGTCGATTTCGGCCGGGTGAACCTGGGCGATGGAAGCCGCCGCGATGGGCGGATCGAAGCGCGAGAATACATCCTCCACTGCGCGTCCGAGCGAGGTTTCGACGGCCTTGCGGGCCGCTGCCCCGGAGAAGAAGTCCATCCGGTCCTGCAAATGGGCCAGGTCGAGCGCGATCTCCCGGCCCACCACATCCGGCCGCGTGGCCATGAACTGGCCGAGCTTGACATAGGAGGGGCCGAGGCGATTGAGCGCCCGCGACATGCGTTCGGAGCGGTCGCGCTCGCGCACGCGGCGGCGTGCCAGAAGCCGCGCCACCTGCCAGCCAAGGCGCGGCAGGCCTTCCAGATGCTCCCCGGGCGCGGCGGCGATCACACCTTCGCGAACCATGATCCAGCCCGCGCGGGCCAGCCGGAAATATGCGCCGATCGTGCTCATCTTGGCCTTACAGTTTCCAGCCGGAATGCAATGCGCAAATGCCGCCGGAATAATCGCGCCAGGTCACGCGGTCGAAGCCGGCGCGGCCGATCATGGTGGCGAAATCGCGCTGGTTGGGAAATTTGCGAATCGATTCGACGAGATAGCGATAAGGCTCGCCATCGCCGGTCACCGCCTGCCCGATGCGCGGAATGGCATTGAACGACCATGCCTCGTAGACACGGTCGAGGAAGGGCATGCCGACCTCGGAAAACTCCAGCACCATCAGGCGCCCGCCGGTCTTGAGCACACGGAAGGCCTCCGAAAGCGCAACGTCGATGCGCGGCACGTTGCGGATGCCGAAGGCGATCGTATAGGCGTCGAACGTATCGTCGGCGAAGGGCAGTTCCTCCGCATTGGCCTCGACGAAGGTGATCCGGTCATCGAGGCCGCGCTTGACGGCGCGGTCCTGGCCCACCGCCAGCATGGAACCGTTGATGTCGAGCACCGTGGCCTCGGCATTGCGGCCGGAAGCCTCCACGATGCGGAACGCGATGTCGCCCGTGCCGCCAGCCACGTCGAGCACATGCCAGCCGGCACGCTTCGGCGGGTTCAGCCACGCCACCATGGCATCCTTCCACGCCCGGTGCAGGCCGGCGGACATGAGGTCGTTCATGATGTCGTAGCGCTCGGCGACCTTGTGGAAGACGTCGTTGACAAGGCCCTGTTTCTCGCCGCTTTCCACCGTGCGGAAGCCGTAACTCGTCTCCATGCCGCCTGAAGCGGTTGTCCGGTTGCCTGACATCAAATCCACCTGTCGCAAGTCGCGCGGGACCATAGAAGATAATTCCCGGGCGCGCTATCGTGAAAACCGCGATGAAGCGGCGCAGGCCCTGCGTGCCCTTTGCCCGCACCGTTGAAAAGAAGGAAATTCCACGTGTCCCGATTGCCGAAGGCCGAGATCCACTGCCATATCGAAGGCGCTGCCGCCCCCGCGCTCGTGCTCGGGCAGGCAGAGAAATACCATGCCGACATGGCCGTCTTCATCCGCGACAATGCCTATGTGTGGCAGGACTTCACCAGTTTCCTCGCCGCCTATGACGCCGCCGCCGCCCTGTTCCGCACGCCGGAGGACTATGCGCTTCTGGCGGAGGATTACCTCGTTTCGATCGCCGCCGAAGGCGCCATCTATGCCGAGTTCTTCACCTCGCCCGATCATGCCCGCCATGCCGGGCTTTCGCCGGAGGCCTATACGGAAGGACTGGCCGAGGGCATGGCGCGGGCAAGGGAGAAGACAGGCATCGAATCGCGTCAGATCGTGACCGGCGTTCGCCATTTCGGCGTCGATTCGGTCATCGACGCGGCGCGGTTCGCCACCCGTTGCGACCGGGCCATCGTGTCGGGCTTCGGCATGGCCGGAGACGAGCGCATGGGCGCACTGGCCGATTTCGTGCAGGCCTTTGATCTTGCGCGCGAGGCCGGTCTTGGCATCACGGTTCATGCCGGCGAATTGTGCGGCTGGGAAAGCGTGGCCTGCGCGCTGGACCACATCCGGCCTTCGCGCATCGGCCATGGCGTTCGCGCCATCGAGAACCCCGACCTGGTGCGCCGCATTGCCGACGAGGGCGTGGTGCTGGAATGCTGCCCCGGCTCCAACATCGCGCTTGGCGTCTTTGCCTCCTTCGCCGACCATCCCCTGCCGGCGCTGATGCAGGCGGGCTGCCGGGTGACACTCAATTCCGACGATCCGCCGCATTTCCATTCCACCATCGGGCATGAATATGACATCGCGCGGACGCATTTCGGCCTCGACGACACGGCGCTCCTTGCCTTGACCCGCACCGCCATCGAGGCGGCGTTCGTGGACGAGGAGACGCGGGCCACGCTCATGGCGCGGCTGGCAGATCGCTGACCGATACGGGGAGGGCGGTCCGGCCGGTCCGGCCGGACAACGCCTTTACCCGGCCGTTCGCGCGCTCCAGTTTCCGGCGCATGTCTTTCGAGAGGCCGGCTTCCAGTGCCTGCGCGGTCGCGTCCTTGTGCGCCACGATCAAGCGCAGCCGCTCCGCATCCATCATCCAGGCGCGGACGGGGTGCGACACCACAACGGTCGCCGTGGCCGGCGCACCGCTCATCGCCGAGAATTCGCCAATGATCTCGCCTGCGCCGCAATGGCCGAAATCGGTTCCGTCGATCATGATGGCGGTCTGGCCGGTGGCAAGCCAGACGAGGTTTCCCACCGCTTGCCCCTGCGCCGCCAGAACGGTTCCGGGCATGAGATCCACCCATGCGCCCTGGCCGATGAACCGCAGGGCCGCGCCCGGGGGCAATCCGGGCAGGAGGTTTTCGGCCAGCGCCTTTTCCTCGGCCGTGAACACCGTCCGCCGGTTGACCCACCATGTCCACGACAGCTGCAGCAGGTTGGTCGTGATCAGCAGGCTTTCCCAGAAGGTGGAGACCGGGTCGCGCAGGATTGCGGCGGCATAGGTGATGCCGACGATTGCCGATGCGATGACGAACAGGCGCAACAGCACCATGCGGCGCATGGTCATGGAAATGACCAGCAGAAGATAGGAGGCATGACCAAGCATGCCGCCGGCGGAAAAGGCCGATTCGAATGTCAGGTCCATCACTTGTCCCCGGCACAGGATCTGTGCGACGACCCCCGGTGAAATTTCATACAAAAACTGTGACAGTCCGGCTGTGACCTGTGGCACATGGGGTGCGGCCCCGTTACTCTTGCGGCCGGAAAAACGTATCGGAGACCCAACATGGCGAACGTCACCGTCGTCGATCACCCGCTCGTCCAGCACAAACTGACGATCATGCGCGACAAGGAAACCTCGACGGCTGGCTTCCGCCGCCTGCTGAAGGAGATTTCCCATCTGCTTTGCTATGAGGTCACCCGCAACCTGGAACTCACGACCAAGCATATCGAGACGCCGCTGATGGGCATGGATGCGCCGACACTGGAAGGCAAGAAGCTGGTCTTTGCCTCGGTTCTGCGGGCTGGAAACGGCTTGCTGGAAGGCATGCTCGATCTCGTTCCCGCAGCCCGCGTCGCCCATATCGGCCTTTACCGCGACCATGACACGCTGGAGGCTGTCGAATACTATTTCAAGGCACCGGGCGAACTCGGCAACCGTCTTGTCATCGTGGTCGATCCGATGCTGGCGACCGCCAATTCGGCCATCTCCGCCGTGCACAAGCTCAAGGAACGCGGCGCCAACAACCTGCGGTTCGTCTGCCTTCTGGCCGCCCCCGAAGGCGTGGAGAATTTCTCCAGGGCCCATCCCGACGTGCCCATCTATACTGCCGCCATCGACAGCCATCTCAACGAGAAGGGCTATATCGTGCCCGGCCTTGGCGATGCGGGCGACCGTATGTACGGCACGAAATAGGCCGGCTTGCCTCTGGCAGGAAGGTTGCGCGCCGGTAAGCCTGCATTAACGCAAGCGCGCGAAAGCCGCGCCCGCCATGGCCGCGTTAAGCGGTCCCACACATTCTTGCGGTTTCATGGCGTGCCGAGGGAGCGCGCCATGAAGAATCTGATCCTGCTGAGCGTTTTCGTAGGCCTTTCCGCCTCTGTGCCTGTGCTCATCCAGTCCAATCCGGACCTTTTGCGCACCATTGCCAAAAGGGTGCATGAGGATGACGCGCTTCAGCTCTCCAGGGTCGAAACAGCGCCGGAAAAGACCGCCGCCGGCCCGCTCTCCGGCCGCAGGCACCATATCCGCATCGATGAACTTGGCCATTTCCGCGACGAATTCCGGCTGAACGGGCGCCGAACGACCGCCATGGTCGATACGGGCGCAACGCTGGTGGCCATCAACCGGTCGACGGCGCGGCGGATCGGCATCAGGCTTTCGAACGCCGATTTCATCTATGAGGTCAATACCGCCAACGGCAAGACCAAGGCGGCCGCCGCGGTGATCGACCGTGTCCAGGTCGGGCGGATCGAAATCGACCATGTGAAGGCCGTGGTCCTGGACGACAAGGCGCTGGCGGGAACGCTGATCGGCATGAGCTTTCTCAAGCGTCTGGACAGTTTCCAGGTCCGGGGCAACACCTTGCTTCTGGAACGATAGCGGCCCTGCCTGTCATGCAGTGATACGGCGGAGCACAGCCGGTGCGGGCCGCTGCTTGTCCTGCACGATTTGGCAAGCGCGGACCACGTCGGCAGTCGCCCGCTCGGCGGCCGCCCGGTCGCGGGCATGGACGCGGGCCAGCGGATCGCCCCTGGAGACATGGGTGCCCACAGGAAGGAGCCCGGACAGGCCGACCTGCGGGTCGATCGCGTCATCCACCGTTTGCCGCCCGCCGCCGAGGGCAACGACCGCGACTCCGATGGCGCGCGTATCGATGCCGGCCACGAAGCCTGCCGCCGGTGCAGGCACGTCCACCTGAACCGGCGCCGAACCGAGATGGGCGCCAGCCTTTTCCATGAAGTCGGACGGGCCGCCGAGACGCGACACCATGCGCGCGAAAACCTCCGCGGCACGCCCGCCGTCAAGCGCCTCGATGGCACGCTGGGCACCCTCGTGGTTCGATGCGGCGATTCCGCTCAATTGCAGCATTTCGGCGGCAAGGGCCAGCACCACCTTCTCCAGCCGCGCGTCACGGTGCCTGCCGGTCAGGAAATCCACCGCATTCATCACTTCCAGCGCATTGCCAGCCGCCGAAGCCAGCGGCTCGTTCATGCCTGTCACCAGCGCATGGGTCTTCAGGCCGGCGCCATTGGCAACCTCGACAAGGCGGCGGGCCAGTTTGCCCGCCTCGCGGCCGGTTTCCATGAAGGCGCCATTGCCGCATTTGACGTCGAGCACCAGCGACTGAAGCCCGGCGGCCAGTTTTTTCGACAGGATGGATGCCGTGATGAGCGGGATCGATTCCACCGTCGCGGTCACGTCGCGAATGGCGTAGAAGCGCTTGTCGGCCGGCGCCAGGTCACCGGTCTGGCCGATGATGGCGCAGCCGGTCTCCTTCACGCAGGCGCGGAAGAGCGCGTTGTCCGGCTGGCTTCGATAGCCGGGTATGGAATCCATCTTGTCCAGCGTGCCGCCGGTATGGCCCAGTCCCCGGCCGGAAATCATCGGCACATAGGCACCGCAGGCCGCCACGATGGGCGCGAGCATGAGCGAGACATTGTCGCCGACGCCGCCGGTCGAATGCTTGTCGGTCACCGGGCCGGGCAGGTCCGACCAGTCGAGCACGGTGCCGGAATCGCGCATGGCCAGCGTCAGCGCGACGCCTTCCTCCGGCTCGAGGCCACGGAAGAACACGGCCATGGCAAAGGCCGCCACCTGGCCTTCGGAAACAGCCCCGGATGTCATTCCGGCAACGAGATGGCGGATCTCGTCGGCCGGGAGCCTGCCGCCATCGCGTTTCTTGCGGATGATCTCGCGGGTGAGCATCAGTAGCCTTCGCCGGCGCCGGCCTCGCCGCCCGCCCCGGCATGGGCCAGAAGATCGGAAAGGATGCCCGAGGCGCCGATTCGGAAGGTCTGCGGCGTCGCCCAGTCCGGCCCCATGATCCCGGCCGCCAGATCGAGATAGGCCTTGCCGTCGGCCAGTGTCCGCACGCCGCCCGAGGGCTTCAGGCCGACCGGCCTGCCGGATGCGCGGATTTCCTCCAGCATGACACGGGCCGCATCGAGCGAGGCGCCGTGCGGGGTCTTGCCGGTCGATGTCTTGATGAATCGCGCGCCGCCGGCAATGGCCGCACGGGCAGCGGCGCGGACGTCGCCGTCGTCCTTCATTTCCCCGCTCTCCAGGATCGCCTTGACCGGGTGGGCGCCAGCAGCCGCGACGAAGGCGGCCACCTGTCGGCTCACGAAATCCGGCTCGCCGGGGATCCTCGACCGGCTGATCACCATGTCGATCTCGTCCGCGCCATCGGCGATCGCACGGCGGGTCTCTTCCAGCGCGTCTTCGAAGTGCTCGCTGCCATGCGGAAAATTGACGACGGTGGCGATGCGGATGCCGGTGCCGGCCAGACGGTCGCGGCATCGGGCGACGAAGCGCGGCCAGACGCAGACCGCGGCCACCGGGCCTGCCGGCGTCACCGCGCGATCCAGCAGCCGGTCGACATCGGCGCCGGTGCAGGCATCACCGAGTTCGGTAAGATCGAGGCAGGATATCAGCCGGGCGGCAAGGGCCGCATCCGTGTCTTCAGCCATTCAGGTCTCCTTGCGCCAGGGCGCGGGTGAGGATCGCGGCAAGCTTGCGGCCACCTTCCGGCGCCATGTCCTTGGTTTCCTGGTGCGACAGTTCCGCGCCCGTCATGCCGGCGGCATGATTGGTGATCACCGAACAGGCGGCGACACGCAGGCCCAGGAAGCGGGCAAGGATGACTTCCGGCACGGTGGACATGCCGACGGCAGTGGCGCCCAGGATTCGGGCCATGCGGATTTCCGCCGGCGTCTCGAAAGACGGGCCGGAAAACCACATGTAGACGCCCTTGCCAAGCGCGATGCCTTCGGCCTGCGCCGCCGTTTCGATGGCTGCGCGCATGGTCTTGTCATAGGCCTCCGTCATGCCGACGAAACGACGGTCGGTCGGCTCGTGAAAAAGCGGATTGGAGCCGGAAAAGTTGATGTGATCCTCGATCAGCATGACCGAGCCCGGCGGCAGGCTCTCTTCCAGTGATCCGGCGGCATTTGTGAGGACGATGCGCTTGATGCCAAGGCCCTGCAGCGCTTCCAGCGCGGGCCGCATGGCCGCGGCATTGGCGTGTTCGTAATAGTGGCTGCGGCCCGACAGCATGAGCACCGGGACGCCGCCCAGATGACCCGCCACCACTTCCCCGGCATGGCCGGTCACCCCGCTTTTGGGAAAGCCCGGCAGGTCGCCATAGGGGATGCGAATGGCATTCTCCACGCCCTCGACAAGCGTGCCGAGGCCGGAGCCGAGCACGAAGGCGATGCGCGGCGTCAGGCCGTTCAGGCGTTCCACAAGGATGTCGACGGAATGGTTCATCGCACCGCCTCGGTATCGAAAGCACGCGGAAGCATGTCCGCCATGGTCATTTCCTCGACAATGCCGGACTGGTCGCACAGGTAGATCCGTGTCTGCGGTCCGGCAAACTCGGCCAGGCGCTGGCGGCAGCCGCCGCAGGGCGTGATGCGATCCATCTTTTCCGCCACGACGCAGATTTCCGCGATCTCGCCGCCTCCGGCCATGACGTAATGCCCGAGCATTGTGGTTTCGGCGCACCAGCCTTCCGGAAAGGAGACATTCTCGATATTGGCGCCGGCATGAATGTTGCCGTCGGCGGTGCGCAGGGCCGCGCCGACGGGGAATTTCGAATAGGGCACATGCGCCCGCGCCATCGCATTGCGCGCCGCGGCGAAGAGGTCGGTGGCCATGTCAGCGCTCCTTGACATAGGGCACACCGCCGGCGCGCGGCGGAATGGCCTTGCCGATGAAGCCGGCCAGCAGGATCACCGTCAGGATGTAGGGCAGCGCCTGCATGAACTGCACCGGCACGGTGCCGATGAGCGGCAGCGGCTTGCCTTGAAGCGAGATGCCCAGCGCTTCGAGATAGCCGAACAGGAGGCAGGCGAACATGGCATTGACCGGCCGCCACTTGGCAAAGATCAGCGCGGCCAGCGCGATGAAGCCCTTGCCCGCCGTCATGTCCTTCACGAAGCCGGCATTCTGCGCGACCGAGAGATAGGCGCCGGAAAGCCCGCAAAGCACGCCGGTGATCATCACGGCGCGGTAGCGCAGGAAGGTGACGGAAATGCCGGCCGTGTCCACGGCGGCCGGGTTCTCGCCGACGGCGCGAAGGCGCAGGCCGAATCGGGTGCGGAAGAGAACCCACCAGGTCACCGGCACCATCAGGAAGGCGACATAGACCAGCAGGTAATGCCCGGAAACGAGCTCGCGATAGACGGGGCCGAGCACCGGAACGCCGGCGAGGCTGTCGGCAAAGGGCAGGGTCCAGGAGGCGAAGCGCTCCTCACCGACCAGCGACGGCGTGCGTCCGCCCTGCTTGAACCACGCCTGGCCCAGGATGACGGCGCCGCCGGCGGCGATGAAGTTGATGGCCACGCCGGAAACGATCTGGTTGCCGCGCGCGGTGATCGAGGCAAAGCCGTGGATCAGGGCGAAACAGACCGACACGACAATGGCGAAGAGCAGGCCGATCCATGCCGAACCGAAGGCAGTGGCCGCTGCCGCGCCGGCAAAGGCGCCGGCCAGCATCTTGCCCTCCAGGCCGATGTCGAAAACGCCGGAGCGCTCGGAATAAAGGCCGGCGAGGCAGGCCAGCAGCAGCGGGGCGGAAATGCGGATGGTCGAGTCGAGGACGTTGAGACCGAGATAAAGGTGCCAGTCCATCAGTGGCTCTCCCCGCTGGCGATCGGCGCGGCGCGCACATCCTCCTGCATCACACGCCCGAAAAACGCCTGGACCGCGGGGCGGAACAGGTTTTCCAGCGCACCGGCAAACAGGATCACAAGGCCCTGGATGATGACGATCATGTCACGGCTGATATTGGGCATCTCGAAGGCCAGTTCCGCCCCGCCCTGGTAGAGCATGCCGAAGAGAATGGCGGCCGGAATGATCCCTGCGGGATGCGAGCGTCCCATCAGCGCCACCGCGATGCCGACAAAGCCGGCGCCGGTGACGAAATCCAGTTGCAGGCGGTGCTGGTCGCCCATGACCGGGTTGAGCGCCATCATGCCCGCCAGGGCGCCGGAGATCATCATGGTAATGACGATGATGCGCGTTTCGGAGACGCCGGCATAGCGCGCGGCGCGCGGCGAGAAACCCTGGGTGCGGATCTCGTAGCCCAGCCTGGTGCGCCAGATCACCAGCCAGACCACGAAACTCATCACCAGCGCCAGGACGAAGGACAGGTTGAGCGGCGTGGAACGCAGCTTGAAGCCGAACATGGTGATCAGCCAGTCGAGCTTGGGCAGGTGGGCGGCCGCCTCGAAGGTGCGCGTCTGCGGTGCCATGGAACCCAGCGGCTTCAGCGGCCCGACCAGAAGGTAGACCATCACCGAGGCCGCGATGAAATTGAACATGATCGTCGTGATGACGATATGGCTGCCGCGCCGGGCCTGCAGCACGGCTGGAATGAAGGCCCAAAGCCCGCCAATGGCCGCCGAGGCCAGGATGGCCAGCGGGAAGTTGATCCACCAGGGAAAGACCGTATCGAAAGCCAGGCAGACCAGCGCCACCCCGAGACCCGCGATATAGGCCTGGCCTTCACCGCCGATATTGAACAGGCCGCAATGGAACGCCACGGCGACGGCGAGGCCGGTAAAGATGAAATTGGTTGCGTAGAACAGCGTATAGCCGATGCCCGAGCCCGATCCGAAGGCGCCGGAAACCAGGATGCTCGCCGCCTTGAACGGGTTTTCGCCCGCCAGCAGCACGACAAGGCCCGAAACGAGGAAGGCGACTGTCAGGTTGATCAGCGGGATGAGGCCGTAATCCGCCCATGCCGGCAGTTTCGCGTAAGGTGTCGCCATAGGTCATTCCGCTGCTGTCCGGCGCCGGTAGAGATGGTTTTTCTCATCCTCATCCGTGGCCGAGTTGTAGCTGTAGGTTTTCCACGAAGGCTCGTAGTCCTCGTCCGCCTGATTGCCCCAATAGGTCCAGCCGGGGCGCGTCCCGCGCGCAAACAGTTCCAGATACGGCCCGGGCGAACAGCTTTCGATCAGGCTGTATTGCTCATCCGGCTTGCGCGAATGCTCGCGCTTGCGCGATGCCATGTAGTTGACCTGGCTGCGGCCGGGGGCAAGTGTGCGGGCGTTCTTGCCGCGCACGCCGAACAGGATCAGCTCGGTCACGTTGCGGAAATAGAAGCCGACGCCGCGGCCGTCCGAGCCGCCGTCCTTGCGCACCTTGTGCCAGACGATGTTGGACTTGTACTCGAAGCCCCATGCCTGCATGACCTGCAGCGCCTCCGGCAGCAGCGCGTTCGGCGTCCAGAGGTAGAGATGGGCCGTCGGTTCGAGGATCTCGGCCACCGGCAATTCGCAGATCTCATGCGTGCTCATCGTGCCGTAGCGGTTCAGCCGGCGGTGTTCTGGCGCCACTTTTCCGGTCCGGTTCAGGAACCGCCAAGGCGGATCGGCCAGGATGGTCCGGAATTTCTGACCCCGCAGCTTGCTCGCGAAATCAACGATTGTGTCAAGGGTCTCATCTGTCATCGATATAGGCTTCCGGTTTGATGCCGAACACTAGCACAGGACATCCGCCCGCGCCGCCGCCGATGATCTTGGGAAACAGTTTTTCGGTGTGCGTGGTGGCTTTTCCATAGGTCGTGGCCGAGCGGCCGGCCGTCTTGAGCACCGTTTCAAGACTGGTCGCCCGCGTGACGATCAGCCCGGCATCGATGATTCGCAAGTCGTAGAGCAACCGGAAATTGTTGAGATCGCGGTCGAAGAACGGATCCTTGTTGTTCCATTCCACCTCCAGCGCCACCCGCCCCTTGACGCAATCCACGCTGTGCGTTGGCGAGGGCGCGATCTCGCCATCGACCACGATGGCGGTGTCGAAGGATTTTTCCGTCCAGCCGCGGGCATAGAGTTCGCTGTCGATGAAGCGGGAGACCGGCGACTTGTTGCCGCCGCCCGTGGCTATCGAACTGAAACGCAACTGGAAACGCGCAAGCACGTCGAGGACTTCCCCGAACGCCTCTTCATGCACGGTGGACAGGATGGCGATGGCATTGCGCCAGTCGAGGACCTCGTATTTCGTCAGGATGTCCGCGGGCAGTTCGTCCGCCCCCTTCATTCGGCGGCCTCCTGCCCCTCGGTCACGCCGGCCATCAGCAGGCCGAGTTCGCCTTCGGTGGCGTCCGGCCCGCGCTCGCCGGCAATCCGCCCGGCGAACATGACCAGGATACGGTCCGAAAGCGAGCGGATCTCGTCCAGTTCCACGGAGACGAGCAGCACCGCCTTGCCCGCATCGCGCATTTCGATGATGCGCCGGTGGATGAACTCGATGGCCCCCACATCAACGCCGCGCGTCGGCTGGGCGACGACGAGCACTGCCGGATCCTGCTCCATCTCGCGCGCCAGCACGATCTTCTGCTGGTTGCCGCCGGAAAAATTCGCCGATTTCAGGCGGCAGTTCGGCGGGCGGATGTCATAGGCCTCGATCTTGGCGGCGGCATCCTTGCGGATGGCGTCGATGTCGAGAAACGGACCCTTCAGGTATTTCGCCTGGCCGTGATAGCCAAGGATCGAGTTCTCCGCCTCCTCGAAGGGCAGGACAAGGCCCGTATAGTGGCGGTCTTCCGGCACATGGGCGAGGCCCCGGCGGCGCAGTTCCGCCGGATCGGCGGCGCCGGTGACATGGATCGGCAGGCCATCGAGAAGGACGCGCCCCGACACCGCCCGGCGCATGCCGGCTATGGCCTCGATCAGTTCCGACTGGCCGTTGCCGGCCACGCCCGCAATGCCGACGATCTCGCCGGCCCTTACCTCGAAGGAGACGTCATCGACCATGGTGACGCCGCGCCTGTCGCGCACGGTCAGTCCCTCGACCGCCAGCTTGACCGCGCCCGGCCTGGCCGGGCCCTTTTCCACGCGCAGCAGGACACGCCGGCCCACCATCAGCTCGGCCAGTTCCTCCACGCTCGTCTCTGCGGTCTTGCGGGTTGCGACCATGGTGCCCTGGCGCATCACCGAGACATTGTCGGTAATGGCCATGATCTCGCGCAGCTTGTGCGTGATGAGCACGATCGTCTTGCCCTGCTCCTTCAATTGCGCGAGCACCCGGAACAGGTGGTCGGCCTCCGCCGGCGTCAGCACGCCTGTCGGCTCGTCGAGAATGAGGATCTCGGCGCCGCGATACAGCGCCTTGAGGATTTCCACGCGCTGTTGCAGGCCGACGGGCAATTCCTCGATGACGGCCTCGGTATCGACTTCCAGCGCATAGGTCTCTTCAAGGCGGCGCAATTCGGCACGCGCGTCGGCTATGGCGCCGGTCAGCATCTGCCGGCCTTCCGCGCCGAGCATCACGTTTTCCAGAACGGTGAAATTCTGCACCAGCATGAAATGCTGATGCACCATGCCGATGCCGGTGGCGATGGCATCGTTGGGAGTGTTGATGGCTGCCGGCGCGCCATTGACGCGGATGGAACCCGAATCGGCCTGGTAGAACCCGTAAAGGATCGACATCAGCGTGGATTTTCCCGCGCCGTTCTCGCCGATGATGCCGTGAATGGTTCCCTTCTCGACCGTCAGGTTGATGTCGCGATTGGCCTTGACGGGGCCGAAACTCTTGTTGATGCCGGTCAGTTCGATGGCTGGCGCAGACATTTCGCCCCGATCCCCTTCCTTGCGCCGGCCTTTACCCATGTGAATCGACGGGACAAGGGGCCGGTCCTTTCCCTTTAGTCTCGACATTTATTCGCGCCCTTGTCAATTTCCCTTGCGCGAAGGAGGAGGCCCATGAACCCGTTCACTTTCAACACCACCAGGAGCATCGTTTTCCGCAATGGTGCCGCTGCCGATCTGGCCGACATCGCCGGCGGGCTGCTCGGAACCAGCGTGCTGCTGGTCACCGATCCGGGGCTTCGGGCGCTCGGCCTGTGCGATCCGGCCATCGAATCGCTCAAGCGGTCGGGCCATGCCGTGACGGTCTACGACAAGGTCGAGGCCGATCCCTCCCGCGCCACCCTGATGGCGGCGGCGCAGGCCGCCCGCGAAGCCGGCGTCACCGGCGTTGTCGGCTTCGGCGGCGGTTCGTCGCTCGATATTGCCAAGCTGGCCGCACTGCTGGCCGGTTCGGGCGAAGACATCGACGAAGCCTGGGGCGTGGGCAATGCGAAGGGGCCGCGCCTGCCGCTGGTCCTCGTTCCCACCACCGCCGGAACGGGTTCGGAGGTCACGCCGGTTTCCATCATCACGGTGGAGAATGACGAGAAGCGCGGCGTTTCCTCGCCTGTCATCCTGCCCGACATCGCCATTCTGGATGCGGAACTGACAGCGGGCCTGCCGGCCCACATCACCGCCGCAACCGGGGTGGACGCCATGGTTCACGCCATCGAGGCCTATGCCTCGAGAAACGCCAACAACAATCCGCTGTCGCGCATGATCGCCCGCCAGGCGCTGGAACTCCTGGGCGCCAATATCGAGGAAGCGGTCTTCAACGGGCGCAACATGGAAGCGCGTTCCGCCATGCTGCTCGGGTCCATGCTCGCGGGGCAGGCCTTCGCCAATTCGCCGGTGGCGGCGGTGCATGCGCTGGCCTATCCCATCGGCGGCATATTCCATGTCCCGCACGGCCTGTCCAACGCCCTGGTGCTGCCGCATGTGCTGCGCTTCAATGCGGCCGACACGGTGAACGGATCGGAGCGGCTCTATGCGGAACTGGCGCCCTGCGCCTTTCCGGACCTTGGCCAGGAAGGAGGCAGCCAGGCGACCTGTGCCGCCTTCATCGAGCGGCTGGCGGGTCTTTCGCAGAAACTCGGCCTGCAGACGAAACTGCGCGAGGTGGGGATCGGCGAGGAGCACCTGGAGCAGATGGCGGCGGATGCGATGAAGCAGACGCGCCTTCTGGTCAACAATCCGCGCGATGTGCTGGAAGCCGATGCCCTGGCAATCTACCGGGCGGCGTGGTGAGATGAGCAAGCCCGCGCCTTCCTCCCGCGACGCCTACAAGGCATTCCGCACGATCACCACGCGCTGGTCGGACAATGACGTCTACGGCCATATGAACAACGTGGTGCACTACGCGCTGTTCGACACGGCGGTGAACGGCTGGCTGATCGAGGCCGGCGTGCTGGACATCCATCACGGCGACCAGGTCGGTCTCGTCGTGGAAACCGGCTGCCGCTACTTTGCCGAAATGGCCTTTCCCGACGTGGTGACCGCCGGCATCCGGATTGCACAGCTTGGCACATCCGCAGTGACCTACGAGATCGGCCTGTTTCGCAATGACGAGGTCGCGGCTGCTGCCGAAGGCCGTTTCGTGCATGTCTATGTGGACAAGGCGAGCCGCCGGCCAATGCCGCTCAACGCGCCCCTGCGCGCGCTGCTGGAAACTGCGCTGGCGGACACCCCGGCATGACCACACCCGAGGACCGCATCACCGAACTGGAAATGCGCGTGGCCGAACTGGAGCGGGCCAACGAGGAACTTTCCGCGCAATTGGCCGAACAATGGAAGGTGGTGGAAAGCCAGCGGGCCAAGATGGATGAACTGATCCGCCGCTTCCTGACCGTGGAACAGGCCGTTCAGCCGGAGATTCCGGTGGACAAGCCGCCGCACTGGTGACGGCCGGTCGCCCCGGACCCGCGCCCCGCCCTTTCGGCACGACTGAGGAAAGGAAAACGCCCGGCTCTCGAAGCCGGGCGTCTGCGTTCAAGCGAAACGGCAGCAGAGCCGATCATCAATAGGGGCAGGATTCATCCGACATGTAGTCGTGGACCTGGATTTCGCCGGCGATGATCTTCGCCTTGGCATCTTCCACGGCCTTGAGCATGTCCTCGGTAACGAGATCCTTGTTGTTCTCGTCCATCGCATAGTCGACGCCGCCTTCCGCCAGCCCGAGAACATTGACGCCGGTGGAGAAGGCATCGTTCTTGGAATCCATGAAGGCATTGTAGACGGCGACATCGACGCGCTTGAGCATGGAGGTCAGCACATGGCCGGGCTGCAGGCCGTTCTGGTTGGAATCGACACCGATGCCGTACTTGCCTTCGTCGGCAGCCGCCTGAAGCACGCCGATGCCCGTGCCGCCGGCGGCGGCGTAGATGACGTCCGCGCCCTGGGCAATCTGGCTCTTGGCGATCTCGCCGCCCTTGGTGGGATCGTTCCAGGCAGCCGGCGTGTCGCCTGTCATGTTCTGGATCACCTCGGTGGCGCCGGCCGCCTTGGCGCCGCCGACATAGCCGCAGCCGAACTTGCGGATCAGCGGAATATCCATGCCGCCGATGAAGCCGACCTTCTTGGTCTCCGATTTCATGGCGCCCATGACACCGACCAGATAGGAGCCTTCATGTTCCTTGTAGACGACGGAGCGGACGTTCGGCGCATCCACGACCATGTCGATGATGGTGAACTGGGTATCGGGAAATTCCGCAGCCACCTTTTCGAGTGCCGCGGCCCAGGAGAAGCCGGCCATCACGATGGGATTGTTGCCATCCTCGGCGAACTTGCGCAGGGCCTGCTCGCGCTGGGCATCGTTCTGGATCTCGAATTCGCGATAGGCGATGCCGGTTTCTTCCTTGAACTTCTCGGCGCCGTTATAGGCCGATTCATTGAAGGACTTGTCGAATTTTCCTCCCAGATCGTAGATGATCGCCGGATCGATTTCCGCGGCATAGGCCGAGGCAGTCATCGCTGTGGCGGCCAGAAGGCCCATAATCATACGCTTCATGTGTTCGCACCCTGTCGGTTGGTTCTTGTTCAAGCCGGGCCGCCCGGACAAGCGGCCACGCCCGGAAGGCGGGTCTTGCCGCGCCTGGATAAGCATCCTTGCACGGAAACCACGCCTTGACACCTACAATGTTGACCAGACGGTAGAAAAAATCGAGCCAGAACAAGGCTTGAGCGGCGTCACGCCCCCACGGCGGCAGGGTAGGGCACACCGGTCCCGCGCAGCGTCGCGGTGCCGGAAGGGTTGCGCGCCAGATATTGCTGGTGCTCCTCCCCGGCGAAATAGAACGGCGCGGCCGGGCGGATTTCCGTTACGATTTTTCCCGAGTGGACCGGCGCCAGGGCTTGTGCATAGGTCTCGCGTGAGGCGAGCGCCGCGTCCTGCTGGGCGTCGGTCGTCGTGAAGATTGCCGAACGGTACCGCGTGCCGATATCCCGGCCCTGCCGGTTGAGTTGGGTGGGATCGTGGTTCTCCCAGAACAGCCGCAGGAGGCCGGCCAGGGGCATGGCCTCGGGGTCGTGGACCACCTTGACCGTCTCGGCATGGCCGGTCATGCCGGTGGCGACTTCCTGTTGGGTCGGGTTCGGTGTGTAGCCGCCCATGTATCCCGCCGCGGTGATCCAGACGCCGGGTTGCTGCCAGAACAGCCGCTCCACGGCCCAATAGGCGCCCATGGCGAAGAAGACCGTTTCAAGGCCTTCCGGGGCCGGTGCGTGCAGGTCGCGCCCGTTGACGAAATGCGATGCCGCGGTTGCCTGCGGTTCGGCGCGCCCCTTCAGCGCGTCTTCCGGCTTGGGCATGTGAAGCTGCTTGTTGAGCATGTTTCCCAGGAAATGCATGTCCGGTTCTTCTCCGTAGGGGCTGCGCGCTCAGACGTCGCGGGCGAAGCGGCCGCCGACACGGCGCGGCGGGCGGTAGCCCAGGGCATGGAAGACGAGCGCAAGGGCGGCGAAGACGACGAAACCCGGCAGGTTCAAAATGGTGACGATGCCGGGATCCCAGACCCCGGCCGGTGCATGGGCCAGCACTGTTTCCCGCAAGCCTGCCAGGGTGCCGGGTGACGTCTCGGTCCAGCTGTGCATGAGCGGCGTGAGAACGGCCCGGTTTGCGGCCAGCGAACGGGCAAGGTCGAGAATGCCCATGATGCAGGCCACGGCCAGGCACAACAGGGCGACAAGACGGTTCAGGAATCGAAGCATGGAAGCTCCCTGCAGGTTCGCGCCGCCAGAGGCGCCTTGGCAAGAGCCATAGTGCAAGGCGGCCTGTGGGGCAATTGTCCGCCCGGCCGATGCGGGCAGCAAAGGCGATGGACTGGTGCGATTGCGGGGCGCGGCAACCGTCATGCCGGTCCGCAAGGCGCGGCAAGGGTGCAGTGGCGACAGGCGGTTGAAAATTCGTCATCCAGCCTTCATTTAACGGTTGAACGGCGGCACTTTCTGGCTATAGTCCGCGCCGGTCAGGGGGGGCGGCACAAAGCCCCCGCCCGGGTTCAACCGCCGGGGTGACGATCAACAGGGTGAGGTGGCCGAGTGGTTGAAGGCGCACGCCTGGAACGCGTGTATACGGGAAACCGTATCGAGGGTTCGAATCCCTCTCTCACCGCCATTCCTTCCGGTCAATCATTGTTTTTGCCTGATTATCAGGAAGGGACGTGGATTCAACCGACGTCCTTGCCCGTTTTGACTTGGCGTGGAGGCATCCCGTGCTCGCACCGGTCGCTTGATCGCCGGTATTTTCTACAGCATTGCATCCGGCGGCGGATGCTCGCTGCCAGCCATGGAACGTCTTGGCAGATCCATGCCAATCGCGCACGGCGGCTGTCTCAGGTCGCGCGGCGGATCATGCCGTAGCGGGCATAGTCCCGGTAAAGCGGCTGGAAGTGCTGGGTTCCGCCAATCGCGCGTGCCGCGCGCCGGATTTCCTGGTGCAGCGTGGCCCTCGGCGTCACGTGGAAGCGTGCCAGCCAGGCATGCAATGCCATCTTGAACCAGGCCGGCAGTTCTTCCTGCTGACCGAAATCGACCACATGCAGGCTGCCACCCGGCTTGAGAACGAGGGCGGCCTGTCCAAGCGCGCTCTCCCAATCCGGTATCATGGACAGGGAATAGGAAATGAACACACGGTCGAAGAGGTCGACACCGAAATGGCGTTGCGGATCGAGCGCGGTGGCATCGCCAAGCGCCAGCCGTGTGCGCGCCATGGCGCCGCTTCGCGCCAGTGTGCGGCCGGCCGACTTGAGCATTTCGGCGGAAATGTCGATGCCGTAGAGTTGGGCGCAAGGGTAGCGCGCGGCCGCCGCCGCCAGGTTGCGCCCCGTTCCGCAGCCGATTTCGAGCACGCTTCCGCCGGCCGGCGGTTGCAGTTTGCCGATCAGGTGATCGCGGCCCAGCAGATAGAACTTGCGCGTCACGTCATAGACGTGGCGCTGGTAGCGATAGACGCCATCCATGAGCGCGGCGTGGCCGGCAACCGCGTTTTCCATGTCAGCGCTCCTTCACATAGAGATGAAAGCCGCCATAGATGGCCGAGCGGTCGCGCCGGGTCAGGTCTTCCGATTGCGATTCCCGGTAAGTCCATTGCGACAGGATCGCATCGTCGACGCGGCCAGGCAGCAGCGTCGGTTCGGCGGCAGTCCGGAAGATCACCCGCGCGCCGGTCGCCGCGGTCCGCGTGATTTCGCTCCAGAGGTCGTTGAGCTGGCGATCCGTCATCCAGTCCTGTGCGTCCAGCAGCACATAGGCGTGGCGCGAGGCAGCCGGAAGGGCGCGCAGGTGGTCGGTCACGCTCTCGTTCAGCACCCTGACACAGCGGGCATTGGCGCGCAGGGCGCGGAATTTCGCACGTTCCAGATAGGGCGGCAAAGAAGCGCCGGCGCCCCGGTCATAGCCACGGGCGAAGCCCTGCCAGGCGAAGTAGTTGTCTGACAGCGGAAAGCCGCAGGCCAGCTTGCGTGTGCGTTCCCGCAGCACTTCGGCCATGTCGCCATCCGGGCCGGCCAGCGCCTCGTACTGCGCCGGAGGTATGCCCAGGCCGAACAGCGAGGCGCGGCGCGAGGTCAGGAAACGCACGAATGGGCGGTCGAAGAGCGGCGACAGCTTCTCCTCGAAGAAGCGCGCCTGTTCTTCCAGCGTCGTGCATGCGGTCAGGTCGCGCGGGTCGACGCCATGCAGCCGGGCCAGCATGTGCCCTGCGAAGATGAAGCGGCCAAGAAGGCCCTGCCGATGGAAGCCGCGGGCGAACATGGAAATGCGGCGGCGGCCATCCAGCCCGCGCCGTTCCCACCAGTCACGGGTCTGGCGATCCAGGTTGTCGGCAATGAAGCGTTCATAGGCGATGACGTTCACCGGGTCGTCGCCATGGCCGAAAAAGCGCATGAAATCGCCCGGACCGGGCAGATGGAGTGCGGCGGCAATCTTGAGGCGGCCGAGCGCCACATGGGCGGGCGACAGATCGACGGCGGTGATCGAGCGGGGACCGGCTGTCACATAGGACAGGACGTTGCACGAACCCGAGGCGATGCAGACCATCTCGTGATGCGGCCGGATGTCGAGGGCTTCCATGTCCACGACCGGGTCTTCCCAGATCTGCGGGTAGACGAGCCCGCGAAAGGCGCGGGAAAAGATCCGCTCCAGCAGGCCGTCCAGCGACAGCGCAGGATTCTGGTGAACGGCTTCACCCAGCCGCTTGCCTACGGTCAGTGCGGTGGCGTCGGTCATGGCATGTCCCTTTCCCGGAAATGTCTGGTCAGGCCGCGCGGCGGGCGGCCGTGGCGGCGGTGGCGGGCTCGCCATCATGCGTCTGACCGGCACCGGCGGCCCTTGCCCGTCCGGCGGCGATGCGTGCCCAGTCGATGATCTCCAGCCGGCCGTCATTGTGCTCCACGATGGCCGTGCAGCTTTCCACCCAGTCACCGGTGTTGAGGTAGTGGACGTCGCCGATCATCTCGCTGGCCGCATGGTGGATGTGGCCGCAGACGATGCCGTCGGCACCGTCCTTGCGGGCTTCCTCTGCCAGCACCGTCTCGAAGTCGCCGATATAGTTGACGGCGCGCTTGACCTTCAGCTTGGCCCATTTGGAGATCGACCAGTATTCCATGCCCAGAAGGCGCCTGCCGCGGTTGAGCCACTTGTTGGCCCACATAGCCGCGCCATAGGCCCAGTCGCCCAGATGCGCCAGCCACTTGTGGTTCAGGACGACCATGTCGAACTGGTCACCGTGGATGACGAGAAGGCGCTTTCCGTCGGCCGTCACGTGGATATCGCGGTCGCGCACCTCGATGCCGCCGAAATGGACGCCCTGGTACTCCCGCAGCACCTCGTCATGATTGCCCGGCACATAGACGATGCGCGCGCCGGCCCGCCCCTTGCGCAACAGTTTCTGGACAACGTCATTGTGGCTTTGCGGCCAGTAGAAGCCCTTGCGTTTCATGCGCCAGCAATCGACGATGTCGCCGACCAGGTAGATGGTTTCGGCGTCATGCTCTCGAAGGAAATCCAGAAGCATCGGCGCCTGGCAGTCGGGCGTTCCCAGATGAACGTCCGAAAGGAAGAGGGTGCGATATTTTGCCGGCTTGGTCATGGTCATGGCTCGGTCTCTGGCTGTGCTGGCAGCCTTAGAGCCGATTTGCGTTGCAGCCATGTGACGGTTCCGGCCAAACGCCCGCCGACGGTGCGGTGGGTTGCGTTTTCTAGCCGGGCAGGCCGGCAGATTGTTCCACGAGGGCCAGGACGCGGCGTCCGGCCGCCTCGACCGGGCCGCTGTTGTCGATCTCCACGGCCTCGCCGTCTGCGGCGGTTTCGAGGCGCGCGCGCGCCATGCGTTCGCGGATTTCCGCCTCGCTTTCGCGGCCCCGTTCACCGAGCCGGCGGAGGAGTTCTGCCGGATCGACGGTCAGAAGAATGACAAGTACATTGTCAAAAATGGCCCGGATGCGGGGCAATGCCTGCCGCGACCCGTTGACGACCGCGGTTCCGCCCTTGCGCACATGATCCAGCGTGCCCGCCGGTATGCCGTAGGACAGGCCATGCGCTTCCCAGGTCACGCAGAACGCGCCGCTGCGTTCGGCCACGGAAAACTGCTCCGGCGTCATGGCTTCATGGGCCTCGCCGCCGGCATCGGCGGGGCGGGTGATCGCCCGGCGAACGAAAAGGATGCGCGAAGCCGGATCGACATGGCCGCGCAGCCAGTCGATCAGCGTGTCCTTGCCCGAACCGCTCGGGCCGGCAATGACGACGAGACGTCCCTGCATCGCCGCGCCTTCCGCTTTCGCCCTCACGCCACCCTTCGGCCTTCGCGCCACACGGTACGCACGACCGGTACCTCGTCGTTCCGCCGCAGGCGGACGAGATCGGCGCGCAGCCCCGTCGCGATCCGTCCGCGGTCTTCGAGGCCGACCTGACGGGCCGGATTTGCCGTCACCATGGCGATGGCACTCGGCAGCGAAACCGCTTCCATCTCGTCAGCCAGCGTGAACGGTGCATGGATGAGGCTGAACGGCACATAATCGGACGACAGGATATCAAGGACGCCTTCCCTGGCAAGATCGCGGGCGGAAATGTTGCCCGAATGGGATTTGCCGCGCACCACATTGGGCGCGCCCATGAGCACGCCGAGACCGGCTTCGTGACTGGCCCGCGCGGCTTCCAGGCTGGTGGGGAATTCGGCCACCCTGGCTCCCGCCTCGCATGCCTCGGCCACGTGGTCCAGCGTGGCATCGTCATGGCTGGCCAGCGCGATGGACCGCTCGCGGCAGGCTTGTGCGATTGCCTCGCGATGCGGTCCGGAATAGCGCGCGGACTGCTCCTGGCGGCGCTTGACGAAATCGGCGAAGGCCGCGTCGGAAAGGCCGCGCTTCTCCTTGTAGTAGAGCACGTATTGATCCATGGTCCGGAACTGCCGCTGCCCGGGCGCATGATCCATGAGCGAGGCCAGGCCAACCATGGGATCGGTGCGGAAATCCTCGAAGTGATCGAGGACATCGGCGGCCGAAACCTCGCAGCGCAGATGAATGCGATGGTCCGCGCGCAGACGGTCCTGCGCGGTGGCCTGCGCGAGCGAATCGGCCAGGGTCCGCATTTCGCCCCGGGCAAAGCCGCTGTCTTCATCGGCCCCCATGCGCAGGCAATCGAACACGGTGGTAATGCCCGAGGCCGCGACCTGCGCATCATGGGCCTGAATGGCCGAGGTCACGTTCCAGCGCACGCCCGGACGCGGCGAATAATGCGCTTCGAGATGGTCGGTGTGCAATTCGACCAGGCCGGGCAACAGATAGTCGCCATCCATGTCCTCGCCACCCGCCACGGCACCTTCGCTGACATCGGCGATCAGGCCGTCGCGGATGAGAACGGAGCCGCTCAGGATGTCGTTTTCCAGAACGATGCGGGCATTGGTGAGGACGAATTCTCTGGCCATGTCAGGCAGACTTTCTTTCCTGCGCGGCGCCAAACGCGCGCATGCGGTGAACGATGAAGGGCGCGCCGGGCTCCGGCTCGACGAAAAGGGCAAGGTTGGCGACCTCGACGGGCTCCTGGAGGATCGGGCCGAGGAATTCGGCCAGCGTCCGGCGCATGCGGTCGGCTTCCCCGGGCGGAACGCGCCCGGTGAGGGTCATGTGGAAGCGGAAGGCGTCGAACACATAGGGGTAGCCCCATTGCTGCAGATAGCGCAGCTCGCGGGGTTGCATTCGCTCGGTCTGCCGGCGTGCCGCCTCGTCCTCGCCGAGCGGCGCGCGGAAGCGGTCGAACGCACGCACGCAATCGGCGGCAAGGGCATTGAGGTCGCCATGCGGCTCTGCCGGCACCAGGGCGAAGAAGCCGTCAAGCTGCCGGATTTCCAGCTTCGGCACGAAGAAGGCGGCACGGCTGGCGCAAAAGGCGTCGAATGCGGCGACAAGCTGCGCCTCGCTGGTGTCGGCGGCAAGCCGGAACGGCGCTTTCAGCGTGGCGTGAAAGCCGTAGCGGCGGGGTGCAGCGGTATGGAATGCGATCTCGGCCTGCTCCATCGAGCCGATAGACGGCACTGCGACCGGCTGGCCGGTAAAGGCGTCGCGGCCCAGCCAGTTGACGGCGACACGGGTGAGCGGGTCGTCGTGCGGCGGCGTGAAATAGATCGCATAGCGCATCATGGTCATGCTCCTTCCGGGTTTGCGCCCGGATAGGTGATTTGCATGACAGCTTGACGAAGCGTCACCGTCATCGCGCGTTTTCCCCGATCAGGCGCGAGCGCAGGGCGTTGGAGACGCTGTCGAAGACATAGACCACGGCCAGAATGAGGATGACCATATAGGCCACGTTTTCCCAATCCTGGTTCGTGCGCATGGCCTCCCAGAGCTTCAGACCGATGCCGCCGGCCCCGACGGCGCCGATGATCGTCGCCGAACGTGTGTTCGACTCCCAGAAGTAGAGCGATTGCGACAGGAAAACCGGGAGAACCTGAGGCATGACGCCGAAGCGCTGCACCAGCAGCGGCGCGGCGCCGACCGAGCGCACGCCCTCGCGCTGCTTGTCGTCGATGTTCTCCAGGGCCTCGGCGTAGAGCTTGCCCAGCGTGCCGGTATCGGTGAAGAAGATCGCCGAAATGCCGGCCAGCGGGCCGGGGCCGAAGGCGCGCGTGAAGAAGAGCGCCCAGATCAGCATGTCGACGGAGCGCTGGAAATCGAAGAACCGCTTGATGACCTGGTTCACGATCCGGTTCGGCGTGATGTTCCGCGCGGCCACGAAGGCCAGCGGGAAGGCGAGGACCGTCGCGAACAGTGTTCCGACAAAGGCCATGACAATGGTTTGCAGGAGCTTTGTCCAGACATCGAGATGCTGCCATTCGGCATTGTAGAGGATGTCGTTCCAGGCCTGCGCCAGATTGGAGCGATCCGGGTTCACCCGCTCGCCCGATGCGAGCATGGACATCACCTCGCCGAAGGACTTGCCCCAGAAGGCCGACCGCGTATCGAACACGAAATTTTCCCAGCCCAGGAAGCGCTTGTAGACCTTGACCCCGTCATGGTCGATCTCTGCCCGCCCGGCAAATCCGAAGCGCACGATGACCTTGCGGCCCTCGTATTTCTGCTCGGCCCACTCCGGCAGCGGGCCTTCGGCTGATACCTTGTCCCCCGGCCCAAGCCGCACGACGAGGGTCTTGCCGCCACGGCTGACCGTGACGCGCTCGGGCAGGATCTCGACCTTGTCGGCCGCATCGAAGGTGACGACGGCGCGTGTGAGCACTTCCTCGCGCACCGTTTCGGTGACCGTCACGGTTTCGGCAACCCCGGCATTGCCGGTCGCGGCGCCAGGCGCCATGAAGCCGATGGCCGGTTCCTCCGAAGGCCTTGTGCCCTTCGCATCGGGAACCATGAAACTGTTGGCGATCTTGTTGTGGAGCGCGCCGGCGCGGGCGGCCGGCGCCTGTTTCGTGATCGTGCGCGTCCGCGTTTCGCGATCCGCTTCCAGCCAGTCGGGCCGCGGATCGGAACCCAGTGGAGAGAAGCGGGGGAATTTCACCGTCATGGCGCCATCGGTTTCGATGTCGATGACGGGGCGTGCTTCCCATGAAATCCAGTCGGCCAGATAGGCGCCGGCGATATCGGTATTGGCCTTGCGAAAGGCATCGCCGATGGAGAAGAACCACCAGCAATAGAAGCTGTAGAGGACGATGGCCAGCACCATCAGCGCCGGGCCATAGCGTTTCCATGGGCGGGTGCGGAACACGTCCGGATGGCGCCGGATGACGGTCGCCCTGTCGGTGGCGTCGAGCATGGTCATGGGTTCAGCGTCCGAAATCGAAGGCCTGGTCGCCCACGAGGCGGCGGCGCAACCAGGCGGAAAACTGGTCGACCGCGACAATCGTGGTGAACAGGAGGAAGATGATGGCGATGGTCTTGGCCTCATGGCCGCGGCTGATGGAGAGGCGCAGCGCCTCGCCGATGCCGCCGCCGCCGACCGCGCCGATGATGGTGGATGCGCGCACGTTGATCTCGAGGCGCAGCAGGAAATAGCTCATGAAGTTCGGCATGACCTGCGGAACGATGCCATAGGCGACGCGCTCGACCCAGTTGCCGCCGACGGCGCGCAAACCCTCTTCCGGGCGCATGTCGGCATTCTCGACCACCTCGAAGAACATCTTTCCGAGCGCGCCGATGGTATGGATCGAGACGGCGATGATGGCCGGGATCGGACCGATGGACAGGATGGCGACGAAGAAGCCGGCGATGACGATTTCCGGAAAGGCGCGCAGGAATTCCATCAGCCGGCGCACCGCGCCGCGCGTCCAGGGGTTGGGATTGAGATTCTTCGCCGCGAGAAAGGAAAGCAGGAAACCGAACGTCAGGCCGATCAGGGTCGAGAGCAACGCGATATTGAGCGTCTCGAGCATCTTGTAGAAATATTCGGGAATGTAGAACCAGTCGGTCAGGACGACACGGCCTTCCGGGTAATTGTATTTGAAACTGCCGTCGTCATAGGGCGAGGGAAGATCGAAGAGCGCGCGCACCGGCTCGAATGCATCGCGCGGCGCCAGGTCGATGAAGAAATCGAAGAAATAGGGCAGCCGGTCGAAAAACTTGCCGGCATTGGTCTCGTTGGCGAACCAGAGCGAGCCCGAAAGGGCCACCAGGACCACCACAAGTCCGCCCCAGGTGTAGAGACGCCGGCGGCCGGTCAGTTCGCGCCAATGGCCCTCGATGAGGCGTGCCGATTCGGACAGCGGTGTCACGTTATCAACGGTTGCCATGTCGTGTCTGGTCCCTGGCGTCATGGTGCCGCGGGCCTTGCGGTCCGCGGCACACATGGAAGTGTCGGATGAAGCTTAGGAGCCGATCTTGGCCTTGCGGGCCGCGATGATGGCCTTGTAGAAGTCGGCATTGACCTCGGTGAAGCCCTTGTAATCGCCGCCCTGGATGGCGGAGAAGCACTCCGGATCGCCTTCCGGCAGCCCCATCATGAAGTCCTTGAACCTGGTCTTCATGTCGGCATCCATCGAACTGCGCACGACGATCGGCCCGTTCGGGATCAGCGGCGACTGCCAGAGCTGAACGAGGTCGTCCATGTTCAGGATGCCCTTGTCGACCATCTTGCGCAGGTTGCCGGAGGTGTAGCCGTCCTTGAACTCACCGACGCCCGACGCCCAGGTCGTGCCGGCATCGAACGTGCCCTTGACGACTTCGAGAACGAGGTTCTCATGGCCGCCGCCAAAACCGGTCTCGGAGAAGTATTCCTTGATCGAAGTGCCGATGGCTTCCGGCAGCGTGACGGAGGGGACCAGGAAGCCGGAGGTGGAATCCGGATCGGCGAAGCCGAGCTTCTTGCCCTTCATGTCTTCCAGCCTGGTCAGGCCGGAATCCTTGCGGGCGACCATGACGGAATAGTAGCCGGTGGAACCATCGGTCTGCACCGTGGTCAGGATCGGCTCGACAGCGTTCGGGTCGGAGAGATAGACCTTGGCATAGCCGGACGCGCCCAGTTCGGCATAGTCCAGCGTTCCTCCCAGCAGGCCCTGAATGACGCCGTCATAGTCGGCCGCCGGAAAGAGCGAGACCTTTTCGACACCGAGAACCTCGGGAAGTTTTTCGACCATGCACTGGAAGTTGCGCAGGCGGTCGGCTTCGTTTTCACCGCCCAGAATGCCGATGCGGAATTCCTTGAGGTCTTCGGCGCCGGCCGGCGCGGCAGCGACGAGAGCGGCAAGCGAGGCCGCAGCGAGAAGGACTTTCTTGAACATGGGAGTTCTCCTTGTTTCGACCGGGCCATCCGGTCCGCTTGAAGCAGAAAGGCGCCCGTTACGCGGGCGAGGCGATCCCGGCGACCTCGTGCTGGCGGGTCACGCCAGCCGGATGCCCGGTGGATTGGCTGGCCGCTCTCGCGGCTTTCGGGGTACCGAGCGCCGTCGAGGTGACTTCCTCGGACAGTTCTCCTTCGGAAACGCCGTAGATCATCTTGACGGCTTCCGGGGTCAGGTCGCGGGCAGGGCCGTCGAACACGACCTTGCCGGCCGACATGCCGATGACCCGCTCGCAATAGGCGCGGGCTGTATCGAGCGTGTGCAGGTTGGTGATGACGGTCATGCCTTCGCGGCGGTTGATGTCGGCCAGCGAATCCATCACCACCTGCGCGTTGAGCGGATCGAGCGAGGCGATCGGCTCGTCGGCCAGGATCATTTTCGGCGACTGCAGCAGCGCCCGGGCAATCGCCACGCGCTGCTGCTGGCCGCCCGACAGCGTGCCGGCGCGTTGCAGGGCGGTCTGTGCGATGCCAAGACGCTCCAGCGCCATCAGCGCCTGCGCGCGCTCTTCATCCGAGAAGATGTTCAGCAGGTTCAGGAGCGTGGAACGGTGATTGAGCCGGCCCAGCAGGACATTGGTGAGCACATCGAGGCGCGGCACGAGATTGAATTGCTGGAAGATCATGGCGCAGTCGCGCTGCCAGTTGCGCAGCGCGGTTCCGCGAAGGGCCGAAACCTCCGTGCCCTCGAAGCGAATGACGCCATCCGACACGCCGATGAGCCGGTTGATCATGCGCAGAAGCGTGGACTTGCCGGCGCCCGAACGGCCGATGACGCCGACCATCTGACCCTGCGGGATCGAAAGCGTGACGGAATCGACCGCGGTGTTGGCCCCGAAACGGCGGGTGACATTGGCAAGTTCGAGCATGGTCCGTTCCGTTCATCGGTGGCGGCTGTTTAAGACTTTCGCGTTTCCGCTACCCCGGGCATGTGAAGCGTACGTGTCGATGCCGTGACAGTTCGGTGACAGTGCACACCGGCGCACCGGATCACGCGCCGGCGGCGTATTTTTCGAGGAAGCCCGCAGCGTCGAGCGTGCGGAAATCCTCCAGCGCAGCGCGCAGGCGGTCATGGTCCCAGTCCCACCAGGCAAGGCGATCCATCCGGGGACCGAGGCCGTCCTCGAAGCGTTGGCGGATCGGTCGGGCCGGCACGCCGCCGACGACCGTGTAGGGCGCCACATCCTTCGAGACGACCGCACCGGCGCCGATCACCGCGCCATTGCCGACGGTCACGCCAGGCAGGATGGTGGCGCCATGGCCGATCCAGACATCGTGGCCGATGGTCACCGTATTGGACCGGCGCCACTCGAAGAACGCGCTTTCGTTTGCCGCGTCATCGAAATAGTCGCCGGCGCGATAGGTGAAATGGTGCAGCGTGGCGCGCCAGACCGGGTGGTTCGTGGCATTGATGCGGACATGGCTGGCAATGTTGACGAACTTGCCGATGCGGGCCGCCCAGGCCTCGCATTCGCGCATCATGTAGGAATAGTCGCCAAGCGTGGTTTCGCTGACATGGCAGCGCTCGGCGATTTCGGTGTAGCGCCCGATCTCGCTGTCGGTGACCAGCGCTGTGGCGTGGATCAGCGGCGCTTCGGAAAGACGGGTCATGCCGCATCTCCCTTCGGCGTGAAGGCGGTGACGTCGATGACCGTGTCGGCAACCGCCTCGCGCACATCCGCGTCATGAAAGATGCCGAGCAGGGCCACGCCCTTCGTCTTCTTCTCCTCGATCATGGCGATGACAACGTCGCGGTTTGCCGCATCGAGCGATGCCGTCGGCTCGTCCAGCAACAGGACCGGATGATCGGTGATGAAGCCGCGGGCGATGTTGACGCGCTGTTGCTCGCCACCGGAAAAGGTGGCCGGCGGCAGGTGCCACAGGTGTTCGGGCAGGTTCAGCCGGGCCAGCAGTTGCGCGGCGCGATGGCGCGCCCGCTCGGGATCGGCGCCACGCGCCAGCAGAGGTTCGGCGGCGACATCAATGGCCGGCACACGCGGCACCGCACGCAGGAACTGGCTGACATAGCCGATGGTTTCCCGGCGGATCGCCAGCATGCCGCGCGGGCTGGCCCGGGTAATGTCGATCAGGCGGCCCCTGTGATTGACGATGATCTGGCCCTCATCGGCACCATAGTTGCCGTAGAGCATTTTCAGGATGGAACTCTTGCCCGACCCGGACGGGCCGCCGAGCACGGCGCAGGAACCGGCCTTGAGCGAAAAGGACACATGCTCCACCACATTGAGGCGGATGCCGTCTCGCAGATGCATGGTGAAGGTCTTGGCGACATCGGAAACGACGAGTGGTGTCGGCATGGTCACACCTGCAGGATGGAGGAAACGAGAAGCTGGGTATAGGGCGCCTGGGGGTCGTCCAGCACGCGGTCGGTCAGGCCTGTTTCAACCACCTTGCCCTCCTTCATCACCATCATGCGGTGGGACAGCAGGCGGGCGACGGCCAGGTCGTGCGTGACCACCACGGCCGCCAGCCCGAGATCGGCGACAAGTCCGCGCAGAAGGTCCAGCAGGCGCGCCTGAACCGAGACATCCAGCCCGCCGGTCGGCTCGTCCATGAAGACAAGGCGCGGCCCGGTGACCAGATTGCGCGCGATCTGAAGGCGCTGGCGCATCCCCCCGGAAAAGGCGCGCGGCTGGTCGTCGACCCGGTCCTGCCCGATCTCGACGCGGCCGAGCCAGTCGATCGCCGTCTCCCGGATGCGGCCGTAGTGGCGATCGCCAACGGCCATCAGCCGCTCGCCCACATTGGCGCCGGCCGAGACCGTCATCCGCAGGCCGTCGGCCGGATTCTGGTGGACAAAGCCCCAGTCTGTGCGCATCAGCAGGCGGCGCTCCGCTTCGCTCATGCGGTAAAGCTCGCGCATCTCGCCGCTGCGCATCCGGTAGTTCACCGTCCCGGCCGAAGGCGGCAGGCGCGTGGAAATGCAATTGAGCAGCGTCGTCTTTCCGGAACCGGATTCACCGACGATGGCGAGCACTTCGCCGGGCCAGAGATCGAAGGAGACGTCCTGGCAGCCGATGCGTGCGCCGTAGAATTTCGAAACCGAACGGACCGACAGGAGTGCGGCGTCATCGGGCTGCTCCACGCTCGTCTCGACCGGTTGCTGATCGATCACGTTCATTGCGCAGCCTCCCCGGCCAGCATTTCCCCGCAATGCCCGGCCGCGCGGCGTTCCTCGCAATGGTCGGTGTCGGAACAGATGAACATCCGCCCGCCGGCATCATCGAGGATGACCTCGTCGAGATAGACGCCTTCTGCGCCGCACAGGGCGCAGGGCTTGCCGAAGTCCTGGACGGTGAAGGGATGATCCTCGAAATCCAGGCTTTCCACCTGCGTGAAAGGCGGAATGGCATAGATGCGCTTTTCCCGGCCGGCACCGAAGAGCTGGAGCGCCGGGCTCATGTGCATTTTCGGATTGTCGAACTTGGGCGTGGGCGAGGGGTCCATGACATATCGCCCCTCGACCTTGACGGGATAGGCATAGGTTGTGGCGATGTGGCCGTTGCGGGCGATGTCCTCGTACAGCTTCACATGCATGAGGCCGTATTCCTCCAGCGCATGCATCTTGCGGGTCTCGGTCTCGCGGGGCTCCAGGAAACGCAGCGGCTCGGGGATCGGCACCTGGAAGACAAGCACCTGCCCGCTTTCAAGCGGCGTCTCCGGAATGCGGTGACGGGTCTGGATGAGAGTCGCCGCGGCGGTGCGGGTTGTCGTTTTCACACCGGCCGTCTTCTCGAAGAACTTGCGGATCGAGATGGCATTGGTGGTGTCGTCGGCGCCCTGGTCGATCACCTTGAGCGTGTCGTCCGGCCCGATGATCGAGGCCGTCACCTGCACGCCGCCCGTTCCCCAGCCATAGGGCATGGGCATTTCGCGCGAGGCGAAGGGCACCTGATAGCCGGGAATGGCGATGCCCTTGAGAATGGCACGGCGGATCATCCGCTTGGTCTGTTCGTCCAGATAGGCGAAATTGTAGGCCGCGATGGCCTCGGCGGGCGTGCTCATTCCGCTGCCTCCAGTTCGTCCCCGCCGTCGGAGCCGTGCGCGGCGTCGTACTCGGCGCGCATGCGGCGCACTAGGTCGAGCTCTGCCTGGAAGTCGACATAGTGGGGCAGTTTGAGATGTTCGACGAAGCCCGTCGCCTGCACGTTGTCGGTATGGGAAATGACGAATTCCTCATCCTGGGCGGCCGCCGTGATGTCCTCGCCCAGTTCACGGGCGCGAAGCGAACGGTCCACCAATGCCATGGCCATGGCCTTGCGTTCCGACTGGCCGAAGACGAGACCATAACCGCGCGTGAATTGCGGCGGCGCCTTGGCCGAGCCCTTGAACTGGTTGACCATCTGGCATTCCGTGACCTGGATCCGGCCGAGCGTCACGGCAAAGCCCAGTTCGGCCACCTCGATGCTGACTTCGACCTCACCGATCCTTATTTCGCCGGCAAAGGGATGGGACCGGGCGTAGCCGCGCTGGGTGGAATAGCCAAGCGCAAGCAGGAAGCCCTCGTCGCCGCGCGACAGCGCCTGAAGCCGGGTGTCCCGGTCCATGGGGAATTCCATCGGCGTACGCGTGATGTCGCCGACCCCCTTTTCGCCGGGAACCGCGCCATCCGCCTCGATCAGGCCTTCCTCGGCGAGAATTTCGCAGACACGCATGGCCGGCACCGGATCGGCGTCGCGGCATGCGGGCTCAACAGGGGCTTCATCGCCCGACAGCGAGGGATCCAGCAGGCGATGCGTGTAATCGAAGGTGGGGCCAAGCACCTGGCCGCCGGGAAGATCCTTGTAGCAGGCGGAGATACGCCGCTCGACCAGCATGGCACCGGTATCGACCGGCAAGGCATAGCCGAAACGCGGCAGGGTGGTGCGATAGGCGCGCAGCAGGAAGATGGCCTCGATGAGATCCCCGCGCGCCTGCTTGACGGCAAGCGCGGCCAGGCCCCGGTCGTAGAGAGACCCTTCCGCCATGACGCGGTCGACGGCGAGCGCCAACTGACCTGCAATCTGCTCCAGTGTCAGTGCCGGAATGTCGGGGTTTCCACGTCTGCGGGCATCCAGCAGGCGGTGGGCGTTTTCGATGGCGGTTTCGCCACCCTTCACGGCGACATACATCGGCTCAGCCCTCCAGGGTCGCGAGGCGGGTGGAACGCGGCAGGCAGGCCACCGCTTGCGGTCCGGCCAGAATCAGGTCGACCCCGCGCGGAAAGCGGGCGCGGTTGGCGCGCCATTGCGTGTCGAAATTACGAAGCATCGGCGCGGGCGCGAGGGTTCGCGTGTCGCGGATTCCGGGGCCGGCCAGGGTCAGGCGATCACCATCCTCGAAACCCGAGACCTGCAGGACGATGGTGGTGGAGCGGTCGGGATATTCATGCGTGCCGAGCGAAAAGCTCTCGCAGGCGGGCATGACCGACGGATCGGTGACGAAGGCGAAATGGGCCTCGACCGGATTGGCCGTGACAGGCGCGCCGGCATGAAAGGCGATCCAGGCTTTCACGCCCTCATGACCGGCCAGCGCGGCGTCGAGCCAGACCGGCGTATCGGCATCGCAAAGCGTGCATAACAGTGCGCCGGCCACGGGCGACAGCGGCGCCGGGGGCGCCGCCGGCCGTCCAACGGCCTGCACGGTGCCCGGTTCCGCCATGGCCGCCATGACAGCGCGAAAGGCCGACTGGGCGTCGAAGACCGGATCGGCAAGGCCGCCGGCAAGATGATCGGCTATGGGCATCAGTCCTCTCCGCGCACCATGGTGAAGAAATCGACGCGGGTTGCGGCCGTCTCGCCGCGCTTGCGGGCGTCGGCGGTCCGGGCCGCTTCCTGAAGCGGTGCGATGATGCATTTCTCGATGTCAGCCGTTCTGGCCGGATCGCTGGCCAGCGCGTCGACGACCGCGGCAAGGCGCGACTTGGCGTGGTCGCGGCCCAGCATCCAGGCATGGCCCACGGCGCCGTCCTCAAGCCGGACGGTGGCCCGCGTGACCGTCGCCTCTCCGAAATTGAACGGCGATCCGCCACCGCCGATCCGGCCGCGCAGCGTCACCAGTCCGGTTTCCGGTCCGCGCACCATGGAAAACACCGGATCCAGCCCGAGACCGCTCATGAGCCGCGCCAGTTCCCGGCCATCAGCCTGTGCCAGAACCGCCATGCGGCGCGCCCGCTCAGCTTCCGGTGCGTCCTCGCGCGTTTCCTTGAAATCCACCATCCGATCCCCAATTTGTCTATTGTTTTAGACAACCATACAAGATAGCCTTGTTTAGCGTTTTCGAATGACAGACCTGTGACAGGAACAGACGGCATGACCGATACAGGCCCGCCAGCCATCGAGCGGCGCAGCGGCGTCACGCTCTGGCGCCAGATCGCCGACCGCATGCGTGCTTCCGTCATTGCGCAGGGCGCACCGGATGACCGGCTGCCGCCGGAAACTGAACTGGCCACGCGCTTCGGCGTCAACCGCCATACGGTGCGCGCGGCCATTGCGGCGCTGGTCCGGGAAGGCGTGTTGCGCAGCGAGCAGGGGCGCGGAACCTTCATCGTGCGCCGCCAGCGCGTCACCTATCCGATCCGCCAGCGAACCCGGTTCGCCGAGGGACTGGCCGGCCAGGCGGGCACGCGCAGCAGCATTGTCACCGCTTCGTCAAGCGAAAGCGCGAATGCCGAACAGGCCGGCAGGCTCCGGCTTGCGCCTGGTGCGCGCCTTGTGCGCCTTGAGACGGTTTCGCTGGCCGACGGCCTGCCGGTCTCGGCCGCCACGCACTGGTTCCCCGCCGAACGGTTCGCCGCCTTGCCGGATGCGGTCCGGGCCAGCGGATCGGTCACGGCAGGGCTTTCAGCCTGTGGTGTGGACGATTACCTGCGCGCCGAAACAGTGGTCGAGGCCGAACATGCCTCGGCGCGCGACCGGTCGGCGCTCGGGCTTGCGCCGGGTGCCATCGTCCTCACCGCCCGGGCGGTCAATGTCGACCGTGCGGGCTTTCCGGTCCAGTATTCGCTCACGCGCTTTGCCGCCGACCGGGTGACGCTCAGCGTTGCCCATGACGCACCCGGCTGAACCGGACCTACCAGCGCGCCGTGGCCACGATCTTGGAGCGGTCGCAGCGGTTGGCGTGGCGCATGGCGACGTCGAAGACTTCCTGCATCAGGCCATCCGACAGCCGTGTCGGCTTCAGGCCGAGATTGACCAGCGTGTCATTGGCAACCCGCAGATCGTTCTCTGCGGCTTCCTTGCGCGGATTGTCCATCGCCTGGACGGGGACGCCCGTCATGCCGGAAATCATGTCCGCCAGATCGCGTACGCGATGCGTCTCGGTCATCTGGTTCATGATCCTCACGCGCGCGCCGCGCGGCGGAGGATTGTGTGCGGCCAGTTCGATGCAGCGCACCGTATCGCGAACGTGGATGAAGGCGCGTGTCTGGCCGCCGGTGCCATGGACCGTCAGCGGATGGCCGATGGCCGCCTGCATCAGGAAGCGGTTCAGCACCGTGCCGTAATCGCCGTCATAGTCGAAACGGTTGACCAGTTCGTCGACGAGGTCTGTCTCCGGCGTATTGGTGCCCCAGACAATGCCCTGGTGAAGGTCGGTGATCGCCAGGCGGTCGTTCTTGGCATAGAATTGAAAGAGGATCTGGTCGAGCGATTTCGTCATGTGATAGACGCTGCCCGGATCGGTCGGATAGAGGATGTCCACGTCGGCGCTCTGGCCGCCGGAGCGCAGTGTCGCGTCGATATAGCCCTCGGGAATTTCCAGCCCCCTGGTCTTGCCATAGCCATAGACGCCCATCGTGCCCAGATGCACGAGATGTGCATCGGGCGCCGCCTCGACCATGGCGCAAAGCACGCCATGGGTGGCGGAGACGTTGTTGTCCACCGTGTAGCGCTTGTGGCGGGGCGATTTCATCGAATAGGGCGCGGCGCGCTGTTCGGCGAAATGGACGATCACGTCGGGCTGCTGACGCCGCAGCAGCGTAACAAGCCCGTCATAGTCCCGTGCCACATCCAGCCGGATAGCGTTGACCGGGCGATTCCCCGTCGCAGCCCAGGCGGAAAGACGATCATTGATGGATGCAATCGGTGTCAGGCTTCCACAGCCCAGTTCGCGATCCGTTTCGCGGCGCACGAGGTTGTCGGCAATCGTGACCTCATGGTCGCGCGCCGCGAAGTGCAGGGATGTCGGCCATCCGCAGAATCCGTCTCCGCCAAGAATGAGGACTTTCATGATCCCTCTCCACTCGATGCCAATGCCGAATCGGCCACGGGGCCGCCTTTCGCGGCGCACAAGACCCCAGACACATGAAATTCGTGCGACAGCCGGAGAAGAGAGATGCGCATCCTGATCGCCAGCGACGCCTGGCACCCGCAGATCAACGGTATCGTCCGCGTTTTCGAGACGACGCGCCAGCACCTTCTGGCCGAGGGGCACGACGTGACCGTTGCCGGGCCGGACCGGTTCCGGTCGCTGGCCGCACCCGGTTATCCGGAGGTCCGGCTGGCATGGCGCCCGGCAGGCAGGCTGCGCGCGATCGTGGAGGAGTTCCGGCCCGATGCGATCCACATTCCGGTGGAAGGCCCCATCGGGCTGGCCATGCGGCGCATCTGCCGCAAGGAGGGCTGGCGCTTCACCACGTCCTTTCATACGCGCTATGGCGACTACCTGCATCACCGCACGGGCATGAACCCGGATCACGCCCACCTGTTCCAGCGCTGGTTTCACAATGCCGGCGCGCGGCTGATGGTGCAGACGAAGAGCCTGGAGGACGAACTGGGCGGCCGCGGCTACCGAAACATCACCCAATGGGGCCGGGGCGTGGATACGGACCTGTTCCGGCCGTGGCGCGGCGAGCCCGGATACGATCCCGACTTCCTGGACCTGCCGAGGCCGGTCTTCATGTATCTGGGCCGCGTGGCGAAGGAAAAGAGCCTGGAGGATTTCTTCCGGCTTGACCTTCCCGGATCGAAGGTGGTGGTCGGCGACGGACCGAGCCTGAAAGCCTACAGGTCGGCCTGGCCCCAGGTCCGGTTCCTGGGCTATCGCACGGGCGAGGACATTGCCCGGCACCTGTCGGCGGCCGATGTCTTCGTCATGCCGTCCCGGTTCGAGACCTTCGGGATGGTGGTGCTTGAATCGCTTGCCTGCGGCACGCCGGTCGCTGCCTATCCCGTACACGGGCCGGCCGACATTCTCGGCGATGCATCCTGCGGCGTGCTTTCGCAGGACCTGCGCCAGGCGGCACTGGATGCGCTTGCCATCGACCGCCAGGCCTGCCGCGATTTCGCGCTGCGCTTCTCATGGTCGGCCTGCACGGGCCAGTTCGCCCGCAACCTCGTGCCGATGCGTCCATAGCGCGCCGGCGGCTCAGGCCTCGACGCGGTTACGTCCGTTCTGCTTGGCCAGGTAAAGCTGGCGGTCGGCCCGTTCGATGAAGGACACATAGTCGTCGTTGGACACGAACTCGGCAATGCCGAAGGATGCCGTGACCGTGCCGATGGGCACATTGGTCTTCGTGACGACCAGTTTCGTCTTGGCCAGAAGCTCGCGGATCTCGTTGGCCTTCTTCCAGGCCTCGCCCGATCGGGCACCCGGCAGGAGAATGGCGAACTCTTCTCCGCCATAGCGCGAGGCGATGTCGCAATCATCGGTCTGGGTCTTCAGGAGACGGCCGAAATATTTCAGCACCTCGTCGCCGATCACGTGACCGAACGTGTCGTTGATATGTTTGAAGTGGTCGATATCGGCAAACACCATGCTCAAGGGACGGTTCGTCTTCGCCGCCTCTTCCATTTCGCGGTTGAGCCAGATCTGGAAGGCGCGGCGATTGGCCAGTCCCGTCAACGGGTCGGTCATCTCGTTGCGCTGCGATTCCTGCAGCGCATCGTGCAGTTTCTCGATCTGCGTGCGCGACTGCTCAAGCCCGCGCGACAAGGCCATCGTGTCGTCGCGCATCTTCTCGTTTTCGCTGATCAGCTCGGCGATCGTCTCGCGGATGAGGTCCAGCGTGCTGCTGTCCTGGATCCGGCTCGACTTGGTCGAGAGGTCATCGCAATAGCGGTCGCTGGACAGCACATGCAGGCGGATCATGTTCAGGATGTCGTTGATCTCGGAATCGAGCTGCTCCTTTGCCTGGTCCAGTTCGCCCTGGCGCGCCGGATCGGTGGCAAGGAACTCGTTGTGGATCTGCAGCAGGTCGTAGGTGCTGATCGTCGAGGAGCCGGCCAGAAGGCCATCGACCCGCTGGCGGATGTCCTCGTTTGTGCCTTCGACATAATTGTACCAGACATCATAGATCGGCGGCAGGGGGGCGGTGAGGTGGCGTCTTGCCTTCGACATGGCCTCGTCGCCGATGGCAACGATGCGGTCAAACTCGTTCATCGGCGACCTTGCCGCGCCCGCCTGCACAGGCTGGCCCGCAACGTCGTCCCCATCATGTTCAATCGGATTTGCCTTCATCACAGCATCGTCCCGTCTTGCAGAACCGTTGTCGCGCGCCGCCGCAGCATTCGAGGTTTCACCGGCAGCCGTCACCCGCCTCGCTCACCGGCACAGAGGGCCGATGACGGGCTCAGCGCCGCCTAACGAAAAAAAGGACATCCGGCCCCAACTGCCGGAAAGGAAAAGGCGTCATGCCCCAGCAACCTGTCTTCCTTGCAAGATTTAGCGTGGGCTTCTTAACAATTTATCTAAAGTGAGGAAGTTTTTTTCCGTTACGTAAGGTCTTGAACCGGGCATGGCCGGATGGCAGCCTTCCGGCAAGGAGGTCGCCATGGCAATGCACCCCCGCCATACCATTCACAGCGCGCACCATCATTTCGGCTGGGACCGCGCCAATGCGCCCGTGATGACGGTGGCGCCGGGCGAAACTGTCGCCTTCGATTGCCTGGATGCCGGCTGCGGCCATTACCATGCCGGCAGCACGGCGGCCGACATCGCCACCATGCCGCCGCAAAAGGTCAATCCCGTCACCGGCCCGGTCCATGTCGACGGTGCGGAACCGGGCGATGCCTTGAAGGTGACCATCGAAACCTTCCGGCCTTCGGGATTTGGCTGGACGGGCATCATCCCCGGTTTCGGCCTGCTGGCGGACCAGTTTCGCGCGCCGCACCTGCATCTGTGGCACTATGATCCGGACGGACGGCAGGAAGCATTGTTCTCCGCTTTTGCGCGGGTTCCGGTGCGGCCGTTCGCCGGAACGCTGGGCGTGGCACCGCGCGAGCCCGGCGTCCATGGCATCATCCCGCCGCGCCGCGTGGGCGGCAACATGGACATGCGGCATCTGACCGCCGGGGCGACGCTTTGGCTGCCGGTGGAAGTCGAGGGCGCGCTTTTCTCCATCGGCGACACCCATGCCGCGCAGGGCGATGGCGAAGTGTGCGGCACGGCCATCGAAAGCGCGATGGAGGCGGTCGTGACATTCGACGTCATCAAGGGCGGAGCCCCGCCATCACCGCGTTTCGCCATTCCGGGCAGGGCGCCGGACGATATCGGGCGGGACGGCTACGAGGTCAGCACCGGGATCGGACCCGACCTGATGCAGGCAGCCCGCGATGCCGTGACCCGCATGATCGACATCCTTGCCGGCGAACACGCCATGCGGCCGGAGGAGGCCTACATGCTGTGTTCGGTCTGCGCGGACTTGCGCATCAGCGAGATCGTCAACGCGCCGAACATGATGGTCAGCCTGCACTTTCCGCGTTCGGTTCTTTCCTGACAGCAGGAAGGGCGCGCGGTTTCCCGCACGCCCTTTCCGTAACCGGCAAGCCGCCGGTAGCGGTCAGAAGCACTTCTCGATGGTGTCCAGCGTTTCCATGGCGCCAAGCACCTGTCCGACCGCGCCATTCGGCTCGCGGCCTTCCCTGATGGCGGAAACGAATTCGCGGTCGATCAGCTCGATGCCATTGTTCGAGACGGCCACGCCCGACAGGTCGACCGGCTTGTCATAGCCGTCATAAAGGTCGTCATAGCGGGCGATATAGGTGCCGTTGTCGCAGATATAGCGGAAGAACGTGCCGAGCGGCCCGTTGTTGTTGAAGGACAGCGACAGCGTGCAGATGGCGCCCGAAGGCACCTTCATGCCGATGGACATGTCCATGGCGATGCCCAGGTCGGGATGGATGGGGCCCTGAAGGCCGAAGGCCTGCGAGCAGGTCTCGCCCGTCTGGTACTGGAACAGGTCGACCGTGTGGCATGCATGATGCCAGAGCAGGTGATCGGTCCAGGAGCGCGGTTCGCCCTTGGCGTTCATGTTGGAGCGGCGGAAGAAATAGGTCTGCACGTCCATCTGCTGGACCTTCAGCTCACCCGCCTTGATCCTGTTGTGGATCCATTGGTGGGAGGGATTGAAGCGGCGCACCTGGCCGGCCATGGCCACGAGCCCGGTTTCCTTCTGCTTGTTCACCACGGCGATGGAATCGGCCAGGCTGTCGGCCATCGGAATCTCCACCAGCACATGCTTGCCGGCATCCATGCAGGCAATGGCCTGGCTGGCGTGAAGCTGGGTCGGCGTGGACAGGATGACCGCGTCGACATCGTCGCGCTCCAGGCATTCCTCCAGCGTGGTGGCGGCATGGCCGATGCCGCGCTCCTTCGCCAGCGCCTCGATCTTGTCCTTTGTCGGGCCCATGACCGACGTGACCTGCACGTCGTCAATGTTGGCCAGCGCGTCGAGATGCTTGATGCCGAATGCGCCATAGGCGCCGGCGACACAGATCCGCATGAAACTGCTCCCTTAGACGTTTTCCAGAATGATATGGCCGACGGCGGTGTTGGAGGCCGGCACGTGGTAGTGGCGGTGCACCTCGCGCACATCGTCGTTCAGCGCGCCGCGCATGACATACCACATGACCATTTCGATGCCCTCCGAGCCGGCTTCGCGCAGGTATTCGACATGGCTGATATTGGCGCCGGCCTCCGGGTCCTCCGTCAGCAGGTCGAGGAAGCGCTTGTCGAAGTCCGCATTGATGAGGCCGGCGCGGCCGGCCTGCAACTGGTGGCTCATGCCGCCCGTTCCGAAGACCATGACGTTGAGGTCCTCCGGATAGCTTTCGATGGCCTTGCGGATCGCCTTGCCGAGCGCATAGCAGCGCCGCCCCAGCGGTGCAGGATACTGCACCACGTTGACGGCCAGCGGAATGACCTGGCAGGGCCATTCATCTTCCGGCCCGTGCTCGCCGAACATCACGGAAAGCGGCACGGTCAGGCCGTGATCCACCTCCATCTCGTTCATGATGGTCAGGTCGAACTCGTCGAGGATGACCGACTGGGCAATGTGGCTGGCCAGTTTCTGGTGTCCCTTGACCACTGGAACCGGGCGCGGGCCCCAGCCCTCGTCGGCGGGCTGGAATTCGGCCGCGCAACCCAGCGCGAAGGTGGGGATGCAGGAGGCGTCGAAGGCCGTGCAGTGGTCGTTGTAGACGAGGAAGATGACATCGGGCTTGTTCTTCTTCATCCAGTCGCGTGAAAACTCGAAACCCTTGAAGACCGGCTGCCAATAGGGCTGGCCGGTGATGCCCGTATCCATCGCCACGCCGATGGCGGGCACGTGGGAGCAGCCCACGCCTGCGGTGATCTTGGCCATTATTCTTTCCCTTTTTCTTCCCACTCGCTCTTGAAGCGGTTGCCTTCGATGGAGCGGCCGCCATGCAGCATCATGTCGCGATAGTCCTCGCGGCTCATGCCGGTCATCTTGGCGGCGAGATCCTGGAAGGTGATGCCGTCGAAGGCGGCCAGCTTGGAGGTGTAGTAGATGTTGCCGCCCAGTTCGAGCAGCCGGTTCCAGGCGCGGTCGCGAACGGCCTGTTTCTGTTCTTCCGTCATGGCGAACCTGGCCATGTAGGCTTCCGGATCGTCGCGCAATTGCTGCCGGTTCTTCTCCAGCCGAAGCGAAATGCAGAACTGGTTGAGCCAGTAGCCCTCGCGCGACCGGTCGCATCGAACACGAACGTGCCCGGAATGTCCTCGTATTCCTTTTCCATGGGCCTCTTCCCTGTTTCCGGCGCCCTCAGGCGCGCTTCTTTTCGACCGCCGCGCCGATCCGCTCCAGAATGGCGTCGGCCATGCGTCCGGCATCCGTGCCAAGCGCCGCGGCGTCAAGCTTCATCCCGCCAACCTCGTCCTGCCAGGTGGCCGTGGCCCGCGCCATGCGGCCCTCAAGCCCGGCCTCGTCCACGGTCAGCGCCACCTCGCGCATCTCGGCGGCGCGGCGGATGCCATGCGTCATCGCCCGCTCCATCATGTAGGCGGCGCGGCTGCGCCAGTCGAATCCGGGGAAGGATGCATCGAGCGAATCCAGCACGGCATCCTCCACGCCATTGGCACGGCCGGTTAGCACGCATTCCAGCACAAGGGCTTCCAGCCCCTTGATCATGACCGAGCGCGTCATCTTGATGGCCGACGCGGCGCCGACGCCACCCTCGACAGGCTTCGCCTGCATGTCGAGAACCGACAGCAGCGCCAGCGCTTCATCGACATGGGAACCGGCGACCAGCAGCGGCGTGCGGTGCAGCTTCGGGTGGACCGGCGCCATCACGGCGGTGTCGACATAGCGCCCGCCAGCCCCCTCGATGGCCGCTTGCGAGCGGCGCTTGGCGCCCGGTGAACAGGAATTGCAATCGAAGAACAGCGCGCCTGCCGGCAGGCAGGCGGCGGCGGCTTGCGCAGCGGCATTGGCCTGATCGGCCGTCACCAGCGAAAAGATGGCATCCACGCCTTCCAGCCCCTCGGCCAGGGTTGCAGAGCCGTCGGCCCCGCATCGCGCATAGTCGGCCCGCTTGGCATCGCGCAGAAGCGGATCGTCCGTCTTGATGTCAAAGGCGCGCGGGGCAAACCCGGGTAGCGCCGACTGCCATCCGGCCGTGAAGGCCTGTGCGGCCTCGCCGAAGCCGATCAGCGCGACGGCGCCCCGGCGCGCGGCATCCGGCTTTCGGGCCTCTTCCTGCCCGCCCTGATCCTGCATGGCGTTTCCCTCGGTCATTTCCCTGATTGACGTGACCATAGCAGCAAGGCTGCTGCCGCGCACATTGGAACGCCACGGGCCGTATTGATTTTCCGTATAGGTGCCGCATCAGCCCGGTTCGCGCATTGCCTCGCTTGCCGCCTCGCGCACGAGATCGAGAAACAGCGATTGGGCGGGAGTCGGGCGCCATCCCTCTCGGAAAGTCAGGCCGATGGCGCGGCTGCTGGCCTCCAGCGCGATGTCGAGCGCCGCCACGAGGCCCTGCTCCATTTCGTGGCGGACCTGATGGGCCGATATAATGGTAATGTAGTCGCCGCTCGTCAGCAGGCCGCGCAGAAGCGCCAGCGACGAGGAAACGACGCGCACGGGCGTTTGTTCACGCTCCTGGATCTTCAGCGTGTCGAAGAGGTAGCTTCCCGCCGGTGTCGGGCGCGGCGGCGCCACCCATGGCCAATCCAGCGTTTCGGCAATGGATACATTGCGTCGGCCGGCCAGGGGATGGTGGGCGCCGGCGACAATGGTCAGCGGATCGTCGAACAGGCGTTCCTGTGCCACGTCGTCGGCGGGCGGCGGATGGCGCAAGGCGCCGATCAGGAAATCGATCTCGCCGGAGCGAAGGCGGGCCAGAAGGGTTTCGTAGACGCCGTCGATCACACGGATTTGCACATGGGGCCGCGCAGCGACCATGGCATTGATGGCGCGCGGCATGATGGAACTGCGAGCAAGCGGCAGCGATCCGACGGTAATGACCGAGGAATCGCGGCCAAGATGCTCGCCGATCTCCTCGAACCCCTGTTTCAGTTCCGCGAAGGCCAGCTTGGTCCTCTGGGCCAGGGCCTGGGCGGCATGGGTCAGCGAGACGCCTTCCGGCGCGCTCTTGAACAGTTCGATCCCGGAGACCTTTTCCAGGTTGCGCGCCGCGCGATGAACCGAGGGCTGGGAGACCCCCAGCGCGCGCGCCGCCATGGAAAAGTTCGACGAATCCGACAGCGCCGCCAATGCCCGCAACTGGGCCGAGGTGATCAGCCGGTCGAAGCGGGTGAACCCGCGCCCGGCCTGGCGCAGGCCCACGCGGCTGGCCTCGCGCGCGCCGGCCTCGACATGGTCCAGTGCAGCCGCCACACGCGTCAGGAACGTGGCGCCGATACCGGTCAGGTACATGCCGTCGCTGCGCCGCTCGAAAAGGTCCGCGCCAAGTTCCCCCTCCAGCTTGCAAATGGCCTGTGTGACCGCCGGCTGCGACAGGTGAACCTGTTCGGCGGCAGCGCTGACCGAACGGAGCCGGGCCACTTCGCGGAAAACCCGCAAATGGCGGAAATTCGGCAGGGCGTCATTCATGCGCGGCGTTCCGGTTTCTTGCGCTGGATCGTAGCCTATAGCAAAAGCTTATGCCATGGCTTGTCTTCGGATTGGCGGCATGGGGCTTGTCGGCGCTAGATTGGGTCAAATGCCATCACGGCAGTCCGCCGTCTGCCCCGGGAAGGAAACGTTCATGTCCAGCAAGACCGCTCTCGTCATCTCCGCCCATGCCGCCGATTTCGTCTGGCGGGCAGGCGGCGCCATCGCCCTGCACCAGGAACTCGGCTACAATGTCACCGTCTGCTGCCTGTCCTATGGCGAGCGCGGCGAAAGCGCCAAGCTGTGGAAGCAGGAGGGCATGACGCTGGACGTGGTCAAGGACGCGCGCCGCAAGGAAGCCGAGAACGCCGCCAAGGCGCTTGGCGTCCACGACATCCGGTTCTTCGATCTGGGCGACTATCCGCTCGACTTCGGGCCGGAAGCCCGTGAAAGGACGGTCGACCTCATCCGCGACGTCCAGCCGGCCTTCATGATGAGCCATTCGATGTGGGATCCGTACAATACCGACCACATGAACACGACCAGGTTCGTGCTGGAGTGCCGCATGATTGCCCAGGCCTGGGGGCACAATCCGGGTCAGAAGGTGCTCGGCGCGCCGCAGCTCTATCTCTTCGAACCGCACCAGACCGAGCAGATGGGCTGGAAGCCCGACGTGTTCCTCGACATCACGCCGGTGTGGGAGAAGAAGAAGGCGGCCATCGAATGCATGCAGGGTCAGGAGCATCTCTGGCACTTCTACACCAATGTCGCGGAAAATCGCGGCAACCATTTCCGCCGAAATTCCGGCGGCCAGTCGGGCGGGCGCAATGCGCGCTATGCCGAGGGCTTCCAGTCGGTCTTCCCGCGCACCGTCGACGAACTCTGATCGCTTAACGAAGGAGGCAGGGCCATGGCCGGTTCCACCACGCAGGCGGGCGTCGTCGTCCAGACCATCGAGCGCGCCGACCCGGAGGTCATCAAGGGTCTGGCCGAGGCCGGTGTCGCCACGGTTCACGAGGCACAGGGCCGCAAGGGCCTGCTGGCCTCCCACATGCGGCCGATCTATCCGGGCGCCCAGGTGGCGGCCTCGGCGGTCACCATATCCGCGCCGCCCGGCGACAACTGGATGGTCCACGTGGCCATCGAGCAGGTTCAGGCCGGCGACATTCTCGTGCTGGCGCCGACCAGCCCCTGCGAGGACGGCTATTTCGGCGACCTGCTGGCGACCTCCATGCAGGCGCGCGGCGGCGTCGGCCTCATCATCGATGCCGGCGTGCGCGACACGCGCGACCTCACCCAGATGAAATTCCCGGTCTGGTCGAAGGCGGTTTTCGCGCAGGGCACGGTCAAGGAAACGCTCGGATCGGTGAACGTGCCGATCGTCTGCGCCGGTGAATATGTCCGACCCGGCGATGTGATCGTGGCCGATGACGATGGCGTGTGCGTGGTGCGCCGCGAGGAGGCCGAAGAGGTGCTCGCCAAGGCGCGCAAGCGGATGGATGCCGAAGAGGAGAAGCGCAAGCGGCTGGCCGCCGGCGAACTCGGCCTCGACATCTACAACATGCGCGACCGGCTCAAGGAAAAGGGCCTGAAATATGTCTGAGGACGCCGGTGACGGCATCCGCTGCATGTGGATGCGTGGCGGCACGTCCAAGGGCGGCTACTTCCTGGCCGATGACCTGCCGGGCGACACGGCCGCACGCGACGCCTTCCTGCTGTCGATGATGGGTTCGCCCGACAGCCGCCAGATCGACGGCATGGGCGGCGCCGATCCGCTGACCTCCAAGGTCGCGGTGGTCAGGAAGTCGGATCGCGACGGCGTGGACGTCGACTACCTCTTCCTTCAGGTCTTCGTTGACCAGGCCATCGTCACCGACGCGCAGAACTGCGGCAACATCCTTGCCGGAATCGGGCCCTTCGCCATCGAACGCGGCCTTGTGGCGGCGCGGGATGAAGAGACGGAGGTCTCCATCTACATGGAGAATACCGGCCAGATCGCCGTGGCCCGGGTACAGACACCGGGCGGGCGCGTGGCCTATCGCGGCGAAGCGCGCATCGATGGCGTGCCGGGCACGGCGGCGGCCATTCCCCTGACCTTCCGTGACACGGCGGGCTCGTCCTGCGGTGCGCTTCTGCCCACCGGCAACGCGGTCGACGTGGTGGACGGCGTGGAAGTGACCATGATCGACAATGGCATGCCATGCGTCGTGCTGCGGGCCGAAGACATGGGTATTTCCGGCACGGAAACGCGCGAGGAACTGGAAGCCAATGGCGACCTGCGTGCCAGGCTGGAGGCGATCCGGCTGAAATGCGGGCCGATGATGAATCTCGGCGACGTGGAAAGGAAATCCGTGCCGAAGATGACCATGGTCAGCCCGGCCCGCAATGGCGGCGCGATCTCGACGCGCACCTTCATTCCGCACCGCTGCCATGCCTCCATCGGCGTGCTGGGCGCGGTGTCGGTGGCGACCGCCTGCCTGCTTCCCGGCTCGCCGGCGGCAGCCATGGCGTCCATCCCGGAGGGCAGCCGCAAGGCGTTGGCCATCGAGCATCCGACCGGCGAAATGACGGTGATCGCGGACATGAACAAGGACGGGACGATGGAAAGCGCCGGCATCCTGCGGACCGCGCGCAAGCTTTTTGACGGCACCGTCTTCGGCGCCTGAGGAACGAGGAAAGACGATGAGCACATTCACAATGGACGCGGACTGGCTGCCGTTTCATCCCAACCCGTCGAAGCCGGCCTTCACGCCGCCGCCGGGCGCGGTGGATGCCCATTGCCACGTCTTCGGACCGGGCGACGTGTTCCCTTACGCGCCGGAGCGCAAATACACACCCTGCGATGCGCCCAAGGAGAAACTGTTCGAGCTGCGCGATTTCCTGGGCTTCTCGCGCAACGTGATCGTGCAGGCCACCTGCCACGGCAAGGACAACCGGGCACTGGTCGACGCCTGCCGGGCGGCGGGCGACAAGGCACGCGGCGTGGCCTCCGTCGGGCCTGACATCACCATGGACGAATTGAAGGCCATGGACGAGGCCGGCGTGCGCGGCGTGCGCTTCAACTTCGTCAAGCGGCTGGTGGATGCCACGCCGAAGGCGGTTTTCCTCGGCATTGCCGAAAAGATCGCCACGCTTGGCTGGCACATCGTCGTCTATTTCGAGGCGCAGGACCTGGAAGAGCTGACGCCCTTCCTGAAGCAGTTGCCGACGACCATCGTCGTCGATCACATGGGCCGGCCCGATATTGCCGCCGGCGTCGACAGCCCCGGCTTCCAGCGCTTCGTCGACCTGATGGCCGAGAATGACAACATCTGGTCCAAGGTTTCCTGCCCGGAGCGCCTGTCTGTCACCGGGCCGGACGGCTATGACGACGTGGTGCCGTTTGCGAAGCGGATCGTGGAGACCTTCCCCGACCGCGTGCTGTGGGGCACCGACTGGCCGCACCCGAACATGAAGTCGCACATGCCCGACGACGGCAAGCTGACCGACTTCATTCCGAAGATCGCCGTCAATGAAGAACTCCGGAAAGCGCTTCTGGTGGACAACCCGATGCGCCTTTACTGGGGTCGATAACGAAGGGCCGAAAGCCCGGAGGGACAGGAGAAACGACGAGAAAGGAAGGGCCATGGAACAGGCGCCATTCGACCATCACGTCTCCATCCCGGGGACGACGCTCTTTGACGGCCGGCAGGCCATGAAGGGCTACCAGCTCAACAAGATGTGCTACTCGTTCAACGAGGCGGAAAACCGGGCGGCCTTCAAGGCGGACCCGGAAGCCTACATGACGAAATACAAGCTCACCGACACCCAGAAGGAGGCGGTGCGCTCGCTCAATGTCCTCCGGATGATCGAGGCGGGCGGAAACATCTACTACCTCGCCAAGCTGGCCGGCATATTCGGCCTTTCCGTGCAGGATGTCGGCGCGCAGCAGACCGGCATGACCACGGAAGCCTTCAAGGAAAAACTGCTCGCTGCGGGGAGGAAATGACCATGGCCACGATCATCGGCGGACTGACGACATCCCACATTCCCGCTGTCGGCAATGCGATCGCGAAGAAGCTTTACGACGACCCATACTGGAAGCCCTTCTTCGACGGCTATCCGGCGGTTCATCAATGGCTGGCCGACCACAAGCCGGATGTGGCCGTGGTCATCTACAACGACCATGGCCTGGCCTTCTTCCTGGACCAGATGCCCACCTTCGCCATCGGCGCGGCACATGAATACCAGAATGCCGACGAAGGCTGGGGGCTTCCGGTCATGGCCCCCTATCCGGACTATCCCGAACTCTCCTGGCACATCATCGAGCACATTGTGGAGCACGAGTTCGACGTGACCTCCTGCCAGGAACTGCCCGTCGACCACGGCTTCACCGTGCCGATGCAGCTTTTCTGGCCGGATCGCGGGCCGGACATGCCGCGCGTCATTCCCGTCTCGGCCAACACCGTGCAGCATCCGATCCCGACGCTGAAACGGGCTTATGATTTCGGCCGCGCGATGGGCGACGCCATCCGCGCCTGGCCGGAGGACATCAAGGTGGTGGTGCTGGGAACCGGCGGGTTGTCGCATCAGCTCGACGGAGAGCGTGCCGGCTTCATCAACCGCGACTTCGACGAGATGTGCATGGAAAAGATTGTCGATGACCCGGTCGCGCTGACGAAGATCACGCGCCACGAACTGGTCGAGAAGGCCGGTGCGCAGGGCACGGAATTCCTGATGTGGATGATGATGCGCGGGGCGCTGGGCGACAAGGTGACCAAGGTCACCGAGAACTACCATATCCCGATTTCCAACACCGGCGCTGGCACGATGGTTCTGGAAAGCGCCGCCTGATGGAAGCGGCAGGCCGGTGATGTAATCCGGGCCGGCGGTGGCAGCGCCTCCGGCCCTGTCACTTGCCCGGAAATCGCGTGTCAGGCCTTGTACCAGGCGACCTGCGCGCCGGTGGCCAGAAGTGTGCCGTCGGCGGCCCAGAGTTCCATGTGCTGGTCGAAGAATTGCGCATGCATGCGCTTGGAGATGGCCTTGCCGAGCACCGGACCGTCACCGTGGCGGCTGATTTCTTCAGCCGTGGCGTGAAAATAGGTGGTCAGCGAAACCGTGCCCATCGGCGCCCAGGTGCCGCGTACCTTCAAAAGGCGCAGAAGGAAGGCGTCGGCCATGGCCGCCAGCGACAGGTGATCGAGCGGACGGCGCGGCCGGTCGGCGATCCACAGCAGCGAGCGCGAATCGCGCAGTGGCGCGAAGGGCTGGTTGACGATTTCCGGCCTGCCCTCGATGAAGCGGAATTCATAGGCGTTCAACCACTTGAGCGGGCCGGGCATGGGCAGCGGGTCAACGGCCTCCGGCAATGGTGCATCCGGCATCGCAGTGTCGTGATGCGAAAACACGTCTCCGCGCGCGCCGGTGACGATGGTGGCGGTGCCGCGCGTCTCGCCCTGCTGGCTCAGGTCCAGCAACCAGTGCTGGGTGTATTTTCCGCCACGCACCAGCCGGCAGGTGATCTCGAAATCGCCATCGGCGATCGCGCCGCAGAAATTCACCGTCTGGGCGACCGGATCGCCAGCCTTTTCCGGGTGCTGCATGACCGCGTTGAGGAAGGTTGCCGCCGTCACCCCGCCGAAAGGCCCGGTCATGTTGGCATAGACCGGCGATGTGCGGCCGGCATGGCGGCCGGGCGCCAGTCCCTCAAGCGCCACGGCGGCATCGAGCGGATGCACGGATTGCAATGCGTCCAAGGTCATACGTCCAGGTTGGCCACCGAGAGCGCATTGTCCTGAATGAATTCACGGCGCGGCTCCACCTCGTCACCCATCAGGCGGGCAAACAGCGAATCGGCGTCCGTCGCGTCATTCACCTTGACCTGCAGCAGCGAACGGGCGGCGGGATCGAGCGTCGTTTCCCAGAGCTGCTCGGAATTCATTTCGCCCAGGCCCTTGTAGCGCTGCATCTGGATGCCCTTGCGCCCGGTGGCGAAGACACCCTCAAGCAATTGCAACGGGCCGGAAATGCTCTCCGCCTTGTCCTTGCGGCGCAGCGTGGGAAGCGTGCCGTAGATCTCTTCCAGGCGCGCCGCATGGCGGTTCAGCGCGCGGGCATCGGCCGAGCCGATCAGGGCGCCATCGAGATGCACGGCTTCCTTCACGCCGCGCACCGTGCGCTCCAGCACATAGCCGCCGGAGCCGGGCGCGTCGGGATCGTTGGCCGGGCTGACACGGCCTTCCCAGCCCCGCTCGGTTTCCTCGGCGATCATGTCGAGGCGCGCAGCCACGCGGGACGCCATGTCGGCGGCGCGAGCGGGATCGGCAAGGATGGCGGGATCGAGCGCGCCGGCAATCGCGGCCTGTTCGACAGCCGAACGGTCATAGCGCGAATGCAGTCCCTGGATGAGCGTGCGCACGGACAGCGCATCGTCGATGACGGCGCGCAGATCCTGCGCCGAACGCACCTCGCCGGAACCAAGTTCCAGCGACGCTTCGTCCAGGCCGCTTTCAATCAGATAGTTCTCGAACGCCGCCTCGTCCTTCAAGTAAACGGAAGACTTGCCGCGCGTTACCTTGTAGAGCGGTGGCTGGGCGATATAGAGGTGGCCGCGCTCGATCAGTTCCGGCATCTGGCGGAAGAAGAAGGTGAGCAGCAGGGTGCGGATATGGGCGCCGTCGACGTCGGCGTCCGTCATGATGATGATCTTGTGGTAGCGCAGCTTTTCCGGGTTGAACTCGTCCTTGCCGATGCCTGTGCCGAGCGCCGTGATCAGCGTGCCGATCTGGTCGGACGAGATCATCCGGTCGAAGCGCGCGCGCTCGACATTGAGCACCTTGCCGCGCAGTGGAAGGATGGCCTGGTTCTGGCGCGAGCGGCCCGACTTGGCGGAACCGCCGGCGGAATCGCCCTCCACGATGAAGATTTCCGACTTGGCCGGATCCTTCTCCTGGCAATCGGCCAGCTTGCCGGGAAGCGAGGTGATGTCGAGCACGCCCTTGCGGCGCGTCAGTTCGCGCGCCTTGCGGGCGGCCTCGCGGGCCGCGGCAGCCTCCACGACCTTGCCGACCAGCGCCCTGGCCTCCGCGGGATGCTCCTCCAGCCACTCCGACAGCTTCTCGTTCATCAGGCTTTCGACGACCGGACGAACCTCCGAGGATACCAGCTTGTCCTTGGTCTGCGAGGAGAATTTCGGATCCGGCACCTTCACCGAAAGGACAGCGGTGAGCCCCTCGCGGCAGTCGTCGCCGGTCAGTGTCACCTTCTCCTTCTTCATCATGCCGGAGGAATCGGCATAGCCGGTGATCTGGCGCGTCAGCGCGCCACGGAAGCCTGCCAGATGCGTGCCGCCATCGCGCTGGGGTATGTTGTTGGTGAAGCAAAGCACGTTTTCGTGGTAGCTGTCATTCCACCACAGCGCCACTTCCACGGTGATGCCGTCCTTCTCGCCGAGGATGGCGATGGGCGCTTCCACCAGCGGCTTCTTGGCGCGGTCGAGATAGCGAACGAACGCTTCCAACCCGCCATCATAGTGCAATTCCACCTGCTTCACGTCGGCATGGCGGTTGTCGGTCAGGACGATGCGGACGCCGGAATTCAGGAAGGCCAGCTCGCGCAGGCGGTGCTCCAGCGTGCCATAATCGAATTCGGTCTTCGTGAAGGTTTCGGGCGAGGGCAGGAAGGTGACCTCGGTGCCGGTATGGTCGCCGGCATCTCCCGTCACCGCCAGCGGCGCGTCAGCCACGCCATGGGTGAAGGTCATCTCGTGCCACTTGCCCTTGCGGGCGATCTTCAGTCGCAGCATGACCGACAGGGCATTGACCACGGACACGCCGACGCCATGCAGGCCGCCGGAAACCTTGTAGGAATTCTGGTCGAACTTTCCGCCCGCATGAAGCTGGGTCATGATGACCTCGGCGGCGGAAACGCCTTCGCCCGCATGTATGTCGGTGGGAATGCCGCGCCCGTTGTCGGTGACGGTGACAGAGCCGTCGGCATTCAGCGTCACGGTGACGCGGTCGGCATGGCCGGCAAGCGCCTCGTCGATGGCGTTGTCGACCACCTCGTAGACCATGTGGTGCAGGCCCGAGCCGTCGTCAGTGTCGCCGATATACATGCCGGGGCGCTTGCGCACGGCATCCAGACCCTTGAGAACCTTGATGGATTCGGCGCCATATTCCGGGTTGCCGCCGGGCGTCGTCTCGGGCGTTTCGCTCATGGAAGTCCGTTTCTTCTTCTCGGGTCTCGAAATGCGCCAGACGGCAGGCGAATCACGCATTTGCACATGGTCAACATATAGGCGACCCAAGGGTTTTTTCCAAATCCGAACCCCTGTCCGGCTGGGGATTTCGACCTGTGGCCGGGGGCGGTTCCGGGCATGCGCTTCGGGGCGCCGTCACTGGCGCATCGGCACCGGCTGACCTATCTTGAAGGCGAGCCGGAGTGACACGCCCATGGATACCCGACCGCAGCCCTTCCTGCCGCCTGCGCCCAAGCCGCGCACGACGCCGCCATCCTTCCTGCAGATGGTCCGCATCGTCTACCGCAATCCACTGGAACTGTGGGGCGAGCCTTCCTACAACGAGCCGGTCATCCACATTCGCGGCGGCGTCGGCGGGCCGCTCCTGATCGTCAACGACCCGGCGCTGGTGCGCCACGTGCTGGTGGAAAACGCACGCGATTTCCGCATGGCGCGGGTGCGCCAGAAGATCCTGCGTCCCATCCTGCGCGACGGCTTGCTGACGGCCGAAGGCGAGACCTGGAAGCGCGGGCGCAAGGCCATGGCGCCGGTCTTCACGCCACGCCATATCCGTGGTTTCGCAGGCCCCATGCTGGCGCGGGCCGAGCGCTTCGCCGCGCTCTACGAGACGCGCGACGGGCCGTTCGACATGGCCCATGACATGACGCAACTGACCTATGAAATCCTGGCAGAAACGCTGTTCTCCAACGAGATCGCCGGCGAGCCGGAGCAATTCGGCGACCGGGTGGAACGCTTGCTGGAGACCATGGGGCGGGTCGATCCGCTGGACCTTCTGGCCGCGCCGGACTGGCTGCCGCGCATCACGCGGCTCAGGGGGCGCAAGGCGCTGGCCTTCTTCCGCCAGATCGTGCGCGAGACCATGGACATGCGGCGCAAGCGGCTGGAGCGCGGCGAGGACGCGCCGGAGGATTTCCTCACCCTGCTTCTCAAGGCCGAAGGACCGTACGGGCTGACCCGCGACGAGGTGGAAGACAACATCATCACCTTCATCGGCGCCGGCCACGAGACCACGGCACGGGCGCTTGGCTGGACCTTCTACCTGCTGGCGCATGCGCCGGAGCAGCGCGAGCGCATCGAGGAAGAGGTGGACCGCGTGACCGCAAGCGTGGCCGATCCCTATGATTGGCTCGCTGCCATGCCGTTCACGCGCGCCGCTTTCGAGGAGGCGCTGCGTCTCTATCCGCCGGCCCCCTCGATCAATCGCGAGGCGTTGCAGGACTTCCAATGGCAGGGCGACACGATCAGGGCCGGCACGCAGGTGCTCATCATGCCCTGGACGCTGCACCGCCATCGCCGCCTCTGGGACGATCCGGAAGCCTTCATGCCCGAACGTTTCTGGCCCGGGAACCGCGAGGCCATCGACCGGTTCCAGTACCTGCCCTTCGGCGCGGGTCCGCGCATCTGCATCGGTGCGGCCTTTGCCTTGCAGGAAGCCGTCATCGCATTGGGTGTGCTGATGCGGCGCTACCGCTTCGCCATGGCGCCGGGGGCGCCTGAACCCTGGCCGGTCCAGAAACTGACGACCCAGCCGGACGGCGGGTTGCGGATGGTGGCGGTCCCGCGCGGATGAAAGCGCTGACCGGTTCCGCCTTCCTGCCGCCGCATCTTTGGCCAAAGGTGTGTTTTGACGCCCGTTGCAAAGACAGGGCGGCTGAACTAGTTGAGACCGCAGGAAATTGCATTGCCGCGACCCGCGGCGCCGAAGAACCTTCCGGAGGGCCGAGCCCGTGACCCAGGACAGGCCGCATACGCCGCTTCTCGACCAGGTAAAGAGCCCGGCCGACCTCAAGCGCCTGTCGGATGGCGAGCTTGCGCGGCTGGCCCAGGAATTGCGCGCCGAGACCATTTCGGCGGTCTCCGTCACCGGCGGCCACCTTGGCGCTTCGCTCGGCGTCATCGAGATGACGGTGGCGCTGCATGCGGTGTTCGATGCCCCGCGCGACAAGATCGTGTGGGATGTCGGGCACCAGGCCTATCCGCACAAGATCCTGACCGGCCGGCGCGACCGGATCCGCACCCTGCGCCAGGGCGGCGGGCTGTCCGGCTTCACCAAGCGCACCGAAAGCGAATACGACCCGTTCGGCACGGCCCATTCCTCCACCTCCATCTCCGCTGCGCTGGGCTTTGCCGCTGCGCGCGATTTCGGCATGGATACGGGCGATGCCATCGCCGTCATCGGCGATGGCGCCATGTCTGCCGGCATGGCCTACGAGGCCCTGAACAATGCCGGGCACCTGGGCAAGCGTCTGTTCGTCATCCTCAACGACAACGAGATGTCCATTGCCCCGCCGGTGGGCGCCATGTCGCGTTATCTCTCGCGGCTCTACACGGAAAAACCGCTGCAGGATTTCAAGTCCATAGCCAGGAGTGCGCTGGAATTCCTGCCGCCACCCTTCCGGGAAGGCGCGGAGCGGGCCAAGCATCTGGTCAAGGGCATGGTGGTCGGCGGCACGCTGTTCGAGGAACTGGGCTTTTCCTATGTCGGCCCGATCGACGGGCATGACATGGAGCAGCTTCTGTCGGTGCTGCGCACCGTGAAGGCGCGCGCGACAGGGCCGGTCCTGATCCACACGCTGACCCGCAAGGGCAAGGGCTATGCGCCGGCCGAACAGGCCGCCGACAAGTATCATGGCGTCGCCCGGTTCGACGTGGTGACGGGTGAGCAGAAGAAGGCGAAATCCAACGCGCCTTCCTACACCAGGGTCTTCGCCGAGAGCCTGATCCGTGAGGCCGAGGAGGATGACCGCGTGGTGGCGATCACCGCGGCCATGCCATCCGGCACCGGGCTCGACCTGTTCGGCAAGCGCTTTCCGGCCCGTACCTTCGACGTGGGCATCGCCGAGCAGCATGCCGTGACCTTTGCCGCCGGACTGGCGGGGGCGGGCATGAAGCCGGTCTGCGCGATCTATTCCACCTTCCTGCAACGCGGCTATGACCAGGTGGTCCATGACGTGGCGATTCAGGGGCTTCCGGTGCGTTTTGCCATTGACCGGGCCGGGTTGGTGGGGGCCGACGGCCCGACGCATGCCGGCTCCTTCGACATCGCCTATCTGGCGAACCTGCCCGGCTTCGTCGTCATGGCCGCGGCGGACGAGGCGGAACTCAAGCACATGGTGGCCACGTCGCTGGCCATCGAGGACCGGCCATCCGCCTTCCGGTTTCCGCGTGGCGAGGGCGTCGGCGTGGACATGCCGGAACGCGGGCAGGTGCTGGCGCTGGGCAAGGGCCGCGTGGTGCGCGAAGGCACGAAGATCGCACTGCTTTCCTTCGGCGCCCGGCTGGCCGAGTGCATCAGGGCTGCCGAGGATCTGGAGACGCGCGGCCTTTCGACCACCGTTGCCGATGCGCGCTTTGCCAAGCCGCTGGACGAGGACATGATCGCGCGGCTGGCGCGCGAACATGAAGTGCTGATCACGATCGAGGAGGGCGCGGTGGGCGGATTCGGCAGCCATGTGCTGCACTTCCTGGCCCAGTCAGGTCATCTCGACCATGGCCTGCGCATCCGCTCCATGGTTCTGCCGGACAGTTTCATCCAGCATGACAGCCCGTCGAAAATGTATGACGAGGCCGGTCTCAATGCACCGCATATCGTGGCACAGGCGCTCGCGGCGCTTGGCATGGAAGAGGCAATGGCCGTCACGCCTCCCTCGCGGGCTTGAACCTGACGGCCAGCCCGATCAGCGCGCCAGATCGGCCACCACGGCATCAAGCACGATCATGCCGGCGGGCGTGACCCGCAGGCGTGAATTGCCGAGCGGCTCGACCAGGCCTTCATTCTGAAGCATGGCAATGCGGTCAGGCTGAAGGCCACGGCCGGCAAGCATTTCATAGCGGGCCAGATCCAGGCCTTCGCGAAGGCGCAGGCCCATCAGCAGCATTTCGTCGGCTTCCTGGTCGCGGGTCAGAACCTCGCCATCGGCGATGCCGTGGCCTTGCGCTTCCACTTGCGCCAGCCAGCTTTCCGGCCCGCGAGCGGCCATGGTGACGACGCGCCGGCCATTCTCGACAAAGCGGCCGTGGGCGCCGGGGCCGGCGCCGGCATATTCGCCATAGCGCCAATAGGTCAGGTTGTGCCGGCTCGCCGCGCCCGGCGCGGCGTGATTGGAAATCTCGTAGGCAGGCAGGCCATGCGTCTGCGTCACGTCCTGCGTCAATTCGTACAGTGCCGCGCCCATGTCCGAGTCGGGCGGATTGATCTTGCCGGCGGCATGGAGCGCGAAGAAGGGCGTGCCTTCCTCGATGGTCAACTGGTAGAGCGAGAGATGATCGGCGGCATGGGCGATGGCCGATTCCAGTTCTGCCTTCCATCCTGCAAGCGTCTGGCCCGGACGGGCATAGATCAGGTCGAAGGACAGGCGCGGAAAGGTGCGCCGCGCCAGCTCGATGGCCTGCAATGCCTCGCCTGCGTCATGCAGGCGGCCGAGGAATTTCAGATCCGCATCATTCAGCGCCTGCACGCCCAGCGACAGGCGATTGACCCCTGCCGCCCGGTAGCCGGCAAAACGGCCGGCATCGGCGCTTTGCGGATTGGCCTCCATGGTGATCTCGATGCCGTCCGGCACGGTCCACAGTTCCGCGACGGCTTCCAGGATCGCCCCCACCGTTTCGGGCTTCATCAGCGAAGGCGTGCCGCCGCCGATGAAGATGGAACTGACCTCTTTGGGCCCTGTACGGCTGCGCATGGTCGCCAGTTCGCGGCGGAAGGCGGCGGCGAAGCGTGCCTGGTCCACGGGCTTGTGCCGAACGTGGGAATTGAAGTCGCAATAGGGGCACTTGGCCGCGCAGAACGGCCAATGGACATAGACGCCGAAACCCGGCGTACCGTCGTCGCGGTTGGGGTTCATTCAGCGCCCAGTTTCTCGCGGGCGAAGAGCGCGAAGGCACGGGCGCGGTGCGACAGGCCGAGATCGCCACGGCCGGCCTCCCAGCCGTGTTTCTCGGTGGCGGGCATTTCACCGAACGTCCTCTCGTGGCCTTCCGGTCGGAAAACCGGATCGTAGCCGAAACCCTGCTCACCGCGGGGCGGCCAGACCAGCGTGCCCTCCACCTCGCCGCGAAAGAACTCGGTATGGCCATCCGGCCAGGCCAGGCAGAGCACGGCAACGAAGCGGCCGGTGCGCCTGTCCTCGCTCACCGCGCCGGCGGCCTGCATGCGCTCCTCGACATTACGCATGGCCATGGCGAAATCGCGGCTGCCGTCGGCCTTCTGCGCCCAGTCGGCGGTATAAACGCCGGGTTGGCCATCGAGCGCATCGACGCAGAGGCCGGAATCGTCCGACAGGGCCGGCATGCCCGTTGCCCTGGCTGCGGCCAGCGCCTTGATGGCGGCATTTTCCTCAAACGTGGTGCCCGTCTCCTCCGGTTCGGGCAGGCCCAGTTCACCGGCCGATTTCGCCGCGAATCCGAACGGGCCGATCAGATCGCGGATCTCGGCCAGCTTGCCGGCATTGTGGGTGGCGACGACAATCTCGCGGTTTTGCAGCGGACGGGCAGTTGCGGTGCTCATTCAAGACCCCAGATGGAAGGTTCGGCGAATTCGATGGAATTGCCCGCCGGATCGCGGAAGTAGATGGAACGGGCGCCGTTCGGCCAGCGGAAATCCGCTTCGATGCCGATGCCGTGGTCTTGCAGATGTGCCCGCCAAGCCTCGATCTCGTCGCCGGACGCCCGGAAGCAGACATGGCCCGGACCATGGGCGCCATGGGGCGGCACGGGCATGGCGGGATCTGAGGGCGGCAATGCCGTGGCATCCGGGTTGAAGACCAGAAGGACGCCGTCGCCGCAGCGGAAGAATACGTGGCGGCCATCCACCTTGAGAATGCGCTCAAGGCCGATCACGTCGCGCCAGAAGGCCTCGGCGGCGTCGAGGTCGCCGGCATAGATCGCCGTTTCGAGGATGCCCCTGGCCTGCATCGTTCAGCCGATCGCCATTTTCTGAAGGTCCACGAGCCTGTTGATGCCCTTTCTGGCAAGGCCCATCAACTGGTTGAATTCCTCTTCGGAAAAGGCCTCGCCCTCGGCCGTGCCCTGGATCTCGACGATGCCGCCCTTGCCGGTCATGACGAAATTGGCATCGGCCTGCGCCGAGGAATCCTCGATGTAGTCGAGGTCAAGCACCGGCGCACCGTTGTATAGGCCGCAGGAAATGGCCGCGACATGATCCTTCAGCACGTCGGCCGTGCGGATCATGGAGCGAGCCTCCATCCAGCTCAGGCAATCGTGCAAGGCCACGAAACCGCCGGTGATGGAGGCGGTGCGGGTGCCGCCATCCGCCTGGATGACATCGCAATCCACCGTGATCTGGCGTTCGCCGAGCGCGTCGAGATTGACCACGGCACGCAACGACCGGCCGATCAGGCGCTGGATCTCCAGCGTGCGGCCACCCTGCTTGCCGGCCGAGGCCTCGCGGCGCATGCGGTCGCCGGTGGCGCGCGGCAGCATGCCATATTCCGCCGTCACCCAGCCGCGTCCGGTATTGCGCATCCAGCCGGGCACCCGCTCTTCAAGACTGGCTGTGCACAGGACATGGGTATCGCCGAACTTCACCAGGCACGAGCCCTCGGCATGTTTGGAGACTCCGCGCTCGAACAGGACGGGGCGCATTTCGTCAAGCTGGCGTTTCGAAGGACGCATGGAAAACCTCGGGGAATGGCTTGGTCGGATCTGGCTCGCCTTCTAACCGTCCGCCGCAGCGCTGGCAAACATTGAGTTCGCCGGACTTCCGATTATATAGTTCCGGTTATGGCAAAGGTTGACCCATGACACAGCACGTGACGGACAACGCCCTGCAAATGTTGGATGCGCGGGCGCGCGACATCTTCCGGCTGATCGTCGACAGCTATCTGAAGGACGGCGAACCTGTCGGATCGCGCAACCTCTCGCGCCTGCTGCCACAATCGCTTTCGCCCGCCACCATCCGCAATGTCATGTCGGATCTGGAACATTTGGGCCTGGTCTACTCGCCCCATGTCTCCGCCGGCAGGCTGCCGACGCAGGCCGGCCTGCGTTTCTTCGTCGATGCGTTCATGGAAGTTGGCGCGCTTTCGGAAGACGAGCGGCGCATGATCGACGCGCAGGTGACGGCCTCCGGCGCCGGGCATACACTGGAACACATGCTGACGGAAGCCAGCCAGATGCTGTCCGGCCTGACGCGCGGCGCCGGGCTGGTGCTGGCGGCCAAGAGCGAGGCGCCGCTCAAGCATATCGAGTTCATCCAGCTTGAACCGGGCAAGGCGCTGGCCGTGCTGGTTTCGCAATCCGGCGATGTGGAAAACCGGATCCTGGAGCTGCCTGCCGGCGTGACGCAAAGCCAGCTGGTCGAGGCCTCCAACTTCCTCAACGCCAATATTCGCGGCCGCACTTTGCCCGAGGCGCGCGGCGAGATCGCCCGCGTGATGGAGAAGACCCGGCAGGCGCTCGATTCGCTGTCGGCCGACCTGGTCGAGCGCGGCATTGCGGTTTGGTCCGACGACGGATCGGGCATGCCGGCCCGGCTGATCGTGCGCGGCCGCGCCAACCTGCTGGAGAACATTTCCGCCCAGGCGGAACTCGACCTCCTGCGCCATCTGTTCGACGACCTTGAAACCAAGGAAGCGCTGGTGCAATTGCTCGACATGGCGGAGGAAGGCTCCGGCGTGCGCATCTTCATCGGTTCGGAGAACAAGCTTTTCTCGCTGTCCGGCTCGTCGCTGGTGGTCGCGCCCTATCGCGATGCGGAATCGCGCGTCGTCGGCGCGCTGGGCGTGATCGGCCCGACGCGGCTGAACTACGCGCGCATTGTTCCCGTGGTCGATTATACCGCCCAGGTGATCAGCCGGATGATCCGCTGAGCGACATCAGGGACGGCCTGCGTCTTGATTTTTCACTGCCAAAGCTCGATATGCGGCGCAACGCAAGACAAAAGCCCTGAAGAAACAGGACAATCGACATGACCCAAGGCTCCAAGGAGACCGGAATGGCCAATGAACACGCCATGACCGACGAAAACCCGGAGATGGAAACCCAGGCAATGGCGGAAGAGACGGTGCAAACCGATCCGTTTGCCGCGCTGGAAGCAGAAAACGCGGAATTGCGCGACCGGCTGCTGCGCGTGGCCGCCGAAATGGAAAATCTCCGCAAGCGCTCGCAGCGGGACGTGGCCGATGCGCGCTCCTATGCCATCGCCAATTTCGCCCGCGACATGCTCGGCGTCGCCGACAACCTGTCCCGCGCCATCGAGGCGCTGCCGGAGCATGCCCGCCGGTCCGAGGACAAGGGCTTCATCGCCCTCATCGAAGGCGTCGAGATGACCGCCCGCGACATGGGCGGCGCGCTGGAACGCCATGGTGTGAAGAAGCTTGACCCCGACGGCGAGCGCTTCGACCCGAACTACCATCAGGCCATGTTCGAGGTGCCCAACCCGGAGGTTCCGCACCAGACGGTGGTGCAGGTCGTGCAGGCCGGCTACGTCATTGGCGACCGGGTGCTGCGTCCGGCCATGGTGGGCGTCTCGACCGGCGGGCCGAAGGGCCAGCAGCAGACGGCCGAGCCCGGCCCGGTCAATCCGCAGGCCGAACGCGACGCCTGAGCCGGAACGGACATTCTCCGATGCAGGCCGGCGGCTGCCGCGATGGCCGTCAGGCGCATCCGCCACATGCTCCGGAAGATCGTGCGAAAGGCTGTCCGCGGCAGGCTTTCGCTCAGGTCTGGTAACAAGATCTCTGGCTTCCGCCGGAGGTTTTTTGTTTCGGCAGGTCGGATTTTGGAAACCCGTGCATTTTCAGGCCGGCTCTCTGCGCATTTGGCTGCGTGCGCCGCCAGGGACATGGCGCCAGGCTGCTTGTCGTCCGGCTCGGAAAGCAAAAAACCCCATCGAAGGATCGACGGGGTTTATCAGCATTCCGGAGCCGGCATGGGCCGGAGCTTGTGTCCGGACGTGCCGAGAATTTGGTGCCCAGGAGAGGACTCGAACCTCCACGCCTCGCGGCACACGGACCTGAACCGTGCGCGTCTACCAATTCCGCCACCTGGGCAGGTGCCGCGCCGATGTAGGCGGATTGACCGCCGGTGTCAACGCGGTTTGAAGGAAATTATTTCGCCAGCACCGTTTTTTCCGTGACCAGCGTATCGGACCCCAATTCGTAGATCATCGGTTCGCCGGTTGCGATCTCGAAACCGACGATTTCGTCCTTGCCGAGCCGTTCCAGAACCATGCAGATGGAGCGCAGCGAATTGCCATGCGCGGCGACCAGAACGGTCTTGCCCTGCATGACGGCGGGCAGGATGTCGGTGACGAAATAGGGCAGGGTGCGGGCCAGCGTGTCCTTCAGGCTTTCGCCTCCGGGCGGCGGTACATCGTAGGAGCGGCGCCAGACATGAACCTGTTCCTCGCCCCATTTGGCGCGCGCATCGTCCTTGTTGAGGCCGGAAAGATCGCCATAGTCGCGCTCGTTCAAGGCCTCGTCGCGCTTCGTCTCCAGGTCTTCCTGGCCCAGTTCCGCCAGCATCAGCTTGAGCGTGTTCTGCGCACGGCACAAATGCGAGGTGAAGGCGATGTCGAAGGTCAGGCCGCGCGCCTTCAGCGCCTTGCCGGCCGCCTTGGCCTCTTCAATGCCCTTGTCGGTCAGGTCGGGATCCTTCCAGCCGGTAAAGAGGTTCTTCAGGTTCCATTCGCTCTGTCCGTGACGGACGAGAACCAGCGTGCCAGCCATGTCTGCAAATCTCCTGTGTGATGTTTCCCCCGCTCAGCCGTCGGAAAGGCCGAGCACGTCGAGCATGGAATAGAGCCCCGGCTTGCGCCCATGCGCCCACAGCGCGGCCTTCACGGCCCCGCGCGCGAAGATGGAACGGTCTTCGGCATGGTGCGACAGGGTGATCCGTTCGCCCGGACCGGCGAGAATCACCGAATGGTCGCCCACGACCGAGCCGCCGCGCAGCGTGGCAAAGCCGATCGTCCCTGCCTCCCGCGGCCCCGTATGGCCGTCGCGCACGCGCACCGAGTGGCCGGCGAGCGCGATGTCGCGGCCCTCTGCCGCCGCCTCGCCCAGCAGCAGGGCGGTGCCCGAGGGCGCATCGACCTTGTGCCGGTGATGCATTTCCAGCACCTCGATGTCGAAATCCGCCGAATCGAGCGCCTTGGCCGCCTGTCGCACAAGCACCGCGAGCAGGTTGACGCCAAGGCTCATGTTGCCTGACTTGACGATGGTGGCATGGCGCGCGGCCGCCGCGATCTTCGCCTCGTCTTCCGGCCCGCAGCCGGTGGTTCCGATCACATGCGCGATCCGTGCCTGCGCGGCATAGCCGGCCAGTTCGGCGGAGACGGCTGGCGTCGTGAAATCCAGAACGCCATCGGCTGCGGCCATGGCTGCCAGCGGATCGGCGTTGATCGCGATACCCGAATGGCCGGCGCCCGCCAGCTCGCCCGCATCCTTGCCGATATGCGGCGAATCGGCCCGCTCGATGGCCGCGTGGAGTACCGCGCCCCGGGTTTCGGCCACCGCGCGGATGAGCGCCTGCCCCATGCGGCCGCCTGCGCCGGCGACGACCAGTTTCATGTCCTTCATCGCTTTCCTCCCTCCGCCTCGCCGGTTCCGGCCTCGTCGATGTCGAGATCGACCGGCTTGGCCATTTGCGCGTCGTGAAAACGCTTGTAAAGCCCGCCCTCGCGCCGAACCAGTTCGTCATGGGTGCCTTCTTCGACAACCACGCCCTGATCCATGACAACGATGCGGTCGGCATTGACGACGGTGGAAAGCCGGTGCGCGATGACGATGGTGGTGCGTCCCTTCATCACCTCTTCCAGCGCCAGTTGCACCTTCTTTTCCGATTCGTTGTCCAGAGCGGAGGTTGCCTCGTCGAGCAGCAGGATCGGCGCATTGCGCACGATTGCCCGGGCGATGGAGAGCCGCTGGCGCTGCCCCCCTGAAAGCGTGGAGCCGCTTTCGCCCACCGGCGTATCATAGCCCTGCGGCTGGGCGAGGATGAAGTCCTCCGCATGGGCCGCGCGCGCCGCCGCTTCGATCTCCCCATCCGTCGCGTCGGCGCGCCCGTAGCGGATGTTGTCGCGAATCGTACCCTCGAAAAGGTAGGGTTGCTGCGAGACATAGGCGATGGCCTGGCGCAGCGAGGACTTCGTGACGGCCGCGATGTCCTGCCCGTCGATCAGCACACGGCCTTCTTCCGGGTCCCAGAACCGCTGCACGAGCGCGATCAGCGTGGTCTTGCCGGCGCCCGAACTGCCGACAATGGCCGTGGTCTCCCCCGCCTTGGCGGTCAGGTCGATGCTCCGGATCACCGGCACGTCCGGACCATAGCCGAAGGTCACGTTCTCGAAGCGGATTTCGCCCCTGCCGACGGCGAGCGCCACCGCGTCCGCCCGATCGGGCTGGTGCGGTTCCAGGTCGATGATCTCGTAGATCATGCGCGCATTGACCAGCGCGCGCTCCAGCCCCACCTGCACCCGCGCAAGCCGGCGCGCCGGATCGTAGGCCAGCATCATGGCCGTGACGAAGGCCACCATGGAGCCCGGTAGTTCGCCCGTGTCGAGCGTGCGGAAACCGGTATAGGCGATCGCCAGCGAAACCAGGATTCCGGCCAGGATCTCGGCAACCGGGGAAACGCGTTCGGAAACCTCGGCGATCCGGTTGGAGCGATGCTCGGATTGCTGGATGAGCTCGGAAAGCTTGGCCCGCAACTGCTCTTCCATCGTGAAGGCCTTGACGATGGAAATGCCCTGCACCGCCTCCTGCATGGCGCCGAGCAGGCGCGAATTGATTTCGACCGACTGGCGGGTCACGCGCCGGAGTTTCTTCATCAGGTAGTTGACGCCGAATCCCAGGGGCGGACCGATCACGAAGATGACCGACGAGAGCAGCGGATCCTGGTAGAACATCACGGCGACAAGGCCGATCAGCGTCATTGCGTCGCGGGCCAGCGATGTCAGCGTGATCGTCATCAGATCGCGCACGCCGGTCGTGTTCTGGTTCACCTGTGCGACGAGCTGGCCGGAGCGCTGGCTGGCAAAGAAGCCCATGCCAAGCGCCATCAGCTTGTCGAAGATGCGGTCCTGGTAGCGTGCGATGATGTTGTTGCCGACCCGCGCCAGAAGCACTGCGGCGCCGTAGGAGGCAAGCCCGCGAATGAGGAACGCGGTGAAGATCGAGGCCGACAGCAGCGCGATCAGGTCCTTCCGGTCCTGGTAGAAGATCTTGTCCACCACGTCGCGGATGATCCAGGCCAGATAGGCCGTTGCGCCCGCGACCATGACGAGGCAGGCGACGGCGACGATGTAGGAGCCGAGATAGGCCCGCCCGTTCTCGCTCAGGACCCGGCGGATGACCGCGATCACGTCATCGGCGTTGAGCCGCTGTTGCGGTGAGTTCTGCTTCGCCATGCCTGCCGCGCGACCCTTTCAAGCTGCCGGCTCCCGCGCCGGCGCGCCTTCATACCCGCAAGCGGCCGTCAAGACCAGACCTGCTCAGCGTAGCGGGCGCGGCGAGGGCACCGGTGCGGCCGGGCCGGTGGGCAGGGGCGCAAGGCTGCGGGCAAGCGACGGCAGGCCGCTGCTCGCGCCCGCCATGGCCACGCTGCCGGTGCCGGTCACCGTGACGGCTGCTTCCGAGACCGGCGAGGGTGCGGCCAGCACCGCCCGGCAGGCTGCCGGCAGGTTTGCCATGGTCATGATGTCGCGCGCCTTCGGCTTCTTTTTCGCGCCCGGCTTGGCCGGCCGCCAGGGCTCGTCGGTGAACCACCAGGCAAGCGATTTGTCGCAACCGTCCGTGCGCGGCGGCGCGGCCTGCGGCTTGCAGCCCGGCGACCCGGCGGGGCAGCCGATCCGGACATGGAAATGGTAGTGGTGCCCCCAGAACGGCCGGATCTTCGAAAGCCACGCGCGGTTGCCTGTTACCGTGTCGCAAAGCTTTTTCTTGATGCCGGGATGGACCAGAATGCGCTCCACCTCCGGATAGCTGGCGGCCCGGCGCAGGATTGCCTCATGCGCGCGGGTCCACTTGCTGTCGTCGACATGGAGCGAATCACCCTTGAGCATCGAGACCGCGCTGACCTTTTCGCGTTCCTGCCTGGAAAGCCTCCTGTCCGGCATGGGCGTGAACCAGATGTCGGCATCCAGCCCGATCTGGTGCGACGCGTGGCCCGACAGCATCGGCCCGCCGCGCGGCTGCGAGATGTCGCCGACCAGCAAGCCGTTCCAGCCGTCGGCATGGCCCTCGCGCGACAGCTTTTCCAGGAGCGCGATCATGTCGGGATGGCCCCAGCGGCGGTTGCGTGAAAGCCGCATGGCCTGCCAGTGCGGCCCGTCTGCGGCAATGGCCACGCCGCCCGAAAAGCAGCCCTTGGAATAGAAACCGTACGCTGCCGGCTCCGTGGCCGCTGGCAGCGCCTTGTTGCCGAACAGGGTTTTTGCCAGCGGCTCGGCCCTGGCGGCGGTTGTCGCCATGCAGGCAATCGCGAGGCAGGCGGCAAGTCTGAAAACGGTTCTGGTCATCATGGGGCATCCCGGCCGGTTTGGCGTTCATACCAGACTTGGGGCGCGATGGTTAACGCTTCCTTGCCGTTCCTGCCATTCGCGCGAAAGTGATCGCAAGCCTATCACGATCCGCTTCCACGACGAAGTCGCGCGCTTCAGCCGCGCCAGCTCCCGTCCGCCCACATCGCATCCAGCGCGGCGCGGTAATCGGGATAGGCAAGCTCGAAGCCCATGCCTTTCAGCTTCGCATTGGAAACGCGCTTGTTCTCGCCATAGAAGGAGCGCGCCATGGGGGTAAGCTGCGCTGTCTCGAAATCCTGTTCCGGCGGGGGCGTCACGCCCATCAGGCCGCAGGCATGGGTGATCACGTCCTGCGGCGGTGCCGGCATGTCATCGGTGACGTTGAAGATACCGCCGGCCCTGTTGCGCGCCAGGAACAGCGCGGCCCGTCCGATATCGTCCACATGCACCCGGTTGAACACCTGGCCGGGCTTGACCAGCCGGCGCGCCTTGCCCTCGGCCACGGTCGCCAAAGCATTGCGCCCCGGCCCGTAAATGCCGGGCAGACGCATGATCGAGACGGGTATGCCGGTGCGCGCGCCGAAGGCACGCCATTGTTCCTCCGCCTTCAGCCGCCGATGGGATCGCGCCGCTGATGGCCGGCATTGCGCCGTCTCGTCGATCCACGCGCCGCCATGGTCGCCATAGACACCGACGGTCGACAGGTAGCCCACCCAGGAAAGCGCCGGCATGTGTTCTTCGAGCAGCTTGCCGGCCGTCCGCAGCACCGGGCAGCCGTCCTCGTCCGGGGGGATCGTGACGGCCACATGCGTCATGTATTCCAGCGGCAGCAGGCCCACATCGTCTGCCGAACCGGCAAAGACATAGGGTTCGACATGTGCTGCTTCGAGATCGGGGAAATTGTCTTCAGAGCGTGTCGTGCCGACGATCCAGCGTGCGCCGCCCGCGAAGGCACGGGCAATCGCCTTGCCGGAATAGCCGGCGCCGAACAGGAAAAGCCGCATTACCCTTCGCCCTCCATCGCGAGCGCCCATTCCGCCCGCACGTCTTCATCCGTGTCCCCGGCCAGCCTTTCGGCCATCGCCTGAAGCCGGTCCCGCCCGCCAAGCCGGGCGAGTGCCCAGATCGCCATGGCGCGCACCTGCGCCGCATCGTTGTGAAGCAGTTTCTCCACGGCAGGCACGAGCGAGGCATCGCCGCTGTTCCCGGCGGCAATCAGCACGTTTCGGATGAAACGGTTGCGTCCGATGCGCTTGACCGGTGACCCGGAAAACATGGACCGGAAGGCGGCGTCGTCAAGCGTCAGCAGGTCGGCAAGGCGTGGCGCGGTCAGGTCTTCGCGCGCCTTCAGTTTCGCCTCATGCGCGGCGCGGGCAAACTTGTTCCACGGGCACACCGCCAGGCAGTCGTCGCAGCCGTAGATGCGGTTGCCCATGGCAGGGCGCAGCGCCCGCGGAATTGCGCCCTTGTGCTCGATGGTCAGATAGGAGATGCAGCGCCGTGCATCCAGCTGGTAGGGCGCGGGAAAGGCATCCGTCGGGCAGATGTCCAGGCAGGCCCGGCAGGAGCCGCAATGATCGGCCTCCGGCGTGTCATGTTCCAGGTCGGCCGTCGTGAAGATGGAGCCGAGAAACAGCCAGGAGCCGAAGGCGCGGCTGACGAGATTGGTATGCTTACCCTGCCAGCCAAGGCCGGCAGCCTCCGCCAGCGGTTTTTCCATCACCGGCGCGGTGTCGACGAACACCTTGACGTCCGATCCGGCCCGCGCGGCCAGCTTGCCGGCGATCGTCTTCAGACGGCCCTTGATGATGTCGTGATAGTCCCGGTTCTGCGCATAGACCGAGATCGCGGCGCGGTCCCGTTGCGATAGCACGGCCAGCGGATCGTGCTCCGGCCCGTAATTCATGGCCAGCACGATGACCGAGCGCACATCGGGCCACAGCGCCCTGGGCGCGGCGCGACGTTCGGCGGTCTCCGCCATCCAGGCCATCGAGCCGTGGCGGCCCTCCTCCAGCCACGCGTCGAGCCGCGCTCCCGCCTGGGGAATGCTGTCGGGCGCGGTGATCGCGACAGCGTCGAAACCGGCGGCCAGCGCCTCGCGGCGGATGAAGGCGGTCAGCCGGACGGCGGCGTCGCGCTGGTCACGCGTCATCAGAAATCCGGATCAGGGTAATGCGACACCGGAGGCAGGCCCTGCACCCGCTCGGCGAGCAGCGGCCGGAAGGCCGGGCGCGATTTCAGCCGCGCATACCAGTCGCGGGCCGCCGGATAGTCGTTCCATTCGATCTCGCCGAGATAGTCGAGGATGGACAGCGCCGCGCCGGCGGCCATGTCGGCATAGGTGATCGACGGTCCCGCCAGCCAGTTGCGGTTGCCGGCCAGCCAATTGGTGTACTTCATGTGCTGGCGCACATTGGCGCGCGCCGCGCGCAGCGCCGCCGCCTCCGGTGATCCGCCGCCCCGGTCGGCCGGCATCATCGGCTTGAACACGCGTTCGCGCACCATATGGCGGGTGACCTCCGCCTCGCACTTGACGAGATACCAGTCGCACACGCGGCGGATTTCGGCCCGCTCGAACGGGTCATCCGCGAACAGTCGCCTGCCGCGCATCAGGGCCCCGCGGGTTTCGTCCAGATATTCCGAAATCACCATGGCGCCGGGAATGGGCGCGTCATGCTCGGCCAGCAGCAGCGGCAGCGTGCCTGCGGGATCGAGTTGCAGGAATTCCTTGCGCCTTACCCACGGCTTTTCCTCGATCAGTGAAATCTCCTCGCCATATTCGCCCAGAATCAGTCGGACATACCGGCAGCCGGCGATCATGGAATGGTGGAAGAGGGTCAGCATTCAGGCTCCGGAGGCTCTGGCATTGCTCTGCGTTCGGCGATAAGGCTCGTCTCCGCCGCACGATTCGCGATACGATCTGTGAACCGTTTCCGGGTATAGGGGCTGCACGGGCGGCTGACAAGCGAGCCGGTCCGCCGCCAAGGATCGCAAGACGGAGACCTCCACCATGGCCGACCAGACAATCGCCGATGCTCTCGCACTCGGCCTGCTGGAGGGACTGACCGAGTTCATTCCGGTCTCGTCGACCGGCCATATCCTTCTGGCCGGCCACTTCCTGGGCTTCGAATCGACCGGCAAGGCCTTCGAGGTGCTGATCCAGCTTGGCGCCATCCTGGCCATCCTGTCGGTCTATTTCGCCCGGCTCTGGACGATGCTGAAAAATCTGCCGCGCGACCGCGCCACGCAGCATTTCGTGGCCGGCATCCTGATCGCCTTCCTGCCCGCAGCTGTCATCGGGGCGCTGGCGCATGACTTCATCAAGACAGTGCTGTTCGAATCGCCCATGCTGATCTGCACCACGCTCATCATCGGTGGCGTCATCCTGCTCTGGGTCGACCGCTGGGCGCTGACGCCGAAATACACCGACGTGATGGACTACCCGCTGCATGTGTGCCTGGCCATCGGCCTGTTCCAGTGCCTGGCCATGATTCCGGGTACGTCGCGCTCCGGATCGACCATTGTCGGCGCGCTGCTGCTGGGCGCGGACAAGCGCTCGGCGGCGGAATTCTCCTTCTTCCTTGCCATGCCGACCATGGTCGGCGCCTTCGCCTATGATCTCTACAAGAACCGCGACATTCTCACCATGGCCGACCTGCCGATCATCACCGTCGGCTTCGTTTCCGCCTTTTTCGTCGCCGTTGTCGTGGTCCGCTACCTGCTCGACTACGTGTCGAAGCACGGCTATGCGCTGTTCGGCTGGTGGCGCCTCATCGTTGGCGGCGTCGGCATGGCTGCCTTGCTGGTCTGGGGCTGACGCGCCAGGCGCCAAGCCGCTTCGTCATGCCAGCCAGGCCAGGGCGCCGCGGCGGACCATGTCGATGGCCAGCAGCGTCAGCAGGATGCGGAAGCCCTTGCGAAAAAGCGCCTCGGGCATTTTCTCCAGCAGCGTTGTGCCCCAAAGGGTGCCGGCATAGCCCGTGACGATCATCGCCGCGATCAGCGGCACCCATGCGGCGAAGACGAAGCCGAGCGCCCCGAACACCGCGATCTTGAGTGCATGCAGCACGCTCATCAGCAAGGCATGCGTTGCCACAAGGGCCTTGCGGTCGGAGGGCAGGATTTTCGACAGGAACGCCGCCATCATGGGGCCGGTCGCGCCGACCAGCATGGTCACGAAACCCAGAACCCCGCCGCCCGCGGCCAGCCCGGCGCCCGACAACCGGTCGAAACCGGGGATCTTCGCCCAGGTGACGGCGATGATGAAAAGCCCCAGCGTCAGCTTCATGGCCGCATCGGGAATTTCCGTCACGAAATAGCCCCCGCCCAGCGACCCCAGGATCGCGCCGGCAAGAAACGGCAGGAGGATGGCAGTGTTGACATGGGCGCGCTGCCGCCAGGCCCGGCCCGTGTTCGAGCCGAGCTGTACCGCGCCATGGACGGGGATGAGCGCGGCGACGGGAATCATCACCCCCATCAGCGCCAGCATGAACAGCCCGCCGCCGACACCGAAGGCAGCCGTCAGGGCGGACGTGAAGAAGCTGGCGGCGACCAGCAGCAGCGCCGCCCCGCCCGAAAGCGTCTCGGGAAGGAGGGAAACGAGTCCGTCCAAGCCCTATGCCGCGCCCTTGCGGGTGAACTGTCCGGCCGGACGGTAACGCCACAGATAGCCCGGAAGGATGGCATCGGCGGCACGCGGCTCGATGCCGAAAGCCTGCAGCGTACGGCCTTCCGACCTGGCCGCTTCCGAAACCACGTTGTCGGCCTTGAGCATTTCCACCTGGTCGACGGTCAGCATCGGGTTCGGAAGCAGGCCGAGCAGCTTGCCCTGCAGGCGGGCCGCGAACCACGGAACCGAGATGAAGGCGCGCTTGCGATCGATGGCGGAGAGCATTTCCTCCATGCATTCGCGGAACGTCATCACTTCAGGTCCGCCAAGCTCGTAGATGCGCCCGCCTTCGACCTTGCCTTCCACCGTCCGCGCGATGGCTTCCGCGACGTCGCCGACGAAGACCGGCTGGAACTTCGTCTCGCCCCCGCCGATCAGCGGCAGGAAGGGCGAGAAGCGCGACATTTCGGCGAACCGGTTGAAGAAATCGTCCTCGGGTCCGAACACGATGGACGGGCGAAGGATGACGGCATCGGGCACCGTTTCAAGCACGGCCTTCTCGCCGGCTGCCTTGGTGCGGGCATAGGCGGCGGGCGAATTCTCGTCCGCGCCGATGGCCGAGACATGCGTCAGGCTCGCACCGATGGCGCGCGCGGCTTCCGCTACGGCGCGTGCGCCGAAGGCCTGCACCGACTGGAACGTCTGCTTGCCGCCTTCATGCAGGATGCCGACGAGATTGATGACATGGTCCGAGCCCTGGATCACCCGGTCGATGGAGGCACGGTTGCGCAGGTTGGCCTGCACCGCCTGGATCTGCCCGACATTTCCCAGTGGCTGCAAATGGCCGGCCAGGTTCGGCCGGCGGCAGGCCACGCGGATGCGATAGCCGCGCTTGGCCAGCGCGCGCACGGTATGCCTGCCGACAAAACCGGATCCGCCGAAAATGGTGACGAGTTTCGGGGTGGGGGTGATCTGGGTCATGACCTGTCCGTCTGGCTCGAAACGCGGGCGGGCGGGGCCGGTGCGGCCGCGTCCTTTTCCCGCTGTTTAGCCCTTTTTGCCCGGCAGGCAAAGCCGCAATTCGGCCAATTTGTGCGGCGCGGCAGGTTGTCAGGTGCCGCTGCCGTCGCTTTCGGGAAACCGGTGGCGCGTCCGGTTCGCAATCGCGACAAGCGACAGCATGACAGGGACCTCCACGAGGACGCCGACGACGGTTGCCAGTGCCGCCCCCGATGACAGTCCGAACACGGCGATCGCCACAGCCACGGCCAGCTCGAAGAAGTTCGATGTGCCGATCAGTGCGCAGGGCGCGGCAATCCGGAACGGCACCTTCCACAGGTAGGCGCCCGCATAGGCCATGGCGAAGATCGCGTAGGACTGGACAACCAGCGGTATTGCAATCAGCACGATGAGCATGGGCTGGGCGATGATGGTTTCACCCTGGAAGCCGAACAGCAGGACCACGGTTGCCAGAAGGCCGATCACGGACCAGGGCTTCAGGTGGCCGACGAAGCGGTCGAGCGCCTCCGGCCCGGTTCGCAGCAGGTGGCGCCGGGTCAGGATGCCTGCTGCCAGCGGAATCACCACGTAGAGGACGACGGAGAGGACCAGCGTATCCCAGGGAATCGGTATCGCGGTGACGCCAAGCAGAAAGGCAACGATCGGTGCATAGGCGAAGATCATGATGATATCGTTCACCGTCACCTGGACCAGTGTGTAGTTCGGATCGCCGTTGGTGAGCCTGGACCAGACGAAGACCATGGCCGTGCATGGCGCCGCGCCGAGCAGGATCAGTCCGGCAATGTACTGGTCCGCCGCAGATCCATCGATCAGCCCGGCATACACCCCCTTGAAGAAGGCAATGCCGAGGAAGGCCATGGTGAATGGCTTGATGAGCCAGTTGACGAGGAGCGTTATCACCAGCCCCTTGGGCTGTTCGGCCACGCGCAGCAGGCTGGATGGCTCCACGCCGATCATCATCGGGTAGATCATGGCCCAGATCAGCACCGCGACGGGCAGGTTGATATGCGCATATTCCAGCCGCGCCAGAAACTGGAACAGGTCCGGCGCCATCTCGCCAAGGGCAATGCCGCCGCCGATGGCAAGCGCGATCCACAGCGACAGGTTGCGTTCGAAGAAGGGCATGGCGCGCGACGGTGCCGCCTGGCTTGAATCTGTCATGATCTGGTTTCTCCAGCCGGGGTGGGGAAGAATAGGTTGAATTGCGAGCGAATGGTCAGCCCTCCCCGCCGGCGCGCGCCAGGGCGGTCGCGCCGTCCATCGCGCCGATCCGCGCCAGCGCGGCGGAAAGATCGCCTGCGGTCATGGTTTCGACGGGCAGCGCGGCCAGCGCCGCAACCCGCGCTTCCAGCAGGTCGTAGGCCTCACGGAAGGCGGCCAGTTGCGCTTCCTCCGTCTCGCCCTTGCCGGCGGGGTCGGGAATGCCCCAATGCGCCTTGACCGGTGCGCCGGGCCATAGCGGACAGGATTCGCCGGCTGCCGAATCGCAGACCGTGATCACGATGTCCATTCGCGGCGCGTCCGCCCCGGCGAATTCGTCCCAGCTCTTCGAGCGGAAGCCGGACACGTCGTAGCCGAGGCTTTCCAGCAGCTTCAGACCGGCCGGATTGGGAATCCCGCGCGGCTGCGAACCGGCCGAATGGGCCTGGAAGCGGCCCTTTCCGAGCCGCTGGATCAGGGCTTCGCCGAGGATCGAGCGGGCGGAATTGGCCGTGCACAGGATGAGAATGTTGATCGGGCTGGATGTCACGTCATTTGCTCCGGGCAGCCGCAGGTCACGGCTTCGATGACAGGCGCGCAAAGCTCCGGCGCCCCGTTGCAGCAATCTTCCATCAGGAAGGCGAGCAGGTCGCGCATGCCGGTGAAATCGGCGCGATAGACGATGGTCCGCCCATGCCGCTCGGCGCGCACGAGCCCGGCCTGGGCAAGAACCTTGAGATTCGTCGAAAGCGTGTTGGGCAGGGCATCGAGGTGCCGCGCGATATCGCCCGCCGAAAGCCCGTCGCTGCCGGATTTCACCAGCAGCCGGAACACGTCGAGACGCATGTCCTGCGACAGGGCGGATAGCGCGGAGAGGGCGTCTGACTTGTCCATTATTCGAAGATTCCAGAAATTTCGAAATGTTATAGCCGCCATGCACCGTTGCGGCAAGGGCGTGGCCGGGAAAATGATCCGCCTACGCATGCACGCCGGCCCGGTTCACACCTGGGTCGTCAAACATTTCGTGACCGACTGTTTACGTCCCCGGCTGAAACCTTGGCCCCGGCGCCCCCGTTTCTTCCCTGTATCCGGCTCGAACGGGCCGGTGAAGAAATCGAATAACCAGCAGAACAGGAGTCGAATGATGAAACGCTTGATTCTGGCAGCCTTTGCCGCGTCCGCCGCCTTTTCGCCCGTCGCCTTTGCGCAGGAGCCCCCGCAGCTCTATGGCGACTATTCGAGCGCCGTTCAGGAGCGCTACAACAAGGGTCCTGCAGAACGCCAGTATGACTACGGCACGATTTACGAGCCCATGCCGCTCGACACCATGCCGACAGCGTCCATTCCGGATGATGACGACGACAGGATGCTGGGCAGCGGAACGGATACCGAGTTGAACTACGGTCCCAATGTCCGTGAAAGGGATGTCGGAGGCCGCTAGGGAAGAGCGGCCGGACCGATCCGGCGGGAAATGCAGAAGGCTGTCCGCGAAAGCGGGCAGCTTTTTTTGTCATCGCCCTGTCGCATGCGGCTGCTGGACTCCGGGCCGATTCACACGCACACTTCTACGCCGGCAAAAGACAGGTGGGGTGCATGTCGGCCGAAGTCGCAAGAAACCGGGAGTTCCCTCGCATGCACGGATTATCTGTCTCACTGAGCCGCCGGTCCTTCATGGCCGGTGCCGCTGCGTCATCTGCCTTCATCGCTCTCCATCCCTTCGCCGCGCGCGCATCCGCCGGCCAGGCGCATCTGCGCATCATGGAGACGACCGACATCCACGTGGCGGTCATGCCCTACGACTATTACGCCGACAAGCCGAACGACACGATGGGCCTGGCGCGCACCGCCAGCGTGATCGACGGTTTCCGCAAGGAAGCCGGCAATTCCCTGCTTGTCGACAATGGCGATTATCTTCAGGGCAATCCGATGGGTGACTGGATCGCCTATGAGCGGGGCATGAAGGAAGGCGACATGCACCCGGTCATCCAGGCGATGAACCTGCTTGGCTACGATTGCGGCACGCTTGGCAATCACGAATTCAACTACGGCCTGTCCTTCATGGACAAGGTCAATGCCGGTGCCGGATATCCGCTGGTCTGCGCCAATCTCGTGCGCGGCACGGCGCTCGCGGACAATCCGCGCGACGATGATCTCTATCTCAGGCCCTATGTGATCCTCGACCGCATGGTGACCGACGGCGAGGGCAGGGAGTACGCCATTCGCGTCGGGTTCATCGGCTTCGTGCCACCACAGATCATGGTCTGGGATTCCCGCCATCTTTCCGGCAACGTCATGACCCGCGACATCGTCGAGGCCGCCGCCGCCTGGGTGCCGCAGATGAAGGAGGAGGGCGCGGACATCGTCGTCGCCCTGTCGCATTCCGGCATTGACGCCAATCGCGCCAAAGGCATGGAGAATGCCTCGCTTTTCCTGGGCCAGGTCGAAGGAATCGACGCCATCTTTACCGGGCACCAGCATCTCGTCTTCCCGGGCAAGAGCTTCGAGGGTCTGGAGGGCGTCGATGCCGTCAAGGGGCGCCTGTTCGGCAAGCCGGCGGTGCAGGCCGGGTTCTGGGGCTCGCATATGGGCCTGATCGACCTGATGATCGAACGGGACGGCAACACGTGAAGAGTCATCGATTCCATGGTCGAGACGCGCCCGATCTATGAGCGCGTGGAGCGCAAGGTCAATCCGCTGGTCGAAAGCAGCGCGGATGTCGAGGCATCGGTGAAGACCGAGCACGAGGCGACGCTCGCCTATGTGCGCACGCCGGTGGGCGAAACCTCCGCGCCACTCTACTCCTATTTCGCGCTCGTTGCCGACGATCCGTCCGTGCAGATCGTTTCGAAGGCGCAGACCTGGTACGTGAAGGACCTGCTCAAGGAAGGCGAGCACAAGGACCTGCCGGTCCTCTCCGCCGCTGCCCCCTTCAAGGCCGGCGGCCGCGGCGGTCCCGACTATTACACCGACGTGCCGGCCGGTTCCATTGCCATCAGGAATGTCGCCGATCTCTACCTCTATCCCAACACCGTGCGCGCGGTGCGGGTCGATGGCGCGACGGTGAAGGAATGGCTGGAAATGTCAGCCGGCATCTTCAACCAGGTCGAACCCGGCAAGACTGACCAGCCGCTGATCAATCCGGATTTCCCTTCCTACAATTTCGATGTGATCGACGGCGTCACCTATCGCATCGACCTGACCCAGCCGGCAAAATACACCTCCAAGGGCGAGGTCGCCCATCCCGGTGCCAGCCGCATCATCGATCTGATGTTTGACGGCAAGCCGGTCGATCCGGCGCAGGAATTCGTCGTCGCGACCAACAACTACCGCGCGGGCGGTGGCGGCAATTTCCCCGGTATAACGGAAGATGTCGTGGTTCTCGTCGCGCCGGATACCAACCGCGATGTGATCGTGCGCTATATCGTCGAACAGGGCACCATCAATCCGTCCGCCGATGCCAACTGGACCTTTGCACCGGTGGAAGGCGCGACGGTCATCTTCGACACCGGGCCGAAAGGCCGCCAGTATGCGGCCGACGTCAAGGGTGTCACCATCGAGGAGGCCGGCGACGGCGACAACGGCTTCGCCCGTTTCCGCATCTCGCTATAGGCCTTCGCGCTTCTGAGGCATGAAAAAGGCCCGGCGGATCGTCTCCGCCGGGCCTTTTCGTTTTCGATCGCCTTGAAGGCCGGGCGGTTTATTCGCCCTGCTTCTTCAGGGCGGCGCCCAGGATGTCGCCCAGCGAAGCGCCGGAGTCCGAGGAGCCGTACTGCGCCACGGCTTCCTTTTCCTCGGCGATTTCCAGCGCCTTGATGGAAACCTGGATGCGGCGCGTCTTCTTGTCGAACTGTGTGACGCGGGCGTCCACCTTCTGGCCGGCCTGGAAGCGCTCGGGGCGCTGCTCGTCGCGGTCGCGCGACAGGTCCGAGCGGCGGATGAAGGCGTCGATGTCGTGATCGACGAGGCGAACCTCGATGCCGCCGTCCTTCACATCGGTCACTTCGCAGGTGACGATCGCGTTCTTGCGCAGTTCGCCCGAAGCGGCGGCCTCGCCGATGGCATCACGCGAAAGCTGCTTGATGCCGAGCGAAATGCGCTCCTTCTCGATGTCCACGTCGAGGACCTGGGCCTGGACGACCATGCCCTTCTCGTATTCCTCGATGACCTGCTCGCCCGGACGGTTCCAGTCGAGGTCGGACAGGTGAACCATGCCGTCCACATCGCCGTCGAGGCCGATGAACAGGCCGAATTCGGTCTTGTTCTTGACCTCGCCCTCGACCATGGAGCCGACGGGATGGTTGCGGGCAAAGGCTTCCCACGGATTCTCCAGCGTCTGCTTGAGGCCGAGCGAGATGCGGCGCTTGACCGGATCGACTTCCAGGATGACGACATCGACTTCCTGCGTGGTCGAAAGGATCTTGCCCGGATGGACGTTCTTCTTCGTCCAGGACATTTCCGACACGTGGATGAGGCCCTCGATGCCCGGCTCCAGCTCCACGAAGGCGCCGTAGTCGGTGATGTTGGTGACCGTGCCGGTGACCTTCTTGCCAAGCGGATAGCGGCCGCCGATGCCGTCCCACGGATCGGCCTCGAGCTGCTTCATGCCCAGCGAGATGCGGTGGGTTTCCTGGTTGATGCGGATGATCTGCACCTTGACCGTCTGACCGATGTTGAGGATTTCGGTCGGATGGTTGACACGGCGCCATGCCATGTCGGTGACGTGCAGCAGGCCGTCGATGCCGCCCAGATCCACGAACGCACCGTAATCGGTGATGTTCTTGACCACGCCTTCGACCACCTGGCCCTCTTCGAGGTTCTGGACGATCTCGGAGCGCTGCTCGGCGCGGCTCTCTTCCAGCACCGTGCGGCGCGAGACGACGATATTGCCGCGGCGCTTGTCCATCTTCAGGATTTCGAACGGCTGCGGGTTGTGCATCAGCGGGGTGACGTCGCGGATCGGGCGGATGTCCACCTGGCTGCGCGGCAGGAAGGCCACGGCGCCGTCGAGGTCGACCGTGAAGCCGCCCTTGACCTGGTTGAAGATGACGCCTTCAACCTTCTCGCCATTGTTGAACTTCTCTTCCAGCTTGACCCAGGCCTCTTCGCGGCGGGCCTTTTCGCGGCTGAGCATGGCTTCGCCCAGCGCGTTTTCCACGCGCTCGACATAGACCTCGACTTCGTCGCCCACCTTGAGCGCGCCGTCCTTGGCCCTGGCGCCGAATTCCTTGAGCGCGACACGGCCCTCGACCTTCAGGCCGACGTCGATGATGGCCATGTCCTTTTCGATGGCCGTGATCTTGCCCTTGACGACGGAGCCTTCCGCGAGCGGGCTGTCGTGCAGGGATTCATCGAGCAATGCCGCGAAATCGTCGCGCGACGGGTTCATATCTGACATGTTTTCTCCTGGGAGCCCGCGGGATGACGGTTTACGGAGCGCGGGCTGCATGCGCCGGGGGTTTGCGTTGCGTTTGCCTGCATCGAGCATCCCGGGCCGCCTCTGGCGAACCCTCATGGCACTGCGCGTCAAGGAAACGTACAATGCCGGACCGGCGCGTCGGAGAATGCCGGCAGGCGGGTTATGCCCGCGCTTTGCCCCGTGCCTCGTCGATGAGGTCCCGGGCGTGCGCGAACGCGGTCTCTATATCCATGTTGGACGTATCTAGCAAGTAGGCGTCGTCGGCCGGCTTCAGCGGCGAATCGGCGCGCCCCATGTCGCGGGCGTCACGCTGCTCGATATCGGCGAGAATCCGCGCCTCGTCGGCCTCGCCGCCCTTCGACAGGATCTCGTGATAGCGCCGCGTTGCGCGCACTGGCGCCGAGGCTGTCACGTAGAGCTTCACCGGCGCGTCGGGGCAGACAACCGTGCCGATGTCGCGCCCGTCGAGAATGGCGCCGGGCGGGCGGGCGGCGAATTCGCGCTGCTTGTCCACCAGCGCGCGGCGCACCGCCGGCATGACGGCAACCCGCGAGGCCGCGTCCCCGACGGCGTGGTCGGACAGCACGGCGCGGTCCATCGCCCCGAGATCGAGCGCGCGCGCCGCCGCCTCCGCGCGGGCTTCGTCGGTGAGCGGCGCCCCGGCGTCCATCAGCGCCTTGGCGACAGCGCGATAGGTCAGGCCGGTGTCAAGATGGCGAAGGCCGTAATGGGCCGCGAGCATGCGCGCCAGCGTACCCTTGCCGGATGCCGCCGGCCCGTCGATGGCGATGGTCAGGGGGCCGGTTTTCATGCCGTCAGACACTGCGCGTGATCCCGCCATCCACGCGGATGTTCTGCCCGGTGATGTAGGACGACCTGTCCGATGCCAGGAAGGCGATCAGTTCGGCCACTTCCTTTGCGGTTCCGTAGCGGCCCATCGGGATGCGCGCGCGGCGGTCTTCCTTCTCCGGCAGGGAATCGATGAAGCCCGGCAACACGTTGTTCATGCGCAGGTTGTCGCCCGCATACTTGTCGCAAAAGAGCTTGGTGAAGGCGGCGAGCCCGGCTCGGAAGACGCCCGATGTCGGGAACATCTCTTCCGGTTCGAACACGGCATAGGTGGAAATGTTGACGATGGAGCCCGCGCCTTGCGCCTGCATGACAGGCGTGACAAGGCGGGTCATGCGGATGACGTTGAGCAGATAATACTCCATGCCCTTCATCCAGTCGGCGTCGGAAATGTCGAGGACCGGCCCCTTGGGTCCATGACCGGTCGAGTTCACCACCGCGTCGATGCGTCCGAACCGTTCCAGGGCCAGGTCCACGAACCGTTTCAGGTCATCGGGTTCGAGGTTGGAGCCGGTGAAGCCCAGCCCGCCCAGGTCCCGGCCCAGCGCCTCGCCCTTTCCCGACGACGACATCACCGCGACGTAAAAGCCGTCTTCCGCGAGCTTGCGGGCCGCTGCCGCGCCCATGCCCGAACCGCCGCCGACGATCAGGGCGACCTTTGTTTCAGTCATTTGCAGTCTCCTCCAGTTCGGCCCCCAGCCCGCCCATCAGCGTGAAGAATTCCGGGAAGGACGTGGCGATCATGGTCGCGTCGTCCACGGTGACCGGCTTCTCCGTTGCCAGACCCAGCACCAGGAAACTCATGGCGATGCGGTGGTCGAGATGGGTTTCCACGGTGCCGCCGCCCAGCCCCTTGCCGTCCGGCCGGCCGCGTACCGAGAGCGCCGCCTCGCCTTCCGTGCAGTCCACGCCATTGGCCTTCAGGCCGGCCGCGACAGCCGCGAGCCGGTCGCTTTCCTTCACGCGCAGTTCTTCCAGACCCTCCATCACCGTCTCGCCCTCGGCAAGCGCGGCTGCCATGGCCAGCACCGGATATTCGTCGATCATCGATGGCGCGCGCTCGGCCGGCACGGTGACGCCCTTGAGATCGGACGAGCGCACGCGCAGATCCGCCACGTCCTCGCCGCCGGCGTCGCGCCAGTTGATGATGTCGATCTGCCCGCCCATTTCCTGCAACGTGGTGACGATGCCGTTGCGCGTCGGGTTCATCAGCACGTTCTCGATGGTGATGTCGGATCCCGGCACGATGAGCGCGGCGACCAGCGGGAAGGCCGCCGAGGACGGATCGCCCGGCACGTCGATCACCCGGCCCGTGAGCTTCGGCTGTCCCTGCAGGCGGATCGTGCGCACGCCGTCGCCGTCTTCCTCCACTTCCAGATGCGCGCCGAAACCGGCCAGCATCTTTTCGGTATGGTCGCGTGTCATCACCGGCTCGATGACCGTGGTCACGCCCGGCGTGTTGAGTCCGGCCAGCAGCACGGCGGATTTCACCTGCGCCGAGGCCATCGGCACCCGGTAGGTGATCGGCGCCGGGGTTTTCGGGCCATGCAGCGTCACGGGCAGCCGGTCGCCGTCCTGGGACTGGACCTGGACGCCCATCAGGCGCAGCGGATCGAGAACGCGGCCCATCGGGCGGCGCGACAGCGAGGCATCGCCGGTGAAGACGGTCTGCATGTCATAGACGCCGGCAAGACCCATGGTCAGCCGGCAGCCGGTTCCGGCATTGCCGAAATCGAGCGGTCCCTGCGGCTCCAGAAGCGCGCCGTTGCCCGCACCCTGGATGATCCAGGTGTCACCCAGTTTGGAAATCTGCGCGCCCATGGCGCTCATCGCGCGGCCGGTGGCCAGCACATCCTCGCCCTCCAGCAGGCCGGTGATGCGGGTTTCGCCGGCGGCCAGGCCGCCGAACATGAAAGAGCGATGGGAAATCGACTTGTCGCCGGGTACGCGGGCTGTGCCGGAAAGCGCGTTGCTCTTGCGGGCGAGGGCGGGACGTGGTGCGCCGGAATGCGACATGGTTCTGTCCATCTCAATAGGCATGACGGGGCGCCGGCGCTGGATTGGCCGGCGAAACGCGGGCTGTCTAGCACTTCGCCGCCACCGGGTCATCCCTTGCCGCTATCGGGAAAGTACCGAAATAGCTTTTGACAGAATGGCCTCTTGACGATAAGGGGTCCGCGATTTCATGAACCCCTTTCGGCAGGGGCCGGCAGCGCCGGTCTGACATCCGGCGCGGGATGTGCGCGCGCCCCAAGACATGACGAGGACGAACCGTGGCGAAACCTGAACTTGGCACCAAGCGGGTCTGTCCCGAGACGGGCCGCAAATTCTATGACCTGAACAAGGATCCGGTTGTCTCCCCCTATACCGGTGTTTCCTATCCGCTGTCCTATTTCCAGGACAATGTCTCCTCCATCAAGGATGACGAGGACGAGACCGCCGACGAGAAGGAACTGGATGAGGACGACGAGGCGGAGACCGAAATGGTTTCGCTCCAGGACGCCGATGACGACGATACGACCGGTGGCGCCAAGGGTCCGGCATCCGAGAAGGTGGATGTCGATGATGACGACGACGACGATGACGACATCGACCTGGGTGACGATGACGACGATCCGTTCCTCGGCGATGACGAGGAAGAGGACGATGACGACGACGTGTCGGGCATTATCGGCGGCGTGAACAGCGACGACGACGAATGAGAATCCGCGAACGCGGCGGGCCTGCCGCTGCGTTCGCGAAAAAAAGCGGCGCCGGTGTCGAAAGGCACTTGATCTTGCCGCGGGGCTTGGCTAGAAGCCCGTCACCGAAGCGGAGCGCACTGCTCCGCCTTCATCCCGGAACCGGTTGCCGGTTCCCCGTGGGGCCATAGCTCAGCTGGGAGAGCGCCTGCATGGCATGCAGGAGGTCAGCGGTTCGATCCCGCTTGGCTCCACCAATTTCTTCGGGAACCACGTTTTCCACGATTTTGTCACTGACGGCTTGAGGCCGGCGATTGGCATGAATGCGTGCATGCGGGTGCCTTGACCGGCAGCGCTTTCAGGCCGTCCGCACGTCACGTCTTCGCCGTCAGCCGGTTCCGTGCGCTGCCCGCGCTGCCACGCCGTCAGCCCTCCATCCTGATCGTCCCGTCGTCGATCCAGCGGTCGATGATCTCCAGCACCTTGTGCGAGAACGCCTCGTCATTGATATGGCAATCCAGAACGGTCAGGTTCACCGGATCGGTCATGGCCTGCCTGTATCCCTCGACCATGGCCGCGAGCCCTTCGGGATCATGTGCGGGCATGCCCTCCGTGTCCCAGGCATGGACGCCACCGGTCGGCAGGATGAACTCCACCGGTCCTTTCGATGCCTTGAGCCGCCGGGCGAATTCGCGGGCAAGTTCCTTGCGTTCGTCGCCGGTGAGGGATGCCGACGCGATCAGGCGGTTGTGGGCATGGTATGGCCGGTCGCGGAAACGCTCCGGCACGGGTGCCCATGTCGCGAAATCGATCATGTCGCCGAAACCGGGCGCCGCGATGATGGGAATGCCCAGTTCCGCCGCGGCGGTCATCCGGTTCTTGCCGGCATTGAGCACGGATCCGGTCATGAGGTTGCCGATTTCCGCCGCGGCCAGCTCCAGGACGCAGGCGAAGTAGCCCTGCCGGGTCAATTCCTCCATCGCCATGCCGCCCATGCCGGTACCGTGGAACACGGCAACCGAGAAGCCGCGCTCGCGCAGCGGTTCGCGCAAATGGACCATGTATTTCAAAGCCGACGAGCCGAAGCTCATCATGCCGATGACCGGCCGGTCCGGATGGGGCATGACGGCAGCCCGGGCAGCGCCGTAAACGGCTCCCGCGGCTTGCGAAAGCGTGGCCATGCAGATTTCGTTCAGCCCGTAAAGCCCGCCCGCCCAGAGGATCATCTGGATATCGGCGGTCAGGCGCTCGGGCGGAATGATGGCGGAAAAGGCGATTGTCGAAACCACGTATTTGGGCACGCCGACCGGCAGTGCCCGGGCGCAATCGAGCGCAAGGTCCGTTCCCATCGACCCGCCAAGCGCGATCATTCCGTCGATCCTGCCATCGGCATGAAGCCGCGCGGTCAGTTTCGAGGCACCATCGGCCATGATCTGCATGGCAAGGTTTTCGTCGCCCGCGTCGATCGCATCCCGGATCGTCTTTCCCGCCGCCGCTGCCACCTCGTGTTTTGAAATGTCGGCCGGTTGCGACGGGTCGCCCAGGACGCTGACATCCATCGAAATGACATGGCCGCCGAGCTTTCCGATGCAGTCGCATACGAAACGAAGTTCCGGATCCTTGGTGTCGTAGGTGCCGATAACGAGGATCGTCTTTGCCCTGTCCGTCACGCCCGTCCCCCTCCGCTCGCCGCGCCAGCCCCGCTGTGCCTCAAGGCAGCAGCCGTGGCTTCAGATTTTCGGTTCAATATATGAACCGGTGGTTGAAAAATGTTTGCACGGCCCTTCCGACTGTGTCAAACGAAAACAGTGGCTGCCGCCAGCAACCGCGGCCGGTGAACCGGAGCATCATGACAACGGTCGACAAGGCACTGAACCTTTTGGGATTTTTCTCCCTGAGCCGTCCGGAATGGGGGCTGAGCGATCTTGCGCGTAACGCCGCGCTCGACAAGGCAACCGCGCTCCGGCTGCTACGCTCGATGCAGCGCCATGAATTGATCGAGCAGGATCCGGAAACCAGGCGGTTCCGGCTGGGCAAGGCCTTCCTGACCCTGGCCCGGGTCCGGGAACAGAGTTTTCCGCTGGCAAGCATCGTGTCGAAATGGCTTGGGCAGCTGGCGCTGGAAACCGGCGAGACGGCCCATGCCTCGCTTGCCACGGAGCGCGCCATGACGACCATCGGCATCTCGGAGCCGAAGCGGTCTGCGCGGGTTCACGTCGATCCGTCCCAGCCGCTTCCCTTCCACGCCACCGACTCCGGGCTCGCCTGTCTGGCCTTCGGGCCGGAAAGGCGCCGCGAGGCCGTGCTTTCCGGGGGCGGGCTGCACCGCCATGCGGCGATGACGGAGACGGATCCGGGCAGGGTCCGGGCGCGGCTGGAGCAGGTCAGGCAAAGCGGATACGCCACCGGCGAACAGACCTTCGAGGACGAGGTAACCGGCATTGCGGTCCCCTTCTTCGACGGCAGCGGCCTGGCCCAGGGCGCCATTGCCGTTGCCACGCCGACGATGCGGCTGACGCCCGCCTTGCAGCAGAAGATCCGCACATGCCTCATGCGCACCTCCCTTGAACTTGCCGTCAGCCTTGGCAGCACGCTTCCGGCCGGCTTCGCGGCCATTGCGGAGGAATACCGGTGAGCACGGCGAAGGCGCTGGTTCTGGATTTCGGCGGCGTGATCTCGCGCACCATGTTCGAGACCCATCACCTGAGCGAGGCCGCGCTCGGTCTTGAGCCCGGCAGCCTGACCTGGCGCGGTCCTTTCGAGCCGGCAAGCGATCCGCTTTGGCTGTCGATGCAGAGGGGCGAGATTTCCGAGCGGGACTACTGGATGGCGCGGACGGTCGAGACCGGCCGGCGCATCGGGCGGGAATGGACGCGCATGGAGGACTTTGTCGCCGCCGCGCGCGGCGACGACCCTGCCGCGATCATCCGGCCTGAGGCGCGCAATGCCATCATGGCAGCGGCCGCCGCGGGCCGGCGGCTTGCGATCCTTTCAAACGAACTCGACCTCTTCTACGGCGCCGGTTTGCGCGCCAGATTGCCTTTGCTCGATCGCTTCGACCTGATCGTCGATGCCACCCATACCGGGATCCTGAAGCCGGATCCGCGTGCCTATGCTTTCGTCACCGGGGGTCTGGGGCTTGAAGCGGGCGACTGCGTCTTCGTTGACGACCAGGCCAGGAATGTCGCTGGCGCCAGGCAGGCCGGAATGCTGGCCGTCCATTTCGATGTGACCGATCCCGAAGCCAGCTATCGCCGGGCGCTTGCGCTCTTGGGAACAACCGCCTGATGGAGACAGGATCATGATGCTGCACGACAACAATTTCCTCAAGGAGAACAACGCCCGGCACATGTGGCATCCGATGGCGCACCCTGCCGAGATGCGGGCTCATCCGCCCAGGATCATCACCGGCGCCACGGGCGTCACCCTGACCGACGTGGATGGTCACACGACGCTGGATGCTGTCGGCGGGCTCTGGAACGTGAACCTTGGCTATTCCTGCGAGCCGGTGAAGAAGGCGATTGCCGATCAACTGGACCAGCTCGCCTATTATTCCGCCTTTCGTGGCACCGCGACGGGGCCGGCGATCGAATTGTCCTACATGCTGGCCGAGTGGTTCGCGCCGGACGGGCTGACGCGCTCGTTCTTCACCTCGGGCGGCTCCGACAGCGTGGAGACCGCGCTGCGCCTCGCCCGCCAGTACCACAAGATCCGTGGCGACCGCGACCGCACCAAGTTCATCTCGCTCAAGAAGGGATATCACGGCACGCATTTCGGCGGCGCGTCGGTCAACGGCAATGCCAATTTCCGCCGCAATTACGAGCCGCTGCTGCCCGGCTGCTTCCATGTTCCCGCACCATACGTTTACCGCAATCCTTCGGCGAAACCGATCCGGCACGTCTTGCGCAGCTTTGCGCGCAGGCCCTGGAAGACGAGATCGCTTTCCAGGGGCCGGACACGGTCGCCGCCTTCATCATGGAGCCGGTGCTTATGCGCCGGCGGCGTCATTCCACCCCATGAAAGCTTCATGCCGATGGTTCGCGCGATTTGCGACCGGCACGGAATCCTGCTGATCGCCGATGAGGTCATCACCGCCTTCGGGCGGACCGGGGCATGGACAGGGTCACGCCTTTGGGGCGTTCAGCCCGATCTGATGTGCACCGCCAAGGCGATCACCAACGGCTATTTCCCCTTTGGCGCGGTCATGATCCACAGCCGGGTGGCCGACGTCTTCGAGGCGGACAAGACCTCATTCGGCGCGATCGGGCATGGCTATACCTATTCGGCCCACCCGGTGGGGGCCGCCGCCGCCCTGGCCTGCATTCCCGAGATCATGAAGGCGGATGTGGCGCGCAATGCCGCTGAGCGTGGCACCGAGCTTCTGTCCGGCCTCCAGGCGCTCAAGGAAAGGCATGAGCTGGTGGGCGATGTCCGCGGCAAGGGCCTGATGCTGGCGCTCGAACTCGTTTCGGATCGCGCCAGGAAGACGCCGGCGGACAAGGAGACGCTGGCGAAAGTGTTCGAGACAGCCTATGCGGCCGGCGTCATGGTCCGCATCTCGGGTCCCAATCTGATCCTCTCGCCCCCGCTGGTCATCACGGCGCAGGATGCCGGGAAAATTCTTGCCGCGATCGATGCCGGCCTTGCGGCGGCGGGCTGATCCCGCTGCGCCGGGGCCGGCTGGCGAGCTGGCCCTGGCTCGCCCTCGCCGGTGTCACAGCCGCGTCGCCTCGCGCCGGGCTGGTGCCGTCTTGCGATTGCGAAGGGCCGGGCCGGCCAGCATGATCAGGACGAAGATCCCGGTGGCGATCTTGAGGTCGCCCGGCGGCAGGCCGATGGCAAGGCACATCGAAATGAGCTGGTAATAGATGACGGCACCGGCGAAGGGCGCAAGCATCTGCCGCGCGACCGTCTGCTTGCCGACCACGGCCTCGCCGATCATCAGCGCGGCAAGCGCGTTGATGAGGATGCCGAGCCCCACGTTGACGTCGGCAAATCCTTGCGACTGGATCATCAGGCCACCGCCAAAGGCGGCGAAGGCGCCGGCCAGGCCGATGCCGCCAATGGTTGCGCGCCAGACATTGATGCCCTGGGCCTCCGCCATGTCCGCATTGGCACCCACCGCCCGCATCGCCGTTCCGCGCTCCGTTGCGAACCACAGGTTCAGCAGCAGCAGAACCAGTCCCGCAAGGGCGCCCGCGATGAGCATTTTCGCATACGTGCCCGAAAGGCCGAGGGCGGTGACCATGTCGTAGATCTTGTCTTCGCGAAAGACCGGCTGGTTGGCCTTGCCCATGACGCGCAGGTTGATGCTGTAGAGCATGGTGGTGACGAGAATGCCCGCCAGCAGCGTGTGAATGCGAAAACGCAGATGGATGAAGGCCGTGGTGCAGCCGGCCAGGAAACCCGCTGCCGCCGACAGGAGAAGGGCCGGAAAGGGCGGCACGCCGTTCAGCAGCGCAACGGCGCAGACGCAGCCTCCCAGCGGATAGGCGCCTTCCGAGGTCAGGTCCGGAAAGCTGAGGATGCGGAAGGGAATCATCACGGCCAGCACGACGAAGCTGAGAATGAGGCTTTGCGCCAATGTCACCGGTATGAGCGCGATATAGGCCGAAAGCACATCCGCCATCGTCAGCCCCCCAGCAGCATGCGGTCGGACTTGACCGAGAAATGGCCCACAAGTTCGGGCACCGTGGTTCTCGCCTTGGCTTCGCTGTCCAGTTCCAGAACGACGCGGCCGCCATCGAGCATGACGAGGCGATTGCCGTAGTCGAGCGCGTGCTGCATGTTGTGTGTCACCATCAGCGTGGTCAGCTTCAGCGCCGTGACCGCGCGCAGCGTGGCATCGAGCACAAGGTCGGCCGTGCGCGGATCCAGTGCCGCCGTATGCTCGTCGAGCAGCAGGATGTCCGGCCTGGCGGACACCGCCATGACCAGCGACAGCGATTGCCGCTGCCCGCCCGAAAGCAGCGAGACTTCCGTGTCGAGCCGGTTTTCGAGTCCCAGCCCAAGATAGGACAATTCCTCGCGATACCGCGCGCGCCGCGCCGCCGTCAGCCCCTTGCGCAACCGTGGCCGGGATTGCCGCATTTCCGCCAGGAGCATGTTCTCGGCAATGGTCATGCTCGATGCCGTGCCCTTCATCGGATCCTGGAACACCCGCGCGACATGGAAAGCGCGCCGGTGGACGGGCATGGCCGTCACATCGTCGCCATTGATCTCGATGCGGCCCTCGTCGAGCATCAATGCCCCGGAAATCGCATTGAGCAGCGTGCTCTTGCCCGCGCCGTTGCTGCCGATGACGATGGCGAAGTCGCCGCTCGCAAGGCTGAGGTTCAAGCCGTCAAGCGCGACCTTCTCGTCGGGCAGGCCGCGGAAGAACACGCACCTGGCGTTCCTGACTTCCAGCATGTTGCTTCTCCGGAACCGCGGCGCGCCGTCATGCGGGCCGCCGCGGCATCTGGGGCCGGGATCAGTCGACGATGCAGCCGCAGCCGTCGAAGCTGGACGGAATGGACAGGCCGATCGACTCCATGGCCTTGCGCGAAATCGTGATCGTGTGGTCCTCGTAGGCCGGGCTCACAGGCGCGATGGCGGCGAGATCTTCCCCGTTGAGCGCACGCAAGGCGATGGTGCCCGCGATATGGCCGATCTTGTCGAAGGAAACGGCGAAGGCAGCCGGAATGATGCCCTCTTCGACCGGACCCTCATGGGAATTGATCAGCGGGATTTTCGCTTCGTTGGCTGCGGCCGCGACGGCTGAAATGGCCGGCTGGATCATGTTCGATGCAGGGCCGTAGAGCACGTCGACCTTGCCGGCCACCGCGGTGATCCGGGCCTGGATGTCGTTCGTGTTGTCGATGCCGATCTCGACGATCTCGAAGCCGTTGTCCGGGCCGTGCTTCTTGAACAGGTCGAGCGTTGCCACATCGTTGGCTTCGCCCGGATTGTAAGGCACGCCGAACACCTTGGCATCGGGCAGCAGCTTTCGCGCGAACGCCAAGGTCGCATTGATGTCGAGCGCATCGGTGGCGCCGGTCATGTTCGGGTCGCCTGCTTGCCAGGAAGGCACGAGGCCGGCGGCAACCGGATCGGTCACGGCCGAAAAGACGATCGGCACGCCCGTGCCGCCGAGCTGGTTCTTGATGTTCTGCGAAACGGGCGTGGTGATCGACAGGATCAGCGCCGGTCCGGTGGCCTCGATCTTCGAGATCATCTGCGGCAGCAGCGTCGTGTCGAAATTCACATGGTCGAGCGTGAAAACCACGTCGCTGCCTTCCTTGAGCCCGGAGGCGAGCAACTCGGCCTTGAAGCCTTCGGCGACCGCATTCAACTGCGGATGTTCGCCGAAATTGGCGATGGCGATCGTCCTGGGTTCGGCCGAGGCGCCGGTCACGCCGGCTGCGGCCAGGCCGGCCAGGGCGAAGGCGGTTGTCAGAAATGTCCTGCGGAACATGGCGATCTCCTTGTTTTGAATGGGCATGACCAAACCTTGCCCGGGCTCTTTCCTGATCGCTAGCATGATTTTCCCGCGCCGAAAACACGGACAAACGCCCGTTGTGCGTCAGGGCTGCTTCATCGGCTCCAGAAGCGAAGCAAGCAGCGGATTGGGATATTTGCGCCGCGTGGTGACCGCGAAGAAGGTTTCCCTTATTCCCGGCAGGTGGTCTGCGTTGACCAGAACCCCGCTGGCCAGCTCGTCCTTCACCACGATGGGGGGAATGACCGCCAGCCCGACCCCCTCGCGCGCAAGCAGGCGCACCATGGCCATGTCGTCCACTTCCGCGGCGATCCGCGGTGTAACGCCAAGCCGGCTGGCCAGCGCGTCGAAATCGGCCCGCGGGCCGCTGGAGGTCGCCGGCAGGATGAGTGGCACGCCGGCGAGACGGTCCGCCAGCGAAAGCGCGGGCGGGCACAGCGCGGGAATGCCGATCAGCCCGACCGGCTGCTCGGCAATGCGGTGGGTGATGAAGGGTGTCAGCGCATCGGTGTCCGGCGGCTGGTTGGTGAGGACGAGATCGAGCTGAAGCAGGGCCAGCGCCTCGAAAAGTTCCGTCCGGCTTCCCGAACGCAGGATCACCGCGACGTCATCGCGCGCCAGCACGGGATCGAGAAAGGCGAGCTGGAAATTGCGCGACAGCGTGGCAATGGCGCCGATGCGCAGCGGAACCCGCGTTTGCGCTCCCTGCTTGAGGACGGAAACCAGCTCCTGGCCGGCGGCGAAGATGGCATCGGCATGGTCGAGCGCGATCCGCCCGGCCTCGGTCAGGTGCAGGGCGCGGCCCCGGCGTTCGAACAGGGGCTGGCCGAGGCGCTCCTCGAGCTGCCGGATCTGCGACGACAGGGCCGACTGCGAGACATTGAGCCGCTCCGCCGCCCGGGTGAGGTGGCCCTCATGCGCGACGACATGGAAGTAGCGCAGGTGGTGATAGTTGAGCTCCGCCATATCGTTCTAATTAAACGAACGAAAGAAGCGAAACAATCTATTTTTACTGTGAAGATCGCACGACTAGGGTCCGCCTGCATTTCACAGCCTTCAGGAGACGGTTCCCATGCCTTCCTTTTCATTGACCCTGCTTGCACCCCTGGCGCTTCTGGCCGGTTCGGCATTCTGTTTCGCCGGTCCCGGTCGACGTCCGGTCAGGGCCATGGCCGCACTCCAGTTCCTGGCACTGGCGGCGCTTGCCGCCGCACTGGCCGCCGTGCTGCACTTCGTTCTTTCCGGTGCGCAAAGCGCACCGCTTCCCGGCGCAGGGGCTTTGCATCTGCTTGTCCGCCTCGACATGCTCAGCGTCACCATGCTGCTGCTCGTCACCTTCATCGGTTGGGTGGTGATCCGCTATGCGGCCACCTATCTGGACGGGGAGGCGCGCCAGGGGGCCTTCATGGGCTGGCTCGCGGTCACATTGGCCGCGGTCATGCTTCTCGTCCAGGCCGGCGATCTTGCAACATTTGCCGCCGCGTGGATCGCCACTGGCGTCGGGTTGCACAAGCTGCTGCTCTTCTATGGCGACCGTGCCCAGGCACGGCGTGCCGCCCGAAAGAAATTCATCGTGGCGCGCATGGGGGATGCGTCCCTGCTCGCGGCAGTGCTTGTCCTGGGCATCGGCTTCGGCACGACGGACATCGCCGCCATCGCAGCAGCCGCGGCTGGCGGTGAGATGCCGGCCGGAACCGTCGCTGCCGCCGGTCTTCTGGCTCTGGCAGCGCTGCTGAAGTCCGCGCAGTTTCCGATGCATGGCTGGCTGACGGAAGTCATGGAGGCTCCCACACCGGTTTCCGCCCTGCTTCATGCCGGCGTCATCAATGCCGGTGGTTTCCTTCTGATCCGCTTCGCCGATGTCATGCTGCTGGCGCCGGGTGTCCTGGCTGCTCTTGTCATGGTCGGCGGGTTTACCGCCCTGCTCGGCGGGCTCGCCATGCTGGCACAGCCGGCGGTCAAGACCTCGCTTGCCTGGTCGACCATCGCCCAGATGGGTTTCATGATCATGCAATGCGGCCTGGCGCTGTTTCCGCTGGCCTTGCTGCATATCGTCGCCCATTCGCTGTACAAGGCCCATGCCTTTCTCGCCTCGGGCGGCGCGGTGGAACAGGTCGCCTCCATCCGGCGCCCGGGGCCCGTGGCCGTGCCCGGCGCGGGGGCGGTCCTCCGGGCCTTCGCGCTTGCGCTGGCTGTCTATGCGGCCATCGGTCTGGCCTTCGGGCTCGTCTTCGGCCTTGACGGCAAGTCGCCCCAGGCGCTGGCGCTCGGCGCCATTCTCATCTTCGGGGTCGCCTATCTGATTGCGCAGGGCCTGGCCGACGCGGCGCCCCGTGCCCTGACACGCCGCACCCTGCTTTCAGCACTGGCCGCAACGATCAGCTATTTCGCGCTCCATTCCGGTGCCGAATGGCTTGCGGCGGGCACCTTGCCTGCCACGCCGGCGCCCGGCCCGCTGGAATGGGCGCTGCTGGCGCTGGCGCTGCTCAGTTTCGGCCTCGTCGCGGTCGCACAGGCGTCCTTCCCGCTGTGGTCCGCGCATCCGGCGGCCGCCGGCCTGCGCGTGCATCTGGCCAACGGCCTCTATGCCAACGCCCTTTTCGACAGGCTGACGGGCAACTGGTCCGTCACGCGGCCATAATGAAACCTGCAAGGGAATTCAGGATCATGACCTTCCAGACACAGACCTTCGCCCCCACGGCAGACGCCCTTGAACGGGCGGTGGATGCATCCATCCGGCAAATCCCGCCGCTGTGGCCGCTGGCCGCCCATGTCGCGGTCAATCCCTGGCTCGGCCAGAGCCGGCTCGGGCTTGCAGAAACCGGCGCCCGGCTGGGCCGTCTGGGCGCTGGCCCGGTCACCATGACGCGGGCCTGGTACCTGGAGCGTATCGAAAGGGGCGAGATCAGCGACGGCGACCTTGCCGCCGCGCTGGCCGCCTCGCCCCACGCTTCCAGGCCCGCATCCCTTGCCGGGCTGAAGGCGCTTGCCGCCGAGGAACGGCCCGCGGCCGATGTCCTGCCGACGGTTGCCGACCTGGCTGCCAGGCACAGCGGCACCGACTGGCCCGGTATCCTTGCCGACAGGTTCGGCCAATGGGCGGCAAGCCATTTCGATGCGGGACAGGCGCTCTGGGCGGCCCCGCAGGAAACGGACGCCTGGCTGGCCTGGCGCACCCATGCGATGCATGACATCACCCCGGAGATCATGGGCCTTGCGGGCTTCGCCGCCTTCGTGGCGGGCATGCCGGAGACGCCGGAAGCCTCCATTGCCCGTTCGGTCGCACGGCTTGGGCTGGATGAAGCTGCGCTTGAAACCTTTTTCCACCGGCTTCTGCTTTCGCTCGGCGGCTGGGCGCAGCTTGCGCGCCAGCGGCTCTGGCAGGCCGGGATGGCCGGCGCCACGGACAGCGCGCCGGCCGCCTTGCTGGCCATACGGCTGGCATGGGAAGAAGCGCTGCTCGAACGCTACCGGGATGCCATCGCAGCCGAATGGTCGAATGTGAAGCAGGCGCTTGCCGAACCTGTATGCCTGAACCGGGCCGATATCGCCGATGAAATCCTTCAGGAGGCCTTCGAGCGGTCTGCCCAGCGCCAGCTTGTCGAAAGGATTGCCGCGCCGGCGCCGGGCCAGCGCGAAGGGCGCCCCGTGCTTCAGGCCGCCTTCTGCATCGATGTTCGCTCGGAAGTCTTCCGGCGGGCGCTCGAAAGCGTCGATCCGTCCATCCGCACCCTCGGCTTTGCCGGCTTCTTCGGCATCGCCGTCTCACATCGCGGCTTTGCCTCCGATGCAGAGGAACTGCGCCTGCCCGTGCTTCTGAATCCCGCCCACCGGTCTTGCGCGACAGGTCATCATGACGGGATGGCGGACCGGCAGGCCCGCTTCCGGGCCCGCGCCAGCCGGGCATGGGGCCGCTTCAAGCTGGCTGCGGTATCATCCTTCGCCTTCGTCGAGGCCATGGGGCCGGCCTATGTGGCAAGGCTGCTGCGCGATGCGCTGCGGCTGAAAGGCGCCGCAGGGAAGCGGGAGCCGAAGCCGCGCTTTTTCCCGGAACCCGATCTGGCCGCGCGGATCGAGGCGGCCGGAAACGTTCTGCGGGCCATGGGCCTGACGCGCGGTTTTGCGCGCATTGTCCTGCTTGCAGGCCACGGCGCAAGTGTCGTGAACAATCCCCATGCGAGCGGCCTGCAATGTGGCGCTTGCGGCGGCCATTCCGGCGAAGTGAATGCGCGCCTGCTTGCCGGCCTGCTCAACGATCCGGCCGTACGTGAAGGGCTTGCGCACACGGGGATCGCCATTCCCGCCGATACGCTTTTCGTCGCAGCCCTGCATGACACGACGACCGATGCCGTCACGCTCTACGATGGCGACAGCGATACGGCCAGACATGCAGGCGACCTGGAAAAGGTGGCCGGCTGGCTTCAGCGCGCCGGGCGGATCGCCCGCGCCGAGCGTGCGTTGCGCCTTCCGCGCGCCGATGGCGAAGCCGGTCTTCCGGCCCGCGCGCGCGACTGGTCGCAGACGCGTCCTGAATGGGGTCTGGCCGGATGCCGGGCGTTCATCGCGGCGCCACGGACACGCACGGCCGGACGCGACCTGGCAGGCCAGGCCTTCCTCCATGATTATGACTGGCGGCGCGACAGCGCCAACGGCTTTGCCGTGCTTGAACTGATCATGACCGCGCCGGTGGTCGTCGCGAGCTGGATCAGCCTGCAATATTACGGTTCCACGGTCGCCCCGCAGGTCTTCGGCGCCGGCAACAAGCTGTTGCACAATGTCGTCGGGGGCATAGGCGTGGTGGAGGGCAATGGCGGTCTGCTGCGCGGCGGCCTGCCCTGGCAATCCGTGCATGACGGTGAGCGCTTCGTCCATGAGCCGCTGCGCCTGTCCGTGATGATCGAGGCGCCGCGCGAAGCGATGTCGCAGGTACTGCGCAAGCATGAGGCAGTGCGCGCACTGTTTGACAATCGCTGGCTTCACCTGATCGCGCTTGATGACAGCGGGAAGCCGGGCTGGCGCTATTCCGGTGATCTGGAATGGGAATCGTGGGCCTGAGAATGACCGGCCGGAACACCGGCCCGATGAAAAGAGGGAAGCGCCGCGGGCAGAAGGCGCTTCCCTCTTGGAGCCCGCTTCCGGGGGGCAGGAGAAGCGGACAAGAGTGACAGCTTTGGTGCGGGGAGGGGTATCTCGAGCCTGTCACGCCCCTAGAATGCCTGGGCGTGGCATATTGTTCCGCTGCCGGTATCAGTTTTTTTCCGCATTGGCTTGAAGCGCATGGCGGCGGTGGTTGGCCGGCGAGACGTGACGGATCGCGGCGGCCGCCACGAGCAGCAGGGGCACGGCGATGAATCCGCCCACCGGGCCCCATGCCCAGATCCAGAATGCCAGGGCCAGAAGCACGATGAACGGGTTCAGCGTCAGCGTTCGGCCAAGCACATGCGGGGTCACGAACTGGGCTTCCGTCATGTTGACGGCCAGATAGGCGAGCATGGGTGCCAGATAGCCCGAGGTCGAGGATCCGGTGGCAAGGCCGACGCCGAGCATGATCAGCGACATGATGGCCGGCCCGATATAGATGGCATAGTTCAAGAGGCCGGCCAGCACGCCCCACAGCAGCGGGGACGGCACGCCGAGGAGCGCCATCGCGACGCTGACACACGCCCCCATGGCGATATTGATCGCCGTGATGGACATCAGGTAGCGCGAGACCAGCGTTTCCACGTCGCGGAAGACATGGGCCATGCGCCAGCGAAGCCGCCTGTCGAAGCACAGGCTGAGCACCGAATGGCGCAATTGATGGCGCGTGGCCATGAAGAAGTAGAGGCTGGCGAGGAACAGCACGATCTGCGTTGCCAGCGCCGGCGCCAGCCAGGCGACGTTTTCCGCCGTCGAGCCATCATCCACCTTCACTTCCTGCGTCACACCCTCCTGCCCGAGCGCCGTTTGCAGGCTTGCGCTCATGCTGTCCAGCGTCGTCAGCAGGTCCTTCCAGTCGGCCAGGATGGTCTGTGCCCGCGCCCAGATGACAGGCAGCCTCTCCGTCCACGCGGTCAGCGGGATCACGATCGTCGCGACCACCGCCGAGATCAGCGCCAGGAACGCCAGCACGATGGCCGCGGCGGAAATGGGCGCCGGAATGCCGGCATTCTCGATCCGGTCGGCCAGGGGGCCGAACATCAGCCCGATAACCATGGCCAGCGTCACCGGCGCGATCAGCACCTGCCCGTGATCGACGATTACCGTGACAGCGAGCAATCCCACGGCAATGGCGCTGAAGCGCGCCGCGAGCGAAATGAACGCGTCCATTGTACCGGACTGCGCCGTCTGCCTGGCGCCGCGTCCGGGAGGGAAGTGGCGCATGGGCGGCTTTCTCCGGTTCCACGGAAAAACGTCCGTGCGCCGTTTCGGTTCCTCAGCCGTTTTCCGCGTTGAGCGGAATGCCGATGGCGATCGTCAGGCCCTGGTCATGGTAGGTCCGCTCGATCGTGCCGCGCAACTCGCCGCGAATATTCGCGTCGATAAGGCGTGAGCCGAAACCCCGGCGCTCCGGTTCGCCCTCACCGGGCCGGGCCGGAAAGCGCTCGTCCCAGGTCAGCGAAAGCATCCGGCTGCCGTTTCCCGAGAGGGTCCAGCGGATGGCGAGCTTGCCATCGGTTTGCGAGCCGGCGCCATATTTGAGGGCGTTGGTGGCCAGTTCATGAATGGTCAGGGCCATGGCCTGCGTCTGCCGGGCGTCGAGGAAGACCTGCGGGCCGCCGATTTCGGTGCCGTCGAATTGCGAGCCGTAGATCTGCTGCAATTCGGTGTCGATCAGCTCGCCCAGCTCGGCGCCGCTGCCGGTGGACCGGGTCAGCAGGTCCTGCGCATTGGCCATGGACTGCAGCCGCGCCGAGAAGCTGTCGGAAAAGTCCATCAGGTCATTGCTGGCCGACGCCGTTTGCCGCGCCATGGCCTGGATGCGCGCGATGGAATTCTTGATGCGGTGCTTCATTTCCTTGAGCAGAAGGTCTTTTTCCGCCGAAGCGCTCTGCGACAGTTCCGCCAGGGCCTGCGCGTTGGCAACGGCCTGCTGCTGCCAGCGCGTGGCCGCGGACAGCGCCGTTGCCAGCAGGAAGGAGATCAGGCCCGTCAGCAACGTGTAAATGCCGGGCAAGTCGCTGGCGAAGCCGGCCCCCTCGTGAACCCGCACCTCCCAGCGCCGGCCCGCGATGTCGAATTCCCGCGTGGTGCGGTAGGAAACGGAATTGCCGGTCTCCCGGTAGGCGGGCGTGGCATAGAGCGCCTGCTGCGCGGCCGGGGCGTTGATGTCCCGCGTCATCAGTTCCACCGGCAGCGGCCGCCCTTGCAGCGCTGCCTCGTGCAGGTCGCCGGCCCGGAAGGGCGCGTAGATGAAACCGGCCGGGACGTTTCCGCCCGGTTCGGACACCGGCAGGTAGACGAGAAATCCCGCCTGCTTGATGCTCGTGATCTCCTGCACCAGCGTCACCGGCGGCGTGGCGGACACTTCGCCCGTTTGCAGCGCGCGCCACATGGCCTCCTGGCGATCCTCGCCGGAAAACATGTCGAAGCCGAGCGCGGCGCGGTTGCGCTCGTTCATCGGTTCGAGAAGCAGGATGGCGGTTCGCACCGCCTCCGTGCTTTCGGGCCACACGGCCCGGTCGAGGCCGTAGGCTTCCCGCAGCGCCGCGCGAACCTGTTCCTCTTCGCCTGGCTGGAGAATGGCCGAATAGCCGATGCCCTGGATTCCCCTGAACCGGCTGTCGAGATCGAGACCCTCCACGAAAGCGGCGAAGGAAGGCCGCGTCAGGCGTCCGTCGACGGCACGGAAATAGGCCGCCGTGGCCACCAGCAGCGCGATGTGCTGCTGTACCCGTTCCTCCACGCGGCTGACAGCCTCGTCAGCGGCAAGCTCGAAGCGCGCATGAATGGCCTGGCTCTCCGTGCGATGCACGGCTGCCGTGATTCCAAGGCCGATAAGGCCGACAAGCAAGAAGACGAGGGCTGGTCCGTATCTCTGCAACTGGCCTGACTCTTGAAAGTGTTTTCAAGACAGTATGCCGCTTTTTCCGCTGCGGGGAAGGGCAAGTTTCAGGAAACGCTGTTGGATCGGTTCACCTTGCGGAATCACCGCAAGGCACGGGTTTCTTCTCCGGTTGCGGCCTGGGCCACCAGTGCATTGGCAGGGGTCTCGGGTGCCGGCTCGTCGACGGGCCGGACGGAAGCCTGAAGTCCGTCCTGCGTGGTGACGTCCCACACGATCTCCATTTCCCGTTCATCCATCGGATCGACCGGCAGGCAGCGCGCGACCAGAACGCCGCTCCGCGTGCCGGCGCGCCCCAGAGCGGGTGCGATGGCATGCTGGCAGGCTTCAAGGGTTTCGTAGCCCGTCACGGGCGCCGGATGCACCGCGCAGCTTTCCGGCGTGTTCCCGCAGGCGATGACAAGCATGAGTGCAGCAAGATGTTCCATGGCTCCGGTCTCTCGTTGGCAGTCGGAAAACGCCGTGACACGCCACACGGTTCCGCGAACCGGATTTTCCGGACGCGGCCATGATCGAGGGAACTCTTGACCGGGCAAGACCGTTTTTCATGCGCCCCCGCGGCAGTGCCGCAAACCCCCATTTGACGAGAGGACAAACGACATGAACTGGAATCAGATCGAAGGAAACTGGGAAAAGATGAAAGGCAACGTGCAGGAGAACTGGGGCAAGCTGACCGGTGACGATCTCGATGTCATCGCCGGCAATCGCAAGCAGCTCTCCGGCAAGTTGCAGGAGCGCTACGGCAAGCAGGAAGAGGAAGCCGAGCGCGAGATTGATGACTGGCTCGCTCGCCACTGATCTTCCCATGCCAGAGACGATGGAAAAGCCCCCGGTCAGCGAATGAACCGGGGGCTTTTTTCATGGCCGCTGGTGCTCGGCCTGACTGGTTGTCATGAATGTGGAATAGCCATGTGCGTCGCCGGGCGCTTCACTCAGGATGAGCCAGGCACCGGTTGCCAGGGCTGCCGTCATGGACAGGGCGAACAGCCAGCCGCTTGAAACAGGAGGCCGCGTACGGGCGCTGCTGTCTGCGCTTTCGGTGTCATGGTCGCTCATGTTGCCTCCTTTCGGAAGCTCAATACACAAGGCCCGCGGCCGGTTCCCCAAACGGGTGGAAAGAGGGTCAGGGCTTTTTTTCCGTGCCGGCAAGCAGCCGGTGGCGTGGCTCAGCCTTGCGGCGCCTGTTCGAAGGTGAGCCGGTAGATGAAATGGTTGTCCTGCCGCTCGATCGTTCCCGTTCCGCCAACCGCCGCCGGCGCGATCCGGTCGAGAACCACGCTTGCGAAGGCGTCGGCCTGCCCGGCTTCGGAAAGGAAGTCCGGCCCGCTCGTGGTGTGGCTCCAGGTGATCTCGATCTGCCGGGGGTCGGTGCCGCTGACTTCGCATGTGACCGTGATTTCCGGGCGCGCGCCCAGCGCCGCGGCCGCTGCGATGGCATCGACGAGCAATTCATGCAGGGCCAGCCCCACATGCAGCGCCTCGTTGGGCGACAGCAACGGATCGGCGCCGTTCACGGTCATCACGGCATCGGCATGGTCAAGATATTTGGCGGCCTGTGCCCGCAGCAGTTCGCGAAACTGGGCGCCGCGCCAGCTCGAATCGGTCACCAGATCCTGCGATTGGGCCAGCGAATAGATCCGTCCGCGAAACACCGGCAGGAAGGTGGAAAGGGTCGAGGCGCCACGCGCGGTTTGCGAAACGATGCTCAGGATGATGGCCAGCAGGTTCTTCGACCGGTGGCTGACCTCGCGCAGAAGCGCCCGCAGCATCTGTTCGCGGCGGTGCTCTTCCGTCAGCTCGATGATTGTCGTGTGGATGAGCGAATCGGCGCCGTTGCCGGTGCGCGTGATGATGAATTCGAACCGGCGCTCCTCCGGTCCGGTTGTCAGCAGGTGTTCCACTTCGCCGCCCGTCTCCACGCGGTTGCGGATTTCGCCGAGCGCTGCGCCGAGCTTCTCGCCGAACATCTGCATTTCGTCGGGCTCCGCATCGGCCTTCACGTGCCAGCAGTCCGGCAGGTTCGCGATGTAGATGTAGCGTCCGTCCAGGGATTGCAGCGTCGCACCCACATAGGACTGGTTCAGCGCCCGGACGATGAAGTCCCGGAATGCGCTGTCCTTGCTTTTCTTGCTCTCCCACGTCAGGCGATGCGGCATGGCGGTAATCTACACGGGGCCTCTCAGACGGCAACAGGCGCCCGCTTGGGGCGCCTGTCATCGTCACTTGGGGAAACAATGTCCGCCACGTCACGCCCGGCGGAAAAAGCCGGCGATCAGCGAAATCACCAATGCGGCGAGGAAGATGAAGAATAGGACCTGGGCAATCCAGGCGGATGCTCCGGCAATGCCGCCGAAGCCGAGCACGCCGGCAATGATTGCCACCACAAGAAAGATCAGCGCGTAGTAAAGCATCGGTCGTCTCCTGTTTTCCGATATGGCGATCAACGTGCCCCGCTCCGGTTGGTTCCCGCAGGCGCGCGGGTCAGGCGGCGTTTTCGGCCACGGCTTCGTTGAAGAACAGCGCCTGGCTGATCAGCGCCTTCACCATTTGCGGGTTGAACGGCTTGGTGACCAGGAAGGCCGGCTCCGGCCGTTCGCCGGTGAGCAGCCGCTCCGGAAAGGCGGTAATGAAGATCACCGGCACCTGTGCGGTCTTGAGGATGTCGTTGACCGCGTCAATGCCGGAACTGCCGTCGGCGAGCTGGATGTCGGCAAGCACCATTTTCGGGTTCGTCCGGTTGAACAGGTCAACGGCCTCTGCATGGGTTCTTGCGATGCCCGTCGCGGTATGGCCCAGATCTTCCACCAGCGCCTCGATATCCATGGCGATCAGCGGCTCGTCCTCGATGATGAGGATGTCGGTGGCCACCTGCCGTGAAATGTCTTCCGCCGCCTCTTCCAGATGCGCCTCCACCATGGCTTCGTCGATTCCGAGGATCTCGGCCGCTTCGGCCGATGAGAAGGATTCCACCGATGTCAGCAGGAAAGCCTGCCGCGCGATGGGCCGCACCCGCGCCAGGTTGGCCGCCGCGCGCTGCTCCCATGCAAAGGGAGAGTCCGGTTCCGGAATTTCGACATTCGTGGAACGCAACAGGTGGGAGAAGAGTTTGAACAGGGACACCCGGTCCGAGCTTGCTGCCGGAAAAAGAGACAGATCGGCGATCAGTGCCTCCAGCGCCGCGGCAACATAAGCGTCGCCGGATGTCTGCGAACCGGTCACCGCGCGCGCGTAACGGCGCAGGTAAGGCAGATGGGCGGCAATACGGGTGGATAATGACATGCTAAAGTATCTCCCCATGTCCGGTTGGACGTTTCGGTAAAGGTCGAGACGCGTGAGCGCGAAAAAAGTTCCGCCAAAGCCGGAACTTTTTTCCGGCCAGTGCATTTTCGAACCAGATCGTACCGGGCAGGATGGAAAGGTATCGCGTGAAAAACAAAGTGAATTCAACCCGTTCCTCATCGGCAAGAGCCACGGGAGACGCCGTGTCGCGCCGCCTGCGCGATTATTATGATTCAGTCAAGGAAGAGGGCATTCCCGATCGTTTTCTTGACCTTCTGGAGCGGCTCGACGCGGTCGACAGCCAGTCCGCGCCGCGTGAGAAGGCATCCGCGGAGAATGGCCGTGAGTGAGGCTGGCGACCGGACAGACGCTCCGTCCGCCGATGACAGGGCGTTCAAGCGATCGATGCTGGCGGCCTTGCCGAACCTGCGCGCCTTTGCCGTTTCGCTCACCGGCAAGCATGACAAAGCCGATGACCTCGTCCAGGAAACGATCATGAAGGCCTGGTCGAAGCAGCACCTGTTCCAGCCGGGCTCGAACATGAACGCCTGGCTCTTCACCATTCTGCGCAACGAGTTTTACAGCCAGATGCGCAAGCGTGGGCGCGAAATACAGGATTCCGATGGCCTGTTCACCGAGCGCATGTCGGTTCACCCGGCGCAATATGGCGCGCTCGACCTGCAGGACTTCCGCGCCGCGCTCGACCAGCTTCCGGCCGACCAGCGCGAGGCGATCATTCTCGTCGGTGCATCCGGCTTCGCCTATGAGGAAGCCGCCGAGATTTGCGGCTGCGCCATCGGCACGATTAAGAGCCGCGTCAATCGCGCGCGAAACCGGCTTGCCGAACTGCTTTCGGTCTCCGGCGAGGGTGACTACGGGCCGGACGAGATTTCCGCCACCGTCACCAAGCGCGCTTTCGCCGGCTGAGACCGCGCTGGCGGTGGATCGCCCGGATGACGCAAGCGCTCCGCTCAGGCCGGCTCGTCCGGCATGGGACGGGTGGCCAGTGCCCGTTCAACGGCCTTGAGCAGGAGGCTGTTGGCAAACGGTTTGCCGACATGCGGCCAGGGGCTTTGCGCGTTCACCACCCCGTCGGATGCGCTGACGAGGACAACGCCCGCGCCTTCCGGAAGAAAGCCGGTCAGCCGGGTCACGAAACAGGTGGTGAGTTCGGGACAGTCGCAGATCACCAGATCCCAGGCGTCCGAAGGCGCCTTGGCGAGGTCCGTCACGATCATCGCCTCGCATTGGTAGATGTCGCCGACGATGCGCTCGATATCGATCGCGATGAGCGGTTCGGGCTCGACGATGAGCAGCCGCAGGCATTCTCCGGACATGGATGATCCCTTCATGGAAAAACTTAGAATGAACTTTTTCCCGGCCGTGTCATTTAACTATGACATGGCGGACGCTTGCGCAGCGGAACCTTCCGGGCCGCAAGGCGTTGCGGCATGGCTGGAGGTTCCATGACGGCGAAATTCTCGGTTCAACGTGGAAAGACCCACTGCTCGCATTGTCCGCTGCGGGCCAATGACTGCTATCGTGAATTCTCCGAACCGGAACTGGCATTCGTGAGCGGCTTCAAGAAGGGCGAACTGGCGGTGGACAAGGGCGCGACCATTCTGGTCGAGGGCGCCCATAGCGCGCATCTCTTCACCGTCCTCGAAGGCATCGCCTTTCGCTACAAGGTTCTGCCCGATGGCCGCCGGCAGATCCTCAATTACGCGATGCCCGGCGATCTCGTCGGCCTGCAAGGTACTCTGATGGGCGAAATGCAGCACACGGTGGAAGCGCTGACCGACGTGCAGCTCTGTGTCTTCGAGCGGAACCGCCTGTCATCCCTGTTCGAGGCGCATCCCGATCTGGCCTTTGACATCACCTGGATCGCCGCGCAGGAGGAGCGCATTCTCGACGAACATCTCCTGTCCATCGGCCGGCGCACGGCGCTTGAGCGCGCGGCCTACCTCCTCGCCTTCCTGGACCACCGCAGCCGCCAGTCCGGTGCAAACGACGCAAGCGCGCAGCGCCTGCCCGTCACCCAGCAGCACATGGCCGATACGCTCGGCCTTTCGCTCGTCCACACCAACAAGACGTTACGCAAGCTGGCGCGCCGCCAGATGATCCGCTGGACCGACCACGGCTGTGTCGTGGCCGACCGCGATGCGCTCGAACGAACGGCGGGATGGACGCCGGACGATACCCGTAAACGCCCCTTCATCTGAGGAATGCCGCCATGCGCGTTGCTGCCGTTCTGAACCGGGAGGGAGGCACGATCCGAACCGTCGATGTCGACCGCCTCTGCACCGATCTTGGTGCGGCCTTCAGCCATGCCGGACGGGCCTTCGAGTGCCACGTCACGGACGGCGCCAACCTGATCGGCGCGCTGCGCGAGCAGGCAGGCCGCCACGACATCGACTGCATTGTCGCCGGCGGAGGCGACGGCACGGTATCCGCCGCCGCCGCTGAATGCTGGAAATCGGGCAAGGCGCTTGGCATCCTGCCTGCCGGCACGATGAACTTCTTTGCGCGCACGCTCGGCATACCCCTGAACATGCCCGATGCCATCGCGGCCCTGGCCGGCGCGCCCGAGGCACACGCCGATATTGCCATTGCCAATGACCGCCCCTTCATCCACCAGTACTCGGTTGGCATGCAGCCGCGCATGGTGATCGAAAGGGAGCGCCGGGAGTACAACGCATCGCGGCTGGGCAAGATACTGGCCAGCGCGCGCGCCGCGCTCTCACCGCTGATCCGGCCACCCTCCTTTCGCGCCCGGATAACCGCCGACGGCAACCACTCGCGGCGCCGGCTAAGCCTCCTGGTGGTTTCCGCCAATCCCCATGGGCACGGGCATCTGCCCTATCCCGATACCTGGGATCTCGGCCGCCTCGGCATGTATCTGGCCCGCCCGCTCGAACCCCGTGCCAGCGTGCAGTTGGCCGCCGATCTGACATTGGGAAGCTGGGATGGAAATCCGGACCTGGAGACGGCCACGGCGAGCGAAGTGGTGCTTGAATTCCCCCGGCTCAAGCCCGGTTCCATGGCCCTCGTCGACGGCGAACTGGTGGAACTGGAGGCGCGCGTCGCGATCCGTCTGGAACGCAAGGCCCTTCGCGTCTTGAGCCCACTGGCGGCAGGGACCGGCGCCGCCGCGTCGGGCCGGCAGGAAATGCCCGGCCAGCCCGTCCTGCTTTGACGGGCGCGGATGCCACCCGTTCGCAACCCATCGAAATAAGGCCTCCGCGACGGGTGACGCGGAGGCCTTCGCGCTGCGCCGTGCAGCAGGTTGCGGCGCTTCTGGCGTGGTTCAGTCGGCGACGATCGCGCGCATCATCCACAAGGCTTTCTCATGGAATGTCAGGCGCTGCGTCAGCATGTCCTCGGTCACGACATCGCCGGCATCGCCAGCCTTGCCGGCTGCCTCGCGCATGGTCCGGACGGCCTTTTCATGGGTCTCGATCAGATCCTCCACCATCGCCTTGGCGCTGGAGTGATCGACCGATTTTTCCCCCGGCGCGAAATGGGATGTTTCGGCAAACGACACCGGCGCGAGATGACCCAGCGCACGAATGCGCTCGGCGATCGTGTCGGCCGCGGCGAACAGTTCCTCGTAATGGTCCTCTGTCAGTTCATGCAGTGGCTTGAACAACGGGCCGACCACGTTCCAGTGATAGACATGGCTCTTGACGGTCAGCCGGTATGTGTCTTCGAGAATCCCGGTCAGAAGGCCGGACATCTCCTTGCAGTAGTCGGCTGACAGGCCGATATTGATCTTTTCCGCGTGGGCTTCCGGTTTCAGGACTGCGGTAACATTCGACATGGAATCGGTCTCCTTCGGTCAGGGTTGGGGGAGCGGACAGGGTTCAGCCTTCGCCCAGGCCCGTCTCGCTCTGGTCGACGGCGGTATCGATCGCTTCGCCGTAGATGGCGATTCCGGCCCAGGCGATCATGGCGACAAGCAGGCCGGCGGCGAGGATCACGAGAACGGGGCGTCCCCGCTCTCCCTGGCGGGCTTCCTTTGGCTTCAGCGGGCGGTTCATGACGTCTCCTTTCTGGTGGTGGCGTTCATGGTCATGCATTGTCCGGATCCGATGTGCCGGCCTGGGCGGCCGCGAGCGCCACGACGGCAGCGAGCCCGAGGCCGAGCAAGCCCGCCTTTCTTTGCAGAAGGGGGGCAGCGCCCAATGCGGCATAGGCGGCAATGCGGCGTCCGGTGTCGTCCTGTTCGGCACGCTTGCGGTCTCGCCATTTCAGAAACGAGAGAACGGCCAGGATGCATAGCGCGAGCGCGGCCAGCAGGGCCGATCCGACGCCTGCGGCTGCGGGAACACCCCAGGCCCGCGCCGCCAGGGCGACAGCGGCGGCAAGGCCGACCGCCCATGCGCTCAACAGCAGGAAACAGGCCAGCGCCATCAGCAGGCCGTTGCGCTTGCGCCGTGCAACGGCAGCCTCCACGTCGCTGGAGATCAGCGAAAAGGCCAGGGGCAGCAGTTTCAGCATTGCTGTCAGCGGCGCATGAGCAGCGCGACCAGAAAGCCGATGCCTGCCGCTATGCCGAGCGTCTGCACCGGTTTGCGGCGCACTTCCTCGCGCAGCATCACCTCCAGCCGGTCCAGTTCGCCACGCGCATTGGCGAGGACTTCGCGGGACGCATTCATCGCTTCGTCCGCGCGGGCCGTGGCGTTCGATTTGGCTTCCCCGGCCTTCGAGGCGCCGAAGTCGCCGATCGTCCGCGTCAGCCTGGAAATGTCGCTCTTCAGCTCCTCGACCTGCGCCTGGATGTCGGCCGCGGTCGTGGTTCCGTTGCTCTTTTCGGAAGCAGCACGTTGCGTGGCAGTCGCCATCGATGTCTCCTTTCGTTCGATCAGTTGAAGAACGTGTTCGGCAAAACGAAGTTCCGTCTCCGGGCCGCTGAACGCCAGAAACCGGCCGCGTGATGCGGCCGGTTTCCGTAAAACAGGGGTCAGCGATGCTTAGCGAAGCAGCATCTGATCCCGGTTGGTGGCATAGGTGGCCTCGTCATAGGAGGGCTGCTGTTCCAGCTGCTCCTCCGTGAACCGCGTGAAGATGCGGTGTTCGCCGTTGCCATTGCGCATGATCTGCAGTTCCCTGGCGTCCAGGGCGACAGGCTTCTCGCCAAGCCCCAGGAAGCCGCCGACATCGACCACATAGGCTTCGATCTGGCCGTCAGCGGTCAGGATGACATCGCCGATCTCGCCAAGATCCTCGTCATTGGCGCCATAGACCGAGGTGCCAAGCAGGTTTTCGGCACTCATCTCGCCCTGCTGCGTGGCTGTCCAGCCGTCACGGTTCACCGCCGCTGTCGTTTCCCGGTCCACCGCGTTGCGGTCGTCCGTGGCCGCCATGTTGTCCTGACGGTCGGTCTGGTCCATCTGCTCGTCGGAGGCCATGCGGTCCTGACGGTTGGTCTGGTCCATCTGTTCGTCGGAGGCCACGCGGTCCTGACGGTTGGTCTGGTCCATCTGCTCGTCGGAGGCCATGCGGTCCTGACGCTGGCCGTTGTTTTCCACGCTGGCGGTGTCAAAGGACGGTGCGGCTTCCAGTTCCTCGCGGGTGGCCGAAATCATCAGCCAGCGCTCGCCGTCGCGATCGACCCAGCTCAGCTTGTCGAAATCCACGGCGACGTTTTTCTCGCCGATGCCGAGAAAGCCGCCAACGCCGATCACAACGGCTTCGGCCTGGCCATCCTGGCCCATGACAACGTCATTGACGTCGCCGACATTGTCGTAATTGTCCATCATCGCGGTCTGCCGTGCGGCCTGGTCCGTCGCGGCCTCGTTGCCGTCAAGGGCTTCCGCCGTACGGTCGCCATCGGCCATGCCGGCATCCTGGTTGTCGTTCATCGCACCGGCGGCCTGCTGGCCATTGGCGGCCTGGCCGTCAACACGGCCATCCTGTGCGGCCGTCGTGCCGTTGGTGCCATAGCCGCTGGACTGGTCATCCTGGTTCATGGCCGCACCGCGTTCGCCCGAACGCTCGGTATAGACCGTCGCGCCAAGCAGGTTCGACGCCAGGATCTGCTTGTTGGACGCTTCGAAATAACCGGTCTCGGACGTCATGTCCTGGCCGGCATCCTGTGAAAAGACGGGCTGACCGCCCTGCGTCATGTCCTTGGATGCTTCATGATCGGCTGCCATGGCTCCCGATGTCATCAGGGCAACCATTGCAGTGGTGGCGAAAAGCTTGGTGAGCATGTTACGTTTCCTCTGTATGTCCGGGTGGCATATGGCCGCGTGGCGCAAGAAGACGTTTTCCAGACGCTTGCGCTGCGCGGCGCTCTGTCGACGCACTGTCAATGAACGATTGCGCGCCTTGTTCCCGGACGTGGAAGATTTCTGTCACCTTTGCTCTTTTGCGGCCCCGGAACCCCGCGCCTGCAATCCCGTTCTTCCTCAAGCAGATGAAGGGAGATGACGGATGCAGAAAGCCGAGATACTGGCCATCGAACCCCTGACGCGCGACGTGCATCGCTTCCGCATGACGCGCCCGCAAGGGTTCGACTATCAGCCTGGCGATGCGACCGAACTGGCCTTGGACCGCGAAGGCTGGCGCGACGAGACCCGGCCGTTCACCATGACGTCGCTTCCCGCCCAGGAAACGCTCGAATTCACCATCAAGCGCTACCCGGACCACGATGGCGTCACCTGCCGCATTCATGAATTGCTGGTGGGCGAGGCGATCTGCATCGCCGAACCCTTCAGGACCTTCCGCTACAAGGGCAGGGGCGTCTTCATTGCCGGCGGCGCCGGCCTGACGCCTTTCCTGGCAATCCTGCGCGATCTGAAATCCCGCAACGAACTGGCCGGCAATACACTTGTCTTCGCCAACAAGACCGAACAGGACATCATCTGCCGCGACGAACTGGACAAGATGCCCGGTCTGAAGGTTGTTCATGTCCTGTCGGAGGAAAGAAGGAGCGGCATGCATCACGGCTTGGTCGATGAAGACCTGCTGGGCGAGGTGACCGGCGGCGACCTTGACCGGCAATTCTATGTCTGCGGCCCGCCGCCGATGATGGAAGCGGTGAAGGGACATCTGGCTGCGGCCGGCGTTCGCCCCGATGCCGTCAGCCTCGACGAATAGGCCTTCGATCAGCCGCAGGGATGTTACAGCCGTTCATCCCATGTGACCGGCGGGACCGGTCGCTTGCCACGGTCTCGCCCTGTTTCGTTCCTACCCGCGCCGGCAACACAAGGAAAAACCGCGGGTAGATCATGAAAAAGCACACTCTTCTTGCCGCCGCGCTTGCCGTGGCCGCCACCCCTCTCGCGCTGGAAACGGCATCGGCCCAGTGTGGCGGCGCCTCCTGGTATGCCCTCACCTCCAGAACCGCTTCGGGCGAACGGATGAACCCGGCTGCCATGACCGCCGCCCATCGCACCTTGCCCTTCGGCACGCGCGTCAAGGTCACGAACCAGCACAATGGCCGCTCGGTGATCGTTCGCATCAATGACCGCGGCCCCTTCGTGAAGGGCCGGATCATTGACCTTTCCAAGGCTGCGGCCGGCAAGCTCGGCTTCATTTCCCGCGGCCATACCAATGTCTGCTTCGTAAAGGGCTGAAAGGTCTTGCCCGCTACAGCGGCGCGTCAGCCTGGCCGGCGTTTGGCGTCTGCGGGAAAGGCGTCGCGCAGATAGCCCAGCGTGGACAGCGCGTCGACGGGCCGGCCGAAGAAATAGCCCTGTCCGCCGGCACAGCCGAAGTCGACCAGCATTTCCGCCTGGGCTTCTTCCTCGATGCCCTCCGCCACGACGTCCATGCCGAGTCCGTCGCACATTGCCAGGATCGCCTTGACAATGTGTTCGGAAGGTCGGTCGCGCAGGATTTCGGAGATGAAGGCGCGGTCGATCTTCAGCTTGTCGAACGGGATCTCCCGCAACCGGCCGAGCGACGATTGCCCGGTGCCGAAATCGTCGAGCGAAACGCGGATGCCCACGCTGCGCAGGTCGTCGATGATCTTCTTGGCCGAAGCCGGATGGCTCATCACGCCGGTTTCCGTGATCTCGATCTCCAGCCGCCAGGCGTCGAATCCGTTCCGGTCGAGGATCGACAGGATGGTCAGGCCCGTATTGGGATCGACGAGTTGCGACGGCGACAGGTTGAAGGAAAGGAACAGGTGGTCCGGCCATGTGCGCGCCGCTTGCGTGGCCTTGTGCAGCAGCAATCGCGACAGCTCGCCGATAATGCCGCGTTCTTCGGCAATCGGAATGAAGGCGGATGGCGGCACCGGGCCGAGATCGCGGTCGTTCCAGCGCGCGAGGCATTCGAAGCCGATGGTCGCCCGCGACTTCAGATCCACGATCGGCTGGAAATGCGGCTCCACCTCGCCCGCCGAGATCGCGCGCCGCAGCGCCTGCTCGATATGCGTGACCCGCCGCGCAGCCTCTTCCATCGCGCGGCTGAAGATCTTCGCCTTCGAGCGGGCCGAGCGCTTGGCGTGGTAAAGCGCCGTCTCCGCCTTGTGGAAAAGCGCATCGGCATCGTCATCGGCATTGTAGTAGAGCGCCCCGCCAATGGAGGCGCCCAGCCGTGCCGTGCGGTCGCCGAGGTCGTAAGGCGCTGAAATCACCTCCAGCAGCATCTCGGCATGATCGCGTGCCGCCTTTTCGGTGAAGACCGAGGGATAGAGGATGGCGAATTCGTCGCCGCCGATCCGCGCCACGAAGGCGCCTTCGTCCAGAGCGTTGCGAAGGCGCAGCGCCACCTGCAGCAGGATGTCGTCGCCGGCCATGCGGCCGAACAGGTCGTTGATGGGCTTGAAGCCGTCGAGGTCGATGATGCAGATGGTGAACGGAACCGGATCGTCCGCCGTATCGGCGATCTGGCGTGCAACCTTTTCCGAAAAGCGCTGGCGGTTGCCAAGCCCCGTCAGCGGATCCGTCAGGACGAGTTCTTTACTGGCCTGCGGTCGGAAGCCTGTTTTTCCGGACGTATGCATGACGCCCCTGTTTCGTCACCTCGATCCGGACGAGTCTCAAGGGGAAGTCTGAATATTTCGTGATATTCGAACTATAAGATCAGACCTGCCGTCCGTCTTCGCGACCACGGCCCCGCGGCATGGTGGCCGCGCGCGTTTGGAATTGGCAAACCCGCGCGCGGGCGATACATGGGCAGGACAGAATGCAGCGAAGCCGGCCTTGGCCGGATACCAGGGAGCAAGCGGGCATGGCACTCAACATCGCGGTCCAGATGGACCACGTCTCCTCGATCCAGATTGCCGGCGACACCACCTTCGCCCTGTGCCTGGAGGCGCAGGCGCGCGGGCATCGCCTTCATCACTACACGCCGGACAGCCTGTCCCAGGAAGAGGATCGCATCCATGCCTGGCTGGAACCGCTGGAAGTGCGGGATGTCAGGGACAACCACTTCACGCTGGGCGCGCCGGTGCGCACCGACCTTTCGGACATGGATGTGGTGCTGCTGCGCCAGGACCCGCCATTCGACATGAACTACATCACCACCACCCACATGCTCGAACGCATCCACCCCGGAACTTTGGTGGTCAATGATCCGGCATGGGTGCGCAATTCGCCGGAGAAGATTTTCGTCACGGAGTTCGCCGACCTGATGCCGGCCACGCTCATCACCCGCAATCGGGCCGACGTGGCCGCTTTCCGCGAGAAGCATGGCGATGTCATCATCAAGCCGCTTTATGGCAATGGTGGCGCCGGCATTTTCCACATGCGCGAGGATGACCGCAACCTGGCGTCGTTGCTGGAAATGTTCGAGCAGATTTTCCGCGAGCCCTACATCGTGCAGCAATACCTGCCTGCCGTGCGCAAGGGCGACAAGCGCATCATCCTCATCGATGGCGAACCGGTTGGCGCCATCAACCGGGTGCCGGCCGACCATGACAGCCGCTCCAACATGCATGTGGGCGGCCGGGCGGAACATTCCGACCTGACCGAACGGGAACGCGAGATCTGCGCACGCATCGGTCCCGCCCTGCGCGAGCGTGGCTTCATCCTCGTCGGCATTGACGTGATCGGCGACTGGCTCACCGAGATCAACGTGACCTCGCCGACCGGCGTGCGCGAAGTGAAGAAGTTCGGCGGCGCAGATATCGCCGCCCTTTTCTGGGATGCCGTTGAACGCCGCGCGGCGGGCTGACCGCCCGGCGCGGTACGCGCTGTTCCGTCTGCACAACCCGATGCAACCGCTTTCCACCGTCGCGGGTGCATTGTTCCTGAATTGTTCTTGATTTCTTCCGGCAGTTGTGGTTTCACTGTCCTGCGTGCTGACAATTCGTCCGCGGGCCGTTCTGGGGATGCGGCCTGCAAGGGGGATGACACATGGTGTCACGTGTCCGCACGGTTGCTTTCCAGGGGATCGAGGCTGTTCCTGTCGACGTCCAGGTCATGGTCGCGCCCGGCAAGATGAACATGCATATCGTCGGCCTGCCGGACAAGGCCGTGGCGGAAAGCCGTGAGCGGGTGCAGGCGGCACTGCATGCCTCCGGCCTTTCCATGCCCGTCAAGAAGGTGACGGTGAACCTGGCGCCGGCGGACCTGCCCAAGGAGGGCAGCCACTATGACTTGCCGATCGCGCTCGGCCTGATGGCTGCTTTGGGCGCGATTCCGCCCGATGCGCTGGCCTCCCATGTGGTTCTGGGCGAACTGGCGCTGGACGGAACGATTGCACCTGTGGCAGGCGCCTTGCCTGCGGCCATGGGGGCCAATGCCGAGGGCCTCGGCCTGATCTGTCCGCACGGCTCCGGCGCCGAGGCCGCCTGGGCCGGCGCCGGCATCGACATTCTCGCCCCGCGCAGCCTCATCGCCATAGCCAATCACTTCCGCGGCACGCAGGTTCTCACCCGGCCCGAGCCGATGATCCGGCAGGCGCCGGCCAACCTGCCCGATCTCGCTGACATAAAGGGCCAGGAAACGGCCAAGCGCGCGCTCGAACTGGCTGCCGCCGGCGGCCACAACCTGCTCATGGTCGGACCGCCAGGATCGGGCAAGTCGATGCTTGCCCAGCGCCTGCCATCCATTCTGCCGCGCCTGACGCCGCGCGAATTGCTGGATGTCTCGATGATCGCGTCGATCGCCGGCGAACTGGCCGGAGGCAAGCTGTCCGACCGCCGGCCTTTCCGTGCCCCGCATCATTCCGCGTCCATGGCGGCCATGGTGGGCGGCGGATTTCGCGCCCGTCCGGGCGAGGTCTCCATGGCGCATAACGGCGTACTCTTTCTCGACGAGTTTCCCGAATTCGCCCCCGCCGTGCTGGATTCGCTGCGGCAGCCGCTGGAAACCGGCGAATGCTTCATCGCGCGCGCCAATCACCGTGTCTCCTATCCGGCCCGCATCCAGCTGGTTGCGGCCATGAATCCCTGCCGCTGCGGCATGGCGGGGGAGCCGGGCCACCGGTGTGCCCGCGGTCCGCGCTGCCAGAGCGAATATCAGGCGCGCATTTCCGGCCCGCTGCTGGACCGCATCGACTTGCGCGTGGAAGTGCCCGCCGTTTCGGCGGCCGACCTGATCCGCCCCGGCACGGCCGAGACCTCGGCGGCGGTTGCGCGGCGCGTCGAGGCAGCCCGCGCCATGCAGGCGGCGCGTTACGCGGCGCTTGGCCTGCCGCCATCCACCGTCAACGCCCATTGCCCGACGGCGCTGGTCGAGCAGGTGGCAAGCCCGGATTCCGCCGGACTGCAACTGCTTCACGATGCCGCTGAGAAGGCCGGTTTCTCGGCCCGCGCCTATCATCGAATCCTGAAGGTTGCGCGCACACTCGCCGATCTCGATGGCGCCGACACGGTCGGACGCATCCACTTGGCCGAGTCCATTTCATACCGGATGGCGGGAGAGCGGATGGCCTCGGCCGCCTGAGCGCCGGCTTCGCGCCCTGCCTGCGGAAGGACCGCGGTCAGACATGCCGGCCACTGGCCCGGCACCCGTTGCATCACGCGCGCAAAGCGGGATCGCGCGCCCCCGGAAGCGGTACGCATCCGCTTGCCCGTCAGGGTGGCTGGCAAGGGAGGGCGATGGTCGGCAGGGAAACATCAAGCTCAAAAACATGAAAAACCCCGGCGCCAGGCGCCGGGGTTCTGTTGTCTGACCCTGACCGGCAGCACCTGCCGGTTGGCCGGTTGGCCGATACGACCGGACTCAGGCCACCGCGCCGGAAATCCAGGACGACAGGGCCGTCTTCGGCGCAGCGCCCACCTTCATGTCGGCCACTTCGCCGCCCTTGAAGATCATCAGCGTCGGGATCGAGCGAACGCCATACTGCGCCGCCAGTTCCGGATTTTCGTCGATATTGATCTTCGCGATCTTGATCTTGCCGGCCATTTCACCGGCGATCTCGTCGAGCGCCGGTGCGATCATCTTGCACGGACCGCACCATTCGGCCCAGAAATCCACCACCACCGGCTCGGCGGCGCCAAGCACGTCGGACTGGAAATTGGATTTGTCGATCTTGACGGTCGCCATTGTCATTTCTCCTTGCGAGATTCGTGTTGGCGCCAATGTGGTCCTTCGCGTGTCGCTGTTCAAGTCACAACTTTGTCACGCCCGACGCAGCCGCAATCGGGTCAAGGCCTCTTCCATTGCCGCGTCAGGAAGCATGATCAGACGTGCGGCTTCGGTGAACAGCAGCGCGCAAGCGACGGGCCTGTCTGGCCAGAGCTGTTCGAGCAGCGCCTTGTAGAGCGCCATCTGTACGACATAGGCGGACGGAACCTGCGCCAGCGATGCCGGCGGCGGCCGGTTGGTCTTGTAGTCCAGCGCCAGCACGCCCTTGCCGGTCACGCACAGCCGGTCGATGACACCGGAGACAGGGTGGCGCCGCCCGGCGATGTCGACATGCCCGGAAACCGGCACTTCGGCCCGCGATCCTGGCCCGAAAGCTTCCCCGAAGCCCGGATCGGCAAGAATCGCGAGCACGGTCTCCAGCGCGCGTTCCGCCTCGCCATCCGGCCAGTCGGTTGCGGCGCGGGCGAGCCATGCGCGCGCCGTTGCCTCCCGGCGGCCGGGCTCCACATCCGGCAGCATCTGGAACAGGGTATGCAAGGCAATGCCCCGGCGAATCGCCAGGGGCGCCATGTCGGGCGTGTCGAGAACGGGCGAGCCGGCGGGTGGGGCATCGCCGGCCACCGGGTCGATCAGCAGCGCCGCCCCGGACGGAGACAGCGGCCTCGGCAGGGGCTCGGCGGGTACGGGCCGGGCCGTCGGGTCGAACGGCAAGGGTCTGGCCTGCGCTTGCGCGGCAGCGGCCGGTGGCGCGCAAGGCGGCAAGCCCGGCCCTTCGGTCTCCCGGTAAACGAGCACGGACTCACCGGTCACCGGATGCACCTCCTCGCGCGTGAAGGAGGAGGTGCTCAGGCCGTCTCTGGCAAGCCGTTGCCAGGTTCCCTCGTTCTGGCCGCGCACCCCATGATAGCCGCAGATCACCAGCCGGTCTTCGGCCCGCGTCATGCCGACATAGAGCAGCCGCCGGTACTCGTCCGCAGCCCGCGCGTCATTGGCCTCGTCCATGGCCGCAAGCGCCGTGTTCCTGCCTGCCCCGGCGCGCCATATGAAGCGCCTGATCGCCTCGCCATCGGGTTTGAACGGGGTGAGAAGCGGCCGGTTCTGCGCGATGACGGGTGCCGAACCGCTATCGACGAGGAAGACGACCGGCGCTTCCAGTCCCTTTGCCGCATGGGCCGTCATGATGCGCAGTTCCGACCGGTTCTGGTCCATCTCGCGCTTGATCTCCGGCGCGCTTGTTTCCAGCGTGTCGAGCAGGCTCTCCATGTCGCAGACCCCCGTCCGCTCCTGCGCCAGCGCGAAGGCGAGGAACTCATCGAGGATTTCGTCCGCTTCGGCGCCAAGCCGCGCCACCATGCGCCGGCGCACGCCGTCGCGGGCCAGCAGGCTGGCGAAGAAGTCCGCCGGTCGGCGGAAGCCGGCCTCTGCCCGCCATGTCAGCAGCAGCGTCTCTGCGGCCTGGTAGCGCGGTTCGGTTGCCGCCGTCATGCGCAAGGCGCGCCAAAGGCTGCGTGCCGCCGGCCGCTCCAGCCCCAGCTGCATCAGGTCGTCATCGTCGAGCCCGAAGACCGGGCTCTTGAGCACGGCGGCAAGCGACAGGTCGTCCTCCGGCTGCATCACGAAGCGGCCGATGGCGATCATGTCCTTGACGGCGATATGGGCCGGCAGGCTCAGCCGGTCCGCACCCGCCACGGGGATGCCGAGATTCTTCAGCGCGCGTGAAAGCGCGTGGATGAAGCGGTCGCGCTTGCGCACCAGCACCAGCACGTCGCCGGCCGTGATCGCGCGGCCCTTGCCCGGCAGGGTCTCTCCGGTCTTCAGCCAGTGGTCCACCGTCGCCGCAATGCGGTTGGCCAGTTCCACCGCCGGTGCCGTTGCATGGTCGATGCCCTTGGTCCAATCCTCTTCCTCGTCGCTTTTCTGCGCCTGGATGGATGGCCACACCTCGACATGGCCGGGATGGTCGGCGCGCACGGCCTTGTGCTCGATCACCTCGCCATAGCGTGTCAGGCCCTTGCGCACGGCTTCGGCCTTGAAGACGGTATCGACCGCATGCAGCACATCGGGCGTGGAACGGAACGAATATTTCAGTTCCACCTCGACCAGCGGCTTGTCGATCGCCCGTGTCAGCGTGCGGAAATGGTGTTGCGAGGCATCGAAGGCGTCGGGTTCGGCGCCCTGGAAGGAATAGATCGACTGTTTCTCGTCGCCCACGGCGAAAACGGTGCGCGTCACGTTGTCCCGCGCGCCCTGTCCGGCGAAAAATTCCGCGGCCAGTCCCTTGATGACGTCCCATTGAACCGGGCTCGTATCCTGCGCCTCGTCCACGAGAATGTGGTCGATTCCCCTGTCGAGCTTGTAGTGGACCCACGCACCGGCATCCTGGCGTTGCAGAAGATTGGCCGTACGCCGGATCAGGTCGTTGAAATCGAGAAAGCCGCGCGCCCGTTTCAGCGCCTCGTATCGGGCGATCAGCCGGTCGGCAATGGTCAGTGCGGCCGCTGTGTTGTCCACCATGTCGAGCGTGGCGATACGGTCCAGCGCGCCTGCGGCGGCCTGCGCCCCTGCGAGGTAGCGCTCGGCGAGATCGGGCATCGCCTTGCGCATGGCAGCGGGAAAGAGCCAGGTCACCGAATACGGTTCGCCCTTGCCGCTGAGCAGCGCTGCCGCCACCGCCTGCAGGCGTGCCACGGCGCCGCTTTCGCCGCATGCCTGCACGGCGGCATGGGTGCAGGCATCGCGGGCGCGCGTTGCACCATGGTTCAGCGCCCATGCATCGATGGCGCGCAGGAAGTCCGGGTCGCAGCCGGGCAGGGGCCATGCCGCCCGCGCGATGTCGTCCGCGCTTGCGGCCGCCCCCAGACCGAAAAGCGCCAGAAGGTCCGCGCGGCACGCTTCGGCCCCGCCTTCCTCGCCCAGCCACGTGGTCAACTCGTCCCGCCGGGCCACGATATCCTGCATCAGCCCGTCCAGCCCGGTCTCTCCGGCCTTTGCCAGGACGGTTGCGAAGGCATCCGCCAGTCCTGCCTCGTCCTTGGAAGCGGCCGTCAGCAGCATGCGCCTGGCCTCGCCGACCAGTGCGGCTTCCATGCGCCCGTCCAGCATTTCGAAATGTCCGGCAATGTTCGCTTCCAGCGGGAACTGGTGCAGGATCGCCTCGCAAAATGCGTGGATCGTCTGGATTTTCAGGCCGCCCGGCGTTTCCAGCGCCCGTGCAAACAGCGTGCGGGCATCGCGCATCTGCCCGCGCCCGGGCGCCGCGCCGGTCAGGTCTTGGATGGCGCCAGCAAGCGCCGCATCGTCTGCCATCGCCCAGCCGCCCAGCGTCTTGAAGATGCGGTGCGCCATGTTGGCGGCGGCCGCCTTCGTATAGGTCAGGCAGAGAATGCGCTGCGGTTCGTTGCCTTCCAGCAGCAGGCGGATGACGCGCGATGCCAGGACATGGGTCTTGCCAGAGCCGGCATTGGCCGACACCCAGGCCGAAATCGCCGGATTGGCCGCCCGCGTCTGGCTCTCGACAACATCGGCGGGAATGTTCAGCGCGCCGCTCATTCGCTTTCCGCTCCGCCCTCGCCATCGCTGCCGGCGGACCATTCCAGCACCCGCGCCAGGTGGTCGTAATCGCCCTCCATGGCGCCTTCGGCCAGCGGCAGCAGGCGCGAGACATAGCCGGTCTGCGGGTCGTTGTAGTAAACCAGCATCGCCGCCAGCTTTGCCCAGCCGGCCTCTGCCAGGGCTGCGCCCGTGACCGCCTTGTCGCCCTTGCCCAGCACGCTTTTGTGCTCGACCTTGCCGCGCGCGCCAAGCTGGATGTAGGCCAGGTCGCCGGGCTGCGTGCCGGACGCGATGCCATCGAAGGCGCCGCGCAGCACCAGCGCCGCCTCCAGCGGCAATTGCGGCGCCAGCAAGGCCTGCACCTGCCTGGCGGAAGGTGGCGCGCCGGTCTTGTAGTCGAGAATGTCGGCATGACCGTCGGCGTTCAGGTCGATACGGTCGGCCCGCGCGGAAAGCGTGACACCTGTGCCGTCCACCGGCGTCGCCCGTGCGCCGACCTCGGCCAGGGCATGTGTGCCCGGCCGTTTGCGGCCTGTTTCCCAATCCAGCAATTCCGGAATCATGGCTTCGAAACGCGGCCACCAGACAGCTTCGATATCGGCCGGCAGCGCCAGTTCGGCAAAGCAGATGCGCCCGATGGCCGTGAGGCGCTCGACGGCGTCGCCAGCCTGTGGATCGATGCCGGCCTTGGTGAAGCGGTGCAGGATTTCGTGAAACAGCGTGCCGCGTTCGGCCGCGCCCGGGTCGCCGACCAGCGGTTCGAGCGGCTTCAGCTTCAGGATCTTGCGGGCGAAGATCGCATAGGGGTCGCGGCGCAGCGTCTCCACCTCGGTGACCGAGAAATGCTTCGGGCGCTTCTCCAATGGCGGTTTGGGCGCCGGCCGGGCGGCGAAATCGACCCGCTCCGACTGATCCAGCATGCGCGCCCATTCGATATGGGCCTGCCCGCGCGCCAGCAGGTCCGCTTCGGCCGCGTTGCCGGCAAGCGTCAGCAGGCGTTGCAGCCAGCGTGAGCGCGTGGCCGGCGCATTGTCCTGCCGCAGAGCGCGTGTGATGAGCAGCCGCGGCGCCCCCAGCGCCGTTTCGAAGTCATGCGCCGCCTGGCCGATGCGCCGCTCCGGGGGCTCCAGCGCCATCATGGATTTCATCAGCCGGGACATGAAGCGGTCGGCCTGCGCCTTGCCAGGCCAGCTTCCCTCGTTCAGGCCACCCAGCACCAGAAAGCCGAAATCCTGCAGCCGGGCTTCCAGTTGGCCCAGGATATGAACACGGCTTTCGGCACCCGCGCGCGGCTTCACCGATTCGCCGGCAATGATCGTGCCGAGTGCATCGGGCCATTCGGCGGGCGTCAGCATCGTATCCTCGCCGGCGGTCAGCAGATCGCGCAGGAGCGCGGCCAGTGCTTCACCTGCATCGCCGCGATAAAGCTCGGCCAGTCCGCCATCGGCCTCGCGCCCCATTCCCTCCAGCGACAGCACGGTCGCGCGCGTGAGCTCCGTGATGCCGGCATTCGCCATGTCACGCATCGCCGTCAGTGGCGCGGCGGCCTCCGCCATGCGTCGCGAAAGGTCCACAATGGCTTCGATGCGGCCCGGCGTCAGCCGTTCGATCCAGTGCGGCGGATGCCGGTCCGCCAGCCCCGCCAGCCGCTCGTTGGCAAGGCTGGGCAAGGTGGCGATGTCGGGCCGCGCCGCGCCGCCACGCAAAACCGCCAGGTCGAAGAATTCCGCCGTTTCGCGAAGCTGGCCGCGTTCAAGGCCGAGATGCGTCAGCGGATGCTTGGCCAGCGCCAGCAGCGCCAGCGGATCGCCGGGCCTGAGCGCAGCCGTGACGAGCAGGGCAAGCAACGTTGCCGGTGGCGTTGCGGCGAGCGGCGTGCCGGCCGAATCGTCGGCTGCGATGCCGAACCGCAGCAGTTCCGATGAGACGCGCCGCGCCAGCATCCTGTCCCCGGTGACCAGCGCGGCCGGTTCATGCCCGTCCTCGATGGCCTTGCGCAGCGCCACGGCAATGGTCATGGCCTCTTCGCGCTCGTGCCGCGCCTCCGCCAGCGCGATGCCGTCCAGCGCGCCGTTGGTCAGGGCTGCTTTTGTCCGGTCGGCGCTTTCGGCCCATTGATCCGTGGTTTCGGCCGGGCGCAGTGCTTGCGACACCAGTTGCCGGCGGCTGGCAAGCGCGGGAGAGGCCTCGGCCAGTGTCACGACGTCGCGCCGGTCGATGCCCAGCCGCGCAAGCAGTTTCTTCAACGCGTATTGCGGATGGCCGAAGACGGAAGGCGCGGCATCCGGGTTGCCGATCAGCGCCCAGCTTTCCTCGTCCAGTTCGCGGTCGAGGCCAGGCAGGACGACGGCGCCCTTTTCCAGCCGGGCGATGACGCCCAGCAGATGGGCTGTCGCGGGAATGGAGCCGGTTGAACCGGCGGCGATCACCGGACCGGCCGGCGGCCGGGCCTGAAGCCGCGCCGCCTCGGCCGCAATCAGCGCATTGCGATGGGCGGCGGGATTTGACCGCCGGATGGCCGCCAGATGCTCGGGCCACAGCGTGGTGACGATTTCGAGGAATTTCACCGTCACCTGCCACCATTGCGCCAGGTCGCCCTCGGCCAGAAGGTTGAGCTTGTCCCAGCCGGCACCTTCGGTTTCCATCTCGTCCATGAGGGCGATCAGGTCGCGGGCCAGCCAGAGCGCATCGGCGAAGCTGTTCGGCACGGTCACCGGTTCATCCAGCAGGCGCGCGATCTCGTCCGTCACCTTGCCCTTCCAGGCCTGCACCAGCGGGGCCAGGGCCATCAGCCGTTCCATTGCCCCGATCGGCGGGTCGAGATCGGGCAGGGGCGGCGCGTCCTCCATGAAGAAGGGAGCGTCCTCGTCGAACTCGCCCAGTGGCCGGATGGCCGGCAGGATGGCCACGCCGGATGCCGTTCGTTCGGTGAAAATGGCCCGCAGGCGCCGTGCCGCGCGCCGGGTGGGAACATAGATGGTGGCATCGGCCAGCGCCATCGGCCCGGCCCCGTCGGGATAGCCGGGAATGAGCCGCCCTTCGGCCAGCGCATGCGCCAGCGCCGGAAGGAACGGAACCCCCGGCTCTATGGTGCAGACGCGCGCAGTCCGCTCGCCCATGGCGTCACGCCTGTCCGTGGCGCCGGATCGCCTTCTCTGCCGGTGCGATCGCATCGGGCGTGCCGACGGTGATCCAGTGCCCGTCCATGACATGGCCGAACAGGCGGCCTTCGGCGATCAGCCGGTCGAAATGGATGTTGAGCGAATGCGGCTCCGCCGGCGCGCCCGCCAGCACGCGCGGGTGGATGATCGCGGCCCCGGCATAGACATGGCCGCCGGCAGCGCCACGGGCGCGCGTCAGGCGGCCGTCCGCATCGGTCAGGAAGTCGGTTCCCCCGGTATGGCCGGTGGCATGGGCAGGGTCGGCCAGCAGCAGAATCATATCCATGGTTGCATCGTTCCATGCCTTCGCCATGGCTGGCAAGGCCGCACTTGCCCCGTCCAGCCAGAAGGTGTCGGCGTTCAGGATGTAGAACGGCTTGCTGCCAAGAAGCGGCAGTGCCTTGACGATGCCGCCGGCGCTGTCCAGCAGGCGCTCCCGCTCGTCCGATATGGTGATGGCAATGTCGTGGCGGGTGCGCGCATGGGCGATGATCTGTTCGCCCAGCCAATGAACATTGACGACCGCATGCCGTACGCCGGCCGCAGCCAGCAGATCGAGGCCGCGGTCGAGCAGGCTGCGCCCGGCGATTTCTATCAGCGGCTTCGGGCAGGTGTCGGTCAGGGGCCGCATGCGGGTGCCAAGCCCGGCCGCCAGCACGAAGGCGCTGTCTGGATGAACCGCCATCAGGTGCCGGCCCGGGTGATGCCGAGCATCGCATAGTGTGCACGCAACGGCGCCAGCGCCTCATGGCCCAGAACGCGTGAAAGATAGTCCCGGATGCGCGGCAGGTGCTTGAGGTAGCCCGGCTTGCCGTCACGCCTGTCGAGCCTCACGAAAATGCCGAGGATCTTGGAATTTCGCTGCGCCGCCATCACCGCATAGGCCTTGTCGAAACGGGCGCGGTCGAACGGGCCATCCGCTTCGCGCGCCGTGCAATAGGCTTCGATGACCGCCTTTTCCAGCGCCGGGTCGACGGTTACCCGCGCATCCTGGGCAAGCGAGGCCACGTCATAGGCCGCGGGCCCCATCATGGCATCCTGGAAATCGATCAGCCCGACCCGGTCGAGCCCGTCGCGGCTTTCCCGCCAGATGATGTTGGGCGAGTGATAGTCGCGCAGCACAAGGCTGGTCTCGGCGTCCGCCAGTTCGTCAAGAACCGCATTCCAGCCTGCCGCAAACGCCGCCCGTGCCGCTGCGTCCGGTGCTTGCCCGGTGGCGAACTCCCAGTACCAGGACGGCATGAGGTCGAGTTCGATGAGCATGGCTCGCCGGTCATAGTCCGGAACCTGATGCACCATGTCTCCGGCAACCGGCATGTCCCGCGGCCACGCCACCGCATGCAAGGCGGCAAGCGCGCGGGCCGCCCCCTCGTAATGCTCCCGCACCGGGTTTCCCGCCGCATCCAGGAAACCCGGAGGGCCGAGATGCTCCATGAGCAAGAAGCCGTGATCGTAATCGGCGGCATGGATGGCGGGCGCCGCGAAGCCCCTTTCCCGCAAGGCCCGGGCGATGGCCACGAAGGGCGCCACGTCCTCGGCCAGATGCGCGATCCGGCTGTAGGGCAATCCGTCCAGGATGGGCGTCCCGTCGGGCATGCGCGGTGCGTTCATCAGGATGCGGGTCTCGCCGCCAAGGGTCGCCGTCTCATAGGCCCGCGCCGAGGCATCGCCGGTCAGGAACCGCCGCGCCGCCGCGCCCCAGCCATGGGCATCGAGAAAGGCGCGGATGGCGAAGCTGCGGGCAAGGCGCGCGCCGGCTTTCCCGGCGCAACGGATGTCCGCGCGCCGGCCTTCGCCTTCATGCAGAAGCGTCAGCGCGATGGCATCGCCGGGAAGCAGATCTCCGGCCCGTTCAGGCCATTCCACCAGCGCGGCCCCGTTGGCAAGCGCTTCATCGAGCCCCAGTTCCTCAAGTTCGTCAGGCCCTGAAAGCCGGTAGAGATCGAAATGCGCCACGGGAAGGCGCAGGTCGTAGCTCTGCACGAGGGTGAAGGTGGGCGAGGGAACATCCATGGTCCCGTCGTCGCCAATGGCACGGATGAGGGCGCGCGCAAGGCTGGTCTTGCCCGCTCCGAGGTCGCCATGAAGCGCCAGCATGTCGCCCGGTTTCAGGGCCATGGCGATGTCTTCGCCCAGCCGTCCGGTCGCCGCCTCGTCCGCAAGGAAGATGGAGAATGAGAACGGCTCCATGCGGGCGGCCTATTCCGCCGCGGCCTGCAGGCCATCACGGCGGATCGGAAACAGGCATGTTACCGTGGTGCCCTCGTCCGGCCCGCTCGTCAGGTCCACCGTTCCGCCATGCAGTTCCACGAAGCTCTTGACGATGGAAAGGCCGAGGCCGGCACCGCGCCGGCGCCCGCCCCCCGCCGAGGAGAAGCGCCGGAAGACGGTGTCGAGAATTTCGCGGCTCATGCCCGGCCCGTCGTCATGCACGGTGAAGGCCACGCGGTCGCCCCGCGCCTCGACCGTGAGCGAGACCGTGCTGCCTTCGGGCGCATAGTTGGCGGCATTGGCCAAAAGGTTGAACAGCACCTGCCGCACCCGGTTGGCATCGGCCGCAAGGGTGGCGGGCGCACGGTCGAGCATGACGGAAAGTTCGATTGCCTGTTCCGCGAACCGGTCGGCCGCCAGGTCCGTTGCCGCCTGTACGGTTTCGGCCACGTCCATGTCCACGATGTCGAGCTGCATGATGCCCGCATCGACGGTGGCAAGGTCCAGGATGTCATTGACGATGGTCAGCAGCGCCGCCGATGATGTGGCGATATGGTCGACATAGTCGCGCTGCTTCTCGGTCAGCGGACCGGGCGTCTGCATGGAAAGAAGTTCGGTGAAGCCGATGATATTGGTCAGCGGCGAGCGCAATTCGTAGGAAACGTGCTGGACGAATTCGTCCTTGAGCTGGTCGGCCTTCTGCAAGGCCTCGTTCTTGTCCTTCAGCGCCCGTTCCACGTTGAAGCTGTCGGTCATGTCGACGAAGGTGGTCATCAACTGCCCGTTGGGCAGCGGCATCGCCGCCCAGGACAGGATCGTGCCGTCGGAAAGTTCGGCGCGGCCCTGGCGCTCGTCGCGCGTCTCGTCGAAGCCGGTGGCCAGCGAAACGAAGTCAGGCCAGGGGCTGTCCTTGGCGAGAACGTCGCAGGCGCCGCGTATGGCGGAGATATGGACGTTTTCCTGCGCCAGTTCGTCCGGCAGGCCCCATAGCTCCGCAAAGGCGGGATTGCACAGGCGCACGCGCCCGTCCGGCCCGAACACGGCCACGCCCTCGGCCAGGTTGTCCAGGGTCTCGCCCTGTACGCGAATGGCCGTCTTGTAGCGGCTTTCCAGATCGATCTTTTCCGTCAGGTTCTCGAACACCCAGGTCACGCCGCCCTTGTGCTGCGGATTGGCGACCACGCGGATGGTGCGCCCGTCAGGCAGGTGCCACCAGTGCTCCTGGCTGTCCACGGCCCGGTAGGCGCCCAGCAATTGCTCCTTCCAGCGCCGCCATTCGGGCTGTTCGGCCAGCACGCCGTCGCTGCGCAGCCGGTCCAGCAGCAATTCATGCGAAGGCGCTGACGACAGGAAGCCGGTATCGAGGTCCCAGAGCTTCTGGAATGCCAGGTTGTAGAACCGCAGCTTCTGCCCGGCATCGAAAATGGCCACCGCCGTGTTGAGCTGGTCCAGCGTGTCGGCGTGGCTGCGCTGCGCATGGTCGTATTCCTCGCGCAGCAAGGCCTGCGCCGTCACGTCGACGGCAATGCCCGCAGACGTGGACTCCCCGCGCCAGTCGGTGACGAGAAACTGGTGGCGCTCCTTGCCGATCACCGCGGAGAGGCGCGAGGCGAATGTCGGTTCGCCCTGCTGGTGCCTGGCAATCTGCTCGCGCGCCGCCGTGGGCAGCAATTCACGCTGCTCGGCGATGGCCTGGGCCGGATCGGCGGCCTCCACGGCTTTCGCATAGGCCTCGTTGACCCAGCTCAGCCGGCCGTCGCTGCCCCGCAGCCAGATCGGCATCTGCGCGACCGCGGCCAGATGGCGCATCGTGGCGAATTCGGCAAGCATGGCCTGGTGTTCGGCCTTCAGGCGGGCGTGGTCCGCACGCGCTTCCGAGAGCGAATTGAACCGCACGACGGTATGATGCGGCGCGATCCGGCCATCGGCTTCCAGCATGGTGCCGGTGCGCGTCTGGCAGACCATGGAGAACGGTTCGTCCTTGTCGCGCAGGGCGATGATGGCCCGTTCCAGTGCCTGCGCCGAGGCAGCCGTGAGCCACCGTCCGAAGGCCAGGAAGGCTGCCCGGTCGTCCGGTGCCCCGCATTCGGCGGGCAGGCTACCCACCAAGTCGGCTTGCGCCTGCGGGTCGCTCCAGACGATCAGGCGCTGGTCCTTCAGGTTGAGCAGGCTCTCGTTGCGCTGCAGCGCCGCATTGAGATCGGAGATACGCTGGCGCAGCGCGCGATTCTGGTCGGAGACGCGGGCGCGTTCGAGGATCACCCACACCGCCAGGACCATGGCCGCGCCGAGCATGCCGGTGAAGATGGAATACTGGATGACATCCGTGACGCCGAAGTTCAGAAAGCCGCTTGCCGCTTCCGCGCCATGGGCAGGACCGGCGGCCAGCCATGCCGGAACCAAGGCGGTGACCCCGGCCAGCCTGCGCCTGATGACGTGCAGGAACCCGCTGCGCTTCATCGGCCGATATGTCCCCGTCGGCGTTCGCCGTGGCGCACACCGTTGCCCGTCGTCCCCTGTCACAGGAACCCTCGCTTTTCTGTCACATGGTCCCGCTTTCGCCGCTGAAAACGGGGCCCTTGCCGTTTCCGGCCCGCATGTCGGCATGCCTTGTCGTCTCCACGATGAAGCCCAAGACCGCCCTGTTTGCCAGCTTCTCTGCCTGTGTGCGTGTCCCCGCCCGGAAGCTTGACGAATCACACCATACCCAAAGCGGGAATCCCCGTGAAGAAGCCCGCTGGACAAAAATAATGCCGGGCGAAAGCTCTTTTCGCCCGGCATCCATATCTTGTGTCTCTTCAGGTGAAGATCAGTATCTGTAGTGTTCCGGCTTGAACGGGCCTTCGGTGCCGACACCGATATAGGCGGCCTGTTCTTCCGAAAGGTCGGTCAGGTTGGCGCCGAGCTTGGCCAGATGCAGCCGCGCCACCTTCTCGTCCAGATGCTTGGGCAGCACATAGACCTCGTGGCTGTAGGTCCCGCCCTTGGTGTAGAGTTCGATCTGTGCCAGCACCTGGTTGGTGAACGAGGCCGACATGACGAAGGAGGGATGGCCCGTGGCATTGCCGAGATTGAGCAGCCGGCCTTCCGACAGCAGGATCATGCGGTTGCCCTTCGGGAACTCGATCATGTCCACCTGCGGCTTGATATTGGTCCACTTGAGATTGCGCAGGGCGGCGACCTGGATCTCGTTGTCGAAGTGGCCGATATTGCCGACGATCGCCATGTCCTTCATCTCGCGCATGTGCTCGATGCGGATGACGTCCTTGTTGCCGGTGGTCGTGATGAAGATGTCGCCGGTCGAGACCACGTCCTCAAGGCGCACGACTTCAAAGCCGTCCATGGCGGCCTGCAGCGCGCAGATCGGGTCGATCTCGGTCACCTTGACGCGCGCACCCGCGCCGCGCAGCGATGCGGCAGAGCCCTTGCCCACGTCGCCATAGCCGCACACCACCGCGACCTTGCCGGCCATCATCACATCGGTTGCCCGGCGGATGCCGTCGACCAGCGATTCCTTGCAGCCATACTTGTTGTCGAATTTCGACTTGGTCACCGAATCGTTGACGTTGATCGCCGGGAAGGGCAGCAGGCCCTTCTTCTGCAATTGGTAGAGCCGGTTGACACCGGTGGTCGTTTCCTCGGTCACGCCCTTGATGGCATGGCGCTGCTTGACGAACCAGCCCGGCGTGGCCGCCATGCGCTTGCGGATCTGTGCAAACAGCACCTCTTCCTCTTCCGATCCCGGATTGGACAGCACGTCCTCGCCTTCCTCGGCGCGCGCGCCCAGAAGGATGTACATCGTGGCATCGCCGCCATCGTCCAGGATCATGTTGGAATGGCCGCCGTCCGGCCACTGGAAGATGGCATCCGTGTAGCGCCAGTAATCCTCCAGCGTCTCGCCCTTCACGGCATAGACCGGCGTGCCCGTGGCCGCGATCGCCGCGGCGGCATGGTCCTGCGTCGAGAAGATGTTGCAGGATGCCCAGCGCACGTCCGCGCCCAGCGCCTTCAGCGTCTCGATCAGGACGGCGGTCTGGATCGTCATGTGCAGCGAGCCGGTGATGCGCGCGCCCTTGAGCGGCTGCGCCGTGCCGAATTCCTCACGGCAGGCCATCAGGCCCGGCATTTCGGTCTCGGCAATGTCGATTTCCTTGCGCCCGAATTCGGCCAGGCCGATATCGGCGACGACATAGTCTTGTGCCATGAAAGGTCACTCCGTTGAATGGGAAGGCCTTGGGCATGCGCAGTACGGCAGGCCCGCGAACTGGCGCCTCCATAGCAGAGTTGCGCAAGCCGGGCAACAAGACATAAAGAAATCTTTATGCCTCCATGTGTTTCGGGGAGGCGCCGCTCAGCACTCCTCGCCGAAACGGTCGGCGACAAGCGCGGCGAGGGCGTCCATCGCCTCCTCGGCCTGTGGCCCGGAGGTTGTGACGGTGATGCGGCAACCGGGCGAGGCGGCCAGCATCATCAGGTCCAGGATGGAGGTCCCGTCGACGTCCAGGCCATCCTTTTCCACGCTTACGCGTGCATTGAAGCCGTTGGCCATCTCGACGAACCGTGCCGAGGCGCGGGCATGCAGTCCGCGCTTGTTGACGATGTCCAGCGTGCGCGTGATGGCGTCCGGCATGGTTTCGCTCATTTGGCGCTCAGGATCTGGCTGGCCACGTTGATATACTTGCGCCCGGCATTCTGCGCTTCGGACAGCGAATCCGCCATGTCATTGCCGGCGCGAATGCTGGAGAGCTTGATGAGCATGGGCAGGTTCATGCCGGCCACCACTTCCACCCGGCCGGCATCCATCACCGAGATGGCCAGATTGGACGGCGTTCCGCCAAACATGTCGGTCACGATGATCACGCCATGGCCTGCATCGGCACTGGCGACCGCGTCGACGATATCCTGCCGCCGCTGCTCCATGTCGTCCTCGGCGCCGATGGAAACCGTTTCGAAATGCTCCTGCGGGCCGACCACATGCTCAACCGCGTGGCGAAACTCCTCGGCCAACTGACCGTGCGTCACGAGCACGAGTCCGATCATGAATGCCTGGCTCCCGTCATTGCCATGTCACCGTCCGTTCTTATTGTCACGGTGCCGCTTCTTCGCGGGCCGCTATCTTGTCAGTGTGAAGCGCGTTGACAAGCCCTTTTTTGCACTGCGAAGGATTCTCTTGCGCCGAAAATCCCGCCGGGCGTCGTCTTTTGATCAGTTCTCCGCCGGCAGGGCCACGACGAAGCGCGCGCCACGGATGTCGCCCGGTTTCGCGCCGGCTATGTTCTCAGCCGTCAGCCGGCCGCCATGGGCTTCCACGATCTGCCGCGAGATCGACAGGCCGAGGCCGGAATTCTGCCCGAAAGCCTCGCTTGCCGGCCTGTCGGTGTAGAAGCGTTCGAAGATGCGCTCGATGTTCTCGGCCCGGATGCCGGGGCCATTGTCCTCCACCGTGACGATGACACGGCGCTGGCTGCGCGCCAGCGTGACGAGAATGTGCCCGTTTTCGGCAGGCACGAAGGAGCGCGCATTGGAAATCAGGTTGGCGATGACCTGGCCGAGCCTCAGGTCGTGGCCCTGGACGAGGAAATCCCTGCGGTTGCCGCTTGCCGGCACGATGCGCAGGTCGATGCGCGCCTCGCGGCCGGCCCGCGTCGTCTCGCGGCTCGCCGCCACCAGGTCGGAAAGCAGCTTTTGCATGTCGACGCTGCGATTGTCGGCGCGGGCCAGTTCCGCGTCCAGCCGCGAGGCGTCCGAAATGTCGGTGATCAGCCGGTCGAGGCGGCGCACATCGTGCTGGATGATCTCCAGCAGCCGGTCGCGCGACACCTCGTTGCGCGCCAGCGGCAGCGTTTCCACCGCGCTGCGCAGCGAGGTCAGGGGGTTCTTGAGTTCATGGCTGACATCGGCCGCGAAGCGCTCGATGGCGTCGATCCGGTCATAGAGCGCATTGGTCATGTCGCGCAGCGCCGTGGACAGATTGCCGATCTCGTCCTGCCGTTCGGAGAAATCGGGGATCTCCTCGCGGCTCTTCACGCCCCGCTTGACCCGGACGGCCGCTGCGGCAAGGCGGCGCAGCGGATTGGCGATGGTGGAGGCGAGCAGCAGCGACAGGAGCATGGTGACGACCGCGGCCACGCCGAAAACCGCGAGGATGGCCTTGCGTTCGGACGCGATGATGGCGTCGATGTCGCCGCCCTGCGTCGACAGTTGCAGCACGCCGAGCACGGCGCGGAAACGCTGGATCGGGACGGCCACCGAGACGATCATCTCGCCTTTTTCCGATACCCGCACCTGGCGGTCGCCCGTCCCGGTCAGTGCTGTCATGACTTCCGGATAGGCCGCGCCGGAGCCGCCGGGCTCCTCGCGGTCCACCGGCAGGTCGGTGCGTTGCATGAAGCGCTTGAGCCAGTCGCCGATCCGGTCGAGCAGCGATGTGTCCTCGGCCGCGTCGAGCCCGGGCAGGCCATAGCGCAGGATCTGCCCCCCCGAATAGAGATGGCGGGAGTCGAGCAGCAGGTTGGCGTCGCGGTCATAGATGCGCGCGCGGGTGCGTGTCGGGGAAATGAGCCGGCGCAGCACCGGCGCCACCCGTTCCGGATTGATCGGGAAGTCGAGGCTGTCGAGCCCGTCGCCGCTGGGCCCGACGCTCTGGCCGGCCTGCAATTCGAGCAGTTTCTCCGGATCGATGCGCAGCGAATCCGTCTCCACCGAGGCCGAGGCGGCGATGGCGCCGGCGATGATCTCGCCCTGCGTGCGCAGGCTTTCCACCCGCGCGTCGATCAGGCCTTCGCGATACTGGTTGACATAGAGGATGCCGGACACGAGCACGCCGAGCCCGGCAAGGTTGAGCACGAGGATGCGTTGCGTCAGGCTGGAGAAGACCAGGGCGCCGACAAGGCGCCGGAACGAGCGCAGCGGGCGGCGCGAACCGGGCGCCCCGGTCTGGCGCCTGCCTGCCTTTTCCCCGCTCTTGCTCCTGCTTGCGCCGTCCATTCCTGTCCTCTGGATGAGCCATCCGGCCGCGTGTCACGCGGCACGGGCCCTCATGCCTCGCGGAAACGGTAGCCCACGCCGTACAGCGTTTCGATCATGTCGAAATCGGTGTCGACCACCTTGAACTTCTTGCGCAGGCGCTTGATGTGGCTGTCGATGGTGCGGTCGTCCACATAGACCTGCTCGTCATAGGCCGCATCCATCAGCGCATCGCGGCTCTTCACCACGCCCGGCCGCTGTGCCAGCGCCTGCAGGATGAGAAATTCCGTCACCGTGAGCGTCACCGGCTCGCCCTTCCATGTGCAGGTATGGCGCTCCTGGTCCATCAGCAGGTGCCCGCGCTGCAATTGCTGGGCGGCGCTCTCAACGCCTGGCTTGGCGCCTGCCGCGGCCTCGCGGGCGCCCGCGCGCCGCAGCACCGCCTTGACGCGCTCGACCAGGAGACGCTGCGAGAACGGCTTCTTGATGAAATCGTCCGCGCCCATCTTCAGGCCGAACAATTCGTCGATCTCGTCGTCCTTGGAGGTCAGGAAGATCACCGGCAGGTCGGATTTCTGCCGCAGCCGGCGCAACAGTTCCATACCGTCCATGCGCGGCATCTTGATGTCGAAGATCGCAAGGTTGGGCGGGCGCACCTGCAACCCCTCCAGCGCCGATGCGCCGTCGGTATAGGTCTCGACCTTGTAGCCTTCCGATTCCAGCGCGATCGAGACCGAGGTCAGGATATTACGATCGTCATCGACGAGCGCGATGGTTGCCATGCCGGGGTTCTCCCTCATCAGACCTGTCCCTTGCCGTTTTGCCGGCGCGATTCTGGCGGACAAATTGGGTACAAATTGTGGCACATCCGCCAGTCCCTGTCGAACGGGTTGGCATGGCGCCCTGTTCCACAGCCTCAGGTAGGAAGTGCCCAAACGGCTTGCAACGGGCGCCGTGCGGCTGCCGAAGGACTGTGCACAGTTTACCCCGCTATAACCGATTTAAACGAATTTCAAATCTTTAAATCGATTAATGATTTGAATTTGCTTTTCTTTTCTGTTTCTCCCCGGTTTCGGGTGGTGCCGCAGCGGCATTGCAGGGTCAGTCATTGCCTTCAGGCGAAGGCACGCATCTGCGAGAGGAAACAGGTGGCAGGCATGAAAGAGATCGGTTTGTGCAATCCCGACAACGGGATCGGAACGTCGGGACTGAAGAATCTCGGCACGGTCTACTACAATCTCGGGGAGGCCGAACTCTATGAGGAAGCCGTTCGCCGCGGCGAGGGGCGCCTGACCGACAAGGGCGCCTTTGTTGCCGTGACCGGCCAGCACACCGGCCGCTCGCCCAAGGACAAGTTCGTGGTCCGCGATGCCGGCACGGCCGACAAGGTCTGGTGGGACAACAACAAGCCGATGGATGGCGAGGACTTCGACCGCCTGCTGCAGGACTTCATCGCCCATGCCGAGGGCATGGACCTCTTCGTCCAGGATCTCGTCGGTGGCGCCGACGAGGACAATGCCCTGCCCACGCGCGTGATCACCGAGTATGCCTGGCACAATCTCTTCATCCGCAACCTGCTGATCCGTCCGGAGCGCTCTGCGCTGGAAGATTTCCTGCCCAAGATGACGATCATCGACCTGCCGTCGTTCAAGGCCGACCCTGGCCGTCATCGCTGCCGCACCGAAACGGTGATCGCCGTCGACCTGACGCGCATGATCGTGCTGATCGGCGGCACGTCCTATGCCGGCGAGATGAAGAAATCCGTCTTCACGGCGCTGAACTACCTGCTGCCCGAAAGCGGTGTCATGCCGATGCACTGCTCGGCGAATGTGGGGCCGCAGGGTGACACGGCGGTCTTCTTCGGCCTGTCGGGCACCGGCAAGACCACGCTCTCGGCCGATCCGTCGCGCACGCTCATTGGCGATGACGAACATGGTTGGAGCGAGAACGGCGTCTTCAACTTCGAGGGCGGCTGCTACGCCAAGACCATCCGCCTGTCGGCCGAGGCAGAGCCGGAGATTTTCGCCACCACACAGCGTTTCGGAACGGTTCTGGAAAACGTGGTGCTGGATGAAAACCGCGTGCCCGACTTCGACGACGGCTCGCTGACCGAGAACACCCGCTGCGCCTATCCGCTGCATTTCATCCCGAATGCATCGCAGACCGGCCAGGCCGCCCACCCGAAGAACATCATCATGCTCACCGCCGATGCCTTCGGCGTCATGCCGCCCATTGCCCGCATGTCGCCGGCCCAGGCCATGTATCACTTCCTGTCCGGCTACACCGCCAAGGTGGCTGGCACGGAAAAGGGCGTGACCGAGCCGGAAGCCACATTCTCCACCTGTTTCGGCGCGCCCTTCATGCCGCGCCACCCGTCCGAATACGGCAACCTGCTGCGCGAGCTGATCGCCCGGCACGGTGTCACCTGCTGGCTGGTCAATACCGGCTGGACCGGTGGCGCCTACGGGACGGGATCGCGCATGCCGATCAAGGCGACACGCGCCCTTTTGGCCGCCGCGCTGGACGGGTCGCTCAACGAGGCGGAATTCCGCGTGGACCCGAATTTCGGCTTCGAAGTGCCGGTCGCCGTCACCGGTGTCGACACCGCGATCCTCGATCCGCGCGGCACGTGGGCCGACAAGGCCGCCTATGACGTGCAGGCCGCCCGCCTGGTGAGCATGTTCATCGAGAACTTCGCCAAGTTCGAGGCCCATGTCGACGGTTCGGTGCGCGATGCTGCGCCGCGCGTCCAGGTGGCCGCGGAATAACGGCCGGAAATCCCCGCATCACGGCCCGGCGCAATCCCCGCGCCGGGCTTTTCTTTTTGCCCCGGTCATGGTCATGTCGCGCCATGAAGTCCGGAAAGCACATCCCGTTCGAATTCGCCGGCCGCAGCGCCGATGAGATGGCCCGCGCCGCCGCCGCCTTTCGCAAGGCCATCGCCAGGCGCCGCACCGTGCGCGATTTTGCCGCGACACCCGTGCCGAGGGCGGTCATCGAGGATTGCGTCATGGCCGCGGCCAGCGCGCCATCGGGCGCCAACCAGCAGCCCTGGACCTTTGTCTGCATATCCGATCCCGCCACCAAGGCTGCCATCCGCGCGGCTGCGGAAGAGGAGGAGCGCGCCTTCTACAATGGCCGCGCCCCGGAGGAATGGCTGGATGCGCTGGCCCCGCTCGGCACCGATGCCGACAAGCCGTTCCTGGAGACCGCGCCCTGGCTGATCGTCATCTTTGCCCAGCGCCACGGCATCGGGCCGCAAGGCGAGCGCATCAAGCATTATTACGTGCCGGAATCGGTCGGCATTGCCACCGGATTCCTTGTTGCAGCTCTGCACGATGCGGGTCTGGCCACACTCACCCACACGCCGTCGCCGATGGGCTTCCTGTCGCAGATATGCGGGCGTCCGGAAAACGAGAAGCCGGTCATCCTTCTGGTCGCCGGCCATCCGGCTGCCGGCGCGACCGTTCCGGACATCGGCAAGAAGGAGCCGGACGAGGTCATCGTCTGGATGGAGCCGTGAGCGACGGCGATATCCGCAGCGGGCGTCATGTCATTCGCGAGGATGACCTGCAGGAAAGCTTCATCCGTGCGGCGGGGCCGGGCGGGCAGAACGTCAACAAGGTGTCCACGGCCGTGCAATTGCGCTTCGATGCGCGGGGCTCCGCGCTGGAGGAGCGCGTACGCGACCGGATGATCCGCTTCGCCGGCAGCCGCGCGACGAAGGATGGCGTCATTGTCATCGAGGCGAACCGCCATCGCACCCAGGAGCGCAACCGGGCCGATGCGCGCGAACGTCTTGCCGCATTGCTGGCGAAGGCCGCCGAACCGCCGCCGCCGCCGCGCAAGAAGACCAAGCCCTCCAGGGGCGCTGTCGAGCGGCGGCTGAAGGCCAAGGCCGGCCGCGCGGGCATCAAGAAGATGCGCGGAAAGCCGGGCACCGACTGAGGCGCCCGCGGCATGCCGCGCCAGTATTGATGGCATGCAATCCTGCTGACCCGGAAATATTCGCTGCTGTCTTCCAATTGTGACGCCGGAATGCAAAGGTCTTCTCCGGTCATCAACCTTGTCAGGGAGAGCGTGCGGCATGGGTATTTTCGATTTCGTCAAGAACGTGGGAAAGAAACTGGGCATCGGCGACGATGAAGAGGCGCCGGAGGCCGAAGCTGTGAAGAAGGAACTGGATTCCTACGGCCTCGGCACCGAGAAGGTGGATGTGGAGGTCGAGGGCGACAAGGTCATTCTCAAGGGTGCGGTGCAGGACCAGTCGATCTTCGAGAAGGCAATCGTCGCGGTCGGCAATACGCTCGGCATTTCGAAGGTGGAGGCCTCCGAACTCAAGGTCGTCGCACCCGACTCCGGCCTCAAGCTCAATCCGCACGTGGACATGACCGAACTGGTCAAGGCCTCCATCCCGGCCAGCCAGCCGGTCTTCCATGAGGTGAAGAAGGGCGAGAACCTCTGGAAGATCGCCGAGGCGCATTATGGCAAGGGCAAGGGCGCGAAATACACGGTCATTTTCGAGGCCAACAAGCCCATGCTGTCCGACCCGGACAAGATCTATCCCGGCCAGGTGCTGCGCATTCCCGAACTTCAATCGGCCTGAAGCCGCTCAAGGGAACGCAACAAGCGGATGGCGGCGCGTCTGAGGACCGCCATCCGCAAAGCGTCCGGATCGCTACGGACAAGCCACGCGTTCGGGCTTCTGCAGCACCCGGTCGCGAAGAATGTCGTAGAAATCCGAGTTGAAGTTCACGTTCTTGAAGTAATAGCCGTCCGGTCCGGTCTCGTAGATGATGCGGAAATAGATCGTCTGGCCGTCCTTGCGATCCGCCGTCACCACCATGAATTCCTGCGCGAAGGGCGCCAGATCGGCGATGCGGTAGACAACGCCGGCTTCCATGTCGAACTTTTCCAGTTCGGGCCGCATGATCGGGCCGAGCTTGGCCCGGTCCGATTCGCTCCATGGCGCCGCCATGACGCCCAACTGCTCGATCACGCCGTCAGTACCCTTGCCCAGCGATGTCGCGAAGGCACAGATTTCAGGATCGGCGCTGCCCGCAAGGGCGCTGGCCACCGATACCTGGGCCGTCGCCTGCCCGCTTGAAATGGTTGCCAGCGCCAGAACGGCGGCCGGCATCATGTCCGGTCGGAAAAAACGCATGATGTCCTCCATTGCCTGCTCATGGCCCCGCTCCATAATGTCATGGAAGCGAACCGGCGCAAGGAATGTCGTCATGCTGGTCTTGCCGAAAGGCGTGCGCCACATCCCCGGATACCTTGATGGCGAGGGCCAGCGTGCCCTGCTGGAGGAGGTCCGCGATGTCGTCCGCGCCGCACCGCTCTTCGTCCCGGTCATGCCCCGCTCGGGGCGGCCGATGAGTGTGCGCATGACAAATTGCGGCGAATTGGGCTGGGTGACCGACCGGGAGGGCGGCTATCGCTACCAGGCCGTGCATCCGGTCACGGGAAGGCCCTGGCCGCCCATGCCCGAACGGCTGCTGTCGCTATGGCAGGCGGTTTCCGGTTGCGAGTTTCCGCCGCAGGCCTGCCTCGTCAATTTCTACGGTCCTGAGGCGAAGATGGGCCTGCACCAGGACCGGGACGAGCAGGACCTGACTGCCCCAGTCGTGTCGCTTTCGCTGGGCGATGCCTGCCTTTTTCGCGTTGGCGGAACGCGGCGCGGTGATCGCACCGTGTCCTTCCGGCTCGAAACCGGAGATGTCGTGGTGCTGGGCGGCGAGGGCCGGCTCTGTTTCCACGGTGTCGACCGCATCTACCCGGATACCTCGGCGCTGCTTGCCAATGGCGGCCGGATCAATCTGACCCTTCGAAGGGTCACCCGGCCCGCCGGGCGCTAGAGCATTTCCGGCGGATATTGGAGCAGTTTGATGGGATGGATTTTTCGAACTGGCAAGGAGAACACCGCAGCACGATGCCGAGCATCGGGCGAGGATTTCGACGCAGCCAGAGCGGAAAAGACTCCCAAGCCGAAGAGGTAAGCAAATGAAATCAAATCAGAAACTGCAATCATCTGAGCTTGGTTTCTTGCACGCTGACAGCGTTGCGCACGGGCTGGCGGTGCTTGCACCGCGTCGCCGTACGCGTCTCGTCAGCGCACAAGCTCCCGGCGCTCAAACGATTCAATATTCGCCGGAAATGCTTGTCTTATGATTCTTCCGCCTTCTCTGCGAAGGTGGAGCCACTGCCGCCGGCTCAAACGGCAGGCAGTGGCGGTGGTTGGATCGCGAACGGCTTGGTCATGGACAGTGACGTCGATGGACCGTTCTAGAGTGTGATCGGCCACCGTCTTCGCATGAGGCCTGAACGGATACGCAGCGGCTTCTGGCCCTGCATGACAAGCATAGGACACGCGAAGACCATGAAAGATAGCATCGGTATCGACATCTCAAAAGCCCATCTTGACGTTTGCCGTCCGGCGACCGGTCAGACAGCCCGGTTCGAGAACTCGGCGGCGGGATTGACTGCGTTCAAGCGCTGGGTCGGTTCAAGTCAGCCCGATCTGGTGATCTACGAGGCAACGGGGGCTTATCATGGCCTGCTTGAGAAACGCTGCTCTGGCGATCTGCCCTTGGTGAAGGTCAATCCGTTACAGGCCCGCCGCTTTGCCCAGGCCCGCGGAACCCGTGCCAAGACCGATGCGGTTGACGCGCATGTACTGGCTTTGATGGGCGAGGCGCTGGATCTGCAACCGGACAGCCCTGCCAGCGAAGATCACCATGATCTCAAACAGTTGCAGGTCGCGCGCACCGCCATGATCAAAGCGCGCACGCGGCTGAAGAACCGGCTTGCCACCCAGACGCTCTCCCTGCTCAGACGTCAGGCGAAAGTGCAGCTGGCTTTGCTCGACAGGCAGCTCAAAGCCATCGACGCCGAGATCGCCAGCAGGCTGTCGCGGGATCAGGCCCGCTCCCTCGACATCCTGCAATCCATTCCCGGCCTCGGGTCCGTTGTTGCAGCCACCATCCTCATCGAGTGCCCGGAAATCGGCGCGATGGACCGCAAACAAGCCGCCAGCCTTGCCGGGCTCGCCCCGATGACCCGACAATCGGGCCAATGGCGAGGCAAGGCCTTCATTCAGGGTGGCCGTAAATTCCTGCGTGACGCGCTCTACATGCCCGCACTCGTCGCTACCCGCTTCAATCCAGACATGAAACAGAAATACAATGCGATGCGCAAAGCCGGAAAGCCAGCAAAAGTCGCTTTAACGGCTATCATGCGAAAGCTCATCGAGCTGGCAAACACACTCATAAAACAGGATAGGAAATGGGCGCCAAATCCAGCTTGATCAATACGGATACTCTAGCTGCGTCGTCCTTGCCGTTCTCGCCCGCGTTTTCCATCAGGAAAAGCGGCAGCTTGCCAGCGGTCAGCGGGCGCGAGATGCCGTACCCCTGCAGGAAGTCGCAGCCGAGCTCGATCAGGATTTGCGCCTGCTTCTCGGTTTCCACGCCCTCGGCCGTCGTGCTCAGTCCCAGCACGCGCGCCAGCTTGAGAACGGTGTCCAGCATGTCCCGCGCGGCCGGATCCGTCGCCGCCGGGGCAACCAGCGACTGGTCGATCTTCAGCTTGTCGAACGGGAATTGCAGCAGATAGGAAAGGGCGGAATAGCCGGTGCCGAAATCGTCCAGCGCGATGGAGACGCCGAGCGCCTTCAGGTCGCCAAGTTGCGAGAGCACAGGCGCCGTATTGTTGATGAACGTGCTTTCGGTGATCTCCAGTTCCAGCCGCTGCGCGCAAAGCCCGGTCTCGCGCAGCGCGTCCGACACGAAGCCGGCGAGCGTGCCGGCCTGCAATTGCTGCGGCGACAGGTTGGCGGCAAGCTGTATGTCGGACGGCCAGTTGACGGCAAAGGCGCAGGCCTGGCGTAGCACGGTGTTGCCGATCTGCCCGATCATGCCGATCCGTTCCGCCACGGGGATGAATTCCGCCGGCGGGATTTCGCCAAGGTCCGGATGCGCCCAGCGTGCCAGCGCCTCGAAACCGCTGATCCGGCCGGTCCGGGCGTTCCGGTAGGGCTGGAACGCGACGGAGATCTCGTTTCGCGCCACCGCATGGCGCAATTCCCGTTCGATGAAACGGCGCCGGCGCAGCAATTCGTCCATGGCCGCCTCGTAGAAGCGGAACCCGGCCTTGCCTTCGTGCTTTGCCCGGTAAAGAGCGAGATCGGCCCGATTGAGCCATTCGGCGGTATCGCGGTTGCCGGCGTCGCCGAACGCGATGCCAATGGAAACCGAGATGCGCAGCACGGCACCGTCGATCGCATAGGGCTTGCTGATGCGCTCCACCAGCCGTTGCGCCAGACGTGCCGCCTGCTGCCGCGTGCGCATGCCCGACGAGAGGATTGAGAACTCGTCGCCGCCAAGCCGCGCGACCACATCGGCCCGGCCGACCGATTTGCGCAGCCGCGTAGCCACCTCGGCAAGCAGGCGGTCGCCCATCCCGTGGCCGAACTGGTCGTTGACGGCCTTGAATCCGTCGAGGTCGAGATAGAAGAGGCTGGCATTCTGCCGCTCCGCCAGACTGGCTTCCAGATGCCGCGAGAAGCTGGCCCGGTTGCCAAGGCCGGTCAGCGGATCGTGCCAGGCCAGATAGGCGATTTGCTCCTCTGCCTTCTGGATATTGGTGACATCCGACGCCACACCGCGATAGCCCTTGAAGACGCCTTCCTCGTCATGGATCGGCTTTCCTGAAATGCTGATCCAGACCGGTCCGTCCGGTCCCCCGAAGCTGGTGATCAGGTTGCGGAAGGGCTTGCGCCTGCGAAACAGCCATCGCAGCCGGGCAAGGGCGCGCGGACTTGCCCGGAGCGCCTGTGGCGGAACCGGTCCGTCCGCGGTAACAGGGGTCAATCCGATATGGTGGAGAAGCGGTTTCCCGCCACGAATGAGCGTGCCGGTCCTGTCGGTTTCCCACAGCCAGTCGCGGGCGCCCTCGGAAAAATCGCTCAGCAGCATGGCGATGGTTTCGGATTGCTCGCGGATCTTTTCCGAAGCGATATGCTTGCCGACGAAGGAAACCGAGGCCGTTCTCCCGGCCTTGAGCAGCGCCAGGCTGTAGATGAACAGCAGGGTGGCCAGGGCCCAGTCATTCGCTTTGCCTTCCAGTGCGAGTGCCGCAAGCGAACCGGCCGTGATGCCCCCCACCCACAGGGTCATGGCTGATGGCGTCACGTAGAGCGTCAGGCAGCCGCCGCCCGCCATCCCCGCCATCAGTGCGACGATGATGATCCGCGTCTCACTGGGAGCGTCGGCCCAGCCGATCAGCCCGAGGCATCCCCACAGAAGCCCGAGAAGGCCGGCATTGCGCGTCAGCACGGTCAGGCTCTTGCGTGAAGCCCGCAGGCGCGGCGCGGCATTGCGCCGCCGCCACCATTCCAAGAGGCCGAAAACACCCATTGCGCAGACGAGCGCAAACCAGCCGAGCAGGGGCACCGGATGCACATGCGGATAGAGAAAGACGACCGCCATGGACGCATTGATGATGTTGACCGACATCATGTGGGGCGACAATTGCAGGATCGTGCCAAGTTGCGCGGCGCGGGCACGCGCGGCGATATCGGCCGTTTCCGGCTCTGGCGCGGGCAGGCGTGAGCACCACGCGATCCAGCGTTGTCGGCTGTTCTTGAAAAACAAGGCGGTTCAGTCCCCCGATCAGCCTTGACCCTGACATATTTTCCTTACGCTTGAGTTAGCACTTCTCGCTAAATGCCGGAGAAGCACCCATATGCGGATGATGAACGCACAACCTCGCCTCGATCTTCTCGAACAGGAGCGGCACCGTTCGCTCAACCGCTTCCATACCTGGCTGCTGGTCGCCGGCTCGCTCGGCCTGCTGGGGCTCACGGCATGGATCTTTGCCGGCGTCACCGGCGTCGTCATGGCAACGGTCTTCGGCGCGGTGGCGCTTTCCGCCATGCAAGGGGTCAGCCCGAAGCTGGTCCTGACCATGTACAAGGCGCAACCTGCCGGTCCGGGCCTGTTTCCCGCCGGCAACAGGATCATGGCGGAACTGGCCCGCCGCGCCGGCCTGCCCACTGTGCCCAGGCTCTATGTCGTGCCGTCGCGCACCATGAACGCCTTCGCCGTCGGTCGGCCGGAAGACAGCGCCGTGGCCATCACCGACGGACTTGCACGGGCGCTGACCGAGCGGGAACTGGCCGGGGTGCTGGCCCACGAGGTCAGCCATATCGCCCATGAGGATCTCAAGGTCATGGCCCTCGCCGACATCGTCACGCGCTATACGTCGGCCATGTCCACCGCGGGTTTCTTCCTGCTTTTCTTCAATCTTTTCGGCGGCAGCCTGCCTTGGCTCGCCATCCTTCTGCTTCTGGGCGCGCCCACGATCGGTTCGCTGCTCCAGCTTGCGCTGTCCAGGACCCGCGAGTTCGACGCCGATCTCGGCGCGGCCATGCTGACGGGCGATCCCGACGGCCTGTCCTCGGCTCTCTGGAAGCTGGAGCGGTACCAGATCAGGCAATGGGAAGGCATGATGCTGCCCGGCGGGCGCATGCCGGCCCCCTCCATCCTGCGCAGTCACCCGAAGACGGAAGAGCGCGTCGCCCGCCTCTCCGCGCTCAAGACGCCGGAGGGCCTTGCCATCCCGGTGCCCCCCATGCGCCAGCGCAAGGGGCCGATGGTTCCCAGCATTCCCGCCGACAGTGGCCGCTACCGGCTGCACAGGGCCGAACCGGGGCCGTGGAACGACGACGCGGCAAGGCTGGAATCGCCGGAATGCGGGCATCCGCCGCGCATTCGCATCCGGCGCGGTGGCGTCTGGTGGTGATGAACGGGCACGAGGTGAAAGGCGCCCGTGCCCTCTGCGTCATCAGGGTTCGAAACCCTCGACGATCACCATGTCGGCATCCGCGACGGTCTGCCGGATGGCCTTGGCCTTCTGGTACTGTTCGGAATAGTAGCACTCCCGCGCCGCCGACAGGCTCGGAAACTCGATGATCACGTTGCGCGGGCGTTCGCCGCCCTCCAGCGTCTCATAGGTGCCGCCGCGTGCCAGGAAGCGCGCGCCATACTGCTCGAAAGCAGGGCGGGCGGTGGCGACATAGTCCTGATAACGCTCCGGTTCACGAACCGTGACGCGTGCGATCCAGTAGCCCTTTGGCATGAGAGTGTTCCCCCTTTTTCAACGTTATGCGTTTATCATTTCCGCAAGGATAGCCTCGGCGGCGGCCTTTCTGTCAACCGCGCCGGTGATCGGCCTGCCCACGACCAGATGACTCGCCCCCGCGCGGATCGCGTCGGCTGGCGTGACGACGCGCTTCTGGTCGCCATGCGCGGCGCCTGAAGGCCGGATGCCGGGCGTGACCACGGCCATGCTGTCGCCAAGCAGCGGGCGCACCAGTGCCGCTTCCTGTGCCGAACAGACGATGCCGCCCATGCCTGCGTCCGCTGCCTGGCGTGCGCGTCTTTCCACCAGCGAACGCGCGCCGTCCGCAAAGCCGGCCTCGGCCAGGTCGCCATCGTCCATCGAGGTCAGCACCGTGACGCCAAGCAGGCAGAGCGGCGAACCGGCCGCCGCGGCCACCGCGGCGCGCATGGCTTTCGGGTAGGCGTGAAGGGTGAGCATGTGAACGCCCATCCGCGCCACGTTCTCCACGCCCTTGGCCACCGTGTTGTCGATGTCGAGCAGTTTCATGTCCAGAAAGACCTTGTGCCCGTCGTCTGACAGGTCGCGGGCCAGTTCCAGCCCGCCGGCAAAGGCGAGCTGATAGCCGATCTTGAAAACGCCTGCGACGCCCGCGACATCCGCGACAATGGTTTCGGCTTCATCCGTCGAGGCGACATCGAGCGCCACGATCAGGCGGTCTTGCATGGTATCGCTCAAGTGCATGGGATAGTGGCTCCGGCTGGCTGCGCGCTGGCGCCTTTTGTCATTGCCGGCGCCCCGAGGCAAGCCGTTGCGTCACCGTTGCGAAAAAGCGCTGCAATATTCCATGAGCGCCTTGCAGCCTGCATCAAGCAGGGGCCGGCCCATGTCGTCCTTCAGCATGCCCATTTCATCGAAAGCCTTCGAGGCCTGGCGCACCGCGGTCTGCTCGGTCAGGATATGGCAGCCGCAATTCATCAGCACGGCGCGCACATGATAAAGGCCTCTTATGCCGCCAAGCATGCCGTTCGATGCCGCGCCCAGCGCCACCGGCTTGCCCTTCCACGGCTTCAAGGCCCGCTCGCCATCCTTGGAAATGCGGCTCACCCAGTCGATCGTGTTTTTCAGCAGCGGCGGGATCGAGGCATTGTATTCGGGACAGGCGATGAACACGCCGTCATGGGCGGCGATCAGGCGGCCAAGTTTCATGGCATTGGCCGGGATGCCGCCCTCCTTCTCCAGGTCCTCGTCCATGATCGGCAGCGGATAGTCGGCCAGCGAAATGCGCGTCACTTCCGCGCCCATTTCCGCAAATGTCTTCATGGCTGCGTCGGCCAGTTGCCCGTTGAACGATCCCGTACGGATCGAGCCGGCGAAAACGAGAATTTTCGGGATCATGGGTAGCCTGTCTGCAGGTTGAAAGTCAGTGTCGTTGCACCGGCAATATGGGGCGGGCCGCCCCCGCTGCAAGGCCGCGGTCAGTCGCCGCGGCGATAGACCCAGAGATTGGCGGGCGGCACGTTGCGCAGCACGAAATCGTGATGGCGCACCGAGAAATTGCCCCTGCCCGGCGGCACCGGGGATTTCGGGCCATAGGTGATCTGTACCACCGGGCGTCCGGCGGGAATGCGGTTGAGCAGATCCTCCACCAGCGCCACGCGCGTGGCCATCGCGAAATTCAGCATGGGTACGGCGGAAACGACACTGTCGAAGACAAGCGAACGGTTCTCTCCCAGCGTCTTGTCGAGATCGAAGGCATCGCCATGGATGAAATTCACGCCGGGAATCTCGGCTTTCAGATGCTCGTAGAAATCTTCCGAATATTCGACGGAGTAAAGGTTTCCGGGCGCGATTCCGCGTTCCAGGATGGCGCGCGTGATCGGTCCCGTACCCGGTCCCAGTTCCAGCACCGGCAAGCCGCTTTGCGGGTTGATGACCGAGGCCATGGACCGGGCGCAGAACCGGCTTGTCGGCGTGACGGAGCCAACTGCTTTCGCATTGTCCATCCAGCCCCTGAAAAACCTGAAGTCTTCATCGAACTGGCTGAGGAACCTGCGGAATCCCGGCAGAAACGTCATCCGTCTTCCCTCTGGTTGCGGGCGCCTCCGCCCTTGCTTGTTCTGTGCGCACTATGGCGCCGTGCGGCCGGAAATCCAAGGGGCAGGCCGCGTGCGGCCTGTTCCCGCTACACGTTCAATCGCCCAGCGAATCGAAGAAGTCCTTCATCCGCGTGAAGAACCCGCTCGACTGCGGGCTGTTGTCCTTGGAGGAAATCTTCTCGAATTCCTCAAGAAGTTCGCGCTGCCGTTTCGACAGGTTCTGGGGCGTTTCCACGACCACCTGGATATACAGGTCGCCCAGGGACGGCTGGCGCAGCACCGGCATGCCCTTGCCCTTCAGGCGGAAGCGCTTGCCGTTCTGGGTGCCCTCGGTCACTTTCACCCGGGCCTGGCTGCCGTCGAGCGTGTTGACGTCGAACTGGCCGCCGAGCGCCGCCGTCGTCATGGAAATCGGCACCGAGCAGAACAGGTCCGCGCCGTCGCGCTGGAAGAATTCATGCGGCTTGACGGAGAGGAAGATGTAGAGGTCGCCCGCCGGTCCGCCACGCATGCCCGCCTCGCCTTCGCCGGCAAGGCGTATGCGCGTGCCATCCTCGATGCCGGCCGGGATGTTGACCGACAGCGAACGGTCTTCGGTGACACGACCCGCGCCTGAACATTTCGGGCAAGGCTCCTTGATGGTCTGGCCGCGTCCCTGGCAGGTCGGGCAGGTGCGTTCGATGGAGAAGAAGCCCTGGCTGGCGCGCACACGGCCCGCGCCGCCGCAGGTCGCGCAGGTTTCGGGCTGGGTGCCGGGCTTGGCGCCGGAACCCGAGCACTCGTCGCAGGAGATGGAGGTCGGCACGCGAATCTGCGCCGTCTTGCCCTCGTAGGCTTCCTCCAGCGTGATTTCCATGTTGTAGCGAAGATCGGCGCCGCGTTCGCGCCCGCCCGAGCGGCGGCGTCCACCGCCCATCATCTCGCCGAAGATGTCCTCGAAGATGTCGGCAAAACCGCCCCCGCCGCCGCCGAAGCCGCCGGCACCGCCGCCGCCCATGCCGTTCTCGAAGGCCGAATGGCCGAAGCGGTCATAGGCGGCGCGTTTCTGCGGGTCCTTGAGAACCTCGTAGGCCTCGCCGACTTCCTTGAACTTCTTCTCCGCCTCGGCGTCGCCCGGATTGCGGTCCGGATGGTATTTCATGGCGAGCTTGCGGAAGGCGCTTTTCAGCTCCTTCTCGTCGGCGCCGCGCGCCACGCCCAGTGTTTCGTAGAAATCAGCCTTGGCCATGCGTCAGGCGTTCCCGTTGGTAAGGTCCGTCACATGCAGGCTCCACCTGTTCCATGCCGGCCTGCGGTTGCGTGCCCGGTTCGCTCGGGTGGTGTCCTGCCATGAAGCAAGAGGCCGGCGGTGTGTCCGCCGGCCCTTGTGTCTTGCAGCCGCCTCAGGCGGACTTCTTGTTGTTGTCCTCTTCGATTTCCTCGAAATCGGCGTCGACAACGTCCTCGTCCTTGGCAGCGTCGGCCTTGGCGTCCGCTTCGGCGCTTTCGGCCTGCTGGGCCTCGTACATGGCCTGACCAAGTTTCATGGAGGCTTCCGCCAGCGCCTGGCTCTTGGCCTTGATGGCCTCGCCATCATCGCCTTCAAGCGCGGTCTTCAGGTCGGCAATGGCGTCCTCGATGGCCTTGCGGTCCTCCTCGGAAACCTTGTCGCCATAATCCTTGAGCGACTTCTCGGCGGAATGGACCAGCGCTTCGCCCTGGTTCTTTGCTTCCACGTTCTCGCGGCGCTTCTTGTCGGCCTCGGCATTGGCTTCGGCATCCTTGACCATCTTCTCGATGTCGTCGTCGGACAGGCCGCCCGATGCCTGGATGCGGATCTGGTGCTCCTTGCCGGTGCCCTTGTCCTTGGCCGAGACGTTGACGATGCCGTTGGCGTCGATGTCGAAGGTGACCTCGATCTGCGGCACGCCGCGCGGTGCGGGCGGAATGCCGACCAGGTCGAACTGGCCGAGCAGCTTGTTGTCGGCCGCCATTTCGCGCTCGCCCTGGAAGACCCGGATCGTCACGGCATTCTGGTTGTCCTCGGCCGTGGAGAAGGTCTGGCCCTTCTTGGTCGGGATCGTGGTGTTGCGCTCGATGAGGCGGGTGAACACGCCGCCCAGCGTTTCGATGCCCAGCGACAGTGGGGTCACGTCGAGCAGCAGCACGTCCTTCACGTCGCCCTGCAGCACGCCGCCCTGGATGGCCGCGCCCATGGCAACCACCTCATCCGGGTTCACGCCCTTGTGCGGCTCCTTGCCGAAGAACTGCTTCACCACCTCCTGGATTTTCGGCATGCGCGTCATGCCGCCGACCAGAACCACTTCATCGATCTCGGCGGCCGACATGCCGGCATCCTTGAGTGCCGCCTTGCACGGCGCGATGGTGCGCTGCACGAAGTCATCGACCAGGCTTTCGAACTTGGCGCGCGTCAGCTTGATGGCCAGATGCTTCGGCCCGGAGGCGTCGGCGGTGATGTAGGGCAGGTTGATTTCGGTCTGTGACGAAGACGACAGCTCGATCTTGGCTTTCTCGGCGGCCTCCTTGAGGCGCTGCAGGGCCAGCTTGTCGTTCTTCAGGTCGATGCCCTGGTCCTTCCTGAACTCCTCGGCCAGGTATTCCACCAGCCGCATGTCGAAGTCCTCGCCGCCCAGGAACGTGTCGCCATTGGTCGACTTCACCTCGAACACGCCGTCGCCGATCTCCAGGATGGAAATGTCGAACGTGCCGCCGCCAAGGTCATAGACGGCGATGGTCTTGCCGTCGCGCTTGTCGAGGCCGTAGGCCAGCGCGGCCGCCGTCGGCTCGTTGATGATGCGCAGCACTTCCAGGCCGGCGATCTTGCCGGCATCCTTGGTCGCCTGGCGCTGGGCGTCATTGAAATAGGCCGGAACGGTGATGACGGCCTGCTCGACCTTTTCGCCGAGATAGGACTCCGCCGTTTCCTTCATCTTCTGGAGGGTCATGGCGGAGATCTGCGACGGCGAATACTTCTCGCCGGAGACTTCCACCCAGGCGTCGCCATTGCTGCCTTCGACGATCTTGTAGGGAACGAGCTTCTTGTCCTTCTCCACCGTCGGGTCGGAATAGCGCCGGCCGATCAGGCGCTTGACGGCAAAGACCGTGCCTTCCGGGTTGGTGACCGCCTGGCGCTTGGCCGGCTGGCCGACGAGGCGCTCGCCTTCGCCCGAAAAGGCGACGATGGAAGGCGTGGTGCGCGCGCCCTCGGAATTCTCGATGACCTTGGCGTCCTTGCCGTCCATGACGGCGACGCAGGAGTTTGTCGTGCCCAGGTCGATACCAATAACTTTAGCCATGTCTTCTCTCCGTTTAGCAGGCCGCCGGGACCCATTCATCAGGCGTTCCGGTGGCGGCCCCCGTTGAAGTGCGCCGGTTCCGGCGAACAGATGATTCTTCCGCCGGGGCCGGTGTTGCGGCGTATATAAGAAGGGCGATTTTGCCGCGCAAGGCTGCTTGGCGGCTGTTTCCCTTTACAAATGCATCTTCAGGCGCTTCGTCCTGCAATCTCCGCCCGTTCGGGATCAGAAGATGTCTTCGCCCGCATCCAGCGCGGCGCGGCTTCCGCGTGTGAAGGGCGCCAGCCAGGCACCCACCTGCGGCAGTTCGAAGTCGATGAAGTAATTCATCGCCGCCAGCTTGCCGCGCACGAAGGCTTCGTCGGCGGTGCCCGCGCCAAGCGCCCGCCTTGCGGCCACCGCCTGGTCCAGCCAAAGCCATGCAATCACCGTATGGCCGAAGGCGAACAGCAGCGGCGTGGCATTGGCGAAGGCCGTTTCGGGGCTCGTCGCCTGCGCGCCGATGGCGTTTGACACGGCGGCCATGGCCTCGCCAAGCGCCTTTGCCTGGCTGTCCAGTCCGCCTTCCTTGCCTGCCGCGTCCATCGTCTCAGCCATGCGCGCGGCCAGCAGCTTCAGCCCTTCGCCCTTGTCGGCCATGATCTTGCGGCCGAGCAGGTCCATCGCCTGGATGCCTGTTGTTCCCTCGTGAATCGGGTTCAGCCGGTTGTCGCGGTAAAGCTGCTCCACGTCGAAATCGCGCGTATAGCCGTAGCCGCCATGACATTGGATCGCCAGCGAATTGGCGACCGGCCCGAACTCGGAAGGGAAGGTCTTGTTCACGGGTGTCAGCAGCGCCAGAAGGCTCTCTGCTTGCGCCCGCGCTGACGGGTCTTCGTTGCAATGGATCTCGTCCACCAGCCGTGCCGAAAAGAGGCACAACGCCAGCGCGCCCTCGGCATAGGCCTTCTGTGCCAGCAGCATGCGGCGGATGTCGGCATGGGCGATGAGCGGCACCTGCTCTGCGGCGTTCCGATCTTCCATCAGGCGGCCCTGCCGGCGCTCGCGGGCATATCGGGCCGACAGCAGGTAGCCGCGCCAGGCCTGCGCCGCCGCGCCAAGCCCCACGCCGATGCGCGCCTCGTTCATCATCAGGAACATGATGGCCAGCCCTTCGCCGGCCTCGCCGATCAGCCATCCGGCGGCGCCGGCCCGCCCCATCGGCCTGTACTGTGCGCCTTCGCCGAAGTTGAGCAGGCAATTGGTGGTGCCGCGATAGCCCATCTTGTGATTGAGCCCGGCCACCACGACGTCATTGCGCGTGATCTCGCCGGCCACCGCCGCCGGAATGCGCTTTGGCACCGCGAAAATGGAGATGCCTTTCGTGCCTGCCGGCAGTTTGCCGTCGGGACCCGGAATCTTGGCCAGCACGAGGTGGCAGATATTATCGGTAATGTCGTGATCGCCGCCCGAAATCCACATCTTGCGCCCCGTCAGCCGGTAGCGTTTTCCGAGCCCGTCTTCGCATTCGAACTCGGCGCGCGTGGTGATGTCGCCCAGGGAGGAACCGGCCTGCGGCTCCGAAAGGCACATCGTGCCCAGCGCCCGGCCTTCCAGTTGCGGCATCGCGAAATGGTCGATCAGCGGCTGCGATCCCCGTGTCAGCAACACACGCGTATTGCCGGTAGAGAGCATGGGATAGGCGCCCGCGGCCACGTTCGCGGCCTGGAAGAAGACCTTGGCCGCACTCGCCACGAGATGCGGCATCTGCATGCCGCCATGTTCTGCGGGAAAGCTGGCAAGCTGGAAGCCGGCGTCGAGATAGGCTTGCACCGCGCGCTTGATCAGCGGGTTCACCGTCACCGTGCCGTCCTGCTTCAGCTCCGGTTCGTCACGGTCTCCGGGCTTGAAGGATGGCAGGAACTCGTTTTCCGCGATCCGTTCCGCCAGGTCGAGCAGCGCGTCGAAGGTTTCGCGTGAATGGTCGCCATGGCGCGCATGCGCTGTCAGGCTTTCCGCATCGAGCCAGTCGTGGACAAGGAAGTCGATTGTCCTGCGATCGAATGCCGGCATGCGGGTTCCTCCGGGGAAAGAACGGCCGGATGAAAGGCCGGCCCTGACGGCGGATGGTAGGGAGCGTGCGGCCTGCCTGTCAACAGCAACATACCGGGTAGTATGTCCGTTCTGGCAATCATGCGACGTAAGCATGCTTGACATTGATATGGTATATAACTTTCTATGGTCCCCATTCCCGGGCAGGAACCCTTGCCCGGCACACGCCAAGGGAGGAACCCGGCATGAAGAAATGGACCACGCTGCTGGCGGCCGCTGCCGCCGGACTCGTCGCATCGGCTGCCGCCCATGCGCAGGATGTCACGCTCAAGCTGCACCAGATGCTGCCTGCCCAGGCCACCATTCCGGCCAAGGCGCTGGCGCCCTGGGCCGAGAAGGTGATGAAGGAATCCGACGGCCGCATCCAGATCAACCTCTTCCCCGCCATGCAGCTCGGCGGCAAGCCGCCGGAACTGGTCGACCAGCTCCGTGACGGCGTCATCGACCTGACCTGGACCGTCATCGGCTACACGCCCGGCCGCTTTCCCTCGACCGAGGCCTTCGAACTGCCGTTCATGATGACGAATGGCGAGCAGACCTCCAAGGCCTTCCATGAGTATTGCGAAAAATACTGCATGGACGACTTCAAGGACTATCACGTCATCGCCTGGCACACGCACGGCCCCGGCCTGATCCATTCCAAGGAGCCGGTCGAGAGCGTCGAGGACATGAACGGCATGAAGCTGCGCGGCGGCACGCGCGTGGTCAACCAGATGCTGGAAAAGCTCGGCGCCGTCCCGGTCGGCATGCCGGTCACCGCCGTTGCCGAGGCGCTGTCCAAGGGCGTCATCAACGGAACGACCATTCCCTTCGAGGTGGCGCCCGCCTTCAAGGTTGACGAGATCGTGTCCAACGTCACGGGCTTTGCCGGCAAGAACGGCCTCTACACGGCCACCTTCGTCTTTGCCATGAACAAGGATGCCTATGACAGGCTGCCGGACGACCTGAAGAAGGTCATCGACGACAATTCCGGCGTCGAGACGGCTGGCATGTTCGGTGCTGCCATGGACGCCGGCGACGTGCGCGGCCGCGAGGTTGCCGAAAAGTCGGGCGCCCGCATCATCACCCTGGACGAGGCCGAGACGCAGCGCTGGAAGGATATCGCCACGCCGCTGGTCGATGCCTGGGCCGAGGAGATGAATGCCGGTGGCCGTCCGGGCACGGAAATGATCAACGACGCCCGCGCCCTGCTGGACAAGTACGCCGCTGAATAACCGGCGCAGACATGTGTAACAACAGGAAGCCCGGGTGCAGCGTACCCGGGCTTCTTCGTGTTCATCCCTGTGTTGATGCGGGCAAGGCGGATCACGCTGCCGCTTCACGCTCCCTTGCCCTGGCCAGCGCCGGGCGGGCCAGAACCCGGTCGAGATAGGCATTGACGGAGTCGGACGCGATCTCGAACCTGGCGCCGCGCGCCCAGGTGCCGATATGACCGAGGATGACATCGACGGCGGAAAAGCGGTCGCCCAGCGCGAATTCATTGTCACCGAGCCTTCGCGCCAGCGCCTTCGTGTCGCGGCTGAATTCCCACGCGCACCACGGCCCCACATCCACCCGCAGGTGTTCAGGGATCAGCATGCGGTGCTTCAGCTTGTTCCACAGTGGCGCCTCCAGCTCCGACTGAGCGAAATGCACCCAGCTGTCGATCTGCGCCCGTTCCGCCAGCGAGCGGGAGCCGAAGCCCTTGTCGCCATGTTTCTCGCCCAGATAGACGCAGATCGCAGCCGAATCCGTCAGCCGCATCTCCCCGTCGATGAGGGCGGGAATGCGGCCGGAGGGATTGTGGACCCGCGCCGTCTCCGATTGCGGCTTGGCGGTCTCGATCGCGTAGGCCTCGCCCAGTTCCTCAAGCATCCAGACAACCCGCGTCATGCGCGAGCCGGGCGACCCGATCACCGTATACATCAAGTTCCTCCAGGATTATGTGATGGCGGCGCAGGCTTGCATTGCCTGCCCCGCTTGCCAAGCTGGTTTCCGGGTCAGGCGCCCGATTTTTCGAAGGCCGCGTCCACCGGCACCTGGAGCGCATTGGCCAGGTGATTGGTCTTTCCGGCCAGAGCGATCACCTTCAGCAGGTCGCCATATTGCGCGTCCGTCATGCCCTTTGCCTTGGCCGAAGCCGTGTGCGAATGGGCGCAATAGGTACAGCCGTTCGCCGCCGACACGGCAATGTAGATCATCTCGCGGGTCAGCGGATCCAGCGGTCCGGGCGCGGTCATGACCGCCTTCACTTCTTCCCAGGTGCTTTTCAGCAGCGCCGGATCGGCGGCAAGCGCCAGCCAGAAATTGTTGATGAAGTCGGAGCCGCGCGTGGCCCTTATGTCGTCATAGACCACGCGCACCGCTGCATCGGCTTCCTCATAGCTCACAAGCCTGACTGTCGACATGCCGCCGTTTCCCTTTCCTGTTCGATTACATCAGCGTGAAGATACGCGCCGGCCCGCCCGTGCCGCCCTTGTGCTTGGGCGCACCGACCACGAGCGTGGCGCCACTGGCCGGAACCGCGTCAAGGTTGGCCAGGCATTCGATGCCCCAGCGCCCGGTCGGCAGCCATGCGTAGTGAACCGCGAAATCGGGCGACGGGCCATGGTCAAGCGACAGCGTGTCCACGGCGATGCCGGCCACGTCGGCCTCTTCTGCCAGCATCTTCGCTGCCTCGACATGGAAGCCGGGGAAATGCATGGTCTTGCCGTCATCGCCGACATTGCGGAACTTTTCACCCGCGACATGCGCCCCCCAACCGGAATTCATCGCCACGCAGCATTTGGCCGGCAGGTCGCCATGGGCGCTGATCCAGGCCTTGATGTCGTCTGGCGTCACCTGCGCATCCGCGTTCTCGGCGGCCTTGGCCTTGATGTCGATGACGACAAGCGGCACGACCAGGCTCTCGACCGGGATCTCGTCCACCGACATGCCGTTTTCCGAGAAGTGGAGCGGCGCATCCATATGCGTGCCGGTATGCTCGTTGACGCGCAATTCCTTCAGGTTGAACTTGTGTTCGGCATAGTTGAATTTCTGCTCGACGAAGAGCTGCTGCTCGCCGAAGAAGGTGGGGAAGTCCTCTCCCATCGTGTGGGTCATGTCGGCCACCTTCGTCGCGCCCTGCGCCAGGGCGGGCGGCGCAAACCCCGTGGCCGCGGCCGGCAGGCTTGCCGCCTTGAAGAAGTCGCGCCGGTTCAGCATCCGGCTCTTCACGGTTTCCATCACACAGGCATGGCACATGTCGTCTCTCCCTCTGTTGGTCCGCCGGGTCTCTTCTTCTGTTTTCCCGCGGCCAGATGACGATACACCTGCGCCCACGGCTTGCAAGGCGCGTGTTTCCCCGCGGTGACATACCGTTGCACACGGGCCTGGCTGTTTTGCCCTTGTGGTTTGGCGCGGGCGGGTTACCTCTGTGGCAGGCAACAATGCGAGAGGACGTCTTCCCATGACCGATTTGTCCGGCTTCGAGATCACGCGCCGCTGGCCCGCAGCCCATCCGGACCGCATCCAGCTCTATTCCTTCCCCACGCCCAACGGCATCAAGGCCTCGGCCATGCTGGAGGAAACGGGCCTTCCCTATGAGGCGCACACGGTTTCCTTCGGGCGCAACGACCAGACGACCCCGGAATTCCTGTCGCTCAACCCGAACAACAAGATCCCCGCCATCATCGATCCGGACGGTCCGGGCGGCGCGCCGCTGCCGCTGTTCGAATCCGGCGCCATCCTGATTTACCTGGCGGAAAAGTCGGGGAAATTCATGTCCGCCGATCCGGCGGCGCGCTACCGGACGATGCAGTGGCTCATGTTCCAGATGGGCGGTATCGGCCCGATGTTCGGCCAGCTCGGCTACTTCTGCAAGTTCGCCGGCAAGGATGTCGCCGACAAGCGTCCGCTGGAGCGCTATGCCGGCGAGACCGAACGCCTGCTCAAGGTGCTGGACCAGCGCCTGGGCGGCCGTGATTACATCATGGGCCGGGATTATACGATTGCCGACATCGCCACCTGGCCCTGGGTGCGCACCGTCCGCGATTTCTACGAGGCCGGCGACCTGGTGAAGCTGCCGGAATGCCGCAACGTGCTGGCATGGCTCGACCGCTGCCTTGCCCGCCCGGCCAGCCAGGCCGCGCTCAACATTCCGCCGCGCGAATGAGGCGCGGCTTGCGGGCCGGAATGGCAACCGGGGCGGGGAGGGCGCTTCCGCGCCTTTTTGCGACCCCGGGCGTCGCCTGCCTGCATTGCCCCGCAATGCCGCATGGTTTATGGGAGGGCCGATCCAAGTCTGGGAGTATGCCTTGAACCAGTCAGCCAAACCCAATTCCTTCCGCACCGGACCCGACGAACAGGGCATGTTCGGCATTTTCGGGGGGCGTTTCGTCGCCGAGACGCTGATGCCGTTGATCCTTCACCTCGAAGAGGAGTGGGACAAGGCCAAGAACGACCCGGAATTCAGGGCAGAGCTGGAACATCTCAACACGCATTATACCGGGCGTCCCTCGCCGCTCTACTTCGCCGAGCGGCTGACGGAACATCTGGGCGGCGCGAAGATCTACTTCAAGCGCGACGAGCTGAACCATACCGGTTCCCACAAGATCAACAATTGCCTTGGCCAGATCCTGCTGGCCAAGCGCATGGGCAAGACCCGCATCATCGCCGAGACGGGCGCCGGCCAGCATGGCGTGGCCTCGGCCACCGTCGCGGCGCGCTTCGGTTTCCCCTGCGAGGTCTACATGGGCGCGACCGACGTGGAGCGCCAGGCGCCCAACGTCTTCCGCATGAAGCTGCTTGGCGCGAAGGTTCATCCCGTCACCGCGGGCCATGGCACGCTCAAGGACGCCATGAACGAGGCGCTGCGCGACTGGGTCACCAATGTCGAGGACACCTATTACCTGATCGGCACGGCCGCCGGGCCGCACCCCTATCCGGAACTGGTGCGCGAGTTCCAGTCGGTCATCGGCAAGGAAACGCGCGAGCAGATGCTGGCCGTCGAGGGCCGCCTGCCGGACATGCTGGTCGCTGCCGTGGGTGGCGGGTCCAACGCCATCGGCCTGTTCCATCCCTTCCTTGATGACGAGAGCGTGCAGATCGTCGGCGTGGAAGCCGGCGGCAAGGGTCTTCAGGGCGAGGAACATTGCGCCTCGCTGACTGCCGGATCGCCCGGCGTCCTGCACGGCAACCGCACCTACCTGCTGCAGGATGGCGACGGCCAGATCAAGGAAGGCCATTCCATTTCCGCCGGGCTGGACTATCCGGGCATCGGCCCGGAGCACTCCTGGCTTAAGGATTCCGGCCGCGTCCAATATGTGCCCGTCATGGACGCGGAAGCACTGGAAGCCTTCCAGCTTCTCACCCGGCTGGAGGGCATCATCCCTGCGCTGGAGCCGTCCCATGCGCTGGCCGAGGTGATCAAGCGCGCGCCCGCCATGGGCAAGGACCAGATCATCGTCATGAATCTCTGCGGCCGTGGCGACAAGGACGTCTTCACCGTCGGCAAAATGCTGGGACACGATCTCTGACATGACCACCCGTATCGACCGCAAGTTCGCTGCCCTCAAGCAGATCAACCGCCCCGCCCTGGTCACCTATTTCATGGGCGGCGATCCGGATTACGACAGTTCGCTGCGCGTGATGAAGGCCTTGCCCAAGGCCGGCGCCGACGTCATCGAGCTGGGCATGCCCTTTTCCGATCCGATGGCCGACGGCCCGGCGATCCAGATGGCCGGCCGCCGCGCGCTGGACAATGGCCAGACGCTCGTCAGGACCCTGCAGATGGCGCGCGAGTTCCGGCAGGAGGATGACGACACGCCGATCGTCATGATGGGCTACTACAACCCGATCTACATCTACGGCGTCGACCGTTTTCTGGCCGACGCGAAGGAAGCCGGCATCGACGGTCTGATCGTGGTCGACCTGCCGCCGGAAATGGATGACGAACTTTGCGTGCCGGCACTGAAGGCCGGGATCAATTTCATCCGCCTTGCCACGCCGACCACCGATGACAAGCGCCTGCCGGTTGTCCTCGCCAACACGTCCGGCTTCGTCTACTACGTTTCCATGACCGGCATCACCGGCTCCGCCCTGCCCGACACGAGCAAGGTTGCCGATGCGGTGCGCCGCATCAAGGGCCATACGGACCTGCCGGTCTGCGTCGGCTTCGGTGTGAAGACCTCCAGCCAGGCCAAGGCGATCGGCGCCTCCGCCGACGGTGTCGTCGTGGGCACGGCCGTGGTCAATGCCATCGCCAACGTGCTCGATGCGGACGGCAACGCGGTCGCCGACCCGGCCGAGGCCGTGGCCACGCTGGTGCGCGGCCTTGCCGACGGCATCGCAGAGGCGCGGCTTGCACAGGCTGGCTGAAGCGCCCACATTGGAATCCATCACAGGGAAGGCCGTGCGCCAGACGCGGCCTTGAGAACAGATGAACTGGATCACCAACTACGTCCGCCCCAAGATCAACTCCATGCTGGGCCGGCGCGACATGCCGGAAAATCTCTGGATCAAGTGTCCCGAGACCGGCGAGATGATCTTCCACAAGGAACTGGAGGAAAACCTCTGGGTCATCCCCACGTCCGGCTATCACATGAAGATGCCCGTCAGGGAGCGGCTGAAGCGCTTCTTCGACGAGGGCAAGTATGAGCTTCTGCCTGCGCCGAAGGTGCCGCAGGATCCGCTCAAATTCCGCGATGTGAAGCGGTACACGGACCGTCTGAAGGAAAGCCGCTCGAAGACCGGGCTCGACGATTCCATCGTCAACGCCACCGGCGAGATCGACGGGCTGCCCGTCGTCGTCACGGCGCATGACTTCTCCTTCATGGGCGGCTCGCTGGGCATGGCGGCCGGCGAGGCCATCATCGACGGCTTCCTCAAGGCGATCGAGCTGAACCGCCCGCTGGTGCTGTTTGCCGCTTCCGGCGGCGCGCGCATGCAGGAGGGCATCCTTTCCCTCATGCAATTGCCCCGCACGACCGTTGCGGTGGAGATGCTGAAAGAGGCGGGCCTTCCCTATATCGTCGTGCTGACCAATCCGACGACGGGCGGCGTATCCGCGTCCTATGCCATGCTCGGCGACATCCACATTGCCGAGCCGGGCGCGGTCATCGGCTTTGCCGGCAAGCGTGTCATCGAGCAGACCATTCGCGAGAAGCTGCCCGAGGGCTTCCAGACGGCGGAATACCTGCGTGACCATGGCATGGTCGACATGGTCGTGCCGCGCCAGGAACTGAAAGGCACCATCGCCAGGGTGCTGCGCATGCTGACCGGGCAGCCGGCGCTGGTCGATGAGGCCGCCCCGCCGCCGGACGTGCAGGACTCCGAGCCTGAAACACCGGCCGAAGAGGAAAAGGCGGACGCCTGATCGTCCGCAGCCATGCGATCACCGAACGGGCGGCCGGCAGGCGCCGCCCCCTGCATGTGGAAACCCGATGACGATCCGTCCCGCCGAAAGCCTTGCGCAAGTCGAGATCGAGCGGCTGTCCGCACTTCACCCGCAGGGATACAACCTGTCACTGGAGCGCGTGCGCGTGCTGCTGGAAAAGCTCGGCAACCCGCAGGACCGCCTGCCGCCGGTCATCCATGTCGCCGGCACGAACGGCAAGGGATCGGTGATAGCCTTCGCCCGCGCCATGCTGGAAGCCGCCGGCGCGTCCGTCCATGTCCATACATCGCCGCATCTTGTGCGCTGGCACGAGCGCTTTCGCCTCGGCAAGCCCGGCGGCGGCGAACTGGTGGAAGACGCGGTTCTGGCCGACGCCCTGAGGCGGGTCGGCGATGCCAATGGCGACGAGCCGGCCACCGTTTTCGAACTGACGACGGCCGCCGCCTTCCTGCTGTTTTCCGAGCATCCCGCCGATGTCTGCATTCTCGAAGTCGGCATGGGCGGCCGGTTCGACGCCACCAATGTCATTCGCGAACCCGCCGTATCCGTCATCACGCCCATCTCGCTCGATCACGAGGCCTGGCTTGGTGACAAGGTGGAACTGATCGCAGCCGAAAAGGCGGGCATCATCAAGCCCGAATGTCCGGTCGTGATCGGCTTTCAGGAAAACGACATGGCGCGCGCCGTGCTGGAGGAAACAGCACTGCGTCTCGAATGCGACTATATCGCCTACGGCCAGGATTTCTGGGCCTATGAGGAAAACGGACGCCTGGTCTACCAGGACAATGACGTCCTGTTCGATCTCACGCTGCCCGCCATGCCGGGCCGTTTCCAATTGGCCAACGCGGCCACGGCCATCGCCGCCGTGCGCATGGCCGGTTTCGATATCGGCCACCGTGCCGCGGACACGGCGATGGAGGCGGCCGAATGGCCGGCCCGCCTGCACCGGCTCATGTCCGGCGACCTGGTGGAGCAAGCGCCCGAAGGTTCGGAAGTGTGGCTCGATGGCGGGCACAATCCCGCCGGTGCGCTGGTTGTCGCGGAAGAACTGGCCGGGCGCGGCGAGCGCGACGACCGCCCGCTCTTTCTGATCGCCGGCATGCTGAAGACCAAGAACCATGCCGGTTTCTTCCGCGCCTTTCAGGGGCTGGCGCGCCATTGTTACTGTGTGCCGGTGCCCGGAAGCGATGATGGCGAAAGCCCGGAAGTGCTGGCCGCACGCGCCCGCGAGGCCGGGCTCTCAGCCGAGCCGGTCAGCTCCGTTGCCAATGCGATCAACCTCATGCGCGAAACCTGGAGCGAGGACGAGCGTCCGCCGCGCATCCTGGTCTGCGGGTCGCTCTATCTGGCCGGCTCCGTTCTCGCCGAGAACGGCACACCGCCCACCTGACGGCAATGGAACGGTTTCACCTTCACGCCGACCCCGAGGCCGCGCGCGCCCTGGCCACCGCGCTCTTCCGGTCCGTCATGCCAGGTCTCGCCGCCATGCTTCCGCGATCGGCGGAAATCACCCATGTCGGCTCCACGGCCTGTCCCGGACTGGAAACCAGAGGCGATCTGGATATTCTGGTGCGTGTCCCGCCGGATCGCTTCCCCGAGGCGGAAGCCGCACTGGCGGGCGCCTTCGCGCGCAACACGGGCTCGATCCGCACCGGCGATTTCGCCGCCTTCGAAATGACCGGAACATCCATGCCCGTGGGCATCCAGTTGGCAGCCACGGGCGGCGCGTTCGACCATTTCCACCTGTTTGCCGCCGCGCTTTCGGCACATCCGGCGCTGGTCGACGGTTTCAACGAGATCAAGCGCCTGTTCGATGGTCAGGCCATGGCCGATTATCGCGCCGCCAAGGCGTTGTTCATCAATGCAGTCCTGGATGGCATAGCACGCGGCGAGATTCCCCTCTGACCCTCAGGCCCCGGCGTTACCCGCCGCTTGCAGGAAATTGGCGATGAGCGCCGTATCCTTGATGCCCGGCGCGCTTTCCACACCCGACGAGATGTCGAGTCCCGGCGGATGGGCGATTGCGATGGCGTCGGCCACATTGCCCGCATGGATGCCGCCGGCCAGCAGGTAATCGATGTCCGGGTCGAGACCGTTGAGCAGCGACCAGTCGAACGAAACCGCATTGCCGCCAGGCAATTGCGAACCCCTGGGCGGCTTGGCGTCGAACAGGAAACGGTCTGCCACGCCCTTGTAGGGTCCGATCTTTTCGAAATCGGCGGCCTCGGAAATGGCCAGCGCCTTCATCACGGGCAGGCCGAAACGGGCCTTGACCGCTGTCACCCGCTCCGGGCTTTCCTTGCCGTGCAATTGCAGCATGTCCGGCTTCATCACGGAGACGATCCTGTCCAGCGTGGCATCGTCGGCATCGACCGTGACGGCGACGGAACGGAGGCCCGCAGCCCCTGCCAGCGCGGCGAGTTTGCCCGCGGTTTCCGGGTCCGTATGGCGGGGACTTTTTTCGAAGAAGATGAAGCCGGCATGGCTGGCCCCGCCGGCAATCGCCGCGCGTACCGCCTCTTCCGTCTTCAGACCGCAGATCTTGATGTCCATGCGCACTCGCTTACCGCGTCGCTCAATCGGCTGCAAGCGGGCGGATCGGTGCTTCGCCCGGCAGATAGCCGTCTTCAGCCGGCACGGGCGCTTCGGGCGGCGGCGCGAGCGTCTGGCAGGCTGCGAGCAGGCCGAGGCACAGCGCAAGTGCCGGCAGGAGCGCCGGGAGAAGGGGCGGGAAAGAACGCATCACTTGAACCCGATGGCTTGCAGGGCCTGCCCGTTGCGCTTCAGCCAGGCCTTGGATTCGTCCATGCGCGGGCACAATGCCCCGCACAGTTTCCAGAAGCGCGCGCTGTGGTCCATGTGCTTCAGATGCGCGCATTCATGCGCCACGAGGTAGTCGATCACCGGGCGCGGTGCCATGGCGATTCGCCAGGAGAAGGACAGTCCGCCCGTGGAGGAACACGAGCCCCAGCGGCTCACCGTGTCCTTGTAGCGCACGGCGGTGACGCTGCGCCCGCCCGCTGCGGCTGCGTGTCTGGCGACCAGGGGTTCGATTTCGGCGCGCGCCAGCTTCTTCATGAAATCGGCCAGCCGGCGCTTCAGATGCGCCCTGTCTCCATGCACGATCAGCACCGGTTCCCCATCGAGCACGGTCTGCCGCACCGTCCCGCGCTTGCCCGGTTCGTGGATGATGCGATGTGGCACGCCAAGCACCGGCAGCTTGACGCCGGGCCTGAGATCCGGCCGGTCGGGCAGCGCCGCCAGCCGCGATTCCAGCCATCCGCGATGCCGGTCCAGGAAACGGTCGATGTCGCGCTGCGGGTGACCCGGCGGCACGGTGACACGCAGGCTTTGCCCGCCCGCGCCGATCCGCAGCGTCAGCCGCTTGGCCCGCGCGCTTTCCACGATCCGCAACGGCAATTCACGCCCCGCCACGCAATGCATGCGCTCGCGGGTGGACGCGGCGGGTGGTTTCGGTCGGGTCTTTCGGGTCAGGAAATCCGGCAGCATGGCCGTGAACCCTATCTGATTCCCGGCCTCGGTGAATCCGCTTTTCGCGCAAGAAAAAGGCCGGGCCCGGTGAAACGGGTCCGGCCACTGGCATCAGGGGCAGGGAGATGCGTTACGCGTCGGACGCGGGGAAGTCCGGAACGCTACCGGAGCGCTTCGCTTCGGAGGCCTTGGAAGCCTCGCGATCACGCATGAAGCGGTCGAATTCTTCCTTGTCCTTGGCGCGGCGCAGTTCGCGCATGTACATCTCGAACTCCTCGCGCATGGCGTCGAGCTTGCGGCGCTCCTCGGCCAGCCGCTCGATTTCTGCTTCCCGCCAGTCGTCGAAGGCGACATTGCCGGTACGGGCATGGCCGCGATGGCGGCCGCAGCCACGAAACTGGCGCGCCATGTCGTCGGTTGCGCGGTTCACGTCGCGCTTGAAGCCGTCCAGCCGGTCGCCCCAGATGATGTAGGCGAGCATGGCGAGGCCAAGAGGCCAGAAGACGACGAAGCCGAGGACCATCAGGCCGATCGTGGCCGGGGTCCAGGCAGGTCTGATCAATGCAGTTTGGGTCATGGTCAGCCATTCCTCTCGGTCGAAAGCGGCCAACAGCGACCGCCTGGAATCGAGATGGGAAGAGAAAAACGGCGATTCAAGCTCTGTAAAAAACGGAATCGTCAAAGCAATTGAAAATAAAAGTGAATATCGCCCTTTTCAGGTGCTGTTGCTTCGGCTGTGCTCGACCATGGTGGCGGCTGCGCGTGTCAGCAGGTCCAGATCTTGCAGCCGCGAAAGGCGGTGATCGCCGCCCCTGACGAGCGTCAGCGTCACGTCGTCGGCGGGCAGGTGTTCCACCAGTTTCAGGGCATGGGCATGGGGCACATCCGGGTCGTCGAGGCCCTGGATGATGTGGACCGGGCACCAGGTGTCGAGCGGGCCGGTCAGGACCCGGTTGACCTCGCCATCCTCGAACAGGGCGCGGGTGAAGACATAGGGCTCATCGTCATAGGCCGATGGCACGGTGAAGAAGCCGTCATGGTCCAGCGCGGCCTTGTGTTCGTCGGTCAGCCGCGGGGCATGCAGGTCGCTGGTGAAATCCGGTGCCGGGGCGATCAGAACAAGGCCGGCGATCCGCCCCTTTTCCCCGCGACGGGCCAGTTCCTGCACCATGCGCAGCGCGATCCATGCGCCCATGGAAGAGCCGAAGAGAATTTGCGGACCCTGTGAATGCGCCTCGAACACCGCCAGGGATTCGTTCAGCCAGCGCGAAATCGTGCCGTCGGTGAACGCCCCGCCGGACTCCCCGTGCCCGGAATAGTCGTGGCGCAGGAAGGCCAGCCCGCTCGCGCACGCGAAGGCGGCGAGCGCATCGGCCTTCGTGCCGCGCATGGTTGACCTGAAGCCGCCGAGCCAGACAAGCCCCGGTGCCGCGCCGGGGATGCGCCGAAAGGCGATGGAATTGCCATCGACGATGATCCGGCCGTCCTGTTCCGTCATGATCTGCACCTTTTTCCCGGTTTCCTGCCTGTTTGCAACGCAGCAGGTGATTCATGCAACAATCTGTGCTATTGACTTTGCAGCGCGGCTGGAAAAAGTGCCGCACGAATGCCGGGAACAAGCGGCCCGGCAGCGAATTACATTGGCGAAACAGTTGAGGAGACCACGACCATTCGCAGACCGTTCAGAGCGCCGCCTCCTGTCAAGGAAGGCCCGCGCGCCAACCAGGAAATCCGTGTCCCCCGTGTCCAGCTCATCGGTGAGGACGGAAGCAATCTCGGGGATGTTTCGATTCAGGAGGCGCTCTCGCGCGCCGAGGATGCCGGGCTCGACCTTGTCGAGATCTCGCCGAACGCCTCTCCGCCCGTATGCAAGATCCTCGATCTCGGCAAGCTGAAATACGAGAAGCAGAAGAAGGCCGCCGAGGCGCGCAAGAAGCAGAAGACCATCGAGATCAAGGAGATCAAGATGCGTCCCAACATCGACACCCACGACTACGAGGTGAAGATGAAGGCCGTGCGGCGCTTTTTCGAGGACGGCGACAAGGTCAAGGTCACGCTGCGCTTCCGCGGCCGCGAGATGGCGCACCAGGAACTGGGCATGCAGCTTCTGAACAAGGTGCGCGCCGAGGTCGAGGAAATCGCCAAGGTCGAGGCCGAGCCGAAGCTGGAAGGCCGCCAGATGATGATGGTCCTGGCGCCGCGCTGAGCGCGCGCACTGGTTCTTCGGGTTTGAGCCGGCGCCCCTACGGACGCCGGTTCTGTTTTTGGCGCCGGGCTGTTTTGCGGGCAGCGAAAGCCACCCGATTCGGCGCTGCGGGGCTTGCACATTGCCGGTCCATCCTGTAATGACGCGCCGTTCGAAGCCGCCCGGCAGGGCATGCCGTGGCGGTTTTCATGCTGTTTTTCCGCTCTGGTCTGCGGAAAGACGAAAAAAGAGCGGCTCTTCGGGGCCGGCAAAAGGAGAGTAGAGCAAAATGCCCAAGATGAAGACCAAATCGGCCGCCAAGAAGCGGTTCAAGATCACCGGCACCGGCAAGGTGAAAGTGGCAGCCGCCGGCAAGCGCCACGGCATGATCAAGCGTTCCAACAAGTTCATCCGCGATGCACGCGGCATGATGGTCCTTCCCGAGGCGGACGCCAGGAAGGTCATCAAGAACTACCTGCCCAATGGCGGCGGCCTCTGAGCCCCGGCCCCGGCAAACGCTTCAGCTGATATTCAGGAGATCATGACATGGCACGTGTAAAACGCGGCGTTACCGCCCACGCCAAGCACAAGAAGGTTATGAAGGCCGCCAAGGGCTTTTATGGCCGTCGCAAGAATACCATCCGCATCGCCAAGCAGGCCGTCGAGAAATCGATGCAGTATGCGACGCGCGACCGGAAGGCCCGCAAGCGCAATTTCCGTGCGCTGTGGATCCAGCGCATCAACGCCGCCGTCCGCGAGCATGGCCTGACCTACGGCCGCTTCATCGACGGTCTGAACAAGGCCGGCATCGAGGTTGACCGCAAGGTTCTCTCCGACCTCGCCATCCACGAGCCGCAGGCATTCGCCGCGCTGGTGGGCCAGGCGAAGTCCGCCCTTGAATATCTCAAGGACAAGACCCCGAACGAGTTTGAGAGCGCGGTTTCCTGACCAGCGCTTTCCCAAGCTTGACATCGTGAATTTGGGAAACCCGCGCTGGCTGGGCTGGCGCGGGTTTTTCTTGTTCAAACCGCAGCAAACAGGCGCTACAAGCGCCGCCGGACAACGGATACATGGGCGACCAGCAATGAGCGACCTCGACACGCTTGAAACCTCCATCATGGCCGACATTGCCGCGGCTTCCGACGAGCAGGCCATCGAGGCCGTGCGCGTCGGGGCGATCGGCAAGAAGGGCTCGGTATCGGAACTGCTCAAGACGCTGGGCAGGATGACGCCGTACGAGCGCAAGGAAATGGGACCGAGGATCAACGGCCTGCGCGACCGGGTCGCCGAGGCGCTGGCCTCCCGCCGGCAGGAACTGCGTGACGCGGCCATCGACGCGCGCCTGGCGCGCGAGACGGTGGATGTCACCCTTCCTGTCCATGGCGCACCGGTGGAGCGTGGCCGCATCCATCCCATTTCGCAGGTCATCGACGAGATCGCCGCCATTTTCGGCGATCTGGGCTTTTCCATCGCCGAAGGGCCGGACATCGAGACCGACTATTACAATTTCACGGCACTGAACTTTCCCGAAGGCCACCCGGCCCGCGAGATGCACGACACCTTCTTCTTCCAGCCGGGCGCCGACGGCGAGCGGAAGCTGCTGCGCACCCACACCTCGCCGGTCCAGATCCGAACGATGGAAACCCAGAAGCCGCCGATCCGCATCGTCATCCCCGGCAAGACCTATCGCTGCGATTCCGATGCCACCCATTCGCCCATGTTCCACCAGCTCGAAGGCCTCGTCATCGACAGGACCGCAAACGTGGCCAACATGAAGTGGGTGCTTGAGGAGTTCTGCAAGGCCTTCTTCGAAGTGCCCAGCTTGAACATGCGCTTCCGCCCGTCCTTCTTCCCGTTCACCGAACCGAGCCTGGAGGTTGATATCCAGTGCGACCGCTCGCGTCCCGGCGAGGTGCTGTTCGGCCAGGGCTCCGACTGGATGGAGATTCTCGGCTGCGGCATGGTCCATCCCAACGTGCTGCGCATGGGCGGCCTCGATCCCGACGAATACCAGGGCTTTGCCTGGGGCATGGGGATCGACCGCATCGCCATGCTGAAATACGGCATGCCGGATCTGCGCGCCTTTTTCGACGCCGATGTGCGCTGGCTCAACCATTACGGCTTCCGCCCGCTCGACATGCCGACCCTGTTCGGCGGCCTGAGCGCATAAGGAGGAACGGGATCATGAAATTCACACTGTCCTGGCTCAAGGACCACCTTGAAACCGAAGCCACACTCGACGAGATCGTCGAAAGGCTCACCATGATTGGCCTCGAGGTCGAGAGCGTCGATGACAAGGCGGCCTTCAGGCCCTTCGTGATCGCCCGTGTCCTCACCGCCGAGCGCCATCCCGATGCCGACAAGCTTCAGGTGCTTTCCGTCGATGGCGGACCGGACGTGAATGGCGGCAAGCCGCTCCAGGTCGTCTGTGGCGCGCCCAATGCCCGCGCCGGGCTCGTCGGTGCGCTGGCCCTGCCAGGCACCTATGTGCCGGGCATCGACGTGACACTTGGCGTCGGCAAGATCCGCGGCGTCGAATCCCACGGCATGATGTGTTCGGAACGCGAGCTGGAACTGTCCGACGAGCACTCGGGCATCATCGACCTGCCGGAGGATGCGCCGGTCGGCACCTCGTTCGCCGCCTATGCAGGCCTTGACGATCCGGTCATCGAGATCGGCCTGACGCCCAACCGCCCGGATTGCACCGGCGTGCACGGCATCGCCCGCGATCTCGCCGCCGCTGGCCTCGGCCGCCTGAAGGCGGCGGCGATCATGCCTGTCGCAGGCCAGGGAGAATGCCCGGTCAAGGTGACGATCGAGGCACCGGACCTGTGCCCCGGCTTCGCCTTGCGCATGGTCAGGGGCGTGAAGAACGGGCCGTCGCCGAAATGGATGCAGCAGCGCCTCATGGCCATCGGCCTGCGGCCGATCAACGCGCTGGTCGACATCACCAACTACGTCACCTTCGACCGCGGACGCCCGCTGCACGTGTTCGATGCCGCCAAGGTGAAGGGCAACCTGGTCGTGCGCCGCGCCCGCGATGGCGAAACCGTGCTGGCGCTGGACGAACGCACGTACAAGCTGGGCCCGGACAATTGCATCATCGCCGATGACAACGGCGTCGAATCCATCGCCGGCGTGATGGGTGGCGAACATTCCGGCTGCGACGAAAGCACCACCGACGTGCTGATCGAATCGGCGCTCTGGGAACCGATGAACATCGCCCGCACCGGCCGCGACCTCGGCATCATCACCGATGCCCGCTACCGGTTCGAGCGTGGTGTCGACCCTGAATTCATGGTGCCGGGCGCCGAACTGGCCACCCATCTGGTCATGGACCTGTGCGGCGGCACGCCAAGCGAACTGGTCGTCGAGGGTTACAGGGCGCCCGAGCGCAAGACCGTCACCTTCCCGGTTTCCGAAGTGAAGCGCCTGACGGGCATTGCCGTGGACGCAACCGAGGCGCTCGGCATCCTCGAACGTTTGGGTTTCGAGCCGAACGGGACCGCCGAGGTTGTGGATGTGGCCGTGCCGACCTGGCGCCCCGATGTGGACGGCAAGGCGGATCTCGTCGAGGAGGTCATGCGCATCCATGGTGTCAACAACATCGTTCCGGTGCCGCTGGAGGGCGAGGAATCGGTTGCCGGCCGCATCCTGACCCCGTTGCAGTTGCGCACCCGCTCCGCCCGCCGGGCGCTGGCCGCCCGTGGCATGATGGAGGCCGTCAACTGGTCCTTCATTCCGGCTGAACATGCCGCCTTGTTCGGCGGTGGCGGCGAGGCGCTGAAGCTGGCAAACCCGATTGCCGCCGACATGTCGGACATGCGCCCCTCGCTGCTGCCGGGCCTGCTGACTGCGGCGCAGCGCAATGCCCAGCGCGGTTTTGCCGATGTGGCCCTGTTTGAAGTGTCGGGCCTCTACCAGGGCGATACGCCCGAAGGCCAGCGCCGTGCCGCCTCGGGCGTGCGCCGCGGCACCGCGCACATGAGCCATGAGGGCCGCCATTGGTCCGGCAATGCCGCGCCGGTCGGCTGGGCCGATGCCAAGGCCGATGCGTTGGCCGCGCTCGAGGCCGCCGGTGCGCCTGTCGCCAACCTCCAGATCGCCCGCGGCGCGCCGGACTGGTTCCACCCCGGCCGCTCCGGTGTCATCCGCCTCGGCCCGAAAATGGTCTTCGGCTGGTTCGGCGAATTCCACCCCAGGGTGCTGGAAGCCCTCGACGTCTCCGGTCCGGTCTGCGGCTTCGAGGTCTTCCTCGACACGATTCCCGAACCCAAGGCCAAGGCCACCCGTACCAAGCCGCGCCTCGACCTTTCGAGCTTCCAGGCGGTCACCCGCGACTTCGCCTTCGTGGTTGACAGGACAGTTGCGGCCGGTGACATCACCCGCGCCGCGGCGGCCGCCGACAAGAAACTGATCGCCGGCGTGACCGTCTTCGACCTGTTCGAGGGTGCCTCCATCGGCGAGGACAGGAAGTCGGTGGCCATTGCCGTCACCATCCAGCCGACCGACAAGACCCTGACCGACGAGGATTTCGAGAAGCTTTCGGCGGCCATCGTCGCCAATGTCGCCAAGCAGACCGGTGGCGTCCTGCGCCGCTGATTCCTGTGCAGGAACGGATCGGGGAAGGGCGGTCGGAATGGCCGCCCTTTTTGCTTTCCCTAGGGGAAAGACGCGCCACCGCCGGCGGGAAACCACCAGAAAAGCGGCGCAAAACATGAAAACGGAACTTTGATACCCCTGTTCAAGCATTATGATTGGTGCTCTAACAGTTGACCCGGGCAACTTGTTTCGCCGGGAGCCGAGTGGGGTTTGATGGCCTAATGTCCAATTGCCAGCCGGTACGGATCGTTTACATACTGCAGAGTATGTTCAGCTTTGATGCGGCGTGCGCGGGTCCGGCCGGCGGATCTCATATTCATGAAGGGATACGCACTTTTCATGTTCTACCATCTCTATGAAATGAACCACGCTGCCTTGCAGCCGTTCCGTGCCGTGGCGGATGCCGCCAAGCTTTTCTACTCCAATCCGTTGAATCCGTTGTCGCATTCCTCCTTCGGCCGGTCGATGGCCGCCTCGGCGGAACTGTTCGAACGCATGACGCGGCGTTATTCCAAGCCGCCTTTCGGCCTGCCGGAAACGGTTGTGGACGGCCAGGCGGTCCGGGTGACCGAGGAAGTCGTCTGGTCGAAACCTTTCTGCGACCTGCTGCATTTCAAGCGCGATCTGCCCAAGGGGCGCAAGGAGGATTCCAAGCTTCTCATCGTCGCGCCCATGTCCGGCCACTATGCCACGCTGCTGCGCGGCACGGTGGAAGCCATGATGCAGCACAACGACGTCTATATCACCGACTGGGCCGACGCGCGCATGGTGCCGCTGTCGGACGGCCGTTTCGATCTCGACGATTACATCGACTATGTCATCGAGATGCTGCATTACCTGGGCGAGGGCACGCATGTCATGGCGGTCTGCCAGCCCTCCGTCCCCGTCTTTGCCGCCGTATCGGTGATGGAGAAGCGCGGCGATCCGTTCGCGCCGGCCTCCATGATCCTGATGGGCGGTCCGATCGACACCACCCGTTCACCCACGGCGGTCAACGACCTGGCGCAGGAAAAGGGCATCCAGTGGTTCCGGGACAATGCGGTCATGACCGTGCCGTGGCCCCATCCCGGCTTCGGCCGCGACGTCTATCCCGGATTCCTGCAGCTTTCCGGCTTCATGAGCATGAACCTCGATCGCCACATCATCGCGCACAAGGATTTCTTCCTGCACCTCGTGAAGGATGACGGCGACAGCGCCGAGAAGCACCGTGATTTCTATGACGAATATCTTGCCGTCATGGACCTGACCGCGGAATTCTACCTCCAGACCGTGGAGACCGTGTTCATCGAGCACGCCATTCCCACCGGCACCATGCTGCACCGAGGGGAGGCCGTGGACCCGAAAGCCATTCGCAAGGTGGCGCTGATGACGGTCGAGGGCGAGAACGACGACATCACCGGCGGCGGCCAGACCGAAGCGGCCCATGCGCTGACACCCAACATTCCGGATGATCGCCGCCTGCACTACACGCAACCGAAGGTGGGCCACTACGGCGTGTTCAATGGGTCCCGTTTCCGCAAGGAAATCGTGCCGCGAATCACCGCCTTCATGGCGCGCGCGGAGGCTCCCGCGACGCCGAAGACCCGCAAATCCGCCTGATCGCGCACGTATTGCGAGTCGCGACTGTGGCCATCCCGCAATGGGATGGCCTTTTTTCGTGTCCGTGAACGACCGCTGTTTACCATATCCCCCAGCCGCAATTGACTCCGCCACGCTGCGCCCGTTAACAATTTGTTAAGAGTTCGGACGGGCAGACACGGGGTGGGCGCTTCATGACGGTACGGATCTCCGCACAGGCGGCGCTTGCCATGGCGGCCTGCCTGCTTTTGAGCACGGGCGGTGCGGGCAATGCCGCCGGCGCCAACATGATCACGGGCGGGCTGACCTCACAGCCCATAGGGCATTACGAGTTCTGCCGCGCCTATCCCTCCGAATGCTCCATCCGCAGCGCCGATGCCGGCCCGTCGCGCCTGACGACGCGACTCTGGAAACGCATCAACACCGTCAATGCTTCGGTCAACCGCGCGGTTGAGCCGATGAATGACTTCGACATCTACGGCAAGGACGAGGTCTGGACCTATCCCGGCGCCATGGGCGACTGCGAGGATTACGTCCTGGAAAAGCGCCGGGAACTGGCCCGCGCCGGCATTCCGCTTTCCAATCTCCTGATCACCGTCGTGCGCAAGCCGGACGGCGAGGGACATGCCGTGCTCACCGTGCGCACGGACAGGGGCGACTACATCCTCGACAACCTGTCGGATCACGTTCGTCTCTGGAGCGAGACCGGCTATCGTTTCCTCAAGCGCCAGTCGAGCACCGATACCGGGCGCTGGGTCTCGCTGCGCACCGGCGACAGTTCCGCCGTCGCCTCCGTTCGCTGATACCTCTCTTCGGTCGAAACGAAGAATCGGCTCGCTTGCCTTGCATGCTTCGTTGCGTCTGCCTGTGGGCAGGCAGTGGACAAGCTGTGGAAGGCTCTCGCGAACAGTGGGGACCGTTTGTGGACAGCTCAGCGGCCTCCTGCAAGGCGGGCCGGCTACTCCGCCGCCGGCTGACGCGCCAGTCCGCCGGTCGCCACCAGCCATTCGACGATCGCCTCGACGCCCTCACCATGCCGCAGATCGGTGAACAGGTATGGCCGTGCGCCCCGCGCCTTGCCGGCATCCGCCTCCATGCGCGAGAGGTCCGCGCCCACATGCGGCGCCAGATCCGCCTTGTTGATGAGCAGCAGGTCCGAGCGCGTGATCGCCGGCCCGCCCTTGCGCGGAATGTCCTCCCCCTGGCACACGGATATGACGTAGATCGACAGGTCGGCGAGGTCCGGCGAGAACGTGGCGGCCAGGTTGTCCCCGCCCGATTCGATGAAGATGATGTCGAGAGCCGGATGCCGCGCTGTCAGTTCCGCGATGGCGCGCAGGTTGATCGACGCGTCTTCGCGAATGGCGGTGTGCGGGCATCCGCCGGTTTCCACGCCGATCACCCGGTCTGAGGGCAGCGCCTGCATCCGCATCAGCGCCTCGGCATCCTCGCGCGTGTAGATGTCATTGGTCACGACACCGACAGACCATCGCTCGCGCATGGCCTTGCACAGCTTTTCGGTCAATGTCGTCTTGCCGGAGCCGACTGGCCCGCCAATGCCGACGCGAAGGGGTCCATGGGTGGAGGTCATGACAGGAACAGCCTCGGTTGCAGGGTTTCGTGGTTCATGGAAGCGATTTCGGCATTCAGCGCGAAGCTCCCGAGATCGTCGAGCGTGGCGCCGGCGGCTGCCTCGGCCACGGAATCGATGACCGGTTCGAGCACGGCCAGCAGGCGCGCCGCGCCATCCTGGCCGGTGACGGACAGTCGGATGGCGCATTGCAACTGGTTTGAAACCAGCGTGTTGAGATAGGCGGCAAGAGCTGGCCGCACCGGCACGGCACCCCTGCCGCAGGCAAGCCCCACGGCGATGGGAAGCGGCAAGCCGCGTGGCAGGATGTCCGCAAACCAGTGCGCCGCGGCCGCGAGGAAGGCTTCTCCCTGGTCCAGCGTCTCGCGATGCCGCTCCGCGGAACCGGCCAACGCCACGGCCAGATCGGCCAGCGGGCGCGGATCCTCGCCCCTTTGCTCAAAATGCCAGGCCTGCGCCATCACGATGGCATCGTTGCGCGCGGCGCCGTGGACGAGCTGTGCCTCGATCCAGGCTTCCAGCGAACCCGCTTTGGCGACGAGACCGTCGGCGACCGCCTGTTCGAGGCCGGCCGAATAGGCAAATCCGCCTGTGGGGAAAACCGGTGAAAGCCAGGACATGAGGCGGAGGAGGGCGGACTGGCTCATGGTTCGGCGGAAAACCGTCCGGCAATGTCGTCGACATCGCCCAGGGCCAGATAGTGCAACTCGCGCGCCAGCCGCAGCGTCGGTTTCAGCGCGAAACAGACCGAACCGACGAGAAAGCACCAGATCGCCGGCGTCTCCATGCTCTTGTAGAAGAACATCACCGAGCCGATGACGAACAGGAATGCGGCAAGGAAGTCCACCGTGGTGAAAGCGATCTCATAGGCCGCGTAAAGTGCCTTGTGACGGGGCGAAAGATTGCGGTTGCCAGGTGCAAAGAGTTTCAACAGTCCATCCCGCCGGCCGGGCCGGCGCCCTGTTCAGTCGTGATGGTGTTCATGGTCCTGCCTCTCATGTTGGTGACCATGCCCATGGTCGTGATGTTGTCCATGGTCGTGATGGCCGTGCCCGTGATCATGGTGATGCCCGGCATGGTCTCCGCCATAGGCCCCGCCTTCGGGGTCGAAGGGTGCCAGGACATCCCGGACCATGGCCCCGAGCCCCTCCAGCATGCCCCGGATCACATGGTCCTGGCGAATGAGAATCCGGTCCGCCTCGATTTGCGCCGCCAGATGGCGGTTGCCGATTTGCCACGCCAGCGCAAGCAGGTGGCGGGCGTCGCGTGCCGTCACCTCCATCAACGGCTCCGGTTCGGCCACGACCCGGATGATGCGGCCGTCCGACAGCACCAGCCCGTCGCCATGGCGCAGCAGGCGTGCCTGCGGCAGGTCGAGCAGGAAAGCAATGTCGCCCGTGTCACAGACCATGCGCATGCGCCGCCGGTGCCGCGCCGTTTCGTCCAGTGTCACCGTCCCGGCCGGGGCGCTGAAATCGCGTGTGATGGTGGTGCAGACAGGTTCGTTCACGGCCGCTTCCCTTGCTGGGGTGGATCAGAGCGTTTCGATGCGCTCGGGATGAATGACCTCGACCGTGCGGCTTTGCACGAGTGTGGCGGTCGCGTTGCGAAACACCTTCATGTGCGGCCGGTTGAAATGGGCTTCCAGGTCGTCACGGCTTTTCCATTGTTCCACGAAAACCACGCGGTTCGAATTGGTCACGCTGGTATTGAGATCGTAGACGACGCAACCCGGTTCCGCCCGCGTTGCCTCGATGCACGGCATGGCGGCCTCGCGAAAGGCATCGAACGATCCCGGTTTCAGCGTGATGGTTGCGATGACATGGATCATGACATTTCCTCCCGTGATGCGCTTGTACCGGCCCGAGGATAGCCCCGCATGGCCGCCGGATCGAGGGCTTCAGAACAGGAAATAGCGCTGTGCCATGGGCACGACGGTCGCCGGTTCGCAGGTCAGCAATTCGCCATTGGCCCGCACCTCGTAGGTTTCCGGGTCCACCTCCATTTCCGGGGTGAAGTCGTTCAGCACCATGGCCTTCTTGCCGATGCCGCCACGCGTGTTCTCCACCGCCAGCATCTGCTTGGCCGTGCCGAGCCGTTCGCGCAGCCCGCCATCGAGCGCGGCCCTGGAGACGAAGGTGACGGAGGAATTGGTCAGCGCCTTGCCATAGGCGCCGAACATGGGGCGCATGTGGACCGGCTGCGGCGTGGGAATGGAGGCGTTGGGGTCTCCCATGGGTGCTGCTGCGATGGAGCCGCCAATCAGCACCATGTCGGGCTTCACGCCGAAGAAGGCCGGGTTCCAGACCACGAGATCGGCCCGCTTGCCCACCTCCACCGAGCCGATCTCACGCGACAGGCCATGCGCGATGGCCGGATTGATCGTGTATTTGGCGATGTAGCGGCGCACCCGGAAATTGTCGTTGTCGCCGGTTTCCTCCTTCAATGCCCCGCGCTGGCGCTTCATCTTGTCGGCCGTCTGCCATGTGCGGATGATGACCTCGCCCACCCGCCCCATGGCCTGGCTGTCGGAGGAAATGATGGAGAAGGCGCCCATGTCATGCAGGATGTCTTCCGCCGCGATGGTTTCCTTGCGGATGCGGCTCTCGGCGAAGGCAATGTCCTCGGGAATCGATGCGTCGAGATGGTGGCAGACCATGAGCATGTCCAGATGCTCGGCAATCGTGTTCACCGTATAAGGGCGCGTCGGATTGGTCGATGAGGGAATGACATTCGTCTCGCCGACCACCTTGATGATGTCGGGCGCATGGCCGCCACCGGCTCCTTCCGTGTGGAAGGCATGAATCGTGCGGCCCTTGATGGCGTCGATGGTCGATTCCACGAAGCCGCTTTCGTTGAGCGTGTCGGTATGGATCATCACCTGCACGTCGTGTTCGTCCGCGACCGAAAGGCAGCAGTCGATGGCGGCTGGCGTCGTGCCCCAGTCCTCGTGCAGTTTCAGCGCCGCCGCGCCGCCGAGAATCATTTCCTCCAGCGCGCCGGGCAGGGAGGCATTGCCCTTTCCGGCAAAGGCGAGGTTCATCGGGAAAGCGTCCGCCGCCTCGATCATGCGCGCAATGTGCCACGGTCCCGGCGTGCAGGTGGTGGCCAGCGTGCCGTGGGCAGGGCCGGTGCCGCCGCCCAGCATGCAGGTCAGGCCGCTCATCAGCGCCTCCTCGATCTGCTGCGGACAGATGAAGTGGATATGCGCGTCGAAGCCGCCGGCCGTCAGGATCTTGCCTTCGCCCGCGATCGCCTCGGTACCTGGGCCGACAATGATGTCGACGCCGGGCTGCGTGTCGGGATTGCCCGCCTTGCCGATGGCGGCGATGCGCCCGTCCTTCAGCCCCACATCGGCCTTGATGATGCCGGTATGATCGACGATCAGCGCATTGGTGATGACCGTGTCGACGGCGCCGCCCGCGCGGGTGACCTGGCTCTGGCCCATGCCGTCGCGGATCACCTTGCCACCGCCGAACTTCACCTCCTCGCCATGGGTGGTGAGGTCGCGCTCGACCTCGATGAAAAGTTCGGTGTCGGCAAGGCGCACCTTGTCGCCGGTGGTCGGGCCGTACATGGCGGCATAGGCGGCACGCGGAATTCTGGCGGGCATGGTCTCTCTCCGGTCAGTTCTCTTCGCCGATCAGGCGCAGGTCTTCGGTGCGCTGGCGGGTCAGCCGTTCGCGGCAGGAATAGATGAGCATCGGTTCCATCGAGCCGCCATGCGCCTGATAGCCTTCCGCCGCGCAGGCCTTGTCGCGGAAGTCGATCCAGGCGCGCTGGGCGTCCCGCAATATGGCCGATGCACCTTTCTGTTCGCCCAGATAGCTGTCCAGCCGCTTCATGGCGTCCTGAGCCATGCCATAGGCCAGGTTCAGATCCTCGTCGGCGGCCATCCATGCCTGTTCGGCGCAATAGGTCATTTCCATCTGTGTCTGTGCATTGGCGCAGTCCACGTCCTGCGCCATGGCCGGCCACGCGGCGGCCAGCAGCGTGATGATTGCGATCAGCTTGCTCTTCACAGGTCCCCCATCACGGCTTGGCGGAACCCGTAGACCGCGCGCTTTCCCGAAAGCGGGACCAGCGTCACCTCGCGTGCCTGTCCGGGCTCGAAGCGGACGGCGGTACCCGCCGCGATGTCGAGACGCATTCCGCGCGCCCTGTCACGGTCGAAGGAGAGCGCCGGATTGGTTTCGAAGAAATGGTAGTGCGAGCCCACCTGCACGGGCCGGTCGCCCGTATTGGCGACCTCCAGTGTGACGATCGGCTGGCCGGCATTGAGTTCAATGTCGCCATCGGCGGTGATGATTTCGCCCGGGATCATGTACGCCCCCTCAGCCCGCGAAGGCGAGCGCGAGGCCGCCGAGCATCGTTGCGCCACCTGCCGCCCGCATCGCCACCCGTCCCGCGCGATCGCCGGCCTGTCGCTGCAGTCCGAGGCCAAGCGCTGCGCCCGAGGCATGCAGGAAGGCGGTGGCAATGGCAAACCCCGCCGCATAGGGCAGGATGCCTGCCATGCCGATTTCCGCGCCATGGGCATTGCCATGGAAGAGCGCGAAGAAACCGGCAAGTGCCATCCCCCAGCCGGCTGAAACCGGCATTGCCATGGCGACAACGAGACCGAGCGCAACGACCGAGGCAAGGATGACTGGCTCCACGAAAGGAAGCACCATGCCACTCAGCGACAGGGAAAACCCGGCTACCATCGCGCTCACGAAGGCGGCCGGAAGCGCCCAGACCGCCCGCCCGCCAAGCGATGCTCCGAACAGGCCGACGGCCAGCATTGCCAAGACATGGTCCAGGCCGAACAGCGGATGCGTCAGCCCCGCGGCCAGCGAGCCGTGCTCTGCCGGGTTCAGATGCGCGAAGGCAGGTGCGGACGACGTGAGAACGGCCGCCAGGGCCGGGATGATGCGTTTCACTTCTTCTTCTCCTTCTTCGGTGAGCCTTTGCGGCGCGATGTTTTCGATTTCCCGTGCTTCCCCGGCTTTTCTCGTGCCTTTGCCTCGGCGATCTCGCCCTCCAGCCGTTCGGCCGCCCTGTCGAAGCGGGCTTCCAGCTCCGGCGCCAGGCCGCGGCAGACGGCAACCACGCGCCGGGCCCATTTCAGGTAGCGTTCATTGCCCTTGCGATCGAACCGCGCCGCCGGAAGCCCGGTCAGCTCCTCCACATTGGAAGTCTTGTCGGCCAGCTTCAGCAGCTTGACGCGCGGCCCGCTTTCCATCGTGTGCGTCACCTGCCTGTCGCGCCGGACCTTGCCCTTCAGGTCGGGCGGATCGGAGACGTCGTTCACGAGTTCTGCCACGTCCGCGCCGAAAAGTGTGCGGATATCCTCCAGCGTGAAGGACGTGTCCTCCACCACATCATGCAGCCAGCCGGCAGTGACGAGCACCGGATCGAACGGTTCCAGCGCCGCCAGGAAGGCTGCGACCTCGGCAAGATGGTTGATATAGGGTTCGCGCGAATCCTCGCGGATCTGGCCGGCATGGGCGCGCGCGGCAAACAGGGCCGCGTCCGCGATCATGCGCGCATCGGCGGCCGCGACGGTGTCGCGACTCGTGTCATCGCCGGGTTCGGGATTGAGGGTCATGCGCGCCTATCGGATCGGCTCGTGCACGGTGACGAGCTTGGTGCCGTCCGGAAAGGTCGCTTCGACCTGGACATCGTGGATCATTTCGGCCACGCCCTCCATCACCTGCTCGCGGCTGATGACATGCGCGCCCGCTTCCATCAGGTCTGCGACCGCCCGCCCGTCGCGCGCGCCCTCCACCACGAAATCGGTGATCAGGGCCACCGCTTCCGGATGGTTCAGCTTCACGCCCCGTTCGAGCCGCCGCCGCGCCACCATGGCCGCCATGGAAATCAGCAGCTTGTCCTTTTCGCGCGGTGTCAGGATCATGCGTTTTTCACTCCGTCACAATGACCACATTTTGGGCAGGACTGCCCCTCGATTGAGCAGCGCCAGCGCTGGGGAGAGCGCCTTGCGCAGGCTGATGCCGTCGTTTGCCACCAGTCTGGCAAGAAGCTTGCCAGACCCGCCAACCTGCCAGAAGGATGCGCCGGAATGGACCTGCGGACAAGCCGCCAGCAGGCGGCGCAGCGGCGTGACGAGGGCTTCTGCCTCTGCGCAGGCGAGCAGAACCGTGGCCACGGCAATGCCGCCGCCGGTCACGGCCGGAAGGTCCAGGGCCTGCGCCACATCCCCGGAAAGCCGCAGGTTTTCGGCATGGATCAGGGAGCCGTCGCGACGGATGCGCCAGCGGTCTGCAAACAGCGCCGCGCGCACGGTTTCGCCATGCGCCTGGCGCCCGAAAATCGTGGCTTCGACGGCCAGCAGCCGCGCGTCCGGCGCAAGATCGGCCTCAAGCCGGCGCTCGAGCCGCGCCTTGTCGAAAAGAATGGTCTCCTGCGGCAGCCAGGCCAGGCTGGCACCCGTCTCCGCGCGCAGCGAAACGTCGACCTGTGCCGTGCCGTCCGTTGCCTTGTAGACTTTTTCGCAGGCCTGCGTGGTGAGGGTGAGAGAGGCGCCGGCACCGGCATGGGCGTCCCACGAGAGGCGGTCGCCGCCCGTCAGCCCGCCAGCGGTATTGATGATCACGGCTTCCATGACCGCCTGTCCCGGCAGGCGCGGGATGCGGATTCGCGCCGCGCCCTCCTGGTACAGCCGGTCGAGCCGTGTGCGTCCGCCCGCCGCCTTGGCGGCGATGCCGCCGCGCCCGGATGTGCGCTGCATGGCGGGCGCAATGGGGGTGACCTGGTTCATCCGGCTCCTGCTCCTGACTGACCCGCCAAGCGAAGCAAGCCATATGCCATTTGTCGAGCGGATTATGCGATGACGATGTCGGCGCTGGCGGACTCGGCAACGACGAGCCGCGCGTTGGGAATGTCGTTTGAGAGCGCCCGTGCCCGCGCCTCCGCCCCGTCGAGGCCGTGGTCCAGCCAGCGCTGCACCAACCGCCGTTCCAGGTCCGCCTCAGCCACGTCGAGAAAGACCGTCAGGTCGAAATGCCGCCGCAGATCGCGCCAGCCCGGGCGCTTGAGGAGCAGGTAATTGCCTTCGACGATGCGCAGCGGCGTATCGCCCGAAATGATGGCAGCGCCCGCGCGGGCAAGATCGGCGGCCCTGTCGAAAACCGGGATCGCGACCGCGTCTTCCGTGGCAAGGCGCGCAAGCAACGCGGAAAACCCCGCCACGTCGAAGGTTTCCGGCGCACCCTTGACCGCCATCTGGCCGCGCGCCTCCAGAATCGCATTGTCGAAGTGGAAGCCGTCCATCGGAACGACCATGGCAACGCTGCCGAGCGCCGTGGCAAGCGTGGCGGCCAGCGTCGATTTCCCCGCGCCCGGCGCCCCCGCAATGGCCACGGTGAAGCGTTCTTTCCCCGCCGCCCGCTCCGCGATCAGGCTGGCCAGGTCGTCGGCCGGTATCCGGAGCGGCGTCATGCCAGCCAGGTTCCGTAATCCGAAACCAGCAGATGCGTCGGCGCGCAATCCTCCTCGATGGTGGAGAAGCGGTCGATCGGTTCGGCGAAGATGTTGTCGGTCTCGTCATCATTGACCGTGGATACCTCGCCGATCAGCACGTCGGCGCCCTCGGCCCAGAAGGCATGCCAGACGCCTGGCATCAGCGTCACGCTTTCGCCGGGCGAGAGCGTCAGGATGCCGCCGGCCTCAAGCACCCGCCCGACGCCGTCGCAGGGCACGCGCACCGGTGCTTCATGGTCGATGGAACCGTCCGGCGCGCTCATGAACAGCTTGATCGCCAGCGTCCCGCCGCCCCGGTTGATGATGTCCTCCGCCTTGATCACATGCCGGTGCATGGGCGAATACTGGTTCTTGCGCGAGATCATGATCTTCTCGGCATAAAGCATGCCGCGCCCGGCGGTCAGGTCGGCGGTTCGTCCGTTGCGGACGGTGAAAAGGAACAGGCCGAGATCGTCGAAGCGGCCCTTGCCGTAGTCCGTGATATCCCAGCCGAGGCGGGCATCGACGATGCCGCCTGGCCGGCGCGCCTTCATCTCCTCGGCGCTCCAGTGCGCGAAAGGCGGCAGGACATAGCCATGCGACCGGATGAAGGCGCCGGCCTCGGCAATGATCGCGTTGATGCGGCTGCGTTTCATCACGTCGCCATTTCTTCCGGCGTCGGTTCCTTGGCGCCCGTCATCAGCGCCACCGCGTCGGCCATCGTGTGTTGCTTCGGATCGACCACGCACAGCCGCCGCCCGAGCCGGTGGACATGAATGCGGTCCGCCACCTCGAACACGTGTGGCATGTTGTGGCTGATCAGGATGATCGGGATGCCGCGCGCACGCACGTCGAGGATCAGTTCCAAGACGCGCCGCGATTCCTTGACGCCCAGCGCCGCCGTGGGCTCGTCCAGGATGATGACCTTCGAGCCGAAGGCCGCCGCACGCGCCACCGCGACGCCCTGCCGCTGGCCGCCCGACAGCGTTTCCACCGGCTGGTTGATGTTCTGGATGGTCATCAGGCCGAGATCGGCGAGCTTCTGTCGGGAAAACGCCTCCATCGCCCGGCGGTCCAGCTTGCGGAACCATTTGCCCATCAGGCCCGGCGCGCGCAATTCGCGCCCCATGAACATGTTGTCGGCGATGGAAAGCGCCGGACTCATGGCCAGCGTCTGGTAGACCGTTTCGATACCATGGGCCCGTGCGTCATTGGGCGATTCGAAACGGACGGCCTTCCCGTCCAGCCGGATCTCGCCACCATCGGGAATCACGGCACCCGAAAGCGCCTTGATGAGCGTTGACTTGCCGGCGCCGTTGTCGCCGATGACCGCCAGGATTTCGCCCGGCATCAGGTCGAAGTCGCAATTGTCCAGTGCGGTCACCTTGCCGTAGCGCTTGGAAAGGCCGCGTGCCTTGAGGATGGGTTCGCCCGTCATGCCGTCACCTTTCTGATCCACTGGTCCACCGTCACGGCGCCGATGATGAGCGTGCCGATCAGCAGGTAGGTCCATTGCGGGTCCGCGCCCGCCATGCGCAGGCCGAGTTCGAACACGCCCACGATCAGCGCGCCAAAAAAGGCGCCGAGAATGGAGCCGCGCCCGCCAAACAGCGAAATGCCGCCGATCACCACGGCCGTGATCGACTGGATATTGCCGATCACGCCTGTCGTTGCCGAGGGCGAAACGGAGCCGTAGCGGCCGATCATCACCCATCCCGCCAGGCCGCAGATGAAGCCGACCAGCATGTAGACGCTCATCAGTGTCCTGTGCACGTTGACACCGGAAAGTCCCGCCGCCTCGGGATCGTCGCCCACCGCATAGACGTGGCGGCCCCACGCGGTGGAGCGCAGCGCATAGGCCAGCACGACCACCAGCGCGACCATCAGCAGCACGCCCAGCGTGAACGTGGCGCCGCCGAACTGGAATTTCGCACCGAGGAACTGCAGGAACGGAGCCTGCGCCTCGATATCCTGTGCGCGGATCGTCTCGTTGGCCGAGTAGAGATAGTTCGCCGCCAGCACGATCTGCCACATGCCCAGCGTCACGATGAAGGGAGGCAGCTTGACGCGGCTGACCAGCCAGCCGTTCACCGCGCCGACAGTCGTTCCGAAGGCCAGCCCCGCCAGGACGGCGAGAAAGGGCGGGATGCCATAGCGGAATGTGAATTGTCCCATGATGACCGAGCACAGCACGGCCAGCGCGCCGACCGAGAGGTCGATGCCGGCGGTCAGGATGATGAGGCTCTGCGCGGCGGCCAGCACACCCACGATCTGCACCTGTTGCAGGATCAGTGTCATCGCGAAGGGGGAAAAGAATTTCGAGCCGAGGACGAGGCCGAAGACGAGGATGGCTGTCAGCAGAACGATCAGCGGCACCAGCGCCGGCGTTGTGTGCAGCGCGTGGTGAACCTGGCTCATGAAGCCGCGATCGGCCTGCTGGAATTCCGCGAACTTCTCCTCGCGGCGTGTCTTGACCACGTCCTCGAAACGGTCGCTATCGGTCATGGCAACGTCCTCCCAAGGCTCGGGCGCGCGGCGCATGTCCTGCCGCCGCGTCCTGCGTCTTGCCAGTGTGCGGGTTTTGCAAATGGGCGTAAAGGTCAGGCGGGCAGACCCGCCTGACCGGTGACCGGGATCAGCCCCAGCAGAGGTTTTTGCCTTCCTCGACCGAAATCGACGGCACGCCCTCGGCCGGCTTGTCGGTCACCAGCGCAACGCCGGTGTCAAAGAAGTCCTTGCCTTCGGTGGCCTGCGGCTTGACGCCGTCGTTTGCCCAGGCCGCAATCGCCTCGATGCCCTTGGAGGCCATGAGAAGCGGATATTGCTGCGATGTCGCGCCGATCACGCCGGCCTCGACGTTGGCGACGCCCGGGCAGCCGCCATCGACGGAAACGATGAGCACGTCATTCTCACGGCCGATGGCCTTCAGCGCCTGGTAGGCGCCGGCTGCGGCCGGCTCGTTGATCGTATAGACGACATTGATCGACGGGTCGGTGGCGAGCAGGTTTTCCATCGCCTTGCGCCCACCTTCCTCGTTGCCCGCCGTCACGTCGTGACCGACGATCCGCGGGTCGCTTTCGTCGCCCCATTGGTTCGGATCGGCGATGTCGATGCCGAAGCCCTGCATGAAGCCCTGGTCGCGCAAGACGCCGACGGTGGGCTGCGATACATCGAGATCGAGCATGCCGATCTTCGCATTCGCCGCCTCGTCGCCGAGCGTAGCCCGGGCCCATTGGCCGATCAGTTCGCCGGCCTTGAAATTGTCGGTGGCGAAGGTCATGTCGGCCGCGTCGATCGGATCGAGCGGCGTGTCGAGCGCGATCACCAGCAGGCCGGCGTCGCGCGCCTGCTGCACGGAAGGCACGATGGCCGAGGTGCTGGATGGCGTCAGCAGGATGCCCTTCGCGCCGTTGGCAATGCAGGTTTCGATGGCCGCAACCTGCGTCTCGTTGTCGCCATCCACCTTGCCGGCATAGGAATTGAGCGTGATGCCGAGGTCCTTGGCCTTTGCTTCCGCGCCTTCGCGCATCTTGACGAAGAACGGATTGGTATCGGTCTTGGTGATGAGGCAGGCGCTGATGTCCTGCGCGGCGGCCGGGGTTGCAGCAATGGCACACAGCGCCGCGGCTCCGAGCATCGCTTTCTTGAATGGTGCGAACGTTTTCAAGGATCATCCTCCCTTGGAAATGTGAATGCCGGGGCAGATGCCCCGCCGGCAGGCCGAGGTCCTCCCGCACCTGCCTTGTTTCCATGAAAACGCATTGCGACCATGCTGTCAATAGATAAATCAAAGTGATTTAATAATTGACAGGCATGGCCTGCTTGGGCATTCTCTGGCAAAACGCTAATGGAGGCTGGCGTGCGAATCTGCGCGCCGGACGGGCGGGGAGGAACAGTTGGACAGCGGCACCACGCGCAGGCAGGAGGGGGAGGGTTCCCCGGAGCGCTTCAATCGCGGATCGAACCAGAGCGGAATGCGGGCCTATAACGAGCGGCTTGTCCTCTCGCTGGTGCGCCGTCATGGTGCGTTGGCGAAATCCGATATCGCCCGCATGACCGGCCTGTCGGCGCAGACCGTCTCGGTGATCATGCGCGAACTGGAGGCCGATGGCCTGCTTCTGCGCGGCGAGCCGGTCCGAGGCCGTGTCGGCCAGCCCTCGGTTCCCATGTCGCTCGCCCCGGACGGCGCCTGGTTCTATGGCCTCAAGCTGGGCCGGCGCAGCGCCGACCTCGTGCTGACCGATTTCCTCGGCAATGTCGTGCAACAGGTCCATCATGCCTATCGCTATCCCACGCCCGACGGCATGGTCGGTTTTGTCCGCGAGGCGATGGCGCGCATCGATGCCACGTTGAGCGATGCGGCCCGCCAGCGTCTGGCCGGCCTCGGCATCGCCATGCCATTCAAGATGTGGGACTGGGCGGAATCGATCGGGGCGCCGGCCGAGACGGCGGAAGCCTGGCGCCGGGTGGACATGCGTGCCGAGATCGCCGCCTGCTGCGACCTGCCGGTCTTCCTGGAGAATGACGCCACCGCCGCATGCAGCGCCGAACTTGTCTTCGGCCAGACAGGCCGGCCGCGCGATTTCGTCTATTTCTATATCGGCTTCTTTGTTGGCGGCGGCGTCGTGCTCAACGGCAATCTTTATTCGGGCCGCACCGGCAATGCCGGCGCGCTGGGCTCCATGCCCGTGCCCGGTCCCGGCGGCGGCACCCGCCAGCTGATCGACGTTGCCTCCGTGGCCACGCTGGAACGGGCCATGGAGGAGCATGGCCGCGGCTCCGCCATCCTTTGGGATTCGCCAAACCACTGGGAAGTCGAGCCGGGGATCCTCGATCCCTGGATCGAGGAAGCGGCACGCGGGCTGGCCCATGCCATTCTCGCCGCCGCCAGCGTGATCGATTTCGAGGCGGCGCTCATAGACGGATCCATGCCCGAAGCGGTGCGGGCGCGCATCGTGGCGGCCACGGCGGACAAGCTGGCCGGGCTCAATCTGGCCGGCATCGAGGCGCCGCGAGTGGGAGAGGGAACCGTCGGCCCGAATGCCCGCGCCCTCGGCGCTGCCGCGCTGCCGCTGCTTGAGCGCTTTCTCGTCGGTCAGGATGCGTTCCTGAAGGACAACTGACATGCTTCGTACCGCAGTTCTCGCGTTCTTTCAGGCAAGACCATGATCCTGTGTTGCGGTGAAGCCCTGATCGACATGCTGCCGCGTGAGAGCGCTGACGGCGAAGTGCTGTTTGCTCCCCATTGCGGTGGCGCGGTCTATAACACGGCAATCGCGCTTGGCCGTCTGGGCGCGCCAACCGGTTTCGTTTCGGGCATTTCGACGGATTTTTTCGGCAGCATGCTGCTCGCCGGCCTTGAGGACGCGCGGGTCGAAACCGGCGGCGTCATCCTGTCCGGCCGGCCCACCACCCTGGCTTTCGTGCGCCTTGTCGACGGTCAGGCAGCCTATGCCTTTCATGACGAGAACACGGCCGGGCGCATGCTTGCGCCAGCGGACATGCCGGTCATCGATCAGGATGTCGCGGCCATGTTCTTCGGCGGCATCAGCCTCGCCGTGGAGCCATGCGGCGCGGCTTACGAGGCGCTGATGCTGCGCGAGGCTTCGCGTCGGCCCGTCATGATCGACCCGAACATCCGCCCCGGCTTCATTCGCGACGAGGCAGCCTACCGCGCCCGCATGGCCCGCATGATCGGCGCGGCAACCATCGTCAAGCTGTCGGACGAGGATCTGCATTGGCTGGAAGGACCGGGCGAGGAAGGCGACCTTGCCCGCGCCATTCTGCAGCGCGGTCCCTCCGTCGTTCTTGTGACCCGTGGCGGCCAGGGCGCCGGCGCGGTCTTTTCTGGTGGTGAAATCTGGCTGCCCGCCAGGAAGGTTGCGGTTGTCGATACGGTCGGAGCGGGCGACACGTTCAATGCCGGCTTTCTCGCCAGCCTTCAGGCTGATGGTGCCCTGACCTTCGATGCGCTGCGCGCACCGGGCCGGGAATTGCTTGGCCGCGCGCTCGAACTTGGCATGGCCGCCGCCGCCGTCACGGTTTCGCGCGCCGGCGCCAATCCGCCCTGGCGCAGCGAACTGGGCGTGAAGGCCTGAGCCGGCCGCTCCGCTCAGCTTGCCTGGCTGAAATGCACGATCGCCATGTCGCGTGGCATGATGCGCACCCGCGAGCCCCGGTTCTCGTAGTCGCCGCGTTCGAACTTGCTGCTGGCCACCTCCTGCCAGAGCGACCGATGCTCCGCCAGGAATCCGGCGCGCAGTTCTTCCTTCTCGGGCAGTCCCATGCGCACCAGGGTCCCATTGGTGACGATGACGATCACCCGCATTCCGGCGCAGCCCATGGAAAAGGCCACACCGTCCAGAACATCGGTGAAATGTGTTTCGATCGGTTCAAGCTTCATGGCGTCCATCCCGGTCAGTCGGTTCAGGCACCCCCTCTTTGCCAACCGATGATCGCAGGTGGCCCTCACCAAATCTTTTGTGCCGGGAGCAGGATTTGAAACGAATTTGAGGCATTCCGGCACACACCGGCGGCCTGAAGCAGAAAAGCGCCCCTGGAGGCGCTTTCGGATCTTCACGGTTGGGGTCTGGCGTGCGGTGGCGTCAGGCGACAGCCCGTGCCAGCGCGCATTGGCTCCAAAGGTCGCTGAGTGCCCCGGCCAGGTGCTCGATATCCGCATCGGAATGGTAGGGCGACGGCGTGATGCGCAGCCGTTCGGTGCCCTTCGCAACGGTCGGATAGTTGATCGGCTGGACATAGATGCCGTAACTGTCGAGCAGGATGTCCGACAGCCATTTGCACTTGACGGGATCCTTCACCATCACCGGAACGATATGGCTCGGATTCATCAGGTGCGGAATACCGCGCGCATCCAGCGCGGCGCGCACCTTGGCCACGCGCTCCTGGTGCCGGGCACGTTCCATCTGGCTGACCTTCAGGTGCTGGATCGATGCGCGCGCACCCGCTGCCAGAGCCGGCGGCAGGGCCGTCGTGAAGATGAAGCCCGAGGCGAAGGAGCGAACGAAATCGACGAGCGCGGCCGAGCCGGTGATGAAACCGCCCATCACGCCGAAGGCCTTGCCCAGCGTGCCCTCGATCACTGTCAGCCGGTCCATGAGGCCTTCACGTTCGGCAACGCCGCCGCCGCGCGGGCCGTAAAGGCCGACGGCATGCACCTCGTCGAGATAGGTCATGGCACCGAATTCGTCGGCCAGATCGCAGATCTCCCGGATCGGCGCGATGTCGCCATCCATCGAATAGACGCTTTCAAAGGCGATCAGCTTCGGCGCGGCGGGATCGGCGGCTTCCAGCTTCGCGCGCAGATCGGCCACGTCATTGTGCTTGAACAGCACCTTCTGGCAGCGTGAGTGCCGGATGCCTTCGATCATCGAGGCATGGTTCATCTCGTCGGAGAAACAGATGATGCCCGGAATCTTGGAAAGCAGCGTGCCAAGGGCCGCCCAGTTGGACACATAGCCCGAGGTGAACAGCAGCGCGGCTTCCTTGCCATGCAGGTCGGCCAGTTCCTGTTCGAGAAGAACGTGGAAATGATTGGTGCCGGAAATGTTGCGGGTTCCGCCGGCGCCTGCGCCGCAGCGGTCCACCGCGTCCTTCATCGCCGCCACGACCTTTGGGTGCTGGCCCATGCCGAGATAATCGTTCGAGCACCACACGGTGACATCCCGCACGTCGCCGCCATTGTGGCGCACCGCGCGTGGAAAGGAACCGGCCTGGCGTTCAAGATCGGCAAAGACCCGGTAATTGCCCTCGTTCTTCAGGTCGGCAAGCCGGTCCTTGAAATGCTGCTCGAAATCCATGCCGTCTACTCCCATCGTCACATGCTATTTTTTGCATGTGTCTTATCGCAAATGGCGAAGTTTGGCCATACCGCCTGCCGACAAATTCGGCAACCCCGCACCCCGAGGGTTGGAAGGGTCAATAATCGGCGATCCCGCAGGCTGCGCCAACCCCTTCACGCTGCTACTTTTTGTCATAGTGTGCGACCGTCTCCTTGATCTCGCTCAAGCCGGCCAAAAAACATGCATCATGGGGACAATGAAAGCCCTCCTCCCGTCTCCGGAAGGAGGGCCAGGCCGCTTGTGGTGCAAACAACCTGCCGCAGTGAATGCAGCCCGTTGAATATAGGCATTCGCGGCGCCAGCCCAACCCCGGATAATGTGCATTGATTGGGCAAAAAATAATACATGCCTAATAAATATGCACATCGCCCCGGTCGCCGTCTTTTCTTCATTCGCGCATCAACCCGTTGATTCCACGTGGTTTCCGTGTCCGGCGGGGATGAAACCGGACTTGGCACGGGTGTTGCAGTCAATGTTGCGGTGCAAACAAACCTGTCGGAGGTATTCACATGACTGGTTCCCGCAAGTCCCTCGTCGCCGGTCTCGCCGCCATGCTCGCCATGTCGGGCATGGCCTTTTCCGCCCATGCCGAGGACACCATCAAGGTCGGTATCCTGCATTCGCTGTCCGGTACGATGGCGATTTCGGAGACGACGCTGAAAGACGCCATGCTCATGCTGATCGAACAGCAGAATGCCAAGGGCGGCCTGCTGGGCAAGAAACTGGAAGCCGTGGTCGTCGATCCGGCGTCCGACTGGCCGCTTTTTGCCGAGAAGGCGCGTGAACTCATCGAGAAGGACCAGGTCGCGGCTGTCTTCGGCTGCTGGACGTCCGTGTCGCGCAAGTCGGTCCTCCCGGTCTTCAAGGAACTCAATTCGATCCTGTTCTATCCCGTCCAGTACGAGGGGGAGGAAAGCGAGCGCAACGTCTTCTACACCGGTGCCGCACCGAACCAGCAGGCCATCCCCGCCGTCGACTACCTGATGAACGAGGAAGGCGTGGAGCGCTGGGTTCTGGCCGGCACCGACTATGTCTATCCGCGCACGACCAACAAGATCCTCGAAGCCTACCTCAAATCCAAGGGCGTGGCCGAAGAGGACATCATGATCAACTACACGCCCTTCGGTCATTCCGATTGGCAGACGATCGTGTCCGACATCAAGGCCTTCGGCTCGGCCGGCAAGAAGACCGCGGTTGTATCGACCATCAATGGCGACGCCAACGTGCCCTTCTACAAGGAACTGGGCAACCAGGGCGTCAAGGCCGAGGACATCCCGGTCGTCGCCTTCTCGGTGGGTGAAGAGGAACTGGCCGGTCTCGATACCGCGCCGCTGGTCGGCCATCTCGCCGCCTGGAATTATTTCCAGTCCGTCGAGGCCCCGGCCAATGCCAGGTTCATCGAGGAATGGAAGGCCTTCACCGGCAATCCGGAGCGCGTGACCAACGATCCCATGGAAGCTCATTACATCGGCTTCAACATGTGGGTGAAGGCGGTCGAGAAGGCCGGCACCACCGATGCCGATGCTGTCATCGAGGCGCTGCCGGGCACCGAAGCCGAGAATCTGACCGGCGGGACGTCCGTCATGCTCGCCAACCACCACATCACCAAGCCGGTGCTGGTGGGTGAAATCCAGGATGACGGCCAGTTCGAGACCGTCTGGCAGACCGAAGGCCTCGTGCCGGGTGACGCCTGGTCGGATTACCTGCCCGATTCCAAGCCGCTCAAGGCCGATTGGGTCGAGCTGAAATGCGGCAACTACAACACCGAAACGGGCACCTGCCTCGGCACGGTCGCCAACTGACGCAATCTGAAGAACGATGCGGGGCGGGCTGCTGTCCGTCCCGCATGCTCCCCAAAGTCATTGACGCGGGCAGAATCGAGAAACCCGTGCGATCGGAAACGCCATGCGCCTTTGCCGCCTTTTTCTTCCGCTTCTGCTCCTGCTCGTTTCGGCCGTTCCGCCAGTTTTCGCGCAGGATGAGGCCGCCCTGCGGCGGACCATTGCCACCTTTGCCCTGTCGAAGAGCTTCAACGACACCGAAAAGGTGATCGGCGCGCTTGCCGCCCTTGGCGACCCGCGTGCAGCGTTTGCGCTCAATGCGCTGTCGGATGGCGAGCTTCAGGTGCGCCAGTCCGATGGCGCGGTCTTCGTCGTGCGTGGCGCGGGCGATCCGGCAACGCTGCTCGATCCCGTGACCGGTGAAACGATGGGCACGGCGCCGGCCAGCGCGCTCAAGAAGGTGCGCGTGAAGAATTCGCTGCGCCGTGACATCCGCGATACCGTCGGCGCCTTGACACTTGCCGCCAGGGATCCGGCGGTGCGCATGCAGGCCGCCGCAACGCTCATTGCCAATCCGGACCCGGAAGCCCTCGAAGCCGTCGAGGCTGCCATCCGGAACGAGACCGACGCCGCTGTTCGCGCGCGCATGGAAACCGCCCGCGCCGCCGTGCTGCTGCTGTCCGACCGCGGCGATGCCGCCAAGCTGGAAGCCATCGCCGCTGTCGAACGTGTCGGCAACCGCGATGCCCTTGGGCTGCTGAGCCAGTTCGCCTCCGGTGCCGATGGCGAGGTGAAGGCCGCCGCCGAGGCGGCCATGACCCGTATCGAGGACCGGCTGGCACTGTGGGGCGTGGGGCAGAACGTCTGGTACGGCATCTCGCTCGGTTCGGTCCTCTTGCTGGCCGCCATCGGTCTGGCCATCACCTTTGGCGTCATGGGCGTCATCAACATGGCCCATGGCGAAATGGTCATGATCGGCGCCTATGTCACCTTCACCGTGCAGGAGGTGATCCGCAATGGCGCGCCCTGGCTGCTCGACTGGTCGCTGCTCATCGCCCTGCCGCTGGCCTTCGTCACCGCCGGCGCCGTCGGGCTGGCCATGGAGCGCGGCATCATCCGCTTCCTCTACGGCCGGCCGCTGGAAACGCTGCTGGCCACCTGGGGCGTCTCGCTCATCCTGCAACAGGCGGTGCGCACGATTTTCGGTCCGACCAACCGCGAGGTGGCCAATCCGTCCTTCATGTCCGGCGCGTTCCAGCTTGGGGAGATGTCGATCACCTGGAACCGCCTCTTCATCGTCGCCTTCGCGCTTGTCGTCTTCGCGGTGCTGCTCTGGGCCATGAACCGCACCTCGCTCGGCCTGAAGATGCGCGCGGTGACGCAGAACCGGCGCATGGCCGCCGCCATGGGTATCCGCACGCCCTGGGTCGACGCGATGACCTTCGCGCTGGGCTCCGGCGTGGCTGGCCTTGCCGGCGTCGCCCTGTCGCAGATCGACAATGTCTCGCCCAATCTCGGCCAGGGCTACATCATCGACAGTTTCATGGTGGTCGTCTTCGGCGGCGTCGGCAATCTCTGGGGCACGCTGGTCGGTGCTTTCTCGCTGGGCATCGTCAACAAGTTCCTCGAACCCTATGCCGGGGCGGTTCTCGGCAAGATCCTCGTCCTCGTCTTCATCATCATCTTCATCCAGAAACGCCCGCGCGGCCTGTTCGCCCTGAAAGGAAGGTCGGTCGAGGCATGATCACCAACCGCCTGTTTGCCCGTGGCTTCACGCCCGGCATCGTCATCACGCTGTGCCTGCTTGTCGCCATCGCCGTTCTCGTGCCGGTGCTCAACCTTGCGACAGATCCGGCCAGCCCCATTCATGTGCCCACCTATATCGTGGCACTGACCGGCAAGTATCTCTGCTATGCGCTGCTGGCGCTGGCGCTCGATCTCGTCTGGGGTTTCGCCGGCATCCTGTCGCTCGGCCACGGCGCCTTCTTCGCGCTCGGCGGCTATGCCATGGGCATGTACCTGATGCGCCAGATCGGCACGCGCGGCGTCTATGGCCATCCCGAATTGCCTGATTTCATGGTCTTCCTGAACTGGAAGGAACTGCCCTGGTACTGGCATGGCTTCGACCAGTTCTGGTTCGCCGCGCTCATGGTCGTCGCGGTGCCCGGCCTGCTGGCCTTCGTCTTCGGCTGGTTCGCCTTCCGCTCGCGGGTTACCGGCGTCTACCTGTCGATCATCACCCAGGCCATGACCTATGCTCTGCTGCTCGCCTTCTTCCGCAACGACATGGGTTTCGGCGGCAACAACGGCCTGACCGACTTCAAGGACATCCTCGGCTTCAACATTCAGGCCGACACCACCCGAGCCGCCCTGTTTGCCGCATCCGCGCTGGCTCTGGCTGCCGGTGTTGCGTTCACCGCTGCCATTGTCGGCTCGCATTTCGGCAAGCTGCTGGTCGCCGTGCGCGATGCCGAGCCGCGCACCCGCTTCCTTGGCTACCGGCCTGAAAACGTGAAACTCTTCGCTTTCACCGTGTCCGCCATCATGGCCGGCATTGCCGGAGCGCTTTATGTGCCGCAGGTCGGCATCATCAATCCCGGGGAATTCGCCCCGGCCAATTCCATCGAGGTCGTCGTGTGGACCGCTGTCGGCGGGCGCGGCACGATTGTCGGCCCCATCGTCGGTGCGCTCACCGTCAATGCCGGCAAGAGCTGGTTCACCGGCGCGCTGCCCGAATTCTGGCTGTTCGCGCTGGGCGGCCTTTTCATTGCCGTCACCCTGTTCCTGCCGCGCGGCATCGTCGGCACGATCACCCACGGCTGGGCGGCATGGAAGGCGCGGCGCGAAAGCGCCACGGCCGAAACCGGAACCGATGCCGCGCTGGCGCAGCCGGCGGCAGGAGAGTGAACGATGAGCGCTGAAACACTGATCCGCCACCCGGACGAACCGGTCATCCTGCCCCATCCCTACGCGGCGCGCGACATTGAGGATGCAGCGCAGGCCGAACAGGAAAGCGCCGAGGTCTCGCGCCGTCGCGAGACGCTGCTCTATCTCGACGGCGTCTCGGTGTCCTTCGACGGGTTCAGGGCGATCAACAACCTCTCCCTTGTCCTCCAGGAAGGCGAGATGCGCGCCATCATCGGCCCCAATGGCGCCGGCAAGACCACCATGATGGACATCATCACCGGCAAGACCCGGCCCGATACCGGCCAGGTCTTTTTCCGCGGCGATATCGACCTGACGAAGCATGACGAGGCCGACATCGCCACCATGGGCATCGGCCGCAAGTTCCAGAAGCCGACGGTTTTCGAAAGCCATACGGTGGAGGACAACCTTGCGCTCGCCCTGGCCGGCACGCGCTCCGTCTTCGGCACCTTGTTCTCGGACCCGGCAGCCAGCGGGGAAGGGCGCATTGCCGAAATCCTGGACATCACGCGCCTGTCTGCGCGCCGCGCCGATCTGGCCGCCAACCTCTCGCACGGGCAAAAGCAATGGCTGGAAATCGGCATGCTGCTGGCCCAGGACCCCAAGCTCCTGCTTGTCGATGAACCGGTTGCCGGCATGACCGATGCCGAAACAGAGGAGACTGCGCGGCTGCTCAGGGACATCGCCCGGACCCATTCGGTGATCGTCGTGGAACACGACATGCATTTCGTGCGCGATCTGGGGGTCCGCGTCACCTGCCTGCATGAAGGCTCCGTGCTGTCGGAAGGCTCGCTCGACCACGTCTCCGCCGATCCCCGTGTCATCGAAGTCTATCTGGGGCGCTGATCATGCTGACCGTTACCAATGCTTCCCTTCACTACGGCGCCGCCCAGGCCCTGCGCGGCGTGTCCATCGAGGCGAAGCCCGCGCGCATCACCTGCGTCCTGGGGCGCAACGGCGTCGGCAAGACCTCGCTCATGCGCGCCATTGTCGGCCATCACCGCCTGAGCGCTGGCGAGATCGCGCTGGACGGCAAGGTGTTCGGCCGCGCGCCGGCCTATGACCGCGCCCGCGCCGGCATCGGCTTCGTGCCGCAGGGCCGCGAGATCTTTCCGCTGCTGACCGTGCGCGAGAACCTGGAGACCGGTTTCGCACCCGTGAAGCGCCGCGACCGCTCCATCCCGGATTACGTCTTCGAACTGTTCCCGGTGCTGAAGGACATGCTGAACCGGCGCGGCGGCGATCTCTCCGGCGGCCAACAGCAGCAGCTTGCCATCGGCCGCGCGCTCGTTACCCGGCCCCGCCTGCTCGTCCTTGACGAACCGACCGAGGGTATCCAGCCGTCCATCATCAAGGATATCGGCCGCGCCATCCGCTTCCTGCGCGACACGCAGGGCATCGCGGTGCTGCTGGTGGAGCAGTATCTGGAATTCTGCCGCGAACTGGCCGACGATGTCTACATCATGGATCGCGGCGAAGTGGTCCATGCGGGCGACGCGCCGTCACTGGACCGCGCGGAGGTGCGTGCCCACCTGACGGTCTGAACCGCCGCCGTTCAGGCATGCGCGGCCATGCCGCAAACGGAGCGGGTGGAACCGCGCGGCAGGGCTGGCAGCAGCAACAGCCGTTCAAGACTGTCGTTTCCGGCGGTCAGATCCGCCAGCGTCATGGCGTCGAGCGTGGTGTAGAAGGCGTCGAGCGCTTTTTTCAAGGCCGGGCGCAGCCAGCAATAGTCGGTCAGCGGGCAATGGTTCTCCGCTCCCGAGAAACACTCGGCAAACGGCAATTCGCTTTCGAAGACGCGGAACACGGCGCCGACATTGATCTCGCCGGCCGGCCGGGCAAGCTGCATGCCGCCATTGCGCCCGCGCACGGCATGGATGAACCCGTGCTGGCCGAGCAGCCGGATCACCTGCGCCAGATGGTTTTCCGAAGCGTTGCAGGCCTCGGCGATTTCCACCTTTCGCACCGTGCGCCTGTCATTCACCGCGCAGAACATGAGCGTGCGCATGGCGAGATTCGTTCGTGTCGTCAGCCGCATGGCGCGCCTCCCGGGCAAAACATTCATCCAGAATGAACGTTTAAAGCGTCCGCGGCGATCGCGCATTGATCGAGATCATGCGCAAATGCGGGCACGGCTTGCCACTGCCACGCCCGCTTTTGCGTCTGGCCATTGATGGAAAAGAACACTCGCCTGCATGAATGGCGAGACCAGGGAAGACAGGCGGTCACCACGAGATGGACTATCGGAAACAATGGAAGAAATGGCAGGCGGACAGGGCCAGCTATGTGCCGCCGGAGAAGCCGGAGGGACGTTGAGGGCGCGGCGGTTTATCCCTCCCCTTGCGGGAGGGAAAGCAAAATCAACAGCTTAGCCGCAGGCTAAATGTTGGATTTTGCAAGGGAGGGGCTCAAGGAGGGAGCGATGCCGCATCGACCGACGCCGGACCGGCACCGCAGCTTTGCAAAGGACATGCGCGCCGATGCGACCAAGGCGGAAAACATTCTTTGGCAGGCACTGCGCGGACGGAAACTCGGCGGTTTGAAATTCAGGCGCCAGATTCCTTTGGAAGGCTATATCCTCGATTTCGTGTGTTTCGAAGCGCGGCTCATCATCGAGGTCGATGGCGGACAGCATTCCGGGTCCGCACGCGATGCGCGAAGAGACGCTGCGCTGGCCGAAGCGGGATTTCAGACCTTGAGGGTCTGGAATGACGACGTGCTGACCAGTCTCGACGGGGTTTGCACCCATATCATGGATGCGGCTGGCGTCAGGCGCTGATCCGGAAAACCCCTCCCTGGCGATTTCTGACGTTTGGCCTTCGCATGCGCTCGGCCAAGCCATCGAAATCGCTTTCCCTCCCGCAAGGGGAGGAATAGGCGCGCCCTCAGTTGTCACCCATCTTCAGGGCCTGGATGAAGGCTTCCTGGGGGATCTCGACGCGGCCGAACTGGCGCATCTTCTTCTTGCCCTCTTTCTGCTTCTCCAGCAGCTTGCGCTTGCGCGTGGCGTCGCCGCCATAGCACTTGGCGGTCACGTCCTTGCGCATGGCCGAGATGGTCTCGCGGGCGATCACCTTGCCGCCGATGGCCGCCTGCACGGGGATCTTGAACAGGTGGCGGGGGATCAGTTCCTTCAGCTTTTCGCACATGGCGCGCCCGCGCCGGTCCGCCTGGGAACGGTGCACGAGCATGGACAGCGCGTCCACCGGCTCGTCATTGACGAGGATGGACATCTTCACGAGGTCGCCCCTCGCGGTAGTCCTTGAGCTGGTAATCGAAGCTGGCATAGCCCGGGAGATCGACTTCAGCCGGTCGTAGAAGTCGAACACCACCTCGTTGAGCGGCAGGTCATAGGTGACCATCGCCCGCTTGCCGACATAGTTGAGGTCGATCTGCACGCCGCGCCGCTCCTGGCACAGCTTCAGGATCGAGCCGAGATAGTCGTCCGGCGTCAGGATGGTGGCGCGGATCCACGGCTCCTCGACGGTCGCGATCTTCACCACGTCGGGCATGTCGGCCGGATTGTGAAGCTCCATCACCGAGCCGTCGGTCATGTTCAGGTGATAGACGACGGACGGCGCGGTGGCGATCAGGTCGAGATTGAACTCGCGCTCCAGCCGCTCCTGGATGATCTCCAGATGCAGCAGGCCGAGAAAGCCGCAGCGGAAGCCGAAGCCGAGCGCGGCGGACGTTTCCATCTCGAACGAGAACGAGGCGTCATTGAGCCGGAGCTTGCCCATGGCCGCGCGCAGATCCTCGAAATCGGCCGCATCCACCGGGAAAAGGCCGCAGAACACCACCAGCTGCGCCGGCTTGGAAGCCAACAGCGCGGTCGCGCACGGCTTCTTGTCCTCGGTGATCGTGTCGCCGACGCGCGTATCCGCCACTTCCTTGATCGAGGCGGTGATGAAACCGATCTCGCCGGGGCCGAGGCTGTCCATCACCATCACCATCTTGGGTGTCATCACGCCCACGCGCTCGACCGGATATTTCGCATCCGTGCCCATCATGCGGATGGTCTGGCCCTTCTTCAGCACGCCATCGATGATGCGCACGAGCACGATGACGCCAAGATAGGAATCGTACCAGCTGTCCACCAGCATGGCTTTCAGCGGCTTGTCGCGCTCGCCTTCCCGGGCGGCGGCAGCTTGGTGACGATGGCTTCCAGAACCGTGTCGATGCCAACCCCGGTCTTGGCCGAGATCATGCAGGCATCAGAGGCGTCCAGCCCGATCACGTCCTCGATCTGCGCCTTGATGCGGTCCGGCTCGGCGGCCGGCAGGTCGATCTTGTTGAGGACGGTGACGATCTCGTGGTCGTTGTCGAGCGCCTGGTAGACATTGGCCAGCGTCTGGGCTTCCACGCCCTGGCTGGCATCGACGACCAGCAGCGATCCCTCGCAGGCCGCCAGCGAGCGCGAGACCTCGTAGGCGAAGTCCACATGCCCCGGCGTGTCGATCAGGTTCAGCACATAGTGCTGGCCGTCCTTGGCGTCGTATTCGAGGCGCACCGTGTTGGCCTTGATGGTGATGCCGCGCTCGCGCTCGATGTCCATGGCGTCGAGGATCTGGTCCTTCATCTCCCGGTCCTCGATGGACCCGGTCATCTGGATCAGCCGGTCGGCAAGCGTCGACTTTCCATGGTCGATATGGGCGACGATGGAAAAGTTGCGGATATGGGAGCGTGGCGTATCGGTCATGCTCGCGCATTTATCATGAGGCCAAGGAAACGCAAGCGCCAAGCAGGACAAGGCGCCTTTCCGATTTGTAACTCGTCTTGCGCCGCAATATCACGTAGCGTTGTGTGCTGTGCTTGATACGCGTCAAGGAAAACGCATGGCGGGCAGCCAGACTGCTGCCGACAACGAGGACGGGATTGCACCATGCCGACGACAGCGGAAATCGAAGCACTGGGGCGCAAGGGCCGACGCCGCTGGCCGCGCTGGCTGGCGCTTTTCATCCTCCTTGCGGCAGCCGGCGCGGCCGTGTGGTGGTGGCAGGGCCGCGGCGCCGGCGAGGCGGTGGCCTATGCCACCGTTCCGGCCGCGGTGAAGGACATCACGGTCACGGTTACCGCCACCGGCACCATCGAGCCGATCAGCCAGGTCGACATTTCGTCGGAACTGTCGGGCACCGTGCGCACCGTGGAGGCCGATTTCAACGACGTGGTGAAGAAGGGCGATGTGCTGGCCAGCCTCGATACCGACAAGCTTGAGGCGGCGGTCGCCTCTGCCCGCGCCCAGCTCACCGCCCGTCAGGCGGCGCTGGAAGAAGCCCGCGTCACGATGGACGAGCGGCGCGATGCCTATGACCGTGCGGTGCGGCTGAACGAGCGCGGCATCGCGTCCGGAGAAAGCCTGCTGACGGCGAAATCCGCCTGGCAGCGTGCCGAGGCGGCGCTGAAGACCGCGCAGGCAACGGTGCGCGTGGCCGAGGCCGACCTGAAATTGCAGGAAACGAACCTCGCCAAGGCCTGCATCTGCGCACCCATCGACGGCATCGTGCTCAAGCGCTCCGTCGAGCCAGGCCAGATCGTCGCCGCCACGCTGCAGGCGCCGGTTCTGTTCACGCTGGCCGAAAACCTGACCGCGATGGAGCTGACGGTGGCCATAGACGAGGCGGATATCGGCCAGGTGGTGATCGGCAACGAAGCCACATTCACGGTCGAGGCCTATCAGGACCGCACGTTCAGCGCCGCCATTACCGGGCTGCGCTTCGCACCCGAGACGGTCAATGGCGTCGTCACCTATGAGGCCATACTCGATGTCGACAATTCCGGCCTGTTGCTTCGCCCCGGCATGACGGCGACGGCCGAAATCACGGTCGCCGAGAAGAACCGTGTGCTGACTGTGCCCAACACGGCGCTGCGCTTCGCCCCGCCCGAAGAACAGGAAAGCACGGGCGGCTCGGGTCTTCTGGGCATGCTCATGCCGCGGCGCCCGCGCGGTGGCAGCCAGCCGCCCGCCGCCGCCGGCGAGGACGGCATGCGCCCGCTCTGGGTGTTGAAGGACGGAAGTGCTGCCGAGATGCGTGTCAGGACCGGCGCCACCGACGGTATCGTCACCGAAATCGTGGATGGCGATCTGGAACCCGGCGATTCCGTCATCACCGACATCACGCAGGCCCGATGAACACGTCTCCGGCCAAGAGCAAGGCGAGCGCGCCGCCGCTGATCTCGTTTCGCGGCATCACCCGCACCTATGGCGAGGGCGAGGGCGCGGTTCGGGCATTGTGCGGCATCGATCTCGACATAGCCTCCGGCGAATTCGTCGCCATCATGGGGCCGTCGGGATCGGGCAAGTCCACCGCCATGAACATTCTCGGCTGCCTCGACAAGCCGACCGCCGGGCAATACCTGTTCGCCGGCGCCGATGTCGCCCGCTTCGACCGCCATCAGAGGGCCCTCCTGCGCCGCGATTATCTCGGCTTCGTGTTCCAGCGTTACAATCTCCTGGCCCGTACCCGGGCCATCGACAATGTGGTCCTGCCGCTCATCTACAAGGGCATGCCGCGTGCCGAGCGCCGCGCCCGCGCCGCGGCCATGCTGGAAAAGGTCGGCCTGCAGCACCGCATGGACCGCGAGCCATCCAAGCTGTCGGGCGGCGAGCAGCAGCGGGTCGCCATCGCCCGCGCCATCGTCACCCGGCCGGAAATCCTGCTCGCCGACGAGCCGACCGGCAATCTCGATACCGCCCGTTCGGTGGAGATCATGGAACTGATCACGCGGCTGAACCGCGATGAGGGGCTGACGGTCGTCATGGTAACCCACGAGCCGGACATGGCCGCCTATGCCGACCGCGTGGTGCGTTTCGTCGACGGCCTGATCGAAAGCGATGTCACGCGCCCCGAACAGGAACGCATGCGACTGGGGGCGGCAGACCATGTTTCGTGAAACCGTGCTTCAGGCGCTCGCCGCCATCATGCGCAATGCCATGCGCTCCTTCCTCACGGTACTCGGCGTCATTATCGGCGTGGCGGCGGTCATCGCCATGGTCACCATCGGGCGCGGGTCGACGGTGCAGATCGAATCCGACGTTTCCAAGCTCGGCACCAACCTGCTGATGGTCCGTCCCGGCCTGAGCCGCGGCCCGCCCGGCACGGGCCGGCCGGCAACGCCCTTCACCATGAAGGATGTCGAGGCCATTGCTGAGCAGGTGCCGGGAGTCGAGGCCGCCGCGCCCATGAATGTCCAGTCCATGACCATCGTGGCCGGCAACGAGAACCATACCGGCCAGGTGACCGGCACCGACAATGCCTTCTTCACCACCCGCGACTGGGGGCTGGCGGAGGGCCGCGAATTCTTCGAAAGCGAGGTCCGGTCCGGCGCCGCCGTCTGCATCCTGGGTCAAACCGTGCGCAAGGAACTGTTCGGCGCCGGCAATCCGGTCGGCGACAAGGTGCGCATCGAACAGATCGCCTGCCGTGTCATAGGGGTGTTGAACGCGAAGGGTGCATCCGCCTTCGGCTCGGATCAGGACGACATCCTGCTCATGCCGGTGCGCACCTTCATGCGACGCGTCTCCGGCAAGCAGGACGTGACCACCATTTTCGTGGGCGTGGAGCAGGGCCTCTCCACCGCCCGCGTCCAGCGCGCCATCGAGGTGCTCATGCGTGAGCGCCGGCGTGTGCGCGCCGGTGACGAGGACAATTTCATGGTCATGGACACCAAGGAACTGTCGTCCATGCTCACCGGCATCACCGGCGTGATGACGGGGCTGCTCTCGGCGGTTGCCGCCGTCAGCCTGCTGGTCGGAGGCATCGGCATCATGAACATCATGCTGGTCAGCGTCACCGAGCGCACCCGCGAGATCGGCATCCGGCTGGCCATCGGCGCCACCGAGGGCCAGGTCCTCATGCAGTTCCTCGTCGAGGCCGTGGTGCTGTCGCTCATCGGCGGACTGATCGGCATCGCGCTGGGGCTGGGCCTGGGCTATGCCGGTTCGGTCTTCATGCGGGTTCCGTTTTCGCCGGATTGGGGCGTGGCCGCGCTGGCCTTCGTCTTCTCCGCCTTCATCGGCATCATCTTCGGCTATTTTCCGGCCCGCCGCGCCGCCCGTCTGGACCCGATCGAGGCCCTGCACCACGAATAGACAAGGGAAACTGCCATGCCCAAGCCCTCACGTGTCGCCATCGCCATCGCCGCATGCCTGTTTGCCGTTCCCGCGCTGGCCGCGCTTTCGCCCTGGTACCAGCGCCAGAAGGAACTGGAGCGCATCATCACCGATCAGCAGGTCATGGAGGCGCTGGATGCCGAACCCATCGATGCCATCGAGCGTACGGACGAGGACGAGTACCGCGTCTATGCCGGCGATTGCGCCGTGATGGTGATCGTTGTCGATGTGGAAGGCGGCGAGGATGTCATGGGCCCGCGCCGCTTCGACCTGGAGGTCGGTGAGGCCGATTGCGGCACCTGACACGGACGGACCGGCGCCATCCCGGCGCCGGGACCGGTGAAGAAACCCACTTGCTTTTCCCCGTCGCGGCCCTATCCATTTGCCGGTTCCGGGAGAGGGGAAACCATGACAGCAAGCGCGTCCGGCCAGCCGGTCTTTCTGGGTATCGATACCGGCGGCACCTATACCGATGCGGTTCTCTGGCGTGAAGGCACAGGTGTCATTGCCCGCGCCAAGGCGCTGACCACGCGCCACGATCTTGCCATCGGCATAGCGGGGGCGGCGCGCGCGGTGATCGCCGACAGCGGCATCGCGCCCGGGGCCATCGCGCTGGCATCGCTGTCGACGACGCTGGCCACCAATGCGCTGGTGGAAGGGCAGGGGGCGCCGGCGGCCCTTGTCATGATCGGCTTCGAGCCCGGCGATCTGGAGCGTGACGGGCTTGCGCGCGCGCTGGGCGGCGATCCGGTGGTCTTCTGCCCCGGCGGCCACGACATTCACGCCCGGCCGCGCCCGCTGGAACTTGCGCCCCTGGAAGCCGCTCTGGACGACTGGTCGGTGACCCGCGCGGGCGTGGCGGTGGCCGGCCTTTTCGCCGTGCGCAATTCCGCCCATGAGGAGGCGGCTGCCCGGCTGATCGCCGAACGCACCGGCCTGCCGGTCACGTGCTCGCATCACCTCACCTCGAAGCTCGGCGGCCCGCGCCGCGCCTTGACAACCTTGCTCAATGCCCGTCTCGTTCCGATGATCGGCGCACTGCTCGACGCCATGGAACGGTTCCTGGCCGAAGAGGGCATCACGGCTCCCCTCATGGTGGTGCGCGGCGACGGAGCGTTGGTGTCCGCTGCCTTTGCCCGCCAGCGGCCCATCGAGACCATCCTGTCCGGCCCGGCGGCAAGCCTTGCCGGCGCACGCGCGCTGACCGGCCTTGGCGACGCCTTCGTTTCCGATATCGGTGGCACCACGACCGACGTCGCCGTGCTCGACAAGGGCCTGCCGCGCCTCGATCCCGAAGGCGCCATGGTCGGCGGCTGGCGCACCATGGTCGAGGCCGTGGCCATGCGCACCTTCGGCCTTGGAGGCGATTCCGAGGTTTCGCTGGCCGATGGCGCCCTGGAGGCGGCGCTGCTGCTCGGTCCGCGTCGGGTGATCCCGCTCTCGCTGGCCGAGACCCTGTTCCCGGGCAAGATCGCGCCCGTGCTTGAACGCCAGCTCGCCGCCGACCGCCCGTCACGCCAGGAAGGCCGCTTCGCCTGGGCCTCCGGTCTCGGCAAGGCCGAGGGGCTGGGCAAGTCCGAGCAGAAGCTCCTCGGCCTGCTGACGGCACAGCCGCAGCCGCTTGACCGCCTGCTGACGGCCCTGCCAATGGCCGGCGCGCTGTCCCGCCTGGTGGCGCGCGGACTAGCCCACGTGGCCGGTTTCACGCCCTCCGATGCCGCCCATGCGGCGGGCCGGCAGGAAAACTGGAACCGGGATGCCGCACGGCTGGCCACGGCGCTCTTCATGCGCAGGAAGGACGGCCGCGGGCGCCCGCTCGCCACCTCGATCGAGGATATGGCAAACCGCGTGCTCGCGGCGGTCACCCGCCGGTCGGCCGAGGTCATTCTGGAAACGGCGCTGGTGGAGGACGGTCTCGACGGTCCCGCCATGATGGCGCATCCGCTGGCCCAGCGGGCGCTGGATGGCACCGGGGGATTCGTGCGCGCCAGCCTTGCGCTGGACCGCCCGGTGATCGGCCTGGGTGCTTCCGCCGGCCTTCACTATGCCGACCTCGAGCACCACACGGGCGCCGGCGTGATCGTGCCGGACGATGCCGGCGTCGCCAACGCCGTGGGTGCGGTGGCCGGGCAAGTGCGCCTGTCGGCCAGCGCGGAAGTCGCGCCGCTGGACAATGGCCGGTTCAGGGTGATGGTGGGCGACCAGGTGGCCGATTTCGACACCGAGTCGCAAGCGCTCGCCCATGCCGGCGAGCGGGCGGCGGCCATGGCGGTTGACCTTGCCCTGTCGGCTGGCGCCGCCGAGGCCCATGCCGTCGTGACCCGTGACATCAGGGCCAGCGATCTGGACGGCCAGCGCTTCCTGGTGGCGGCCACGGTGACCGCCACCGCCTCCGGCCGTCCGCGCCTCGCGACGGGCTGACCGGCGCTCCGGGTCAATCGTCCTCGAAATACCCTTGCTCCGCGCCCCTGTGGCAGGCAGAGCAATTGGCCTTCGAGCCGACCTTCGGGCTGTCGAAGGCTGCGGGACTGACCTCGCCCCTGTGGGCGCGCACCCACCACGGCGTCTCGCTGATCCTCAGCACCGGATCGCCGTCCCGCATGGAGCGTCCGATCCGCGAACCATCCGAAGCCGCATTGGCTGTCAGCCATGTCTCGATCGCCGCCCGGGTCTCCTCGGGAAGGCTTGCATCCTCGCCAAAATGGTTTGACAGATCGCCCATCAGCGCGCGCCAGGACCGGGCCGGCAGCATCCCGGCAGGGTAAGCCATGTGGCATGCGGAGCATTCGGTCTTGACGGTCTCGTCCGTGACGGGCCGGAAATACTCATCGCTGTCTGCCGCCGCCGGCGCGCTCCAGGCCAATGCCGTCGCGAGCGCCGCAACCGCCGCGGCAGCATGGCGGTTGCTGCGCTGGCCTGAAACCGGCTCCGGCACTGTCAGTCCGTGCGCTTGCATGGTTGTGTTGGTCATTGTCTTTGTCTCCCGTCAGGATTCAGAGGCTGGAAAGCCAGGTAATCACGTCGCCTTTCTCCAGGGCGGTGCAGTCGCGGCCAAGAACCGAGTTGCAATTGCGGCCGAACCATTTCTCCACGAAGGCCGGATCAACGAACCGCTTCGGATTGACCGAGACGGCCATCGGTTCGATCACCTTGCCGGCACGCGTCCTGCCCGCGGATTTCGGATCGGTGGTATGGCAGGTCGTGCAGGCTGGCGTCGCAGCCTTTCCGCCTTGGTGACTGGCGCGGAAAAAGGCCTCCCCCCGGTCTGCCGAAAGTGGTTGGCCCGCGGCCTTTTCGTAGCCGGCGAGAAGGGCATCGCGTGCCGGATCGGCCAGGCTGGCGGTGCCGGTGCAAAGCGTGATCGCCAGTGCGATGCCGATGGGCCGGGAAAGCAGTTTCATCATCGGGTCACTCCTTCGGTATGTTGATGTTGCCGGGGTAGAAGAGGCCACTGTCCGCGTCGCGGTGGCAGGCCTGGCAGTTTCCCTTGGCCCCGATCGTCGCCCGCTCGAAGACAGCGGCCGGAAGATCGCCGTGAACGCGTTTCCAGAACGGCGTTTCGGTCAGCGTGAACGGCATGTCCGGGTTGACGCGGGCGAGCATGTGCGCCGGCTTGGTGTCGAAGGCTTCCGCCGCATTCGCCATCACGTAGGTGCGGATGCCTTCCAGCGTCGTGTCCGGCAGGCTGGCATCTTCACCGAAGTGATCCGCGAGGCCGGTCAGCAGCGATTGCCATGAACGGCGTGGCAGAAGGCTGGGATGGTAAGCCATGTGGCAGGCGCCGCATTCGTCGGCATAGACCGGGTCGAGGCCACCGGTCGGTATGTTGAAAGCGGGCTGCCGGGACAGCGCGGACATGCCGGCAGCCGCCGCTCCGATCATCCCGATTGCAATCACTCCGGCAATGACCGGCCGTGCCCTGGCCGGCGGGGCGACGTGATCGCCGGGGCGCGCTTCCTTGCTGCCGGACACCATGGCACGGGCGAGGTTTTCCCGCGTCCGCAGACTTTCGTACAGCAGGCCGGCCAGGTGCAGGCCGACCAGCATCAACAGCCCATAGGCTAGCACTTCATGAAGTTCACGCAGGCTCCAGGCTGTGCCGAACGGCAGGACGGAGGCAAGGGGCCCACGTTTCAGAACCCCGCCGAACACGGCCAGGCCCGTCATGGCAAGGGCGAGGAGGATGGTCATCAGTGCCACGATCATGACCGCCCCGGCTGGATTGTGGCCGAGATGGCGTTCGCCGCCCCCGCCACGCAGGGCCGCCAGGTGCGCAAGGACCTTTGCCGGTGAGGTCACGAAGCCTGAGAATCGCGCGTTGCGCCCACCCAGGAACCCCCAGACGATCCGCATCGCGACAAGGCCCGTGATCACCGCACCGGCCCAGACGTGGACATTGATCCAGGTTGCCGAAGCGAACAGGCCGGTCAGCGCCGCTGTTCCGACCGCGGTCACCAGCGACCAGTGGAAGATGCGGACAAACGGGTCCCAGACGGCGATGCGGCCGGTCTTGCCGTTCGGGGCCTGGTCTCGGGATGGTGTCGTCGGTCTCGTCATTCCAGAAGAATTGCAGGCTCTGCCTGACAAAACGCTGAATTGCAGAAGGCCGGCCCAGCCATGGCGTTGTGAAAAGCACTTTTTCCTTCTGAGAGAAAGTGCTTTCGACTTTCGCCGATTGACGGAAAAGCCGCTGCCGTGTTCATGGACGGCAACGGCTGCGCGCCGCATCCGCCGGATCAATCAAGGAGGCCTCCATGACCGAACGCGTCACCCGCAACGGCTTGCAGATCGACAAGCGCCTGCACGATTTCATTGTCGACCAGGCCATGCCTGGGACCGGTGTGGAGGCGGACGCCTTCTTCTCCGCCTTTGGTGCGGCTGTCGCGGAACTCGCCCCGGAGAACCGGGCGCTTCTGGCCAGGCGCGATGCCCTGCAGGAAAAGCTCGATGCCTGGTACCGCGAAAACGGCGCGCCCTCCGACATGGAAGCCTACAAGGATTTCCTGCGCGAGATCGGCTACCTGCTGCCCGAAGGTTCGGCCTTCCAGGTCGAGACGGCCAATGTCGATCCCGAGATCGCCTCGGTCGCCGGTCCGCAGCTCGTCGTGCCGATCATGAATGCCCGCTTCGCGCTGAATGCGGCCAATGCGCGCTGGGGTTCGCTCTATGACGCGCTCTATGGCACGGACGCGCTGGGCGACAAGCCGCAGGCCGGCGGTTATGATCCGGAGCGCGGCGCACGGGTCATCGCCTGGGCCAAGGCCTTCCTCGATGAGAGCGCGCCGCTGGATGGAGCGAGCTGGACCGATGCCACCGGCTTTGCCGTCGAGGGTGGCAGGCTTGTGGTCAAGACGGCCAATGGCGCGACCGGCCTTGCCGCTGCCGGCCAGTTCGCCGGCCATGTCGGCGATCCGGCCAACCCGTCCGAAGTCATCACCGTGCGCAACGGCATGCACGCCCGCGTGATCATCGATGCCGGCCATGCCATCGGCAGGACCGATCCGGCCCATGTCGCCGACGTGGTGCTGGAATCGGCGCTGACCACCATCATGGACTGCGAGGATTCGGTCGCCGCCGTCGATGCCGAAGACAAGGTTCTGGTCTATTCCAACTGGCTCGGCCTCATGCAGGGCAACCTGGAGGAGACCTTCGAGAAGGGCGGCAGGACCATGACGCGCCGCATGAACCCGGACGTCGATTACACGGCACCGGATGGCTCGCCTGCATCCCTCAAGGGCCGCTCGCTGATGCTCATCCGCAATGTCGGCCACCTGATGACCAACCCGGCCATCCTGCTGGAAGACGGCTCGGAAATACCCGAGGGCATCATGGATGCTTTCGTGACCGGCCTCATCGCCCTGCACGATGTCGGCCCGCAGGGGCGCCGCGCCAACAGCGCCGAAGGCTCCATGTATGTCGTCAAGCCGAAGATGCACGGGCCGGAGGAAGTGGCGTTCGCGGTGGACCTGTTCGGCCGCGTCGAGAAGGCCGTCGGCATGGCGCCAGACACCATGAAGATGGGCATCATGGACGAGGAACGCCGTACCACGGTCAATCTCAAGGAATGCATTCGTGCCGCGAAATCACGCGTCGTCTTCATCAATACCGGCTTCCTCGACCGCACCGGCGACGAGATGCACACCTCCATGGAAGCCGGCCCGATGATCCGCAAGGGCGACATGAAGACGGCCGCATGGATCCAGGCCTATGAGAACTGGAATGTCGATGTGGGCCTGGAATGCGGGCTCAACGGCCACGCCCAGATCGGCAAGGGCATGTGGGCCATGCCGGACCTGATGCACGCCATGCTGGAGCAGAAGATCGGCCATCCGAAAGCCGGCGCCAACACCGCATGGGTGCCGAGCCCCACCGCTGCCACGCTGCACGCCACCCATTACCACAAGGTCAATGTGGCCGTGGTGCAGGAGAGGCTGAAAAGCCGCGGCCGCGCGAAGCTGGACGACATCCTGTCCGTGCCCGTCGCCGTGCGCCCGAACTGGTCGGAAGAGGACAAGCTGGCCGAACTGCGCAACAATGCCCAGGGCATTCTCGGCTATGTGGTGCGCTGGGTCGATCAGGGCGTCGGCTGCTCCAAGGTGCCCGACATCAACGATGTCGGCCTGATGGAAGACCGCGCCACCCTGCGCATTTCCTCCCAGCATATCGCCAACTGGCTGCATCACGGCGTGGTGACCAGGGACCAGGTGATGGACGTGATGAAGGAAATGGCGGTCGTCGTCGATCGCCAGAATGCCGGCGACCCCGCCTATGTGCCGATGGCGCCGGGCTATGACGGCATCGCCTTCAAGGCCGCCTGCGATCTGGTCTTTGAAGGTCTGGCCCAGCCAAACGGCTACACCGAACCGGTGCTGCACCGCCGCCGCCTGGAATTGAAGGCCAGCCGCGCGGCCGGGTGATCCGCTGCGGGTTCGACGGGATGGGCCAGGGCGCGGGCTTTCTGCGCGCCCTTCCCGCATGACGCCGGGCAGGGCGGGTCACAGCATCGTGCGCAGGCTTTCCAGCGTGCGGCGCGTGATGTCGAGCGCGCTGGCCGAAAACTGCCCGGCAAGGGTCATCATGAACCGGCTTTCGCGCATGCGCGCCTGGTCCACCGTCTTGTAGCCCTCATTGGTGACGGCGGCGAGCCGGGAGCGTTTGTGCGCCGGATTGCGGCCCCACGCGATGAGGCCCTTCTGCGCCAGCCCGTTGCAGACCTGCTGCACATGCTGCCGGCTGACCCCTTGCGCCCGCGCCAGATCCGGCACGGTCGCCGCCCCGTCATCGGCCAGCCGCTCCAGAACCGTCAGTTCCGACCGGTTGACGCCCGCGCTCTCGTGCAGGCTCTGGTAGGCCGTGGCCAGATCGGCAGGCACGATGCGCAGAAGCGTCAGGATATGGGCGAGGTCTTGTTCACGGGTTGGGCGCATGCTGCATGCAGACCGGACGACAAGGCCATTGTCAACTGCCGGCGCGGGCGAAACGTCCACGCCGACGGGCGGGTTGCCGCAAGGGCGGTCAACCGTTCACCCTGACAGGTGCGCCGCTGGACATCTCGATGCCGATATAGGGCAGTTTGGCGGCTTTCCACGCGGCAAATCCGCCTTCCATATGGGCCAGTGGGGAAAGCCCCGCCGCGCCCATCTTCTCGCACATCTTGCCCGAGCGCACGCCCGAGCCGCAATGCAGAACGATGCGCTTGCCGTCCTGCGTCGGCAGGCTTTGCGGCGTGAAGAAGGACATGGGCATCAGGAGCGCGCCCTCGATATGCTCCATCATGAATTCCGGCGCCGTGCGCACATCGATCAGCACGATCTCGCCGGCATCCAGCGCGGTCTTCACCTGTTCCGGCGTCCAGTTTTCCACTTCGCTCATGAAATGCTCCGTTGATGATTCGGGTTGAATGTAGAACCGGCGGCTACGGTGCCGCCATGTCGATCTTGTGACGCGATTGCGATTTCCGGACGGACAAGGCCGGGCGCGTGGCGCCCGGCCCCTCTCTTTTCGCTCAGGTCCGCCGCCGCTATCAGGGCTTGATGTAACTGTAGCCCTGTTCCTGCAGTTCCATCAGCCGGACCACGCCGGAGGGCACCACCGTGGCCTCGGAAAGCAGCGAGGGCTTGGTGCCCGTCTTGCGCTCCATGCCGGCAATGGTGTTGGCACAGGCGGAAAAATGCATCGTCCCGTCCGCTTCCATCGCCATGGCCGAAATGCGGTCTTTCACAGGGCTGTCGGCCATGAACATGTGGAGCCCGGGTCCGTAGGTGACGATTTCCACGTCGACCGTTTCCCCCTTGCCCGCATAGTAGGCCTGAAGGTTCTTGGCATTGTTCAACGCGATGTTCATCACCGCCGGATCGTTCGCATTGACCTGGATGGCGACCTTGCGCGCGGCTTCGGCAAAGGCTGCGGCCGAAGCGCCCAGCGCCAGCGCCGTTGCAAGGCCGAGCATGGCTGTTCTTTTCATCATTCTGTCCTCCCATGAAACATAGTTTTTTACGAATGTGACGATACAGGAAAGCGCGCGGCTGGCAAGCGTGCAGCGTGGTGCTTGCCGCGCGCCCCGCTTTGGGCTACCGGCTTTCACATGACGCTGCTTGCCATCGATACCGCCGCAAACCTGTGCGCCGCCTGCCTGTCCGATGCCGAAACGGGCGCGATTCTGGGCGCCGAGGTTCTCGATATCGGCAAGGGTCATGCGGAGCAGTTGATGGACGTGATCGCGCAGGCCATGGCCGAAGCCGGGGCGCAGTGGCCCGACCTGACGCGCCTTGCCGTGACCGTCGGGCCGGGATCGTTCACCGGCATTCGCGTCGGTGTCGCGGCCGCCCGCGGACTTGCGCTGGCGCTGGACCTGCCGCTGACCGGCATCACCACCCTGGAGGCACTGGCCGCCGAAACGCGGGCGGCGCAGCCGGACCGGCCGGTTCTGGCGGCCCTCGATGCCCGCCGTGGCGAGATCTACGCGCAGGTTTTCGGCACTTCCGGCGAAGCCGAAGGGCCGCCCGTGGCGATGAAGGTCGCAGACGCTGCCGCGCGGGTGCGTTCCGGCATGGCCCTGTGCGGATCGGCCGCTGCCATGGTTGCCGAGATGTCGGGAGAAGCCGGGCTTGCCTTCGGCCCGCGCGCAGCCGCTCCCGATATCGCGGTCGTGGCGGCGCTGGCCGCCGCGCGTCCGCCGACGCAGGAGAAGCCGAAACCGCTCTATCTGCGCGCCGCCGATGCAAGGCCGCAGGAAGGTTTTGCCCTTCCCCGGAGGCCCGCCTGACCATGTGGGGCTGGCCCGCCTTCTTCACGAGGAATTATGTCGTTGTCGCGGCCGGACCGGACTCGGCGCAGGCCATGGCGCGCCTCCACCAGGAGGATTTCATCCGGCCCTGGACCGACGGGGAATTCCTGCAATTGCTCAAGCAGGACACGGTTTTCGGCTTCCTGGCCTGCCGCGAGGGCGCTGGCGGCCGCGAACCGGCCGGCTTCGTTCTGGCGCGTCTTGCCGCCGGCGAGGCGGAGATCCTCACCATAGCGGTTTCGCGCGCCTGCCGCCGCCGTGGCCTCGGCCGGCTGTTGATGGATGCGGTGATGCGAAAGCTTCACGCCGACCGCGCCGAAAGCCTGTTCCTGGAAGTCGACGAGACCAATGCTGCCGCCATCGCGCTCTATCGCCGCTTCGGTTTCCGCAAGGTGGGCGAACGCAAGGCCTATTATGATGCCGGCAACGGCCGCCGCAACAGCGCCATCGTCATGCGGGTGGATTTCCGGTGAGCGTTTTTCCGGGAGAAGAGGCCGGCACGCCGGTGATGATCGCCCGCGCGCGCCTGCTGGCCGCGGTCTTCGCCGCGCTGGTGGTGACGCTCGTCCTGCTGCCCGTGCAATTGCCCGCCATGGCCTTCCGCTGGCCAGTGGCCCAGCGCATCCCCCGGCTCTGGTACCGCCTGGTGCTGCCATTTCTCGGCATTCGCGTTTCCGTGCGCGGCACGTTCCTGAAGGCAAGGCCCTTGCTGGTTGTCGCCAATCACGTGTCATGGACCGACATCCTGGTCCTCGGCTCGGCTGTGCCTGTTTCATTCGTCGCCAAGGCGGACATGCGGCACTGGCCTGTCGTCAAGCATCTGGCCCGGCTGGCGCGCACGATCTTCGTGGAGCGTGAGCGCCGCCACAAATCCGCCGAACAGGCTGGTGAAATGGCCCTGCGGCTGGCTGGCGGCGACCCTGTGGCGCTGTTCGCAGAGGGCACGACGGGCGACGGCAACTATCTTCTGCCCTTCAAGAGCGCGCTTCTGTCGGCCGCAAGCCGCACCATCGCCCGGACCGGTGTGGACGAGGTCTTTGTGCAGCCGGTGGCGCTGGTCTATGCCAGGCATCACGGCCTGCCGGCGGGGCGCAAGGATCAGGCCGCCCTGTCGTGGATCGGCGACGAGGATCTGGCGCCCCACCTGATGCGTATTGCCGGCGATGGCGGTGTCGATGCGGAGGTCATCGTCGGCGAAGCCATCGCCTTCACCGCCGGATCCGACCGCAAGGCCGTGACCCGGGAACTGGAGGCGAGGGTGCGCGCCATGATGGTGGAGCGGCGCCGCGACGCCGGACTGCCGTTGCGTCCATGATCCGCGCCCTTCCGAAATGCCTGTATTTCGCCGCCCTTTTGCACTAAGGAGGCCGTATGACGATCCAGACGACCGACACGCAGGAAACGGCCGCCGCTGACCGGCCGGATGCCACAGCCCCGCAGAAGAAGGTCTTCGTGAAGACCTACGGCTGCCAGATGAATGTCTACGACAGCCAGCGCATGGCCGATGCCCTGGCCGCCGAAGGCTATGGCGAAGCCGCCTCCCCGGAGGAGGCCGATCTCGTCCTGCTCAACACCTGCCACATTCGCGAGAAGGCGGCTGAGAAGGTCTATTCGGAACTGGGCCGGCTGCGCCAGATGAAGGATGCGCGCAAGGCCGCCGGCGCGGAGCTTCTCATCGGTGTCACCGGATGCGTGGCACAGGCCGAAGGCGCCGAGATCATGCGCCGCCAGCCCGCCGTCGACCTTGTGGCGGGCCCGCAGACCTATCACCGCATTCCCGAATTCGTGCGCCAGGCGAAGGCCGGCCAGCGTTCGGTCGAGACGGATTTTCCCGCCGAGGACAAGTTCGAGCACCTGCCCGCCGCCGACCGCAGGCGCGTTCAGGCGCGCGGCGTCACCGCATTTCTCACCGTGCAGGAAGGCTGCGACAAGTTCTGCACCTTCTGCGTTGTGCCCTATACGCGCGGCGCCGAGATTTCCCGGCCCGTTTCGCAGATCGTCGCCGAGGCCCGGCAATTGGCCGAAGCCGGTGTGCGTGAGATCACCCTGCTCGGACAGAACGTCAATGCCTGGCATGGCGAAGGCCCGGATGGCCGTGAATGGGGCCTGGGACAACTGCTTTTCGCGCTGGCCGAAATCGACGGTCTGGAGCGCCTGCGCTACACGACCAGCCATCCGCGCGACATGGATGACGCGCTGATCGCCGCCCATCGCGACCTGGCCGCGCTGATGCCCTACCTGCACCTGCCCGTTCAGGCCGGCTCCGATCGCATCCTCAAGGCGATGAACCGCAAGCACACCGCCGACGACTATCGCCGGCTGGTCGACCGTATCCGCGCCGCCCGCCCCGACATTGCGCTGTCGGGCGATTTCATCGTCGGCTTTCCGGGCGAGACCGACGCGGATTTCGAAGACACCATGCGCCTGATCCGCGATGTGACCTACGCCCAGGCCTTTTCCTTCAAGTATTCGCCGCGGCCGGGAACGCCGGGCGCCGAGCTGGAGGACCAGGTGCCGGCGGGCGTCAAGGATGCGCGGCTGCAGGCCTTGCAGGCGCTTCTGGTGGAGCAGCAGGGCGCCTTCGCGCAGTCGCTGGTCGGCCGCGCCATGGATGTGCTGGTGGAGAAGCCGGGCCGGCATGACGGCCAGAAGGTCGGCCGCAGCCCTTGGCTCCAGCCTGTGATTCTTGATGAAACTGACATCGAAATCGGCGACATTGTGAATGTGCGAATCACGAAGGCCGGATCCAACAGCCTTTTCGGGTCGAGGATCGGGGCCAGGTGACGAGGAGACATCGTTGACCGCTTCAAGCGAACTGAAGCAGATTCCCGCCGGCGCCTCCGACATGGCGCACATCGTCCTGACCTTTGACAACAACCGTCTGGCTTCCGCGCTCTACGGCCCGTTCGACCAGAACCTGGCCCGCGTCGAGCAGAAGCTGGGCGTCGACATCCGCTCGAAGGGCAACCAGGTCTCCATCAAGGGCGAGCCGTCCGCCTCCGAACAGGCGCGCCGCGCGCTCGATTATCTCTACGGCCTCTTGCAGAAGGGCGCGGAGGTGGAAGCCTCCGATGTCGATGGCGCCATCCGCATGGCCATCGCCGCCGATGATCAGCTGCAACTGCCAACGATGGAAACCGGCGGCAAGCTGGCCGCCGCGCAGATATCCACGCGCAAGCGCACCATCCATGCCCGCACGCCCAACCAGGACGCCTACATGCGCGCGCTCGACCGCGCCGAACTCGTCTTCGGCATCGGGCCCGCCGGCACGGGCAAGACCTATCTGGCGGTGGCCCATGCGGCCATGCTGCTGGAGCGCGGCCAGGTGGAACGGGTCATCCTGTCGCGTCCGGCCGTGGAGGCCGGCGAGCGGCTGGGCTTCCTGCCCGGCGACATGAAGGAAAAGGTCGATCCCTATCTGCGCCCGCTTTACGACGCGCTCTACGACATGATGCCTGCCGACAAGGTGGAGCGGGCGCTGGCCGCCGGCGTCATCGAGATCGCGCCGCTGGCCTTCATGCGCGGCCGCACGCTGGCCCATTGCGCCGTGATCCTGGACGAGGCGCAGAACACAACCTCCATGCAGATGAAGATGTTCCTGACCCGCCTCGGCGAGGGCGCGCGCATGATCGTGACAGGCGACCCGAGCCAGATCGACCTGCCGCCCAACGTCAAGTCCGGGCTTGTGGAAGCCCTGCGGGTTCTTTCCGATGTGCCTGGCATCGTCACGGTGCGTTTCAATGACAAGGACGTGGTCCGTCATCCGCTCGTCGCCGAAATCGTCAAGGCCTATGATGCGGATACCGCGGGGCAGCAACCGGTCCGGCCACCCCGGGGAGCGGACTGAGGGCAATCATGACGGCCGCATCGCCGCAACTGGATATCATGGTCGAGGAAGACGGCTGGCTGCCGGAAGAGCAGCTTGCGTCCCTGTCACGCCGCGCTGTCGCCGCCGTGCTCAACCGTCTCGACCGCGATGCGGCAGGCTGCGAACTGAGCCTGGTTTTCACCGGAGACGACCGCATCCGCGCACTCAATGGCGAGTGGCGCGGCCAGGACAAACCGACCAACGTGCTGTCCTTTCCTGCCTTCGACCTGGCGCCCGGCGATCCTTTTCCGCCGGTGCTTGGCGATATCGTGATCGCCCGCCAGACCGTGGAGCGCGAGGCAGCACTGGACAACAAGCCTTTCGATCACCATCTCACGCATCTGGTGATTCATGGTTTTCTTCATCTTTTGGGATATGATCACCTGGATGATGAAGAGGCCGAATTGATGGAAGGTCTCGAGACCGCCATTCTGGAGGGTCTTGGCATTCCCGATCCCTATGCGGACCGGGAAGGCGGACCGGCAAAGGAACGATGAACGACCCACAAGCGGCGGCCGGCGCGCCGAAAACAGCCGATTCTCAACAGGAGCCCCCCAGTCCGGGTGCCCAACCGGATTCCTCCCGCAACCGGCCGTTTCTCCGCCGGATTGCAGATGTCTTGCGCGCGCGCAACACATCCAGCCTGCGTGAGGATCTGACCGACGCGCTGTCGGAGGAAAACCATCACAAGGACGCCTTCTCGCCCGAGGAGCGCGCCATGCTGAACAACATTCTCACCCTGCGCGAATTGCGGGTGGAGGATGTCATGGTGCCGCGCGCCGAGATCGACGCCGTGGACCTGTCCACCACGCTGGGCGAATTGCTGGTGGCGCTGGAAAATTCCGGCCATTCGCGCCTGCCGGTCTATCACGAGACGCTCGACGACCCGCGCGGCATGATCCATATCCGCGACGTGCTGAACCACATTGCCCGGGTGGCCCGCGGCAAGCGGCGCGGGCGCCCGCGCAAGGATGCCGGCCAGCAGCGCCCGGCGGACCTCGACCTGTCGGTCGTGGAACTCTCCCGTCCAGTCTCCGACCTTTCGGTCATCCGGCCTGTGCTTTTCGTGCCGCCTTCGATGTTCGCCTCGGACCTGATGGCGCGCATGCGCGCCGCGCGTATCCAGATGGCGCTGGTGATCGACGAATATGGCGGCACGGACGGGCTGGTCTCGCTGGAAGACATCGTCGAAATGGTGGTCGGCGACATCGAGGACGAGCATGACGACGACGAGCCGATGGTCACGCGCACCGAGGACGGGGTCTTCGTGGTGGATGCCCGTGCCGAAATCGATCAGGTGGCGCGCATGATCGGCAGCGGCTTCTCGGCGGGCGAGCACGAGGAGGATGTCGATACGGTCGGCGGCATGATCTTCAACACGCTCGGCCGTGTGCCCGTGCGCGGCGAAGTGGTGCAGGCCATTCCGGGCTTCGAATTCCATGTGCTCGATGCCGATCCGCGCCGCGTCAAGCGCGTCCGGATCGTGCAGGTGCGCGCCGGCCATGGCAGGCGCCGTGCGCCGCAAAAGCCTGCCAACACCGCCGGCGCGGCGACCTTGCCGACGGAACAGCAGGCACCGGCGGAACAGGGCGCCGAAGCCCTGCCGGACATGGCCGATACACCAGCCCGCTCACAGACAGGCTGACTGTGCCCCCCGCCGGCCCGCCGGCGGGGCGTTCCAGGCTCCATCCGCCTCCGGATGGTTGCCGGCCCTTCCTTGACCAACACGGATATTCTAAGTCTGGAGGGCCGTGATTCGTGACATCGCGGCTCAACGACGCGGGAGCGCGATGGAGCGGCTGGCAGGCAGGATTGTCCTCTTGTGGGGCTGGAGGCGACGCGCCGCGGCATTTGCCGCCGGTGCCCTTGCCGTTCTGGCCCAGCCGCCTTTCGATTTCTTCGCCGCCTGCTTCATTTCCTTTCCCGTGCTGGTCTGGCTGCTCGATGGCGCGGCAGGGGATGGCGGGCGCGGCTTTCCGGCCCGCCTGACCGCCTTCTTCGCCACCGGCTGGTGGTTCGGCTTCGGCTATTTCCTGGCCGGCCTCTGGTGGATCGGCGCCGCCCTGCTGGTGGAAGCCGACGCCCATGCCTGGGCCATGCCCTTTGCCGTCCTCGGCCTTCCTGCCGTGCTCGCACTCTTCTTCGGCCTCGCCTGCGCGCTGGCCCGTCCGCTCTGGCGCCACGATCTCGGCCGCATCTTCGCGCTCGCCTTCGGGTTCGGCGCCGCCGAATGGGCGCGTTCGTTCCTGTTCACCGGCTTTCCGTGGAACCCGGTGGGCCAGGCGGCCATGCCGGTGCCCGTGCTCATGCAGAGCGCCGCCGTCATCGGCGTTCTGGGCATGAACGTGGCCGCCGTCTACGTCTTCGCCGCGCCGGCATTGCTTGCCGGCATCGCGTGGCGCAGGGCCGGACTTGCCGTCGCTTTCGCGCTCGCCGCCGCCCATGCCGGCTTCGGGTACTGGCGGCTGTCACAGCCCGATCCCGCCGGCGCGCCCTCGATCGATGTTCGCCTGGTCCAGCCGTCCATCGACCAGGCGATGAAATGGAACCCGGACACGCGCAACACGATTTTCGAGACCTATCTGGAGATGACCCGCCGTCCGCCGGCCGAAGGCGATCCGCTGCCGCAGCTCGTCATCTGGCCGGAAACCTCGGTGCCCTGGCTTCTCACCGAGCGCCCCGAAGTCCTCTCGGCCATTGCCGCGGCCTTGCAGCCGGGGCAGATCCTGCTTGCCGGCGCTGTCCGGGCCGAAGGCGACGTCTCCACGCCGTCGGCACGGTTCTACAACGCCATCACCGCGATCAACGACAAGGGCGAGATCATCGACGCCGCCGACAAGATGCATCTGGTGCCGTTCGGAGAATACCTGCCCTTGCCGGGCCTGCTGGCATCGCTGGGCCTGAGCCAGATTGCCACCGCGCCGGGGCAGTTCACCCCTGCCGCGACCCGCCGCACGCTGGATTTGCCCGGCGGCGTCACCGCGCTTCCCCTCGTCTGCTACGAGATCATTTTTCCCCTTGAGGCCGGCAAGGCGGCCGGCAATCCGGCGAACCTGATCGTCAATGTCACCAACGATGCCTGGTACGGACACACGCCCGGGCCCTGGCAGCATTTCCGCCAGGCACAGATACGCGCGGTGGAACTGGGTCTGCCGCTGGTCAGGGCCGCCAACAACGGGATCAGCGCCCATGTCGATGCGCGCGGCCGGGTCGTGGATGCCCTTGCGCTCGATTCCGTGGCAACGCTGGATGCGCACGTTTTGCTGGCACCGGTTGACGCGGCCGGATGGAATATTTTAGTGAACAGCGTGTTCACTAATGTTATAAGCTTCCTTGTCGCCTTGATTTTTACCTTTGTGGCAAGAGTGCGGCCGAATTGACACGGTGGTGAGAGCAGGCACATAGTGCAACTTCCGGCATAGGACGGCCGACCGCAAGATCGATGCACGTGGGGGCATGCGGCGCAAGGGTTTTCGAGCTGGGCAAGAACCGCAAACAAACGTCCGTGGCACACGGCGAGGAAAAAATGGCAGAAAACAAGAAGAAACCGAACCCGATCGACATCCACGTTGGAAGCCGGATCAGGTTGCGCAGGAACATGCTTGGCATGAGCCAGGAGAAGCTGGGCGAAAGCCTCGGCATCACGTTCCAGCAGATTCAGAAATACGAAAAGGGCACCAACCGTGTCGGCGCCAGCCGGCTCCAGGCGATCTCGGACGTGCTGCAGGTCCCCGTCGCCTTTTTCTTCGAGGACGCGCCGGGCCAGTCCGGATCGTCAGAGGGTCTGGCTGAAGACAATTCGACCTCCTACGTGGTCGACTTCCTGAATTCGACCGAAGGGCTCCAGCTCAACCGCGCATTCGTGCGAATCACCGACCCGAAGGTTCGCCGCAAGGTCATTGATCTCGTCCGCACATTGGGAGATGTCGAGGCCGAATAGGCCTCCTGTCTGCGGACGGACTCAGCCCATAACCAGTCGATTCATGTTGCGGGGACGCAACGGGCGGACGTTTGTGGATTTTGAAATCCGCAGACGGTTGACGCGCATGAGCCCTGTTGGCACAAGGCGTCCGCCCGGCGTGACCGCGATGGTGCGCCGCTTTTTTCTTGAGGGGACCTCCCATGGCGCGTGCAGACTACATCTTCACTAGCGAATCCGTTTCCGAAGGCCACCCGGACAAGGTGTGCGACCGTATTTCCGACGAGATCGTGGACCTCGTTTACCGTGAGGCGAAAAAGACCGGAACCGATCCCTGGTCGGTGCGCGTGGCCTGCGAGACGCTGGCGACGACGAACCGTGTGGTCATTGCGGGCGAAGTCCGTGTTCCCGATTCCCTCATGAAGAAGGACAAGGACGGCAACATCGTCATCAACAAGCGCGGCGAGCCGGTCATCAACCCCGCCAAGTTCAAGTCCGCCGCGCGCAAGGCCATCCGGTCCATCGGCTACGAACAGGACGATTTCCACTGGAAGACGGCCAGGATCGAAGTGCTTCTGCACAGCCAGTCGGCCCATATCGCCCAGGGCGTGGACAGTGCCGCCGACGAGCAGGGCTCGGAAGGTGCCGGCGACCAGGGCATCATGTTCGGCTATGCCTGCAACGAGACACCCGAGCTCATGCCTGCGCCGATCTACTACGCTCACAAGATCCTGGAGCGGCTCGCTGCCGCGCGCCATGCCGGGGAAGGTGACGCCGGCCAGCTCGGCCCCGACGCCAAGAGCCAGGTGACGGTGCGCTATGAAGGCGGAAGGCCGGTCGAGGTGACGTCCATCGTCGTCTCCACCCAGCACATGGACGAAAGCTGGGACTCGGCCAGGGTGCGCTCCGTGGTGGAACCTTATGTGCGTGAAGCCCTTGGCGATCTGCCGATCGCGGACGACTGCAAGTGGTATATCAACCCGACCGGCGCCTTTGTCATCGGCGGCCCGGATGGCGATGCCGGCCTGACCGGCCGCAAGATCATCGTTGACACCTATGGCGGCGCGGCGCCCCATGGCGGCGGCGCCTTCTCCGGCAAGGACACGACCAAGGTCGACCGCTCGGCCGCCTATGCCGCCCGCTACCTGGCCAAGAACATCGTCGCTGCCGGTCTTGCCGAGCGCTGCACGATCCAGCTTTCCTATGCCATCGGCGTGGCTCGTCCGCTGTCGATCTACGTGAACACCCACGACACCGGCGAGGTGGATGATGCGGTGCTGGAAAAGGCGGTGGCCAGGGTCATGGACCTGACGCCGCGCGGCATCCGCAAGCATCTCGATCTCAACAAGCCGATTTATGCCCGCACCGCCGCCTATGGCCATTTCGGGCGCAAGGCTGGCCGCGACGGCTCGTTTTCCTGGGAGAAGACGGATCTCGTCAAGGCGATCAAGGCCGCGGTCAAGGACGTGTGAGCGGACGCGGGATCGACAGGCATGGGCGCTGAAGGACGCAAGAGCAGGGCGAGCGAGGCGTTCTTCGGCCGTCGCCACGGCAAGACGCTGCGTCCTCTCCAGGCCGAAACCCTGGAGGACACGCTCGCGCGCCTGCGTGTCGACCTGACCATGCCTGCGCCGGCAAGGCTGGAAACGCTCTTCGAGGCACCGGTTTCGGCCGTGCGCCTCGAGATCGGCTTTGGCGGTGGCGAGCATCTGCATCATGAAAGCGGACGCTGGCCGCAAACCGGCTTCATCGGCATCGAACCCTTCGTCAACGGCATGGCGAAGATGTGCCGCCAGCTCGACATCGAGCCGCGCGCCAACCTGCGCCTCTATGACGACGACGCCACGCGTGTGCTCGACTGGCTGCCGGACGCATCCATCGCCGGCATAGACCTTTTCTATCCGGATCCCTGGCCCAAGAAGCGTCACTGGAAGCGCCGCTTCGTCAACGGCACCAATCTCGAACGCTTTGCCCGCGTCCTGGCGCCTGGCGGGCGGTTCCGCTTCGCCTCCGACATCGATACCTATGTCAACTGGACGCTTCAGCATTGCCGCGCCCACCCGTCCTTCCGCTGGCATGCGGAAACCGCTGCCGATTGGCATACGCCCTACGAGGGTTGGCCGGGCACCCGCTACGAAGCCAAGGCGATCCGCGAAGGCCGGACGCCGGCCTATCTCACGTTTTTTCGCGCCTGACCGCTTGCAGGCGGTTCGCCCCGCACCAAGTCCGGGTCATGGATGACAAACCCGCAAAGAGGCATCTCAAGCGCAACGGGCTGCCGCAGAAGATCTGCGCGGCCTGCGGGCGGCCCTTTGCGTGGCGGCGCAAATGGGCCCGCGACTGGGAAAATGTCCGCTATTGCTCCGACCGCTGCAAGCGCGCGCGCGGGCGTGGCAGCGTGCCGGAAAGTGCGCCGTTGAGGCCATGATTGGGCCGGAAGCCGGCCGTTCCCGCAGGCCGCTTGCGTTTTGCGCCGAACAGGCCTATATGAGGCGCGAATTCTTGGTCGCATGACGGAGAGTGGGTCCCGCCGGTCCCGCTCTTTTTTATTACCCGGGCAGGGCGGAAGGTCGTTGGCGGCCGGCGATAGACGAATAGGGAAACCATTGGACAACACGGACGATCGGATCATCAGGGAAACGGGTATCGATGCGCGGATCGCGGCCATCGTGGAGCCGGTGATCGTGTCCATGGGCTTTCGCCTGGTGCGTGTGCGCCTGTCCGGCCAGAACGGGCTGACGCTGCAGATCATGGCCGAGCGCCCGGACGGAACGATCACCGTGGAGGACTGCGAGGAACTGTCGCGCGCCATTTCGCCGGCCCTCGACGTGGATGACCCGGTGGACGGCGCCTATCACCTGGAAATGTCTTCGCCCGGCATCGACCGGCCCATGGTGCGCAAATCGGATTTTTCCGACTGGCAGGGCCATCTGGTGAAGCTGGAAACGGCGGTTCTGGTGGACGGGCGCAAGCGCTTCAAGGGCAGGATCGCCGCCGTGTCGGAGGATGGCTTCACGCTGGAGCGCGACCAGATGAGCTATGGCGACGAGCCGGTGGTGGAAATCCCCTTCGACACGGTCGCCGATGCCAGGCTCGTCCTGACCGATGACCTGATCCGCGACGCGCTGAAGAAGGACAAGGCGGCGCGCAAGGCGCGCAAGAAGAAGGGCGGCGTGGCCGACGAGGCGGACGCCGACGAAACGGACAACGAGGATTGACGGCTTGAAATCCCGCGACCAGGCAGGGCCGGGCGGGATTTCCACAAGGGAGACCGAACATGGCCATCAGTGCAAACAGGCTTGAACTCATCCAGATCGCCGATGCGGTGGCGCGCGAGAAATCGATCGACAAGAGCATTGTCATCCAGGCGATGGCGGACGCCATCGGCAAGGCCGCGCGCTCGCGCTACGGTCAGGAGACGAACATCCGCGTCGACATCAATCCCAACACCGGCGAGATGAAGCTGCAGCGCATCATGGACGTGGTCGAGGCGGTGGAGGATTTCTCCACCCAGATTTCGCTCGAAGAGGCCCGCTCGCGCAATGCCGATGCCGAAATCGGCGACCAGATCGCCGAGCAGCTTCCCCCGCTCGATTTCGGCCGCATCGCCGCGCAGTCGGCCAAGCAGGTGATCGTGCAGAAGGTGCGCGAGGCCGAGCGCGACCGCCAGTTCGAGGAATACAAGAACCGCGTCGGCGAAATCGTCAACGGCACCGTCAAGCGCGTCGAATATGGCAATGTGATCGTCGATCTGGGCCGCGGCGAGGCCATCATCCGTCGCGATGAACTGATCCCGCGCGAGATCTTCAAATATGGCGACCGCGTGCGCGCCTATGTCCACGATGTGCGCCGTGAGCCGCGTGGGCCGCAGATCTTCCTGTCGCGCACCCATCCGCAATTCATGGCCAAGCTCTTCCAGATGGAAGTGCCGGAAATCTACGACGGCATCATCGAGATCAAGTCCGTGGCCCGTGACCCGGGCTCGCGCGCCAAGATCGCCGTTGTCAGCCGCGACTCCTCCATCGATCCCGTTGGCGCTTGCGTCGGCATGCGCGGCAGCCGCGTGCAGGCCGTCGTCGGCGAATTGCAGGGCGAGAAGATCGACATCATCCCCTGGTCGCCGGATGCCGCCTCGTTCATCGTCAATGCGCTTCAGCCCGCCGAAGTGGCCAAGGTGGTGCTTGACGAGGATGCCGAGCGCATCGAGGTCGTGGTTCCCGACGAGCAGTTGAGCCTTGCCATCGGCCGGCGCGGCCAGAACGTGCGCCTGGCGTCGCAGCTCACCGGCTGGGACATCGACATCCTGACCGAGGAAGAGGAATCCTCGCGCCGCCAGAAGGAGTTCCTGGAGCGCTCCAACCTGTTCATGGATGCGCTGAACGTCGACGAGATGGTCGGCCAGGTGCTGGCGTCGGAAGGCTTCACCTCCGTCGAGGAAGTGGCCTATGTCGATCTCGACGAGATTTCGTCCATCGACGGCTTCGACGAGGACACGGCCCAGGAAATCCAGAACCGTGCCCGCGACTTCCTGGAAGCCATCGAGGCGGAGCTGGACGAGAAGCGCCGTTCGCTGGGCGTCGAGGATGAGTTGCGGCAGGTGCCCGGCATGACCACCGCCATGATGGCGGCCTGCGGTGAGGATGGCGTCAAGACGATCGAGGACTTCGCCGGCTATGCCGCCGACGATCTCGTCGGCTGGCGTGAGCGCAAGGATGGCGAGACCACCGTTCACGATGGCGTCTTCACGCCATTCGGGACGACACATGCCGAAGCCGAGGAAATGGTCATGGCCGCGCGCGTCATGGCCGGCTGGGTCAGCGAGGAGGATCTCGCCGCCGATGCCGGTGACGAGGGCGAAGAGGAAATGACCGGGGACGCCGCTGCCGGCGGCGAGGAAATCCAGCCGGAGGCCGGGGCCTGATGGCCCGGGCAGCGTCGGGCAGGGCGAGGAGCGCTGATTGGAGACGATGGCCGAACGGACTTGCATCGTTACGCGTCAGGTGGGCGAGCCGGATCGGCTGATCCGTTTCGTCGCCGGGCCGGATCTGTCCGTCGTTCCCGATCTCAAGCGCAACCTGCCGGGCCGGGGCTGCTGGGTGACTGCAAGCCGGAGCCATGTGGACCAGGCGGTCCGCAAGAAGCTCTTCCGTCGTGCCTTGAAGGCGGAGGTCCTCGCCGATCCCGATCTGGGTTCGCTTGTTGACCAATTGTTGGCAAAATCGGCGCTCGGGGCCATATTGATGGCAAGAAAGGCCGGTCAGTTTGTCACTGGCGCGTCCAAGTGCGATGCGGCGGTGCGCTCCGGCCAGGCGGTCGCCGTTCTTCACGCCCATGAAGCCGCACCCGACGGGGTGCGCAAGCTCGATCAGGCGCGCCGGGCGGTTGAATATATGGATGGTCCGGTTATACCGGCGTTCAAACTCTTTCCCGAGGCCGAATTGGGTTTGGCAATCGGGGGCGCAAATGTGATACATGCAGCCGTGCTCGACGGACAGGCCGGTCGGGCAGCGGTCAGACGCATAGTTGCGTTGCAGGAATACCGGGAAGGTCCCGGCAACGAGACGGATGCGGCCAAAGCCGCAAAGGATGATAGATGAGCGATAGCAAATCGGGCGACGACAAGACCCTCCACGTAGCCTCCAAGAAGACCCTCACGATCAAGCGTGGCGGGAACGAGCAGGGCGTGGTGCGGCAGAATTTCAGCCACGGGCGCACCAAGGCGGTCGTTGTCGAGACCAAGAAGCGCAAGTTCACCCGCCCGGACGAGAAGCCGGCTGCGGAAACGGCCAAGCCTGCCGCACCGGCAGCGCCCGCGGCGCCCTCGGCTCCCGCTGCTGCGCGCCCCCAGGCGCCGGCGCGGCCCAAGCCTGCGCCGCGCCCGGTCCAGTCGCCCTCGCGCGGTTCCGGTCTGTCCAGCGGCGAAATGGATGCGCGCCGCCGTGCCCTTGAGGAGGCGAAGGCCCGCGAAACCGAGGAACGCGCCCGCGCCGAGGAAGAAGCGCGCCGCCGTGCCGAGGAAGACGAGCGCCGCGCCCGCGAACGCGCCGAGCGCGAACGCCAGGAGGCCGAGGAGGCCGCCCGCCAGCGCGCCGAGGCCGAGGCCCAGGCCATGTCGGAAGAAAAGCAGCGCAAGCGCGATGCCGAACCCGCCAAGGCCGCCAAGCCGGCTCCGGCTCCTGCCGATGAGGAAGAGACCGGGGAAAAGGCCCGTGGTGGCGTCAAGCGCGGCGCCCCCGCCAAGCCCGAAGCCGCGCCGCGTGCTCCGGCCCGCCCGCGTGGCGATGAAGGCCGCCGCTCTGGCAAGCTGACGCTCAACCGCGCGCTCAATGACGATGGCGAGGGCCGTGGCCGTTCGCTGTCCTCCATGCGCCGCAGGCAGGAGAAGTTCAAGCGCTCCATGCAGCAGGAGCCGCGCGAGAAGATCGTGCGCGAGGTCATCCTGCCGGAAACGATTTCCGTTCAGGAACTGGCCAACCGCATGGCCGAGCGCGCCGTCGATGTCGTGAAATACATGATGAAGCAGGGCCAGATGATAAAGCCCGGCGACATTATCGACGCCGACACGGCGGAACTGATCGCCAACGACTTCGGCCATACCGTCAAGCGCGTATCGGAATCCGATGTCGAGGACGCCATCCTCAACGTCGAGGACAAGGCCGAGGATCTGAAGGCGCGTCCGCCCGTGGTTACCATCATGGGCCACGTCGACCACGGCAAGACCTCGCTGCTCGACGCGATCCGCAATGCCAACGTCGTCTCCGGCGAGGCGGGCGGCATCACCCAGCATATCGGCGCCTATCAGGTGGAAAAGAACGGGCAGAAGATCACCTTCATCGATACGCCCGGCCACGCGGCCTTTACCGCCATGCGCGCGCGCGGCGCCAACATCACCGACATTGCCATTCTGGTGGTGGCGGCCGATGACAGCGTCATGCCGCAGACGATCGAATCCATCAATCACGCCAAGGCTGCCGGCGTGCCGATCATCGTGGCGATCAACAAGATCGACAAGCCCGCCGCCGACGCCCAGAAGGTGCGCACCGAACTGCTTCAGCACGAGGTGTTCGTCGAAACCATGGGTGGCGAGACGATGGACGTGGAGGTCTCCGCGCTCAAGGGTACCAATCTTGACGGGCTGCTGGAGGCCATCCTGCTGCAGGCCGAGGTGCTGGAACTGACCGCCAATCCGGACCGGCCCGCCGAGGGCGCGGTTGTGGAAGCCAAGCTCGACAAGGGCCGCGGCTCCGTCGCCACGGTTCTGGTGCAGGCCGGCACGCTGCGCACCGGCGACATCCTCGTGGCCGGCAACGAATGGGGCCGTGTCCGCGCACTGGTCAATGATCGTGGCGACCAGATCAAGGAGGCAGGTCCCGCCATGCCGGTGGAAATCCTTGGTCTCCAGGGAACGCCGCAGGCCGGCGACACCTTCCATGTGGTCGAGAACGAGGCAAAGGCGCGCGAGATCTCGGAATACCGCCAGCGCAAGGCGCGCGAGATGGCCGTGGCCCGCCAGGCCGGTTCGCGCGGTTCGCTGGAACAGATGATGGCGCAGGCCAGGGCTTCCGACACGGCGGAATTCCCGCTGCTCATCAAGGGCGACGTGCAGGGTTCTGTCGAGGCCATTGCCGCAGCGCTGGAAAAGCTTGGCACCGACGAGGTGCGTGCCCGCATCATCCACTCCGGTGCCGGCGCGATCACCGAATCCGACATCTCGCTCGCCGAAGCGTCCAATGCCGCCATCATCGGCTTCAACGTGCGTGCCAACAAGCAGGCACGCGACGCCGCCGAACAGGCGGGCATCGAGATCCGCTACTACAACATCATCTACAATCTCGTGGATGACGTGAAGGCGGCCATGTCGGGCCTGCTCTCGCCGGAGCGCCGCGAAACCTTCCTCGGTTATGCCGAGATTCTGGAGGTGTTCAACATCACCAAGGTCGGCAAGGTCGCGGGTTGCCGTGTGACCGAGGGCAAGGTCGAGCGTGGCGTCGGTGTGCGCCTGCTGCGCGACAACGTCGTCATCCACGAAGGCAAGCTCAAGACGCTCAAGCGCTTCAAGGACGAGGTTTCCGAGGTCAATGGCGGCCAGGAATGCGGCATGGCCTTCGAGAACTACGACGACATCCGCCAGGGCGATGTCATCGAATGCTTCCGCGTGGAGCAGGTGGCGCGCACGCTCTGAGCGTAAGCACGGAAAACGCATGCCGGACCGGTCTCGAGCCGGTTCGGCCTATTGACGCACGGGCCGCGGTTCCATTCCGCGCCCGTGAATCAGGGACAGGACCATGGCACGATCAGAAAGTTCCAGGGGCCCGTCGCAGCGCCAGCTGCGGGTGGGCGAACAGGTGCGCCACGCGTTGGCCGAAGTCTTGCAGCGTGGCGAGGTACGCGATCCGCTGCTTGAAACCGCGGTGATCTCGGTCAATGAGGTGCGCATGTCGCCGGACCTGAAGATCGCCACCGCCTATGTGACACCGCTTGGCATGGAAGACGGTCAGCCGGTCATCAAGGCGCTGGCGGCCAACGCGAAATTCATCCGCGGCCGCGTATCCGGGGCGCTACGGCAGATGAAATACATGCCGGATTTCCGCTTCCGGCTGGACACGTCTTTCGACAATTTCCGCAAGATCGACGAATTGCTGCACTCGCCGGAAGTGGCGCGCGATCTCGGCCACGACGACGACAACGACAACGACAACGAAGAAGACTAGGCATGGCGCGGCAACGCAAGAAGAAGGGCCGGGACATTTCCGGCTGGATCATCCTCGACAAGCCGGCGGGCATGGGTTCGACCCAGGCGGTGTCCAAGGTGAAATGGCTGTTCAACGCCCAGAAGGCCGGCCATGCCGGCACGCTCGATCCGCTGGCCTCGGGCATGTTGCCCATCGCGCTGGGCGATGCCACCAAGACCGTGCCCTATGTCATGGAAGGCGAGAAGGTCTACACTTTCATCGTCGCCTGGGGCGAGGAACGGTCCACCGACGATCTGGAAGGCGCGGTGACCGCCACGTCGGACAACCGCCCCACGCGCGCCGAGGTGGAGGCAATCCTGCCCGGCTATCTCGGCATCATCATGCAGGTGCCGCCGCAATTCTCCGCCATCAAGATCGACGGTGAGCGCGCCTATGACATGGCCCGCGACGGCGAGGACGTGGATATCCCCGCCCGCGAGGTCGAGATCTTTTCCATCGACATCACGGCCATGGACGAAAATACCACGACATTCGAGGTGGCCTGCGGCAAGGGCACCTATGTGCGCAGCCTCGCCCGTGACATGGGCCGCCAGCTCGGCTGCCATGGTCACGTGGCCTCGCTGCGCCGCGAGGAGGTCGCCCCGTTCACCGCCGAGGATCTCGTCACCGTCGAGGAACTGGAGGCAGCCCGCGCGGCAGGCGATGCGCTTGGCGAGGAGGCGTCGGCCAAGGAGCGTTTCGCTGCCCTTGACGCGCTGATGATCGACACCCAGGCAGCGCTTGAGGATCTGCCCCATGTCGCGCTGACCGATGATGCGGCCACCCGTGTGCGCCTGGGCAATCCGGTCATCCTGCGCGGGCGCGACGCGCCTGTGGAAGCCGAGGAGGCCTATGTGACGGCGCGCGGCCGGCTCGTCGCCATCGGCGCCGTTTCGGCCGGCCAGTTCCATCCGCGCCGCGTCTTCGCCTGAACCGGGGCGTCTGCGCGGCTTTTGGCGCTGGCAAAAGACCGGCCGGCCTGCGAGAATGCGGGCATGGCAAGCGCTGGCGATGGATGAAGCGGGGAGGCGAACCGTGCAGGCCAGGGATCTCTTTTCCGGACGCCGCACCCGCCCTCCCTTTTATTTGGCGGGGACGGGCCGATGATCGGCGCCCGCAAGAGCCGTCGCCGGCGTAAATCCATCATCACCCGCAGCCGGGCGCCCGTCGGTGCGCCGCCCGGCACGCTGGTAGCCGATCCGGCCGCAGCCCAACCGGTGATGCGCGTCATCGCCTGGAGCGAAGAGACATTCGAGGAGCGTGAGAATATCCGCCTGGAGGATGTGGCCGCCTTGCGTTCCAGGGGCGGCCGCGTCTGGCTGGATATCGTTGGCACCGGCGACACCCTGTTCTTCGAGACGCTCGGCCATCTCTTCGGCATTGATCCCCTTGTCCTGGAAGACGTGGTGGACCTCCAGCAGCGCCCCAAGGCGGAAGACTATCCCGGCTACGCCTATGTCGTGCTTCACATGGTCACCAACCAGTGGGCCAATTCACGCGAACAGCTATCCCTGATCTTCGGCCGCGATTTCGTCATCACGGTGCAGGAGCGGGACGACGACTGCCTCGATCCGGTGCGCGAGCGCATGCGCCGTGGCAAGCCGCGCATCCGCGCCGCCCGTGGCGACTATCTCGCCTATGCGATCATGGATGCCGTCGTCGACGCCTATTTCCCGGTGGTCGAAAGCCTTGGCGAGCAACTGGAGGAGATCGAGGACGTCGTCACCTTCGATCCGGAGCCCGCGGACATCGACGCGCTCCATGAACTCAAGCGCGATCTGGTGTCGCTGAAGCGCTCGCTCTGGCCGACCCGCGACGTGATGAGCCAGTTGCGTACCGAGGGCAATGATATCATCGAGCAGGATACGCGCCGCTATCTTCGTGACGTCCACGACCACGTGCTGCAACTGATCGACATCATCGAGACCTGCCGCGAGATCGCCACCGGCCTGCACGATCTCTATCTCTCCGGCATGTCGAACCGCATGAACGAGGTGATGAAGGTGCTGACCGTCATCGCCACGATTTTCATCCCGCTCAGTTTCCTGGCCGGTGTCTGGGGCATGAACTTCGATCACATGCCGGAACTGCACTGGGCCTGGGGCTATCCGCTGGCGCTGGGCGTCATGGCGGTTGTCGCCGCCGGTTTGCTCGTCTGGTTTCGCTGGAAAAAATGGCTGTAGCCGCTTGCGGCTCGCAAAAGGGGGCAGGAACATGGTTTGGATGAAGACGGTGGCTACGGTTTTCCCGGTCCTTGCAGGGCTGGTGTCACCCGCCGGCGCACAGGAGCGGCAATGCGGCTGGTACGTGATCCTCGGTTGCTCGCCCGATGCCTATGGCGCCGAGAAGACGCTGGAATCGGTGCGCGGGGTGGTCCTGCCGGGCAGTGCCGGCGCGCATGTCGTGGAGACCGACGCCTATCCTGATTTCAATCCGGGCCTCTTCTGTGTCGTGGACGGGCCGTTTGAGTCGCAGGCGCAGGGCGAGAATGTCCATTGGCCGGACATGGTGCCCGGAGCCTATGTGAAGCGAGGGTGCTGATGTGAAGGAACTGTCGATCCGCGTGGACGATTTGCGCGGGCCGGAAATCGCCGCACTCCTGACCCGCCATCTCGAACACATGCACGCGGTTACGCCCGCAGGCAGCGTCCATGCGCTCGACCTTGAACGGCTGCGTGTCCCCGCGATCACGTTCTGGAGCGCATGGGCCGGCGAAAGGCTGGCCGGATGTATCGCCCTCAAGGATCATGGCGGCGGGCTGGGCGAGATCAAGTCCATGCACACCGTCGCTGAATTGCGCGGAAGAGGCGTCGGACGCGCGCTTCTGGCGCATCTCCTGTCGCAGGCACGCAGCCGCAGGCTCACGCGCCTGTCGCTGGAAACCGGCAAGACAGGGCAATTCCTGCCCGCGCAACGCCTCTACCGCTCATTCGGTTTCAGCCAGACCGGACCCTTCGCCGACTACGGCCCCGACCCGCATTCGTTCTTCATGACCCTGGCGCTTTGACGCAGGTGCAGCGACAACGGCACGGGCCGCCTTACCCCCGCCAGCGCAGGAGCCAGCGCTCCGCCAGCGTGATCAGCCAGCTCACCGTGAGCCCGAGCGCAGACAGCACCAGCACGCCAGCGATGAGCTGGTCGGTGGCGAACAGCGATCCGGCCATCTGGATATAGGCCCCGATGCCCTTCTGCGCCGCGATCAGTTCGGCCGCCACGATCAGGATGATGGCGATGGCCGACGTGATGCGCATGCCTGACAGGATGGCCGGCATGGCGCCCGGCAGCAGGATCTTGCGCGCAATCTCCAGCCGAGACAGCCCGAAGCTCTGGCCCATGCGGATCAGCGAGCGGTCCACATTGTCCACCCCGCCATAGGTGGCGATGACGGTGGGAAAGAACGTGCCGAACAGGATCAGTCCCACCTTCGAGGATTCGCCGATACCGAACCAGATGATGAACAGCGGAAGCAGCGCGATCTTGGGCACGGGAAAGATCGCGGCCACCAGCGGCGTCAGGCTGGCGCGCACCGGCGCGAACAGCGCGATGGCGAAGCCGAAGGCCACGCCCAGCACCGTGCCCAGCGTCCAGCCCATGATGAGGCGCGAGAGCGAGGCCCCCAGATGCGCCCACAATTCTCCGCTGCGCCACAATTGCACGAAGGCGGCAAGCACCTCGGAAGGGGCCGGCAGCACGAGATTGGAGATGAAACCGGTGCGGCTGCCCGTCTCCCAGACCGCGACCAGCGCCACGAAGGTCAGCACGCCGGTCAGTTTCGACGGCCGGTAGTCGAACCCGCCGCCGCGATAGGCCACAGGCCGGCCGCGTTCCTTGTCCCTGTCAGGCATCGGCCAGTTCCTTGTCGGCGGCTTCGGCCTCTTCGCGCATGGCATCCCACAGCCGTTGCTGGATGGCGATCAGGGCCGGATCGTCGTGGCGCCGCGTCTCGATGGGCGTGTCGATGGTCACCACGTCGCGCAACCGGCCGGGCCGGCGCGACAGGATCGCGACCCGGTGGCCGAGCCGGACGGCTTCCTGAAGGTTGTGCGTGACATAGACCGCCGTGAAACGCTCGCGCAGCCAGAGCTGCACGAGGTCGTCCATCAGCAGGTCGCGCGTCTGCGCGTCCAGCGCCGAAAGCGGCTCGTCCATCAGGAACACCGCAGGCCGCACCGCCAGCGCCCGGGCAATGGCCACGCGCTGTTTCATGCCGCCGGAAAGCTGCCGCGGCCAGGCTTTCTCGAAGCCGGTCAGCTTGGTGCGCGCCAGCACGTCGGCAATGATCGCCGCCCGCTCGGATCGCGAAACCGAAGGCTGGCCTTCCAGCACAAGGGCCACATTGTCCTGCACGCTGCGCCAGGGCAGCAGGGCGAAATCCTGGAAGATGTAGGTCAGCGGGTTGAGCGAATTGGCCGGCGGCTCGCTCAATTGCAGCACCGCGCCGCTGTCGGGCATTTCCAGCCCGCCGATCATGCGCAGCAGGGTGGACTTGCCGCAGCCCGACGGGCCGACGAGGCAAAGGATTTCGCCCGATGCGATATCGAGCGAAATGCCGTCCAGAACGGTCAGGCCGCCATAGGACTTGGCGACCGAGCGCAGCGAGAGTTCCAACCGTCGATCCTCTTCCCGGAGATGGCAGGGCGGCGGCGATAGCCGGTCCGCCGCCCCCGCGTCCGTCTGTCAGTAGGTTTCGACGAAGGACGTGTCCACCAGGTTTTCCAGCGTCGCCGTCTCCGGCACCAGTTTCTCGGCCTTGAACCACTCGAACTGGTCTGTCACCGAGGCCATGTTGAGCTTGCAGCCGGGCTGCAGCCGCATCGCGCCGGCCTTGATCGGTCCGGCAGCCTTTTCCAGCGGCCGGTCAGTATAGACATATTTGTGGATCAGTTCGACCATGGCATTGGCGGCGTCGTCGCCGGCTGTCTTGTCCACCAGCGCCGCGTTGTAATCGGCAATGCCCTTTGAATAGGCTTTCAGGAAGCGCTCGGTGACCGCGCGGTTGTCACTCGTGTTCGCCGTGGAGGTGAAGACGGTGGTCACCTGGTAGCCGTCGATATAGTCGGCCACGTCGCCGATGATCTTCGCCCCGCCGGAGCCATCGAGCCCCCTGGCGATATGCGGCACGATGGACCATGCGTCGATCTGGCCCGATTTCAGGGCCGCGATCACCGCCGGCACCTTTTGCAGCGGCACCAGTTCCATGTCGGCGGTGGAAAAGCCTTCCTGCATGGCGATCTTGGAGGCCATGTAGTGGAAGGACGAGCCTGTTCCGGTAATGCCGAAGCGCTTGCCCTTCAGGTCGGCAGGCGACTTGAGGCCCGCCTCGTAGGCGGCGTTGGAGGCAAGGATCTTCTGCCCGTCAATGCCCTTCTCCTCGGTCAGCGCGCCGCCGATCACCTTCACCGCGCCCTTTTCGGCCAGGTTGATGAGGGCGCCGGTCATGGCGGTGACGCCATAGTCGATGTCGCCGGAGGCGATCGCCACGGCCATCGGCCCGGCCGCCTGGAACATCACCAGTTCCGCATCGAGGTCCTCGTCGGCGAAATAGCCGCGTTCATGGGCGACATAGGCGCCGGCATGGGAGGTGAGCGACAGGATGCCGACCTTGATCTTGTCCGCGGCTTCGGCGCCGCCCGCCATCAGGCCGAGCATGGATACGGCCGCGGCTGCGGCCATGAAGTTGCGGCGGGTCACTGTCTTCGAAGTCATGGGTATCATCCCTTTCTGCCATCATGCCTTTGTGTCGCTTGACATTAGCCCATGGTGAAGCTTGAACAAGCGGCAAATGACATGCCCTTGCGGCGCCCGCGACCGGCGGGCTTTCATTTCCGCCGCAATTGCATTATAGGCAGCGTCACATCGCGGCCGTTTCGGCCGTGATGTTTCATGGCCCGTGCTGGACGGCATCCCGGCTCTGGGCGTCCTTATCCTCTTTTCGAAAGGAAAATCCGATGTCGATTACGCCTGAGCGCAAGCAGGAACTCATTCGTGAATACGCCACCGCTGCCAATGACACCGGTTCGCCGGAAGTGCAGGTGGCCATCCTGACCGAGCGGATCACCAATCTGACCGAACATTTCAAGGGCCACAAGAAGGACAATCATTCCCGCCGTGGTCTCCTGATGCTCGTCTCGCAGCGCCGCCGTCTCCTGGACTATCTGAAGGCCAAGGACGAAGCGCGCTACAAGACGCTGATCGGCAAGCTGGGCATTCGCCGCTAAGCTTCGGAGACGCAGCCGGCCTTGTCCGGCTGCGTTTCCCTTTTCGGGCCATGGTGGCCCGGCCGGCTTCCCGGTTCCGCAGGCGGCAGAAGACAAGCCGCGCGGAAGGGGATTGCCGCCCATGGGACAGGTCATGGGGCAGGATTGCAGGATGCTTGGAAGGCGCCGGGATCGGGCCTTCATCGGATCGAGCCTCCCGCTGTCTTGCCCGTGGCTCGTCCGATACGACAGATGAGGAACGCACGGCGCGCCGGCAACATGGGGGCGCGCCCGTTCCGCCGATGAAAAGGACAAGACATGTTTTCCCACCACAAGGTCGAGATCGAGTGGGGCGGCCGCCCGCTCGTGCTTGAAACGGGCAAGGTTGCCCGCCAGGCTGATGGCGCCGTGCTCGCCACCTATGGCGAGACCGTCGTGCTTGCCACGGTCGTTTCCGCCAGGGAACCCAAGCCGGGCCAGGACTTCTTTCCGCTGACCGTCAACTATCAGGAAAAGGCGTTCGCCGCCGGCAAGATTCCGGGCGGCTATTTCAAGCGCGAGGGCCGTCCTTCCGAGAACGAGACGCTGGTTTCCCGCCTGATCGACCGTCCGATCCGTCCGCTCTTCGCCGACGGCTACAAGAACGACACGCAGGTCATCATCACCGTCGTGCAGCATGACCTGGAAAACAATCCGGACGTGCTGTCCATGGTGGCCGCATCGGCCGCGCTGACGCTTTCCGGCGTGCCCTTCATGGGCCCGATCGGCGGCGCGCGCGTCGGCTATATCGGCGGCGAATACGTGCTCAACCCGCATGTCGACGAAATGCCGGAGAGCAAGCTCGACCTCATCGTCGCGGGCACGTCCGACGCCGTGCTCATGGTGGAATCGGAAGCCCAGGAACTCTCCGAGGACGTCATGCTCGGCGCCGTCATGTTCGGCCACAAGGCGTTCCAGCCGGTCATCGAGGCGATCATCAAGCTGGCCGAGGTCGCTGCCAAGGACCCGCGCGATTTCCAGCCCGAGGATCTGTCGGAACTGGAAGGCGAGATGCTGAAGATCGCCGAGGACGACCTGCGCGCGGCCTACAAGATCGTCGACAAGCAGAAGCGCTATGAGGCGGTCGACGCCGCCAAGGCCAAGGTGAAGGAAGCCTTCGCTCCGGCCGAAGGCGAGGACGCGAAGTGGACCGGCGAGCAGATCGGCACGGTCTTCAAGTCGCTCCAGGCCAAGATCGTGCGCTGGAACATCCTCGACACCAAGAGCCGCATCGATGGCCGCGACCTCTCGACCGTGCGCCAGATCGTGTCGGAAGTCGGCATCCTGCCGCGCACCCACGGTTCGGCCCTGTTCACCCGTGGCGAGACCCAGGCCATTGTCGTTGCCACGCTCGGCACCGGCGAGGACGAGCAGTATGTCGACAGCCTGACGGGCACCTACAAGGAGCGTTTCATGCTCCACTACAACTTCCCGCCCTATTCGGTGGGCGAGACGGGCCGCATGGGCTCGCCCGGTCGCCGCGAGATCGGCCACGGCAAACTCGCCTGGCGCGCCATCCGCCCGATGCTGCCCGTCGCCGACCAGTTCCCCTACACGCTGCGCGTGGTCTCCGAGATCACCGAGTCCAATGGCTCGTCCTCCATGGCCACCGTCTGCGGCACCTCGCTGGCGCTGATGGATGCCGGCGTTCCGCTGGCCGCGCCCGTGGCCGGCATCGCCATGGGCCTGATCAAGGAAGAAGACCGTTTCGCGGTTCTGTCGGATATCCTTGGTGACGAGGACCATCTCGGCGACATGGATTTCAAGGTGGCCGGCACGGCCAATGGCGTCACCTCGCTGCAGATGGACATCAAGATCGCCGGCATCACCGAGGAGATCATGGATGTCGCGCTGAACCAGGCCCGCGACGGCCGCCTGCACATTCTCGACGAGATGGCCAAGGCCATTTCCGAGAGCCGCGGCGAAGTGGGCGAGTTCGCACCGCGCATCGAGGTCATGACCATCCCGACCGACAAGATCCGCGACGTGATCGGCACCGGCGGCAAGGTCATTCGCGAGATCGTGGAGAAGACCGGCGCCAAGGTGAACATCGAGGATGACGGCACGATCAAGATCGCCTCGTCCAATGCCAAGGAGATCGAGGCTGCGAAGAAGTGGATTCATTCCATCGTGGCCGAGCCCGAAGTGGGCGAGATCTACCAGGGCACGGTCGTCAAGACCGCCGATTTCGGTGCCTTCGTGAACTTCTTCGGTCCGCGTGACGGCCTCGTCCACATCTCCCAGCTCGCGCCCGAGCGCGTCGCCAAGACCACCGACGTGGTCAAGGAAGGCGACAAGGTCTTCGTCAAGCTGATGGGCTTCGACGAGCGCGGCAAGGTCCGCCTGTCCATGAAGGTTGTCGACCAGGAGACCGGTCAGGAGATCGTGCGCGAGAAGAAGGAACGCAAGGACGACGACGCCGACTGAGGCGCCGGCTTGCCGAGATGAACACGAAGGCGCGGGTGGTTTCCATCCGCGCCTTCATTCCGTTGAGGGGGTAGGACGATGAATGACGACCGGCTGAAGATCCTGTTTCATCCTTTCGCGACGGGCCTTGTCGCCACGCCCGGCAGCGGCCGCTGGATCGCCGCCGGCATCGGGGCAGGCCTGGTCCTGCCAGATGGCTTCGGTGCGGACCTGACCCTCCTGCAGGGCTTCAGGCCCGACCACGATGCGCTTGCGCGGGCCGGCTTCACGGTCCAGCCGGACTGGCCGGAGGCCGGCGGAGCACGTTTTGACGGCGCGCTGGTCCTGCTTGGCCGCCACCGTGGCCAGAACGAGGAATGGCTGCGCCAGGCGCTGGTCCGGCTGAAGCCCGGCGCTTGCGTGATCGTGGCCGGCGGCAAGACGGAAGGCGCGCAGAGCTTCGCGAAACGGTTGAAGGCGGCCCTGCCGGGTGCGGTGGAAAGCGTTTCGAAGCATCATGGTCTGGCCATGTGGTTCCGCCGCCCGGACGACGCGACCGTTTCGCTCGAATTTGCTGCGCCTCCGGCACCGCCCCTCGTGGAAGGGCGGTTCCGCACCGCGCCGGGCATGTTTTCCCATGACCGGGTGGATGCCGGATCACGCCTGCTGGCCGGTCACTTGCCTGCGGCGCTTGCCGGCCGCGTGGCGGATTTCTGCGCGGGCTGGGGCTATCTGGCGGCGGAAGTCGCAATGCATTGCCCCCGCGTCACCGCGCTCGATCTCTATGAGGCAGACCATGACGCCCTTGAAGCCGCCCGCGGCAATCTCGCGTGGCTGGCCGTGCCGGTCGCCTTTCACTGGCATGATCTTGCCGCCGGAAAGGTGGAACGCGGCTATGATGCCGTTGTCATGAACCCGCCTTTCCACACCGGCCGCAGGGCGGAGCCGGATCTCGGCCGCGCCATGATCCGCCGCGCCGCCGAGGCGCTCAGGCCCGGCGGCAGCCTTCTGATGGTCGCCAACCGGCAGCTTCCCTATGAGGAGGTGCTTTCCGCCTCGTTCGGCAAGCTGGAAACCCGCGCCGTCGAGGGCGGTTTCAAGGTCCTGTTCGCCCGGCGCTGACCGCTGTGGTCCTGCCGTTGCAATGGCCTCAGTGAATGGTGGCCGCGCGCACCGGCAGGATGGTCAGGTCGCCCGGCACGTCCGGAACCGTGTCCTGGGCATGGGCGCGGTTGTAGTTCAGCGGTGCCGGTTTGCCGTAATAGAAGCCCTGGACGGCATCGCATCCTGCCGCGCGCAGAAGCACTGCCTGGCGCTCGTTTTCCACGCCTTCGGCCAGCGTGTGGGCACCCAGCGCCCGCGACAGGCCGACGATGGTCGAGACCACGGCCCCGGAACTGTCCTCGCTGTCCAGCCTTTGCACGAAGGAGCGGTCGATCTTGAGCTTCTTGAAATGGAAATCCATCAGGTAGCTGAGATTCGAATAGCCGGTACCGAAATCGTCGATGGCGATCGAGACGCCCATTTCGCCCAGCGCCTTCAGGATCTTCGCGGCCTTTTCGCGATCGCGCGTCATGGCTGTCTCTGTGATTTCGAGTTCAAGCCGGTGTGGCGCCAGTCCTGCATGGCTCAGCGCCGAGCGCACGATGTCCACCAGGTCGCCCGCCATGAATTGCATGGCCGAGAGATTGATCGCGACATAGGTGTCGTCCGGCAGCGAAAGCGCATCGTGACAGCCGCGATTGAGCACCCATTCGCCGATGGGGAGAATCATGCCCGATTCCTCGGCCACCGGAATGAACTCGGCGGGCGGAATCATCCCGCGTTCGGGATGCCGCCACCGCAGAAGCGCCTCGTAGCCGACGATCCGGCCGGAGGCGAGATCGAGTTGCGGCTGGTAGTGCAGGTCGAAGTCGCCCCGCCGCATGGCAAGCGGCAACTCGCTTTCGATCCAGTGGCGGTAGTCGGCCACGCGGCTCATTTCGGGGTGGAACACGGACCAGGTGCCGATGCCGCTTGCCCGCGCCCGCTGAAGCGCGAGGTTGGAGCGGCGCAACAGCACGATCGGATCCTGTCCGTCCTTTGGGAGGGCGACGATCCCCGCCGACAGGTTGACCGACTGCGGGTTGTGGGTGAGCTGATACGGCAGCATCATGTCCGCAAGCAGCGTCTCGACCATGTCCTCGACGGAATCCGTCATCAGTTCATCGGGAATCAGGATCACGAATTCCCCCGCGCCCATGCGGCCGATCTGGACTTCGCGCGGAAACTGGGCCTTCAGCCGTTCGCCAAAGGCGCGGATGAGCTGGTCGCCCTGCTGATAGCCGATGGCTTCGTTGATCTGCTTGAACCGGTCGATGTCGATGTCGACCATGAAGACGGGCTTGCCCGACCGAAGGACCGATGTCACGGCCTCCGCGATCTTCTCGATCATCGCCACCCGGGTATGGAAGCCCGTCAGCTTGTCGACATGGGTTTCCTGGAAGACATATTGCTCGGATTCATCCACACCGGCAAAGAAGGACATGGCCGCCAGGCCCGCCGACACCGTGCACAGGCAGGCGATGATCGCCACCAGCACGGAAGGCGAAATGTTCTCGATCCGGGAGAGCAGTCCCGAACTCATGGCCCAGAGGCCAAGCTGAAGGCTGCCCAGCCCTGACACTGCGATCGTGATCAGTTTGAAGCGGCGGCTTCTCTTCGGGTTGTCCTTCGCAGGCATGATGTTCCCCTTTGAAAGGGAAAGCTATCAGACAAGCCGTTAACACTTGACCCAAGAAGAAGAGTCAACAAAGTGCTGCCGCGTTGATTCTATTCCGAAACTTGATCCAGCTTCTTCAACGTCCCGATGGAGGGCATGGAAACCGTGTTATAGCCGGAATCGACATAGTGGATTTCGCCCGTGACCCCCGACGCCATGTCCGAGAGCAGATACAGCGCCGACTTGCCCACATCGTCGATCGTGACGGTTCTGCGCAGCGGCGAATTGCGCTGCTGGTAGGCGAACATGTAGCGTGCATCGGCGATGCCGGCGCCGGCCAGCGTCCGCACCGGACCCGCCGAGATGGCGTTCACGCGGATGCCACGCGGACCGTAATCGCTGGCCAGGTAGCGCACCGACGCTTCCAGTCCCGCCTTCGCCACGCCCATCACGTTGTAATTCGGCATGACACGGGTGGAGCCGGCATAGGTCAGCGTCACCAGCGATCCGCCATCGGGCATCAGCGCCGCCGCCTTGCGGGCGATCTCGGTGAAGGAGAAGCAGGAAATGACCATGGTGCGCACGAAATTTTCGCGGCTGGTCTCCGCATAGAGCCCCTTCAGTTCGTTGCGGTCGGAAAAGCCGATCGCATGCACGACGAAATCGAGCGAGCCCCAGTCCTTTTCCAGTGTCTCGAAAACTGCATCGACAGTGTCAGGATCTTCCACGTCGCAGGGCAGCAGGTGCTTCGCGCCAACCTGCTCGGCCAGCGGTTTGACCCGCTTGCCGAAAGCCTCGCCCTGATAGGTGAAAGCGAGTTCCGCTCCCTGTCCGGCCACCGCCCGGGCAATGCCCCAGGCGATCGAGTGATCGTTGGCCACGCCCATGATGAGGCCGCGCTTGCCCGCCATCAACGCTGTCATGGTCCGAACCTCAACCGTTGTAACGCTGGAAGACGAGCGTGGCATTCGTGCCACCGAAGCCGAACGAATTTGACAGGGCAACGTCGAAGGCGCCGTCATGGCGCGCGGTGAGAATGCGCGCACCCTCGAATTCCGGATCGAGCGTCTGGATATGCGCGCTTTCGGCCATGAAGCCGTTCTGCATCATCAGGATCGAATAGATCGCTTCCTGCGCGCCGGCACCGCCCAGCGAATGGCCGGTCAGCGATTTCGTGGAGCCGATCCAGGGCATCTCGTCGCCGAAAACCTCCTGGATGGCCGCGACTTCACGGCTGTCCCCCACGGGCGTGGAGGTGCCATGCGTGTTGATGTAGTCCACCTTGGCATCCACCGTTGCCAGGGCCTGGCGCATGCAGCGAACGGCTCCCTCGCCGGAGGGCGCCACCATGTCATAGCCGTCGGACGTGGCGCCATAGCCGACGAGTTCGGCATAGATCTTCGCGCCGCGAGCCTTTGCCCGCTCCAGTTCTTCCAGCACGACGACGCCTGAACCGCCCGCGATGACGAAGCCGTCGCGGTCCGCATCATAGGCGCGCGACGCGGAAGCGGGCGTGTCGTTGTACTTGGAGGACATGGCGCCCATCGCGTCGAACAGGTTCGACATGGTCCAGTCGAGATCCTCGTGGCCGCCCGCGAACATCACGTCCTGCTTGCCCATCTGGATCAGTTCGGCTGCATTGCCGATGCAATGGGCCGAGGTGGAGCAGGCCGAGGAGATGGAATAGTTGACGCCGTGAATCTTGAACCAGGTCGCCAGCGTGGCCGAGGCGGTGGAACTCATCGCCTTGGGCACGGCGAACGGACCGACCCGTTTCGGGCTGCCGTTCTTTTCCGTCGTCAGGGCCGCTTCCACGATGGTGCGGGTTGAAGGTCCGCCCGACCCCATCACGATGCCGGTGCGCTCATGGGTGATGTCACCCTCTTCAAGCCCCGAATCGTCGATCGCCTGCTGCATGGCGATATGGTTCCAGATACCGCCCTGGCCGAGAAAGCGCATGGCCCGGCGATCCACCATGTCGGTGCCGTCAATGGTCGGACGTCCCCAGACCTGGCTGCGGAAACCGTGTTCGGCGAAGGAGTCGGAAAAGGTGATCCCCGATCTGGCCTCGCGCAGGGAATCCGTGACTTCGGCCGGGTTGTTGCCGATGGAAGATACGATCCCGATGCCGGTTACGACCACTCGTCTCATGGGTTCTCCTTGCATGGCAGGGCCGGGCGCATCATGCGCCGGCTTTTTCCTTGGACAGTCCAACCTTCAGGTCGCTGGCCGTGTAGATGGTTTCGCCGTCGGCCTTCAGCCAGCCGTCGGCAATGCCGAGCACGAGACGGCCGCGCATGACGCGTTTGAAATCGACGCCGTATTCCACGAGTTTCGTCTTCGGCGTGACCATGCCCTTGAACTTCACTTCGCCGGTGGAAAGCGCCATGCCATAGCCCGGCTCGCCGAGCCAGCCGAGATAGAAGCCCGTGAGCTGCCACATGGCATCGAGGCCGAGGCAGCCCGGCATGATCTCGTTGCCGATGAAATGGCAGGGAAAGAACCAGAGGTCCGGCTTCACGTCGAGTTCGGCGCGGATATAGCCCTTGCCATGGGCGCCACCCTCTTCCGAAATGTCGGTGATGCGGTCGAACATCAGCATGGGCGGTGCGGGCAATTGCGCATTGCCGGGGCCGAAAAGCTCTCCGCGCCCGCAGGCCAGCAGATCGTCATAGTCGTAAGCGTTCTTCCGTTCGGCCATCTTGCTTCGTCCCGTCTTCCTTGTTCCCGGCGCGGCTGCTGCCCTGTGCGCCGCGTCGGCGGAAACCGCCGCGCATCGTCAGGGAGCGCCCAGCACCTTTCAGGTCCCGCGATTACAGGAAAGCGCGCGCCGGGGCAAAGCCGAATGCGGACATGAGCAGGTTTTTTCGTACAGGTTCCCGGTGAACGCCGGGGGACCGGCGTTCAGTTCTCGACTTTTTCTCCGGGATAGACGCCCCACAGCCTGGACTGTTCCATCCAGCCCTTCGTGCCCGAGAAATCGACACGGCACCATTGTCCGCTGCAGGCGATCACTTCGCCCATGGCGCCCGGCTCCACCCGCGCGATGGCAGGGGCCGCATCCGATGCGTCGGCCCTGAGATCCAGCAGCGTGCCTTGCCCGGCATCCCATGGGGCCACCATCGCCGTCCGGCGCCCGGACAGCAGTGCTTGCGAGACCCAGCCTTCCGTTCCGTCGGCATCGCGCACGCGCCGCCAGTTGTCATATTCCTGGATGATCTCGAGCGGCAGGCCGCGTTTCACATAGGTCCATTCCACCGGATAGGTCGTGCCCGGGCCTATCCGCAGGTTCGCCTGGCTTGCCTTCAACGAAACGAATCGCGGCAGCGGCAGCCCGCTGGGGCCCACAGTGGCGGCCCTGGCCTCGCCGCCATGTGCGGTAGGTGAAAGCAGGATCGGCGAAAGAAGGGCGGCGGCAAGGGCGAGAGCGGAAAGAACCGTATTGCGCATCGTGTATCTGACCTGCTTGCCGGGTCAGCGCGCATGCGCCTGCCCGGCCTGATTTTCTTTGTCATCCGTCACGGCGCTTGTTAGACAGGTTTCGCACTGCCGGGGGTGCTGCCGCAGCCCCGTGATTGGAGTCCTCCGCCGAGACCCGTTGCACTGTGAACGGTCTTGGTTAAAGAGGTCTCAACGGATCGGGATCAGAGGTCGCACATGCCGGGAAAAAAGAAGCCGCTCGTCATCGTCACGCGCAAGCTGCCGGACCAGGTTGAAACGCGCATGCGCGAGCTCTTCGATACGCGGCTCAACGTCGACGACACGCCGATGAGCCAGCCCCGGCTTGTCGCTGCCATGAAGGAGGCCGACGTGCTGGTGCCGACGATCACCGACCGCATCGACGCCGCCCTCATCGCGCAGGCGGGCGAGCGATTGAAGCTGATCGCCAATTACGGCAATGGCGTCGACAACATCGACGTCGCGGCTGCGTCAAAGCGCGGCATTCACGTCACCAACACGCCCAACGTCCTCAACGAGGATACCGCCGACATGACCATGGCGCTGATGCTGGCCGTGCCGCGCCGGCTGGTGGAGGGCGCCGATCTCCTCAAGGGTGACGGAACATGGGCCGGCTGGTCGCCGACCTGGATGCTCGGCCACCGCATTCACGGCAAGCGGCTCGGCATTGTCGGCATGGGCCGCATCGGCACGGCCGTGGCCCGCCGCGCCAAGGCATTCGGCCTGGCGATCCACTATCACAACCGCAGCCGCGTCGCGCCGGCCATCGAGGAGGAACTGGAAGCCACCTGGTGGGACAGCCTCGACCAGATGCTGGCGCGCATGGACATCATTTCGGTCAATTGCCCGTCCACGCCAGCGACCTTCCATCTCCTGTCGGCCCGTCGCCTCCAGTTGATGAAGCCGGGCGCCTATCTGGTCAACACCGCGCGCGGCGAGATTGTCGACGGCACGGCGCTGGCGGATTGCCTGGAAAGCGGCCACCTGGCCGGCGCTGGCCTGGACGTGTTCGAGCATGAGCCGGCGCTCGACAAGCGTTTCCTCAAGCTTGCCGAGGCCGGCAAGGTGGTTGTTCTGCCGCATATGGGCTCGGCCACCATCGAGGGCCGCATCGACATGGGCGAGAAGGTCATCATCAACATCCGCACCATGGCGGACGGCCATCGTCCGCCCGATCGCGTACTGCCGTCCCAGGCCTGACAAGGGGCGCGGCGCCGGGCTGACGCTCAGATGGCCGGCCCGCTGACCAGCGTTCCGTCTTCGTGCAGCGTCACGGTGTGGCCGTCGAAACGGCCATGGTGCGCCTTGTCCAGCTTCACGGCCATGGGCGGACGCCATCCCATTTCAGCCGCCGTCAGGAAGCCCAGCAGCAGGATCGCATCCGGCTGGTGCATGACCAGCCCTGCCGGCGCGCGCCCGGCATGAACCAGTTCCATCATCACCGCCGATGCGGAAGAGGAGCCGATCGTCCCCGGCAGGAACAGCATGGTGCCGGCGATCGAGGCGCCGTGCTGCGGATGGCGCACATCGGCGATGCGCCCGGTTTTCGGATCGACCCCGCCCCAGAAGCTGATCGGCGCGTCCAGCACCAGGCTCCTGCCATGGCCGGGCCTGCCCGCGCACAGGATTTCCGCCTTCAGTTCCATTCCGGCCGCTCCGTGAAGACCGGCCGCCCCGCGACCGCGCTTTCCACGCAATCGGCAAGCGAGCCGAACAGCGTCGCATAGCCGGTATTTCCCGGCGCGTAGTGAGCGAACTTGCCGGAATTGGTCATCAGCACGCCTCCTGTGACGGCTTCCATGATCGGCGTAACGACCACGCATGTATCGGCCACGATGGTTACCCCCCGGGCTTCCAATACGTTCTTCAATCCGTTCCGGATGAGTGCGTCCAGCACATGCCGGCCCGTGCAGGCATGGAAGGGCAGGGCAAGGCGTCGCGCGCCGATCAGCCGGTCGAGTTCGAGGAATTCCTCCTCCGACAGGTGCGGACTGCCAATCGCCACCGCGTCCAGTCGTTCCCCGGCGGCTGTGGAAAGCCGCTGGCGTGCCTGCGCGGCCATGGCGGCCGTCACGCGGATCGTCTCTTCGGGCACGTGTCCGCCCAGCGCGGTTTCCAGGTCGGGTGCTTCCGGCGTGATGCCCGCCACGTGGAACAGGCCCACCGCCCCCGACGAGGCGGCCGCCGCGGCAAACGCCTTGAGCTGGTCTTCCCCCGGATGCGCGCCTGTGCCGGTCAGGACGCCCACGGCATCCCCGGCAAGGCTGCCGTAGAGTGAACCCAGGACCGGCCAGTTCGACGGATCGGCGAGAAAGGCCTCGGGTGCTGCCGAAAGATCGAAGACAAGACGTGCATGCCGGTTCTCCGGCAGGTGCAGTCCATAGGCCGGCGCGCGCCCGGAAATCGCGCAGGCGATGTCAAGGAAGTCGCCATAGCGGTTGGTGCGCGCGCCCAGCACGGAATTGCAGAAGGCAACCGCATTGGATTCGCCCCAGGCGACATCCGTGCCCGCCGCCGGCCTGTGTCCCGCCTGGTAGGGCGCGCAGGTCCATGTCGGCTGGCAGCCAAGTTGCAGATAGGCCTGCATCATGCGCCGCGCCATGGCGCGCTCATGGTCGCCGAGCCTCTGGCGCGAGCAGCCGGTCAGGTCCAGCGCGCCGACATTCAGCGTGGAGCGGACGGCGACCCGCGCACCGCCTTCCACCAGTTTCTCGGCGAAAAGCGTGCCGGAATCGCCGTGATAGAGCGCGCCGTCGATATGCGCCGAGGCAATCGGCAGAAGGCGTGGCGCACCCATCAGTCTGGCCGTCTCGGCCACCAGCCGCATCGCCATGGCCGCGCCGTCGCCGTCGCGTCCGGCTGCAACCGCCTTTTCCTCGTCGCTCAGGTGAACGGTCATGTCAGCCGCTCCGCCGCGCGCGGTAGCGGATCGTTTCGAACCGCGCGGCGAGCGCATCGTAGAGCAGCAGCCGCCCGACCAGCGGTTCACCGGCCCCGGTGATGACCTTGATCGCCTCCATGGCCTGCAACGTGCCGATGACGCCGGTCAATGCGCCGAGGATGCCCGCTTCGGCGCAGGAAGGCACCACGCCGGCAGGCGGCGGCTCGGGAAACAGGTCGCGGTATCCGGGGCAGGGCGTGCCGTCGGCAAGGTGGTCAAACGGCGTGAGCACGGTGACCGACCCGTCGAACCGGCCGACAGCCCCCGTCACGAGCGGCTTTTCCAGTGTGGCGCAGGTATCGGCGGCAAGGTAGCGCGTGGCGAAATTGTCCGACCCGTCGATGACCAGGTCATACCGGGCGACGAGTCCGGCGGCATTGTCCGCTGTCAGCCGCAATGCGTGGGGCTCGATGGCCACATGCGGGTTGAGTCGTCCGATCGCCCGTGCCGCACTGTCCACCTTGCGGACGCCGACATCGTCCGTTCCGTGGATCACCTGGCGTTGCAGGTTGGACAGCGCCACCGTGTCGTCGTCGGCAATGCCGAGGGTGCCCACGCCCGCCGCCGCCAGATAGGCCAGCACCGGTGCGCCAAGGCCGCCAGCGCCGATCACCAGCACGCGTGCCGCCTTCAGCCGCTGCTGGCCCGCGCCGCCCACTTCCGGCAGCACGATGTGGCGGGCATAGCGTTCCAGTTCGCTGTCTGTCAGTTTCGTGTCCATGAAGGGAGCCTATTCCTTTCCGGTGCCGCTGTCAGGCGGGCTTTCCGGTGCAATCGTGCCGCCCGCGACACGCAAGAACTGCGCGCGGCCATCGAGGGCGGAGAACAGTTCGGCATCCGTGCCGGTCATGATCGCCTGGGCATTCAGCCCGTCGATGATCTCGAACAGGGCGGCGCGCCGCCCGGCATCCAGATGCGCCGCGATTTCATCCAGCAGCAGGATGGGCGCCATGCCTGACATCTCGCCCGTCAACCGGGCATGGGAGAGCACCAGTCCGGTCAGCAGCGCCTTCTGCTCGCCGGTCGAGCAAAGGGCCGCGGGCATGTCCTTGGGGCGATGACGAACCGCCAGGTCGGACCGGTGCGGCCCTTCCAGCGTGCGCCCTGCGGCCCGGTCGCGCGCCCGTCCGCGGCGCAGCGCCGCGCGATAGTCCTCTTCCACATCGACGGCCGCTGCATGGGCGCACGCCGCCTCCAGATCGCCGGTCAGTGCCAGGTCTGCGCGCGGAAACGGGCTGTCCGCCGGCAGGCGCTCGTTCATGGCCTTCAGCAGGTTCATCAATTCGCCGCGCGCGGCGGCTATGGCCGTGCCGGTTTCCGCCATCTGCGCCTCGATGGCCTCGAACCAGCGATCATCCTGCCGGTCGTCGGCCAGCAGCCGGTTGCGCGCCCGCATGGCCTTCTCGAAATCCAGTGCCCGGCGGCCGTGCGCCGGGTCGATGGCCAGCACCATGCGGTCCAGGAAGCGGCGCCGGTCGCCGGCAGGACCGGTGAACAGCCCGTCCATGGCCGGGATCAGCCAGACCACGCGCAAGTGATCCAGCAGATCTTCGGCAGAGCGGGCGGCCGCTCCGTTGATGCGGATACGCCGGCCCGCTTCGCCGGGTGAAAGGCCGGCCGTGCCGGTGCCGATCTCCGCCTCGCCCTCCGGGCCGTTGATGACCGCATGAATGGCGAAGCCGCCCGCGCCTTCGCGCGCAACGGTCTCGTAGGGCGCGCGCCGCATGCCCCGTCCGGGCGAAAGCAGCGACACCGCTTCCAGCAGGTTGGTCTTGCCGGCGCCGTTCTCACCGGTCAGCACCACATGGCTTTCGGCAAGCGGCAGCGACAGGCTGGCATAGTTGCGGAAATCGGTCAGCCGGATGCGCGAAAGCCAGACGCGTGGCGGGGTGCCGCCCGTCCCGTTCATGGCCGCTGGGGCTCCGGTCACACGCGCATGGGCATGAGCACGTAGAGCGCGTCCGGATCCTCCGGGTCGGAAATCAGCGTCGGCGATCCGGCATCGGCCAGCAGGAAGCGGGCCTGCGACCCGCCGATCTGCGAAGTGACGTCCAGCAGGTACTTGGCGTTGAAGCCGATTTCCAGCGGGTCGGCATCGTAGCCGGCGGCGATTTCCTCCGTCGCGGAGCCGGAATCGGGATTGTTGACCGTCAGCACCACCTGTCCGTCGCCGATGGACAGCTTCACCGCGCGGCCGCGTTCCGAGGAAATCGTCGAGACGCGGTCGACGGCCTGGCCGAAGCTCTGGCGTTCGATCATCAGTTCCTTGTCATTGCCGGTGGGAATGACGCGCTGGTAGTCGGGGAAGGTGCCGTCGATCAGCTTGGAGGTGAGGATCACCGAGCCGAGCGTGAAGCGGATCTTGGTGTCCGACAGTTCCACGGTGGCCTTCATGTCGGGCACATCGACCAGTTTCTGCAATTCGCTGACGGTCTTGCGCGGAATGATGATGCCCGGCATGCCCTCCGAACCCGCCGGCGCTTCCATCTCGGCGCGGGCGAGGCGGTGACCGTCGGTCGCAACGGCCCTGAGCTTCAGCTTGCCGGCGTCTTCCAGCGTGTGGAAGAAGATTCCGTTGAGGTAATAGCGCGTCTCTTCCGTCGAGATGGCGAACTGCGTCTTCTCGATGAGGCCCTTGAGGTCCTCGGAGTCCATCCGGAAGATATGGCTGAACGCACCGGCGGTCAGTTCCGGGAAGTCGGCCTGCGGCAGGCATTGCAGCCGGAAGCTGGAGCGGCCGGACACCACGCTCATCGAGCCGCCGTCCTCCTCCACCTTGAGCATGACCTCCGCGCCGTCCGGCAGCTTGCGAACGATGTCGTAGAGAAGATGGGCGGGCACCGTGGTCGCGCCGGCCTGCTGCACCTCCGCGCCCGTGGCCTCCGTGATTTCCAGATCCAGGTCGGTTGCCTTCAGTTCGAGGCTCTGCCCGTCCGCCTTCAGCAGCACGTTCGACAGGATCGGGATCGTGTTGCGGCGTTCCACCACGCGATGCACGTGGTTCAGCGACTTCAGGAGGTTGGACCGTTCAAGCGTGACGCGCATGGGAGAAACCCGAAAGGAATGAGCGAAATGAACACAAGCCCGGCCGCGAGAGCGGGCTGCCCGGCCGGACGGCCGGAAGTTGCGTGCAAAACAACAGGAAAACAGCCGCGAAGGCAAGGGCGCATGGGGTGCTGGCAGTGCCTATCCACGCCATTTGCCGGCTTCGGGCCCCACGGGGGAAGCGAGGCGGCGACGGGGAGCACGGCGCCGTCCGCGCTCCCCACCCAGGCTGGACCGGCGGAAATGGCCCCTGCCGCCAGTCCGGTCCGCCGCGTCAACGGCGCAAGTCCTGTTACGGGCCTGCCGGGGCTCGCCCGTCAGGCCTGTTCGTTGATCAGCCGCTTGAGCAGCTCGATTTCCTGCGCAAGCGTCTGGTCGCCCGTCGTCAGGTCCTCGATCTTGCGCACCGCATGCAGGACCGTCGTGTGATCCCGTCCGCCGAAACGCCTGCCGATTTCCGGTAGCGAGCGCGGTGTCATCACCTTGGACAGGTACATGGCCACCTGGCGCGGCTTGACGATGGTGCGCGTGCGCCGGTTGGACAGCAGTTCCGACTTCGACACGTTGTAGTGGCGTGCCACGATGCGCTGGATGTCCTCGATGCGCACCCGCTTCGGCTCGCCTGACCGGTAGATGTGCGACAGCAGATCCTCGACCCGGTCCACGGTCAACTGCGGCTCGAAGGTGCGCCGGAAGAGAAGCTGGTTGAACGCGCCTTCCAGTTCACGGCCGGAACCGCTCACCGTGCGGGCCACGTGGTCGAGGATGTCCTCGCCGATATCCAGGCTCTCGTCCTCCGATTGCGCTTCGCTCAGCTTGTTGCGCAACATGCTGAGCCGCATCTCGTAGTCGGGCTGGCCCATCTCCAGTGCAACGCCGCCCAGCAGCCGGGAGCGCACCCGCGGCTCCAGCGATTCCAGCTCGCCGGCCGGCCGGTCGGCCGCCACCACCACCTGCTTGGCGCTGTCCAGCAGCATGTTGATCAGGTGGCAGAACTCGTTCTGGATGGTCTTGCCCTGGAGGAACTGCATGTCGTCGATGATCAGCAGGTCGATGTCGCGCAACTGGTCCTTGAGCGTCAGGGCGGAATTGTCACGGATCGCGGTGGCGAACCGCCACATGAAATATTCCGCCGTCAGATAGACCACGCGAGCCTGGCTTTGGCGCTTCAGCGCTTCCGCCGCGATGGCCTGCAGCAGATGCGTCTTGCCGAGGCCGACCGAGGCATGGATGAAAAGCGGGTTGAAGCGCAGCGATGCCGAGCCGAATTCGGCCACGGTCCGGGCGGCGGCAAGCGCCATCCGGTTCGCCGACCCTTCGACGAACGTGTCGAACGTGTAGCGCGGATCCAGCGGCGAGCCGAGCACGCTGTTGCGGCCGCCCTCCTCATGGCGCGGCCGCGCCGGGGCGCGCTGCGCCTGGGCCGGAAACTGCGCGATCGCCGCCGTCGATTGCATCCCGGCCTTCACGTTCGGGCGGACAGCGGCCTCCGTTGCCGGCTCCATGTCCTGCTTTCGGCTGCGCGTGGCCGAACGCACGATCAGTTCGATGCGCAGGATGTCCGGGTTCTCGGCCTGCCAGAGCTCGGTCAGCAGTTCCACGTAATGGCCGTTGATCCACGAGCGAAGGAAGGCGGTAGGAACCGAGAGGCGAACGACCGAACGCGATGCCTCGACCAGTTTCATGCGTCCGAACCAGCTCTGGTAAACCTCGCTTCCCAGTTTCGCCTTGATCTGTGCCCGCACCCGGTCGAACGACGCTTCCGCGTTCATTCCATTCTTCGACATCCCCTGGTTCCTCGTATCCGCGCAGACAAGAGTGTTCTGCCCGGCAATTGCAGTCTGCATTGCACCCTGCATCTGTCCTCGTTCCTTTTTCTTCTCCGGATCGCCGCCGCTACGCCCGCTACCCCGAAGACCGTTCCCGGGATGGCCTTGGGAAGGCCGCCCCCCTCTTTCAGACAAGGCTTCCCTGCCTTGCGAAACGGTGTTCCGCCAGTCGGTACGCCTCGACCATGATGTGAAACCCCCTTGCCTGCAGGTCGCCCCACCCGACCGGCAGTGCCGGCAATTGGCAAAAAGGCCGGACCCGGAACGGCACTGCCGCTACTGGTCCTTGCCCCGGCCGGATTGGCCGGGCGAGAGGGCACACTGCCCCATTTCCGGGCGAATGGCCCGGAATGGTAATGTTGCCTTTTGCGGTGTTTCGGACCCCCGTGGCCCGTCCCTCTCGATGTCTGGAGATTACAAAAAACACTGTGGAAAGGGCAAGGCTTCCACTTACCGTTTTTTAACGAATCTGGTCCGGGATGGCCTCTTGACTCTGCCGCCCTGTTTTGACCTCACCTGATAAATCGTTTGGATTCATATCTTTTCCCTGAGGGCCCGGACCGGGGACGCGGCAAAGAAAAATTTTCAAAGATTTTGCTTGACTCACATCCTGCGTGATCACGGCCCCGTGATTGGGGATGGTGTGTGGATAACCTATGACAAGTTATTGATATGCAATGAAAATTTGTGCCCGTAAAATATGGCGCCGGATTTGTGATGGGTCACGCGGGTGGCGCTTTCCAAGCTGCGCCGGCAAAAGGAAAACAAAGTTAACGACTTGCCGCAAGTGCAACAAGAAAAGGCCCGAGGCGCAGGGCCACGGACCTTGAATTCGTCAAGCGTAATGTGCGCTGGCTAATCAGCCAAGGGCCTTCACACGCGAGGCCAGGCGCGAGACCTTGCGCGAGGCGGTGTTCTTGTGCATCACGCCCTTGGAGGCGGCCCGCATCAGCTCCGGCTGAACGGCCTGAAGCGCCGTACGGGCTTCGTCCTTGTTGCCGGAAGCGATCGCTTCCTCGACCTTGCGGATGAAGGTGCGGACGCGCGAGCGGCGCGTCTTGTTCACTGCGGTGCGCGCGGCGATCTTGCGCGTAGCCTTCTTGGCCGAAGGAGTATTGGCCATGGTGCCTCTCTCTTTGTCTCAACTTGGTGGCGCCTGGCCTTGCGGCCTGTCAGACGCGAAAACATGACGGGCGGCCAGATGGCCGCCGCGGTTGTTGCGGGCTTATAGTTCAGCTTTGCGCGTGCGTCAACGCTTTCCCGCAGAGCATCGCGCGCTTTGGTGTCGATCGTCTCAGCGATGCTTGAAATTGGGTTTGCGCTTCTCGGTAAAGGCGGACATGCCCTCCTTCTGGTCCTCGAAGGCGAAGGTCGAGTGGAAGAGGCGGCGCTCGAACCGCAGGCCCTCGGCGAGGGTGGTCTCCAGCGCTCGGTTCACCGCCTCCTTGGCCATCATCACGGCGGGCAGCGAATAGGACGCGATCTTGTCCGCCGCATCCATGGCCGTTTCCATCAGGTCGGCCAGCGGGACCACCCGCGCTGCCAGGCCCGAGCGCTCGGCTTCCTCTGCATCCATCATCCGGCCCGTCAGGCACATGTCCATGGCCTTCGACTTGCCGACGAGCCGGGTCAGCCGTTGCGACCCGCCCATGCCGGGAATGACGGCGAGCGTGATCTCGGGCTGGCCGAAGCGGGCATTGTCGGCCGCGATGATGAAATCGCACATCATGGCCAGTTCGCACCCCCCGCCCAGCGCGTAGCCGGCCACGGCGGCAATCATGGGCTTGCGCGTCCGCGTGGCCTCGTCCCAGCCGGCAAAAAGGTCCTGCGCATAGGTGTCCTGGTAGGAGAGCGGCTGCATCTGCTTGATGTCGGCGCCCGCGGCGAAGGCCTTCTCCGAGCCGGTGAGAACGATGCAGCCGATCTTCTCGTCCTTGTCGAAGGCGGAAAGCGCCTCGCAGACCTCGGCCATGACCGTCAGGTTGAGTGCGTTGAGCGCCTTGGGACGGTTGAGCGTGATGATGCCGACGCGCCCGCGCGTATCGGTCAGGATGGTTTCATATGCCATGGATCTCCCCTCGCTGGGCATTGAGTAGAGGCAGGTTAATCACCGTTGGCACGCCGGGCAATAGAATGTGGAGCGCCCCGATTGCGCGATGCGCTGCACCGTCTGGCGGCAGCCGGGCGCGGGGCAGGGCTCGCCCTCTCGGTCGTAGACGGAAAAGGAGTGCTGGAAATAGCCGAGTGTGCCGTCTGTCTGCATGTGGTCGCGCAGCGACGAGCCGCCCGCCGCGATGGCCTCGGCAATTACCGCGCGGATGGCGTCGGCCAGCCGGCCGGCCCTGACGCCCGGACCGCCAGCCCTGTTGGCCAGTGTGCCGGCCGCCCTGAGCGGCGAAAGCCGGGCGCGCCACAGCGCTTCGCAGACATAGATATTGCCAAGCCCCGCGATCAGCCGCTGGTCGAGAAGCGCCGCCTTGAGCGGTGTGCGCCTGTCGCGCAACAGCGCCGCCAGCGCGGCCCCATCCAGCGCATTGCCCGTCGGCTCCAGGCCCAGTCCGCGCAGGGCAGGATGGTCGGCAAGGCCGCTTTCCTGCGTCAGCAGCATGAAACCGAACCGGCGCGGGTCATTGTAGATCACGCGTGCCGGCGTGCCATCGCCGGTTGTCAGGTGAAACACCACATGGTCATGGGCGCTGTCGCGGGCGCGGGCATGATGGAATTCGCCGGGCATGTGCGCGCCGTCCCCGCCCTCGATCCGGTAGGAGCCGGACATGCCAAGATGGGAAATGACAACGGCCCCGTCATCGAGATGGATCAGCAGATATTTGGCCCGCCGCGCCAGCGCCGTGATCCGCCGGGCTTCCAGCGTCTCGGCGAACCGGTCGGGGAAGGGAAAGCGCAGATCCGGCCGGCGGATTTCGGCCCGCGTGATCGTGGCGCCCTCCATGACCGGCGCAAGCCCGCGGCGCACCGTTTCAACCTCGGGTAGTTCAGGCATCGGGCCGGATCGCGCAATGGAAGGACGTGCCATGTGCGCCGGGCGCAATGCCCAGATGTTCCGCGATCGTCTCGCCGATATCGGCGAATGTGGAACGCAACCCGGCCGCCGCCGGCCTGAAACCGGGGCCGGTTCCGATGACGGGAATCCGCTCCCGCGTGTGGTCCGTGCCGCGCCATGTCGGATCGTTGCCATGGTCGGCGGTCAGGATGAGCATGTCGCCCGGTCTGAGCTTCGCGAATGCTTCCGGCAGCCGGGCATCGAAGGCCTCCAGCGCGGCCGCGTAGCCGGGCACGTCGCGGCGATGGCCGTATTCGGAATCGAAATCGACGAAATTGGCGAAGATGAAGTCTCCGTCGCCGGCCTCGTCCATGGCGGTCAGGGCCGCGTCGAACATGGCCATGTTGCCGGATGCCTTGCGCAGGTCGGAAATGCCGCGATGGGCGAAGATGTCGCCGATCTTGCCGACCGCGAAGACGGTGCGGCCCGCATCCGTCAGCCGGTCGAGCAATGTCGGTTCGTGCGGCGGCACGGCATAGTCGCGCCGGTTGGCCGAATTGCGCACGAACTGCCCGGGCGCTTCGCCGGTGAAGGGGCGGGCGATGACGCGGCCCACCTTGAAGGCATCGGCGTGAACGCGCATGATCGTGCACAGCCGGTAGAGCGCCTCCAGACCGAAATGGGTCTCATGGGCAGCGATCTGGATGACCGAATCTGCCGATGTGTAGATGATGGGCTTGCCGGTGGCGATATGCTCCGGCCCGTAGTCGTCGATGACGGCGGTGCCCGAATAGTGGCGGTTGCACAGCCAGCCGTCGAGCCCGGCCTCTTCGACCGCGGCGCGCAGCAGCGATTCCGGGATGGAGGGATCGGTGTCGGGGAAGTAGCCCCAGTCGAAAGTCACCGGCAGGCCGGCCATTTCCCAATGGCCCGACGGTGTGTCCTTGCCGCTGGAAACCTCCTGCGCCGCCGCGTGGAAGCCGGCCGGCTTGCCTTCCAGGCCCGGCGGCACGTGTCCCGTGGCGATGGCAGCGGCAGCACCAAGACCCAGCGCCGTCATGTGCGGCAGCCGGAGCGGTCCCGTTCGCAAACCCTCCCGGTCGCCACGGCCGCGCGCGCATTGTTCGGCGATATGGCCGATGGTGTCGGCGCCCTCGTCCCCGAACCGGGCCGCATCGGCTGCACCGCCTATGCCGGCTGAATCAAGGACGAAGAGGAAGGCACGCGCCATGGCTTTGATCCGCTCACTTGCAGGAATGTCGGTTCACCAGAGATAGGCACGCCGCGCCCGCTTGGCAATTCGCAAACCGTGCCGGTGCATCCTTTGCCGGGCCGTGGCACAATGGGAGGCGACGCCGGAGACAGCGATGAAACATTTGGCCGTTCTTTGCATAGCCGGCATCTGCGCCCTGGCGGTTTTCCCGGCCCATGCCGCGCAAACCGGCTGGCGCGGGGACATGGGCACATTCCGCATCGGGCTGGTGGCGCCCGATGGCCGCATGTCCGCCCGCGACAGGGCGCTGGTCCGCGAGGCCTTCTCGTCGGCGCTCGGCATGCCCGTCGATATCTTTCAGGCCCGCAATTTCCCTGCGCTCATCGACGCCCAGGCGGCCGGCCATGTCGATTATGCCGTCTACAGCGCGGTCGCCTTCATTGCCGCGGTCCGTTATTGTGGATGTGTCGAACCGCTGGCCGCGCCGGTTTCGCAAGGCGGCGCGACCGGGCTTCGGGCTGTCGTCCTCAGCCGCGCCGACGCTGCCCCCGGCTCAGGCGAAGCCGGACGCATCGCCATGGCGGCGGGCGGGTCACTCGGGCCATTGGCGGCCTTCGATATCCGCGAAGCCGGATTGCAGGGGCGGATCGTGCAATTCCAGACGCCGGAAGAGGCGCTTTCCGCGTTTCTCCAGGGCGACGTGGAGGCGATGGCCGGCCACGTTCTGACCGGACCCGGCGGCGACATGGAAGCAACGGGCACCGTGGCGCTCCTGCAAGCCCGCGGCCTTGCGCCGTCTGGCCTGGCCATTGCCTGGCGCGGACCGGTCATCGGCTTCGGTCCGCACACGGTGCGGACCACGCTTTCCGGCGAGGCCAAGTCCATCTTGCGGGACGTCCTGACCGGACTGGCCGGGCGGCCCGATGTGCTGGAAGCCCTTTCGCCCCGGTTCACCGGCGGATTCCGTCCGGTGCGGCCGATCGACTATACCGGTGCCGCCGAACTGCTCGACCGCCTGCTCTCCGCAGAAACGAAAGAACCCGCCGGCGATTGACCGGCGGGCCTGTCATGTCCTGTGCCGTCAGGGGCGGCGAATCAGCAATCGCCGCAGCCGATCGTCGCGCTCATGCGCGGGCGCAAGTGATAGGTCTCGTCCATCTCGATCGAATCGAAGGCGGCCGTGAGGCCGAGTGCCTCCTTGTCGTCGCTCGACCATGCCATCACCGGCTTGTAGGTCAGCAGGGTTTCGACCCGGATCAGGAATGTATCCTTGAGCCGCAGCTTGTCCGGCACCAGGCTTGTCACGTTCATGTCCTTCGCCAGATAGGCCGACGTTGCCGTGCCCACCGCCTTGCGCGACCAGGCGACGCGCCCGACCGGCGGCGACTTGTCATCGAACTGGATCGCGGTGATCCGGATTTCCGGCTTCGAGCGGTTGTAGGGCTGAAGCGTGCCTTCGCCGATGCGCATGATGGCATCGAGGTCGTTCTTTGTCACCGACTGGTTCTGGGTGACCAGGTCCGCCACGATGCTGGCCGTGCGCCCGACCTTCTTGCTCGCCTCGATGCCCAGGCCGAGTTCCAGCGTCATGAAATACATGGCGATGAGAATCGGCGCGATCATGGCGAATTCCACGGCTGCGATGCCCCTGTGGTCGCGATGAAACCGGCGGATGCGCGCGAATGCGTTTTCTGTGTGTGTTTTCGCCCCGGACATCATGTCTTTCCCCTTTGGACCTTTCATCACTCGCCCGTGCCTCAGCTATAGGGTTCGTTGCGCCAGGTGATTGTCGAGAAGAGCAGCGTCTTGCCGTCCTTCAGGTTCGACATGGACGAACGCATCAGGTCCGTCATGACCGGCCAGCGATAGAACACGCGCAGCATGTTGATGCTCAGCGCGTCGCCGGGGGTCACGGCGAAGTCGGATGTGTCGATATCCTTGTCGGATGTCAGCTTCACGCGCACCTTGGCGGCGGCGTCGAATGTCGGAAACTCGCGCAGATCGACCTCCAGCCCCGGACATCCGTCGGCCACGATCACTTCGAGCTTGCCGCAGACGAGATCCTTGAGCTTCGCCTCGTTGACATCCCCCGCCCGGAGCTGGCCGGTTCGCAATTCACGCGCGATGCTGTCGCCGGCATTGGCCATGACCTGCTGTGTGGCGAAGGAAATCGTGCTTTCGAGGATCGCGAAGACGAGCAGGCAGAACGGAAAGGCGAGAATGGCGAATTCGATTGCCGTTGCGCCCTTCGTGTTTTTTGCGAAGCGCCTGAAAAGACGGGTACGGCGGGGCTTGTCTTGATTGGTGATCTCTCCCGCCGGGATCACGCCGTTGATCTTGTGTGCCATGTCCCTACCTACTGACAACGCTTTGGTATGGGACAGAGCCTAGCTGGAATGGGTTGAAATCCGGTTCCGCGATTGCATACAAAAGTTGAGCCCGGATTTACCCGGGCTAAACCATGAAAAACGCCGCGCGGGCAGGTCAGTTGGCGGCGGCCATCGCGGCGTCGGAAGCCATCACCGCCTCGTTGCGGAATTCCGCTTCGCAATAGGGTGTGCAGGACAGCGTCTGGACCTGCGAACGGCGATAGACCCGCACCGACTGCTGCTGCGAACGGCGGACATAGACCTGCTCGTCGACGATGGGCGCGCCCTCCTGGTCGAGGATGACGAGGTTGGTCACGCCAAAACCCTTGCCCGTGAGAACGATCGTCGTGGAATCCTTCACGGTCACGTCCGCGATCTTCGGTTCGCCCACGACCACCGTGTCGGCGGCGCGTGTCAGCTTGATGATCTTAGCCTGATTCATGGCCACTTCGATGCCGGCTTCCGTGGCCGACGCGGCAGCGCCTGCTGCAAGTCCCGCGGCGAGAGCGGCGGTAAAGGCGATGTAGCGGATCATGAGGCAGGCTCCGGTCGGATTGCGTGAACTCTCGCTAGGAAAATGCCCGTGAATGGTAAACCGGCGGTTAAGCCCGGGGGCAGGCTGGGCAAACCGTCAGCCCTCTCAATGCCGGGCGGACCATGGCCGGTTGCATGAGACCGCACGCGCCAAAGCTATATAAGGACCCGGAAACGCTGCCTCCGCTGATTTGCATATTAAAGGCATGCATGCTCCCGTTCGGGAGAGCTTCCTCACAGCATTTGTTTACCAAGATGGATCGCGAAAACCGTTCATCGTTTGGAAACCGTGTTTCCTAACCGAACCGCAAGAGGTTCCCCGTAGAGTGCCCCCATCCGATGAGCAGACAAGAACTCACGGAATGGCTGTCAACCAAGGCAAATAAAAGGAGCTCTACCATGTCGAAATTCACCGCTTTCATGAAGGACGAATCTGGCGCCACGGCTATCGAATACGGCCTGCTCGCTGCACTGATTTCCGTTGCCATCATGGGCACCCTCAGCACGCTGGGCACCAACCTGACCACGAAGTTCTCTTCGGTCGCCACCAAGCTCGGCAGCTGATCGCAGGACGGTCTTGACCGTAGCCTAAGACAGGGGCCGTCTCGATCCGGGGCGGCCCTTTTTTTACAGATGCATGTCTTGATGTCCCGTGTGCGGGGACGAGAGATGGCAAGGCCGGTGTGCCACCCGGCCAGGGGCGAAATGATGGCTTCCTTTCCAGGGTTGCATCCTCCCTTCCCATGGTCTGAACGGCCATGCCAATGCCGCTTTCGCCGCGTGTGCGTGCTTCAGGGCCGCGTCGCTGATCCGCAGGCACGAGGGCTGGATGGTGCGAAGGCTTTCACCTTTTCCCCGCAACATGATCGGCGTCACCGCCATCGAACATGGGCATTTCGCAGCGCTCATTTCGGTCGCGATCATGGGGGCGCTGTTCCGGTTGGGCGATAGCGTCGCCGATCCGGTCACGAAGATCTGATGCTCTCTCGCCGGAATCAGTTGCGCTCCGACCGTTTGACTGCGGCCGGTCGCTGCTCTGCCGGATGCGGTCTGCACCGGTTTTTCCGCGGCATGGCGCCGCCCGTCCGGCGAATGCCAGGTGTCCCGGGGCCGGAATTCGCCCCGGTGCATGGAAATGATGTGAAAAGACAACGACGACCCCGAAAACAGGGCGTTGGCAACACAGGGAAACGCAAATGGAAAAGTTGAAAACCTTCATCATGGATGAATCCGGCGCAACGGCCATCGAATACGGTCTGCTTGCCGCGCTTATTTCGGTTGCCATCATGGGCACGCTCACCACGCTTGGCACCAATCTGAACGAGAAGTTCAACCGCGTGTCGAACGTCTTGGCCGGCACTGGCGTCTGACAGGACAGCCTGACGGAAAGGATCGCCCGGGCGTCCGGCCGCCGGACTCCAGGGCGATCCACCGCGCTTCACCATTGTTTAAGCCCGGTCCGCTAATGTCGGCATGAGAACGGGCGGAAGAAACGATGTTTGATACAGACGGGTCTGGCCCGGTAGCGGGCAGGTCCGGGAACAGGGCAGGGTGAACCGATGCTTGAAGCTGCAATCCTTGTGATCTTTCCGTTCTGCATGGTGTTTGCCGCGATCTCCGATCTGCTGTCGATGACCATTGCCAACCGGGTATCCTTGCTGCTGATCGGCGGCTTTGCGGTCATCGCGCCGCTCACGGGCATGGATTGGAGCACTTACGGCACCCATTTCGCGGTGGCCGTGACGGTATTGGCCGTAACCTTCTTCCTTTTCTCGATAGGTCAGATGGGCGGTGGTGATGCGAAACTGATGACCGCGACCGCCCTCTGGTTCGGGTTCAACCCGATCACGCTCCATTATCTTCTCATCGCGGCCATCCTGGGCGGCTTCCTGACGCTTGCAATCCTCTCCTTGCGCGGATCGCCGGTCGCCGTCTTCGCCTGGCGAGTCGATTTCCTGCGTCGCATTGCCGACCCGCAAAGCGGAATTCCTTATGGCATTGCGCTTGGTTGTGCCGGCCTGCTGGTTTTCCCCGAGAGTCCGCTCGGTGCCTGGGCCCTGGCTGCCATTGTCGGCGGATGAGGCCTGGTTCGACCCTTGGAGGCCATCCCGTATGGTGGCTTCGGTCGCGGGTTCATTCGCGGGTCCGTGCCATGAAACGGCGGTGTCCTGCCTGCCGGAATTACGGTAACGAACTATTAAGTATGACTTTAAGGGTCCCGTTAACCATAATTTGACGATTGCACCTGCACTCTCCCTGCAAGTTGAGGTTCACCGGGTAAGGGGTGCAGAGAAATGAAATCCTCCCAGCTCATTGTTCTGGGTGTCGCCGTGGCAGCCGCGGGCGGTGCCGGCATGATCGCCAAGAACATGGTCTCCGCTCCGCCGCCGGAGCCGGCCGTGATGGCGCCGGTTCCCGCCGAGCCTGCCATCGCGCTGGCCGAGATCCTGGTCGTGACAGAGGACATGCCTGTCGGCGCGCCGATCGAGGGGCAGTTGCGCTGGCAGGAATGGCCGGTCGATGCGATGAACCCTGAATATATCACCCGATCGGAAGAGCCCGATGCGATCGACAAGCTGGCGGGCGTTGCCGTCCGCACCTCCATGTCCGCGGGCGAGCCGCTGCGCAAGACGCGCCTTGTCGGCTTCGGCAAGAGCTTCATGTCCTCGATCCTGCCGTCCGGAAAGCGCGCGATCGCGACGCAAATCTCGGCTGACACATCGGCGGGCGGGTTCATTCTCCCCAATGATTTCGTCGACGTGATCATGACCCGCCGCTCCAATTCCGGCACCGTCGGCGAAGGCTTCAAGACCGAAACGATCCTGCGCAACATCCGCGTCCTGGCCATCGACCAGACGATCCAGGAGGACGAGGAAGGCCGCAAGGTCAAGGTGGGCGAGACCGCTACGCTCGAATTGACCCCGCAACAGGCGGAGATCATCACGGTGGCTCAGCAGATGGCCGACCGGCTCACGCTGGCGCTGCGTTCCGTCGAGGATGCCGACGAGATCGTCGAAGGCAGCGCGGATTATCTCGTTTCGTCCGATGGCGACCGCAGCGGCGTCGTCCGGATGATCAAGGGCGGTGAACTTTCCGAAGAGGCTACGAAGAAATGACACGCCAGACCCGCTTTCCCCGATTCGCCTTTTCGTCCGGCGCCGGCCTTGCGGCGTCGCTGGCGCTCGCGCTCGCCGCGACAGCTCTCACGCCGGTGGCGGTGCAGCAGACGGCGCAGGCGGCAAACACGCGCGTGACAGCCTCGAAAGCGAGCCAGCGCATCAAGCTGGGGCTCAACAAGTCGCTGGTCATCGACCTGCCGACCGATGCCTATGACATCCTGGTCGCCAATCCCGCGGTCGCCGACGCTGTGACCCGCACCGCGCGCCGCATCTACCTGTTCGGCAAGCAGGTCGGCGAAACCAACATCTTCGTCTTCGGCGCCAATGGAGAACAGATCGCATCGCTCGACCTGCAGATCGAGCGCGACGTCTCCGGGCTGGAGGACTACTTGCGGCGTTTCCTGCCGGACTCCTCGATCAAGGTCGAACTGATCAACGACAACGTGGTGCTGACCGGCGAGGTTGCTTCGCCCCTGGATGCGCAGCGCGCCCAGCAGCTGGCAACGATCTTCGTCTCCGGCGGTGAAGCCACCACCGGCCAGTATGCGACCACGGCAACCGGCCAGACGGCCAGCGGCGGCGGCGCGGATGTCGCCATATCCAATCCGGACGGCGAGCGCCGTTCCTCCAGGATCGTGAACCTCCTGAAGATCGTCGGCGAGGACCAGGTCACGCTGAAGGTCACGGTGGCCGAGATCAGCCGGACCGTAATGAAACAGCTCGGGGTGAAGGCGTTTGCCAGCGGTTCGACATCAGACGGCATCTCCTTCAGTGCGGTTGCCGATAGCTTCACCGGCCTCGGCAAGCCGCTGACCAACGTGAGCAGCAGCCTCGCCGGTTCGATAGGCGCCGTGTCGATCCAGTCCTACCTCAATGCCATGGAGCAGACCGGCGTCATGAAGACGCTCGCCGAACCGACCCTGACCGCGGTTTCCGGCGAACAGGCCCAGTTCCGCGTCGGCGGCGAGTTCAACCTCGTGACAGGCCGCAACTCCGACGAGAACGGCGTCACCTATACCATTTCGAAGGTCGAATACGGCATCGGCCTGGAGTTTCTGCCTGTTGTCCTGTCGCCCGGGCGTATCAGCCTCAAGATCCGGACAACCGTTTCCGAGCCCACGGCCCAGGGGTCGGTTTCCTTGGCTGAAACGAACATCATCTCCATTCGCAAGCGCCTGGCCGACACGACCGTCGAACTGCCCTCCGGCGGTTCGATGATGATCGCCGGCCTGATCCAGGACGATGTCCGCCAGACGGTGAACGGCATGCCGGGCCTCATGAAGTTGCCCGTCCTTGGAACGCTGTTCCGCAGCCGGTCCTTCGAGCGCAACGAGACCGAACTGGTGGTTCTGGTGACCCCGTATCTGTCACGGCCGGCCGCGCGCACCGCGCTGGCCAAGCCGGATGACAATTTCAACCCGCCGAGCGATGGCGCCGGCATGTTCCTCGGCCGGGTCAACCGCGTCTACGGAACCATGAAGACCGACCGTCCCAAGGGCCGCTACCACGGCGTTGTCGGCTACATCTACAAGTGATCGGGGAACGAGTGCCATGTCGCAGCAAACCATGAAGAACCCAGTGCCTGCCAGGCTCCACCCTGCGCTTCGCGCCCTGTTGCCGGTTATCGCGCTCGCGGCGGCCACCGCCCTTGGCGGTTGCGGCGCCCTGAAGCGTGACCACGTCACCGTCGGTTCCGTTCCGCAGGACTACCGCACGAACCACCCGATCACCATTGCCGAGCGCGAAGCGGTCTATGACCTGCCGGTCGCCCAGGATGCCAGGGGACTGTCGCGCGCCCAGACCGAGGCGGTGCGGGGCTTCATGGCCGGCTATGAGCGGTCCAGCGGGTCCGATGTCCAGGTCATCGTTCCGGTCGGCACGCCGAATGCCGCCGGTGCGGCCAGGGTTGCCGGTGATCTGGTCAACCTTCTCACCCGCCATGGGGTGCCGGCCAACCGCATCACGACCTACTCCTACGAGGGCGGCGCCGAGGCCGCTTCGGCGCCGGTGCGCATCACCTACACGCGGCTGACGGCCTCCACCTCGAAATGCGGCCGCTGGACGGAAGATCTGGCCAGCTCGCCGGAAAACCGCAACTACGCCGATTTCGGCTGCTCCTACCAGAACAATCTGGCCGCGCAGGTGGCCAATCCCGCCGATCTCCTCGGCCCCCGTCCGGTCGGGGAAATCGACGGACCACGCCGGGCCGACGTGATCGACAAATACGAAACCGGAAACTCCGGGTTCACTCCCAACATCAGCTACTGAGCCAGGAACGGGTGAAGACGATGGACAATCTGGCATATGAGCATGAACCGGCGGACGACTATGGCGCTACCGCCCGCGACGTTGCGGAGTTGAATGCCCTGCGGCCGGTGCCAAGGGTGTCGATTCACGCCTTCTGCGAAACCGAAGGCGTGGCAAAGCCCGTGGAGCGGGCCGCGGAAGACCGGCGCATGGCGCGCGCCCATGTCCGGGTGATGCGTGGCGGCGTTGCCGCTGCCGCCGAGTTCTACGCCGCCAATCCGACACCGAACCTCGTTCTTGTCGAGAGCCGCCGCTCGCCGGCGGACATGATGGTGGAACTGGAGCAACTGGCCGAAGTCTGCGACCCGTCCACCCGGGTGGTGATTGTCGGTCACTACAATGACGTCAGCCTCTATCGTGAACTGATCCGCAACGGCATTTCCGAATACATGGTCGCCCCGGTCACGCTGGCCGACCTGATGACCGTGATTTCGAGCCTGTTCGTCAATCCCGAGGCAGAACCGCTTGGCCGGACACTCGCCTTCGTCGGCGCGAAGGGGGGCGTCGGCTCGTCAACCATCGCCCACAATGTTGCCTGGGCGATATCGCACCTGTTCCAGTCGGAGACGGTCATCGCCGACATGGACCTGCCTTTCGGCACCGCCAACATCAATTTCGACCAGGATCCGACCCAGGGCATCGCCGAGGCGGTGTTCTCGCCCGAGCGCGTTGACGAGGTCTATCTCGACCGCCTCCTGGCGAAATGCTCCGAGCACCTGTCGCTGCTCGCCGCCCCGTCCACGCTCGACCGCGTCTACGATTTCGATGCCGATGCCTTCTCGTCTGTCGTCGAGGTCGTCCAGCGCACCGCCCCGCTCATCGTCCTGGACGTGCCGCACACCTGGAATGCCTGGACGCGCGACACGCTGGCCCATGCCGACGAAGTCGTGCTGGTGGCCACGCCCGAACTGGCCAACCTGCGCAACACGAAGAATCTGGTCGACACGCTCAAGCGGCTTCGCCCGAACGATGCGCCGCCGAGGCTTGTACTCAACCAGGTTGCCGTTCCCAAGCGCCCCGAGATCGAGCCGGCGGATTTCTCCGATCCGCTCGGGCTGGAGCCGCTCGCCATCATTCCGTTCGAGCCGCAGCTTTTCGGAACCGCTTCCAACAATGGCCGCATGCTCGGCGAGATGGATGCCAGCCACGTGATCGCGCAGACGGTCAACGATATCGCCCATGTCCTCACGGGCCGGATGGAGATCCGGAAGAAGGAGACAAAGGGCCTGGCCGGCATTCTCGGCAAGCTCGGCAAGAAGAAGTAACGCGACCTGACCAGGTATTGGTGGACACGATGTTTGGACGAAAAGGCAATGACAGTGCAGGCCGTGGTGTGCCGGAGTTCCGTGCTCCCGCATCCGCGGCGGTGCCCGGCGACACGGCGCCTTCGCCTTCCCGGCCCGATCAGGCCGGCGGCCGTCAGCCGGCCCCGGCAAGGACGCCGCAGAAGGCTGCCCCGCCGCCTGAGCCGCCCGCTCCCCGGCGCCAGCAGCGTGAACGCTCCGACAGCTATTACGACACCAAGAGCCAGGTCTTTTCCGCGCTCATCGACACCATCGATCTGTCGCAGCTCGCCAAGCTTGATCCCGAGGCCGCGCGCGAGGAAATCCGCGATATCGTCAACGACATCATCGCGATCAAGAATTTCGCGATGTCGATCGCCGAACAGGAGGAACTCCTGGAGGACATCTGCAACGATGTCCTCGGCTTCGGTCCGCTGGAACCCCTGCTGGCACGCGACGACATTGCCGACATCATGGTCAATGGTGCGCAGAACGTCTTTATTGAAGTGAACGGCAAGACGGAGAAGACAGCGGTCCGGTTCCGCGACAACCAGCAGCTTCTCAACATCTGCCAGCGCATCGTCAGCCAGGTTGGCCGCCGCGTCGATGAATCGAGCCCCATCTGTGACGCCCGCCTCATCGACGGCTCGCGCGTCAACGTCATCGCGCCGCCGCTGGCCATTGACGGCACCGCGCTGACCATCCGCAAGTTCAAGAAGGACAAGCTGACCCTCGATCAGCTCGTCAAGTTCGGCGCGATTTCGGCGGAAGGCGCGGAAGTGCTCAAGATCATCGGCCGCGTGCGCTGCAACGTCATCATTTCCGGCGGCACGGGGTCGGGCAAGACGACGCTTCTCAATTGCCTGACGAACTATGTCGACCGCGACGAGCGGGTCATCACCTGCGAGGACTCCGCCGAGCTTCAGCTTCAGCAGCCGCATGTCGTGCGTCTGGAGACGCGGCCACCGAACCTTGAGGGCGAAGGCGAAATCACCATGCGCGACCTGGTGAAGAACTGCCTGCGCATGCGCCCTGAACGCATCATCGTCGGCGAGGTCCGCGGATCGGAAGTCTTCGACCTGCTTCAGGCCATGAACACGGGCCACGACGGGTCCATGGGCACGATCCACGCCAACACGCCGCGCGAATGCCTCAACCGCATGGAATCCATGATTGCCATGGGAGGCTTCACGCTGCCGCAACGCACCGTGCGCGAGATCATCGTCGGATCGGTCGACGTGATCATCCAGGCCGCCCGTCTGCGCGACGGTTCCCGCAGGATCACCCACATAACCGAGGTGATCGGCATGGAGGGCGACATGATCACCACCCAGGATCTCATGCTCTACGACATCAAGGGCGAGGATGCGAACGGCAAGATCATCGGCGAACACCGCTCCACCGGCATCGGCCGGCCGCATTTCTGGGAACGCGCCCGCTATTTCGGCGAGGAGGCACGCCTGGCAAACGCCTTGTCCGCCATGGAAGACAAGCAACGCGCCTGAGCCGGGCGCAACAGGTGAAAAGGGTAGGGCATGTTCGGCATTGATACCACCATCCTGGCGATAATCGCGCTGGCCGGCCTGTCGGCGGGCGCCGTTGCCTATGCCTTCCTGTTCAATCGCATCGAGACCGAACGGCAGAGCGGTCGCCGCCTGGAGAACGTCAAGAAGGCCGAGACAGACCGGACGGTCGTGCAGGCGGCCCGCGACCGCAACCAGGAGGCGGCACGGCGCAAGAAGAACATCCAGGACACGATCAAGGACCTGGAAAGCCGTCAGAAAAGCGCATCGACGATTATCAAGCGGCCGCCGCTGAAGGTCCAGATCAAACAGGCCGGCATGGATATTACCGTGCAGCGTTTCTACATGTTTTCGGTCGGCGCCGGTTTCGTGGCCGTTCTCTTCGCCCTCCTGAGCGGCATGACGCCCGCGCCGCTGTTCACGCTTCCCGGCATCTTCGTGATTACAGCCTTCGGACTTCCGCGATGGTTTGTCGGTTTTCGTCGCGGGCGCCGCGTCAAGGCTTTCCTCATCGAATTTCCCAATGCTCTCGATGTCATCGTCCGCGCGGTGAAGTCGGGCCTGCCGCTCAATGACGGCATCCGCCTGATCGCCACGGAAGCCCAGGAACCGGTCAAGACGGAGTTCCGCCGCATCGTCGAGGCGCAGCAACTGGGCATGTCCGTTCCGGAAGCCGCGCTTCGCATGCCGCAGACCATGCCTTGCCCGGAAGCCGCCTTTTTCGGTGTCGTCATTCAGATCCAGCAGCAGACGGGCGGCAACCTGTCCGAAGCGCTGGGCAACCTTTCGCGCGTGCTGCGTGATCGCAAGAAGATGAAGGATCGCGTCCAGGCGCTGGCCATGGAGGCCAAGGCCTCGGCCATGATCATTGGTGCCTTGCCCTTCATCGTTGCCTTCCTCGTCTATTTGACCAGCCCGAACTACATCAAGCCGCTGTTTACGACCTCGCAGGGTCACATGCTCCTGGCCGGCGCGGGTGTCTGGATGTCGATCGGCATCTTCATGATGAAAAAGATGATGGACTTCGAGGTTTGACGTCATGGCCGCTGATCAGATCGCATCGCAGATATTCAGTTCCTCATTCCTGATCGCGCTCCTCGTGGGCGTGGCCGTGTTTGCCACGATCTTCACGATCATCCCGTCTTTCGGCGGCGATCCGCTGAAGGGCCGCATGAAGGCGGTCGCGCTGGAGCGCGATGAATTGCGCGCCCGCCAGAGGGCGCAACTGGCTGCCGAAAGCCAGCGCCGCGGCCTGCGCGAAAAGGAAGTCGGCGGCATGAAGGCCTTTGTCGACAAGCTGGACCTGCGCAAGATCCTTGCCGACGAGAAAACGGTGGATTCCTTGCGCATGGCGGGCTTCCGCGGACAGAATCCGCTGACGAAGCTGCTGTTTTTCCGTGTTGTGCTGCCGCCGGTCGGCTTCGCTCTTGCCGCGCTCTATGTCTATGGCACGGGCGGATTGGCGGACCGCCCGCCTTTCATCCGCTTCTTCGTCTGCGTTCTGGGTGCCTATGCCGGGTTCTATGCGCCTGTTCTCTACGTCAAGAACCTGGCGTCAAAGCGCAGGGATTCCATCCGCAAGGCATGGCCCAATGCCCTTGACCTGCTTCTCATCTGCGTGGAATCCGGCATGTCGGTGGAAGCCGCGTTCCGCCGTGTTGCCGATGAGATCGGCACACAGTCGCTCGATCTGGCCGAGGAATTCGTTCTCACCAATGCGGAACTGTCATTCCTGTCGGAACGCCGTCAGGCTTATGAGAACCTTGCCATCCGCACGGGCCTGGACAGCGTCAAGAGCGTGTCGCAGGCGTTGATCCAGGCTGAGCGTTACGGCACGCCTGTCGCCCATGCGCTTCGTGTACTGGCCAGCGAAAGCCGTGACCAGCGCATGAACGAGGCGGAAAAGAAGGCCGCAGCCCTGCCGCCCAAGCTGACCGTGCCCATGATCGTGTTCTTCATTCCGGTGCTCTTCATCGTCATTCTCGGCCCGGCCGGCATCAACATCTCGCAAAAGGGCCTGCTGGACTGACGCCGCGGCGCAGTCCGGGCACTTTCCGGCAAGCGGCTTCTGGCCGAAGGGCAGCGCAGGCCGCCTTGGCGCCGGCGCTGCAAGGCGTCTTCGTGGTAAACTGCGCTATTGCGGATGGCGCCTTTCAGGCGAAAGGGAAGCGCCGTCCTGTCATGCAGGGAGAATCATCGGAGAGGACCGGACACGCCAGGCCGGTTCGCCCGCCGCGTACGATCCGGCGTCACCGGAAAACGCGCGAGCGGGCAGGATCAGTTGGTCTTCTTGTCCTTGTCGGAAAGCTTGGCCCAGCTGTTCTGCTGCGCCAGGATCGAACGCAGATAGGCCACATTGGCCCGCGCCTGTTCCGGGTCGAGTTCCTGCGCAGCGATCTGTTCGGCTTCCTGGAAACGGCCCTGAAGACCGACAACGAGGGCGAGGTTCTGACGGACCCGGCTGTCGGCGCCCGGGGCAGTCGCGGCCTGGCGCATGTAGGTCTCGGCTGTCGTCAGATCGCCGGAGAGAACGTGCGACATGCCGAGATTGGACAGGATGGATGGCTCGTTCGGCTGCAGGGTCAGGGCCTTCTGATAAAGCGCGCGCGCCGCATCGGCCTGGCCCAGTTGGTCCAGAATGGCCGCTTCGGCAGAAACGAGGCGCCAGTCGGGATATTCCGGTGTCTGGGCGCGCCGCACGGCGTCAAGCGCCGGCTCCAGTTGCCCGGCCGCCGCAAGCGATTTTCCATAGGCAGCCAGCACGTCGCGATCGTTGGGATGATAGATCGCCGTCTTGCGCATCACAGCAAGCGCCTGGTCGGTCCGGTTGGTCATCATCAGCACCTTGGCATAGGCCATGGCGGTCTGCTTGTTCTTCGGATCGCCCGCATAAGCCTTGCCGAAACCGGCGCTGGCCGCGCCAAGCTCGCGTTCATTCATCTGTTCGATGGGCTTGGATGTTCGCGGCCCGACGGAACCCGTGGTCAGGCGCTTGCTGGCGCAGCCTGAAATGCCGAGAGCCAGCACGAGCATGCTTGTCGTGGCCAGGCTGGCAAGGCGGAAGCGGGATGGACGGCGCTTGGAATTCATGCGGCTCACCTGCGGAAATGATGGCGGACCCGCCGGTCCTCTTCCCTGTGAGCAATAATCTGTTAACCCTAACAGTTCGTTAATCCCTGCTGTTCTTGAGGAATTGCCATGCCTGTCACGCTCGAAACCGGTCCTGTTTCCGACGCCCGTCCCGTGCATTGTGTCGCCAGGGGCGCGCTGGAGGCTGCCGGCCTGGATGCGCCTGCGCTCGAATGGGCAAGGGCGAACCGCTTCGAGGGGGCGGCGGGCGACGTGCTGGTCCTGCCGGGCGACGGCGGCGCGATCGCCGGCGCGCTTTTCGGCACCGGTGACGGCATGGCCGGCGGCTACGGCGCGCTCGGTTTCGGCGCCCTGGCCGGCAAGCTGCCGGAAGGGGCATGGGCCTTCGCCACGCCACCGCAACAAGCCGAGCTCGCCTGCCTGGGCCTGCTGCTTGGCGGCTATGCCTTCACGCGCTACGGCAAGAAGCAGGGCCGTGCCCTGACATTCCAGGCGCCCGCGGGCGTCGATGTGGCAGCGGTCACCCGGCAGGCGCAGGCGCATGGCCTGACCCGTGATCTTGTCAACACCCCCGCCTGCGACATGGGGCCATCGGCGCTGGAAGCGGCCGCGCGCGACCTGGCGGCGCGCCACGCGGCATCGGTCAAGGTGATTGCCGGCGATGACCTGCTGGAAAACAATTTTCCGATGATCCACGCAGTCGGCCGCGCCGCCGCCGATGCGCCCCGCCTGATCGACCTGCAATGGGGCCCTGACGATGCGCCGAAAGTGACGCTGGTCGGCAAGGGCGTGTGCTTCGACACCGGAGGTCTCGACATCAAGCCGCCCAGTTCCATGCTCAACATGAAGAAGGACATGGGCGGCGCGGCCAATGTCCTCGGGCTTGCCGACATGCTGATGGGAGCCGGCGCAAGGATCAGGCTGCGCGTGCTCATCCCGGCGGTGGAAAACGCGATTGCCGGCAATGCCTTCCGCCCCGGCGACATCCTGGCAAGCCGTCAGGGACTGACCGTGGAGATCGGAAACACGGACGCCGAGGGCCGGCTGGTCCTGGCCGATGCCCTGACGTTCGCCGGAGAGGAAGCGCCGGATCTTCTCGTCGACATGGCGACCCTGACTGGCGCCGCCCGCGTGGCGCTGGGCCCCGACCTGCCGCCCTTCTACACCGCCGACGAGAGCCTCGCCGCCGCCCTTTCCGATGCCGCGCGCGACCGCGCCGACCCGCTCTGGCGCATGCCGCTCTGGGCGCCCTATGACGCTGACCTTGCCTCCAAGGTGGCCGATGTCAACAATGTCACCAGCGGCGGCTTTGCCGGTTCCGTCACCGCCGCGCTTTTCCTTCAGCGCTTTGCCGCAGGCGCGAAAAGCTGGGCGCATTTCGACATTTTCGCATGGAACCCGGCTGCCCGCCCGCACGGACCCGCCGGCGGCGAGGCGCAAGCCATCCGGGCGCTGGAAAAGGTGATCCGCGAGCGGTTTGGCTGAAGCGAAACTCGATCCCGATCCGTTGCGGAAGCAGGAAATCATGACCACCCTTGACCGCCGCCTCCATGCCTTTCGTCCTGATCTGGCCGATATTCACTTGCAAGGCCGGGTCGATGCACGACACTTCGTGTCTGCCAAGCCGGCGTGTATCGCTGTTCCCGTCGCCGATGTGAAATCCGCTCCCGATGCCGCTGCGGGAATGGATACGCAATTCCTGCTGGGTGACGAGGTGGGCGTATTCGAGCGCCGGGGCGGATGGGCCTGGGTGCAGGGCAGGCGTGACATGTATGTCGGCTATGTCGCCGAAGACGCGCTTGCACCCTGCGGCCCCGGCGCCACTCACCAGGTGGCCGTACCGCGCAGCTTCGCCTATCCCGAACCGGACATGAAGCGTCCGGTCACACGGCATCTGTCGCTTGGCGGCAGGGTGGCCATCGAGGCGCGGGCGCAGACGCGCGGCCTTGCCTATGGGCAGACGGAAGCGGGCGACTGGGTTGTCATGGGCCATCTCGGCCCGCTTGACGGTCAGCCGCTGACAGCCGATCACGCGGCCGTGGCCGAGCAACTGCTGCATACGCCCTATCTGTGGGGCGGCACATCGGCCTTCGGGATCGACTGTTCGGGCCTGGTGCAGCTTGCCTTCCGGATGGCCGGCCGCGATGTGGTGCGCGATACCGACATGCAGGCGGCGAACCTGGGAGACATGATCGCGCGGGAAGACCTGCGCCGCGGCGATCTGGTCTTCTGGACCGGTCATGTGGGCATCATGACCGATGCGGACACACTCATTCACGCCAATGGCCATACGATGACCGTGGCGCTGGAAAACCTCGATGCCGCCATTGCCCGCATCGGCTACCTCTACGGCCAGCCAACCGCGTTCAGGCGGGTTCAGTAGCCGGCCTGCGGGTCGATCACGTTTTCCAGCGGCTTTCCCTGCCTCAGGCGGGCGATCTGGCCCATCACGTATTCCACGACGGCGCTGCGCTTCGACCAGGCCGCCGCATGCGGCGTGATGACGAGATTCGGCGCATCCCAGGCAGGATGCCCTTCCGGCAATGGTTCGGTCTCGAACACGTCGAGCGAGGCGCCGGCCAGTGTGCCGTCATGCAGCGCTGCCACGATATCGGCATCCACCTGGGTCTTGCCCCGTCCGGCATTGATGTAGACCGGCGCGCCGAAGGCACCGTCCCGTGCGAGCTTCTCCAGGAAGGCGCGGTTGACGAGACCTTCCGTCTCCGCCGTGCGCGGAAGGAGGGAAACGAGGAAATCCGTCTGCCCGAGAAAGGCATCCAGTTCGTCCTGCCCGGCGAAGCATGTCATCCCGTCGATGGACTTGCGGCTCCGGCTCCAGCCGGAAAGCCGGAAGCCGAACGGCTTCAGCCTTGCCGCCGCATCCTGGCCCAGCACGCCGAGACCCATGATCCCGACGCGCACATCTTCCGCCCCCGGCTGCTCCAGCGCCCGCCAGACATGGCCGCGCTGCTGCAACGCATAGCGTCCCTGCTGGCGCAGGTGATGCAGGCATTGCAGCACGACCCATTCGCTCATGCGGTTTGTGAGGTCGTCGCCGACATAGCGAACCACCGGGATGGGGGGCAGCGCCACCCCTGAACGTGTGATGTGGTCCACGCCCGCACCCAGCGAGAACAGGGCCTTCATGTGGCCGATCCTGTCGAGCAATGCGGAATCCGGCGCCCAGACGATGGCATAGGCGCAGTCCCGCAGCGCCGCCTCGTCCATGCCCGGTTCGTACCAGTACACGGTTTGGCCGCGATGGCGCTCGGCGAAAACCGGCAGCCAGTCCTCCGGCCTGTCATCGCCCACGGCGACAAGGATCGCCTCGCCCGTCATGTCATCGCCTCCGTCAGTCTTTGCCTCAGTTCTGCGCGATCCTGGCCGGCAAACCAGTTGAGCGCCAGGAGCGCGAACCCGTTGCGGAAGACCCCGCGCCCGGCCGCATCCAGCGTTGTCAGGACAGGCACGGCAAGCGGCTCTATGTCCTCGTCATCGTCCTCGCCGGCCGTCGCGGGAAGCGCGGAACTGTCGACCAGCGCCAGGAAAAGGAAGGCATGTTCGGTGGTGATGCCGGGCGAGGGCAGGAATTCGAGGCACGGGACGATGGCCTGCGCGACCAGTCCCGTCTCTTCCTTCAATTCGCGCAGCGCCGCCGTTTCCGGCGTCTCGCCATCCTCCACGCCGCCGGCGACGATTTCGACCAGCGAGCCGCAGCCGGTCGCCAGATGCGCCGCCGGCCGGAACTGCCGGATCAGCACCAGCCGGTCGCGCTCCGGATCCCAGGCGATCACGGCAGCCACCTTCGCGCCCTCATGGATGTCGCGGGTCATCATGCCGCTCCATCCGCCGTCGTGCCGGCGGTGGCGCAGCATGAAGCGCACCATCCGCCGAAACCCCTCCGACAGCACCGAGCGGCCGGTGATCTCGGTCTCGACCGGCCGGTCTGCCAGCGCCGTCCGCGTCACTGGCTTACCACGCCGGACGGTGCCGTCTCGATGTCGAAGGCCGCCGCGATCAGGGCCCGCGTGTAGTCGGTTTGCGGGTTTTCGAAAATCTGGTCGGCGGTGCCGTATTCCACCACGCGCCCGCCACGCATGACGATGACCTCATTGGCCAGCGCCCGCACCACTTTCAGGTCATGGCTGATGAAGAGATAGGCCAGGTCGTGCCGCTTCTGCAGGTCGCGCAGCAGGTCCACCACCTGTGCCTGAACGCTCATATCCAGCGCCGACGTCGGCTCGTCCAGCATGACGAAGCGCGGATTGAGCACCATGGCCCGGGCAATGGCGATTCGCTGGCGCTGGCCACCGGAAAATTCATGCGGATAGCGATGGCGGCTGGAGGGGTCGAGCCCCACTTCCTCCAGCACCGCGACCACGCGCGCGTCGCGCTCGGCCCGGCTCAGGTCCGGGAAATGGATCGCCATGCCCTCCTCGATGATCTCGGAGACCGACATGCGCGGGCTGAGCGAGCCGAAAGGATCCTGGAAGACGATCTGCATGTGCGAGCGCAGCGGCCGCATGTCCTTGAAGGAATGCGAATCGATGCGCTTGCCCTCGAACGTGATGGCGCCTTCCGACTGGATCATGCGCGACAGTGCCAGCCCCAGCGTGGTCTTGCCGGAGCCGGATTCGCCCACCACGCCCAGCGTCTGGCCGGCCTTCACGGTCACATCGATGCCGTCGACCGCCTTCACGTGATCCACCACCTTGCGGAAGAAACCCTGACGCACCGGGAACCAGACCTTGACCTGGTCCCCCTTCATGACCGTCGCCGCTGAAGGATCGGCCGCCGGCGGGTGCCCCTTCGGCTCCGCGGCCAGGAGATGGCGGGTATAGTCGTGTTGCGGGTTCTCGAAAATGGCGCGAGTCGGCCCGCTTTCCACGATCTTTCCCCTGGTCATCACGCAGACCCGGTCGGCTATCTTGCGCACGATGCCGAGATCATGGGTGATGAACAGCATGGACATCTTGTGTTGCGTTTTCAGCCGGCCCAGCAGTTCGAGGATCTGCGCCTGCACGGTCACGTCCAGCGCTGTCGTCGGCTCGTCGGCGATCAGCAGGCGCGGCTCGTTGGCCAGCGCCATGGCGATCATCACGCGCTGCCGCTGCCCGCCTGACAACTGGTGCGGATAGGAGCCGAGCCGCTTTTCCGGTTCGCGGATGCCGACCTGGTTCAGCAGTTCCAGCACGCGCGCACGGGCGCTTCGGTCATCCATGCCCTGGTGCAGCCTGAGCACTTCCGCGATCTGCTTTTCGATCGTGTGAAGCGGATTGAGCGAGGTCATCGGCTCCTGGAAGATCATCGAGATGGCATTGCCGCGCACACGCATCAGGTCGCGTTCGTCGTGGTCGAGCAGGTCGTCGCCATCGAACAGGATCTGGCCGGAAGGATGGCTGGCGGCCGGATAGGGCAGGAGCTTGAGCACCGACAGGGCCGAGACCGACTTGCCCGAACCGGACTCGCCCACCAGTGCCACGGTCTCGCCCGGCATGATGTCGAACGACACATGGTCCACAGCCGTCACGTCGTTTCCGCCCATCTTGAAGGCGACCGACAGATCCCGGACTGAGAGCAGGGGGGCTTGGCTCATCGGAACGTCTTTCTCGGATCGAAGGCGTCTCGTGTCGCCTCGCCGATGAAGATCAGCAGCGACAGCATCAGCGAGATGACGACGAAGCCGGCAATGCCGAGCCAGGGCGCCTGCAGGTTCTTCTTGCCCTGCGCCAGCAATTCGCCCAGCGAGGCGGAGCCGGGCGGCAGCCCGAGGCCGAGGAAGTCGAGCGAGGTCAGCGAGGTGATCGACCCGTTCAGGATGAAGGGCAGGAAGGTCAGCGTGGCCACCATGGCATTGGGCAGCAGGTGGCGGAACATGATCGTGCGGTTGGACACGCCGAGCGCCCGCGCCGCGTTGACATATTCGAAATTGCGCGCCCGCAGGAACTCCGCCCGCACCACGCCGACGAAGGAGACCCAGGAGAACAGCAGCATGATGCCGAGCAGGATCCAGAACCCCGGCGGCAGCACCGACGCGATGATGAGGATCAGGAACAGGACCGGAATCGAGGACCAGATCTCGATGAAGCGCTGGAAGATGAGATCCACCCAGCCGCCGAAATAGCCCTGCACTGCGCCTGCGCTGACGCCGATGACCGCCGAGAACAGTGTCAGCGTCAGGCCGAACAGGACCGAGATGCGGAAACCGTAGATGACACGGGCGAGCACGTCGCGCGCCTGGTCGTCTGTGCCCAGCCAGTTCCAGTTGCCCATGTTGCAATTGGGATCGTCGACCCCGTCGACGAACTGGCTGCACCGTTCCTCCGGCGTGTACATCCAGGACGGCTTGGCGGGCGCTGCTTCCGGGATTTCGCGGTTGACCGTACGGTAATTATAGCGGATCGGTGGCCACAGCATCCAGCCATTGGCCTCGATTTCCTCCTGGATCACCGGGTCTCGATAGTCCGTGATGGCCAGGAAGCCGCCGAACTTTTCCTCCGGATAGTCGACGAGGACCGGCGACAGGATCTCGCCCTTGTAGGAAACGAGCACCGGCTTGTCGTTCGCCACGAACTCCGCCATCAGCGTCACGACGAACAGGACGAGAAAGATCCACAGCGACCAGTAGCCGCGCCGGTTGGCCTTGAAGTTCTGCCAGCGCCGCTGGTTGAGCGGCGACATGAAGGGCTTGCGCCTGCGCGCTTGCGCCGTGGCGGTGCGGTCGTGGACGGTCTTGTCCATCACACGTCCCTCCGCTCGAAATCGATGCGCGGATCGATCCACGTATAGGTCAGATCGGAGATCAGCCCGATCAGCAGGCCCATCAGCGAAAAGATGTAGAGCGTGGCGAAGACCACGGGATAGTCACGGTCGATGACCGACTTGAAACCGAGCAGGCCAAGCCCGTCGAGCGAGAAGATCTGTTCGATCAGCAGCGACCCGGTGAAGAAGGCGCCGATGAAGGCGCCGGGAAAACCGGCGATGATGATGAGCATGGCATTGCGGAAGACATGCCCGTAGAGCACCTGGCGTTCGGTGAGTCCCTTCGCCCTAGCGGTCACCACATACTGCTTCTTGATCTCGTCGAGAAAGGAATTCTTCGTCAACAGCGTCAGCGTGGCGAATTGCGACAGCACCATGGCCGTGAGCGGCAGTGTCAGGTGCCAGAAATAGTCCACGATGCGCTCTGGCCAGGACAATTCGCTCCAGTTTTCCGATGTCAGGCCGCGCAGCGGGAACAGATCCCAGAAGGAACCGCCGGCAAACAGCACGATCAGCAGCACCGCGAACAGGAAGCCTGGAATGGCATAGCCCACGATGATGACGGCCGATGTCCAGACGTCGAAGGCCGAACCGTCCTTGACCGCCTTCCGGATGCCCAGCGGTATGGAGATGGAATAGGAGATCAGCGTCAGCCACAGCCCGAGCGAGATCGAGACCGGCATCTTCTCCAGGATCAGGTCGATCACTGAAGTGGAGCGGAAATAGCTTTCGCCGAAATCGAACCGGGCATAATCCCACAGCATCAGGCCGAAGCGCTCATACCATGGCTTGTCGAATCCGAATTGCTGTTCGAGCTGGCGGATGAACTCCGGATCGAGCCCCTGCGCGCCGCGATACTTGGACGATACGTCGCCGCCGCCCGAATCGAAGCCCTGGTTCTGCCCGCCGAAATCGCCGCCGCCGCCGGAAATGCGGTCGGTCGCGCTGCCGCCCTGGCCGGTCAGTTGCGCGATCACCTGCTCCACCGGCCCGCCGGGCGCGAACTGGATGACAGCGAAAGACACCGCCATGATCCCGAGCAGCGTCGGGATCATCAGCAGCAGGCGCCTGAGGATATAGGCACCCATCAGGCCGGTCCCCGCTTCGTCACGGCCGGTTTTGCATCGTCAGGCCTTGCCAATCGCCCTTGCCTTTTCTTCATCCACCCACCAGAGCCGTTCCGGCGAAAAGCCGTAGTCGGGCTTCGGTTCGGCGTAACCGAACATGTCCCAGAAGGCTGCCCGGTGATTCGCCGCATGCCAATTTGGAATCCAGTCTAGCCGCGCGCGCAAGACCCGGTCGAGCGCGCGCATGGCAATCGTCATGGCCTCGCGCGTTTCCGCCCTGCCGACCGTGTCGATCAGCGCATCGACGGCCGGGTCCGCCGTTCCCGGCAGATTGCGCGTGCCCGCTGCTGCCGCCGCTTCCGAAGAGAAGATCAGCGCCAGGCCTTCGCGGGTCGGCGTGGCGCCGTGGTTGAGCGCGATGCCCACCATGTCGAATTCATAGTCGCGCAGCCGCGTCTCGAATTGCGAGGCATCCACCAGCCGCGAGGACGCGTCGATGCCCACGGCGCGAAGGTTTTCGATGAAAGGCTGCAGGACGCGCACGAAGGTCGCGTCACGCACCAGGATTTCCAGGGTCAGCGCCACGCCCTTGTCATCGGCCAGCATGCCGTTGCCGCCGCGGCGGTATCCCATCTCGTTGAGCAGGCGGGCAGCCTGTGACAACAGCCGCCGGTCGCGTCCCGAGCCATCCGAAACCGGCATGGTCACCGGTTCGCCGAACACCGTGTCCGGCAGGCTGCCGCGCCATGGCTCCAGCAATTCCAGTTCTTCCGGCGAGGGCGGCCCGCTGGCCACGAAATCGGAGCCGGAAAACAACGACTGCGACCGCTCGTAGGAGCCGTAGAACAGCTTTTCGCGGGTCCACTGGAAATCGAAACACAGGTTGATGGCCTGTGACATGCGGCGGTCTGCCAGGTGCGGCCGCCGCCGGTTGATCGCCCAGCCCTGCATCGTGGCGTATTTCTCGCGCGGGAAGGTGCGTTTGATGACCTTGCCTTCCGTGATGGCCGGGAAATCATATTCCGTGGCCCAGGTCTTGGACGTGAATTCCTGCCGGAACAGGGTGATTCCCTTCTTGAAGGCCTCGAACCCGGCCTGCCGGTCACGGTAGTAGTCGATGCGGATCCGGTCGAAATGGAATTGCCCGCGCATGACGGGCAGGTCACGGCCCCAGTAGTCCGCCATCCGCTTATATTCGATGAACAGTCCGGCCTGCGCCTCGGCCACACGGAACGGGCCGGATGACATCAGCGGCGTCATCTTCGTCTGGTCGAAGGCGAAACCCTCGAGGAACGCTTTCTGGAGAATGGGAAAGGTGGCCGCTGTCAGGATGGTGCGGTCGGAATGCTGGCCGGAGAAGACGAGATCGACCGTGCGCTCGTCCACCGCCACGGCGTCGTTGAGTTCGCGCAGCGGCTGGCTGAGTGACGGATGCGCCTGAGGTGTCTTGAACGTTTGGTAAGAGAAGGCGACGTCCTGCGCCGTGACCGGCGAACCGTCATGGAACCGCGCGTTCTCGCGCAGAAGGAAGCGGTAGGTCTTGCGATCCGGGGAAATCGTCACGCTTTCGGCCAGCAGCCCGTAGATTGCGTCCGGTTCGTCCAGCGCGCGCGTCATCAGTGCATCGAAGCACAATTCCATCCGCATCGGCGCATTGCCGCGAAAGGTAAAGCTGTTCAGCGTGTCGAAGGTCTGGGCACCCTGGTTGAAGGCCCAGTTGGGGGGCGAGAAATTGAACGTGCCGCCCTTCGGCGCCGCGAGGTTTGCATAGGCGAAATGGGTGAAAGCCGGGCCGTATTTCAGTTCGCCGAATGCCGAGAGCCCGTGCAGCGGCGTTTCGGCGGGCAGGGCTGCAAGGCCGGGAAGCCCGGTCAGCGGCAGAAGCGCGGCGGATCCGGCAAGCGTCAGGAATTGCCGGCGGGTCTGGTCCTGCATCATGGGGTCAGCCCTGCTTGCCGGTGCGTGCAGCCTTTTCCTCGTCCCACCACCAGACGGTCGGGAAGCCGTGATTGTATTCCGGCAGCGGATCGGGATGGCCGAAACGGTCCCAGTAGACGATCCTGTCGAACGGGTAATACCATTGCGGCACGACGTAGTGATGGTGCAGCAGCGCCCGGTCCAGCGCCCGCGTGGCGGCCACCAGGTCGTCGCGGTTCCTGGAGAAGATGATCTCGTCGATCAGCCGGTCGATCCCCTCGTCGGCAATGCCGGCATAATTGCGCGAACCGGTCCGGTCCTTCGATTCAGAACCCCAGTAGTTGCGTTGCTCGTTGCCCGGCGAAAGGCTCTGCCCCCAGTTCGATATGATCATGTCATAGTCGAAACTGCGCCACCGGTTGATGAAGGCCGAGGTTTCGATTTCCCGATAGGTGGCCTCGATGCCGATCTTGCGCAGGTTTTCCACATAAGGCAGCACGATCTTACCGAAATCGCGCCCGGAAATGTCGAGGATTTCGAAGGTGAAGGGCGCGCCGGTTTCGGAATGAACCATCTTGCGATCCCGCAATTCGTAGCCGGCCTCGCGCAGCAGGCGCACCGCTTCGCGCAGGTTGGCGCGCAGCTTTGCGTCGCTGCCGGCCTCCGGATTGACATAGGGCTCGGTGAAGACGGTTTCGGGCAGCAGGTCGCGGTACTTTTCGAGGATTTCCAGTTCCCGGCCCTCCGGAAGCCCGCTGGAGGCCAGTTCGGTGCCGGCGAAATAGCTGTCATTGCGCAGGTAGAGATCGAAAAGAACCGTCCGGTTCGTGGTTTCGAAGTCGAAGGCATAATTCAGCGCGCGCCGCACCCGCCAGTCCTGGAACTGCTTCCGGCGCTGGTTCGGCACGAAAGCCTGCATCGACCCCGACGCCCTGTCGGGATAGGCGAGCAGCTTCACATGGCCGGCCGCGCGGCCGGGAAAGATCGAAGGATCATAGGCCGTCACCCAGTTCTTGGCGGAATTCTCCAGCCGGAAGTCATAGGCGTCCGCCTTCAGCGCCTCCACGATGACCGCGCCGTCCCGGTAGTACTCGTATTCCACCGCGTCGAAATTGTTCTGGCCGACATTGGTGGGGATATCGGCGCCCCAATAGTCCTCGACGCGCTCGAAGGTGACCGAGCGTCCCGGATCCACCCGGCCGATCCGGTAGGGACCGGAACCAAGCGGCGGCTCGATCGTGCTGCGTGAAATGTCGCGGGCGGTTCCGTCCGGCCCTGTACCCTCCCACCAGTGTTTCGCGACCACCATGAGCTGGCCCATGATGTGCGGCAATTCGCGGTTGCCGCTCACATTGAAGAAGAAGGTCACCTCGTTGTCGCCGGTCTTCTGCGCCCCCACCACGTTGCGGTAGTAGAAGCGGACCTGCGGGTTCAATTCCACCTGTTTCTCGAAACTCCAGATCGCGTCTTCCGCCGTCACCGGCTCGCCGTCATGCCAGCGCGCCTTCGGATTCATGCGGAAGGAAACCCAGGAGAAATCGGCCGGATAGCGGATGGCTTCGGCCAGCAGTCCATATTCGGCCGAGATGTTCAGCTCGTCCAGGCTGGTCGTCATCAATGTCTCGAACACAAGTCCGAGACCTGTGGCCACCTCGCCCTTCGGCGGAACGGGATTGAAACTGTCGAAGGACCCGAGCGAGGCCAGCCGCGCCCGCCCGCCCTTGGGTGCATCCGGGTTGACGTAGTCGAAATGGGCAAAGCCGGCAGGATAGCGGGGCGTTCCGGTCAACGACGTTGCATGGTGCCAGGCCTCGGCCTCGCGCGCCGTGGCATCGGGCAGTGACGGGTTTTCGATGGGAACTTCCACGGCTGCCGCCCGGCCGAACACCAATGGCGACAGGGCCGCGGAAAGGAGAAGGCTTCGACGGGTCAGGACGAGATCGGGAAGCGCCATCGTTGAGAGTGTCCTTTCATGCCATGGCCAGAGCAGGTCCGGCGAAAGTGGAAACCGGTTGCGCGTGCAGATCGCGACCAGGCAAACGCTACGAACCGGCCAGGCGGCACCGCTGCGAGCCGTGCCGCTCACGATTTGTAACCTATGGCTTTTTGTGGCGAATGAAAGGGCGCTGGCGGCCAGCAACATGACAGGAGCATTAAAAAAAGCCGGCGCGAAGGCCGGCTTTCTTCAAATCGTCGTGAGACAGGCTTACTGGGCCTGACCTTCGGTCTGGGCTGCTTCGCCCTCCGCCGGCGCGGCTGCGGTTTCGCCTTCGGCCGGAGCTGCTGCGGCGTCACCTTCGGCCGCTGCGGCGTCACCCTCGGCGGGAAGCGGCAGCGGGTTGTCGGCCTGCTCGCGCAGCCAGGCGATCAGGTTGGCGCGGTCCTCCACCTTCTTCAGGCCGGCAAAGCCCATTGCGGTGCCGCTGATATACTTCTTCGGCGCGGCCAGAAAGGCGTTGAGGTTCTTGTATTCCCAGTTGACCGACTGGCCCTGGGAATATTCCTGCATGGCGGCTGAATAGGAGAAGCCCTCATGGCTGGCCACCGGGCGGCCGACGATGTCCCACAGATTCGGGCCGACCTTGTTGGCGCCGCCCTGTTCCACGGTGTGGCAGGCTGCGCACTTCTTGAACACGCTTTCGCCAGCGCCCGTGTCCGCGCTCGCCAGCAGCGGTGCAACCGGTTCCGGTCCGGTATCGGCCGGGGCTTCGGGCGCTGCGCCGCCGGCGCCTTCGGCAACCTCGATCGCGAAACCCGGCGTTTCCGGCGCGTGAGTCGCGAAGATCGCATCCGAGGCGATGGCCAGCGAGAACACCACGAAAACGGTGCCCAGCGTCGCGCCGATGAATTTGTTGAGTTCAAACGAGTCCATGTCCCAGAGGCTCCTGCATGCTTTCCCGCCGCATTGCCCTCCTGCCGCGGAATTCACCATGACGTGCGGGCACACCTATCCCTCGACCGGCGGGCCGGTTTTTGGTCGCGCGGAACCTATGTCTTTTGCACCTTCGTTGCAACACATATAAAGAGCCTCCCACTGAGACTTTTTGCCACTTTTCGCGGGTGACGCCTTCATGAACCCCATTGTCCTGATTCCCGCCCGCATGGCCTCCACGCGCCTGCCGGGCAAACCGCTTGCCGATATCGCTGGCGCTCCGATGATCGTCCAGGTCGCCAGGCGGGCCGCCGAGGCCGATTGCGGCCGTGTCGTGGTGGCGACCGACAGTGCCGATGTCTTCGAGGGCGTGCGCGATGCAGGCTTCGAGGCGGTGATGACCGGCATGCATCACCAGTCCGGCTCGGACCGCATTTTCGAGGCGCTGCAAACGCTCGACCCGCAAGGGGGGCATGACGTCGTCGTCAATCTCCAGGGCGACCTTCCCACGATCGATCCGCAAACCGTGCGCGCCGCGCTGAAGCCGCTGGACGATGCGGCGGTGGACATCGCCACGCTCACCGCGGAAATCACGCGGGCGGAAGAGCGCGGCAATCCCAATGTGGTCAAGGTGGTCGGCACGCCGGTCTCGCCGACACGATTGCGCGCGCTTTATTTCACCCGCGCCACCGCGCCCTGGGGCGAGGGACCGCTCTACCACCATATCGGTCTTTACGCCTACCGCCGTGCGGCCTTGGCGCGCTTCGTCTCGCTTGCCGCTTCGGTTCTTGAACAGCGCGAGAGGCTTGAGCAGTTGCGTGCGCTGGAGGCGGGCATGCGCATTGACGCCGAAATCGTTGACACCGTGCCTTTGGGCGTGGATACGCCCGAGGATCTCGAACGCGCCCGCCGGATGCTGGGCTGAAGGAAGACACCATGGCCGCCAAGACAAACAACATCGCCTTCCAGGGCGAACCCGGCGCGAACTCGGATACCGCCTGCCGCGACATGTTCCCCGCCATGGAGCCCATGCCGTGCCCCACCTTCGAGGATGCCTTCGTGGCCGTGGAAAGCGGCAAGGCCGATCTCGCCATGATCCCGATCGAGAACACGATCGCGGGGCGCGTCGCGGACATCCATCATCTTCTGCCTGAAAGCCGGCTGCATGTCGTCGGCGAGTATTTCCTGCCGATCCACTTCCAGCTCATGGTGCTGCCGGATGCCGACATCGCCGACATCAAGGCCGTGCACAGCCACATCCATGCGCTCGGCCAGTGCCGCAAGATCATCCGCAAGCATCGCTGGAAACCGCTCGTGGCGGGCGATACTGCAGGCGCTGCCCGTCTCGTGCGCGATCTGGGCGACAAGGCGCAGGCCGCGCTCGCGCCGCGCCTGGCGGCCGATCTCTACGGCCTGAAGATCATTGCATCCGATGTCGAGGACCAGGAGAACAACGTCACCCGCTTTGTCGTTCTGTCACGCGACAAGGTGATACCGGCGCGCGTCGGCGACGAGGCGATGATGACCACCTTCGTCTTCCGGGTGCGCAACATTCCCGCCGCGCTCTACAAGGCCATGGGCGGTTTCGCCACCAACGGCGTCAACATGACCAAGCTGGAAAGCTACCAGACCGGCGGCAAGTTCTTCGCCACCCAGTTCTATGCCGACATCGAGGGCCATCCCGATGACGCCAACGTCAAGCTGGCGCTTGAGGAACTGGCCTTCTTCTCCCGCGATGTCCGCGTGCTCGGTGTCTATGAGGCCCATCCCTTCCGCGCCACCCAGGCGGAAGAAGCGGACGGACGCTGAGGCATCGGCAGGAACCATGCGCAGGCCGCGCCGTTCATCATCCATGGAGCACGCGATGGATGGACGGCTTGCCGGCCGGAGGGCATTCTGGAGCACCGGTTTCGTTGCCGGCGCCACCCTGTTCTGCATCCTTGCCGTGCTGGTCGAACTGGATCTCACCGCCGGCCTCGATATCCTGGTCCTGGAAAGCCTGCGCTCGGCCGATGATCTGACCGATGCGCTCGGCCCGGCCTGGTTCGAGGACACCGTCCGCTCCATGACCGTGCTGGGCGGATATCCCGTCATCGTCTTCGCGGTCCTCAATGTCATCGTGGTCCTCGTCATCATGGAGGACCGGACTTCAGCCACCCTCGTGGCCGCTTCGGTTTCCGGGGCATCGGTTCTCAGTTCGGGGCTGAAACAGGTCTTCGCGCGGCCGCGACCCGATATTGTCGCCCATCTCGACCCCACCATCGTGGCCGTGAGTTTCCCCAGTTCCCATGCCACCGTATCGCTTGCCACCTGGCTCACGCTGGCGCTGGTGCTGGCTGCCCGTGTTCCGGTCCGTGCCGTGCGCATCTATCTTGTCGCCGTGTCGCTGCTGCTGGCCGCCCTTGTCGGCCTCAGCCGCATCTATCTCGGTGTGCATTGGCCCAGCGATGTCCTGGCCGGGTGGGCCTTGGGCTTTGCCTGGCTGTGCGTTGTCTTCGGCATCGCCGGCATGCGCGAGGCACGACGCCGGCAGGCTGGCGGACGGGTGGGGTGACGCCATGATGGCTCGGCCGAAACCGCGCAAATGGCTGCGGCTCCTCGCCCGCTGGGGCTATGCGTCCCGGGGCGTGGTCTATCTCCTGATCGGCGGCCTTGCGCTGCTGGCCTCCTTCGGCGCGGCCGAGGAAACCGGAACCCGTGGCGCCTTGCTCACGCTGATGACCGGGAGCGCCGGTCCCCTTCTTCTGCTTGTCCTGGCTGCCGGGCTGATGTCGCATGCCGGCTGGCGGCTGATGCAATCGGTGCTCGATGCCGATGATCTGGGCCTGGCATGGCGCGGGCTCGTGGTTCGCGCCGGCCTGTTTGCCAGTGCGCTCAGCTATGGTGCGCTGGCGCTCTCTGCGCTGGGTCTGGCCGGTCTGGCGGAAGCGGGATCGGGGGAAGGCGACCGCAACCCGGCCGTCGCCTGGTTGGTCGCCCTCACCGGTTCCTGGGGCGGAACGATCATTCTGTCGCTTGTCTTCGCCGGGATTGCCGTCGCGCATGTCTGGAAGGCGGTCACCGCAGGCCATGCGAAATACGTGCATCCGCCGCCGCGCTACAGCAATTTGGTTGACCTGGTTGCCATTGGCGGATTGACCGCGCGCGGCGCCGTCTTCGCAACCATTGCCTTTCTGCTCTGGGCGCGCCGGCTCGACTATGGCTCCGCCTCGATCCCCGACACCGAGACCGTGCTTTCGTGGACTGGCAGCCTGCCCTGGGGCGGCCCCGTTCTGGCCGGCCTGGGCGTCGGGCTGATCCTGTTCTGTCTCTACAGCTTTGCCGAGGCCGCATGGCGTGAGGTCGACATGCCGTCGGCATGAAGCGGCCCTGTCAGCCGGCCGCCACCCAGTCGGAAATCAGCCGGTGGGCGATGGCGCGTGAGGGCGGAATGGCCGGCAGGTCCGGGTTGCCCGGCGCCCGCTTCAGCATCTCGCGCACCTCGTCGCGCGAGAACCACCGGCAATCCTCCAGTTCGGTTCTGTCGGGATCGATCTCGAAGCTCGTGGCCTCGCCATAGCAGCCGATCATCAGCGAATGGGGAAACGGCCAGGGCTGGCTGGCGTGATAGGCCACGCGGCCGATCGAAATTCCCGATTCCTCCAGCGTCTCGCGGCGCACCGCCTCCTCGATGCTCTCGCCCGGCTCGATGAACCCGGCCAGGCATGAATACATGCCGGGCGGGAAATGCGGGCTGCGCCCAAGAACGCACCGCTCGCCATCGAGGGCGAGCATGATCGCCACCGGATCGGTGCGCGGAAACACCTCCGCCTTGCATCCCGGGCAGACGCGCTTGACGCCGCCGCCGCCCATGGCGGTCTTCTCGCCGCACCGGCCGCAGAACCGGTTGGCCGCGTGCCAGGCCAGCAAAGCCGCGCCCTGGGCCAGCGCGGCTTCCGTTTCCCGGGTCAGCAATTGCTGCATGTAGAGCGAGCGGTAGTCGATGGCCTTGACCGAAGCGGGAAGTGAGTCCGGATCGAGTGATGACGGCGCGGCCAGCACCGGGTGTCCCTCGTCATATCCCAGCAGGATGGCCTGTCCGAGCCGGGCACCCAGGCCCTGCGCCCCGCCCACATCGTGCAGGCCGCGAAGGCCTTCCCCTTCCGCGGTCATGTAGAGCCGTCCTGCGCGGGCGACGAACAGCCGGGCGGAGGGGTCGTCGAGCGCCTTCTCCACGCAATCTTCGGAGCGGTGCTCCGACTGCCGGTCGAGCCGGTTGCCGGCGAAGCCGACGCGCATGGACGGTTCTTCGGCTGGCGCGTCGAAAAACGGAAAGGGCATGTTTGGGTATCCTTCGGGAAGGGCGCAGCGGCCCGTGCGTCATGTGGATGCGATCAGGCCGCCGAGACGGCTTCTTTCAGCCGTGAAACGAACTGGTGGCGATCTTCCTTTCGCCACGGCTGGCGTTCGCCATGGCCCCAGACCGGGCCGGGCCAGTTCGCGTCGCCCTCGTTGCGGGCCACGATATGCCAGTGGAGTTGCCTCACGATATTGCCAAGCGCCCCGGCATTGATCTTGTCGCAGCCGGTGATGTCCTTGAGTGCGCCGGCCACGAGATTGGTCTCGAAGGTCAGCATGGCCTGGTCCAGCGGCGTCAGCTCGTGCAATTCGTGGATGTCCGGCCGTTGCGGAATGAGGATCAGCCAGGGCCAGCGGCTGTCATTCATCAGACGCAATTCGCAAAGGCCCAGCCACAGGATCGGATGCGTGTCGGCTTCCAGTCGTCTGTCGAGCTCAAATCCGGCTTTCACCCGTGGCAACATCCCTCTTCCGTCCGTTCCTGGCGTTCCGACTGTCATGAAAGAACAATCCTGACTCAAGTTTTCGCGGATGTCTTGTCATTTTTACCCTTTCATCCTGTGCCTTCGTCCGAAATCACGTCCATGGCGCTTGCATTCGCGGTCAAAAGAACCGATATGGGCAGCGGGAGGCTGGTGGTGGACGAGCCACTCGCCAACCGGGTCAGGTCCGGAAGGAAGCAGCCCTAACGAGCCATGGCGCGGGTCACCGCGCCAGCCTCCCGCCTTTCCCCGTCGCTGTGCCGTCTTCGCATTGACCGCGCCGCGCCCCCCTGCAAGTATCGCCGGGAACGGAGACCAGACCCGAACCATGAGCGACCAGTCCGGCGGACAGCAGACACCCTACCGGGTGCTCGCCCGCAAATACCGCCCGCGCGATTTCACCGACCTGATCGGTCAGGAGCCGATGGTGCGCACGCTCACCAACGCGTTCCATTCGGGCCGCATCGCCCAGGCATGGATGCTGACCGGCGTGCGCGGGGTCGGCAAGACGACGACGGCACGCATCCTGGCCCGTGCCCTGAATTACCATACGGAGAGTGTCGACCGGCCCTCCATCGACCTGTCGGTGCCCGGCGAGCATTGCCAGGCGATCATGGAAGGCCGCCATGTCGACGTGATCGAGATGGACGCAGCCTCCCATACCGGTATCGGCGACATCCGCGAGATCATCGAGCAGGTGCGCTACATGCCCTCGGTGGCCCGCTACAAGGTCTTCATCATCGACGAGGTTCACATGCTGTCGAACCAGGCTTTCAACGGCCTGCTGAAGACGCTGGAAGAGCCGCCGCCGCATGTGAAGTTCATCTTCGCCACCACGGAGATCCGCAAGGTGCCGGTCACCGTTCTTTCGCGCTGCCAGCGCTTCGACCTGCGCCGTGTCGACGCCGAGGCGCTGACGCGCCATCTCGCCCGCATTGCCGAGCTGGAGGAGGTGTCGGTCGAGGCCGACGCCCTGTCCATGATGGCGCGCGCGGCGGAAGGCTCGGTGCGCGATTCGCTGTCCATTCTCGATCAGGCCATTGCCCATGGCTCCGGCCATGTCACCGCGCAGGCCGTGCGTTCCATGCTCGGCCTTGCCGACAATGCCCGCGTCATCGACCTGTTCGAGATGCTGATGAGGGGCGACCTGCCCGGCGCGCTGGGAGAGTTGAAGAACCAGTATGACGCCGGTGCCGATCCTGCCGTCGTGCTGACGGATCTGGCGGCCTTCACCCATCTGGTCACCCGGCTTCGTTTCGTGCCGGAAGCCGCCGACGATGCCTCGCTCAGCCAGGACGAACGCACGCGCGGGCTTGATTTTTCGCAGAATCTCTCGGTGCGGGTGCTCTCGCGCACCTGGCAGATGCTGCTCAAGGGTATCCACGAGGTTCAGGGCGCGGCCCGGCCCTATGCGGCCGCCGAGATGGTGCTGATCCGCATCGCCCATGCCGCCGACCTTCCCACGCTGGACGAGGCCATCCGCGCGCTCGGCGAGCGGAGCGGCGGCGATGCCGGCGCGGGTGCCCCACCGGCCGGCGCGCCTTCGGCAGGCGGTGGCGCGGGCGGGCAGGGTGCCCCTGCGTCACGCCAGGGCCAGGCCGCGACGGCCTATGGCCGCTCCGCACGGTCCGCGCAGCCGGTTTCCGGCCCTGCCATGCGTCTGGTGGAAAGCCGGCCGGCCGAGACGCCGGCCATGCGCGCTGCACCGGCGCCCGAAGCGGAGACGGCGGCCGCCGATGCCGTCCCGGTGCGATCGCTGGAGGACATCGTCGCGCTGGCCGACCAGCATCGCGACCTGCGCATCAAGATCGGCGTACGCAACAGCATTCGTCTCGTCTCGCTGGCGCCGGGCCACCTGTCCGTCTCGCTGACACCCAATGCCGACCGGTCGATTCTCACCGATCTGGCCCAGCGCCTGAAACTGTGGACCGGGCGCAACTGGATGGTCTCGCTCAGTCAGGAAGAGGGCGGACGCACCATTGCCGAGATCGAGGAGGAAACGCGCGAAACGCTGTTTTCCGATGCAAGCAAGGATCCGGCCGTGGCCGCGATCCTGCAGAAGTTCCCGGGCGCCAGGGTCATCGATGTCCGCCTGCCGGCCGCACCCGAAGAGGTGCCCGGCGCTGAGGGCATGCCGGTCGAGGCCTTGCCCGACGACGATGACGACGACATTCTTTGACACGGACCCGAACGCGGGAGAGAGACGATGAAAGATCTGATGGGCCTGATGAGCAAGGCCAAGGAAATGCAGGCCAGGATGCAGGCGCTGCAGGAGGAAATGGCCAGCATCACCGCTGACGGCCAGTCCGGTGGCGGTCTTGTCACCGTGACGCTGAGCGGCAAGGGTGAGATGCGCGGTCTGAAGATCGACCCCTCGCTTTTCAGGGAAGACGATGTGGAAATCCTTGAGGACCTGATCCTGGCGGCCCACAACGAGGCCAAGGCCAAGGTGGAGCAGGTGATGGCCGAAAAAACCCAGGAACTGACCGCCGGCCTGCCGATCCCGCCCGGCATGAAACTGCCGTTCTGATCCGGGCCGGCCCACGGGCTGCGCCTTGTTGCAATCACTCGCCGGTTGAACCCGGCCTCTTCCGGAGGCGTGGATCATGACGCTTGCGCAGGAAAATCTGCGCGGTGCGATGCTGATGGTTTTCGCGATGGCGTGCTTCGCCGTCGAGGACATGTTCATCAAGCGCGCCGCGCAGTCCTTGCCCGTCGGGCAAATCCTCATCCTGTTCGGTCTGGCGGGCATGATCGCGTTTTCCGCGATTGCCGCCATGCGCGGCCAGCGCCCGTGGCACGGGGCCATGCTGGGTCGCACGCTTCTCCTCAAGGCGGTGCTCGAGGTGGTCGGGCGTCTTGGCTATACGCTCGGAATCGCGCTGACGCCGTTGTCCAATGCCTCGGCCATTCTTCAGGCAACGCCGCTGGTCGTCGTGGCGGGCGCCGCTGTTCTCTTTGGCGAAAAGGTGGGCCTGCGCCGCTGGCTGGCCGTCGGCATCGGCTTCATGGGCGTGCTGATCGTGCTGCGTCCCGGCATGGAGGGCTTTGTGCCGGCCGCATTGTGGACAGTGATCGGCATGTTCGGCTTTGCCGGCCGCGACCTTGCCTCGCGCGCCGCGCCAAAGGTGTTGTCCAATCCGCAACTGGGTGCCCATGGCTTTGCAGCCCTCACCGTGGCAGGCCTCATCCTTCTTCCGTTCACCGGTGCGCCGGTCCGGCCGTCCCCGCCGGTCATCGGCTTTCTCGCCGCCGCGTCCCTGTTTGGTGTCACCGCATATTGGAGCCTGACTGCCGCCATGCGCATGGGCGAGGTGTCGGTGGTCACGCCATTCCGCTACACGCGCCTGCTGTTCGGCATCGCGCTCGGCATCGCCGTGTTCGGCGAAAGCTTTGACCGGATCACCCTTGCGGGCGCAGTGCTGATCCTCGCTTCCGGGCTCTACACGCTTTTGCGCCGGCCGCGCCGGGAGCCTTTCGCGGCGATGTAGATCGTGTTTCCGGCCCGCTAGCCGAGCTGCTTTTCCATGAGAACGGCGGGAAAGGCGGTGTCGCTTGCCAGCATCACCGCCACGTCTTCCAGCCGGTGAAAGCCGTGGCGGGCGTAGAATTTCTCCGCCGGCCGCGAGGAAAAGCACATCAGCTTGCGCAAGCCGTCGCGCCTGGCCTCCGCGAGACATGTCGACAGGATGGCGCCGCCCACGCCGCTGCGCATGAGATCGGGATGGGTGGCGAAATGGCGGATATGGCCGCTGGCATCGTCCAGCCGCCCGGTTCCCGGTGTCGCCTTGCTCCAGCCGCCGCAACCGGCCACGCGTCCGCCGATATGGGCCGCGAAGTAATGGCCGGATGCGAGCAGCGCCGGATCGATGCGCAGCATGGCCGGCAGGGCGTCGGTCAGGATGTCGTCGCTGTACCAGCCCGGATAGACCGCCGAATAACAATCCGCGATCAATGCTTCGAGCGCTTCCCGGTCATCGGCACCGGCTCGCCGTATCACGATATCGTTCATGGTCTCGTCTCCCGGCTTACCGATGCTTCCAACTTGTCTCATTTCTTAATGGCTGAAGCGCGATTCGCCATCCTCCCAATGGATGAAAACCTCTGCCAATTGCCTATATGATCGTCGATGACGAGGACCGAATGCGCGATGTGCTGACCTTTACCGACAAGGGCATCTATTGCCCTGCCGGCGATTTCTTCATTGACCCGTGGCGTCCGGTGAAGCGCGCGCTCATCACCCATGGCCATGCCGACCATGCCCGCTGGGGCCATGAAAGCTATCTGTGTACCGCGCCCGCCGCGCCCGTCATTGAACGGCGCCTCGGCGTCACGCCGCAAACCGTGGACTATGGCAGGACCCTGACGATCGGCGATGCCTCAGTCAGCTTCCATCCGGCAGGCCATGTGCCGGGATCGGCACAGATCCGGGTCGAGGTCGGTGGCCAGATCTGGGTCGTCTCTGGCGATTACAAGGTCGAAGAGGACGGCCTGTCGGAGCCTTTCGAGCCGGTGCCCTGCCACGCCTTCATCACCGAATGCACCTTCGGCCTGCCCGTCTTCAACTGGACCAGCCAGGCCGAACTGGCCGGCGAACTCAACGCCTGGTGGCGCGCCTGCCGGGACGCCGGCAAGGTGGCGGTCATCGGCGCCTATTCGCTGGGAAAGGCGCAGCGCGTGCTGACGAGCCTCGACCTGTCCATCGGCCCGGTTTTCACCCATGGCGCGGTCGAGAACATGAATTCGGTCCTGCGCGAACAGGGCGTGGACCTGCCGCCCACGACGCAAGTGACACCGGACGTTGCCCGCGCCGCCTTCGCTGGTGGCCTTGTCATCGCTCCACCCTCGGCCATGGAGGGAAACTGGATGCGCCGCTTCGGGCCTGTCTCGCGCAGCTATGCGTCGGGCTGGATGGCGCTGCGCGGCGTGCGCCGCAGGCGGGCCGCCGACCGTGGCTTCGTGATGAGCGATCATGCCGACTGGCACGGCCTCAACGAAGCCGTTGCCGCGACGGGCGCCGAACGCGTCTTCGTCACCCATGGCTATACCGGACCGTTCCGCAAATGGCTGCAATCACGCGGCTATGATGCCCATGTCGTCTCCACCGAATATGAGGGCGAGAGCCTGGACACCGCACCGGGCGGTGACGAGGCGGGGGAGGGCGCATGAACCGCTTCGCCGCCCTTTTCACCGCGCTCGACCAGACCACCGGCACCAATGCCAGGGTTGCCGCGCTGGCGGCGTACTTCCGCGAGGCACCGGAGGACGACCGGCTGTGGACCATCGCCCTTCTCTCGGGCCGCCGCCCGCGTCGCGCGGTCACCGCGACCAATCTGCGTGAATGGGCCGCCGGGCGCGCCGGCATCCCGCTCTGGCTGTTCGAGGAGGCCTATCCGGTTGTCGGCGACCTGGCCGAGACCATCGCCCTCGTCCTGCCCGAGCCGCAAGAGACCAGCGACGAAAGCCTGACCTTCTGGATCAACGAGACGCGGGCACTGCGCGACGCCGATGACGAAACCCGCAAGGCCGCCATTCTGTCGGCCTGGAACCGGCTCGACCGGACCGGCCGCTTCCTGTTCAACAAGCTGATAACCGGCGGCTTCCGCATGGGCGTCTCGCAGAAGCTGATGACCCGCGCGCTCGCCGCGGCCACCGGCATCGAGGAGACCGCGCTTGCCCATCGCATCATGGGCGACTGGTCGCCCGACACCACCACGTTCGACCGTCTCGTCCTGTCCGGCGACAACGAGGTCGCCACCTCCCGGCCCTATCCGTTCTGCCTGGCTCATCCGCTGGAGGCAGAACCGGGCAGTCTCGGCCCTGTCTCCGACTGGCTGGCAGAATGGAAATGGGACGGCATCCGCGGGCAACTGGTGCGCCGAGAGGGACAGCTTTTCGTCTGGTCACGCGGCGAGGAACTGGTGACAGACCGCTTTCCCGAACTTGCCGCCACACTGGATTGCCTGCCCGACGGCACGGTGATCGACGGCGAGATCATGGCCTGGCGCGACGATGCGGTCCTGCCGTTTCAGGCGCTCCAGACGCGCATCGGCCGCAAGACCGTCTCGAAGAAGCTGCTGGCGGAAACGCCGGTCGTCATGACCGCCTACGACCTCCTGGAACAGGACGGGCAGGACCTGCGCCAGACGCCCTTCGCCGAACGCCGCGCCCGGCTTGAACGGCTGATCGGAAACCTGCCGCCGACCGCGCCGCTTCGCCTTTCGCCAACGGTGCCGGCCACCACCTGGGCCGGGCTTGCCGATGCCCGCGCCACATCGCGCGAACGTGGCGCCGAGGGGCTGATGCTTAAGCGGCTGGACAGCCCCTATCACGTCGGGCGCAAGCGGGGCGACTGGTGGAAATGGAAGGTCGACCCGCTCACCGTGGACGCCGTGATGATCTACGCCCAGGCCGGCCATGGCCGCCGCGCCAACCTGTTCACCGATTTCACCTTCGCCGTGCCCGACGACGAGGGCAATCTGGTGCCCTTCACCAAGGCCTATTCCGGGCTGACGGATGCGGAGTTCCGCGAGATCAGCCGCTGGGTGCGCGCCAACACGCTGGAGCGCTTCGGCCCCGTGCGTTCCGTGCCACCGGTGCATGTTTTTGAAATCGCCTTCGAGGGCCTCCAGGCCTCCAGCAGGCACAAGTCCGGTATCGCGCTGCGTTTCCCGCGCATGGCCCGCTGGCGCACCGACAAGCCGGTTTCCGAGATCAACACGCTGGCCGACCTGAAGGCGCTTCTGGCTGCCCATGGCGGCTGATCGGCACTGGTCCAGACGCCCCTTTCGGTCTATCTCTCGCCCATGTCCAAGCGAATCGCCGGTCCCGAAATCGAGAAACTGATCCAGCTTCTGTCCAAGGTGCCGGGCCTGGGGCCGCGTTCGGCCCGCCGTGCCGCACTGCATCTGATCAAGAAGAAGGACCAGTTGATGGGGCCTCTTGCCGGTGCCATGGCCGAGGCCTACGCGAAGGTCGGCACCTGCTCGGTCTGCGGCAATGTCGACACGGTGGACCCGTGCAACATCTGTACCGATCCCCGCCGCGAGGGAACCGTCATCATCGTGGTGGAGGACGTGGCCGACCTCTGGGCGCTGGAACGCGCCGGTGCCATGACCGCGGCGCGCTACCATGTGCTGGGCGGCACGCTCTCGCCGCTCGATGGCATCGGCCCGGACGATCTCAACATTGCCGGCCTGGTCGACCGCGTGGCGGCTGGCGGCGTGTCGGAAATCATCCTTGCCGTGAATGCCACGGTGGAGGGCCAGACAACGGCCCACTATGTCACCGACCGCCTGGCCGGTTTCGACGTGAAGGTGACGCGGCTGGCCCATGGCGTGCCCGTGGGCGGCGAGCTGGACTATCTGGACGACGGCACGCTGGCGGCGGCCTTGCGCGCCCGCACCAATTTCTGAAAACGCCTTGCGCCCCGCCTTACGCAAGCCACAACGGCTGGTAGGATGGTTGCGAATCGTCCGTTGAACGCCGGAGCCGTCTCTCCATGCGCCATCTTCTCACCGCATTCGCCCTCGTCCTGCTTGTTTCGGCCCCGGCGCTGGCCCGCTCGCAGGCTGTCGAGCGCCAGTTCCGCGACTGGCTGGCCAATGACCTGTGGCCGCAGGCCCGCCAGCGCGGCGTCAGCGCGGCGACGTTCAATGCGGCCTTCGATGGCGTGACGCTGAACTGGAAACTGCCCGATCTGGTGCCGCCGGGCACCAGGCCGGAAACGCCGCGGAAACAGCGCCAGGCGGAGTTCGGCGCTCCGGCGAGATATTTCAATCCCGGGACAGTGCAGGGCGCGGCTGCCGGCGGGCGTGACCACAAGGCCCGCCTTGCGGCCACCTTGAAGCGTGTCGAGAGCGCCTATGGCGTGCCCGGCCGCATCCTGCTGGCCATATGGGCGCGCGAGAGCGGCTTCGGGCGGGCGAAGATCCCCCATGACGCGTTCGAGGTGCTTGGTACCAAGGCCTTCATGTCCACGCGCAAGGAGATGTTCCGCAACGAATTGCTGGCCGCCCTGCAGATGGCGCAGAACGGCGTGCCGCCGCGCAACATGAAATCGTCCTGGGCCGGCGCGCTCGGCCAGCCGCAATTCATGCCGTCCTCCTACCTGAAACACGCCGCCGACGGCGACGGTGACGGCCGCGCAGACATCTGGGGATCGCAGGCCGACACGCTGGCATCCATCGCCAGCTACCTGCGCCACCATGGCTGGCAGACAGGCCGCGACTGGGGTTTCGAGGTGGTGGTTCCGCAATCCGTGGCCTGTACGCTTGAAGGGCCGGATCAGGGCCGCACGATTGCGCAATGGGAAGCGATGGGAATCCGCCGCGTGAACGGAAAACCCTTCCCGGCCCACGAACTGAAGGGCGAGGGCTATCTGATGATGCCGGCTGGCCGCCTCGGCCCGGCCTTCATCGTCACGCCGAATTTCTATGTCCTGAAGGACTACAACGAGAGCGACCTCTACGCCCTTTTCGTCGGCCATGTCGGCGACCGCATCGAGTGGAATGTCGGCGATTTTACGCAAGGCTGGGGGAAGATCGACAAGCTCTGGCGCTCCGACATCGCCGCCATGCAGCGCGTGCTCGAACGCCAGGGCCACGATGTGGGCGGCGCCGACGGCCTGCCGGGTTTCAAGACCCGGCGATCCATCGGCGCATGGCAGGCGAAGAACGGACGCCAGCCGACCTGCTTTCCCGATGCGGAATTGATCCGCGCAATCCGCTGAGCGCTCAGGCTGTCGGATCTTCCGATACGCGGATGATCAGCTTGCCCTTGTTGCGCCCGGTCAGCAAGCCCTGGAAGGCCTCGACGGTGTTTTCCAGCCCGTCCACGATGTCTTCGGTGTAGCGGATCCGGCCTTCGCGCACCCACGCGGCCATCTCGCGCTCGAAGGAACCGCGATGTTCGGCCTCGTGATCGTAATTGATGAAGCCGCGCACGGTCAGCCGGTTGACGAGAATCGCCCGCATGAACATGGGCAGGTAGTCGCCCCCTTCCGGCAGGCCGGAAAGGTTGTAATAGGCGATGGTACCGCAGACCGGCATGCGCGCGAACGGGTTGAACAGCGGGATGACGGCCTTAAGCACATCGCCGGCCACGTTCTCGAAATAGACATCCACGCCATCCGGACAGGCGGCTTTCAGCTTCTGGGGAAAGTCGGCTTCCTTGTAGTTCACGCAGGCGTCAAAGCCGAATTCGTCCACCACCTGGGCGCATTTCTCGTCCGAACCGGCAATGCCGACGGCCCGGCAGCCCTTGATCTTCGCGATCTGGCCGACAAGCTGGCCGACAGCGCCATTGGCCGCCGAGACGAGAACGGTTTCGCCGGCCTTCGGCTTGCCATGCTCGATGAGCCCGGCATAGGCGGTAAAGCCCGGCATGCCGAGGCAGCCGAGCGCGGTGGAAATCGGCGCGGCCGACGGATCGAGCTTGCGGCAGGCATCCGCCGGCATCACCGCATGGCTCTGCCAGCCGGTGCGCGCCAGCACGATATCGCCGGCCGAAAGCGAGGCATCGCCGCTTTCCAGCACAGAGCAGACGGCCTCCGCCGTCACGACGCCGCCGATCTCTGTCGATACGGCATAGGATTTTGCCGGGCTCATCCGCCCGCGCATGTAGGGGTCGAGCGAAAGATAGATGACCTTGACGAGAACCTCGCCCTGGCCCGGAGATGGATAGTCATGGGCTTGAAGTTTCAGTTCGTCATGACCGGGCATCCCTTTCGGATAAGCCGTCAGGATGATCCGTTGACCGTTCGCGCCCATGCTTTCCTCCCGTGCTGGCGATCGTCTGGACCGGGACTATAGGCGCAAGGGCCGTCAGGGCAAGCGGCTGTTCGCCGGTGCACCACGGTAAACAGAACGTGAATTGGAAAACCGCCCTTCAAGACCCACCGTAACAGGACGGGGGCACAGGGAGATGAAAGATGCAAAGACCGAGCCGCCTGAATGAACTTGCAACCATGATGATCAAGCAGGCCAAGCTGTTGAAGCACAGCGGTCTCGTGGCAGAAGCGCGCGAACTGGCGCGCCGGGCCCTCGCCCTGCGCAGCTATGACCGGCTGGCGATGCAGCCGGTCAGGATTCGCGTCCGGCGCTGACCGGTCAGGCGCAATTGCGGCAGAAAGGCGTGGCCGGCAGCAATTCGAGCCGGTCCGGCGAGATTTCCTCGCCGCATTTCACGCAGTCGCCATAGGTCCCGTTGTCGACGCGATTGAGCGCGGCTTCGATCCGGCGCAGTTCCTCCATGCCCTGGTTGCCGAGGCTTTCAAGCACTTCGTCGCCTTCGCGTTCCGTCGCGCGTTCTTCCGTGTCGGCGCTGGCCGGCTCGTCCAGATCGTGCTCGATTTCCTCAAGACGTTCGCGGAGTTCAGCCTGGCGGGCAAGCAGCTTGTTCTTGAAATAGGCGACATCGACCATGGATCTTCTTACCTCCTGAATGCCGCACACCGTTGCACGGCCCTTTATCCGGCACAATAACCGCACCTGCCGGTTTTTTCTTGATTTGGCTCAACACGACGCGCCGGGTCAATCCTCGTCCACCACGTGCAGGCGCAGCCGCCTCGGCGTGTCCTCGTGCGGCACGTCGTGCGGAGAGGAGGGACGGCTTCCGGCCAGCCGCCCGTGGTCCGTCTGCCGCCGGTCCGGCTCGGACGGGCCGAACTCCAGGGCCTCGATCTTCTCGCCGCGCTGCGACAGTTTCTGTGTGGACGTGACGATCTGCTCGATGTCGCGCGATGCCTGGCCGAAATGGGTCTGCAGCTTCATGACCCGGTCACTCAGCCGGCCCAGGTCGTTCATCAGATGCGCCACCTCGCCCTGGATCAGATGCGCCTGCTCACGCATGCGCGCATCCTTCAGCACGGATTGCACCACCTGCACCGAGAGCATGAGCAGCGATGGCGACACGATCACCACCCGGGCGCGGTGGGCCTTCTGCACCAGCGTCTCGAATTGCTCGTGGATGTCGGCGAAGATCGATTCGGATGGCACGAAAAGGAAGGCCGTGTCCTGTGTCTCGCCGGGAACGAGATATTTCCCGGCAACGGCTGCGATGTGAACCTCCATGTCGCGGCGGAAACGCTGCCGTGCCTGTTTTTCCGCTTCGGCATGCTCCGCCGCGCGCACCGCGTTCCAGCCTTCCAGCGGAAACTTCGCATCGATGGCCAGCGGCGGCGCCCCGTTCGGCATCAGGATCAGGCAATCCGGCCGTGATCCGTTCGCCAGCGTGGCCTGGAATTCGTAGGCGCCCGCCGGCAGTGCATCGGCGATGATGGCTTCCATGCGGGCCTGCCCGAAGGCGCCGCGCGTCTGCTTGTTGGAAAGGATCGCCTGCAACTCCACCACCTGTCCCGCCAGCGACTGGATATTGCTCTGCGCCGTGTCGATGACAGCCAGCCGCTCTTGCAGTTTCGCCAGGTTCTCATGGGTGGATTTCGTCTGTTCGCTCATGGTCTGGCCGATCCGGCTGGTCATGCCGTCGAGACGTTCGCGGATCGACTGGTTGAGTTCGGCCTGGCGTGCGCCGAACACATCGGCCAGCGTGGCCATGCGCCCCTGCATCTCGCCCTGCGCCTTCATCAGGTCGGCCAGAAGGCGCTGTTGCTCGGCCTCCCGCGCGGCGGCTTCCGCGCTCTGCCGCGCCCCGCGCCGCCAGGCGAGCAGGACGGCGCCGAGCAGCGCCACCGCTCCCGCCAGCAGGACGTGGCCGAAGATGACGACGGTGCGTCCAAACGCGCCGGCGGGCTCCGAAAGCAGCATGATCAACGATTCCATGCCGGCGAGGCTAGCAGGTTTGCACGCCTGAAGCGAGATCAAAACGCGAACAAATGCCGTTTGGCGCGTTGACGCCTCGCGCGCGAGCGCTTATGTGCAAGCCATGACGATCAAGCCGCTTGTCCTTTTGCCCGATCCTGTCCTGCGCGAGGTTTCCAGGCCTGTCGAGCGCGTGGACGATGCCCTGCGTGCTTTCGCGCGGGACATGCTGGACACCATGTATGATGCACCGGGCATCGGCCTTGCCGCCATCCAGGTGGCCGAGCCGATCCGGATGCTGACCATTGATCTGGCCAAGGAGGGCGAGGCGCCGGCCCCGCACATCTTCATCAACCCGGAAATCGTCGCCTCCAGCGATGACCGTTCGGTCTATGAGGAGGGCTGCCTTTCCATCCCGGACTATTATGCGGAGGTGGAACGGCCCGCCAGCGTCACGGTCAACTATCTCGATCTGGACGGAAGGCAGCGCACGATGGAGGCCGACGGTCTCATGGCCACCTGCCTGCAACACGAGATCGACCACCTCAACGGCGTTCTGTTCATCGATCACATTTCGCGCCTGAAACGCGACATGGTCATCAAGAAATTCAAGAAGCTGGCGAAGGATCGCGGCGGCACCCGCACCATGGTGGGCTGACGCGCCCGCGCCGCTTGCGAATCGCCGGGAGAGCCTGATCGTGCGCATCATTTTCATGGGAACGCCCGATTTCTCCGTGCCGACACTGCGCGCACTTCACGCGGCCGGCCATGACATCGTGGCGGTCTACGCGCAGCCGCCGCGCAAGGCAGGCCGCCGCGGGCTCGAACTCACCCCGTCTCCGGTTCACAAGGCCGCCGAAGCGCTGGGGATCGACGTGCGAACGCCGGTTTCCCTGAAAGGTCAATCCGAACAGGCCGCCTTTCGTGCGCTGGAGGCCGATGCCGCGGTCGTTGTCGCCTATGGCCTCCTGCTGCCCCGGCCCATCCTGGAGGGAACGCGGCTCGGCTGCTTCAACGGCCACGCTTCGGCGCTGCCGCGCTGGCGCGGTGCCGCGCCCATTCAGCGCGCCATCATGGCCGGCGACAGGGAAACGGCGATGATGGTGATGAAGATGGACGAGGGGCTGGATACCGGCCCCGTCGCCAAGGCCGCGCCCGTTGCCATCGGCCCGGACATGACGGCCGGTCAATTGCATGACGTGATGATGGAAACCGGCGCCGCCCTGATGGTGGAGGCCATGGCTGCGCTGGAGGCAGGAAAGCTGACGCTGACGCCGCAGCCGGAGGACGGCGTCACCTATGCCCGCAAGATCGACAAGGCGGAGACCCGCATCGACTGGTCGCGCCCTGCGCGCGAGGTCCATGATCGCATTCGCGGTCTCGCCCCCTTTCCGGGCGCCTGGTGCGAGATGACGCTCGGCGCAGGCAAGCCTGAGCGGGTCAAGCTGCTCGGTTCCACGCTTGCCGAAGGGAGCGGCAAGCCCGGATCCGTGCTGGACGAAGCGCTGACGATTGCCTGCGGCACCGGCGCGGTCCGCCTTACCCGGCTGCAAAAGGCGGGCGGCAAGACGCTGGATGCGGCCGGCTTCCTGCGCGGCAATCCCGTTTCCGCCGGCGTCGTGCTGGATTGAAGCCATGCCGCGCTATCGCATGACGGTCGAGTATGACGGCACGCCCTACAAGGGCTGGCAGCGCCAGAAGAACGGCCACAGCGTGCAGGCCGCCATCGAGGCGGCGATCGCCCGCTTCGCGCGCGAGACCGTGACCTTGCAGGTGGCCGGGCGCACCGATGCCGGCGTGCATGCGACCGGGCAGGTCAGCCATGCCGATCTGGCGCGCGACTGGGCGCCCTTCAAGTTTCACGAGGCAGTCAACGCCATGCTGCGCGAGGCCGGCGAAGCCGTCTCGGTGCTGTCGGTGGAAAGGGCGGAGGAGGGATTCCATGCCCGTTTTTCCGCAACGCGCCGCCACTACCTCTATCGCATCATCAATCGCCGCCCGCCGCTGGCGCTTGAGCGCGACCGCGCCTGGTGGGTCAAGAAGGGGGTGATCGACGAAGCGGCGATGGCCGACGCGGCCGAGATACTGATCGGCACCCATGACTTCACGACATTCCGCGCCGCCCAGTGCCAGGCCAGGAGCCCTGTGAAGACAATGGAGCGCATCGATGTGACGCGCGGCGGCGACATGATCGAGGTGCGCTGCTCGGCCCGCTCCTTCCTGCACAACCAGGTCCGTTCCATGGTCGGGTCGCTCAAGCTGGTGGGCGAGGGCCGCTGGACGAAGGACGACCTTCGCCGCGCTCTGGAAGCCCGCGATCATCAGGCCTGCGGCGCGCTGGCCCCGCCCCATGGGCTCTATCTCACCAAGGTGGATTACGGCTGAGCCGACAGGCCCAGCATGCCATGCATGGCGACCAGCACCAGGATCGACGCGACCGCCATGGCAATGAACACACCGGCCGAATACATGGCCTCACGTCCGATGGCGCCATGCGTGATGCGCCAGCCGAGCACAAGCGAAAGCACGAAGACCATCAGCGACAGGAAGCCGGAAGGATCCGGTTCGCCAGAAGCCAGCAGCCGGACCAGCGCCGGCGGCACGGCCAGCCAGACGAGGATCGCGCTGCCCCAATTGGTCGCGATCACATAGGCCGCGAAGGATCTGCGCATGCCGACCGCCCCAGACACCGCGCCAAGTCCGGCGATCGGCACGATCCATGCTGCCAGATCGGCTATGCCCAACCGCAGGACGGTCAGCGACAGGCTGCCATCCCCGGCTAGGAAATCCGGTGCCGCCGCCACCCAGGACAGCAGCATCGGCGGCAGGGCAAGCAGGATCGACCAGAACGAACGCCAGAACCCTTCCGCCGTGATGTCCATGCGGGCCAGTGCATCGCCCTTCGCGGTGACCATGATGCGCCAGGCGGCGGTCAGATGGGCCTGCACATAGTCCGCATCGAGCATGGCCCTCAGGCTCCGGCCGCCTTGGCGGTGAACCAGTAGGCAATGAAATGCTGGTAGATCTGCGTCAGTCCTTCCAGGTCGGCCACGGCCACGCGCTCGTCGACCATGTGCATGGTCTGGCCGACAAGGCCAAACTCCACCACCGGGCAATAGTCCTTGATGAACCGGGCATCGGAGGTGCCGCCGGAGGTGGAAAGCGCCGGCACCCGGCCGGTCACCGCCTCCACCGCGCCCGATAGCGTGGCGACGAGATCCTCGTCGCGCGTCAGGAAGACATGGCTCGGCCGGTCCGCCCAGATCAGCTCGAAATTCACCGGTTCCCGCCCTCCGGGCCGCAGCCGCGTATCCTGTGCCGCCTGGTCCAGCCGGTTGTGGATTTCGGCCATCACGCTTTCCGCCGTCCAATGGTCGTTGAAGCGGATGTTGAACCGGGCTTCGGCCCTGGCCGGGATCACGTTCGTCGCCGTATTGCCGACGTCGATGGAGGTCACTTCGAGGTTCGACGGCTGGAAGTCGTGCGAGCCTTCGTCGAAGGGCGGCGTCATCAGCGCTTCCGCCAGCATGATGACCGAGCGCACGGGATTGTCCGCCAGATGCGGATAGGCCGCGTGCCCCTGAACACCGTGGACGACAACGCGCCCGGACACCGAGCCACGCCGGCCGATCTTCACCATGTCGCCAAGCTGGCCCGGATTGGTCGGCTCGCCAACCAGGCAGGCATCCCATGCCTCGCCCTTCTGCGCCGCCCAGTCCAGCAGCTTGACCGTGCCGTTGACCGCGGGCCCTTCCTCGTCACCGGTGATGAGGAAGGAAACCGATCCGTGCGGCAGGCCATGGTCTTCCACGTGGCGGGCGAAGGCGGCGGCGAAACAGGCAATGCCGCCCTTCATGTCCACCGCGCCGCGCCCGTACATCATCCCGTCGCGGATCTCCGCGGCAAAGGGCCCGGCGCTCCACGCGGCCTCGTCGCCCACCGGGACGACATCGGTATGGCCGGCGAACATGAGATGCGGGCCGGATGTGCCGATGCGCGCATAGAGGTTTTCGATATCCGGCGATCCGTCTTCGGAAAAGACCGGACGCTGCACCGAGAAGCCCTGCGGCTTGAGCAGGTTTTCCAGCACCGAAAGGGCACCGCCCTCGGCCGGCGTGACCGAGGGGCAGCGGATGAGGTCCGCCAGGATGGCGGCAGGATCGGTTGAGCGAGTCATGGTGCCTGATTAGCGAAACCGCGAACGCCTGTCATCAGGCACCCGCCATCCCGGTGGCAGCGGGCTGCGTTTTGCCTTCGCCCTGGCGTGAAGGGTCGCCGATCAGCATGATCTTCTGCCAGATCTTGCGCGACAGGTTCGTTCCCAGCGCCTCCACGTCGTTGACCGCATTGACCACCTCCATGTCCGGCAATGTCTGCGCATAGAGTGCGGCGAACTTGCCCGTCAGCGACAGCAGTTCGGAGCAATAGTCGAGATAGCGCTTCAGCTCCGCGGCCGTCATGCTGCGCAACGGCGAGCTCTCGGTCATGATGAAATCGCGCGACAGCGCCGCCGGATCCTTGGTCAACTGGTGCATGTCGATGACGTGGATGAGCGAACGAAGCTTGTGCAGGCCTTCAAGCACGGCCCGCCGCTTCTGGCGCTTTTCCAGCCCCATCAGCGCGACGAGACCCGCGCCTGTCAGGACGGCGGTGTTGAACAGCGCGTCGATACCCTGGAGAATGTCGAACGTGCCGGTTTCGATCCGGTCGAAGCGCAGGAAGCGAAAGGCGAGGAAGAGAACGATGGCGCCGGCCGCGATGCCGGCCAGAGACAGGGCGCGCCAGAACCAGTCGTTCTTCTCGATGGTCGCCGCTTCGGCGCTGATACCGCGCCCGGTTGCCGTCAGCTCCCGCGCCACGCTGCACAGACCCGATTGCGCAAACCGCTCCGCGATGCGGCGTTCCAGCCGCTCGGCCGTGGCGATGATCTTGTCGGCATCCAGCTTCGAATAGGGCATGGAGCGGTGTTATCAGCAAAGCCTGAAAAAAGGCTTGCCGCCATGCCTCATGCAGCGTGCCGCGCCGCCGCAGCCGGCGGCGCGGGCAGGGATTGGCCGGTCAGGCGCGCAGCAATTCGTTGATCGAGGTCTTGGAGCGCGTGCGCTCGTCCACCTTCTTGACGATGACGGCGCAATAGAGGCTGGGGCCGTAATTCTGGCCCGGCAGGTTCTTGCCCGGCATCGAACCGGAAACCACGACGGAATAGGGCGGCACTTCGCCCATGTGGATCTCGCCGGTCTCACGGTCCACGATCTTGGTCGACTTGCCGATATAGACGCCCATGCCGAGCACCGCGCCTTCGCGCACGATGCAGCCTTCCACCACTTCCGAACGCGCGCCGATGAAGCAATTGTCCTCGATGATGGTCGGGCCGGCCTGCAGCGGCTCCAGCACGCCGCCGATGCCGACGCCGCCGGACAGGTGGACGTTCTTGCCGATCTGCGCGCAGGATCCGACAGTCGCCCAGGTATCCACCATCGTGCCCTCGTCCACATAGGCGCCGAGATTGACGAAGGAGGGCATCAGCACCACGCCCTTGCCGATGAAGGCGGAACGGCGCACGACGCAATTGGGAACGGCGCGGAAGCCGCCATTTTCGAAATCCTTCGCGCCCCAGGCGTCGAACTTGGACGGCACCTTGTCCCACCAGGTCGCTTCACCCGGCCCGCCCTTGATGATCTCCATCGGGTTTAGCCGGAAGGAGAGCAGCACCGCCTTTTTCAGCCACTGGTGAACCACCCAGTTGCCGTCATCGCCGCGGCTGGCGACGCGTGCCTCGCCCCGGTCGAGCAGGTTGAGCGCGGTTTCCACTGCATCGCGCACGTCGCCGCGTGTGGAAGTGGAAATGCCGTCGCGTTCGTCGAACGCCTTCTCGATCACGGCTTCCAGGGCGGCAAGGTCGGGCTTGGACATCGGCAGGCTCCGCTACACGTCGTGTTAAGGGATTGGGAAATAGGCTTCCCGGGGGGTAAAAATCGCGCGGAAAGTATGCGAAGGACCAGACGGGGTCAATTGCGCACGGCCCCCCGCGACAACATTGCGAATCGGGGACGATCGAGCATGAATCCTGAAGACAAGTCGAGCTGGACGCCGCTGCCGCATTCCGGCGAGGATGCCGCCCGTGCCCGGTCGGTACCCGACACGCCGCAGACGCGCGCGCCCGCTTACCGTCTCGCCTGGACCGACCAGGATTTCATGACCCAGCGCGACCTGCGCGCCGTTCGCCTGCAACTGGAATTGCTCAAGCCGGAAATGATGCTGGCCGAGCGCGGCATCCGCTCCACCGTCATTCTCTTCGGCGGGGCGCGCATTCCCGAGCCGGGCGGCGCGGCCTGGGCGGCCAAGAACGACGTGCAGAAGCAGAACCTGGAAGCCAATGCGCGCTATTACGAGGAAGCCCGCAAGTTCGCCCGCCTTTGCTCCGAGGAATCGGCCAAGTCGCGCTACCGCGAATTCGTGGTCGTCACCGGCGGCGGACCGGGCGTCATGGAGGCCGGCAATCGCGGGGCGCAGGATGTCGGCGCGCCCTCCATCGGCCTGAACATCGTGCTGCCGCACGAACAGGCGCCGAACGAGTATGTGACGCCGGAACTGTGCTTCAATTTCCACTATTTCGCCATTCGCAAGATGCATTTCATCATGCGCGCCAAGGCGGTATCCGTCTTTCCGGGCGGCTTCGGCACCATGGACGAACTGTTCGAGACGCTGACGCTCATCCAGACCGGCCGCATGGAGCGTGTGCCCGTCCTGCTGTTTGGCAAGGATTTCTGGCACAACGCCATCGACCTCGATTTCCTTGCTGCCCAGGGCACGATCTCGCCCGACGACCCGGATCTCATCACCTTTGTTGACACCGCCGATGAGGCCTGGGCCGCGGTGGCCGAATTCTACGCCCTGACCTGACTGCCGGGGGCTGCGGCAGATCGTCCACCGCCTCTTTGCATCCGGCGCGGTTTGGCATAGATGAAGGCCATGAGCAGGCAGCCGCGCACATTCCTGGCTTCGCTGCGCCGCGACGGGCTGGCATTCGCCATTCTCGCGGCGGTGGTGATCCTGATCGTGCATGCAAAGCCGCTTGCCGAGGCGAAGGCGGCAGGCTCCCCCTTTGCCGGCATGATCTGCTCATCCTTCGGCGCCGTGCAGCCCGATCCCGGCCAGACGCCGGAAACGCCGCCGGGCGCCGACGATTGTCCCTTCTGCCTTGCCGGCGCGCATGTCCAGCCGGTTCTTGCCGCCGTTCCGCCCGCCCTGCCGGTCCTCACGCGCATGGCCTCACCCTTGCGCTGGACCCTTGGCCGGGACCGTGGCGGCGAGCCGTCCCGCACGCTGCCGCCGACCATCCGTGGCCCGCCGGTTTGCGTTTGAGCAAGGACGCCATGTCCCGCACCTGCTTTGGTTGCGGGCGCTGAAACGCCTAAACTGAACGAATCCCTTCTTTTTCACGGACGACCACCGTGCGGCGGATGGCGCCGGAATAGCCCATGCCGCCAGGAGCAAAGACATGAAACACACCCTCAAGATCATCACGCTTGCCGCCGCGCTCGCGCTGCCGGGCCTTGCGGCCGTTCATCCCGCCATGGCGGAGGAAAAGGCGGCCATGCAGGCCCCGCTCAAGGCCGGCGACCTGGAGCTCACCGGTTTCTGGACCCGCGCCATGCTGCCCAACCAGCCGGCCGGCGGCGGCTTTGTCACCATCCGCAATTCAGGGTCGGCGGACGACCGCCTCCTGAAGGTGGAAACGCCTCTGGCCCGCGGCGAGGTTCACGAGATGGCCGTCGTCGACGGCGTCATGCGCATGCGCGAACTGGCCGACGGCCTTCCGATCCCCGCCGGTGAAACGGTCGAACTCAAGCCGGGCAGCTTCCACATGATGTTTCTGGAGGTGAAGGAGCCCTTCAGGGAGGGCGGCACGGTGCCCGTCACGCTGACCTTCGAAAAGGCCGGCACGGTCGAAGCGGAACTGACCGTCATGCCCTTCGACCACGGCCGCATGAAGATGAACCAGGGCGACGGCAAGGGCATGATGCATGGCGGCGGCCATGGCGGCATGATGAAGCAGGGCGGCTGACCCGTCCTCAGGTCAGGATGGCCGCAAGAAAGGATTTGAGGTCGTCGGTCACATGATCGACGACCCCCGTTTCGGCCTCGTCGCGTTCCCAGACCTCGGCGAAATCCGGTTCGAAATTGCGTGGCACGATCAGCACCGTCTTCATGCCCAGCGCCTTGGGCACGGTGAGATTGCGCGCCAGGTCCTCGAACATCGCCGATTGTTCACCCGCCACGCGATGCAGCGCAGTGAACTTGTCATAGGTCTCCTGTGCCGGCTTCGGCACCAGGCCGGCGGCCACGATATCGAAAATCTCGTCGAAATGGTCGAGAATGCCCAATTGCCGCGCGGTGCGCTCGGCATGGCCCCGGTCGCCATTGGTGAAGATGAACTTGCGCCCGGGCAGGGCGGCAATGGCTTCGCCCAGGTCCGGGTCGGGCGTGAGCCACGAATAATCGATGTCATGCACCTTTTCCAAAAAATCGTCCGGGTCGATCCCATGGACCTCCATCAGACCTTTCAGGGTCGTGCCGTAGTCGCGGTAGAAATCCTTCTGCACCTTGCGCGCCGCTTCGCGCGGCAATTGCAGCAGGTCTGAAACATACTGCGTCATGCGCACGTCGATCTGCGCGAACAGGTTGGCATGATGGGGGTAGAGGGTGTTGTCGAGGTCGAAAACCCAGTTGCGCACATGCGCGAAGGTTTCACGCGGGGAAGGCGGCTTCGTCATGCTGCATCCATTTCTGCGAGGGTGAGGACTTGCCGGGATTTGTCGAAAATTCTCATAAGCACATCAGAAATATCTTAAACGAAGGCGGTTAGGGTACACGTCACGCAGCAGGAGTTCGTGACATGAAATTCATCATGTGGAAAGCCTTCCTGGTTTGCACAGGCGCCCTGATGGTGACATCGGGCCTTGTCGTCCTTGTTGACAGGATGTCCCTTGCCGGATTCGACACGGCCAGTGTGATCATGGCTTCGCTGGCGCCCTATGCCATCTCCATGCCGCTCGTCGGCTACCTTCTGTACCAGTCGGAGAAGCACCGCAAGGCCATCGCCGAACTCGATGCCGCGCGCGAGGACCTGGAGCGCTCGAACGCCGACCTGCGCCGCCGGGTCGAGATCGATCCGATGACCGGGTTCCTGAACCGCGAATACTTCATGACGAAACTCTCGACCCTGCGCCGCAAGACCGATCGCGGCACCTTGCTGATTCTCGATGCCGATCATTTCAAGTCGATCAATGACCGCTATGGACATTTGACCGGCGACGAAGCGCTGATCGTCATCACCCGGCGCATCCGTGAGAATGTCCGCGAACAGGACATCCTTGGCAGGATCGGCGGCGAGGAGTTCGGCATCTATCTGCGCGGCGCCGGCCGTGACGAGGCCCGCATCGTTGCCGAACGGGTGCGTATCGCCGTCGAGGAGATCGTCTTCGAACCGGAAGCCGGCAAGCGCCATGCCCTGACAGTGTCCATCGGCGGCGTGGTCGAAGCCCAGGACCTGCCGCTGCCCGAGGCGCTGCGCCGGGCCGATACCTCGCTCTATGCCGCCAAGCATCGCGGCCGCAACCTGGTGGTGATCGACGACGCACCGACGCGGGCCGCTTGATCGCAGGTCCGTTTGAAGGCTAAACGCTTCGGGCCGTTCCCCCGCCCGGAGTCCCCCCATGGAAGCCTGGATCGTCATCACGATCGCCGCCGCCTTCATCCAGAACATCCGTTCCAGCCTTCAGAAGCATCTGAAGGGCGCCATGGGAACCACGGGCGCCACCTTCGTGCGTTTCGGATTCGGTGCGCCCTTCGCCCTTCTGTTCCTGCTGGGCTCCCTTCATGCGTCCGGTCTGGCCTTGCCTGCGCCCAATCGCGGATTCATGCTCTGGGTTACGGTCGGCGCGGTCTCCCAGATCGCGGCCCAGGCGCTGCTGGTGCAAATGTTCTCGCTGCGCAATTTCGCCGTCGGCAGCGCCTATTCCCGCACGGAGCCCGCCCAGGCGGCCATTTTCGGCCTGATCTTCCTGGGTGACCGGGTGTCGCCCGGCGCTTTGGTCGCCATCTGCGTATCCGTGGCCGGCGTGATGCTGATTTCGGTGGCGCGCGGACCGGTCAATGCCCGCGCGCTTGTCGCCTCCGTTTTCACCCGCACCGCGGCCATCGGGCTGGCATCGGGCACGATCTTCGGCATAGCGGCGGTGGCCTATCGCGCGGCGTCGCTTTCGCTGGGTGAAACCATGGCGGTGCCGGATTTCTTCGTGCAGGCCGCTTGCGTCCTGGTCGTCGCCATTCTTCTTCAGACCGCCCTGATGCTGGGCTGGATGCTGTGGCGCGACCGCGCCGAACTCGGACGCATCCGCGCTGCCTGGCGCATGTCGGCCCTGACCGGGCTGGCCGGTGCGACGGCATCCTTCCTTTGGTTTGCCGCCATGACGCTGGAACAGGCCGCGGTGGTCAAGGCGCTGGGCCAGATCGAGATGCTGTTCATCTTCGCCTCCACGGTCTTCGTGTTCAGGGAACACATGAACCGGCTGGAAGTCGCCGGTTGCAGCATGATCGTTGCCGGCATCGTGCTGCTGGTACTGCTGCCCTGACGGGCGCCTTGCCAGTAGACAGGTTTCCTCTTGATTGTTATACAAGATAACAAAATGCGTGAGGGAGGAACCGATGGCGCTTCTGAATGTTCCCGGCATGCGGCCGGTCCTGCTAGGCGATCTCGCGGTCGAGGCGGAGCGCCGGGATGACGGCGCGGTGATCCTGCGCTCGCCCTTTCCATTGGCGCAATCGGCACGCTCCGTCACCGACCGGTTGGAGGACTGGGCGGAAAAAGCGCCGGACCGCATCTTCCTGGCAGACCGTTTCGAGGGGATGTGGCGCACTGTCACCTATGCCGGGGCGCTGGCGCAGGTTCGTTCCATCGGTGAATACATGCTGGCCCATGGCCTTTCCGCCGAGAAACCCCTTGTCATCCTTTCGGGGAACAGTATCGAGCACGGATTGATGGCGCTTGGCGCCATGTATGCCGGCATTCCCTACGCGCCGGTCTCGACTGCCTATTCGCTGGTCTCGCAGGATCACGCCAAGCTGAAACATGTCTGTAACCTGCTGACGCCGGGCATGATTTTCACCGCCGAGGGCAAGCCATTCGAAAAGGCGCTTGCAGCGGTGATGAAGCCGGGCATGACACTGGTCGTCGCCCGCGAGCCCGTGGAGGGCTACGAGACCCATTCCTTCGAGGAACTGGCGGCAACCCCGGCGCGCCAGGCTGTCGATGCTGCCCATGCCGCGATCACGCCGGACACGGTGGCCAAGTTCCTTTTCACCTCCGGCTCCACCGGCATGCCCAAGGCGGTCATCAACACCCATGGCATGATGGCCTGCAACCAGGAGATGATCGCCAATGCCATGGCCTTCCTGAAGGAAGAGCCGCCGGTTCTGGTCGACTGGCTGCCGTGGAACCACACCGCTGGCGGCAACCACAATTTCGGGCTTGTGCTCTACAATGGCGGCTCGCTCTACATCGACGATGGCGCGCCGACGCCCAGGGGCATCGCGGCAACGGTGCGCAACCTCACCGAGATCGCGCCGACCCTCTATTTCAATGTGCCCAAGGGCTATGAGATGCTCACCGCCCAGTTTGCGGAAAACGAGGCGCTGCGCCGCAATTTCTATTCGCGCCTGAAGCTGATGCAATATGCCGGCGCGGGTCTGGCGCAGCATGTCTGGGATGCGCTGGAGAGCTTCGCCGAACAGACCGTGGGCGAGAAGATCATCATCGTGACCGGTTACGGGTCGACCGAAACCGCGCCCTTTGCGCTGACCACCACCTGGGCGGTGGAGCGGCCCGGAGAGGTGGGCCTGCCGGCGCCGGGCCTCGAACTGAAGCTGGTGCAAAACGCCGAGAAGACGGAAGTGCGCCTGCGCGGGCCGTCCATCACGCCTGGCTACTGGCGCCAGCCCGACAAGACGAAGGAAGCCTTCGACGAGGAGGGCTTCTATCTCATGGGCGATGCGCTGAAATTCGTCGATCCGCAGGATCCGAACAAGGGCCTGATCTTCGATGGCCGCGTGACCGAGGATTTCAAGCTGTCCACCGGCACTTGGGTCGATTTCGCCGGGGTGCGGGCGAAGATCGTCAAGACCTTCGCCCCCTATGTGCGCGATGCCGTGCTGACGGGTCTCAACCGCAATTTCATCGGCGCGCTGCTCTTCACCGATCATGATGCCGTGCGGCGGATCGCGCCCGAACTGGCCGATGCCGACGATGCGGCCGTCGCCGCCCATCCGCAGGTGCGCCGCATCTTCCAGGAGCGGCTGGATGCGCTGGGCGCCACGTCGACCGGCAGTTCCAATTTCGTTGCCCGCGCGATCATCGTCGACAGTCCGCCCTCGCTCGACGATCACGAGGTGACCGACAAGGGCTCGATCAACCAGCGCGCGGTCATGGCCGCCCGCGCCCATCTCATCGAGAACATCTATGCCGACCAGCCGGTGGACCACGTGCTGGTTACGAACAGGCAGACGAAGGCGTGAGGACAAGCAATTTCAGCGAAAGTTGCAGACTTTCGCGCTCGTGAAATTGCGTGAGAGGGGGCAATTTCAGCGAAAGTTGCAGACTTTCGCGCTCGTGAAATTGCGTGAGAGGGGGCAATTTCAGCGAAAGTTGCAGACTTTCGCGCTCGTGAAATTGCGTGAGAGGGGGCAATTTCAGCGAAAGTTGCAGACTTTCGCGCTCGTGAAATTGCGTGAAAAGACCATCAGGCGGTTCAGAGCACTTCGAAGAAGGTGATGCGAACGTGATCAGCCTGCCTTGAGCCGGTGCCGACACAGATTATCCGGTTGAGCCAGGCGTAGCGCTCGTCGCCCGTCTCGAAACGCGGATGCGTGCGCATGTAGTAGCGCGACGGATCGACGGCCTCGCCGCGCGCCAGCGCCGCGATCACCTCGGCCGGACCGTGCCGGAACCCGAAATTGCGGATGTCGATCAACGCGCCGTCATGCGTTTCCATGGAATAGCGCGTGTCCAGTTCCGCCGTGCCGTCGGCAAGGATCGTCTGCCAGTCCGCACCCAGGTTCAGGATCGTCCCGTTGAGCCGTTCGCCCGTCACCGTGCCGCCGGTGATCGGAATGATCCGGCGTTTTCCGCGCGGCGCGTCCCCCAGTTCCATGATCGGGGCCAGTTCGACTTTCAGGTCGCACAGGTGCCTCAGTTCCGGAGTGGCTACGTCCATCGTTTCTCTCCCTCGTCATTCCGGCGCTCGCGCGCTCAATTCATCGTCATCGGCAGGAACAGCACCAGGCCGGGGAAGACGACAAGCAGGATCAGCCGCAGCACGTCCACCGCCACGAAGGGCAGGACGCCGCGGAAGATCGTCGGCAGTTTCACTTCCCGCGCGATCGTGTTGATGACGAAGACGTTCATGCCGACCGGCGGCGTGATGAGCCCCAGTTCCACCGTCATGACGATGATGACGCCGAACCAGATGGGATCGAAGCCGAGCTGGATGATGACGGGGAAGACGATCGGCACCAGCAGGATGATCATCGCCATGGCATCCAGGATGCAGCCCATCAGCAGGAAGAAGCCAAGGATGATGGCCAGCGTGCCATAGGCGCCGAGGTCGAGCGCCACGAGGAAAGCGGTGATCTTTTGCGGCGTCTGGGTGATCGCCAGGAAATAGCCGAACAGGATCGCGCCGATCAGGATCGTGTAGATGGCGACCGAGGTGCGCAATGCTTCGACAAGGCTTTCGAGGATGAGACGCGGCCCGAGCCGGCCGCGGGCGATGCCGATCAGCGCGGTCAGCAGCGAGCCCACGGCGGCGGCTTCCGTCGCCGTCACCACGCCGAAATAGATCGACCCGATGATGGCGATGAACAGCAGCAGCACGGCCCAGACGCCGCTGAGCGAACGGATTGCCGCGCCGAGGCGAAAGGGCTCGCCGGCGGGCAGCGACCGGGCATAGGCGATGCGAACCGTGGCCATGTACATGAGAATGGCCAGCAGGCCCGGCACCACGCCGGCGATGAACAGCTTGCCCACGTCCTGTTCGGTGATGAAGGCATAGACGGCCAGCACCACCGAAGGCGGAATGAGGATGCCGAGCGTGCCGCCGGCGGCGATCACGCCGGCCGCGACATCGTCGCGATAGCCCACGCGCTGCATTTCCGGCAGGGCGATCTTGGTCATGGTGGCGGCTGTGGCCACCGACGAGCCGCAGATCGCGGCAAAGCCGGCACAGGCGCCCACGGTCGACAGCGCCATGCCGCCCTTGAAAGAGCCGAACCAGGCTTGCCCGGTACGGAACAGTTCGCGTGACATGCCGGAATTGGTGGCCAGCACACCCATCAGGATGAAGAAGGGAATGAGACTGAGGTTGAAATCGGTGATCGTGCGCACCGGTGACTGTGCCAGCAGGTTCAGCGCCGGTTTCCACCCGGTGATCGCGGCGAACCCGCCCACGCCGACAAGGCCCATGGCAATGCCGATCGGCACGCGCAGCAGCATCAGCGCGAAGAGGACGACGAAGCCGGAGACGGCGATGAAATCAGCGCTGCTCATGGCCGGGTCTCCGTTTCATCCATGTCCGCGATCTCGGTGCTTTCGAAATGCTCGAGCGTGGCCCGCCCGCTCGCCACCAGGATGAGCCGCGCCAGGATGGCGACATTGGCGAAGGCCACGCCAAGCCAGATGAAGGCGAGGAAGATCCATGCCGGCATGCGCAGGTCGAATGTCGCCTCGCCGCTGTGGAAGGCGCTGGTAACCCGGCCGAACATCTTCCAGGTCAGCAGCACCGAGAACAGCAGCAGCACGGCCCAGGCAAAACTGTCGATCCAGCGCCTGGCGCCGGCAGGCAGCAACTCGGCGACGATATCCACCTTGATATGCGAGCCGCGAAAGCCGACGGAAGCGAAGCCCCACATGATGGCGGCGCCGATCAGGAAACGCGAAAGATCGAACGCATCGGGCACCGGCCATGCCAGCAGGTAGCGGCCGATGGCCGAGACGACGATCAGGATGGTGACGAGCGCCAGAAGGACGCCCGCCACGTTCTCGATGGCAAGCGACATGCGTTCCAGCAGGCCGGCTGGCGGCTTGGTCATCGCTGGCTCCGGAAAGCTGGGGGTCATGAGCCGCCGGCAAGGTTCCGGCGGCTCGCGATACGGGACGGTAGGCTCAGAACTTCGCGTCGTGGCGGTTCAGCGCGTCCAGGTAATCCTGGTACATCTTGTCAGCATCGGCGCCCTTGGCCTTGGCCTCTTCCTTCCAGGTGTCGATCAGCGGTGCGGCGGCATCGCGCCACTGCTGCACCTCTTCGGCCGTCGGCGCGTAGATGGTGTGGCCACCGGCATCGATCATCTTCTGCCGGCCTGATGCCTCGTTTTCGGCCCAGCCCTGAGAGAACTTGCCCGACCATTCCGGCGTGCAGTGATCGTCGATGACCTTGCGGTTCTCCTCACTCAGCGCCGCGTAGCTGTCCTTGTTCATCAGCATGAGCTGCGCGGAGATGTAGAACGGCATGTCGAGGTGGTATTTGGTCTCCGAATCGATGCCGAAAATGTTGATCGAGTTCCACGGGAAGGTGATGGCATCCGCCGCGCCCTTGGCGATGGCTTCACGCGCTTCCGGAGCCGGCACCTGCACCGGTGCGCCGCCCAGCGTGGAAATGAACCGCGCCATCGTTGCATGGGCCGGGCGAACGTTCAGGCCCTTGATGTCGCCGGGCAGCTTGATCGGCGCCTTGGAATGGATGGTGCCGGGATCGTGCGGATTGGCCAGGCAGAAGAAGACGTCCGACATCTCCGTCTTGGCGATGGGCGCATACCATTCATGCATGGCCACGGCACCGCGCTGGGCATTGTTCATGTGGAACGGGATCTCGACAAGGCTGTAGAGCGGGAAGCGCCCGGCCTGGTAACCCGGATTGGTGTAGGACAGGTCGACGATGCCGTCGCGGGCCATGTCGTAGTGGTCCGGCGCCGCGCCCAGCTGCTGGGCCGGGAAGATGGTGATCTTGATGCGCCCTTCGGACGCTTCCTCGATGGACTTGGCCCAGGGCTCGATACCCAGCGTCTGGATCGGATGCGTGGCGGGCACCCAGTGCGAAAGCCGCAATTCCACCTCGGCGGCCTGCGCCGCGGTCCATGTGGTCAAGGCAGTGGCAGCCGCCAGCGCGGCCAGGCGAATGGTGTTCATCTGTTTCCTCCCGAAATGTGCCGGACCGGTCTGCCGGTCATCGGCCCCGCCGTTGCGGCGGAACGGACGCTCTCCCTGCGTCCGTGTAATTGTTATGGTAGCAAACTATTTTCGTTCGGCAAGAAAAAAGGCCGGGTCGCCCCGGCCTTCGTGAAAGAATGCCTTGCCCGGCATCACGGTACGATGAGCGTGCCCGCTCCATGTTCGGTGAACAGTTCCAGCAGCACCGCATGCGCCGTCTTGCCATTGAGGATGACGACGCCCTGGACACCGCGTTCGATGGCTTCGATACAGGTTTCCACCTTGGGAATCATGCCGCCGGAAATCGTGCCGTCGGCGATGAGCGCGCGCGCATCCGCCACCGTCAGTTCGTCGATCAGCTTGCCGGATCTGTCGAGGACGCCCGGCACATCGGTCAGGAACAGGAGGCGCGTGGCTTCCACCGCGCCGGCAATGGCCCCGGCAAATGTGTCGGCATTGATGTTGTAGGTATGGCCGTCGCGGCCGGGCGCAACCGGCGCGATGACGGGAATCATCTCCGAGCGCGCCAGCAGGTCCAGCAGGGTGCGGTCCACCTCGGCCGGTTCGCCGACAAAGCCGAGATCGAGAATGCGCTCGATATTGCTGTCGGGATCGCGGATAGTCTTGGCCGCCTTTTCGGCGAACACCATGTTGCCGTCCTTGCCGCACAGGCCGATGGCCCATTCGCCCTCGGCATTGATCATGCGCACGATGTCCTTGTTGATGGAGCCGGCCAGCACCATTTCCACGATCTCGACCGTCTTCTCGTCGGTCACGCGCAGGCCGCCCTCGAACTTGGACTCGATGCCCATCCTGGTCAGCATGGCACCGATCTGCGGCCCGCCGCCATGCACCACGATGGGATTGACGCCCGACTGCTTGAGCAACGCGATGTCACGGGCAAACGCCTGGCCAAGCGCTGCATTGCCCATGGCATGACCGCCATATTTCACAACCACCGTCTTGTTCTCGTAGCGCTGCATGAAGGGCAGGGCCTGGGAGAGCAGGCGGGCCTGGGTTTCGGCGGGTGTGAGGTCGAGTTCGTCGGCCATGTCGTTCGTGGTCCTTGCGGCGCGTGGAAAGGTTGCGCAAGCCTGATAGCGCGATTGCACAGCGCCCGCAATCGGGCGGCCATTGTCGCCTTTGCCGTGGCGCGCTATCTTGTTGCGATGGGCGGTCTGGAAGATGACATTTCCGAACTCATCGTCAGGACCGGCCTGAAGGACCGGAGTGCCTTCGACCGCCTTTATGCCGCGACAAGCGCGAAACTTTTCGGCATCTGTCTGCGTGTCTTGCACGACAGGGGAGAGGCGGAGGATGCGCTGCAGGACGTCTATGTCCGGATCTGGACGAAGGCCGACCGGTTTGCCGTATCCGCTCACAGCCCCGTTTCCTGGCTTGCGGCTATCGCCCGCAATCATTGTATCGACAGGCTGCGCGCCCGCAAGGCGCCGGCCCGGCCCGTGGAGGAAGCCTTCGACCTGGCCGATGACGCACCTGGCCCGGAGAGACTGGCCGTGTCATCCAGCGAAGGAAGGCGGATCGATGCCTGCATGGAGGAACTGGAAAGCGCCCGGGCAGATGCCGTGCGGTCGGCCTATGTTATGGGCCATTCCTACGAGGAGCTGTCGCAACGCCATGGCGTGCCGCTCAACACGATGCGAACCTGGCTGCGGCGCAGCCTGATGAAACTGAAAGAGTGCCTGGAACGATGAACGGCGAAAACGAGCACGGGATGGATGAAGGCGGCGATGCGCTGCTGGCCGCCGAATATGTGCTCGGCGTCCTGCCAGCCGGGACGCGACGGGATGTTGCCGCGCGGATTGAAGCCGATGCCGGGTTCCGGGCGCTGGTCGAGGAATGGGAGGAAAGGCTTTCGCCGCTCAACGCGGACTACGCGCAGGTGCCGCCGCCGGCCACGGCCAAGGCTGCGATCGACCGGCGCCTGTTCGCCGCCGCAACCGCGCCTGCGCAAAAGCCCAATCTCTGGCAGAGCCTTGCTTTCTGGCGCGGCCTGGCCGTCGCGGCGCTGGCCGGGCTGGCGGTCATCTTCATCCTGCCGTTCTCGCTGGACCCGCCGCCTGCGCCGGCCCGCTTTGTCGCCGCCATGCAGGCCGACGCTTCGCCGGTGCGCTATGTGGCGCTTTACGAGGCGGGAACCGGCAGTATAGGCCTCACCCGCCTTGCCGGAGAACCGGAAGCGGGCCGTGACTTCGAACTGTGGCTGATCGAGGGCGGCAATGCGCCGCGCTCGCTGGGCCTTCTGCCGGAAGGCGAGACCGCCCGCCTCGCGCTTGCGCCGGAGCTCGCGTCACGCATCTCGGATGGTGCGACGCTGGCCATATCCGACGAACCCGATGGCGGATCGCCCACCGGCGCACCCACCGGCGCCGTGGTCGCGCTGGGCGCGTTGCGCGGCATCTGATTTTTTCTGCCCCCAGCTGAAACTTCTTTCCCCTGCCTGCCGTGACTGTTTTCGACCTCGCAAGATCGGGTGTCATCAACAATCACCTCAGTGGGAGAACCGACATGAACATCAAGACAACCGCAATTGCCCTCGCCGGAACCGTCGCGCTGGCCACGGCCGCATGGGCGGCCAACCCCATGGTGGGCGGCGCGCCGATGTACGAGAGCAAGAACATCGTGGAGAATGCGGTCAATTCGAAGGATCACACCACGCTGGTGGCCGCGGTCAAGGCGGCCGGCCTCGTCGAGACCCTGCAGGGCGAGGGCCCTTTCACCGTCTTCGCGCCCACCAATGCGGCCTTTGAGAAGCTGCCCGACGGCACGGTGGACACGCTGCTGAAGCCGGAAAACAAGGACCAGTTGGCCAAGATCCTCACCTGCCACGTGGTCGCCGCCAATGCCATGTCCGACGCCATCGAAAAGATGGTGGCCGACGATGGCGGCATGCATCCGGTCAAGACCGTTGGCGGGTGCGAGTTCACGGCCATGGAGAAGGACGGCAAGCTCATGATCAAGGACGGCCAGGGCAATGTCGCCACCGTGACGACGGCCGATGTCCGCCAGTCCAACGGTGTCATCCACGTGATCGACACCGTTCTCCTGCCCGCCTCCTGATCCAGGAGGCTCTCGTGACGTGCGGTCGGTTTGCGCCCATCCCGTAGGGACCGCGCGATCACGAAGTGTTGCCCGTCCCGTGACCGTTGATCGCAGCCGATTGATTGGTCATGGGCGGGCAACAGCCTTACATTATCGGCATTGCATGTCTGAACCGGGAGATTCGACCATGACGAACCGCCGCAAACTTCTGACCGGAGCAGCCGCCGTCGCGGCCCTTGGCGGCGCGGCTCTCCTTGGCCGCCGCGAGAACGCCAATGCGGCCGAAAAATTCGAGATCACGCTCACCGAGGCCGAGTGGCGCGAGCGCCTGAGCGAACAGGAATTTGCCGTGCTGCGTGAGGAGGCCACCGAACGCGCCTTCACCTCCGATCTGCTGGGGGAAAAGCGCAAGGGCACCTACACCTGCGCCGGCTGCGACCTGCCGCTGTTTTCCTCCGATACCAAGTTCGACAGCGGCACCGGATGGCCGAGTTTCTGGCAGCCGCTGGACGATGCCATCGGAACCAGAACGGACTACAAGCTGTTCCTGCCGCGCACCGAGGTGCATTGCCGGCGCTGCGGCGGACACCAGGGCCACGTTTTCGAGGACGGGCCGCAGCCGACCGGCCTGCGCTATTGCATCAACGGTATCGCGCTCGATTTCGTGCCCGATGACAAGGCTGCCTGATCGCGTGGCCTTTTTCGTTTCCCTGCCCTGAAAGAAGACCGGCCGCCACCCGCCATGAGGCGGATGACGGCCGGCTGCGGGCGCGCGGTCGCAAATGGGGGTTCACTGTTCCGCGCGCTTGCGCCCCGTGATCATGGCGCGCACGAGGTTCTCGCCATGCTCGACCGAGGCCAGGATCACGCCGGCCACATGCAGGACGACCAGGCCGGTCGCGATCCAGACGGCTGTCTCATGGACCTCTTCCACCCATTTCACGCCCCAATAGGCATCCGTGGTCATGGCATAACCGGATGCACAGATGGCCGCGATCGCCGCCAGCAGCGCGAACACCATGGCGCCGCCCGCCGGGTTGTGCCCGAGATGGCGCGGCGCGCTCAGGCTCATGCTCTGGCGCAGGAAGGTGAGGACCTTCGAGGGCCCGAAGGCGAAGCTTGAAAAACGGGCGTGCCGGGTGCCGATGAAGCCCCAGACGACCCGTGCAGCGATCAGGCCGATAATGGCATAACCGATCTGCTCGTGAAGCTTGCCGAATTCGTCGCCGGTAATCCAGGCGGCGGTGAAGCCGGCGACCAGGGACCAGTGGAAAATGCGCACGAACGGGTCCCAGACCTTGACGGTGCTGGTGCCTGCCGGCGGCGTCTTGTTCATGCTGTCGGTTGTCAGGGTGGAGGTCATGGTTCTCGCCAGGAATGCCGCGGGTCAGGAGCGGGCAGCGCGGAACGCGGCGGAGATCCGCGCTGCCCCTTGCGGCGTCAGTCGTCCATCTTGGTGCGGACGACGTCGCCGGTTACAGGGTTCATGTAGACTTCGGCGCGTTCGCCCTTGGAATTCATGGCATAGACTTCGAAGCAGCCGTCCTCGACCTTCACGGAGCGGACCTCGTAGCCCATCTCGGAAGCCTTGGCCTTGACGGCATCTTCGCTCATCCATTCGTTGCGCGGGGCATTGCCACAGCTCTTGTCGTTGTCGGAAGCAAGCGCCGGCTGCACGGCGGCGGCGGTGGCGGAAAGGGCGAGGGCGGTGAGGAGAATGCGCATGGGACAGTTCCTTTCGTCTGTTTGGTTGCACCGTTGTTGCGGTGATGCCGTTTTCGCAGGATGCTGGTGACAAGCCGCTGAGGGGAGTATTCAGCAAATTGTCATTCACCCGGTTGCATGAAGGGCTCATGCGTGGATTCCTGAAAATACTGCCCATATTGACCGGCGCGCTTGTCGTGGCTGCCTCGCCTGCCCTTGCCGACAGAAACGGCCGCAATGGCGACGAGGAACGCTACGAAAAGCACGAACGCGCCGCTAAGCGCAGGCAGGTGGGCGAACTTCTCCCCCTGGCCGACCTCCTCAAGCGCCTTCGCAAGGAGATTCCCGGCAAGATTCTCGAAATCGAATTCGACGACGACGACCCGCCTGTCTATGAATTCTATGTGCTGCAACCCTCCGGCCGGGTGATCGAGATCGAACTGGACGCGCGGACGGGCCGGATCCTCGGACGGGAAGAGAAGGACTGACATGCGAATTCTTCTTGCCGAGGACGATACGCGGATCGCTTCTGCGGTCAGGGCTGTGCTGGAGGCGCAGGGCTATATCGTCGATGTCGAACGCGATGGCGAGGAAGCCTGGTTCCTGGGTGACACGGAAGACTACGCCGCCGTCATTCTCGACCTCGGCCTGCCCACCATGGATGGGCTGTCGGTCCTCAAGCGCTGGCGTGCCGCCGGCCGTACCATGCCGGTTCTGGTGCTCACGGCCCGTGGAGGCTGGACCGAACGGGTAGAGGGAATCGATGCCGGCGCCGACGACTATCTGCCCAAGCCGTTCGAGATGGACGAAATGTCGGCCCGCCTGCGCGCCATCCTGCGCCGGTCGGCCGGGCAGGCAAACCCGGTGATCGCCGCCGGTGACGTGATCCTCGACACCCGCCAGATGCGGGTGACGAGGGCTGGCATCCCCGTATCGCTTACGCCGCAGGAATACCGGCTCGTTTCCTATCTCATGCATCATGCCGGCCGCGTCGTCGGTCAGCAGGAACTGGCCGAGCATCTTCAGGCCGAACACTACGAGCGCGAATCCAACGCGGTCGAGGTGCTTGTCGGCCGCGTGCGTCGCAAGCTCGGTCCGGGCCTCATCGAAACGCGGCGTGGCTTCGGATATATCGTGGAAAGCGCATGAGGGCTGCCCGCTCGATCCGGCTGAGGCTGTTCGCCCTCGCCATTGCGGGCATTCTGGCGGCGCTGGCGCTGGCCGGTCTCGGCCTTTCCGCCCTCTTCACCCGTCATGTCGAGCGCGGCAATGCCCAGGAACTGGACGCGGTCATTGCCGAAATCGCCGGCAACCTGTCCAACAGTCCCGATGGCCGTGTCGTTCTGCGCCAGCCACCGCAGGACCCGCGCTTTGCCGACATCTTCTCCGGCCTATACTGGCAGGTCAGTGGCGCGACGGGCGAGACGGTGATGCGCTCGCCCTCGCTGTGGGACACCATGCTGGACTTGCCGGAAGACAATCTGGTCCAGGGCGAAACCCATCAGCATTCGATCACCGGCCCGGACGGCGCGGACCTGATGCTGCGCGAGGCGCTTTATCGCATCGAAAGCGGCGACGGCCCCGCGCGGCGGCTGCGCATCTCGGCCGCCATCGACCGCGCCAGCGCGATGGCCCTGACGGCGGGCTTCAACCGCGACCTGCTGCCGGCGCTGGGCCTGCTGGCACTGGTGCTGCTGGCCGGAGCCTGGGCCCAGGTGAGCGCCGGATTGAAGCCGCTTGCAGCCGTCCGTGCGGCCGTCCAGAACATCCGCCAGGGCCGGGCGGGCCGGGTCGAGGCCCAGGTGCCGCTGGAGGTCTTGCCGCTTGTCGAGGAAATGAACGCGCTGCTGGAGCGCCAGGAGGATGACATGCGCCGCGCGCGCGACCGTGCCGCCGACCTGGCGCATGGGCTGAAGACGCCCCTGACGGCGCTGGCGGCCGATGTGGCCGCATTGCGCGCGGCCGGGCAGGGCGAAATCGCGGCCTCGGTGGAGGATGTGGCCCAGCGCATGCGCCGCACCGTCGAACGCGAACTCGCCCGTTCACGCCTGCGCAACCGGCCGGGCACGGCGCGTCCCGTCGCCATTCTTCCCGCCACCGCCGCCATCGTCCGGATCCTCGCGCGAACGCCCCATGGCGGGAAGGTGCGTTTTCGCCTTGATGGTGATGAAGCCGCGACGGCGGCGATGGAGACCGACGACCTCAACGATATACTGGGAAACCTGCTGGAGAACGCGGCCCGGCACGCCCGCACGGAAGTGACCGTTCGCGTTACGGCCAAGGATGGGCAGGCAGCCGTGACGATCGGCGACGATGGTCCGGGCGTCGACGACGCCGCGCTGTCCGGGCTTGCCGGGCGAGGCATGCGGGACGATGAACGCGGCGGCGCGGCAGGCCTGGGTCTTGCCATCGTCTCCGACATCATGGCGGCCTATGGCCGTCAGCCGGAATTCGCCAGGGGAGCGCGCGGCGGCCTTGAAGTGACCGTCCGCCTTCCCGCGGCCGCGCCTGACGTCAGCCGGCAGTCGCCGTGACGATGGCCTGCCGCAGGTCGTCGAGGCCGCGATTCTTTTCCGAAGACGTGGCGAGCACCACCGGAAATGCGGCCGGCCGTTTCGATATCTTCGCCAGCGTGTCCGCCATCAGGTGCGGCACAGCCTTCTCGCCGATCTTGTCTGTCTTGGTCAGCACGATCTGGTAGGAGACGGCGGCTTTGTCGAGCAGGTCGAGAACCTCGTCGTCGATCTTCTTGATGCCGTGGCGCCCATCGATCAGCACATAGACGCGCTTCAGGGTGACGCGCCCGCGCAGATAGTCGAAGACCAGTTTGGTCCAGCGGTCCACCATGTCCTTGGGCGCCTGCGCGAAACCGTAGCCGGGCATGTCGACCAGCGCCAGCGGCGGCAGGTCGTCCTTCGCGCCAGAAAAGCCGTCCGGGACGAAATAGTTCAGCTCCTGGGTGCGGCCCGGCGTGTTGGATGTGCGCGCCAGCCCCTTCTGCCCGATCAGCGCGTTGATCAGCGAGGACTTGCCCACGTTGGAGCGCCCCGCAAAGGCGATCTCCGGCGGCCCCTCCGGCGGCAGGAACTTCATCGCCGGTACGCCCCGGATGAAAACCCAGGGTCGGGCGAACAGGGTGCGGGTCTCGTCTGGGATTGTCTCTGTCATGGCCTTCGCATCGGGGTTTGCCGTCGGGAAGTCAAGCACGAACCGTGCGCCGCGGCTCAGCGCGGGCGCAGCATCGCGCCCTCCAGGACGTAGACGATCCCGTCTCGGGCCGTTGCCACCAGCGAAAACGGTGTCACCTGTGCGCTTTCGTCATAGATATGGATCCGCTCATCCACGATCATGAGCGTGATGTTGTCGCGGCTGGCCGTGGCAAGGTTTTCGCGCCGCCGCCGCGTATTGGTGATGTTGGCGGCCATGTCGTCCAGCGTGAACTGCGCATCGAGCACATGGGCAAGCACCAGCTTGCGCAGCCTCTCCTGGTAGGCCTCGCCTTCCGCACCCGCCATGAAGGCCTCGAAGGCCGGGCCGAGGACGTCGTCCGTCGGCGCGAAGACCGTGAGCGGCCCGCCTTCGGTGAAGATCGCGGGCGGTCCCGCCATTTCGACCAGCGTGTTGAAGAGCGAGAGGCGCGGGTCCGACGCCAGGACGTCGAGCACGCTGTGGTCCGCCTCGCCCGCCTCTGCTGTTTCCCCGCCGGTGACGGAACCGGCGGTTTCCACGCTGGCCGCTTGCGTCTGCCCGCCGGCGCCCATCGTCACGATGCTGCTGGCGGCATGGGCTGCGGGCGGCAAGGCGAGGATCATGCAGGCGAGGGCGGAAAGAAGGGGCAGGCGAAACGGCAAGGCGGCTTCTCCATCGATCAACGGGGGATGGTGACCTGTCGGGTCATGGTGACGCGGCAATCATGCCGTCGCAAGGGTAAACAAAGCACGGACAGGCAGCGCCGCGCCAGGCTTGATCAGCGCGCGATCGCGCGGGCTGCCTGCTGCAATGCCTCCAGGTCCGCGCCGCGAATGGCGTCGATGTTCCGGCTGATCCTGTCCGCGTCCCAATCCCACCATGCGATATCGAGCAGGGCGGCGATCGTCGCCGCGTCGAACCGTGCCCGGATCGGCCGGGCCGGATTGCCGCCGGCAACGGTGTAGGCGGCCACGTCGGATGCGACCACTGACCCCGTGGCGATGATCGCGCCGTCTCCGATGGAGACGCCCGGCATGACGAGGCAGTCCATGCCGATCCAGACATCGTTGCCGACAACCGTGTCGCCCCTGGATTGCTCCGACCAGGTGGCGGTGTCAAAACCCTTTTCCCAGCCATGACCGAAGATGTTGAACGGATAGGTCGAAAACCCGCCCATGGCGTGGTTGGCGCCGTTCATGATGAAGCGCACGCCGCTGGCAATGGCAGTGAACCGTCCGATGACAAGGCGGTCGCCGAGAAAGTCGTAGTGATGCAGGACGTTGCGCTCCTCGAACCGCTCGGCACCGGAAGGATCGTCGAAATAGGTGTAGTCGCCCACGATGATGTTGGGCCGGGTGATGAAGTTCTTCAGGAAGACCGTGCGTGAAAACCCGGAAAGCGGGTAGGGGGTGTCAGGGGACGGGCCGTGCATGTCTGAGATCCTTGGCAGCCGGGAGGAACGGTGGCGGGAGCCGGTTCGCTGGCGCGGTCCGCCGCGCCGGGACCCGTGATTCAGATGGCCATGCCGGCATTCTCCTTTTTCGAAACAGCGATGTGCTGCACAGGCCTTCAGACTAACCCGGCCAGGTCCCGAAAGCAAAACGGCCGGGGTTGCCCGGCCGTTTGTCGTCCTGTTCCGGTTCCGGCTACTCGGCCGGTTTGTTCCGGGTGAAGACGCCCTTGAGATTGTCCCAAAGCTCGATCTTGGCACCCTGCCGCTTCATGATCACCGCCTGCTGGATGATCGAGAGCGTGTTGTTCCAGGCCCAGTAGATGATCAGGCCGGCCGGGAACGCGGCCATCATGAAGGTGAAGACCACCGGCATCCAGGTGAAGATCATTGCCTGCGTCGGGTCCGGCGGCGTCGGGTTCATCCGCATCTGCAGGAACATGGTCACACCCATGATGAGTGGCCAGACGCCGATCATCAGGAAGGACGGAACATCATAGGGCAGCAGGCCGAACAGGTTGAACAGCGATGTCGGATCGGGAGCGGAAAGGTCGTTGATCCAGCCGTAGAAAGGGGCGTGCCGCATCTCGATGGTGACATAGAGCACCTTGTAGAGCGAGAAGAAGACAGGGATTTGCAGCAGGATGGGCCAGCAGCCGGCAATCGGATTGATCTTCTCGCGCTTGTAGAGCTCCATCATCTCCTGCTGCTGGCGCATCTTGTCATCCGCGTACGTGTCGCGGATTTCCATCATCTTCGGCTGCACCGTCTTCATCTTGGCCATGGAGACATAGGACTTGTTGGCCAGCGGGAAGAAGACGGCCTTGACGATGACGGTCGTGGCCAGGATGGCGAGGCCGAAATTGCCGAGCAGCTTGTAGAGGTGGTCGATCAGCCAGAACATCGGCTTTGTGATGAAGTAGAACCAGCCCCAGTCGATCATCAGGTCGAATTCCCGGATCTGGAACTTGTCCTTGTAGGCGTTGATTTCGTTGACTTCCTTGGCGCCGGCGAAAATCTGTGTCTTCACATTGGCGCTCGCGCCGTCGGCGATCTCCACCGGGTCGGTCAGGAAGTCGGCCTGGTAGCGCGTCCGGCCGTCGTCGAAATAGGCAAAACGCGGCTGGAAGGTCAGCCCCGACTGCGGGATCATCGTCACAGCCCAGTACTTGTCTGTCATGCCGAGCCACCCGTTGGTGGACTTGCCCGGTACGACACGCTTGTCTTCCTCGATGGAGGAATAACCGATTTCCTGCAGCCCTTCCTCGCCCGTCACCCCGATCAGGCCTTCGTGCAGCACGTAGACCGAGCGGGTATCGGGCTTGTTGAAACGCGTGACGCGGCCATAGGCCGGCAGGGAAACCGCAGCACCGGAGGCGTTGGTGATCGTGTCCTCCACAGTGAACATGTAATGTTCATCCACCGCGAAGCTTCGCTGGAAGGTCAGGCCCTTGTCATTGGTGAAGGTCAGCATGACGGGATTGCCGGGCGAAAGCACCGGCTCACCCTCGACCGTCCAGACCGTGTCCGGGCCGGGAACGGCGCCGGTGGCATCGGAGCCGGCATAGCCGAGCTCGGCGAAATAGCCGGGATTGGCAGAGGACGGGTAGAGCAACTGGATCCGGTCAGAGTCCGGATTCACCGATACGCGGTAGTCCTTCAGGACCAGTTCGTCGAGCCGTGCGCCAATCGTGTTGATGGAGCCGGAAAGCGACGGCGTGTCGATGGACACGCGCACGGCCTGCTCGGCCTGCGCAGCGGCTTGAGCCCCCGGAACGGTGCCGGCCGTGCCCGCCTGCGGCATGGTCGCGTCCCCGCCGCCCGCCATATCGGGGGCTGGCGTCTGCGCGGCTTGCTGGCTGGCCTGTTCTTCCGCCTGGATGCGAGCCGTCTCGCGCTGGGCCTCGATGCGCGGGTTCATGTAGAACACCTGCCACAAGGTGAGGATGACCACCGAGAGGGCGATCGTCAGGAAGAAGTTGCGATTATTTTCCATGAAAACGTTTTCCGCCTATTCGCCGCACGAGCTCGTCGCTCAGGTCTGTGAAAGGGGCATTCAGGCAATCCCTGCGCCCGACGATCACATAGTCATGTCCAGGCTGCATTGCCATGCGGCCTTTCAGACGCAGCGCCTCCTTGAGGCGCCGCCGGATGCGGTTGCGTTCGACCGCATTGCCCTGCTTCGTCGTCACCGTGAAACCGGCGCGCGGCAGACCGCCGTCGCCGCGGTCGGCCACTTCAAGCAGGAAAAACCGCCCGCGTCGCTTCTCGCCACGGCGGACGGCCAGGAATTCGGCCCGTTTGGTCAGTCGCCCGGGCCTGGGATCGTCTTGCCGGTCAACCACCGGCCCGGCCCCCGGCGCCCGGTCAGGCGCTGAGGCGCGCGCGGCCGCGGGCGCGGCGGGCGGCGATAACCTTGCGTCCACCCTTGGTGGCCATGCGGGCGCGGAAGCCATGACGGCGCTTGCGGACGAGTTTGGAGGGCTGATAGGTGCGCTTCATTTGTTTTCAATACCGCGGAGTGCGGCCCTTCTTGGTTCTGAACGGGTTCAGGAGCGATTGGACCGGGCATGCAGGATAGGAACTGGCCGCACCTGCGCATGACTGCCGGACATCGCGCGGCTTATAGGGACATGCGGCGTCAAATGTCAATCCGGCTTGGCCGCCGCAGGCCGCTTCGGGCGTGTCACGCCGCGGTCACGCTGTGGTGAGAAGGCCGCTTGAGCGCCTCAATTGCCGGTGAGAGGCCGGGTCATGCGGTTGCATCCCGGGCCAGGGACGGTCATGTGTTGCAGATGAAGCGCCGCGGGCACGTGGCACCAGGCAAACGGAACGACCGGACCAGGCATGAACGAAGCACGCGCGATCGGGGAAGAAATGGCCAAGAGCGAACCGCAACCGGGCAGGGCTGATCTCCTGAAGAGGTATGGCCCCATCGCCATCATCGCGGCCGGTCTGGCATTCGGATACCTGATGGACTGGCACCGCTTCCTGTCCCTCGAATACCTGGCGGAGCAGCGTGAGACGCTGACGGCCCACGTCGCGGCCCATTATCCGCTGTCGCTGGCAGGTTTCGTCCTGCTCTATGCGCTTGCTGTCGCCTTCTCATTTCCGGCGGCCTCGGTGCTGACGATCTTCGGCGGCTTCCTGTTCGGCTGGTGGGTGGCGGGCATCGCGGTCGCCTTCGGCGCCACGGCTGGCGCAACCGTCCTGTTCCTGGCTGCGCGCAGTGCCTTCGGCGATTTCCTGCGCGAGCGGGTCGGCGGGCTGGCCGCGCGTCTGGCCGACGGGTTTCGCGAGGATGCCTTCAGCTATCTGCTCGTCCTCCGCCTTGCCCCCTTCTTCCCCTTTTTCGTCATCAACATCGCGCCCGCGCTGTTCGGTGTGAAGCTGCGCACCTATGTCGCTGCCACCTTCCTTGGCATCCTGCCCGGCTGCTTTGCCTATGCCTGGCTGGGGCAGGGCATCGGGTCCGTGCTGGTGGCGGCGGACAGCGAAGGCGGAGCCGTTGCGCTGAAGGATCTCGTGACCCCGGAAATCACCATTGCCTTCATCGCCCTGGCCGTGGTCGCGATCATCCCTACCATTGTCCGTAAATGGCGGGGTAGCCATGCACGCATGCGCCGCGACTGACCGGCACAGGAGGGAAATGCCATGAACGAGGTGCTTACGCCGGATATCTGCGTCATCGGCGGCGGATCGGGCGGTTTGACCGTCGCCGCTGCCGCCGCGGCCTTCGGGGTCGAGGTCGTTCTGGTCGAAAAGGGCCGTATGGGCGGCGATTGCCTGAACTATGGCTGCGTGCCGTCCAAGGCACTGCTGGCGGCCGGCAAGCAGGCCGAGGCGATGCGCCATGCATCGCGCTTCGGCATTGCCGATGTCGAGCCCCAGGTGAATTTCGGGCAGGTCAACCGGCATGTGCAAGGTGTCATCGATGCGATTGCGCCCAATGACAGCGTGGAACGGTTCACCGCGCTTGGCGTCCGTGTCATCCAGGCCCACGGCCGTTTCACCGGCAAGCGCACCCTGCTGGCAGGAGATGTGGAAATCCGGGCACGGCGTTTCGTCATCGCCACCGGTTCCTCACCGCTGGTGCCGCCCATTCCGGGCCTTGATTCGGTCGGCTACCTGACCAACGAAACCCTGTTTGAACAGACCCGCAAGCCCGGCCATCTCGTCATCATCGGTGGCGGCCCCATCGGCATGGAAATGGCGCAGGCCCATCGCCGGCTCGGCTCCGACGTGACCGTGCTGGAAGCGGCCCGTGCCCTCGGCAAGGACGATCCCGAACTGGCCGCCGTGGTGCTGCGCCGGCTCTGCGCCGAAGGCGTGGATATCCGCGAGCAGGCAAAGGTGACTGGGGTCGAGCCGCGCGGCAAGGCCGGCGTCCGCGTCCATGCCGCAACGCCGGATGGAGACATCGTCGTGGATGGCACGCATCTTCTGGTCGCCGTGGGCAGGGCGGTCAACGTGGACGGACTTGATCTCGACAAGGCCGGCATTGCCCATGACCGCCGCGGCATCAAGGTCACCGACAAGCTGCGCACCACCAACCGCCGCGTCTATGCCGTGGGCGATGTGGCTGGCGGCCTGCAATTCACCCATGTTGCCGGCTACCATGGCGGCCTGGTGCTGCGTCCGCTTCTGTTCCGCCTGCCGGCCCGTGTCAACGAGACCATCATTCCGTGGGTGACCTATACCGACCCGGAACTGGCCCATGTCGGACTGACCGAGGACGCGGCACGGCAGAAGCACCGCAACATTTCCGTCCTGCGCTGGCCCTACGCGGAAAACGACCGCGCCCAGGCCGAGCACAGGACCGATGGTCTCATCAAGGTCGTGACGGATCGCAGGGGCCGCATCCTTGGCGCCACCATTGCCGGCGCCCATGCCGGCGAGATGATAAATCTCTGGGGCCTCGCCGTATCGAAGGGCATGACGGTGCGCGACATCGCCGGCTATGTGCCGCCCTATCCGACCATGAGCGAAATTGGAAAACGCGCCGCGGTTTCCTATTATGCTGCTTCGACGCGCAATCCGTGGGTTCGCCGGCTGATCGGCTTCCTGCGAAAATTCGGCTGATCGGGAATCGGAGACGCGATGAGCGCAGGGAACAAGGCCCGGCAGGAAGCCGAAGGGATCGCCGATCCTGTCGGCAGGGTGCCTTTGGTCAGCGGCTTGTCGTCCAAGCTTCTCGTGCTCACCGCCGTGTTCGTGCTGATAGCGGAATCGCTCATCTTTCCGCCTTCGGCTGCGAATTTCCGGCTGCGCTGGGCGCAGGACAAGTTGAACACGGCCGCAGTGGCCGGCCTGTTCCTGATGGGAGAGCATTCCGAAGAAACCGCCGAAGCCCTGCGCGAGGACATTCTGTCCGCCACCGGTGTCCTGCAGATCGCGGTTCGCGAGGACGGCATGTCGCGCATGCTCGTTTCGGCCGGCCATGTGCCGATGGTGGACGAGCATGTCGATGTCTCGGCCGCCATCGATCCGCTCGGCTCGATCGTGGCTGCGCTTTCCACACTGGTTGCAGGTGGTGACCGCATGCTGCGCATTCATGGCCGCGTCGGAGCGAGCGCGCAGGACTTCGAGATCGTCATTCCCGATGCCGGCCTGCGCAATGAATTGCTGGTCTACACGCGCAACATCGTTCTGCTTTCCCTGTTCATCTCCGTCCTGACGGCGGTCCTCGTCTTCGCCGTGATCAACCGGGTCATGATCCGCCCGGTTCGCTCCATGACGCGCTCCATGCTGGCTTTCGCGGCCGAGCCCGACAATCCGGCCCGTATCATTCGCCCCGAACCGCGCAGCGACGAACTGGGCATCGCGACGCGAGAACTGGCGGCGATGCAGTCGGAATTGCAGAAGACGCTGGGCGAACGCAAGCGGCTGGCCGATCTCGGTCTGGCGGTGTCCAAGATCAACCACGACATGCGCAACATTCTGGGCGCGGCCCAGCTCATGTCCGATCGCCTGACCACGGCGACGGACCCCAAGATCCAGACGTTCGCCCCGCGTCTGGTGCGAACGCTCGACCGCGCGGTCAACTATTCCCAGTCCGTGCTGGAATATGGGCGCGCGCAGGAAGCGCCGCCGGTACGGCGCAAGGTCCTGCTGCGTCAGCTGGTCGAGGATGTCCACGCGATCCTGCCCATCGAGGGTGGAGCGGCCATCCGTTTCGAGAACCGGGTGAACGAGCTGCTGGAGGTCGATTGCGACGCCGAGCAGATGTTTCGCGTGCTGGCCAACCTCTGCCGCAACGCCGTTCAGGCGCTTGCCGGCGACGCGGACGCGGCGATCGTCAAGCGGCTCAGTGTCACCGCCTGCCGCGAAGGCTCCGTCGCCGTCATCTCGATCATCGATACCGGTCCCGGCCTGCCGAAGAAGGCGCGCGACAACCTGTTCGCCGCCTTCAAGGGGTCGGCGCGCAGCGGTGGCACGGGCCTTGGCCTCGCCATCGCCCTGGAACTGGTGCGCGCCCATGGCGGCACGCTTGAACTGGTGGAAAGCCGTGGCGGGCATACGGAATTCGCCATCACGATCCCGGATCAGCCCGTCGATCTGCAAAGCCTGCGCGGCCAGCAGCGCCGTCAGGCCGGCTGAAGCCTTCGCTTTCCGCTTTCGCATTTTTGTCATGCGGGGTGCTTGCAATTGTCGCCGACAGCCGCTAGGTACCTGCCCACGGCGGTCGGCACAGACCGGTCCCGCCATTCTTGCCGGACAGGCAAGTGCGCACCCGTAGCTCAGCTGGATAGAGCACCAGACTACGAATCTGGGGGTCAGAGGTTCGAATCCTTTCGGGTGCGCCATTTATTTCAATGGTATGTCAGTTGGCTGCACGTGCGGGGGCTTGGGTCCGCTGCCGCTTTGCGTGACCCGCACCGTCAGGCCAATGGCGACAAGGCCAGCGGGCGAATGATTTCGTGCCACGCGAGATCCCCGCCCTGCGTGGTCAGCGTCCGGAAATCACCGGAACGAAGCGTGACATGCTTGCCCGGTTCCTGCCCCGACACGATGCGGAACGCCCCGAGAATGCCATCGCCGGCAAGGGGCATGCCTGACAGGGAAAGCGAATTGAGGCCGCCGGCGAACAGCGGCGAAGCGGCATCTTCGTTTTGCCGGGCTTCGCGCCGTGTTCCGATCACCGCGTCGAGCCTGTCCGATGAGCGTTCCAGCGCCATGAAGCGGTTCGACTGGCCGGTGACGTCGGCAAAGGCCCTGGGGATGAAATCCTCCATCCATGCCCGGTCCTTGACCAGCGAGGCGCGGCAGGCGTCGCGTTCTTCCATATCCGCGTAAATCCAGAGATGTTCGATCCGGTTCAGTCGGCCCGTCTCCACCATCCAGTACCCGCCCATGGGCAGATGCCGCGTCACCAGGCCAACGCCGAACGTGCGAAAGAAATCCAGGTAGACCGGCGCCTTTCCCGGCTTCAGGTCGTAGGTTCTCAGTTCGAAGATCATGCCGTGCCGCATCTCCCTTTTTCATCGCCATCGTGCCGATGCGAAGCTGCGGGGAAATGGACGATAGCGGTTTTCTCTTGCACGATTGGCAAGATCAGACGCGGTGTGTGGTGGCCGCGTCGGCGCGGAAGGTGCCCGGTGGAACACCGACCCTCTGCGAGAAGAAGCGGTTGAAATAGGCCGGATCGTCATAGCCGATGGCGTGACCGATCTCGGCGACGGTCATTTCGGTATAGAGCAGGTTTCGCTTGGCTTCCACGATGATCCGGTCATGCAGCAGTTCCGAAGCGGTTCGTCCGGCCCGCGACTTGCACGCCATGTTGAGCCGCTGCGTCGATATGCCGAGGGTTCGTGCATAGAAGGCAAGGCCCTTCTGATTGCGGAAATGCGCTTCCAGGGCGCCGCGATAGCGGGTGACGATCTCGAAATCCCGGTCCCGGCGTGCTTCTGCGCCTGATAGCCTGGTTTCGTTGAGGCGCAGCAGCGCCACCAGGACGAGCAGCATATGCCCGCGGATCGCCATGCGCCGGCCCACCTTCTCCCAGCGTGCCTCGTTCTGGATTTCCTCGAACGCGGCGCCGAGCTTGTCCGCCATCGGGCTGCCCGCCGGGATGGTGTAGGCGCCCGGGCGCAACGTCACGTCGACAAGGCGCTGGTCGCCGCCAGCCACCGCCTCGACGAAGCTGACCGCGGCAGTGATGACACGGCCTTCCGTGCCTGGCTGGAAGCGGATCTCGTGCAGGGAACCGGCTGGCTGGACAACCAGCGAACGCGGCTCGGCATGGTAGGTTTCGCCCTCCATGGTGAAGGCGCCATGCCCGTCCGCAATCCACAGGAACTGCACGTGGTCGGGATGCACATGGGGATGAATAATCCAATCATGGCGCATGGACCGCTCGCGAATCGGCTCGACATGAAGCGTATCGAGATCCTGGTCGCGTTGCTCGTCGCCATAGAGGAAGAAGCTTGGAATGGGGCCTTTGGCTTGCTTGCTCACTGTTTCGCCCGGTCCTCCCCCGCCTTCGTCCCGCTTTCGCGCCTCGTGATGAATTGTCCAATAAAAAACCGGTCCTGTCCATTGGCGGCGGGCCTGCGCATGGGGCGTTATCTGGCGCATGAGAGGCGAGGAGGAGGTGCCGACGATGCAGCCTGAAAGGGATGAGGCATTTGATGTCGTCGTGGTCGGATCCGGCGCGGGCGGCATGTCCACGGCGATCACCGCGAAGAAGAACGGGCTGTCGGTGGCCATCGTCGAGAAGGAACCGGTCTTCGGCGGCACCACGGCTTTTTCCGGCGGCGTCTTGTGGATTCCGCTCAATCGCCACGCGCGCGATGCAGGCATTGCCGACAGCCGTGACGACGCCATCACCTACATGAAGCAGGAGACCGGCAATTACTATTCGGCAGAGGCCGTCGAGGCCTTCATCGATGCCGGGCCGGAAATGGTCGATTTCTTCGAGCGCGAGACAGCGGTGCAATTCGTCCCCACGCTCTATCCCGATTATCACCCGGATGTGCCCGGCGGGGTCGATGTCGGCCGCTCCATACTGGCCGCGCCGTTCGACACGTCGGCGCTCGGCCGCAATCTCGGGCGCCTGCGCCCGCCGCTGTCCACCATTACCTTCATGGGCATGATGTTCAATTCATCCAATGCCGACATCAAGCACTTCTTCAACGCCACGAAGAATCCCGCCAGCTTCGCCTATGTGGCCAGGCGCATGGTCAAGCATTTCTCCGAAGTGGCGCGCTACGGGCGCGGTGTGCAGGTGACGAGCGGCAATGCGCTGGCGGCCCGTCTTGCCAAGTCGGTCTTCGACCTCGACATCCCGCTCTACACGGAAACCCCGGCCGAGGAACTGATCGTCGAGGACGGCCGCGTGTGCGGCGTGCGGGTGCCTGGCGCGCGGCTGACGGCGCGCAAGGGCGTTGTCATTGCCACCGGCGGCTTTGCCCATGACATCGAGAAGCTGAAAAAGGCCTATCCGCATCTGGCGCGCGGCGGCGAGCATTTCTCGCCCGTGCCGGAAGCCAATACGGGCGACGGTATCCGCCTCGCCGAGGCGGTCGGCGGCCATGCACCGATCGAGTTCAACGATACCTCCGCATGGATGCCGGTCTCGAAAGTGCCCCAGCGCGGCGGCGGTTTCCGGGCCTTCCCCCACCTGCTTGACCGCTACAAGCCGGGCATTATCGCCGTGCTGAAGAATGGCAGGCGCTTCACCAATGAGAGCGAGAGCTATCACGATGTCGGTGCGGCGCTGATGCGCGCCTGCGAAGGGCAGGCCGAAACCGCGGCCTGGCTCATCTGCGATCATCCCACGATCCGCAAATACGGGCTGGGCTTCGCCAAGCCGGCCCCGGTGCCGCTCGCTCCGCATATCGCCAATGGCTATGTGAAGAAGGGCCGGTCGCTGGCCGAACTGGCCGAGGCAGCGGGCATTGACCGGGCAGGCCTGGAGGCCACGGTCGCCGAATACAACAGCCACGCGGGCAAGGGCGAGGATCCGGCGTTCGGTCGCGGACGGACAAGCTTCAACCGCTATCTGGCCGATCCCGAGCACAAGCCGAACCCCTGTGTCGGCCCGATCGTCAAAGGACCGTTCTATGCCCTGAAGATCATCATGGGCGACCTCGGCACCTTCGATGGCTTGCGCACCACCGTGACCGGGCAGGTGCTGCGCGCCGACGGTTCCACGATCGACGGGCTTTATGCCGTCGGCAACGATCGGGCATCGATCATGGGCGGCAACTATCCCGGCGCGGGCATCACGCTCGGCCCGGCAATGACATTCGGCTACATCACGGGCCGGCATCTGGCAGGAGTGGAATCATGAACTGGCTTGGTCTGGAGGGCAAGGTCGCGGTCGTCACGGGTGCAGGCGGCGGCATCGGCAAGGCGATCGCGGCGGCCTTTGGCGAGGCGGGGGCGCGGGTGGCGCTGCTCGATCTCAATGGCGAGACGGTTGCGGCGGCCGCGCGGGAGACCGGCGGCAAGGCCATCGTCTGCGACGTGACGAGCGACGACAGCGTGGCCAGGGCGGTCGCCGAGGTCGAGGCCGCTTATGGTACGGCCGATATCCTGGTCAATAACGCGGCCTATGTGACACCAGGCAGTCTCGACACCGTTGCGATCGCCGACTGGCAGCGCATGCTGGATGTGAACCTGACCGGCTATCTGCGCTGCGCCCAGCGCTTCGGCGCCGCCATGCTGGAACGCGGCTCTGGCGCCGTGGTGCATGTGGGCTCGATTTCCGGCCATCACCAGCAGGCGTTTTCCAATGCCTATTCGGCGACCAAGGCGGCGGTTTCGATGCTCTCGCGCCAGCTTGCCTATGAATGGGGGCCGCGCGGCGTTCGCTCCAATGTCGTTGCGCCCGGCCTTGTGCGCACGCCGCTGTCGGAGGCCTTTTATGCCCATGAGCCGACCCGGATCGCCCGCGAGGCTGTTGTCCCGCTGGGCCGCATCGGCCATGTCAGGGACATTGCCGACATGGCTCTTTTCCTGTCATCCGACCGGGCGGGCTATGTCACGGGACAGGAAATCATCGTCGACGGCGGTTTTTCCCAGACGCTGATGAGCCACATTCCCCGCCCCGGCTATTCGAACGATTGAAGGGCACGGATGGAGGCCGCGACCGGGTGATCCAGGCGCGGTCTGTCCGGTCAGGCTTCGCCCAGCACAGCTTTCGTCCTTTCCAGCGCGGTGCGGATGAAGCGCTCCAGCCCCATGGCCTCGGCCTGCGGCCGGTTCGGCACCTCGACGCTCACCGTGATGCCCGCCGGCAGCCGGGCGACGATCGGCGCGAAGTCGATCCCGCCCTCGCCGGGGATGAGGCGGGCCTGACGCGCCACGCGGACCAGTTCCGCATCGCTGGCGTCATAGGGCACGGGGCCATCGCAAATCTGCACATAGTTCATCATCGTGGGCGGCAGTGCGGCCAGATCGTCCAGCGTCGAAGCCGAACGGTCGAAATGCAGCGTGTCGAACAGGATGGCGGCCGCCGGACTGGCTGCGGCCTCCACCATTCGCCGCGCATCCTGGATGGTCTTCACGCCGGTCCAGGGCATGAATTCCAGGTCGGCGCTGAACCCGTAGGGTGCCACGCGCTGGCACAGGCGTCCATAGGTGTCGGTGGCGCGCGCTTCGTCCGGGTCGTCCACCGCGACGAGGATATGTTTCGCGGCCAGTTCCGCGATCCGGTCGAGAAACGGATCGAATCGCGCGAGGTCGGTTTCCGGCTTCAGGCGGATCATCTCCGCATCGGCCATCGAAACACCGGAATCGGCCATCGCGGCCTTGACGTCGCGCAGCAATCGGTCGTCGCCCATCAGGTCGGCCAGCGGCTCGTCACCGGCCGGAAGCAGCCGGAAACTGACCAGGTCATAACCGCAGGATGCCGCCAGCTTGACCGCTGAAACGGGATCGGCGCCATTGCCGGTCAGGTAGGCCATCGAATAGAGGCGCTGCATGACAGCCTCACTTCAGCGGGGAGATGGCCAGCGGCATGGCCACCGTGGATGTCATGTCCGGGGTCAGCCAGTCGGGCCCGCCCTTCGGCGGCCACTTGCCGTCGGCGACCGATTGCGCGCGCGCCTGTGCCCGCTGTTCGAGGCTCGCATACGGCCATATCTGGGTCAGCCTCGGCGCGCCATCGAGCGAGTACATGGCGATTGTCATCTTCGAATAGCCGAGCCGGCCGGGAATGGCGGCTTCCCATTTCTCCATGGTCGGGGTGAGCCCGTTCACCTTCATCCGGTAGGTGCGAATCTCGTAGACGGGGCCGAAATTTCCGGTCTCGACAGGTGGCAGGAAATCCAGCGGCTTGTAGCTGTCCAGGCTCATGCCGGTCAGAAGGTCCGCACAGCCGAACGGATTGGACGAGCGCAGCACCCGGTCGCGTTCGGCAAGCAGGTCGTCATGGCTGTCGAAGCCGCGCAGCAGCAGGACCTTGTTCAGCGCGCCGATATCATTGCCCCATGCGCCCAGCAGGCGGCCCTTCGCTTCCGGGGCGCTGACGAAGGCCTCGATGGCGGGCGCCGCCTTCGCTCCCCCGAAGATCACCGTGTCAAGCGTGGCCAGTTCGTAGAATTTCATCGGTCCTCTCCCTGTTCTGTGTCCTGTCTGCGCCGCAAACCGGAAGGCCGGCCATCTGGCGGGCCGCGATATAGCCGAAGGTCATGGCCGGCCCGAGCGTGATGCCGCCCGACGGATAATTCCCGCCGAAAATGGAGGCCATGTCATTGCCGGCCGCATAAAGGCCTTGAACCGGCACGCCATCGCCGTCCAGCACCCGCGCCAATTCATCGGTCGTCAGGCCGGCGAATGTGCCGAGACTGCCGGGCACCAGCCGCACGGCATGAAACGGCCCGGTTTCCAGGGCGCCCAGCGACGGGTTCGGCCCGTGCGCCGCATCGCCCTGCATGCCGTTATAGGGCGAGCGCCCGCGTCCGAAATCGGGATCCTCGCCCGCTCTTGCATGGGCATTGAAGCGGTCGACCGTCCCGGCGAGGACATCGGCGGGCAGGCCGCAGGCCGCAGCGAGGCTAACAAGCGTCGGGGCACTCTTCAGATAGCCGCAGCTTTCGTAGCGCCGCAGCGGAAACGGAAAGGGTTTCGCCCAGCCGAGCCCGAAACGGCGCTGCGCCCGGTGGTCGGCGATCAGCCAGCATTGCGCCGCCGCGCCGGCCGGTGTGGCGGCAAACAGCGCCTTCATGAAATCGTGGTAGCTGTCAGCCTCATTGACGAAGCGGCGGCCATCCGGCAGCACGGCGATGAATCCGGGCTTGGCGCGGTCCACCAGATGCGGGAAATGCGCCTGCCCGCCATGCTTCAGCGGCACCAGCGAGACCGGACACCAGGCACCGGCATGGATATGGTCGCCGGCGATGCGGCCGCCCGCCGCTTCGCCCAGCCGCAACCCGTCGCCCGTATTGGCGCGCGGAGCAGCGGAATGGTGGCCATCGCCCTCTGGCGCATGATCGAACAACGCGGCGATCCGCTCCCGGTCATGCGGGAAGCCGCCCGTGGCAAGCACCACCCCGCGCCGCGCGATCACGTCGACCGGCCGTCCCTCGCGTTCGATCGTGGCACCGCAGACCCGCGCGCCATCCCGGTGCAACGCCCGCACCGGTGCGCCCTCGATCAGCGTGACGCCGAGATCGAGCGCACTTTTCATCAGCCGTGCCACCAGCGCATTGCCGTTGACCAGTTGCAGCCCACGGCCATGCAGTGCCAGGTCGCGGGCATGGCGGGCGAGCCGTCCCGCCACATGAAGGGCCGAGCGCGGCGAGCGCGTGGCGTTGAAGAAATGGGCCATGTCTGCCCCGGCCGAAATCCCCATGCCGGCCAGGCTGACAAGGTCGAGCGGCGGCTTGAGCCGGGCAATGTCGGCCCCGAGCGCGCGCCCGTCATAGGGTTTGGCGCAGACCGACCGTCCGCCGTCACGGCTGCCGGGCGTATCGTGGAAATCGGGAATGCGGTTGCCGTCGATCCATTCGACAGCCGTGTTCGCCTCGAAAAAGGCGACCATGTCCGGGCCATTGGCCAGGAAGGCGGCAATGCGCGGATCGGCGATCCGGTTGCCGATCTCGCTGCGCAGATAGGCGAGCGGTTCATCGGCCTCTTCGATGATGCCGGCACGGCGCGCCAGCGGGTTGCGCGGGATCCACAGCCAGCCACCGGACCAGGCTGTCGTTCCGCCGAAGACGGGTTCCTTTTCGGCAACGACGACCGACAGGCCATGAAAGGCCGCGACGACGGCGCAGGCCAGTCCGCCGGCGCCGGAACCGGCGACGAGCACGTCGCAGTCGATCCGCCCGGACGGGTCTGCCGTCATCGTTTGCGGCCTGCCGTCTGCGCGGATGCCGGGGCCGTATCCGGCCTGTCGAAGAAATGCGAGGCGCGGGTGGCCGTGGCGATCTCGTCGGCGGCCTCCTGCAGGGCAGGGGCCATGCGCGCCATGTAGGCCGGCGTGACGCGCACCGCCGGACCGGCAATGGACAGGCAGCCGATCACGCGTCCGTCGTCCGGATGGCGGATGGGAACCGCCATGGCGGCCATGCCCACGGTGTAGGAATCGACTGCCACCGCGTAGCCGCGCGCCCGGTCCTCGGCCAGTTGCTCCAGCAATTGGGAAAGGGTGGCGGGAGCCTTCGGTCCCGGCTCGAATGGCGGGTGCAGCCCCTGTTCGGCCACCATGCGCAGCGCCTCGTCGTCGCTGACCGCCGAAAGCCAGGCGTGGCCACCGGCCGAGCTGGCGAGATGGACGACCTGCCCCTGCTCCGCATTCGGATCGTAGCGAAGCCCGCCCGTCGCGCCCTGCGAGACGCCGACCCAGATCAGGTTGTTGCCGTCGATGACCGAGAGCCGGATCAACTCGCCCGAGAGCCGGGCCATGCGGTCGAGGATCGGCTGGGCGATGTCGGTCACGCCCATCTGCCCCAGAAAGCCCAGGCCGAGCGCGGCCAGCTTGATTGTCAGCATGTATTCGCCTTGTGCCCGCACCTGGCGCACGTAGCCGAATTTCGCCAGTTCGTTGAGCAGCCGGTGCGCGGCGCTGACCGGCATGTCAAGCTCTGCCGAAAGCGCGCTGACGGTCAGCCCCGCCGGATTGCGCGCCAGCATCTCGATGATGGCAAGCGACCGTTCCAGCACACCGCTCATGCTGCCGGCCCCATCGCTTTCGCCGTCAGGCCGTCCGCCGCCATGAAAAGCTGCATGCCGGCTTGCGAGGAGGCCTTGATGGCATCGATGATGGCGAGATTGCGCGCCCCGTCGAGGGCCGAGCAGCGCGGTTCGGCCCTGCCGTCGATGACGGCGCCGAAATGGCTGATCTGGCCGATATAGGAATCGGCGGCGTCAACCGGTTCGACCGACGACTGCATTTCCTCATACCAGGTCTTCTCGCCCGGATGCGACCAGAATGCCAGGTCCGGCAGGGAGAGGCCGCCAGCCGATCCCGCGAAGAAATGCGACTGCACCCTGTGCGCGGGAAACCGCCCCGGATTTTCGCCGGCGGCAATGTCCCAGGCCCATGGGCCGCAGGCCGCGTCGGAGACGCTGAGCGTGATCATTCCGCCCTCGCGAAAGGTGAGGATGGCCCCGGCCGTGTCTTCGACCGGCAGCCCGCGCTCCATCGTGGATGCGACCCCCGAGACGCTGGCGATCTCGCCGAAAAGGAAGCGCAGCAGATCGATCTCGTGAATCATGTTGATCAGCAGCGGACCGCCGACGCCGGGCGTGCGGCGCCATTCCACATCGAAATAGCCGTCTTCCTTCTTCAGCGAGCACAGCACCGAGCCCTGCACGAGGTGGCCGAAGCGCTGACTGCCCACCAGATCCCGGGCCTTGAGGATGATCGGATTGAAGCGGCGGTGGTGGCCGGTCATCACGGGGACGCCATGCCGGTCGATGGCGGCAAGCAGGGATCGGGCTTCGCTGACACGGGTGGCCACGGGCTTCTCGACCAGCGCCGGTATGCCCGCCTCGACGGCGCGAACGGCCAGATCGACATGACTTTCATTCGGCGTGGCGATGACGATCCCGTCCGGCTTCTCCTCCAGCATGGCATTGAAGTCCTGGAAAAGCGGCGCCCCGTATCGGGCCGCTGCTTCCGCCGCGCCCGGTCCCGGATCGACAATGCCTGCAATGGTGAATCCATCGGCCGCGGCAATGGCCTGGAGATGGGTTCGCCCGATGATTCCGGCGCCGACAACGGCGATCTTCTTGTCAGCCACTTCATGATCCTCCCGGCCTTCCGCGCCTGGTCGGGCTGCGGTGCCCTTTCCGCTTAGCAGGCTTTTCCAGATTTGTGAAAAGATTTTTTGTTATTGAAAGAGTTTCCAAAATCCTTTAGTTGCTTTGTGAACGGGTCCGCAGAAGCGGCTCCGATGTGCCTTGGGAGGGGCTCGTGACAGGTTCCGTTGCTTGCAAACTCGTCCTGCCGCCTGAAAGCGCCGCGACATGACGGCGCCGGGCAAGGTCATTGCCGGGCTGCCGCGCAATGCCGCCTTCGATGTGGCGGTACTTGGCGCGGGTGCGGCCGGAATGGCGGCCGCCGTGTTCGCGGCGCTGGAAGGGGCGCGGGTTATCCTGGTCGAGCGGACGGAATATCTGGGCGGGACCTCGGCCTATTCCGCGGCAACGGCATGGATTCCCAACACCCGGCATGCTCGCGCCATCGGCGCTGAGGACAGCGTCGACGAGGCGCGCGCCTTTCTCGATCGTGCTGTCGGCAACCGCTCGTCGGCGGCAATGCGCGAGGCCTTCCTGAAGGCCGGGCCGGCCGCCATCGACGCGCTGGAGGACCGGGCCGGTGTGCATTTCCGTGCGCGCCCGTTTCATCCCGATTATTTGCACGAAATCGAAGGTTCGACCTCTTTCGGCCGGGCGCTGGAGCCGCTCCCCTTCGATGCCGGCGGCCTGGGCGGCGACCTGAAGCTGATCCGGCCGACCATCCCGGAATTCACCATCCTCGGCGGTTTGCTGATCGACAGGGATGACATCGCCCACCTCCTGAAGATGACGAGTTCGCTGAAGTCGCTGGCCTATTCGATGCGGCTGATCGGCTCCTACTATGTCCAGAAGATGCGTCACGGGCGTGGCACGCGCCTTGTCATGGGCAACGCGCTGATCGGGCAATTGCTGGCTGCGGCACGCCGGCTCGGCGTGACCATCGCCACGCAGGCCGAGGTGACCGAGTTTGCTGGCCCGGAGGGTGCGGTCAACGGCATTGTCGTACGCCAGGATGGCGTCGAGCGCATGATCGCGGTCGCCGGCGGCGTGGTCATGGCAAGTGGCGGTTTCACGCGCCATCCCTCGCGGCGTGGCGAAATGCTGCCCGCCCCGCTGGCCGCCAACAGCCCGTCCGCACCCGGTCACACCGGTGCGCTGCACGATCTGGCGCTGGCCAAGGGCGCGGTCTACGGCAGGGATGCCGCGTCCAATGTCTATTGGGCGCCCTGTTCGGTGCGCAAGCGCGCCGATGGCACGACCGCCGTATTCCCGCATTTCGTGCTCGACCGCTCCAAGCCCGGCACATTCGCCGTGGGCCGGGATGGCCGGCGCTTCACCAATGAGAGCCGGTCCTATCACGAATTCACGCTCGCCATGTATGCGGCAAACCGGGACGGCAGCCACATGCCGGTCTTCCTGATCGCCGACGCGCAGACGCTGACGAAATACGGGCTGGGCATGGTCAGGCCCGGCGGCAAGGGGCTGCAGCCCTATCTGGACGACGGCTATCTCGTTCAGGGAGAAACGCTGGAGGAACTGGCCGGCAAGCTGGGGGTGGACCCCGGCGGGCTGGCGGAGACGGCCGGACGCATGAACCGGTTCGCCGATACCGGCAGGGATGAGGACTTCCGGCGCGGCGAAACGGTCTATGAACGCGCCAATGGCGATGCGGCGCATGGGCCGAACCCGACCCTGGGGCCGGTCAAGACCGCGCCCTTTTATGCTGTGCGGCTGGAGCCGGGCGATATCGGTGCCGCGACCGGCCTGGTCTGCGACACCCATGCCCGAGTGCTGGATGCCGACGGCCGGCCCATTGACGGGCTCTATGCCTGCGGCAACGACATGCAGTCGATCATGGGCGGTGTCTATCCGGGGCCGGGCATCACCATCGGACCGGGCATGACCTTCGGATTCATTGCCGCGCGCGATGCCAGCGCCCGGGCCCTCGCGTCGCGGGAGAACGCCGCATGAGCCGGGTTCTTGTCACGGGCGGAACGGGGTTCATCGGCCGCTGGGTCATCGACGGGCTTCTTGCGCGCGGTGACGAAGTGGTCGTCTTCGATGCCCGACCCAATCCGGCGGCGCTGGACGAAATCCGGCCGGGACTGTCGCGGCGCGTGACATTCGTGACCGGCGACATTGCCGACGGTTCGGTCGCCGGCGCCGTGACGGGCTGCGATGGAATTGTCCATCTGGCCGGCGTCATGACAGTGGATGCCGCCGCCGATCCCTTGCGTGCCGCTGCGATCAATCTCGTCGGCAGCCTGCATGTTTTCGAGGCGGCGCGCAGAAACGCGGTCGAACGGCTGGTCTATGTCTCCACTGCCGGTGTCTTCGGCCCCGGCGACGCGGTGAACCCGCGCCCGATGACCCATTACGGCGCCCAGAAACTGGCCATCGAGGGATCAGCCCGGGCTTTTCATGCCGATCATGGCGTGCCGTCAGTCGGCTTCCGCCCCTTCATCGTCTATGGTCCGGGGCAAAGTTCCGGGATCGCCGCCGGGCCGTCCATCGCCATTGGCGCGGCGGCGCGCGGCGAACCTGCCACGATCCGCTTTTCCGGCCGTGTCGGCTTCGTCCACGTCTTCGATGTCGCGCGCCTCATGGTGGAAGCGGTTTCATCGCCCATGCAGGGCGCGGAGGCCTATACGCTTTGCGGCGAAACGGCAGACATGGCCGCTTTCGTCTCGGCCCTGAAGGCGCAGGCCCCGCATGCGGACATCACGGTGGAAGGGCCACCGCTTCGCATTCCCGCCGATCTTGCCTCCAGCGAAATGCCGGAACCCCTGGGCGGACTTGCGGCCACCGGCCTTGAGGAGGGCATTGCCCGAACGCTCGACTTCTATCGTGGCGCCACGGCTGGGAGGGCGACATGAGGACAAATGCGAACTTGTCGAATTGTCCAATGAATGCGCGCGTTCATCCATTTCCTTCCGGCGCCTGTTCAGGCTCCATCATGGTGGGCAAAAGGGCAACGGGGTGGCGGTTTGCGATGGTGGCGCAAGCGGAGCCGGCAAGTCGGGAGGCACAGGGCATGGTATGCGAAATGTCCAATCTGTTCCCGGTCGGCACAGGGAGGGCGTGGCAATGACGTTCACATTGAACGGCGAGACGCGCGTCTTCCCGATTGTCGGCGATCCCATCGCCCAGGTGAAATCGCCGGGTCTGCTGTCCCGTCGCCTCGCGGACATGGGCGAGAACGCCATTGTCGTGCCGGCCCACGTGGTCCCCGACGATTTCGACGGCTTCATGGCCGGCCTTGAAACGATGCGCAACGTGGCGGGCCTCGTCATCACGGTTCCGCACAAGCAGGCCGCGATGGGCTTTTGTGCCCGTGTCACGCGGCGCGTCCATTTCGCCGGTTCCGTCAACGTGATGCGGCGTACGCAGGCCGGCTGGATCGGCGACAACACCGATGGCATGGGCTATGTGGACGGCATCCTGGCCGCCGGCGGAGCGGTGGAGGGAAAGCGCGTCCTGCTCATCGGGGCCGGCGGCGCCGGTGCCGCCATCGCCTATGAATTCCTGGCGCGCGGGGCGGACCATCTCGCGATCCACGAGATCAACCACGCCCGCCGCGATGCACTGATCGCGCGGCTTGAGACGGCCTTTGCCGGCAGGGTCTCGGTCGGCTCGGCCGATCCGGCCGGATTTGATGTCATTGCCAATGCGACGCCACTGGGAATGCGGCCCGATGATCCGTTGCCGGTGGATGTCGGCAGGATGCAGGCCGGCCAGTTCGCCGCCTGCCCGATCACCAGGCCGGAGCGGTCGCCTTTCATCGAGGCGGCGGCGGCAAAGGGATGCCGGACGATGCCGGGACTCGGCATGTTCAAGGCGCAGGAGGGGCTTCTGGTCGAAGCCCTTCTGTCACTGGAAACGGATTGATCAATTCAAGGGAGGAACAGATGATCCGGAAACTTTTTCTGACGACCGCAGCGATTGCCGCGCTTTCCACGAGCGCTGCCATGGCGGAGGTGAAGCTGGCCGATGTGGCCGAACTGTCGGGCGCGGGCGCGGCCGCCGGCGCTGTCTGGCATGATGGCGTCAAGATGGCTGTTGAGGAAATCAACGCCGCCGGCGGCATTCTCGGCGAGCAGATCAACCTGTCCGAGTACGACAGCCAGACCGATCCGCAGGTGAGCCGCGCTCTCGTGCAGAAAGCGATCGACGAGGGCGCGTTCGTGCTGCTCGGCACCGTCTACTCGTCCTCGACCGTGGTCAACATGCTGGTTGCCCAGCAGAACGGCGTTCCGCAGATCACCGGTTCGGAATCGCCCACCATCACCGCAAAGGGCAATCCCTATATCTTCCGCACTGCTTTCGGCGCGCAGAAGGGCCTTCCCAAGCTGGCAAGCTATCTCAAGGACGGACTCGGTGCCAGAAAGATCGCCGTTGTCTGGGCCAATACCGAGTTCGGCAAGGGCGGCTATGACGCTTTCATGAAGATCGCCGGCGACATGGGCCTTGAAATCGTGGCCGATGTGCCGACCGAGCAGGCGCAGGTTGATTTCGCCTCCGACGTCGCCAAGGTGAAGTCGTCGGGTGCCGACGCTGTCTTCGTCTACCTGACGGAAGAGGAGAGCGCGCGCTTCCTCATCGAGGCCTCCAAGCAGAGCCTCGGCCTGCCGATGGCCGGCGATACGGTGCTCATCTCGCAGAAGGTCATCGACCTGGCCGGCGGTGCCGCCGATGGTGCGTTCGGCCACGTGGGCCTGACGGCCGAAGCCCCGGTTCCGGCAATCCAGGAAATGGCCGGCAAGTTCCAGCAGAAATATGGCTACGGTGCCGACCACAACGCGATCAAGGGCTATATTGGCGCCTACATGGTGAAATACGTGACCGAGAAGGTCGGGGCTTTCGATCGCGAGAAGTTCGCCGAGACGCTGCATGGCCTGTGCCTCGACGCCGCGACCCATCCGGGCATCCTGATGGATGCGTGCTGGGATGACACCGGTGAGATGAGCCGCGCCAGCTTCCTTGTGGAAGTCGTCGACGGCGCCCAGAAGATCACCAAGACGCTTCCGGCCAACTGATCCGTCATCAAGGCAGGGCGGCGCTAGTCCGGTGCCGCCCTCTTTGCACCTGAAATCCCTTCTCGCGGAGGTGCGGGCGCATGTCCGAATTCATCCAGATCCTCATATCGGGCCTGTCGGCAGGGTCGATCTACGCCCTTGCCGCCGTCGGCTTCACCCTGCTCTGGCAGGCGTCGCAGACGATCAACTTCGCCCAGGGCGAATTCGTGATGCTGCCAGCCTTCTTCGTGCTCGCGCTCTCGGTGAAACTCGGTTTCCCCCTCTGGCTCGCCATGCCGCTGGCCATCATCCTGTCGGTGCTCATCCTGGGCGCCCTTTTCAAGCGCCTGATCGTGGAACCCATGATGAAGCATGGCACGCTGCCGCTTGTCATTGCCACCATTGCGCTCGGCCTGTTGCTCAAGGAACTGGTCAAGGAATTCTACTCGCCGCTCGGCCAGCCTTTCCCGAGCCTCTTTCCGCAGGATGTGATGCAGGTCTTCGGCGCCGCCGTTTCCATACCCGACATTGCCAATTTCATCATCGCCATGGGGGCCATCATCGGCCTGCAACTCTTCCTTTCCCGCACCCGCACCGGCCGCGCCATGCAGGCGACAGCGCAAAACCCCGATGTCGCGCAGATCCTTGGCGTCGATATCAAGCGGATGGTTCTCTACACCTTCCTCATCAACGGCGCGCTGGCGGCCATCGCCTCCATCCTCATCACGCCGATCTACCTGGCCAAGTTCTCCAACGGAGAGACGCTGGGCCTTGTCGCCTTCATTGCGGCCATCGTCGGCGGCTTCAACCAGATCCGCGGTGCGCTCGTCGGCGGGCTGCTGATCGGTGTCATCGACAATCTCTCGGCGACCTATTTCTCCTCCGAGTACCGGCAGGCCCTGCCCATGCTGCTGCTCATCTTCATCATCCTGGTGCGCCCGCAGGGGCTGCTTGGAACCGCGGAGGGCCGCACGGTATGAAGCTCAAGACCGTCCTTCTCGTCCTCGTCGCGCTGGCAGCGCTCGTTCTGGCGCCGCTCGGGCAAGGCAATTACATCCTCTATGTGCTGGCCTCCTGGCTGATGTTCTCCATCGCCGCCATGGGCTTGAACCTGACGCTGGGCTATGCCGGCCAGATCTCGCTGGCGCAGGCAAGCTTCATGGGGATCGGCGCCTATATCACCGCGCTGGTGACGCTGGCTGGCTATCACTGGGTGCTGGGCTGGCTGGCGGCCATGGGCGCCACCTTCCTTATCGGGCTCGTGCTCGGTTACCCGGCGCTGCGCGTGCAGCACCATTTCCTCGCCTTCGTGACGCTGGCCTTCAACACGCTGGTCTTCCTCGTGCTGCGCAACGAGGAATGGCTGACGGGCGGCTCGCATGGCCTTGTCGGCATGCCGCGCCCGTCCTTCTTCGGCATCTCGACGATGAAGAACCTCGAATTCTACTATTTCGTCCTGATCCTCTTCGTCATCTCGGCCAGCATCTTCTTCTGGATCGTGCATTCGCCCTGGGGCCGCGCCTTCAAGGCCCTGCGTGAGAACTCGGTGCGTGCCGAAAGCCTGGGCGTGAACACGCGGCGCATCACTCTGCTTGCCTTTGCCATCGGCTCGGCCTTCGGCGGCGGCGCCGGTGCGATCATGTCGCCGCTGGTGCAGTTCATCGAGCCCGGTTCCTTCGGCCTCATCCATTCGCTCAAGATCCTGCTCATGGTCGTGGTCGGCGGCGCCGGCTATTTCTTCGGGCCGATGCTCGGTGCCGCCGTCGTCATCCTGCTGCCGGAATTCCTGCGCTTCACCGAGGGCTACTACCTCATCATCTATTCCACCGCGGTCATCATCCTGATGGTCTACTCGCCCTCCGGCCTGATCGGTCTGGGAGACCGCATCCTGTCGCGCCTGAGACCGAAACGCGTCGTCCGCGGCGACATGAAGGAAGGAGCGAAGCTGTGAGCCAGCCCGTCCTCTCCGTCCGCAACATTTCCAAGTCCTTCGGCGGCATCCATGCCGTTCGCGATGTCAGTTTCGAGGTGGCGAAGGGCGAGGTGCTCGGCCTGATCGGTCCCAACGGATCGGGCAAGTCGACCCTGTTCAACTGCGTGCTTGGCCAGCTTTCGCCCGACAGCGGCGAGGTGACCGTGAAGGGCACCGGCGTTTCCGGCATGCGCGCCTGCGATCTCAACCGGCTCGGCGTCGGCCGCACCTTCCAGCAGCTTTCCGTCTTCCCGGAAATGACCGTGCTCGACAACATCATCCTGGCCGGGCAGGAGCATCACGGGACGATGCTGTCGCGCCTCTTTGGCCGCTCCGACGCGGGACTGACCGGAGAGGCCGAGCAGATGATCGAGTTTTTCCGCCTTTCGCACCTGCGCGACGAAAAGGCCGGGTCGCTGTCCTATGGCCAGCAGAAACTGCTCGATGCTGCCATGGCCTTCATGGCCGGCCCCGATCTCGTCCTGCTCGACGAGCCGGCCGGCGGCGTGAACCTGACCATGCTGGAGAGCTTGAAGGAGCGCCTGCAAACCTACAACCGGGAGCATGGCACGACCTTCGTCGTCATCGAGCACAACATGGAATTCGTCATGAGCCTTTGCACCCGCATCATCGTGCTGGCTGAAGGTGCGGTGATCGCGGAAGGGACGCCGGAAGAGATCCGGTCGAACAGCCAGGTCATCGACGCGTATCTGGGGGGCTGATCCGTGCTGGAACTGAAAGATCTTTACGGCGGCTACGGCAAGATCACCATTTTGAACGGCGTTTCGTTCAAGATTCCCAGGGCCTCCATCACCACCGTGATCGGGCCGAATGGCGCCGGCAAGTCGACCGTGTTCAAGGCGATCTTCGGCCTGCTGGACATCCATTCCGGCCAGGTGCTTCTGGACGGGCGGGATGTCACCCGGCAGAAACCGCGCGACATGATCGCCCATGGCGTCACCTATGTCCCTCAGGGCCGCAACGTCGTGCCGCAGCTTTCCGTCTACCACAACCTGGAACTGGGCGGCATCACCGCCGATGACCAGGAGAAGGTGAAGGCGCGCATCGAGGTGGTCATGGATCAGTTTCCCATGCTGCGCCAGTTCCGCGACCGCAAGGCGATCGAACTGTCGGGCGGCCAGCAGAAGCAGCTTGAGGTCGCCCGTGCCCTGCTGCTCGATCCAAAGCTGATCCTCATCGACGAGCCGTCCATCGGCCTGTCGCCAAACCTGGTGCAGGAAGTGTTCCGCACGCTGCAACGTCTGCGCGACGATGGCGTGACGATCCTCATGGTCGAGCAGAACGCCAAGGCGGCGCTGGCCATGTCCGATTACGGTCTGGTGCTCGAACTGGGCCAGACGCGCATGCATGACCGCGCCGATACGCTTCTGAACGACCCCAAGGTGGGCCAGCTCTTTCTCGGCGGCCACATGGACGAAACCGACTGACACGACACCCATTGGAGAACGAAAACGATGGACTTCCGGTTTTCCGACGAGCAGCGGATGCTGGTCGAGACCGTTCGCGGCTTCATTGCCAGCGAACTGGCCCCGCTCGAGGACGAGATCGAACAGACCGGCGTGCTGCGCCCTGAACTCGCCAGGTCCGTCTTCGAGAAATCGAAGGCGCTCGGCCTCTACGGCATGAACATTCCGCAAGAGCATGGCGGCGGCGGCCTGTCTGCCCTCGATACCATGCTGTGCGAGGAACAGTTCGGCCACACGACCGACATCCTGATCCGCCGTGCCTTCGGCAATGTCTACGAGGTGCTGCTCGCGGCGCAAGGTCCGCAGGTGGACCGCTGGCTGAAACCGGCGGTGACAGGCGAGCGCGTCTGCTCGATCGCCTTCACCGAGCCCGGCGCCGGCTCCGATGCCGCCGGCATCCGGACGCGGGCGCGCCGCGAGAACGGCAAGTGGATCCTTTCGGGCATGAAACATTACATTTCGGACGGCGCCTTTTCCGACTTCTTCGTCGTCACGGCCGTGACCGATCCGGACAAGGGCCATCGCGGCATTTCCATGTTCCTGGTCGACAAGGGCATGAAGGGCTTCACCATCGGGCGCGACCAGCCGATGATGGGCATACGCGGCACCAGCCACATGGAACTGCATTTCGATGACGTGGAACTGGGCGACGAGCACCTGCTGGGCGAAGAGGGGCAGGGCCTGAAGCTGGCCCTGTCCGTACTGGGGCGTGTCCGTCTCTCCCAGGTGGCGGCACGCGCCATCGGCAAGGCGACGAAAATCCTCAACATGACCGTCGATCATGCCAATGACCGGCGCCAGTTCGGCCAGTCGCTCGGCGACTTCCAGATGGTCCAGCAGATGCTGGCCGACAGCGCCATCGAGATCAACGCCGCGCGCACCGCGCTGTGGGAATGCGCCGATCAGATCGATGCCGGGCTTGATCCGCGCGCCAAGATCTCCATGCTCAAGGTGCAGGCGTCCGAAACGCTGGGCCGTGTTGTGGACCGGTCGATGCAGATCTTCGGCGGCATGGGCTTTTCCAGGGATCTGCCGATCGAGCGCTATTACCGCGATGCCCGCATCTATCGCATCTTCGACGGCGCGTCCGAAATCCATCGCGGCGTGGTCGCCAAGTCCATGCTGAAGGGCGGCAAGTCCATCTACGATCCGTGGGCGTCGTGATGACAGGCGGCAGGCGTCAGAAATTCATGCCGGCCGAAGAGGCCGTGGCCCTGGTTCCCGACGGGGCGACCATCGGCCTGATCGGCGGCGGCGGCGGGCTGTGCGAGGCCATGGCGCTTCACGAGGCCATCGAGAAGCGGTTCCTGGAAACCGGCCACCCGAAGGGCATGACGCTGGTTCATGCCCTCGGCCTCGGCAATCGCAAGGACACCGGCGTCAACCGCTTTGCCCATCCGGGCATGGTGCGCAAGGTGATCGGCGGGCATTGGCCCTGGTCGCCGCGCATGCAGCAGATGGCGGCAAGGGACGAGATCGAGGCCCATGTCCTGCCCGGTGGCGTGGCCATGCAGCTGATGCGCGAGATCGCGGCGAAGCGGCCCGGCCTGTTCACCCATGTCGGACTGGGGACGTTCATCGACCCGCGTATCGATGGCGGGCGGATGAACGCGGCAGCCAGGGACACGCTCTGCGAAGTGGTGGAGATCGGCGGGCGCGAATATCTGCGCTACCTGCCGTTCCACATGGATGCCTGCCTGCTGAAAGGCTCCATCGCCGACGAGGAAGGCAATGTCAGCCTCGACGAGGAACCGGCCAATGTCGACAGCTATGCCATGGCGGCCGCCGTTCGCAATTGTGGCGGCATCGTCATCGTGCAGGTGCGCGAGAAGGTGAAGGCCGGTGCGCTTGGCGCGCGTCAGGTGCGCATTCCCGCCGCGCTGGTGGATGCCATCGTCGTCGATCCGGACCAGCGCCAGGGCTACGAGATCGTCTACGATCCGGCCATTTCAGGCCAGCAGCGGGTGGCTGAGGCTGCGCCGCACATGCCGGAATTTTCCATCCGCCGCATCGTGGCGGAGCGCGCGCGCCGGGAACTCGTCGACGGCGCTGTCATCAATTACGGCTTCGGCATCCCGGACCAGGTGGCCAGTATCGTCGCGGCGCGCGGAGACCAGGACCGCTATTACCAGACCATCGAGCATGGCACCTATGGCGGCACGCTGTTGACCGGCTCCCTGTTCGGCTATGCGCGCAATGCCTCCTGCATGCTCGACGGGCCGTCGCAATTCGATTTCTATTCCGGCGGCGGGCTGGACATCGCCTTTCTCGGCTTCGGCCAGGTGGACCGGCATGGCAATGTCAACGCCTCGAAGCTGGGCGGTGTGCCGGTGGGGCCGGGCGGCTTCATCGACATTGCCCAGAACGCGCGCAAGGTTGTGTTTTGCGGCACGTTCGACGCCAAGGGAACCGACATGGCATCGGGCGACGGCAGGCTTTCGATCACCCGTCAGGGCGATGTGCGCAAATTCGTGATGGCGGTCGACCAGATCACCTTTTCGGGCGCGCAATCGGTCCGTGATGGCCAGGAGGCGCTTTACGTCACCGAACGCTGCGTCTTCCGGCTGACCGCGGACGGGCTGATGCTCACGGAAGTGGCGCCGGGCATCGATCCGGCGCGCGACGTGCTGCAGCGGATGGACTTCCGTCCGCTGGTCGCCGATGATCTCAAGACGATGGACCCGGCCTGCTTCACGGCCTGAAGCCGGTCGCAGCCGGTGATAGACGGGAGCCACACATGGCCGGTGCGATCCACATCCTCAACGGTCCCAACCTGAACCGGCTCGGCACCCGCGAGCCGGAGATCTACGGCGCGGTCACGCTGGGCGAGATCGAGGGCTGGTGCCGCGCCGCGACGGACCGCGCCGTCGTGTTCCGGCAGTCGAATTTCGAGGGCGATATCGTCACCTGGGTGCATGAAGCCATCGACGGTGAGGCCGCCGGACTGATCATCAATCCGGCCGGCCTGAGCTTTTCCTCCGTGCCGGTCTACGATGCGCTGAAGATGTTTCCCGGCCCGGTCATCGAACTGCACATCTCCAACATTCATCGCCGCGAGGAGGTCTATCACCGTTCGCTTGTCTCGAAGGTGGCGACAGCGGTGATTGCCGGTCTCGGGCCGAAAGGCTATGTCCATGCGATGAATGCCATGGCTGACCTGATCGAGGCCGGCCGCTGACAGAAGGTCCGTTTCCATGAAGACCGCGATTGCGACCGTCTCGATATCCGGCGATTTCCGCGAGAAGCTGTCGGCCATCGCGGCCGCCGGGTTCGACGGAATCGAGATTTTCGAGAACGACTTCCTGGCCTTCGATGGCAGCCCGGCCGATGTCGGGCGGATGGTGCGCGACCATGGCCTGGAGCTTTGCCTGTTCCAGCCGTTTCGCGATTTCGAGGGCATGCCGGAGCCGCAGCGCGCGCGTGCCTTCGACCGGGCGGAGCGCAAGTTCGACCTGATGAACGAACTGGGCGTCGACCTGGTTCTGGTGTGCTCGAACTGCTCGCCGCTGGCGCTGGGCGGCATCGACCGGGCGGCCGACGACTTCGCCGAACTGGGCGAGCGTGCGAAGGCAAAGGGCATCCGTGTCGGCTACGAGGCCCTGGCATGGGGGCGGCATGTTTCCGACCACCGCGATGCCTGGGAAATCGTGCGCCGCGCCGATCATGCCAATGTCGGGCTGATCCTGGACAGCTTTCACACGCTGGCGCGCAAGATCGACGTCAATTCGATCCGCTCCATTCCCGGCGACCGCATCTTTTTCGTCCAGCTCGCCGATGCGCCGCTGATCGACATGGACCTGCTCTACTGGTCGCGCCATTTCCGCAACATGCCCGGCGAGGGCGATCTTGACGTCACCGGCTTCATGCGCGCCGTGGCGGCGACCGGCTATGAAGGCATGCTCAGCCTTGAAATCTTCAACGACCAATTCCGTGGCGGATCGCCGAAATCCATTTCCGTCGACGGTCATCGCTCGCTCGTCTACCTGATGGACCAGGTGCGCAGGCAGGAACCGGACATCGCCATCGACGTGCCGCCGATGCCGGACCGGATCGCGGTGCGCGGTGTCGAGTTCGCGGAATTTGCAGCCGATCATGGCGAGGCCGAGCAATTGGGCGCCATGCTGCGCACGCTGGGCTTTGAACGATGCGGGCGGCACGTCTCCAAGGAAGTGGATCTCTGGCGGCAGGGCGGAATCAATATCGTCGTCAACACCGGACAGGAAGGCTTTGCCCATTCCTCCTATCTCGTCCACGGGACATCGGTTTGCGACATCGGCCTGAAGGTCGAGGACGCTGCCGCCACCGTGCAGCGTGCCCGGGCACTGGGCGCCGAACCCTTCGAGCAGGCGGTGGGGCCAGGCGAGATGAAGATTCCGGCCATTCGCGGCGTGGGCGGCGGCGTCATGCATTTCATGGACGACAAGAGCGGGCTGGCCCGTGTCTGGGAGGTGGAATTCGCCAAGGTGGACGGCGAGACCGCGCCCGTCAATGCGGGCCTGACCCGCATCGATCATATCGCCCAGACGATGAATTACGAGGAAATGCTCACCTGGCTGCTGTTCTACACCTCCATATTCGACACCGGAAAGACGCCCATGGTTGACGTGGTGGATCCGGCCGGCCTGGTGCGCAGCCAGGCCATCGCCAATGACGACGGCAGCCTGCGCATCACGTTGAACGGTGCGGAGAACCGGCGCACCCTGGCCGGCCATTTCATCGCCGAAAGCTATGGCTCTGCGGTCCAGCACATTGCCTTCGAAAGCCGGGACATCTTCGCCACGCGCGCGGCATTGTCGAAAAACGGCTTCAAGGCTTTGGAAATCTCGCCGAACTACTACGACGATCTTGACGCCCGTTTCGGGCTCGATGACGATCTTCTCGAAAGGCTCAAGGCCGGCAACATCCTGTATGACCGCGACGAGTCCGGCGGCGAGTATTTCCAGATCTACAGCCCGGTCTACGGTGAGGGTTTCTTCTTCGAGATCGTCGAGCGGCGCGGCGGCTACAACGGCTATGGCGCGGCGAACGCCCAGTTCCGCATTGCCGCGCAGAAGCGGAACCTGCGCCCCAAGGGCATGCCGAAGCGCTAGTGTGCCCTTCCTGTTCAGGGAAGGGAACCGCGCCTGCCCCGGCTTGCGGCAAAAGCCCCGCGCAAGACAAGAGCCTTAAAGCTTCCACCGCCAGACCTCCGGCGTCGCTCCTCACCATTTGCGGACGATGCCGGCCCGGCCCGGCTCCCTTGGTCATGATGGCCGGCATTGGGCGTGAGGCAGGACAATTGCCGCGCGTATTCAATTTATGCGCGTTGCATCTTGAAATGCAATTAAAAAGAGTCTAAAGGTCTTTTGACTCGCTTCCAGGTTTCCCATTCGGCGTGTGGACAAAGGAAGCCAGGTCCATCGAAAAGGCCTCCGAAACGTCAGCATTTGCGGATTTGTAAAAGCTTAGACAGGCGCCTTCACGAATTATTACAAAGGGTTAGCGTCCTTATTAGAAAATAAGGTGCTAAATCTTGTAATTGTCACCAAGAATCCCCGCAAGTTAGCCCTGTTAACCAGAATCAATTAATGATTCGAGGGGATTAGGCACATGATCGTTGTCGTGGATGATCGCGGGATCGTTGTGGACAGTTACAAGTCCATGCTCGAGCGCGAGGGGTATCCCGTCGCCGGATTCACGCCAGGCGAGTTTATCGAGTGGATGGACGCGGCATGCGAGTCGGATTTTGACTCGATCATCGCTTATCTGATCGGAGACGCTTCGGACGAGATCATCCTGCCGCAGGCGGCGCCGGCTGCCGGGCGAATCGCCAAGATCGCGCTGCTGGATCGCCAGAACCTCGACCGCACGCTTGAATTGTTTGATGCCGGTTATGACGATGTTGTGCGCAAGCCCGTGCATGTTCGCGAGCTGCTCAAGCGGATCGCCGTCATTCGCAAGCGCAACGCGCCCGAGCCGGTCCGCGAGACGACCGAGCGCCTGAAGGTCTTCTTCGATGGTCGCGACCCCGAGGTCGATGGCGAGATCTTCCCCTTGCCCAGGCGCGAGCGCCGCATTCTCGAATTCCTTGCTTCCGCGGAGGGCCGGCGCGTCAGCCGGGCGCAGATTTTCAATGCCACCTATGGCGTGTTCGATGATTCCATCGAGGAATGCGTCGTGGAAAGCCACATTTCGAAACTGCGGCGCAAGCTGCGCGATGCGCTGGGCTATGATCCCATCGATTCCAAGCGCTATCTCGGCTACCGGCTCGTGCTGGAGGCCGAAGAGGGCGACTGCGCCCCTGTCTCGCGCGAACTGACGGCGGCGTGATGGCGCGGCGCGGTCCATGGCCGGCCGGCGTTAACCACTTGTTAAGGCATGCCTGGCGCAAGCCTGGCCGCATAGGGTCGGCTCACATGATTTATCCGTATGAAGGCGGAGGTGCCCAATGAGCATTTACGGCATGATGCAGACCAGTGTTTCCGGGATGCACGCCCAGTCCAACCGCCTGTCCTCCGTGGCCGACAACATCGCCAATTCGGACACCAACGGCTACAAGCGTTCGCAAGTCCTGTTTTCGACGTTGGTGGCGGGAACGTCGCTGGCAGGCGCAGGTCCCGGTACTGCTGGAAACTACGAATCCGGCAGCGTGCTCAGCCACACCGTTCGCATGATGAACCAGCAGGGACCGCTGGAATACACATCCTCGGTCACCGATCTCGCCGTATCCGGCGACGGCTATTTCGTCGTTCAGGATCCCGGCGGCCAGACCTTCCTGACGCGGGCCGGATCGTTCCTTCCGGATGACGAGGGGCGCCTCGTCAACCAGGCCGGTTTCTATCTCATGGGCTATCCCAGCGCCAATGGCGCCGCCGGCGCCACGAACGGGCTCGCCGATCTCGAAATCGTCACGCTGGACGGCTTCGAGCTGACGACGGTCCCGACCACGGCCGGCTATGTCATGGGCAATCTGGACGCCGAGGCCGAGATCGTTGCCGGTAACCTGCCGTCCACGAATGCGGCCGACGCAGAATTTACCAACAAGGTCTCCGTTGTCGCCTATGATTACCTGGGCGCGGAAGTGACGATCGACGTCTACTATTCCAAGACTGCCGCCGACACCTGGGAAGTGACCGCCTACAACAAGGCGGATGCCGACCCGACCACCGGTGGCTTCCCCTATGCAGCCGCGGCTTTTGCGACCGACACGCTGACCTTCGATCCGACGACCGGCCAGCTCGATGGCGCCTCGCCGACATCGATCTCGATCGCGCTTCCCAATGGTGAAACCTTCGATCTGGACATGGCGAACTTCACCCAGCTCGCCGCCGAATTCGGCATTTCCGACGCCAACATCAACGGCCGGCCGCCCTCCACCATTGACGGTATCCACGTCTCCAAGGACGGCTATGTCTACGGCCAGTATGACGACGGCACCTATCGCGATCTCTACCGCATCCCCTTGGGAACGGTGGCCAATCCGGCAGCGCTGAATGCCGTCACCGGCACGGTCTTCGCACAGACGCCCGATTCCGGCGACATCATGGTCGGCAATCCCCAGCAAGGCGGCTACGGCGCCATCATGTCCTCGGCCATCGAGCAGTCCAATGTCGACATCGCTGAGGAACTGACGCGGATGATCCAGGCACAGCGCGGCTTTACCGCCAATTCGAAGGTTTTCCAGACCGGGTCCGATCTCATGGACGTCGTGGTGAACCTCAAGAGGTAACGGGCGGCCGCTTCCGCGCTACAGGCGGCGGCCGCGATTGGAGGCAGTAGGGCATGTCACTTTCCACGGTGCTCTCCACCGCCCAGAGTTCACTGTTCAACTTGTCCCAGAAGGCAAGTGTGGCCGCCCGCAACATTTCCGGCGCCTCGGACCCGAACTATGCCCGGCGCACCGTGGTCATGGAAACGGCCGGAAACGGCGCCGCCGTGGCTTCGGTGGACCGCGCGGCCAACACCCGGCTGTCGGCTTCCTCGCGCGATGCGCTTTCCCTGTCGGTGGCGCAGAACACCATCAGCGAGAACATGAAGCAGCTCTCGCTATCCCTGAACGGAACCGACGGCTCGGCCTCGGCTTCCGCGCTACTGTCCCGGCTGCATGGCGCGCTGCAGACCTACAGCGCAAGCCCCGACAACGACCTTCTCGCCCGTGGCGTGGTAGACGCCGCCGGCACGATCGCCAACGCGCTCAATGCCTCCTCCGCCGAGGTCCATTCGTTGCGGGCGCGCATGGACAGCGAGATTGCCGGAGAGGTCGCGACCCTCAACGGCCTGCTCGACGAATTCGAGGGTGTCAACAACGCCATCATCAAGGCCACATTGCGCGATGGCGATCCCAACGAGCTTCTCGACCGCCGGGACACACTGCTTGGCCGGATTGCCGAAATCGTGCCCGTCACGGTCACCGAACGTGATCATGGCGATGTGATGCTGACCACGGCCGGCGGCGTCATGCTGTTCGAGACCACGCCGCGCGACGTGACCTTCACGCCGCGTCCGGCCTATTCGGCCGGCGACACCGGAAACGTGGTGCGCATCGACGGCGTTCCGGTCAAGGCGGGAACCGGCGCGGACACGTCGTCCTCGGGCTCCATCGCGGCCATGCTGCAAGTCCGCGACGAGGTGACCGTCCAGACCGAAATGCAACTGGACGAAATCGCGCGCGGCCTTGTTTCCATGTTCGCCGAAACCGATCAGACCGGCGGTGGCGGCCCCGCCCGCACCGGCCTGTTCACCTGGTCAGGCGGCCCGGCGGTTCCGCCCGATGGCGTTCTTTCGCCGGGAATGGCCACGACACTTGCGGTCAATCCGCTTTATGATCCGCAGTCCGGCGGCAATCCATCGCTGCTGCGCGACGGCGGCGCCAACGGCGCGGCCTATGTCGTCAACGCCGCTGGCGGCGTCGCCTTTTCCGACCGGATCATCGCGCTGGCCGATGCCATGGAAGCGCCCATGGCCTTCGATACGGCCACGGGCCTGGCCAGCGACGTCAGCCTCGTCGCCTATTCGGGCAATGCGCAGGCATGGCTCGAAGCCTACCGGGCCGATGCCGGCGGCGCGGCCGAGACGAAGGACGCCATGCATGCCGCCCTGGGCAGCAAGCTGATCGCGCAGACAGGTGTCAACATCGACGACGAGATGGCTTCGCTCGTCGAGATCGAACATTCCTACAAGGCGACCAGCCGTCTCATCGCGACGGTGGACAACATGCTGGCTGCCCTGCTGGAGGCGGCGAGGTAGTCCCATGAAGCTTCAGGCCGCATCGACCCTTTCCATGGCAAGCGCGCTGCGCATGTCCATTCGCGCCACGCAGGCCGCCATCGTCACTGCCCAGCAGGAAACCGTGACGGGCGAGAAGGCTGATCCGGCCCGCGAACTGGGCCTGCGCAACGGTTTCCGCATGTCGCTTGAACGCGAGAGCGAAAGGCTCGACTCCATCCTGATGACCAATGAGATGGCCGGGGCCCGCATGACCGCTGCGCAATCGGCCATGTCGCGCTTCACCGATGTTTCGGGCGACGTGATGCAGGTGTTCAACACGGCACTCAGCGGCACCGGTTCGGCAAATCTCGTGCGTGACAACGCGCTGACGGCGCTGGAAGACCTGACGAATGTGATGAATACCTCGGCCAATGGCGAATATCTCTTTGCCGGGGTGAATGCCGATGCCAAGCCGGTTGCCCCGTTCGAGGGCAGTGGCTGGCAGGCCGATCTGGATGCCGCCTTCGCCACCCATTTCGGCTTTGCCAAGTCCGATCCGGCCGCCGCGTCGCTGACCGCGGCACAAATGGAAGATTTCCTCGACAATGTCGCGCGTCCGCTCTTCGACGCCACCGGCTGGCCCGGCATGTCCTCGGCCAGCGATGACGGCATTCGCTCGCGCATCGCCCAGGACCAGACCGCCATCACCTCCGTCTCCGCCAACGAAGAAGCCTTCAAGAGCGCCTTCTTCTCCCTCACCGTGGCCGTGTCCTTCCTCGGATCGGGCATTTCCGGCGATGCGACCCGGCAGGTCATACGCGATGGCGGCGAGGGGCTTGGCGCATCTTCGGCGCAGGTCACCCTGGTCCAAGGCAGGCTCGGCCTGGTCGAGACCCAGGTCGCCGATGCGACGGAGCGGATGACGCTGCAGAAGAACTACATGACCGACCTTTCGACCGAAATGGGCAGTGTCGATCCATACGAGGCGGCAACGCGCATGACCAATCTGCTGAACCAGTTGGAGACGGCCTACATGCTGACCCAGCGCGTCCAGTCATTGTCACTCGTCAGGTATCTCTAGGAAGGGCGCGCACATGGCCAGGATCGATATCCCTTTCTCAACAGTCAGGCCGGGCCGGGGCCTGATGCGGGCTTGCGCCGTCACGGGACGGCGCGGCGTCCGGCCCACGCAGGAGCTGTGACATGTATATCGCGAAATACGAAGAGATTCAGACCGACGACCTGGAGGAGGCGCGCTCCAGGGAACGCGAGGCGCTGGACCAGTCCATCGGCATGCTGGAGGCGGCAAGGGAAGCGGGCGTGCGATCGATCGAGGCGATCCACGCGCTTCACTATTCCGCGCGCGTCTGGATGGCGCTGATGTCGGACCTGGCCGATCCGGAAAACCAGTTGCCCAAGGAGGTGCGCGCGAACCTGCTGAGCATCGGCATCTGGATGCTGCGCACGATAGACGAGATCAGGCAGGAAAAATCCGAGAATTTTGACGGCCTTATCGACATTTCAAGGATCATTCGGGACGGTATTCGATGAAAAGCACGTTCAAGATTTCGCTCAAGGCGAACGAGAAGATCTACATCAATGGCGCTGTCCTTCGGGTGGACCGCAAGACAGCCATCGAGATCCTCAACGACGTCAACTTCCTGCTGGAAAACCACATCCTCCAGGCTTCCGACGCGACGACGCCGCTCAAGCAGCTCTATTTCATCGTTCAGGTCATGCTGATGGCGCCGAACGAGACCGAGCCGGCCATGGTCGTCTACAAGAACCAGATGCCGGGCCTGCTGGCGGCTTTCGAGAACGAACACATCCTTTCCGAACTCAAGGACATTGACAGGATGGTTCACCAGAAGATGTATTTCGAGGCCATGCGCTCCACCCGCGCACTGTTTCCGCTCGAAGCGCAGATTCTGGCCAGCGCACCTTCGACCGAAATGCCGATGGCCGGTGACGGCCTGATGGGCGCGGACAGGATGGTGATGCGATGACGTCCGTCACGGCGGTTACGGGCAACACGCAGGCGGCGGCGGAAAGCCAGGGCAGCCAGGCCCGCGCCTCCAACATGGTCAATTACGACACGTTCCTGCAGATCCTCGTGACCCAGATGAAGAACCAGGACCCGACGGAGCCGATGGATGCCAGCCAGTACGTGTCGCAACTGGCCAGCTTCTCCAATGTCGAGCAGAGCATCCAGATCAACAACAAGCTGGAGGTCCTGCTGGCCGCCTCGGTCGTGTCACAGGTCGACAGCATCGTTGACCGGACCATCACCAGCGCCGATGGCTCGGTTTCCGGCACGGTGTCGCAGGTCAAGATCGGCGCCACCGGGCTCGTCGCCATTCTCGACAGCGGCGCGGAACTGCCGGTGACGACAGGCACGGTGATCGGCGAATGAACGCCACCGACGCGCTGGACCTCGTTCAGTTTTCCGTCTGGACCGTGATCGTCGTTTCCGCCCCGGCTGTCGTGCCGGCCATGGTGGCGGGCATCGCCATTGCGCTGTTCCAGGCGCTGACGCAGGTGCAGGAAGTGACGCTGACCTTCGTGCCGAAGATCATGATCGTCTTCTTTTCCTCCACGCTGGCCGCCGGTTTCGTCGGCAGCAAGCTCCTTGTTCTCACAAACGTTCTCTACGGACGCATTGAATCCGGATTCTAGCGCGATTTTTGACGGAAGCGGATCGCTCTACGGCCTTGCGCGGCTTGCCGGACGGCCCCTGCGCGTGCCGATGGACGCCAGTCCGGGACGATCCGGTTAACCACCTGTATAGGATTAGGCTGAACTGAAAGACGTTGTGCCTTATGTATGACGGGTCGGGTGCATGAAGGCGCCTGCCAAGTGGCATGTCCCCGCGCCACGCAAACGCACTTTCGGATTTTCATGTTGGACCTGCTCCTGGCGCGATTCGAGCAGCATGAGGCAAGGCTCGTGCAGGCCATTGATGGCCAAGACGTCGCGGCGATCAACGGGATCGACCGCCAGCTTCGCCTCGTCTGGCAGGAAATCCTGGCTTACGAACCGGCCGATGACACCGAGGAGCGCCGGTTGTTCATCTTTCTTCTCGATTCCATCCTGAGCGAAATCGGCGCGCGTGATGGCCATCTCATGCGGGTTCGCGAAAAGGTCCTGGACCTCTACCGCAAGCGCACCTGAACGGCGCCACCGCCAGCCGCCCGGCCTGGCCGCCATGGCATGACCTGCGCCCGCGCCCCGTGGTGGTCCGGATGACGTCTCGACCATGGGGCCTGACCGGGGAAAAGCCGGGTCTTGCAGACGCGCCGGGCGCGGAGCGTGAGGCCGGAAAAAAAGAGGCGGCAACCGGGACATAAGGTGGCAGGGAATGGCCCGGCTGTCCGCCTTGAGGCTGAACATGTCAACCAGGAAGTGAATGCTGTCAAAGGAGAACCGGGAACGGAATCTGGCAATTCTGCCAGCGGCAGCGCTCTTGCCTCGCGTCATGACGGTTCAGGACATCCGGCGCAGGCCGGGCCGCGAAGATGCATCATGCAGGATCCGTCAAAACGGACTGTTCGCTTGTCAGGATGACTAGCCTTTTACTGATTAAATTAACGTTAAGTCCGGGCTGTTGGCCGCCCGGCCGCCGTCGTGATTTTCGCACAAGCTAGCGGGCATAGGCTCTCATCCGAATCAAGCGGAAAGAGAGAACGACGTGGCTGCCCCTGCCGTCTCCACCTTGCCCGGACGCCCCACCGATATCGCCCTGGCCGGCGGCATCGTCTTCATCCTGTCCATCCTGTTCCTGCCCGTACCCACATTCCTGATCGACCTTGGACTGGCGATCTCGCTGGCGCTTTCCGTCCTCATTCTCATGGTGTCGCTGTGGATCGCGCGCCCGCTGGATTTCTCCGCCTTCCCGACGGTCCTGCTGATCGCCACCATGCTGCGCCTGGCGCTCAACATTTCCACCACGCGCCTCATCCTTTCAGAGGGGCACGAGGGGGTGAATGCGGCCGGCTACGTCATTTCCGGCTTCTCCCAGTTTGTCATGAGCGGGGATTTCGTGATCGGCGTGGTGGTGTTTCTCATTCTCGTCATCGTCAACTTCGTGGTCATCACCAAGGGTTCCACCCGCATTGCCGAGGTCGGGGCGCGCTTCACGCTCGATGCGATACCGGGCAAGCAGATGTCCATCGATGCCGATCTGTCCGCCGGCATCATCAACGAGAAGGAAGCCCAGGACCGCCGCAAGGAACTGGAGGAGGAAAGCGCCTTCTTCGGCTCCATGGACGGTGCCTCGAAATTCGTCCGCGGCGATGCCATTGCCGGCCTCATCATCACTGCCATCAATGTCTTCGGCGGCATCATCATCGGCTATGCCCGTCACGGCATGTCGCTTTCGGAAGCCGGTGACGTCTTCATCAAGCTGTCCGTCGGCGACGGTCTCGTCTCGCAAATACCGGCGCTCATCGTGTCGCTGGCCGCCGGCATGCTGGTCTCCAAGGGCGGCACGCGCGGCTCTGCCGATGTCGCCGTCTTTGCCCAGCTTGGCCACTATCCCCGGGCGCTTTATGTGGCGGCCGCGCTGATGCTGCTTCTGGCCGCCATGCCGGGCCTGCCGCTTTTCCCGTTTCTCGTCCTGTCGCTGGGTTTTGCCACGGTGGGCTTCACGGTCAACCGCCAGCGGTTCCGCCAGCACCTGACGCAGGAGCGCGAGCGCGAGAAGGAGGATCGCGCCAGGGCGCAGGTGGAAGAAAACTCGATGAAGGCGTCGCTGAAGACCGCCGAGATCGAGGTCGCCTTTGGCAAGCAGATCGCCACGGCCTTCCTCGGATCGCAGGAGGAACTGGCCTTCCGCATGGCGCGCATGCGCAAGAAATTCGCCCAGCAATACGGCTTCGTCATCCCCGAGGTGAAGATCTCCGAGGATCTGGCCCTGCCGCAAAAGGCCTATCAGATCCGCATACACGGAACGGCCTTCTCGTTGCATGAACTGCGCCTTGGCGAAGTGCTGGCCCTGACCGGCAACAAGCCCTTGCCGGATATTCCGGGCGAACCCGTCAAGGAGCCGGCCTTCGGCATGCCGGCGCTCTCCGTGCCGCAGAATTTCGCCGCCGACCTCAAGCGCATGGGCATAGCGACGGTGGACAATCTGTCGGTCCTGCTCACCCACCTCAGCGAGGTCATCCGCAACAACCTGCCCCAGCTCCTGTCCTACCGCGACACCAAGCGCCTCATCGAACAGCTTGATCCGGAATACCGGAAACTGACCGATGAACTGTGCTCGACCCATATTTCCTATCCCGGCCTCCAGGCCGTGCTGAAGATGCTGCTGGCGGACCGGGTCTCGATCCGGAACCTGCCGCTCATCATCGAGGCCATTGCCGAAGTGGCGCCGCATGTCCGGCGCACCGAGAAACTGGTGGAGCATGTGCGCATGCGCATGGCGCAGCAGATTTGCGGCGACCTTGCCGAGAACGGCGTTCTCAATGTCCTTCGCCTGGGCGGGCGCTGGGACCTTGTCTTCCAGGAAAGCCTCAAGCGCGACGCCAATGGCGATGTGCGCGAATTCGACATGGATCCGCGCCAGCTTGAGACCTTCGGCCGCGAGGCGGCCGCCGCCATCAACAAGCTGCTGGACCAGTCCAAGCAGTTCGCGGTGCTGACCAGCCCCGAGGCGCGCCCCTACGTGCGCATGATCCTCGAACGGCTCTTCCCCTCCCTTCCCGTTCTCTCCCATGTCGAGATCGCCCGCGGCGTCGAGGTCAATGTCATCGGCTCGGTGGCATGACCGATCTCGTCACCACGCTGCTGATGCCCTTCATCATCATCTTCTGCCGGATCGGCGGATGCCTGATGGTGGTACCGGGCTTTTCCTCGGTGCGCGTGCCCGTCCGCATCCGGCTGTTCACCGCGATTGCCCTGTCGGTCGCCCTGGCTCCGCTCGTCTGGTCCAGCCTGCCCCGGCTGTCGCCGGGTGATCCTGCCTTCTTCTATCTCCTGATCGCGACCGAAACGATTGTCGGTGCATTTCTGGGCCTCCTGGTGCGCCTGCTTTTCGCTGCCCTCGAATTCATTGCCGCCGGCGCTGCCATGTCGATGGGCTTTGGAACGATGATGGGCACACCGGTCACCGAGGCCGAGCCCCAGGCCGCCTTCGGCGCCTTCCTGTCCATGGCCGCGCTGGTCCTCTTCTTCATCGTCAATGCGCATCATGCCGTCATAATCGGCCTTGTCCGCTCCTACGCGATCATTCCGGCCGATGGCATCATCGAGCCGGCGCGCCTTCTCATGCGCGTCGGCCAGCGACTGAACGATGCCTTCCTGCTGGTCCTGCGGCTGGGCGGCCCGTTTCTGGCCTATGGGATCCTCATCAATCTGATCGTCGGCCTGCTCAACAAGCTCACGCCCCAGATCCCCATCTATTTCATATCCTTGCCCTATACGCTGCTTGGCGGACTGCTGATCGCCTATTTCGCATTCCCGTCCATGCTCAGCCAGTTTGCCGCCGCCGTGCCGGACATGGGATTTTTCCGCTAGCCGCGAATGTCCAGGAGGATAACCGATGGGTGACAAGAGCAGGGATATCCGCCGGCTGGTGCGTCTGACCGGTCAGCTTGAGAACCTGAACCAGGCCCGCAGCACCCATCTGGCGGGCCGGCTTCAGGCTGTCACCGAGGACTTGAAATCGCTGGATGCCTTTGCCGCCGGGCCATCGCTCGCCATGGATCTGTTTCCCGATCTAGTCGTGCGCCATCAGGCGGAACTGAAAGCGGAGAAGGCCCGCCTCACGGCCGAGCGCGAGCAGGTGGAGCGCGAGCGCAAGCGCCGTGAACGCCAGAAGGAGCGCCTCGGCGAACGCCTGACCGCCATCGAGGGAAAGGCGAGCGTCGCCTCGCAGGAGGAAAGCGGCAGCGACTGGGCCGCCCGCGCCAACCGCTCCAAGACCAGTTTCCGGCAAGTATGACGGCGTAAGGTGATGAAACCGGATCGAGGCCGGTCATGGCAACGCAACAGGAGGACTGATCGGCGATGAATGGTTCCGTTTCCGCGCTGCCGGCCCTGGCATCGCTCGGCCTGACCACGCCGGATGTGGCGGTGACGCGGGCGGACAGCGCCGCGTGGAAGGCATCGCTCGGCGAAGCGCCCGTGAGCGGAACGCCGGCCAAGGGCGTGGACATGAGCGTTCTTGCCCGGTTCGAGGCAGTGGTCCTGCAGAATTTCATAGCCGCGATGCTGCCCGAGGATGCCGGCTCCGTTTACGGTACCGGCCTGTCGGGCGACATGTGGAAGTCGATGATGAGCGAGAAGCTCGCCGGCGAATTCGCGCGCCAGGGCGGCCTTGGCATCGCGGAGCGGATCGCTGCGCAAATGGGCGCGCGGGCGACCGGGGCGCGTGACTGATGAACCGGATGCCTCGCCCTTCCCACCACGCCGCCCGCCTTCGCGCCGGGCATGCAACATCGGAGTGAACAGACATGGCCGTTCAAGCGACACGACCGCTGCGCACGCGGGAGGAAGAGGACCACAGTTCCATCCTTCAGGTGCTGGACGCGATTTCTGTCTGCCTTGATGGTGAAACGGAGATTTTGCGGAACAGGCGGCTTTCCGAGTTGCAGGCCTACAACACCCGCAAAAGCCGCCTTCTCTATGAGCTGTCGCGCGCCATCAACGGCAATCCCGGGTGGAAGGGCATCGCGGGCTTGCGCGAGCGCCTGGACGAGTTGAACGAGAAACTGCGTGCCAATGCGCGGAGCCTCCAGGCGCAGGCGATGGCGGTCCGCTCGGTGGCCGATCTCGTGATCAGCGAAATCCGTGACAACGAGGACGACGGAACCTATTCGAGCGCGTCGCTTTCCGTCCGGCCATGATCAAGGGCCTTGTCTTCGGCATTCTTGCTGTCGCCGCCGCCGTTGCGGGCGGTTTCCTTTCCACGCTCCCGGGGAACAGTCCGGCGCCGGCCGGGGTGCCGGAAGTGGCGCCAGCCGGGACGCAGCCCAACTATTGGGATTCCGGCATTCTCGTCGCGCCGGTGATTCGCGACGGCAAGGTGATTGAATACCGGACACTGAATGTCGTCCTGAAATCGGGGGCGGACAAGCCCCTCGCTTCATCGCCGGTCTTGCCGGTTCTGGTCCAGGAAATATACCAGGAGTTGATTCTGGATCAGGAGTTCACCGAAAAGATGATAGACCGGGCAGTTAATCCCGCGGTCATCGCGAAAAATCTTAGTGAACGCTTGACTGTTGCCCTCCCGGACAGTGACCTGCAAGATGTGATCGTGATTCACGCAGACCGGTTTGCCCCCGCCGAACTGCGCAAGAACCTGATCGAAGAGAACCAGACTCTGGACATAGGATTGGGAAAAGAGAAGGGGGCCAAGGCAGGCGGAACGCACTGAAGAGCTGTTGAACTTGATATTTCGCAAGCTTCTTGGGTTTATGCCGCAATATAAGAGAAACATTCAAGATTGAGGGCAGGGCAAGTGAAACGAGAATTGATCGGTCGAGGCAGTCCTGGAGAAGAGGTATTGCACCGGCGTTTCGTTGTTGAAAGCTTGTCCTGGCTGATGTCATCGCCACACGATGCTTTCTCCCACCTTCTCAAGCTTTGCAAGCGGCACGGGTTCGAGGATTTCCTCATCTATGTCGGCAAGCCAAAACACCTGCAGGGCGGGACATTGGCTGATTCCCTGCTGATGACCAGCATGTCCTCCTATTTCATCGAGATCCTCGACAGTGCCGTTCAGCGCAGCGGTTGCGACCTGATGGGGCCGTTGCGCGGTCATACCGCTCCGGTTCTCTGGAACCTCGTCGCGCTCGACCCGTCCACCGTCAAGCCCGGGCAACCGGAAACGGAAGAGAAGCCGGTCAAGATACTTGAACGCGCCTTTGCCGATGGCGGCATTGCCGGCGGCGTTCTCATTCCGATCCCGACCGATGAACTTGGCGTCATCGTGCTGCATTTCCTGTCCGCAGAGCCGGTTCGCCGCATCAGTCCGGACCTGGTCATCGAAGCGCTGGCAACCTTCGAATCGGCCTCGCAATTCATTCGCAGCGGCTTGCGCGAAACCGAGGACGTGCTGACTGCGCGCGAGAAGGAATGCCTCTACTGGGCTGGCGAGGGCAAGACGAGCGCCGAGATGGCTTACATCACCGGGCTTTCCGAACATACCGTGAATCATTATTTCACGACAGCCTGCCGGAAGCTGAACTGCGTCAGCCGCATCCAGGCGGTCGCGAAGGCCGTCAGGCTCGGACATATATAAGTAATATAAAGTAATTCAAATTTTCGCGATTGCCGGCTGCTGCATTGCATATTCGCACGGCATGCGGTAGCGTCCTTATTTGCATATCAGTATCTATAGTTATACTGATTTTGTACAAGATTTGAAGAAGTTGTACTATGCTTCAATTGAGGGAAAGTCTGTCTTTTGCCATGCTTGCGCGTCGCTACGATGATGCAATGGCGGCTGTCGAGACCGCCATTCAGGACGATGACTTCGGCACTTTGAAGGATTGCGACCAGATCGCCTCGATGTCTTTCGAGGAAATCCTTGCGCACCGCCCCGAAAGCCGCAAGGAAGAACTGGAAATGCTGCATTTCCTGCTGGAAAAACTGTCCCGGTTCGACCGGGAGGGCGCGCTCTGGCAGGCGATTCGGGACAAGATCTGCGAACTGTTCGAAAGCCGCCGCTAAGGCGTGCCGGCCGCCTGGCCGGTTGAGTTGCGCAGCGCGTATTGGCCGCGCAAACGAGCCTGGAGAAGGCGCACCGGTTCATGCCCGTGCATGGGCCGCCGCGCTCGGGCGGGAGATGTCATGCCATCCGGCGACGGGTCGCCGGAGCCGTATCGCCTTACTGGAACAGCTGCAGGATGTTCTGTGCCGAGGAATTGGCGATGGACAGGGCCTGGATGCCAAGCTGTTGCTGCGTCTGAAGCGCCTGCAGCCGGGTCGATTCCTCCGTCATGTCGGCGTCCACAAGGGTGCCGATGCCACGCTCGACCGCGTCGAGCAGCGTGTTGACGAAGTCGGTCTGCATCGAGATACGGCTCTTGGTCGCGCCAAGATCGGCGGCAGCCGATGTCAGGCCGACATGGGCCGCATCCACCGCCGAGATCATGTCGTCGAGATCGGTATTGTCGAGACCGGCGGCCGTGATGTCGAGCGTATGGACTGAAACGACAAGCGCCCCGGCGCCCGTGGTCGTGAAGGTCGAATCCATCAGGCCGCTCTGGTCGGCATCGTCGAACAGCTCGATGTTGGCCGTGTCGATCTGGATCGTGTTGACCGTGACGCCTGCGCCGGCGCGCGTGAACGACGACACCACCTCCTTGACCTGAACATAGTTGCCGGCGCTGGAATCGACCGAAAGCCAGTTCTCACCGGAAAACGAGGCCGAATCCGCGATCGCCCGCAACTGGGCCTGCAATTCGGTGATCTCGCTCTGGATGCTGGCCTTGTCGACGCCGGGTTCACGCGCGGCCACGAGCTTCGACTTGATCTTGTCGACCACGTCGATGGAGGAGTTGAGGCTCATATAGGTCACGTCGATCTTCGCGGTGCCGAGGCCGAGCGCGTCCTGCACCGTCGACAATGCCTTGCTGTCCGATCGCATGATCGTGGCAATGGACCAGTAGGCTGCGTTGTCGGAAGCTTCCGAAACCCGGTAGCCGGTGGAAACCCGGTTCTGTGTCTGTTGGAGCGCTGTATTGGTCGCGTTGAGCGTCCGCAGCGCAATCATTGCGGCGGGGTTTGTCTTGATGCTGGTCACGGTCCCGATCCTGTAGGGAACAAGGGGAACATCCTGATCGTCAGGTTACGGTGATTCGGCATCATGCCTGGACCGTCAAAGCCCACCACCGTCTTTCGCTCGCTACGCAACTACAAACACACTATCAGAATATTCGGTATGGTTAATAAATATTCAACAGCGTCTCGGGCGAAAAAAGTCATATGCGTTTCAGATACTTGATGCGGGTCACGTCGAGGTCCTTGATCATCGGCGAACCATGACGCCGGTTCGCGGCCTCTTCCAGCCGCGCACGCAGCCATTGTGATTCGGGTACCTTTTCCTCCACCGTCGGCACGTCCGCCTCATCGTGCAGCAGTTGCAGCAGCGCATCGCTCAGATACCAGCCGGCCACCTCGTCGCCGATCTCCGGCGTCAGTTCCCCGGTGACATTCGCCACGATATAGCCGGTGACGGACCCGCCTGCGAAAACCGGAACGACCAGGTCGGCAGGCTTCATCTTCCGCGTCACGGCCAGCACGTGGTCCGCCGTGTCGCTTGCTTCCGCCGGTTCGGGCTCCGGTGTCCTCGCCATCAGGAACGAGACGACCAGGACGGAAACGAGGCCGGAACCGGCCACGATCAGATGTCTGAGCATGATTGCGCACCCGTTTCCTTTGGTCGTTCCGGATAACCTGTGAAGCTTGTGCGAGGGATGTGTCCGGCAACGCTTTGGTAACCCTGTGCATGCCAGTTTCGTCCGGAGTTTGCTTTTGAGCGTCCGCATTTAGGGATCGGAAACGAAATCCGCCTATACCCGCTCATGAAACAGCAGAGGTGCCGTCTCCGCGGCGCGTGGCATGATGCCAGACTGCTGTACCGGACGGCCCGGTATGTCCCTTTTCTGGAAGTTTGGAGGGACAATTCATGTCCAGCATTATCACCAACTCTGCTGCTATGACGGCGCTCAAGTCGTTGCAGATGACCAACCACGCCATGGAAACGACGCAGAACCGGATCTCGACCGGCTATCGCGTGGCCGAGGCATCCGACAACGCCGCCTACTGGTCCATCGCCACGACGATGCGCTCCGACAACAAGGCGCTGTCGACGGTCCAGGACGCGCTCGGCCTGGGTTCGGCGAAGGTCGACACCGCCTATACCGGCATGAACTCGGCCATCGACGTCGTCGACGAAATCAAGTCCAAGCTGGTTGCGTCCCGTGAACCGGGCGTCGACAAGTCGAAGATCCAGTCGGAAATCACCGAACTGCAGAACCAGCTGGTATCCATCGCCGAATCGGCCTCGTTCTCTGGTGAGAACTGGCTTTCGGTCGACTCCAGCGCCACCGGCTACATCGCCACCAAGGAGATTGTCGGCTCGTTCAACCGTGCTTCGGACGGCTCCGTTTCGGTCGGCCTGATCAACGTCGACACGACGACCACCGAACTGTTCGATGCCAACGACCAGTCCGGTATCCTGGACTCCACCTTCACCACCACGGGCGCCGGCGCGGCAACCGTTTCGGTGTCGGACCTGGATATCACCGCCGCCGGCATTGACGATACCGACATCGACGACATGATCTCTAACGTCGATTCGGCCCTGTCCTCGATGACCACCGCCGCGGCCAACCTCGGTGCTGCCAAGAGCCGCATCAACATCCAGACCAACTTCGTCTCGAACCTGATGGACTCCATCGATCGCGGCGTCGGACAACTGGTCGATGCGGACATGACCGAGGAATCGACCCGGCTGCAGGCGCTGCAGACGCAGCAGCAGCTCGGCATCCAGGCCCTTTCGATGGCCAACGCCTCCTCTTCGTCGATCCTGTCGCTGTTCCGCTAAGCGCAAGCAAGGACTGACCTCCATGAAGGCCGCCTCCGGGCGGCCTTTTTGCATCCCGGTGTCATCTCCGGTGCCCGCGCGCCAATTCCGCGCAAGCTTCGCACGATAGCTTATCTGCCAATAAGGCGGAGCGGCGTGTGGCAGATCAACTCCAGACATTGATCGGCAATCTCAAGGGTTTGGGAACGGCAAGGCTTGTGGCCCTGGCCGCGGCCCTGGTCACCATCGTCGTGCTCGTCGCCGGTGGCTCCTGGTTCATGAGCCGTCCGACCTATGAAACCCTCTATGTCGGGCTGGATCGCGACGACGTGAACCGGATGGGCATCGTCCTTTCGGAAGCCGGCATTTCCTACGATATCGACACCAAGGGGGGCACCTTCCTGGTGGAGGCGGGCCAGACCAGCCGCGCGCGGATGATCCTGGCCGAAAAGGGCCTGCCGGGCAGCGCCGGGGCGGGCTACGAGCTTTTCGACAATCTCGGCACGCTCGGCCTCACGTCCTTCATGCAGGAGGTCACGCGGGTGCGGGCGCTGGAAGGCGAGATCGCGCGGACCATCCAGTCGGTGACCGGCATCAAGGCGGCACGGGTACATCTCGTCATCCCCGACGACGGCGGTTTCAGGGATCGCGACCGCAGGCCCACCGCATCCGTTCTCATCCGTACCAACGGGTCCGATATCAGCTCAAAGGCCATGGGTATCCGCCACCTCGTCGCCGCGGCCGTGCCCGGCCTGTCGCGGTCGGACGTGACGGTTCTGGATGCCTCGGGCAAGCTGCTCGCCGCCGGCGAGGACACGTTCGGCGATGCGATCAGCGTGTCGCTCGATCTGGAGAAGAATGTCGAGAACGAACTGGCGCAGAAGATTTCCGATGCCCTTCGCCCCTATATCGGCAACCAGAATTTCCGCGTCTCGGTCAATGCCGAACTCGATACCGACCGCAAGCAGGTCGAGGAAACCATCTACGATCCCGATTCGCGCGTCGAGCGCTCGGTCCAGGTGGTGCGCACGCAGGACAGTTCATCCCAGGCCGAAGCCATCCAGAACACGACGGTCGAGCAGAACATTCCCACCGATGAGGGCGGCACTGACAGCAATTCCTCCCAGAAGACGCAGGAAAACAGCGAACGGCGCGAGGAAACGACGAACTACGAGATCAACACCAAGCGGGTGGCGGTGGTCAGCAACGGTTTCTCCGTAAAGCGCCTCTCCGTGGCCGTGGTGGTCAACCGCGAAATGCTGGCGAAGACGCTGCCCGAGGGCGTCACGGATGTCGACGAACGGCTGCAGAAGATCCGCGACATGATCTTCGTCGCCGCCGGCCTGCAGGAAGAGCGCGGCGACAGCATCAACGTGACCGCCATCGAGTTCCTGCCCGAAGATCTGGAAATGGCGCCGGTCGAGGCCGGCATGGGCGAGGATGTGCAGAGCTATATCAACACCGCGATCAAGGCGGCCGCCTTCCTCGGTGTCGCGCTGCTGGTCATCTTCCTCGGGCTGCGCCCGCTTGCCCGCGCCGCCATAGCCGGCCCGCAAGGCGAGGCGGACACCGCAGCCGACGCCTTCGAGCCCGACTTCGCCTCCGAACTCGGCGGCGGCCTGCCCGACATCAGCGGTGCCGCGCCGGGCGGCTTCCAGGCGGATCTGCCCGATTTCGGCGCATCGGAGAATGGCGATTATCTTCAGGTTCTGCGCAACCAGGGCATGTCCGCCAAGGAGCGCCTGGAAATCATGATCGACTACGACGAGGAGCGCGCTGTGCAGGTCCTCAGGCGCTGGCTGAATGAGGCCGCGTGATGAGCCAGCCCGCCCGGTCGCGCGCCCATGACGACTTCGTGGCTTTCGATACGGAAGCCGCCGAGACCGCGCCGTTCGTTCCCTTGTCGCAAGAGGAGGAGCACGGCGACTGGCAGCCGCTTTTCCCCTCAGCGGACGACGGCACGCAGGACTTGGCCGCACCGGACGATCCGTTCGCCGGCATGGCCGTAGGGACCCCGGATTTTCCCGATTTCGCACCGCCTTCAGAACTGCCCGGCCCTGGATTGTGCCCGCAGGACGATGGCGCCGCAGGTGCTGCCTTCGCCGGGGCCGGCTTTCCGGCCATGGCCGGTGGCAGCGACGATTTTGCCGCGTTCTCGGCCTTTACTGCGGAGGAAAGCCTGGCGGAGGAGCCCTTGGCCCTCGACCGGGCGGACACCGGGCCGGAGGCCGAACCGTTCCCGGCCGATGCCGCAATGCCGGCAGCGCTGGATGGCGCCGTTGAAGCAGGCGATGGGGATGCCGCGCCGCAGGATGCGGATGGCGAGGCGGCCGACGGCCAGGAAAGCGACGGCTACGGATTCGTCAGCGCCGCCGCCGGCACGGCCGAAAGCAGGGCTGAACGCCAGGCCCAGGCCCGCCTTCTTGCCGACCAGTTGGCCACCGGGCTGGAACGCATCTCGGTGGAACTGGCCGAGCAGGTGTCGGCATCCGTGGGCCGCATTCTCGAACCTGTCGTTTCACAGGCAGTGCGCGAAAGGATGACGGACCGGTTCCTCAAGGCGGCGACCGAGGCGCTGGCCATGCGTCCCGAAAGCCCGTGCCGGCTTGAAGCCCCGCACGCGCTCGTGGAGATGCTGCGCGCGCAGATGGAGGAAAGAGGCTTCAACATCGATATCGTCGCAGGCAGGGATGACGGCCTGACGCTGCGTCTCGATACGCAGGTGCTGGCGGCGCGCTTCAGCGGACTTGCCGCACGATCCGGGGTTGCCGGCGATGAATGATGGCGCCAACGCCCAGGAAATCATCATCGTCAAGCGCAGCAGCGATGGCGAGGACGGCCACCATGGCGGCGCCTGGAAAATCGCCTTTGCCGACTTCATGACCGCCATGATGGCGCTGTTTCTCGTGCTTTGGCTGATCAATGCGGCGAACGAGGAAACCAAGCGGTCCGTTGCCTCCTATTTCAACCCGATCAAGCTGGTCGAGCGGAACCGCAGCGAGAAGGGGCTTCAGGAAAACGAGGGCGGTCCCGCAACCGGCGAGGATGCGGGCCGCGAGGGAAAGGCGGAAGAGCCGCAGGAGGCGGGCAACACGCCGACGGAATCGATGAGCGAGGAGACCTTCTTCGCCGATCCCGTCAAGAGCCTCGAAGCCATCGCCGGTCCGCCGGAGATGAACAGTTTTCCCACCGTCGCAATGCCGGAACCCTTCTCGCGCGAGAGCGGTGCCATGACCGACGGCTTCGTCGATCCTCTGGCCGCCGAATACTGGGCGCCCTCCGGCAGTTGGGAAGAGGAAGAGCGCAAGGCGAAGGAAAAGGCCGATTCCGGCAAGTCGGATGCGGGGACCGAAGGCAAGGATGGCGAGAAAGCGGTCGATGCCGCTGGCGGCAAGGACGCGCAACCGGGCCTGTCGGGCGGCGAGGATGTGAGCGGCAAGGGCGATGAGGCGGCCGGCGAGGGGCCGCAAAGCGCCTTGGCAGCGCGTTCCGATGCGATCCGCGACGCGCTGGACAAGGCGCTTGGCCCGGCCGCAAGCCAGCTCTATCAGCTTGAGGTGAAGCCCCAGGACGATGGCGTGATGATCTCGCTGACCGATCAGCTCGGTTTCCCGATGTTCGAGATCGGTTCGGCGGTTCCCAAGGAGCCGCTGGTCAAGGCGATGGACGCCGTTTCCCGGGTGCTCGACGAGCAGGCGGGCCGCATCCGCATTTTCGGCCATACCGACGGCCGGCCGATCCGCGCGGCCAATGACGACAATTGGCGTCTGTCGATGGATCGCGCCCGCGCCGCCTTTTTCATGCTCAAGCGGGCGGGCCTGGAGGAGTCGCGGATCGCCCAGATCACTGGATTCGCCGATCGCAAGCTTCGGGTGCCATCCGACCCCTATGACGATTCGAACCGCCGCATCGAGTTGCTGCTGGAGGTCGAGCCGTGACCCCGCGGACCATCTGGCTGCTGGCCGCTCTCCTGTGTGCGGCTTTCGTTTCCGGCGCTGAGGCCGAGGAGCCGCATGGCGGGCATCAGGCGGAGGAGGCTGGTGCAGGGGCGCCGCCCGCGCCGCCCCTGCCCGAGCCGCGGGCATCGGCGCTTCCCGGCGCCGGGGCGCTTCTGTCCGGGCTTTTCCAGGTGCAGGACAGCATCGTTCAGGGTGACCGGGGGGCATTGAAGCTGCAGGCCGACATCCTGAAGATGATGCGCGAGCAATTGCTGGCCATGCGCGGCACCCCGATCCTGCCATCGACCGATATCGCGCCGGTCCTGCTGTTCGGCCTTGCCGGCGGCGATCCGGTGGCGGCTGTCCAGGTCCTGACCTTCGTGCCGGAAGACCATCCCGAGGCCGGCCTTACCCAGGCGGTGGTCGATTATCTGCGCCGCGACACACGCTCGGCGGTTGTTCGCTTCGAGACCATCGACCCGCTCGCCCTGCCGCAACCCCTGGGCGCCTATGTCGCCATGGCCAAGGCCAATTCCGCCATGGCAACCAGGCGCGACGTGGCGGCCCTGAACTTCAACCTCGTTCGCCTTCTGGCACCCGGAACCCTGCTGGAAGAGGTGGCGCTGCGCAGGCTCGTCTGGCTCAATGCCGGCAATGGGGATGCGGCGGCCTTCTACCGGGTGGCCGGGTCCTATGCCAACCGCTTCGCGACGTCGCCCTATTTCGGCCAGTTCCTGAAATTCTTCATGGATGGCGCCGTGAAATTGCCGACCGATGAAGGCATTCGCGCCGTCCTCGACCTGCTGCCGGAAGATGCCCGCATCGCGCTGAAGATGCGCCTGTCGCGCCAGGCCGTCATCGCGGGCCGCGAGGATCTCGCCGACATCGTCTCTTCGAGCCTCCTGAACGACCTTGCCGACAGTGCCGATGATCGCGTGCAGCGGGCCCACCTTTATGCAGGCATGACGCAGGTGGCCAAGGGCCGCCTTCTCCAGGCATGGGGCATGCTCAAGCATGTTCGCCGCGAAAGCGTTCCGGCAGAGGACCGGGAACTGCTTGACGCAGCGCTGAACGCGGTGCGGGAAGCCACCGATGGCGACCCGGAATCCGCAGACATCATCACCTCGGCGCTCGGCGGTGCCCCGGATGGAGCGGCCGCAGGTGAAAGCGAAACGGATGGCGGCGGTCCAGGTGCGGCAGAGGCAGCCGCGCGTGGGTTGTCGGCCGAAAGTGCCGCTCCGGCGCAACGGGACGAACCGACCGGGGATGCGGGCATGAAGGCGCAATCGGCCAGCAGCATGGAAGCCGAGGCCATGACGGATTTGCAGCCGCTGATGGACGAGGCAAGCCGGCAACTTGAAGCCGTGGATGAACTCTTGAGGAACCTGCCGAAATGATGTCGTCCCTGAAAGGGTTCCCATTCGCTCCACCGTCCCGTCCGCCAGGCGAGGGAAACAGGCTTTCCGGCGATACGGCGGATCGAGGCAGCCGGGCGGAACCGGCAATGCCGGACCAGGGCGATGCCTTCGCCGCACTCGTGCGGCAGGACAGCCGCCGCGCCGCGGCCGTGCAAGCCGGGCCCATGGCGGCGAATGGTCACTTCTCCGCAATGCTCCGGGTGGAAACGGTAACGGTTGGCGGGGACAATCCGCCGAACCTGCCCGGCGAAACGGCAATTGGCATGCCGGCTGGCGACGGCCTGACCCCAGTCACGGACGGCCCGGACGGCAAGGGCGAGGCCGGTCACGAGCCTGCCCGCACCTGGCATCCAGGCTGGCTGGAGCGCGCGCCAGCCACGGCGGATGGCCTGTCACCCGGCTCGACAGCGGATGAGGATGCCGGCGCCGGTGCTCCGCGACCGGCCGGCGATGGCAAGGCGCCGGTGACCGCTGCCACCGATCGTGAAAACCCGCCCGCCAGGGATCGCGTCCCTGGCGCAGATCCCGGCACGGTGGAGGCGCACCCGGCGTCAACCGGGGACACGGTGACACAGGCAGCCGGGCAAGACGCGGCCCGCGCCGCGACGTCGACCGGGGAAACGCCTCTACCACAGCAGCAGGCCGGCATCCCGGCCGGGCGCGGGGATGAACCGCTGGCTGGCAGACCGGACCGGCCGGCAACGGCACCTGCCGTCCCTGACCCGGCATCCGCCCGGACCGCACAGGCGGCGCCGCGGCAAGACGCCGACCAGCCGCCGACGGAAGCGAGCGCGGCGGCAGCCGGCATGGGCCGGGCACCTGCCATGCAAGCAGACCTGACACCAGTCGAGAACCCGGGCCAGCCGGCCCCGGCCGCTGCCGTGCCTGACCCCGCGTCTGACCGGACCGCACAGGCGGCGCCGCGGCAAGACGCTGACCAGCCGTCCGACCAGCCGCCGCCACAGGCGAGCGCGGCGTCAGCCGCCTCCGCCTTCCGGGCCTCGCCGCCACTGCCGGGTGGGAATGATGCCCGCGCGGCATCATCCGCCTCCGCCGCACCGAGCCTGCGGCCAGCCGTCCAGACGGTCTCCGGCCCTCCGGATACAGGTCGCGGCTCGGCGGAAAATGCCGGGCCGTCCATGCCGGAAGCAATTGTGCCGGACCGTGAGGCCGCACCCGTCGCCAGGAGGGATCGCGGCCCGGTGGCGGCATCCTTCGAAGGCAAGGGTCGCTCGACGTCGAATGACAAGGACACGCCGCCGCAAGTGTCGAAACCCGTAGCCGGGGTCAATGCCGCGGGGCCGGCCCAGTCACCGGTTTCAGGCGTTGCAGCACCGGTGGCCCAGGGCGTTGATGTCCGGTCCCTCGCAAGCGCGATTGGTGAAGCGGTTGCGGTATCGGGCGCGACCGGCAACGCGCGCGCGGACCTGCCGCAAGGCGCGGCCGTCAGCCATGCAACGCCCGGTACCATGCGCATTCAGCTCAAGCCCGAGCATCTGGGCCATGTCGGCCTGACATTGCGCATGGGCAGCGAGGGGCTCGTGGTCGAGATCAGGGCAGAGAACGCCGAGAGTCAGCGCCTGCTGGAACTGGACGCCGACAGCGTTAACGATTGGCTGCGCCATCAGGGATGCACGGTTGCCGAATTGCGCGTGACCGGTGCGCACCAGAACCAGGCCATGCCCGCTCCGGGCAGGGCGGCGGGCAGGAGCGCGCGCCCGCGCAGGATTTCTCTGCTGGCAGCCAGCCGGAAGCCCGCGACGGGCGTGACGGCTCCCCGCCCGTCAGGACGGGCGCGGTACGGGGGCCGGTGGCAACAGCCAGCCGCATGATGGCCAGGCAGCCGGCCGGGCCACGCCGGGAACCATTTACGTGTAGCCGTTCCAGACGATCGCTTCCGCGGGCATCGGGCTGAAGGCTCCCGAGAGCAGCCGGCCGGCGGCTTCTTCCCGCGTCAATGTCTTGAGTTGCTGGCCATTCCTGTCGAAGCGCACGAGGTGGATCGAGCCATCTCCCTTGTCTTTCGACCGGTAGAGGGCCCTGTCGGCTTCGTTGAGCATCGTCTTGAGATCGCCCTCGCCGGTGTCGCTATAGGCAAGGCCGACGCTGCAACCCACGAAGACCTGGCGGCCGTCGACCTCGAATTCCTCCTGGAAGCGCTCCATCAGCGCATAGGCGGCGTCCTCGGCATCCCGTGCCGAACCGATGCGCGGCTGCACGACTGCGAATTCGTCGCCGCCAAGGCGGATGACCGTGTCTTCCCGGCGTGCCCCGGCGCGCAAGCGTCCGGCCACCTGCTTGAGAATGAGATCGCCCTCGAAATGGCCGTAGACATCATTGACCTGCTTGAAGCCGTCGAGATCGACGAGGGCGAGCGCGGTTCCGCATCCGGGCTTGCAGCCGGCGAAGGCATCCTGGCAGGTCTTCTCCAGCACACGGCGGTTGTACAGACCGGTCAACTCGTCGGTGCAGGCCACATGCTCGATGGCCTTTTGCAGCTTGTGCTGGGTGGTGATGTCGTGATGCGTGCACAGCCAGCCGCCGTCCTCCATCGGTGCTGCATTGACCTCGATGACGCGGCCGTTCGTCAGTTCGCAGGTCGAGCGCATCGGCTCGCGCCGCTGCAGCATCGTGTGAATGCTGGCCAGGTATTGCTTGAACCGTTCTTCGCTGTAGATGCCGCGGTCGACACGCATGGTCAGCATATCGAGCTTGTTCGTACCCACCAGCGAAGCCTCCGGCGGCACGTCATACAGTGAGAGATATTTGTCGTTGTGCAGGACCAGGTTGAGTTTCCTGTCATAGAGCGCGATGCCCTGCGCGACGCAGGCCATGACCACTTCGAGAACGGAGTTCTGCCGCGCCAGCTCGGTGAGCAGCGTATGTTTGAGCCCTTCCATGACATCCCCTGTCGGTCGTCTTTTTATTCGGTAAGGCATCGTGGCCAGGCTCTCGCGTCGACGCTCTGGCGGCCGTGCATGCAAGCCGGGCAGGACGGAAGGCGCCGCCGCTTGCCCCGGCCGGTGCTGATGCCGTGCCGGTCGCATCCCGGCCGCACTGAGGATTCATTCCCGGAAATGATGCTGCCAGACAGCACTTAATTCCGCGTGAATCGCATCGGTTGCAATCGAGCGTTTGCGCACCGGAAACGGTTACTCTTTCGCACGGACAGGCGAGCCGGCCTTCAGCGGCACCGGCTCATGGCCGGAACGCGGCTGTGCCGCTGCATCGTCATGGCCAGATGTTCGGTATTGCATTGCGGGCTGTCATGGCCGGTCGAGAACTGGATATAGTTCAGCTTGACCGTGGTCCGGTTGCCCGCCAGTTCCACCTGGAGATAGGCCCGCATGTCACGGCTCTCCAGTTCGATATCCAGCGTGACGCCGGGCGGTGTGGTCCAGGACACGGCCACGCTGCTGCCCTGGCCAAGCCGGATGAAGCCGGGCTCGAAATAGAGTTCGGCGCAGGAATTGACCAGATCCTCCAGCGAGGCATGCATGCCCACGGTGATGAAGGCGATGAAATATTCCGGGTTGATCATCTGCAATTCGGTCAGGAAGTCGCGGATCCCCCGGGTGATCAGCCGTTCGCGGGTCGTCTTCAGATCGTCTGCTTTCATCCCTGATCACTTTCTGCTGTAGACATAGCGAACCAGTTCGGCCACCGCCTTGTAGAAGGCCTGCGGAATGATCTGGTCGACCTTGACCACCTTGTAGAGGCTGCGGGCCAGTTCCACCCGCTCGAAGACGGGAACGCCGCTGGCCTCGGCAAGCGCCCTGATGCGCAAGGCGAGATCGTCGGTCCCCTTGGCCACCACCACCGGCGCCGCGTCCCGCTGCGGCTCGTAGCGCAGCGCGATGGCATAGTGGGTGGGGTTGGCAATCACCAGCGTGGCCGTGGGCACCGCGCTCATCATGCGGCTGCGCGCCCGCGAGCGGGCGATCGCGCGGATACGTGCCTTCACCAGCGGATCGCCTTCCGCCTGCTTGTGCTCGTCCTTCACCTCCTGGCGCGTCATGCGCAGATCCTCGTACCAGAGGTGGCGCGAGGACAGGATGTCGATCGCTGTCACCACGGCCATGAAGGCGCAGACCAGCGCCAGCAGGTAGACGATGTTCTGTTCCAGCACATGCAGCATCGCCATCGGATGCAGGTTCACATAGCCGATCAGCGCTTCCATGCGCCCGCGCATGAAGAAGATCACCACGGCGAAGGCAAACCCGATCTTCACGATCGACTTGGTGAACTCGATGAAGCCGCGCTTGCCGAAAATGCGCGTCCAGCCGCTGGCCGGGGAAACGTTTGACCATTTCGGCAGGATTCGCTCACGCACCATGCGTGGCGTGTTCTGTGCCGCCGAAGCCGCGATGCCGGCGACGATCAGCACCGCGAACAGCGGCAGCAGCGTTGTCAGCACGGGACCGAATATGGCGGCCAGCGCATTGGTGGCATCCAGGCCGGTGTTGAGGCTGATCTCGTGCGCATGGCCCATGAAATGCGACAGCCGCTCGGTGATCATCATCGAGGAGGGATTGGCGAAAAGCGCCATGAAACCGGCTGTCGCCAGCAGGGAGGCGAAGAGCGGCGCCTCGCGCGAGAAGGCGGTCTGGCCCTTCTCCAGTGCGTCGCGGATCTTCTTCTCCGTCGGCGCCTCTGTCTTGCTTTCCTTGTCCGGCTGTTCCGACATCGTGGTTCAGGCCGTCACGCTGCCATTTCGTCCGGCTCGCCCAGCGTGATCTCGCCCTTGTCGATCTTGTCGAGCACGGCGGCCACGATGGCCCGGCGGGCACCGGCGACGACCTGCGGATTGCCTTTCGCGCCCGAAGCCAGATCGGCCTCGATCATGCGGCGGCTGCGCTGGCCGATGGCCGAGAGCATGGCCTCGCGGATATCGTCGTCCGCCCCGCGCAGCGCATCGGTGAGCACCTGGGCTTCCATGGCGTCGAGAACGCTTGCGCGGGCGCCCTGGTCCAGCCGGACAATGTCGTCGAACCGGAACAGGCGCGAGGTGATCGAGGCGAGCTGGCGCGGTTCCACCCGCGTCTCCAGGTCGACGAGCAGGTCGTCGAGCAGGCCGCGGTCCAGTTCGTTGAGGACGCTCGCCAGCCGGCCCGGTTCGTTGACCGGCCCCGCGCTCGCCGTGCCGCCAAACACCTGCCGCACACTTTGCTCGATGAGCTGCGCCGCCTCCGGGCGCAGGTCCTTGGCGGTCAGCATGCGGGCCACAAGGCTGGCGCGGCGCGCCTTGTCGATCTTCTCCAGCACCTGGGCCGTGAGCGATTCCGGCAGGCGCGACAGGATGAAGGACGCCGCCTGTTCGTTCTCGGCCGTGACATGGGCGACAATGCGATCCACGTCGGCCTGGGCGAGAATGCTCCAGACATCTTCCTGGCGCGTCTCCGGCAGGCGCTTCTTGCTGTCCGTCAGTTCGGCGTACTCATCCTCGCCAAGGCTGGTCATCAGCATCTGGTTCATGATTTCCGCTGAATCGACAATGCCCGCGCCCTGCGCGAAATCGCCTTCGAATTCGCGGATGATCTCGTCGAGAACCTCCGGTTCCACGTTGCGGAAGCCCCGCGCGATCTCCAGCAGCGCCTTCATCTCGTTCTTCTTGAAGTGCTTGAGCAGTTCCGGTGCCTTCGGCGTTCCGATGGCGACGAGAATGGCAACGGCCTTCTGGGATTTGGTCAGGGTCATGGAATACGCATCCGCGTTGGCGCCGTCAGTCGTTCAGGCTGTGGATCTTCAGCCCGAAAGTGGGGGTGTGGCCGGGTATGGCGACCAGGAAACCGGTACCGATCCGCGTGCCGTTGACGATGATGTCCACAGGATCGCCGACCAGCTTGTTGAGCGAAACCGTCTGGCCGGGTCCGAGATTGGACAAGTCGCCCACCGTCATCTCCACCGCGCCGATGGCGACCTGCACCTTCAGCGGAATGTTCATCAGCGATCCGGAACCCTGGGGGCCGGCCTCGTCGCGGCCGCGTGATCCATCGGGCGCTTCCTGGATCTCGCCCTTGAGTTCGCGGATCGCCTGGTCGAGATCCTGTTCCGATTTCTCAAGCGGGCTCATCGAAATGCTCCGGTATTGTCTGTCTTCACGCCGGCGGTTCGCTGTTCGCCGTTGATCCGCACGCTGAGCAGGCCGCCGGCCTGCCCGCACTGTCCTGCAAGGATCCTGCGTCCGCCCACGCTGATCTCGCAATCGCGCAGGCTCGTCGCAGGGATGGGAATGACGGTTCCCGGCGTCAGCCGGCCGATGTCCCTGAGCGTCATGTCGTTCAGGTTGACCAGGAACTCGGCCCGTACGCCAAGCCGTTTGAGCCGGTCGACATTGCGGCGCTGTTCCTCGCTCGTCACGGCAAGGCCGTCCAGCGAAATGCCGGTGAGTGCCACATAGACGGGCCGGACGGCCTTTCCGCAGCGGCCGTTGAGGCGGAACAGGTCTGCGTGGATGCCGGTCAGGATGGTCATGTCGACCATGGGACCGAGTCCGATCTGGGGCATCGGGATCTCGCGGCCGGAAACCGCCGAGAGGGCCGTGGCCAGGTTCTCGGCCAGCACACGGAAAAACGACATTTCCACGCCTGTCAGGCTTTCGCGCGTTTCCTCGGCGGTAAGCGGGTCGCCGCCCATGAAGACCGTGGAGAGGCTGGAAACCAGCGTCATGTCCATCCACAGCACGCAGGTGCGCTCCGGGTCCGCCTCGTCGGCATAGACCGCGACGGCCGATGCCTGGCCCAGCCGCGAATGAAGCGCGTTGATCGTGCCGTTCTCATGCGCGCCATGTTCAAGCGCAAGGTTCCCGCCGATCTCGTGTTCGAGTTCATCGGCCATGCGGGCGGCGAGATCCTTGCCGAGCTTCTTGAGGATGGCGGCCGCGTCATTGACTTCGCCCGCGCTGGCGTTTTCGTGCAGGCATTTGAGCAGCAGGTCGTCGGCGCCGGGCAGGCGCCCGCTCTGGGGGGCCGCCATCACGACACCGCCGGGCTTGTCGTCGTCGATTCCTCGACGGCGTCGATGGAGGGCCGGTCATGCGCGGCAATGGCCTTGCGGCCGAATTCCAGTGCCACCTGCGGAACCGAGCCGTTCATGTGCGCGATCAGCGTCTGCTTGGCGACGAAGAACTTGCGCAAGCCCTTCTCGCGAACGATCTTGATTTTCGTCGCGACCGGCCCGACCACGGCATAGGACAGGAAGATGCCGACAAACGTGCCCACCAGCGCCGCGCCGATCAGGCCGCCCAGCACTTCCGGCGAACTGTTGATCTTGCCCATCGCCTTCACCACGCCCAGGACCGCGGCGACGATGCCCAGTGCCGGCAGGCCGTCGGCCACGGCCTGGAGGGCGTGATAGGATTTCAGCCGGTCGTGCCGGATGGTCGCGATCTCTTCTTCCATCAGCGCCTCGATCTCGTGGGGACGGGCATTGCCGACCGTGATGAGGCGGCAATAGTCGCAGGTGAAGCTGACGAAGTCCTCGTCTTCCAGGGCCGAGGGATAGGCCTGGAAGATGCTCGATTCCTCCGGCGCGTCGATATGCTTCTCGATCTCGCTCTTCGGCTTGTCCTTCATGGTGCGCAGCAGGCTGTAGAGAAGCCCCAGGATTTCCAGGTATTTCTCCTCGTCGGGCACGGCGTTCTTCAGCGCTTCCATCACGCCCTTGCCGGAATCCTTGACCACGTAGAGCGGATTGGCGACGAGGAACGTGCCGAAGGCCGCACCGCCGATGATGACGAATTCCCAGGGCTGTGCGAGCACCTCGATATGGCCGCCCATGGCCATGAAGCCACCAAGCACGCACCCGAGCGTCACGATCAGTCCAACGATGATGCCCACGCCGAATCCCTTTGCATAACCGTGTCCGAAACGATTACCCGGGCTTTCTTGCGTGAGCCTGATTTGCCGCGCCGCCAGCCGCGTTAGCCTGGCGCAAGGCAGACGCAATATTCCTGATTCCATGCAGGAGGCGCGCCCATGTTGAGCACCTATGTGCAATACAATCTCATTGCCGCGAACATGGATCGCTCGGTCGAAGCCATCAATCGCGATCCCGTCGTCAGCCGCGAGACCGAGTATTACCTGGCCAATATCGGCAATATCGACACGGTCGATGATTTCATGGCCGATACGCGCCTGTTCAACTACGCCATGAAGGCGCATGGCCTGTCGGACATGTCCTATGCGAAGGCCTTCATGACCAAGGTGCTCGAGGAAGGCCACGATGACGACGAGGCCTTTGTCAACCAGTTGGCCGACAAGCGCTATATCGAGTTTGCCAAGACCTTCGATTTCAACCGCTACGGCGCCACGGCCACCACGTTCAGCCGGGCGACGACCGGCGTGGCGGAGAAGTATGTGCGCCAGACGCTGGAGGAGAATGCCGGCGAGACCAACACGGCGGTGCGCCTGGCGCTCTATTTCGAGCGCAAGGCGCCGGAGATCAAGAGCGTCACGGAGATTCTCGCCGACCAGGCCCTGTTCACGGTCGTGCGCACCAATCTCGGCCTGCCCGAGAGCTTCTCGATGCTCGACATCGACCGGCAGATCGAGATCTTCAAGGATCGCGTCGACCTGGAGGAATTTTCCGATCCCGAAGCCGTTGCCAAGCAGATCGAGCGTTTTTCCGCGCTCTGGGATGCCAACAACCCGGACCAGACGACCGCGAACAATATCGGCCTGCTTTTTTCCAACTCCAGTGCCGGCATCTCGCCCGATCTGATGATGGCCATCCAGACCCTCAGGAGATAACGCGCCATGCAGGTGGGAACCTATGTCGGCCTGTCCTCGCAGATCGCCATCGAGCGCCGGCTTGATACGCTGGCCGACAACGTTGCAAATTCCGGCACGGTGGGTTTCCGGGCGACGCGCATCCAGTTCCATGAGGCGTTGCAGGGGACGGGGCAGGACGCAACTGCCTTCGTGACGGAGGGCAAGACCTATATCGACGAACGGTCCGGCGGCCTGACGCAGACGGGCAATCCGCTTGATTTCGCCGTGCGCGGCAATGGCTGGTTCGCGGTGCAGACCGATGCCGGCATGGTGCTGACACGGGACGGGCGCTTTTCGTTGAACCCCGAGGGCGTGCTGGTCAATATCGATGGCGACCCCGTGCTCGATCCGGGCGGCGCGGCCATCCAGCTCAATCCGGCGGGCGGCGGGATCACGGCCGGCAAGGACGGCTTCCTCTATCAGAACGGCCAGCTTGTCGGATCGCTCGGTCTCTATACCTTCGAGCCCGGCGGCGACGTGAACCGCTACGGCGCGTCCGGCATCATTCCCGCCACGCCTCCCGTTCCCGTTGTCGATCGTCCGGACATCGGCGCGGTGCAGGGCTTCATCGAGGAATCCAACGTGGATCCCGTGCGCGAAATGACGCGCCTGATCATGCTTCAGCGCACGTTCGACAGCGTCGCCACCATGATCAAGGATGCCGACAGTTCGCTCAACAGCGCCGTCCAGCTCCTGGGTGGCAAGTGACGCGATGGCCGCCACGCTTGACCATCTGGAGGCATTGACCCATTCGCTCGCCGGCAGCGTGCTGCATGGCGGCTATGTCGATTCCGTATCGGCCGGCTTCTACCGCGTGCGCGGGCTGGAACCCCATGTCACGCTCAACGATGCCGTATGGGCCGAAAGCGGCGGCCAGCGCCATTGGGGCAAGGTGATCCGTATCGATCCCGACGCCGTCGTCGTCGCGCCCTATCGCAGCACGCGTGCGCTGCGGCGCGGCGATGTCGTCCTGGCGGCGGGTGCCGTCCATGCGCCGCGCCCGAACATGGCATGGCTCGGCCGGGTGATCGACGCGCTGGGCGAACCGGTGGACGGGGGAGGGCCGATCCCGGTCCTGCCCGAGCGCCGCGGCGCTGCGCGGACGGTGCCGCCGCTTCATCGCGCGCGTGTCGATGCCCCGTTCCGCACCGGCGTGAAAGTGGCGGATGTCTTCACGCCGCTTTGCTATGGCCAGCGCATCGGCATTTTCGCCGGGTCCGGCGTCGGCAAGTCGACGCTGCTGTCCATGTTCGCCCGCTCCGATGCCTTCGACGTTGCGGTGATCGCCCTTGTCGGCGAGCGGTCGCGCGAGGTGCGCGAATTCCTGGAGGACACGATCGGGCCGGAGGACGTGTCGCGCACCGTGACGGTCGTCGCCACCAGCGACGAAAGCGCCATGATGCGCTGCTCCGCGCCGGTCATGGCCCTGGAGGCGGCGGAATATTTCCGCGATCGCGGCATGCGGGTCCTGGTGATGATCGATTCGGTGACGCGCTACGCCCACGCCCTGCGCGAGGTCGGCATCGCGCTTGGCGAACCGCCCATCGCGCGCGGCTATCCGCCATCCGTCTTCGCCGCCCTCCCGCAATTGATGGAGCGGGCCGGGCCCGGGCGCGAGGGCTCGGGCTCCGTCACCGCGATTGCCACCGTCCTCGTCGATGGCGACGATCACAACGATCCGGTCGCCGACACGATGCGTGGCATCCTGGACGGCCATCTCGTGCTGGACCGCCACATCGCCGACCAGGGCCGCTTCCCTGCCGTCGACATCCTGGCGTCCCTGTCGCGCCTTGCGCTTCGCGTGTGGACCGAGGAACAGCGGCTGTTCGTGACCGAGTTGCGCGGGCTTGTCGCCCGCTACGAGGAAACGCGGGAAATCCGCATGCTTGGCGGGTGGATACGCGGCGCCGATCCGGTGCTCGACCAGGCGGTTGAACTGGTGCCGATGATCTACGAGGCCATGAAACAGGGGCCGCTCGATCCGCCGAGCCTCGATCCGTTCATCGAGCTGGCGCGCAACCTCAAGGAACGGCAGCGCAAGATGGATGTGCCGGAAGGCGCACAGCCCGGTGCGCGCCCGATGCAACAGGAGAAGTGACATGAGCCTCCTCTTCCAGGATCTCGGCTGGAAAGCCGCCGGCGCGGTTCTTTCCGCCGTCTGCGGCGCCTTGCCCTTCTACATCCATTTCAACCAGGAGAAATTCTCCCCGCCGACCATGGACTATACCGGTGTCGTCGCCGAGGTGGCGGAAGAGGAGAACCGCGCGGCACGCTTCGAGCGGCTTGGTCCCTCCGGCCAGGTCACGGTGATCGACCGCGTGGCAACCGGCACCGCGCAGCAGCAGGAACGGCCCGCTGCCGCCCTTCGCCAGCCCTTCCCGGGCGATGCCGCCGCGCTCAGGCTTCTGTCGATCTCGCAGAATTCGGCCCTCGTCGTCGATGGTGCTGTCGTGCAGTTGGTGCGGGTCGGTTCCCAGCTTTCCAACGGTGCGCGGGTCGAGGCGATCCGGACGACGGAAGCGGGCGGGCAGCTTGTCACCAGCACCGGCGAAGTGCTTGAAGCGGTGCGCTGAACCGGCCGGCTGCAAGCTCCGCGCAAGTCGAATCGTGTAGCCATCTTTCGAAGAAAGGTGGAACGATGCAGATCCTGCCCTTGCTCGACATGGCGCACCAGCAGGCCTCCTGGCTCTCGGCCCGGCAGTCGGCGGTTGCGGCCAACATCGCCAATGCCAACACACCGGATTACCAGGCGCGCGACGTCACGCCCTTCGAGGCCTATCTGGACAATTCGGCCGGCCGGCTTTCCGTCACGCAGCCCAGTCATCTGCTGGCATCGGGCGAGATGGCGTCCAGCGGCCAGGCGGGGCGGGGCGCCGACTACGCTGTCTACGAGACGGCCAGGCCCGTCGTGCTGGAAACCGAACTGCTCAACCAGACGGATTTGCGCAACCAGTACGAACTCAACACGGCCATCGTGAAGGCCTTTCACCGCATGTTCATGTCCGTGGCCAGGGGGTAAACCATGGATCCTTTGTCAGCATCGCTCAGGGTGGCGTCGTCGGGCATGCATGCCCAGTCCACGCGGCTGCGCGTCGTTTCCGAGAACATCGCCAATGCCTCGTCGACATCGTTGCAGGCGGGCGGCGATCCCTACACGCGCAAGACCGTTTCCTTCGCCGAGGAGGTTTCGCGCGACATGCCCGTGTCCAGGGTCCGCGTGTCGCAGATCGGCCTGGACGGTTCGGACTACCCCAAGGAACTCGATCCCGGCAACGCGGCTGCCGACGCCAATGGCTATGTCAAGCTTCCCAATGTCAACGTGCTGGTGGAGATGGCGGACATGCGCGAGGCCAACCGCTCCTACGAGGCCAATATCCAGGTCATGCGCCAGGTGCGTGAACTGGTCTCCATGACCATCGGGCTTCTGGGGCAGAACTGATGGCTGATCCGGTTTCCGCCCTTTCCGCGCTGTCGCTGCCCGCTCCGGCCGCAGCCGCATCCAGGCCTGCCGCGGCCGAGGCGGAAAGGGCCGCCGCCACCTTTGGCGCCGCCCTGGAGCAAGCCGGTACGCATTTCGTCAACACGATGCACGAGGGCGACCGGATGGCCCTGCGCGGCATTACCGGCAATTCCGGCCCGCGCGAGGTGGTCGAAGCGGTGATGACGGCGGAACAGACGCTGCAGGCCGCCGTCGCCGTGCGCGACAAGATCGTTTCGGCCTATCTCGAAATCAGCCGGATGAGCATTTGAGGAAGACGCCATGAGAGCCCTGTCCATCGCCGCAACCGGCATGAGCGCCCAGCAGACCAATCTCGATGTGATCGCCAACAACATCGCCAACATCAACACCACGGCCTTCAAGCGCGCCCGGGCGGAGTTCACCGATCTGCTCTACGAGGCCGAGACGCTGAAGGGCGCGCCCTCGCAGGCCAACCAGAACATTGTGCCCGAAGGTGCCTATATCGGCCTTGGCGTGCGCACCGCCGCCATTCGCAACATCAACCTCCAGGGTGCGCTCGATGCCACCGGCAATGCGCTCGATGTCGCCATTTCCGGCCAGGGCTGGTTCCAGGTCCAGGGCCCGAACGGCGAAACCCTCTACAGCCGTGCCGGCGCTTTCAACACCAATGCCGCCGGCCAGCTTGTCACCACGGGCGGCTATCCGGTGGAGCCGGCGATCACCGTGCCGGCCGAGACGGTCCAGGTGGTCATCAACGATTCCGGCCAGGTCTTCGCCCGCTTCCAGGACCAGGTGGAATTGCAGGAGCTCGGACAGCTAACACTTGCCAATTTCGCCAACGAGGTGGGCCTGCTGCCGCTGGGCGAGAACCTGTTCGCCGAAAGTGCGGCGTCGGGCGCCGCCGTGCTGGGCGTGCCCGGCGATCCCGGCTTCGGCACCTTGCGCCAGGGCTATCTGGAATCGTCCAATGTTGATCCCGTGCGCGAGATCACCTCGCTGATCGCCGCACAGCGCGGCTACGAGATGAACTCCAAGGTGATCCAGGCCGCCGACGACATGGCCGCAACCGTTTCGAAGAACCTGAGGTAAGGCGATGAGGTCGGGCGCTGCCCTTGCCGTTCTGCTCGCCCTGGGCATGGCTGTCCCGGCCGCCGCCGAGACCGTGCTGGTGGCGCGGCGAATCATCTATCCCGGCCAGGAGATCACTGCGGATCTGGTCGGCCGCATCCAGGTGAAAGGCAATGTCCTTTCGGATCGCGCCTTCCTCAAGAACCCGGACGAGGCGACCGGAAAGGTTGCGGCCAAAACCATCCTGCCCGACCGGCTGATCTACCCGGAAGACCTGCGAGCTGCCGATCTCGTGCAGGCCGGCGTCCCCGTCAAGGCCATCTTCCGCTCCGGTGCGCTGGAAATATCGCTGGTCGGGGTTCCCCTGGCAAATGCGGCGCTGGGTGAGACGGTCCGTCTGCGCAATCGCGAAAGCGGCCGCCAGTTTTCCGGCACTGTGCAGCCCGACGGAACCGTTCTGGTGAGCGGGCAATGAGGGCTTTCCGGGTTCTCCTCGTCATGCTTCTGGCCGGGATGGCCGGGCTTGCCCCGGCTGGCGCGGCCCGCGTCAAGGACATTGCATCGCTGCACAGCGCGCGCGACAACCAGCTTATCGGCTACGGACTCGTTGTCGGACTCCAGGGTACCGGTGACAGCATGCGCAGCGCGCCCTTCACCGAGCAGTCGATGCGCTCCATGCTGAACAATCTCGGCATCGCCACGGAAACCGGCGCAACCCGCGCCAAGAATGTCGCCGCCGTGATCGTCACGGCCAATCTGCCGCCCTTCGTGCGCTCCGGCTCGCGCATCGACGTCACGGTTTCTTCGCTGGGGGATGCGTCCTCGCTGGCCGGCGGATCGCTGGTGATGACCCCGTTGCGCGGCGCCGATGGCGACATCTACGCCGCTGCGCAGGGCCCGCTCATCATTTCCGGGTTCAACGCGCAGGGCGTTGCCGAGCAGGTCACACAGGGCGTGCCGACCTCCGGGCGCATTCCCAATGGCGCCATCGTCGAGCGTGAAATCCCGGCCCGCTTCGAGGACGAGAGGAATCTCGACCTCATGTTGCGCAATCCGGACTTTTCCACGGCCGTGGCCATGACCGATGCGATCAACGCCTATGCGACGCGGCGCTTCGGCATGAAGGTCGCCCGCGAGGTCGATTCCCGCACCATCGCGCTCACCAAGCCGAAAAAGGCCTCCGCCGCCCGCTTTATCGCCGAGATCGAAAACATTCGCGTCACGCCCGATGCGCCGGCCCGCGTGGTCATCGACGAACGCACCGGCACGATCGTCATCGGCCAGGACGTGAAGATATCGCAGGTGGCCGTCAGTCATGGCACGCTCACGGTAACCGTGACGGAAACGCCGGAAATCGTTCAGCCGAACCCGTTCTCCGATGGCGAGACGGCGGTTCAGCCCTCCACCCTGGTCACCGCCAACCAGCCCGATTCGGTGGTCGCCATTGTCGATGGCGTCAGCTTGCGGGCCATTGCCAGCGGCCTGAACCAGCTCGGCGTCAAGCCAACCGACACGATCGCCATCCTTCAGGCGATCAAGTCCGTCGGCGCGCTTCAGGCGGAGCTTGTCCTGCAATGATCCGCCGCTGCGCCCGAACACGGCCTCTAATCGCCATGCTGGCCGCCGGCCTTGCCGTATGGGCCGCGTCCGCGCAGGCACAGGACATGCGCAATGTCTCCGTGGATGCGGCGCCGGGACCGGGCGATGCGGAACGTTATTGCACCAACATCTCCCAGGAGATGCAGGAGCTGCGCTACAAGATCAAGGAAGAGAAGCTGCGCCAGTTGCAATCCGACGTGGAGGCGAAGCTGGCGGAACTGGAGCAGAAGCGCAAGGAACTGGAACAATGGGTTGGCCTTCGCGACGGTTTTGCCAGCCGTGCCACCGAAGCCCTTGTCGACATCTATCAGAAGATGCGCCCGGATGCCGCCGCCGCGCGGCTTGAACAGATCTCGCCGCAACTGGCCTCGTCCATCCTTCTTGCGCTTCCGCCTGCCAAGGCAGGTGTCATCCTCAACGAGATGGAGCCGAAGCGCGCAGCTGCCGTCACGATGATCCTGGCGGCTGCCGCGCGCAAGGACGACGGAACATGACAAAGCGCCTTTCACTTCTCGCCGGTCTCGCCGCCGCCGTGCTCATCTCATCGGGATGCAGCCAGAGGGTCCGGGAAATCGGGCGCGCCCCGGAAATGTCGCCCATCGGATCCGGCGTCGATGAAGGCATGCTCGCCTACAAGAGCTATCCCGAACGGCCGCCGGCGAGCCCGTCGCGCTATTCGCTCTGGGACGACCGCGCGCACAACCTCTACAAGTCCAGCCGGGCGCTCAAGGACGGCGACGTCCTGACCGTGCTCATCTCGATCAACGACAATGCCAAGTTCCAGAACAAATCGGCCCGCTCGCGGACCAATTCGCGCGATATCGGCCTGACCGGGGTCTATGACATCAATGGCGTTGGTGGAGCAGCCTCCGGTTCCGGCACCCTGAACGGCGGTTCGGATTTCGCCGGCGACGGCAGCACCGTGCGTTCGGAAAACCTGAACCTGTCGGTTGCCGCGCTGGTCACCCGGGTGCTGGCAAACGGAAATCTCATCATTCAGGGCAGCCAGGAAGTGCGCGTCAACCACGAACTGCGCATCCTGACCATTGCGGGCATCGTGCGGCCGGACGACATCGGCCCGGACAACACGATCCGCTACGAACGCATAGCCGAGGCGCGCGTCACCTATGGCGGCCGCGGCCGGCTCACCGAGGTGCAACAACCATCCTGGGGCCAGCAGGTCACCGACCTGATCTTGCCGTTCTGAGGACGCGGACATGGACGACGAAACCGGGGAAGAGCCCAAACCCTCTCTCGTCAAGGGGCTGATCGTGCCGCTCGCCGTCGTCGTCCTTTTCGGCGCCGGCGCGGGCTGGGGTCTGGGCGCCTTCATCCTTGCGCCTAAAATCGCATCGCCGGCTGCGACCGCGCAGGCGGATGCCGGTGCAGCCGCCCATGGCGGCGAAAAAGCCGGCGCAGAGGCGAAACACGATGCCCCGGCGGCCGGCCCGCAGGTCACGGCGCTGGATCCCATCGTCACCAACATAGCCGTCCCGTCCGCCACATGGATGCGCCTTGAACTCTCGCTGGTGCTGAACGAGACGCTGGAGCCGCATGTGGCCGACTACATTCACCAGGACCTGCTGGCCTTCGCCCGCACGCTGCGCCTCGACTATGTCGACACGCCGACAGGTTATCTGCAATTCCGCAACGACCTGCTGGACCGGGCGCGCCTGCGGGCCGGGCCGGGCAAGATAGAGCAGGTTCTGATCAAGACGATGCTGTTTGAATGAGACCGGCGCTGATCCTGGCTCTCGGATTGGTCGCGGCCGCCTTGCTGGCGCCTGCCGCCCTTGCCCAGGACGGCGGGCTGGGCGATGCGCTGAATAACCTGGCGCAACCGGGCGGCATCGAGGGTCAGACCGCCGGTCAGATCATCCAGCTTTTCGGCCTGCTGACGGTGCTTGCCGTGGCACCCGGCATCCTGATCACGGTCACCAGTTTCACCCGCTTCATCATCGTCTTCTCGATCCTGCGCGCGGGTCTCGGCCTTCAGACCACGCCGGCCAACCTCATTCTCATCAGCCTGGCCATGTTCATGACCTTCTACGTCATGCAGCCGGCCGCCGACCGCGCCTGGAACGAGGGTATCCAGCCGATGATGAGCAACGAGATCTCCCAGCAGGAGGCGATGGAGCGCATCAGCACGCCGTTCTACGATTTCATGCTCCAGAACGTGCGCGACCAGGACCTCGCCCTTTTCGTGGATCTGGCGCGTGAGCGCGACCCGGCTTACGAGCCCGGCGAGCGGCCTGGTTGGCGCGTCCTGGTGCCCGCCTTCATGGTTTCCGAACTCCGGCGCGGTTTCGAGATCGGCTTTCTCGTCATCCTGCCCTTTCTGGTGATCGATCTCGTCGTGGCAACCATCACCATGGCCATGGGCATGATGATGCTGCCGCCCACCGTGCTGGCGCTGCCCTTCAAGATCCTGTTCTTCGTCCTGATCGATGGCTGGAACCTTCTCGTCGGCTCCATGATCCGTTCGTTCAACTGAACGCGATTGCCACAGTTTCGCCACGAAATGGCCCGCATTCCTCGCCATTAAGTTGAGGTGTGCGATTTTCCTTGCGGCTTCATGTGCGGGATGAAGGCGGTGCCCCGCTTTTTCCAGGAATTTTGACGGCGTTACTGAAAAGTTTATTTTCCGGGCCTATCCTTGAAGGACAAGCGTTGTAAGTGTGTATGCCATGAGTGTCTTCACGTCCCGCACGGCCGCCCTGATGGCGTCGGCCCTCGTTCTCGCGCTGCCTGCACCGGCCGGCGCGCTGGAACTGTTCGGCGTGACCATCTTCGAATCGCAGGCCGACCGCGACGAGCAGGCCGTCATTGGCGAACCGCACGCCTTTACCGTCGATTTCGTGGTGGACGGTGATGACGGGGATGTGGAGCAGGCGTTGAAGAACGCCTCTGGCCTGTGGCGCGGCCGGGATGAGCCCGCCTCCGGGGAAGCCGGCCTGATCGCCAAGGCGCGCGGCGACTACCGTGCGCTGCTGGGCGCGCTTTACCGGCAGGGGCGCTATGGTGGGGTCATCACCATCACCATAGACGGGCGCGACGCTGCTGCCCTGGAACCCGACGCCGTCTTTCCCGATCCGGCGGCCGTTGCCGTTCGTGTGACGCCCGGCCCCGTCTTCACGTTTGCAGGCGCCGGCGTGATCAATGCCGCTCCGCCCCCGGCGGAGGAGGGCGACGCGGTTGAGCCGCCCGCCAGCGCCGGCTATCTGCCGGGCGAGGTGGCCCGGTCGACCGCCGTCAAGGATGCCGCGCGCCTGTCTGTCGAGGCATGGCGCCAGCAGGGCCACGCCAAGGCGCGCATTGCCGGCACGGACATCGTCGCCGACCATGACACGAACACGGTCGATGCGGCGCTGACCGTCGAGCCCGGCCCTAAAGCCTATTACGGCATGCTGGCGGTGGAAGGCACCGGCCGCATGGATCCCGGTTTCGTGGCCTGGATGGCGGGGCTCGAACCGGGCCGGGAATATGACCCTGATGACCTGGCGCGCGCCTCCAGACGGCTGGCCCGCCTCGATGTTTTCACGTCGCAGCGCTTCGTCGAGGCGGATGCCATCGGCGACGACGGCATCCTGCCGGTCTCGCTGGTCGTGCAGGAGCGCAAGCCGCGCCGCATCGGCGTCGGCGCCACCTATTCCACCACCGATGGTCTGGGGCTGGAGGGTTATTGGCTTCACCGCAACCTCTTCGGACGGGCCGAGCGCTTCCGCATCGAGGGCAAGGTTGCCGGCATCGGCCGCACGTCCGACCCCAACGATTTCGATTACCGCCTTGCAGCGACCTTCACCAGGCCAGGCATCATCACGCCCGACACCGATCTTTCCGTCACGGCGGAAGGTGAACGCGAAGTCCTGCCGGCCTACAAGCGCACCGCCGGCGGCGGCGAAGTGCGGCTGTCCCACCTCTTCTCCGAAAAGCTGAGCGGCTTCGGCGCGGTTTTCGGCGAATACGCCCGTTACAACGATGCCTTTGGCACCCGCGATTTCACAACTGCCGGTGTTCGCGCCGGTCTGACCTGGGACACGCGCGACGATGCCGCCAACGCGACCAGCGGCTTCTACCTTTCCGGGGAGGTGGAGCCGTTCCAGGAATTCACCTATTCCAACACCGTGGTGAAGGCCGTCGGCGAGGCCCGCGCCTATGTCGCGCCTGGCGATTCTGGCCGGCTCGTCCTGGCTGGCCGGGTCAAGGCGGGCATGCTGTCGGGTGTTCCCATCGCCGAAACCCCGCCAGACAAGCTCTTTTTCGCTGGCGGCGGCGGCTCCGTGCGCGGCTACGGCTACAAGTCCATCGGCGTCGATACGCCGCTTGGCCTTGTCGGCGGCCGGTCGCTTTTTGAAACCTCCGCGGAACTCCGCTTCAAGGCGACCGACACGATTGGCATCGTCGCCTTTGCCGATGGCGGTACGGTCGGCGCCGACGTCACGCCGGATTTCTCCGAAATGCGTTTCGGCGCGGGGCTTGGATTGCGCTACCTGACCGGCCTCGGGCCGATCCGCCTTGATGCCGCGGTGCCGTTGAACCGCCGGCCGGGTGACAGCAGTTTTGCCGTTTATGCGGGAATTGGACAGGCCTTCTGATGCGCGCGCTCTTTCTTGCCATCCTTGCTGTCCTTGCGCTTGGCGCTGTTGCTCTTTCCCAGCAATCGCCGGAAGAGGAGAAGTCTTTCTTCCTGCGCTATGTCGAGGACACGATCTCCAGTGACAACCGGCGCATTTCCATCACCGGCATCGATGGTGTGCTGTCCTCGGATGCTTCCATCGCCTCGATCACCGTGGCCGACCGGAAAGGCGTCTGGCTGACGATCTCGGATGCGACGATCAACTGGACGCGCTCCGCCTTGCTGACGGGCCGGCTTTCCATAGACCGGCTTTCGGCGGCCAGCATAACAATGACGCGCATGCCCGAGCCCGACCGCAGCCTGCCCTCGCCCGAGGCAAGCCCGTTCACCCTGCCGGACCTGCCCGTGTCGATCCGTATCGGCAACCTGTCGGTGGCCGAGGCGGTTTTCGCGGAACAGGTTTTCGGCGAGGCGGCGACGCTGTCACTCAACGGTGCCGTTGAACTGGCCGACGGATCGCTGGACGCGGCTCTGAACGTGAACCGTTTGGACGGTCCCGGCGGCACGCTGTCGCTGGCTGCGTCCTTTGCCAACGACAGCCGCATCCTGGCGGTCGATCTGACGGCGAGTGAACCATCCGATGGCGTGCTCGCCAACCTCCTGAACCTCGAGGGTCGGCCTGCCGTCGATCTTTCCGTCAAGGGCGAGGGACCGCTCTCGGATTTCGCCGCCGACATCGCGCTTGCCGCCAATGGCGAGGGTATTCTGCAAGGCCGTGTGGCGGTGAACGAGTCGGGGCAATCCACCGGTTTCACAGCCGGTCTGGATGGGCGCATCGCGGTGCTCGCGCCGCCTGAACTGCGTGGCTTTCTCGGCGACAGGACAAGCCTCTCGCTTCAGGGAAGCGTGCCGGCGGGCGGCGGCCTCGTCCTCGACCGGCTGACGACGCAAGGCGGTGCCTTGTCGCTGGAGGCCAGTGCGCGGGTCCTGCCGGATGGCTTCCTGCGCCGGCTTGATCTTGCCGCCGCCATCGCGCCGGTGGAGGGCGAGCGTGTCATCCTGCCCTCGGCCGGCAATGAGACGAGCATCGGCAGCGCGCGCCTGACGATTGCCTATGGCGAATCCGCCGAGGGCGAATGGTCCGGCGAAATGACCGCCCGCTCCATCGCGGCGCCGGACTTCACCATCGGCGGTTTCCGGCTTTCCATGGGTGGCTTGGTGACGGCGCTGGACGATCCGTCCAACCGCGCCGTGACCTTCGATGCCGATGGCCAGGCCGAGGCTGTGCGCTCGGACGATCCGGCCATTGCCGAGGCGCTGGGCAGTTTCGTGAAGCTGGCGCTTTTCGGCGCCTACCGCGCCGGCGAGCCCCTTGTGCTCGACCGTTTCGCCCTGATGGGAAATGCCTTGTCCGCCACCGCGCGCGGCGAAGTGCAAGAGGGCGTGTTCGACGGACAGCTTGCACTGCGCTCCGACAGCCTCGCTCCGTTCTCCGCGCTTGCGGGACGCCCGCTCACCGGCTCCGCCGATATTGCCGCCGATGGCACGATCAACGCGCTGACCGGCGGCTTCGACCTGGCCCTGTCCGGCACGGCACGCGGCGTTTCGACGGGCGACGCGCGCACCGACCGCCTGTTCGAGGGCGAAACCACGATTTCCGGCCGGCTGGCGCGCGATGAAAGCGGATTTCGCGCCAATGCCTTCACGCTTGGCAATGATCAGGCGCGGCTGACGGCCGACGGCGCCTTCTCTTCCGAAAGCGCCGATTTCGATCTCGATGCGCGCATTGCCGATCTGGCTGCGCTGAGCGATGGTCTGGCAGGTTCGCTGACCGTGACCGGCCGGGCGAGCGGCGAAAACGGCATTATCGGAACCGATCTCGCGCTTGCGCTGCCGCAGGGCGAACTGGCAGGCCGCCCGGTATCCGGCGCAAACCTCCGCCTCGAAGGCGCATTCCGCGAAACCGGTTTCCGCGGTGTCGTGGCCGGTGAACTCGTGCTCGACGGTGCGCCGACCGTGCTGCGTTCGGACCTCGCCTATGGGGAGGGCGATCTGCGAATTGACGGCCTGTCACTGACCACGCGCGGGGCGAAACTCACCGGCGACATCGCCCGCAACGAAAACGGTTTCCTCAACGGGTCGCTGAACCTCGATGCAACGGACATTTCGCGCCTTGCCGCGCTGGCGCTGCGCCAGGCCACCGGAGCAGCGCGCGCCACCATCGAACTGGGCCATGACGGCGAAAGCCAGTCCGCCCGGGTGCAGGCGGATGTGTCGGACCTGCAATTGGCGGAGCCCGCGCTGACCGCCGCGCGCCTCAACCTTGAAGCCGAGCTGGCCGACCTCTTCGCGGTTCCGGCGATTCGCGCCGATCTGAACGCACGTTCGCTCGTGCTGGCGGGTATCGAAATGCAGTCGCTGGAAGCAACGGCCGAAGGTTCCGGTGACACAACGGATTTCGTGCTGGCCTCTCGCCTGGCCGATGGCGCGGCGGCGCGGCTTTCCGGCACGCTTGAACCGCAGGACGAGGGCTTCACCATCGGGCTGCGGCAGGCGTCATTGCTGAAGGGCGGTCGTGGGCTCGAACTGAAGGCGCCGGCAACGGTCACCGTCGAAGGCGAGACGATCCGGCTGGATGGCCTTCGCTTCGCCGCCGGCGATGGCGAGATCGCGGCAACGGGAACGGCCGCGCAAGCCTATGCCCTTCAATTGACGCTGAACCGCGTTCCGCTGTCATTGGCCAATCTGGTTCGCCCGGATCTCGGCGCGGCCGGTACGATTGGTGGCGTTGTCAACATCCAGGGACCGCGTGAGCGCCCCGACGCCGATTTCCTGCTGCGCGGGCAGGGCATCACGGTGGGGCAGCTCGCCCGCGCCGGTGTCGCGCCGCTTGCGCTCGATCTGGAAGGCCGCACGCAGGGCCGTCGCATCGCCGTTGACGCGGGCATCACGAACAGCCAGGGCATGGATGTGCGCATGACCGGCACCGCGCCGCAATCGGCCGACGGCCGGCTTGATCTCGATGTCGCCCTGCGCGCCTTTCCACTTGCCATTCTCAATGCCGCCGCGCCCGGCTCGGGCCTTGGCGGCCGGCTTTCCGGCTCGGCGACGGTGACGGGAACGGCAGCACGGCCCTCCATCGCCTTTTCCATCGATGGCCAGGGGGTGACCGCTTCCGCGCTTGCAGCCAGCGGCATTTCGCCCGTGTCCTTGTCTGTTCGCGGCGCCTATGCCAATGACATCGTGCAACTGGAGCAGGCAAGCGCATCCGGTGCCGATGGCCTGTCGCTGTCCGCCTCGGGCCGGCTGCCGGTCTCCGGCAACGGGTTGGGCGTCGATTTCAACGGATCGCTGCCGCTTTCCCTGGCCAACCGCTTTCTGGTGGACCGTGGCGCCCGCGCCACCGGACTGTTGCGCATCCAGGGCCGCGCTTCCGGTTCGCTTTCCGCCCCGGTCCTGACGGCAAGCCTGTCGGCACAGGGTGCCGGCTTCGTCGATCCGCAATCGCGCGTCCGTCTCAACGACATCGACCTGTCGGCGGACATTCGCGACAACACGCTTCGTCTTGGCACGCTGAATGCGGCGCTGGCCACGGGCGGCAGCGTCTCCGTGTCAGGCACGGTGGATCTGACCGGCAACCTGCCCGCCGACCTGTCGATCAACCTCAACGATGCACGCTATGCTGACGGTGAACTGGTGACCGCAAGCCTTGCCGGCAGCCTGACCGTGAACGGTCCGCTTCTGCGCGACCCTCTCATCGCGGGCACCGTCACCGTCAACCGCGCGGAACTGACCATCCCGGAAAACCTCGCCGCAGCCGGTGACGTGGCCGATGTCACCCACCGCAATACGCCTCGGGATGTGGCCCGCACCATCGAAAAGGCGCTTCCTGACAAGGGCGCACCCGTGCCCACCGCCCGGCCATCCGTGCCGCGTGTGGACGTGCGCATCAATGCCCCGGCCCGTATCTTCGTGCGCGGCCGCGGGCTGGATACGGAACTGGGGGGCTCGGTGCGCCTCACCGGGCCGGTGACAAGCGTCTCGCCCTCGGGCGGCTTCGAGATCATTCGCGGGCGCCTTTCCATCCTGGGCCAGCGCATCACCTTCGACAGCGGCCGCGTCACGCTGATCGGCGACCTCGATCCCTATGTCGATTTCACCGCCACCACACCGGGCACGGACATCACCGTGACCATCCGTGTCACCGGACGCGTGTCCGACCTGTCCATCCGCTTCACGTCGCAGCCCGAACTGCCGCAGGACGAGGTGCTGGCGCGCCTGATCTTCGGCAAGGGCATTTCCTCGCTGTCACCGCTCCAGGTGGCGCGCCTGGCTGCCGCGGCCTCCGAACTGGCCGGCGGCGGGCCGTCCATCATGGACAGCGTGCGCGAGGCGACCGGCCTCGACGATCTCGATGTCGTCACCGACGAGGAGGGCAACACGGCCGCGCGCGCCGGACGCTACATTTCCGACAATGCCTATCTCGGTGTGGAGGCCGGTTCGGCCGGTTCCGGCAAGGTGACCATCGATCTCGACATCACCGGCGATCTCAAGGCGCGCGGTGCGCTGGGCACCGACGAAAGTTCGCTCGGTATCTTCTATGAAAAGGACTATTGACCGGTTTCGCGCGGCCGTCCGGTCATTTCCGCATGTCCCCGCAGGCTGATTGCCGTTGCGCGCGCAGCCATGCTCGCAGGCCCGGGAATTCTTAAAACGATTGAAATCACAATTGTTTACCGAAATTCCCATTAGATCGGTTCAGGTGCCTTCGCGGGTATGGAAACCGCATTCGAGCGTGGCTATAAGGCGTGCGAACACGGTTGCCGGAGAGAGGGCTCGATCATGAATGTTTCGCCGCGCGTCAAGGAAATCCTGTCTTGGTATGAGGGTGAGAACCCCGGTGTGAAGACCAATCTCGCCCGCCTGCTGATGCACGGTAAGCTGGGCGGAACCGGCAAACTGGTCATCCTGCCGGTCGATCAGGGCTATGAGCACGGGCCGGCCCGCTCGTTCCAGCCCAACCCCGCGGCCTATGATCCGCACTACCTCTATCAGCTTGCCATCGATGCGGGCCTTTCGGCCTATGCCGCGCCGCTGGGATCGCTGGAGCAGGGCGCTGACAGCTTTGCCGGCGAAGTGCCGCTCATCCTGAAGGTGAATTCGGCCAATTCCCTTGCCACCGGCGTCCCGGACCAGGCGGTGACGGCTTCGGTGGATGATGCGCTGCGCCTTGGCTGCGTGGGCATCGGCTTCACCATGTATCCCGGCTCCGACCAGTGCTTTGCCATGCAGGAAGAACTGCGCGAGATGACGCGCGAGGCCAAGGCCAAGGGCCTGATGACGGTTGTCTGGTCCTATCCGCGCGGCGGCGCTGTCACCAAGTCAGGCGAGACCGCGCTCGACATCGTTGCCTATGCCGCGCACATGGCCGCGCTGATGGGCGCGACCATCATCAAGGTCAAGCCGCCCAAGGCCGGCGTTGACCTGAAGGCCGCCGAAAAGGCCTATGAGACCGTCAAGCAGGACACATTGGCCGAGCGCATCGCCCACGTCATGCAATGCGCCTATGCCGGCAAGCGCATCGTCGTCTTCTCCGGCGGCGACGCCAAGGATGCCGACAGCCTGCTCAAGGAAATCGGCGAGATCAATGCCGGCGGCGGTTTCGGCTCCATCGTCGGCCGCAACTCCTTCCAGCGTTCGCATGACGATGCGGTCGACCTGCTGGGCAAGATCATCGACATCTACAAGGGCTGACAAACCGCCCGAGGGGAGCGAAGCGGCCGGTGCGTGGAAAGCGCACCGGCCGTTTCCTTTTCCGGCGTCAGCTTTTCGCGCGCCCGGCGGCGAGCCGTCCCTCGCGCGCGGCGATCCGCTCCCGGTTGATGACATAGATGCCTGTGGCGATGATGATGGCCGCGCCGGTCAGCGTCCAGCCATCGGGCAATTGCCCGAAGACCGCCCAGCCATAGAACGTGCCCCAGATGATCATCGTGTATTGCATGGGGGCAACGGCGACCGCCTCGGCGATCTCCAGCGCCTTGATGATCATCAACTCGGCCACGCCGGCCATGACCGCGATGCTGATGAAGATCAGCCAGTGGTTCATTTCCGTCGGCCATGTCCAGACGAAGGGCAGCGGCAGGGTCAGGAGAAAGCTTCCGGTCAGGGCCGTGTAGGCGACGGTTGTCGCCGTCCGGTCTTCGCCTGCCAGCACGCGCGAAATGATCTGCCTGAAGGCGAACATGACCGCGGCAATGACGATCAGCAGGATGGCCGGATGCAGGATGCCCATGCCGGGGCGTATGATGATGAGGGTGGCGGCGAACCCGATGGCCACCGCCATCAGCCGCCGGATCCCGACCTTCTCGCGCAGGATCAGTGCGCCGAGGATAGTGACGAAGAACGGCGCCACGAAGCTCACGGCAACGGCATCGGCCAGCGGTACGTAGCGGACACCGAAAATGAAGATCGTGGCCGAGATGACGGCCAGCGCTCCACGGGTGACCTGCATGGCCGGACGAGCAGTCTTGAGAACCGTGAAGCCGTGCCAGCCGAGAAGCACGAACATGCCGGCCAACAGGCCCAGTTGCCGCACCCAGACCACCTGGATCGGGTGGAAATCCTGCGCCAGCAGTTTGGCCTGCATGTCGACGGCGGAAAACATGAAGAAACCCAGCGCCATAAGCAGGATGCCGCGGCCGTTCTGCAAGGGTTTGGCCGCGCCGCTGATCACGACCGGTGTCAGGGGATTGATCGGAATGGCATTTTCCTCCGGGACTGGGGGCAGGCCGGACGCGGGGCGCACCGGTTTGCCGAACGGCTATCTATGCCGTGGCGGACGGGTCCGGATCAATTGCCGGCACCGGAAATTTGATTGCCGGTCGGTGAAGCCGGATTGATGCGAAGCCGTGCGCGGCCCTGGCGGGTTTCACCGTCGCGCAACGGGTGCGTGACGCCGTCAGCCGGAAACGGTTGCTTCGGCTTCCATGGCCAACCCGCCTTCATGGTTGGTCGCCCAGAGCCGGATGCGCCCCTCCGCGTCCGGCGGTTCGCCGTTCAGCACCATGCGGTTCCCGTCGAACAGCGGCGAGCGGGCACGGAAGGAAAAGGCTGAAATGCGGGCGCCGGGTAATTCACGGCCGACGAGATCGATCAGCAGCGTGGCTGTCAGCGGTCCATGCACCACCAGCCCCGGATAGCCTTCCTCGCGGGTGACATAGTCCCTGTCGTAATGGATGCGGTGGCCGTTGAAGGTCAGCGCCGAATAGCGGAAAAGCAGAACCGCGTCGGGCACGAGGCTGCGCGACCACGTGCCGGGTGGCGGCGCGGATGGCGCCGGTGTGACGGCCGGCCCGGCCATCGAACGATAGACGATGTCGTGCTCGTCGGTGACGAGTACCGGCCCGCCTGGCTCGCTGAACGCATGGCGGACGGTCACGAAGACGAGATCGCCCGCACTGCCCGTCTTCTCCTTCACATTCGTGATCGTCGAAACCCGCTCCACGGTCATCCCGGCCCGGATGTCACCTGGAAAGGTCAGCCTGCTTCCCGCCCACATGCGCCGTGGCAGGTGATGAACCGGAGGCAGGAAGCCGCCCCGTTCCGGGTGACCGTCCGCTCCGAGGCCGCTTTGGCGCGTGTCGGGCAGGAAATGCAGCCAGTGTGCAAGCGGCACAGCGATATCGCCATCCTGCACGCGGGCGCGATCATGGTCCAGCGTGGCCGCCAGACGGGTCAGCACGTCCGCCGACATGATGTCCGTGCGCGTCTCGCTGCGCCCGATCCAGCTTGAAAGCGCTTCGCCCATGCCGCTCATGCTCCCTTGTTCGTCCGGATTGTCTTTTTCACGGCGGTTGCGCCTTGTCCAGTCGCCGGCACGGCCCGCGGGAGCCGGTGACGGCGGGAGCGGGCGTTCTCCGGCATGGCATTTCGCTTCCCCTGGCCGCCGATGAAACGCCATGTGCTTGACATTGATAAATGAGCGGGATCAATGAAGAAGGGGAAGTGACGAACGGACAGCAGCGCGGTCCGCGGCGGCGCCTTTGCAATGAGCGCCGGCATGAACCCATTGACAAGGATCGACACCGGCAAGGGCTAACGATGGGCGACCGCCAGTATACCCGGCAGATGGCGACGGTGCTTTCCATAGATGCGGTTGCCTATTCCCGGCTGATGGCGGAAGACGATGAAAATGCGCTGGAGGTGTTTCGCGAACGGGCCGCGCTCATAACCGAAACCTGCGAACACCATGGCGGGCGCATGTTCGGCAATGCGGGCGACAGCCTGATGGCCGAGTTCGGCAATCCCGTCGACGCGGTTCGTGCCGCCATCGACTTCCAGGGGCGTCTGGAAGACCTCAATGCCGCCGCCGCCGATGCCCGCCGGATGGCGTTTCGCGTCGGTATCAACACCGGCGATGTCATCGTCGATGGCGAGCTTCTTTTCGGACACGATGTCAATATCGCCGCGCGCTTGCAGGAGCGGGCGCCGGAAAATGGCGTCGTGATCTCGCAGACGACCTTCATCCAGGTCGCGGGCAAGACCGGCTTCGAGATGGCGTCCCTTGGCAGCCAGACCCTCAAGAACATACGCGAGGCCGTTCCGGCCTACGCGGTGGCAAGGCCGGGTGGCAATCTGTCCGGCAGCATTGTCGCCGCCGTCACCCGGCCATCCCCCGGTTCCGACGGACCGCCGGCAGCGACCGTCCTGCCGTTCCGCAACATGACCGACGATGACGATCTCGACTATCTGGGCGATGCGCTTGCCGAGGACCTCATCTTCGGTCTGTCCAACCTGCGCTGGCTTCCCGTGATCTCACACGCGTCCAGCCAGCAGTTCGATGCCGACGATGTCAGCCCGCATGACGCGGCCCTGTCGCTCGGGGCCCGCTACGTCGTCTCCGGCAAGCTGACGCGGGCCGCCGGCACCCTCCGTCTGATGGTTCAGCTCGAGGATGCGCAGACGCGGCGTCTTCTTCTTTCGCGCCGCTTCGAGCGATCCGCCGACCTTGTGCGCGAATTGCAGGATGCGGCAGGTACCGAACTGGTCTCCATCCTGTCGGGAGAACTGGACCGGGCAGAGCAGCGGCGCACCTTCCAGCTCCCCTGGGAAGACCTGGCAACCTGGCAACTGGTCGCCCGCGGGCGGTTTCACATGGGCCGCCGCACCAGCGCCGACACCAGGCGCGCGCATGACTATTTCCTGCGCGCCCATGAGCTGGAGCCGGCGTCTTCCAACGTGCTCAGCGAACTGGCTTGGTGGCACTTCTGGCAAGGCTTCGTGAGCCTGAAGCAGGAGCATTTCGACAAGGTGATCGACCTTTGCCAGCAGGCCCTTTTCATGGACAGCCAGGACGCGCGTCCGCATGCCTTTCTCGGCGCCACGGACATCATGCTGCGCCGCCCGGAAAAGGCCCGCAACCACCTTGCCACCGCCATGCACATCAATCCCAGTTTCGCCTTCGCGGCCTCCGGCTATGGCAGCACGCTCTCGCTTCTGGGCGAACACCGCGCCGGGCTGGAATGGCTGTACAAGGCGGAGCGGCTCAGCCCTTTCGACATCTACCAGTTCCACAACCTCGGCGAAGTCGCGGCGGCGCATTTCGCATTGGGGGAATATGGCGATGTTGTCGAACAGGCACAGCGCTCGCTCAGCCTGTCGCCGGGTTACTGGTATGCGCGCATGCTGCTGGTCGGTGCGCTGGGGCGTCTGGACCGCCTCGACGAGGCCCGCGAACACCGCGCCATCCTTTTTGACCGCTATCCGGGGTTCACCCCGGCAAAGGCCGAATGGCTGCCTTTCGCCGATCGCGCCGTCAACACGGCCATGGCCGACGCCTGGGCGCTTTCTGCCTGAGGGCGCTTTTTGCGTCCGTGTGCGTTTGTTCACAGACAGCGGCGGGCCCGGCGCACTAGCCCTTGAGGCGGGTGCTTGGGAGTGACACCCATGACGGGAGTTGCGGCCATGAAATATTTCGAAGCGATCCGCCAGGCACAGCGCTGCCAGAAACCTGCCGCCGAACTGCCGGCCTTCGACCCTGCGCGGCTGGAAACCCGCGGCCTTTCAGGCAGGCTGGCCTCCCGCTTTCTCGAAAATCCGCGCTGGCTGCTGCGTTTGATGCGCCGTTTTCGTCCCGTTGCGCGGATCGGTCGGCTCACCGTGGTCACGCGCCATGACGACGTGATCGATGTTCTTGAGCGCCAGGACGCCTTTCAGACGCCATTCGGCCCGGAAATGACGGAAATGGCGCTCGGCTGCAATTTCATCCTCGGCATGCAGGATGGACCGCAATACCGGCAGATGAAGGCGGCCTGCCTGACGGCATTTCCGCCCGCGGAGGTCGAGCAGGTGGTCCGGCCGCTTTGCGCGCGCCTGGCCGCCGGGGTGATGCAGCGCGCAGAGCCGGGCTTCAATCCGGTCCACGACCTGCTCAAGATCGTGCCCGTGCGCATCTGCCGGGACTATTTCGGCCTCGTCATCGAAGACGAGGAGCGGTTTGCCGACTGGTCCATCGCCCTGTCGTCGCTCTTCTTCGCCGATTGGTTCGCCAGCCCCGTGATCCGCGAACTGGCGGTGGTGGCTGCTGACGGCATGAACCGGACCATCGCCGCCTCGGTGGAGGCAATCCGCAACGACCGCGACCGGCGCGACACGCCGCTCGCCCGCCTTGTGGCCATGCATGAGAGCAATCCCGATCGCCTGTCGCAAGAGGCCATCCATGCCATCATGATGGGCATGGTGTCGGGCTTCGTGCCGACGGATCTGCTGGCCGGGGGCAATTGCCTGGATGTGATCCTGTCGCGGCGCGATGCGCAGGCGGCATTGGAGGAAGCGGTCGCTGCCGGCGACGACGCCCTGATCGATGCGGCGATCCTTGAAGCTATGCGTTTCAAGCCGATCAATATCGGCCCGCTACGCCATTGCCCGAACGATACCGTGATCGCGCCGGGCACACCGCGCGAAAGACGGATCGCGGCCGGTTCGATCGTGATGCCGGCGACGTTCTCTGCCATGTTCGATCCCGATGTGGTGGCCGATCCGGAATCCTTCCGGCCGGGCCGGCCGGAGAACGCCTATCTTGTCTTCGGCCACGGCATTCACTGGTGCATCGGTTCGCGCATCGCACGTGTGCAGATCGCCGAGTGTTTCAAGGCCCTTTTCGCGCGCAACAATCTTCGCCGCGTGCCAGGCCGCGCGGGCCGGCTGAAACGGCGCGGTGCCTTTCCTGCCGCGTTGCACGTCACCTTCGACCGCCCCGCCGCCGACCGCCTGACCAGCCACACCATGGCCACCATCGTCGTGCCGCTCGCGCCACATGGCGATGCCGCCGGCCTGCGTGCCATGGCCGGCGGACTCGGCAATCCGGCCCGTGCCGACGTGAAGGCAGCGCTGGACGCTTCAGGCATCATTCATTTCATGAGCCTGGCCGTTATCGGCAAGGCGGACCATGGCGAAGAGCGGGCGGATGATCCGGTCCATATCGTGCTGGAACTGTCCGCCGATGGACCGCTGGACCGGGTGCTGGAAAAGCTCGCGGTGGCCGCCGAACCTTTTCTCCGGCCGGTCTTCGCGCAGGCGGGCGCGCTGGCCGACGATGAGGATTTCCAGGCGTTCCTGAAGCGCCACCATGTTGCAACCGGCCCGTTTCCGGGCACGGCCGCCGGGCTGTCCTTCTCGGGAACGCCGGGCCATTCGGTTCGCCGGATCCGCGATGAGGCGCGCTTGCAGGAGACGGTGGAGGGACTGGTCCGCGCCGTCTCCGGCAGGCGCTCCGGGAACGCCCTGCATGTCCTGCGCGAGGTGCGCGGGAAGCTTGCCGGGCTCGACGGATTCGGCTGGGCCCTTCGACCGGCGGATTCGCTTCTGGAGCAGGAAGCGCCCGGCACCTGGTCAAGGGCCTTGCTCGGCGCCGCCGAACCGCGCCGCGCCCTGATGGCCTTTCTGCTTCTGGCGGCCATCGGCACCGGGCTGAACTACACCCTCGTGTTCGACGCGCCCGGCGCGATGGCATCGCCTGCCGCCCTGCTTGTTCTGGTCTCCGCGCTGGTTGCCGCCGCGGTGGTGGCTGTCGTGGGCCTTGTCATCCTTCTGGCGATGGCGGCGCTTGCGCTGATCATGGCCCTGAACCGCGCCGAGGCGCGCGACACGCCATCCTCGCGCCCGCCGCCTTTCGCCCGCTATGAAGCGGTGGTGGACCGCGAAAACCGCGCTGGCGCGCAAAACCACCTGACCGGTCTTTCGGTGATGAAGGCGGGCTGGCTGCGCCGGCTGGCCCTGCGCCTCGCCTTCTTCGTCATCCGCTTCGCCGCTGTCTATGTCTTTCGCCCAGGATTTCTGGGCGGAATCGGAACCATCCACTTCGCCCGCTGGGTCCTGCTCCCCGGTACCGGCAAACTGGTCTTCTTTTCCAACTACGGCGGCTCCTGGGAAAGCTATCTGGAAGAATTCATCACCAAGGCCCGCTACGGGTTGACCGGTGTGTGGAGCAATACGCTCGGCTTTCCGCGCAGCCGCCATCTGTTCCTCGACGGTGCCAGCGACGGCGACCGGTTCAAGCGCTGGGCGCGCGACCAGCAAATCCCGACGCTGTTCTGGTACGCGGCCTATCCGGCTCTGGATACGCGGCGCATCCGCATCAATTCCGCCATCCGCCAGGGCCTTGCCAGGGCCGATACCGGCCAGGAGGCGCGTGACTGGCTTGCCCTTTTCGGCTCCATTCCCAAGCCCGATGGCATTCTGGAGACCGGCGAAATCCAGTCGCTGATATTCGGGCCGATGGGCCGCCTTTCCCATGGCCGCGCGCTGGCTTTCGCGGTTGGTGACGATGCGCCGCGTGCCGGGCGAAAGGCCTTTCTCCAACGCCTGCTGGAGCAAACCCGGTTTGGCGACCGCAAGCCCGAGGGCGAGGCGGTAACCTGTGCGTTCGGCCCGGTCGGGCTGCAGCTATTCGGTCTGGAAGCCGGCACTGGCGAGGAGGCGCTGGCCCCATTCCCGCCCGCCTTTCGCCAGACCATGGCGCATCCCTCACGTGCGCGCATCCTCGATGATGCCGGAGAGGGCGCGCCCGGTCATTGGGAATGGGGCCGCGAGGGTGCCCGTGCCGATGTCCTGCTGCTGCTCTATGCCGAAACCTCCGCCGGCCTGGAGGCCCTTTGCCGCCAGTTCGCCGCCGCCGCCGCTGCCGCGCATCTCGCTTGCACATGCGACGTGGCATTGACGATCGAACGGCGTAACGGGCAGGCCGTGGAGCCTTTTGGCTTCGCTGACGGCATTTCGCAACCGCTCGTGGAGGGAACGCCGAAGGCGCGTGGCAAGGCAGGGTCGCCAGACCTGGTGGCGGCCGGTGAGTTCATCCTGGGTTACCGCGACCAGCGCGGCTTCGTACCGCCCGCGCTGGCGATCCCGGCGGCGCGGGATCCCGATTGCCTTCTGCCGGTTGCCCGTGAGCGGGCCGGGGAGGGCGGCGCCGGACCGGACCTGCCGCGTGATTTCGGCCGCAATGGCAGCTATCTCGTCGTCCGCCATCTCGCACAGGATGTGGACGGGTTTCAGGACTATTGCAGACAGGCGGCCGAGGCGGTTCGCGCCGCATCAGCCGGGCCCGGTGTCACGCCGCAATGGATTGGCGCGAAGATGATGGGACGCTGGCACAATGGCTCGTCACTCGTGCGCCACCCGCACGCGCCGGCCGATGGCGGCCGGCAGCCTGACAATGACTTCCGCTTCGCCAGCGAGGATCCGCAAGGCCTCCATTGTCCGCTTGGCAGTCATGTCCGGCGGTCCAACCCGCGCGATTCGCTCGGCCCCGACCGCGCGGCCATGACCGCCGCCGGCCAGCGCCATCGCCTCCTGCGGGTCGGGCGCAACTGGCGCCGTCTGAGGCCCGATGGCGGCACGGAGCAGGGACTGTTCTTCATGTGCCTGAACGCCGATATCGAGCGCCAGTTCGAATTCGTGCAGCAGACCTGGATTTCCGCCCCGCTCTTCCATGGCCTGATCGGCGAGAAGGACCCGGTGATCGGCCGGCAGGACGCAAACGCGCGGTTCACGATACCTGACGGCGGCGGTGGCATTGTCCTGCCTCCGCTTCCCACCTTCGTCACGGTTCTCGGCGGCGGCTACCTCTTCATGCCGTCGCGCAGCGCGCTGGCCTGGATGGTCTCGCGGTTGTGAACCTGCTTCACGGCAAGCCGGGAAAGCAGGTCGGGCGCAGCGACGCGCACCGCACCGCGGCGCAGGTGAACCAGCCCGTCTCGCGTCCAGTCCTTCAGCGTCTTGTTGATCGTCTCCCGCGTCGCGCCGAGAAGCTCGGCAAGATCGGATTGCGACAAGCGGATCCAGCCTTCATGGTCTGCAAGGTTCTGCCCGAGCATGATCAGCCGCTTGGCCAGGCGGGCTTCGATGTTGAGCAGCGCCAGGTCCCCCACATCCGCGCTCATCCGGCGCAGACGGTCGCAAAGAAGGCGGATCATGAACATGGCGACCGGCGGGTGCTGCTCCATCCGGGAAAAAAGCGTCGCCCGCGATATGGAGAGAACCTCGCACGCGCTCAGGCAGGCCGCAGCCGCCGTGCGCCTGCCGCCATCAAGCGTCGCGATCTCGCCGATCAGCCCCGATGTCTGGAGATTGACCACCAGCTTGCGGCCTGAAACCGAGAAAATGCTGATCTCGATGGTGCCCGATACAAGGCAGTAGAGCCGGTTGGCCTGGTCGTCCTGCTGGAAGATGACCTGCCCGGCCGGCAACCGGTCGCGCTGCGCGCCCTTGAAAAGCGTGGCAAAAAGCGCCGGTTCCAGCCGGTTTTCGCCATTCTCCATGGCCCCTGCCAATCCCCTCTTGCCATCCGGTTCCCGCACGCCCGGACACTCCGATCCAGATGCATATTAGACAGGATCGGCTCTACAGGGCAATCTTCCGGTACCTTGGGGAAATTGCCGGGAAAGCGCGAGACATTTAAGGTTGTAATATATGCAAAATACACGCAAAACCATACAGGAGCTCAGGAATTGAAAACCACGAACCGCTGGAGGGGATTCGCAAACGGCGATCCTGTGCTATGAGTGATTCGTGTGCAATTTTGATTCGCTGTGAAACAGGGGGCGTTTCCATGGCGGCTATGTCTGTCAGCCGGCTTTTTGGCCGGTGGCAAGAAATCATGCGTTTTGTCGCTGTTCTCATGATCTGCCTTGCGGCAGGTCTGGCAACGCTTGCGCCCGCCCATGCCGCCGATACCGATGGCGATGGCTACGATGACGCGGTCGACATCGATCCCGACAATGACGGACTGATCGAATATCTGCCCAATTATGTGGAGCAGACCTCGACCGTCGACAGCGCCGTTGAGGCCCTGCCGAACGGCTCGCTGCCGTTAACGGGTACGGTTCGCAGTCTTGTCTTTGATGCCGATGTCGGTCCGAGAGGTGATTTCGGAATTGCGCTGTCAGCCTTCGAGGGTTCGAGATATGTCGGATTCCATTCCAATACCGACGGTACACAGCGTGAGACCTGGGCTATTCAGCTTGATCAGCCACTGCCTGCCGGGCAGCCGGCCCAGCTTCGTTTCAGGCTGGCTGTCGCGGATGCTGGTACCCGGAACTGGGATAATCCCGGCCGGGCATGGATCTATGGCGGCGCCACTTGGGGCGCTACGGACCAGCTTGTCGGTGCCAGCCAGGTTGTCTCCGGCAGTGCCGAGGGCTGGGTTGAGATCGTGCTCAATGTCACGCCCGTAGCCGACATCAGCCATCTCTACATTTATGCGGAAGGAACCGCGGGGACAGAGACCTATCTGGGCTTCGACGATTTCAGGGTTTTCGTATCGGATCTGCCTCTGGACAGCGACGGCGACGGTGTTGCCGACTATCTCGATCTCGATTCCGATAATGACGGCATTCCGGACAATGTGGAGGCGCAGGCAACGGCCAGCTACATCGCGCCGTCAGGCACTGACGTGGATGGCGATGGGCTGGCCGATGTGTATGACGCTGACACGGGGTCGGTGGATCCTGCAACGTCTGCCGGGCTTTCCGCGGTGGATACGGACGGTGACGGTACCAGGGACTATCTCGATGCCGACAGCGACAATGACGGCACATCGGATGCCGCCGAAAGCGGATTTACCCTGTCCGGCGTCTACGGTGCAAACGGCCTCGATTCCGGTGCGGAAGCCGCCGACACCTATGCCGATGTGAACGGGCTGGCGCATGATGGCGCGGTTTTCAACCTTGCCGACCTCGATGGTGACATGACCGCCAATGGCTCGAATGCCGCGCCCCTGGCAACTGATTTCGACTATCGTGACAATCTGACGACGATCGATCTCGTCACCGTCAAGACTCTGCAATCGGCCGATACCACCCCGGCGGTGGGCGACACGGTCACCTTCCGCATCACGGTGACGAACGCCACGGCGGGAACCACGGCGACCGGTGTTTCGCTGACCGACCAACTGCCGTCCGGCCTGACCTATGTGTCCCACACGGCAAGTGCGGGCACCTATGACCAGACCACTGGCGTCTGGACCATCGGCGATGTCGCCGAGGGCACACCCGTCACGCTGGACATCTCCGCCACGGTCGATACCGGGCAGGAAGGCCGGTCGATCACCAACACGACGTCGGCTGCCGCAGGCGGTGAGACCGACCCGGGCACGACTGGCGACGATCTGAGTGAGGCGATTGTCGTGGAAAGCCTGACGGCGTCCGGAACGCCTTACTGTAGCGGCACGAACCTCTCGGCAAACGGGTCGTTCGAGAGCCCGGTGATGGTCGTCAACAACATCAAGTATGCCGATACGGCCGTACCGGACTGGACCAGCAGCGAGGGCATTCTTGAGTACTGGGTCGACGGATACAATGGCGCGCCCGCCTATATCGGCAACCAGTTCCTGGAGATGATGGGCAACGGCCCCTCGGTCCTGACGAATACGCTGAGCGGCGTCCGGCCGCGCGCGGAATTGCGGGTCTACTGGGCGCATCGCGGGCGTAATGGCGACGATACGGCCAGCCTGACAATCTCCGATGATGGCGGTGGCAGCACGGTATTCGGAAATTTCACGACCGGAACAGCGCAATGGATAGTCCGCAACACCGGACATGTCGTCACGCCATCGGCTACCGGCGCAACCTTGACGTTTTCAACCGTCGCTCCCGCCGGCGGATCGGGCAATTTCCTCGACGGTGTCGAGGTCTGCCAGACCTATGTGACGCTTGCCGTGGCGGAAGGCCCGCACACCGATGTCGATGGTTCTGGCGGCGACTCCGCCGGAGACAAGATCACCTACCGCTACACGATCGCCAACCCGGCGGGCAACGAGGCCGCCTTGTCCTCCGTGCAGGTCGTCGATGACAAGGTCGGCACGGTGCCTGTGGCATCGCCGGATAGCGGCGATACGAACGGGAACGGTTTGCTCGACCCCGGCGAGACGTGGATCGTGACGGCGGATTACACCCTGTTGCAGGCTGATATCGATGCCAGGTCGGTCACAAACATCGCCTATGCGGCTGGCGGGACCGGGCTCAACACGATCCGCTCCGATGACGACACGGTCACGGTTACCATTGACGTTCTCGTCGCCGCGGATGACGACTTCACAGCCACGCCCATCGCGTCGGAAACCGGCGGGACCACGGCCTCGATCTTCGACAACGACACCTTCGGCGGCGTTGCCTTCGATCCGGCCGATGTGACGGCAACGATCACCGATCTCGACGGTTTGGGGGGCGCCACGATCAATGCCGACGGCACGATCGCCGTTCCGCCCTTGCGGACCGCGCGAACCTACAATGTCGACTACCAGATCTGCCGCGTTGCCGCCCCGGACGAATGCTCGACGGCCACGGCGACGATCGTCTTGTCCATGCCGGCCGTGACCGGTGTCGCCGCCTGTACGGGAACCAATCTCGCCACCAATGGCGGTATGGAAGACCCGCTCTACACCGACGAACCGCCGGTCAACCACAACACCGCCACGCTTCCCGGCTGGACCCAGTCTTCAGGTGGCTTCGAGGTCTGGCAAACCGGGTTCAACGGTTTCCCCGCCTACACCGGCTCCCAGTTCGCCGAAATGGGCAACAACATGGTGCAGGGGCCGCACGCCGTGCATCCGCGGGCGGAAGTCCGGGTGAATTGGGCTCATCGCGGCCGTGTGGGCGATGACACGGCCAGCCTGCTGTTGAGCGACGATGCGGGCGGGCAGACCGATTTTGGCAACTTCACGTCCGCCCGCACGTCGTGGTCAACCTACACGGCAACCCATGTCGCCGGGCCGTCGGCCACCACCCTGTCGGCCAGTTTTTCCGGTGTATCAACGGCGAGCGGAAATCTGGGCAGCGGCAATCTCCTCGACGGCGTGGAGATCTGCCAGACTTACGTGACCCTGGCCAAGGCCGAAGGGGCGCGCACTGATGTCGATGGCTCCGGCAACGACAGCGCCGGCGATACCATCGCCTACCAGTTCACCATCGCCAACCCGGCCGGCAATGACAGGCCGCTCACATCGGTGCAGATCGTCGACGACAGGATTGGCACGATCCCGGTCGCTTCGCCGGACAGTGGCGACACGAATGGCAATGGCGAGCTTGACCCAGGCGAGACATGGGTGGTGACCGCAAGCTACACGCTGGCACAGGCGGACATCGAAGCCGGCTCCGTGACCAATATCGCCTATGCGCAGGGCAACACCGGCCTGAACACGATCCGCTCCGATGACGCTCAAGTCGACGCGACACTGGCGCAGCAACCCGGCCTCTCGCTCGTCAAGACCTTCGCCTTCGTCACCGACGTCAATGGCGACGGCAAGGCCGGACTCGGCGATGTGATCCGTTATTCCTATGCGGTAACGAATTCAGGCAACATCGCCATCGACAGCGTTCAGGTCACCGACGCGACAAATGGCGCCGACCAGGCCTTCCTGGGCGGCAGCAATCCGGGCAGCCCGGTGAATGTCTCACTCACGAACGATGCCGGCGCTGCCACGGGCGATTCCACCGACGCGGACAATGCCGGCCCTGTCTGGGATGTGCTGGCGCCCGGCGACACCATTACCTTCACTGCCGATTATACCGTGCAGGTGCAGGATATCGAAACGCTTCAGAACTAGGGGGGCGATGGAGTGGCTATGAAAACGATGTGTGCGAAACCGGTTGTAACCGGTCCTGAGAAAGGGAAATCGATCATGAAGGCGGAAAACACCAAACCATTGCGCAAGACGGGGCGGATAGCTGCGGCGCTTCTCCTTGCCACCACGGCAGCAACACCGGCATGGGCAACGCTGGACAACACGGCGACCGTGAACGGCACCCTGCCGAACGGAGATCCGGCCTACACGACAGGCAATGAGCCGTTTTCCACCGTGAAGGTCAATGTCGAAGGCGCTGCGCCGAGTTTCGTTGTAACAAAGGAGTTGGTCGGAATCTCCACGGACCAAGGAGATGATACGAACAGCGTGGATGGTGGCGATGTCATCACCTACAAGGTCGTCGTCAAGAACACCGGTAACGTCACGTTGACGAATGTTACGGTCTCCGATCCCGGACCGACGTTCAATGGAAGCACGCTCGCCGGCACAGCGCCGACCGTTCCGAGCACGCCCACTGCCGAGACGAACACGTCAGACGGCGTCTTCGAGCCTGGCGAGTTCTGGACCTATCAGTTCACCTACACGCTGACACAGCAGGATGTGGATGCGGCCGCGGGCATTACCGATGCGGTCCAGAATACCGCCTCGGTCTCCGCCGAGGATGCCAATGGCAATCCGGCAACGCAGGGCGTGGATTCCGTTCTCCAGGCATCCGGGACCATTGCGCTCGAACCGGCCCTCACGTTTGCCAAGATTGCGACGCGCGGCGACAGCGTGTCGGATGACGGTAGCACCACGCCCTACGCGGTCGGCGAGACGATCACCTATGAATTCACGGTCACAAACACCGGTAACGTCACCGTCACGAATATCGACGTGACAGAAACGGCGTTCGAAGGTGGCACGCCCGTTTCGATTTCCTGTCCGTCCGGATCCGATCCCAACCTGAACCGCATAGCCTCGCTGGCACCGGGTGAAACGGAAACCTGCTCCGGCACCTATGACGTCACCGAATCGGATGTCCTCAACGACAACTGATCCGATTGACGTCTGAAAAAGCAAAGGCCGGAGCGGCACCGCGCCGCTCCGGCAACCCAACGGAATGACTGAACTCATGGCACCTGGCGTGGCGGCAACAATGCGGAAGAAGATCGGAGCATTTGGAGGCGGATTTTTCCGTCTCGTCCTTGGATGCCTGGTGGCTTTCGGGCCGGCAGCCGCGAATCCCGCCCATGCGGCCATGTCGAACACGGCCCGGGCCACCGGAACGCTGCCGGACGGTACACGGTTTGATAGCGAAACCGGTACCGTCGATGTTGTCATCGTGGGCGCACGCCCAGCCATGACATTGGAAAAGACGGCAAGCCTGAACGATGGCGGGGACGGCCGTGCCGACGCGGGCGACGTGGTCACCTACACGTTCACCCTGCGCAACATCGGAAACATCACGCTTCAGGACATCGCGATTTCCGATCCGCTCGAAGGTGTGACGATCGTGGGCAATCCGGTTGCAACGCTGGCGCCGGGCCAGACCAACACTTCGATCTCGGCAACCTACGAACTCACCCAGGGCGATATCGACCGCGGCAACGTGCCGAATCAGGCCACGGCAACAGCCCGCATCGATGGCCGTACCGATCCGCTGACGGCCTTGTCGGACGACGATAATGGCGCCACCGATTCAAACGGCGACAACGATCCGGGCAATGATCCGACCATCATGGAAATTGCCAGCAGCGCTGCAATGACTGTCGAGAAAACCGGCAGCACGGCCGAGTACAACGCGGCGGGCGACACGGTGGAATTTTCCATCCGGATTGCCAATACCGGCAACGTGACCCTGAATGCCGTGACACCGCTGGACGAACTGGCGCAGTCGCTCGTCTGTCCGTCAGGTCTTCCGGTTCCTGCTCTCGCGCCGGGTGCCAGCGAAACATGCACGGCGACACATGTTGTCACGGAAGACCACATGCGCACGGGCAAGGTGGCCGATAGCGTATCGGTGACGGCGACCACGCCGACCGGCGCGAGCGTCGGTCCTGTGACCGATTCAGCAGAGATTTCAATCAGCACCGCCACGGTTGCCGGCCGTGTCTTCCTGGACCGGAACGGCAACGGCCTGTTCGACCCTGGGACAGACCAGGTCTTCGCAGGCTATGCGGTAGAACTCGTCAATTCCGAAGGCGATGTCGTGATGACCGTCACGACGCAAGACGACGGCTCCTACCAATTTGAGAATGTGCTGCCGGCCAAGGGCTATTCGGTGATCTTCCGGAATACGGAAGGCAAGGTGATCGGCGGAATTGCCAACATGACCCTGGCGCCGGGAGAGACAACGATCGACCAGGACATGCCGATCGACCCGTCCGGCGTCGTCTATGACTCCGTCACCGGCCAGCCGGTTGCAGGTGCCCTCGTCACCATGACCAATGCGGCCGGAACACCGCTGCCGCCGGTCTGTTTCGTTGATGGTGCGCAGCAGGACCAGGTGACGAGCACGGATGGTGGCTACCGGTTTGACGTCTTCCCGGGCAAGGATGCGCTTTGTCCGACCTCCGAGACGGAATTCCGGATCACTGTCCGCGCGCCCGCCGGCTATGCCTCGGCCCCGTCTTCCACCCATCCGCCGTTGCAGGGCCCGCTCGATGTGACCGCTTGCGTTTTCGACGCCAATCCCGGCGGAACCTGTGAGCCGGCAAGCGAAGCCGTTCCGCCTTCAGGACCTGCAACGCTGCCTTATGTCCTGGCGTTCCTGCTCGAACCCGGCGATCCGAATGTGATCCACAATCACATTCCGCTCGATCCGTTTTCGGCAACCAGCAACATCACGATCACAAAGGTTGCCGGGCAGCAGACGATCCGGCGCGGTGAGCGCGTCAGCTATACGATCAACGTCGCGAACCGGTCTTCCGACGACGCCGGTAAGGTGCGCATTGTCGACCGGACTCCGCCTGGCTTTGCCTATGTCGAGGGATCGGCAAGCATCAATGGCACGGCGTTTGATCCGCAGGTAACAGCTGCGCAGATCGATTTCGGTCTGGTGCCATTGGCGGCCAATCAGAAGGTCGAGATTGTTCTGACACTCCAGTCGCTCGCCTCTGCGGGTCCCGGTGAATACGTGAACCGCGCAGACGTGAGCGACGAGAACGGCGCTTCGCTGGCGCCGACGGCAACCGCAGTTGTCGAACTCGTCGCAGAACCGGTCTTCGATTGTTCCGATGTCATCGGCAAGGTTTTCCAGGATGCCAATGGCAACGGATACCAGGATGCCGGAGAGAAAGGCCTCGCGGGTGTCCGTCTGGCTACGGTGAGGGGTGAACTCATCACGACCGACCGCAATGGTCGCTTCAATGTCCCGTGCGCGGACATGCCCGAACAGGGAACGGGTTCGAACTTCATCCTCAAGCTCGATGAGCGCACCCTGCCGACAGGCTTCCGGTTGACGACCGAGAACCCGCGTGTGGTCCGTCTCACGCCTGGCAAGATGGTTGAAATGAATTTCGGTGCGGCCGCCGGACGCGAGATCCGCCTCGACCTGAAGGACGAAGCCTTCATTGAAGGGGCTGTCGGGCTTGCGCCGCGTTGGGGTGCGGGGCTGGATCGCCTGATCGCAATTCTTGAACGCGAATATTCCTACCTGACGGTGGTTTATCGCACGGGGCAGTCCAGTGCGCTTGCGAGCGCGCGGATGAAGGCATTCAAGGAGGATATCCACAATCGGTGGCGTCAGGCCGGAGCGCCTTACGAGCTGGAGATCGATATCCGCCGGGAGCAGAATTGATACGGCATAAAAGCCGGAACGGCTGTCCTTAACCGCAAATTAACCTCATCGGTTTAGGATTGTTAAAAATGACCAGTGTGCGGGTCGGAAGATGGATGATTATGTTCGGGGGCGGGGGCTCCTCCGGCGGACGCTGTGCCTTTGGCCGGCGGCAAGCCTCATAGCGTTGACAATAGCTTCGCCCGCGCGGGCGGAGGACGATCCATTCGTTATTACCGTTGGTGGCGATGGCCAGGTGGTGGAGAGCAATAGCCGCCAATCGGCTGCATCAGCGCGTTCGGTGGATGTGAAGGTGACATTTGACGGGCTCGATGTTCAGCCGCGTCTGAATGTTTCCACAGACCCGGTCTCGACAACCTACCGGGCCGGCGAAGCCGTCCAATTCAGGACCGCGCTCAACTATCCGGACTTCATCACGCGTGGCGAGATCATCGTCACCGGCATTGACGGGAATGGCCGCCGCGAACGCGTCGCGACAATTCCGGCGCCCGCCAACGGGCTGGCCACGTGGCAAATTCCCGTTGCTGGTCCTGCACGCTATGCCTATGTCTACCGGGTCTATGACGCGTCCGGCCGGTTTGATTAAACCGCGCCGCTTGAATTGAATCGCAGCGAAAAGACATCGTCTGGCGACGCGCGCGACGCCGTCGCGCCCGCGGAAGGCGCGGACCGGACCGCGAGGCGCAATATCAGGGTCCACGGCGGGGCAATCACGGTTTCCGGCGCCCATGCCGAACCGCAAGGCGCCGTCGCTGTCATGGGCGAGACCGTGCCCGTCGATCGCGATGGGCGCTTCGTGGTGCAGCGAATCGTACCCGCCGGCGAACACACCGTGACGGTCGAAGTTCCGCGCCAGGACGGAAAATCCGTATTTATCGATCGCGATGTCAACATTCCGCAAAACGACTGGTTCTATGTCGGCCTCGCGGACCTGACGGTCGGCCGACGGTTCGGCGACAAGGGCATCGAAACCGTTCGCAGCGGCGAATTCGACAAGATTTATACCCGTGGGCGGCTTGCTTTCTACCTGAAGGGAAAGATCAAGGGCGAATACCTGCTCACGGCTGCCGCCGATACGCGGGAGGGCGACTTGTCCACCCTGTTCAAGGGGCTGGACGAAAAGGACGCACGTTCCGTTCTGCGCCGGCTCGATCCCGACGACTACTATCCGGTCTATGGTGACGGTTCGACCATGACCGAGGATGCGCCGACCCAGGGCAAGTTCTATGTCCGTCTCGAACGCGGCGACAGCCATGTCATGTGGGGCAATTACCGCACCTCCATCGCAAACACCACGTTTCTTGCCAGCAGCCGTGCGCTCTATGGTGCGCAGGCGCACTATCGCTCGCCCGAAACCACGGAGTTTGGCGAGCGCAAGACCGATATCATGGTCTATGCGGCACAGCCCGGCACGATGCCGCAACGCGAGGAATTGCGCGCCACCGGCGGCTCGTCTTTCTTCCTGAAGCGCCAGGATATCACGACCGGTTCGGACACCGTCACGGCGGAAGTACGCGACCCGGTGACGGGTGTGGTGCGCGAAAGGGTTCGCCTCGTTGAGGGGCGCGACTATGACATCGACTATATCCAGGGCGTGCTGATCCTGCGCCGTCCCCTGGCCTCGATCACCGGCACGTCCTCGCCGGTGCGTTCGTCGGCCAATGGCGGCGACAATGTCTGGCTGGTCGTGAATTACGAATATACACCGGCCGCCGCCGATCTTGATGGCTATGCCTATGGCGGGCGCGCCGAGCGCTGGCTGGGCGAGCATGTTCGTATCGGTGCCACCGGTATGAGCGAGACAACCGGTACGGCCGACCAGCAGGCGGCCGGCGCCGATGTCCTTCTGCGCAAGTCCGAAAAGACATGGCTGGAAGCGGAAGTGGCCACGTCGCGCGGACCCGGTTTTGCCTCCACGATGTCCACCGATGGCGGCCTGACGTCGTCGGATGGCACGTCGGCCGGAAACCGCAATGTCACGGCCCTGGCCTGGCGTCTGAAGGGGCAGGCGGACCTTGAAGAGGTCACAGGCGGGCGCTTGCGCGGCACGATCGGCGGCTATGTCGAGGACCGCGAGGGCGGTTTTCAGACGCTGAGCCACAATACCAGTGTGGATGAACGCGTTTGGGGCGCCCATGCCGACATCGACGTGACGGATCGCCTGTCGGCCGGGCTTCGCTATGACGAACGCAGCGATGCCGATGGACGGCGCGAGCGCGAGGGGCAGGCCAGCATCGAGATCAAGCCCTCGGAGGGCTGGAAAGTGGCCCTGGGCCTTGCCTACACGCAGATGGTCAATCCGACGGTCACCACCTATGGCTACAATGGTGAGAGGATGGTGGCGGGACTGCGCATCGAGCGCGCCTTCAGCGATGATCTCACGGTCTACGGTTTCGGGCAGGCCACGGTCCTGCGCCGCGGCGCCATTCGCGCCAATGACCGGGCCGGTGTCGGCGCGACATGGCGTCTGACCGAACAGGTCTCGCTGTCGGGTGAGGTCTCCTATGGCACGACCGGCTGGGGCGCGCTCGGCAGGATCGGCTACGACCCGGATGCCGATACCAGCTATTATGTCGGCTACCGGCTTGATCCGGACAGGGCATGGAGCGAAAGCGGCTCGGTCCTTCAAGGCACTGACCGGGGCAATATCGTCGCGGGCATGCGCCGCAAATTGTCCGACGAGCTTTCCGTCTTCACCGAATCCAGTCTCGACCTGTTCGGGCGCAACCGTTCGCTCGGTCAGACCTATGGCGTGACCTACCAGCCGACCACGGCCTGGACCCTGACCGGCGGTTTCGAAAGCGGACAGATCCGCGACGACCGCATTGTCAATGGCGTCAAGGCGTCGGATTTCGATCGGTTTGCGGTCTCCGCGGCGGCAACCTACCGCAATGACGACGATGGCCTGACCGCGCGCATGCGCGGCGAGTTCCGCCGTGAACGCTCCGACGACGGCAGCCGGGATGCCGACACCTGGGGCGCGGGCACGAAAGTCGCATGGAAGCCGGATGAAGCGCTCACCCTTCAGGCAAGCGCCGATCTCCTTTTTTCCAGGGCAAAAGGATCGACAATCCGCGACGGGGAATACGCCGAGGCCTCGATCGCGGCAGCCTATCGCCCGGTCGACAATGACCGGTTCAACATGCTGTTCAAATACACCTTCCTGCACGATCTGCCGGGATCCGCGCAGGTCAACGCGGCCGGCGATCTGGCAGGTCCGGGCCAGCAGAGCCATATCCTTTCGGCCGATGGCAATTACGACATCAACCGATGGCTCACCGTCGGCGCCAAGTACGGCATGCGGCTGGGGCGCAGCCAGGACCGGTTGACCGGTCTCTGGTCGAACGCGGATGCGCATCTCGGCATCCTTCGCGCCGATGTCCATGTCGTGAAGAAATGGGATCTCCTGTTTGAAGCGCGGGCCCTGCATCTGCCCGATTCGAAAACCACGGATTACGGGTTCCTGGCCGCCGCCTACCGGCATGTCGGCGACAATTTCAAGCTCGGTGCAGGCTACAATTTCGGACGCTTCACCGATGATCTGCGCGACCTCACGCTGGATGACCAGGGTGCGTTCATCAACGCCGTCGGCAAGTTCTGACTTGACCTGATGGACCTCGTGTGACGAGATCGGCGCATCAGGCGCCGGTCTTGTAACGTTTGGCGGGCGCAACGCCAGAACCATCACGCGGGAGGAAACAATGGCGGAGCAATGCGTGCTCAGCGAGCGCAGGGACGGCTACACGGTCATCACGCTGAACCGGCCGGACAAGCTCAATGCATTCAACGTGGAACAGCATGAACAACTCAGGGCGGCACTCGGCGAATGCGCCGGCGATCCCGGATGCCGCGCGGTTCTGTTGACCGGCGCGGGGCGCGGCTTCTGCGCCGGGCAGGATCTCGCAGACAGGGATGCCGGCATGGATGGCGCTAGCCCCGATCTCGGGGAGACGATCGAAACCTTCTACAATCCGCTGGTTCGCCAGATTCGCGCGCTGGAAATGCCGGTCATCTGCGCCGTCAATGGTGTGGCTGCCGGCGCCGGCGCCAACATAGCCCTTGCCTGCGACATCGTGCTGGCGGCGAAGACAGCGCGTTTCATCCAGGCCTTCGCCAGGATCGCACTGGTTCCCGATTCCGGCGGCACCTTCTGGCTGACCCGGTTTCTCGGCGAAGCCCGCGCCAAGGCACTAGCGCTGACCGCCGAGCCCTTGCCGGCGGAAAAGGCCGCCGATTGGGGCCTGATCTGGAAAGCCGTGGACGACGCCGTGCTGATGGACGAAGCCCATGGCCTTTGCGCCAGCCTTGCCCGGGGACCGACACGCGCGCTGGCACTCACCAAGCAGGCGATACAGGCGGCGGCGACCAATACGCTGGACGAGCAGCTTGACCTTGAGCGCGAACTGCAGCGCGAGGCCGGCCATGCCGGCGACTACCGCGAGGGCGTGGCAGCCTTCATGGAAAAGCGCCCGGCGAATTTCGCCGGCCGCTGATCCGCATTCCGGTCCGGAGCGGCGGGCGTCAGCCCGCCGTGATCTTTTCGTTGAGATTGGAGAAGAACTGGCCGGCCAGCTTCTTTGACGTCGACACGATCAGGCGGCTGCCAAGCTGGGCGATCTTGCCGCCCACGTCGGCCTTGGCGACATAGGACAGCAGCGTGCCGCCTTCGCCATCTTCTGCAAGTTTGACATCCGCGCCGCCCTTGGCGAACCCGGCAATGCCGCCCTTGCCTTCACCCTGTATGGTATAGGAATGCGGCGGTTCGAGATTGACGAGTTCGACATCGCCGTTGAACCGCGCCTTGATCGGCCCGATCTTCAGAGCGACCACGGCTTCCATTTCCGTGTCCGACTTCTTTTCCAGCGATTCGCAGCCCGGAATGCATGCGCGCAGGATTTCCGGATCGTTCAGCGCTTCCCACACGGTCTGCACCGGCGCTGCGATGCGCTCCTGTCCTTCCAGTTCCACGGCCATGGCAAATTCCCTCCCGTTCGAGACAAGCTGGCTTGGAGCTAAGGCATGCCGTGGCGCTTGTCCATGGCACCAAAGTCCGCCCCCTGTCTTTGGTTGTATCTTCGGCCTTCAATCGGTTTAGGAAGATGATAAGGTGCGTCCGCCGCGCCGGCGCCGAATTCACCGATGATCAGGAGACACCAGCCGTGGACGAAACCCGTTTTGCCGAAGCCAGTGCGGCGCTTGCCAGCCACGCAGGGCGTCTGACAGGCATGTCCATGCGCGATGCCTTCGCCGCCGACCCTGAGCGCTTTTCCCGGTTCAGCCTGGCCTTCGGCGACCTTTTCCTCGACTGGTCGAAAAGCCGGATCGACGACGCGGCCATGGCCGCGCTGTTCGAGGCCGCCCGCGCTGCCGGCGTGGAAGGCCTGCGCGACGCCATGTTTGCCGGCCAGCCCATCAACAACACGGAGAACCGGGCGGTGCTTCATGTCGCCCTGCGCGCCGCGCCGGGGGACGGGTTCGCAGTCGATGGCCGCGATGTGATGGGCGAAGTCCACGCCGTCCTGGACGCCATGGCGCGCTTTGCCGAGGCGCTGCGCAAGGGCGAAATGACCGGCGCCACCGGCAAGCGCTTCACCGATGTCGTCAATATCGGGATTGGCGGGTCCGATCTGGGCCCTGTCATGGTCACGCGCGCGCTGGCGCCCTGGCATGACGGCCCGCGCCTTCATTACGTCTCCAACGTGGATGGCGCGCATCTGGCGGATACGTTGAAGGGACTGGACCCCGCGACCACCCTTTTCATCGTTGCTTCCAAGACCTTCACGACCGTCGAAACCATGACCAATGCGGCATCGGCTCGCGTATGGATCGCGGCCGCCCTGGGAGAAAGCGCGGTCGGCCGGCATTTCGCCGCGGTTTCGACCGCGCTCGACAAGGTCGCCGCATTCGGGATCGACGAAGCCCGCGTCTTCGGCTTCTGGGATTGGGTCGGCGGCCGCTATTCGGTCTGGTCGGCCATCGGCCTGCCGGTGATGATTGCCATCGGTCCGGAGAACTTTCGCGCATTTCTGGCAGGCGCACGGGCAATGGATGTCCACTTCCGTTCCGAGCCGCTTGAAACCAACCTGCCCGTCATTCTCGGGCTGATCGGCTACTGGAACCGCCGCCTGTGCGGCTGGCCCACCCGCGCTGTCATCCCCTATGACCAGCGGCTCGACCGGCTGCCGGCCTATCTCCAGCAGCTTGACATGGAATCGAACGGCAAGGGCGTCACCCGCGACGGCGAGCCGGTTTCCGGCGCCACCGGACCGGTGGTCTGGGGCGAGCCGGGCACGAATGGCCAGCATGCCTTCTTCCAGCTCATCCACCAGGGCACCGATGTCATCCCGGTCGAATTCATTCTCGCCGCCATGCCGCATGAAACCGCCAGCGGCGAACATCACCCGCTTCTCATGGCAAATTGCCTTGCGCAGGCCGAAGCGCTGATGCGTGGCCGCACTTTCGAGGAAGCTCTGGCGCAGGCGAGGGGGAAGGGACTTGAAGGCGAGGCGGCCGAATTCCTCGCCCGCCATCGCACATTTGCGGGCAACCGGCCGTCGGTTACAATCCTGCACAGGCAGTTGACGCCCTTCGCCCTCGGCCGCCTGATCGCACTCTATGAGCACCGCGTTTTCGTGGAGGCTGCGCTTTTCGGCATCAATGCCTATGACCAATGGGGCGTCGAACTGGGCAAGGAACTGGCGACGGCGCTTCTGCCCGTCGTCAAGGGCGAGGCGGATGCAGAAGGGCGCGATTCCTCCACCGCCGGGCTTGTCGAAGCCCTGGCCCGGCTGCGCGGTGCCTGAGCGATGGAGATCCGCGCGATCCTGTTCGACAAGGATGGAACGCTGATCGACTTCCACGCCACATGGGCCGGCTTTGCCCGTCAGGCCGCACTGGAGGCGGCCGGACGCGACCCGGATCGAGCGTTGCATCTGCTGGAAGCGCTCGGCCTCGATGCGGCAACGGGCCGGTTCCGCCCCGGTTCGGTCCTGGCCGCCGGGTCTGGTGCCGATGTTGCCGCGGTGCTTTGGCCCGACGCGGAAGGGCAGGCGTTGCAGGACCGGATCGGCACGCTGGACGATCTGGCCGCCACCCATGCCCGCGATCACGCCGTCGCCCTGGCCGGCATTCCGCAGGCGCTGCGCAGCCTTCAGGCATCGGGCCGGGCGCTTGGCATCGCCACCAACGATTCCGAGCGCGGTGCCCGCGAGACCATGGTGCGGCTGGAACTTGATGCCCTGTTCACCGCCATACTGGGCTATGATTCCGTGCCGCGCGCCAAGCCCTGGCCCGACATGATCCATGCCTTTGCCGGCCACGCCGCGGTCGCGCCAGGCGCCGTGGCCATGGTGGGCGACAATCTTCACGATCTGGAGGCCGCGCGAAGGGCAGGGGCCGGGCTGGCCATCGGCGTGCTCAGCGGCACGTCAGGCCATGGCGATCTCGCGTCGCTCGCCGATGTGGTGCTCGACAGCGTCGCCGACCTGCCTGCCTGGCTGGCCACGCTGCAGAAGGCATGACGAAGGCGGCATGCGCCGCCTTCGGGATGTCACAGGTCTTTTCCGCTTCAGTCGCGCAATTCGCGCCGCAGGATCTTGCCGACATTCGATTTCGGCAATTCGTCGCGGAACTCCACATGCCTGGGCCGCTTGTAGCCGGTCAGGTTTTCCTTCGCGAAGGCCATCAGGGCCTCCTTGGTGAGGGAGGGATCTTTCCGCACGACGAAGATCTTCGGCACCTCGCCGGAGTGTTCGTCCGGCACGCCGATGGCCGCGACCTCCATCACCCCCGGATGCTTGGCCATGACGTCCTCGATCTCGGTCGGGTAGACGTTGAACCCGGAAACAAGGATCATGTCCTTCTTGCGGTCGACGATCTTCACGTAGCCGGCTTCGTCCATGAACCCCATGTCGCCGGACTTGAAGAACCCGTCGGCCGTGAAGACGCGTTCCGTCTCGTCGGGCCGGTTCCAGTAGCCGGCCATGACCTGCGGCCCGCGAATGCAGATCTCGCCCACATCGCCGAGCGCGACATCCTTGCCCTCCTCGTCCCGGATGGCGATTTCCGTGCCCGGGATGGGCAGGCCGATCGTGCCGGAGAATTCGGTCGCGTCGAAACGGTTCGCGGTTGCCACCGGCGCGGTCTCGGACAAGCCGTAGCCTTCGGAAATGACATTGCCCGTCACCTCCTTCCAGCGTTCGGCCACCGCGCGCTGCACGGCCATGCCGCCGCCCAGCGTCAGCAGAAGATTGGAGAAGTCCAGCTTGCGGAAATCCTCATTGTTGAGCAGCGCATTGAACAGCGTGTTGAGCCCCGGAAAGACGTGAAACTTGTAGCTCTTCAGCTCCTTCACGAAGGCCGGAATGTCGCGCGGATTGGGGATCAGCACGTTGAGCGCCCCCTGTCGCATGCCCATAAGCGCGTTCACCGTCAGCGCGAAGATGTGGTAGAGCGGCAGCGCGCAGATATAGATCATGTTGTCGGGCTCGGATCGTCCCGCATAGGCCGATTGCAGCCAGGCGGAATTCTGCGCCACATTGGCCAGCACGTTGCGATGCAGAAGCTGCGCGCCCTTGGAGACGCCGGTCGTCCCCCCGGTATATTGCAGGAACGCCGTGTCGTCCGGCCCCACGTCGGCCGGCTTGAACTGCGCCTTGCCGCCGCCGGAAAGCGCTGCCTTGAAGGTGACATGGCCGGGCAGCGACCATGCCGGCACCATCTTCTTGATGCGGCGCACCACGAAATTGACGATCATGCCCTTCAGTCCGCCCAGCATGTCGCCCATGCTGGCCACGACCACGGTCTTGACCTGTGTGCGCGCGATCACGGCTTCCAGCGTGGCGGCGAAATTCTCCAGGATGATGATGGCTTCAGCGCCTGAATCGTTGAGCTGGTGTTCCAGTTCGCGCGGCGTGTAAAGCGGATTGACATTGACCACGATATAGCCGGCGCGCAGCACCGCCATCATGGCAACGGGATATTGTAGGACATTGGGCATCATCAGCGCCACGCGGGCGCCGGGCTTGATCCCCTGTTTCTGCAAATAGGCGCCGATGGCCGAGGACGCATCGAGCAATGCGCCATAGCTGATGGTCTTGCCCATGCAGGCGAATGCCGGCCGCGCCGAATAGGACCTGCAGGCCTGTTCGAGCAGGGCACCCAGCGAGCGCGCCTCGAGCGGGCCGATATCGGCCGGAATGCCTTGCGGATAGCTGGCAAGCCAGGGTTTGTCTGCGGTCTTGGCGGCGGTCATGGTTTCCTCCCGGGAAAATGAGCCCGATCCTGTCCTGCGCGGCATGTTTGCGCCACGCCGGCAATGTGCTGTGATCCTCTTGCCTACGTCAAACTGACTTTGACGTAAAAGTCAATAATACCGACGCTACTGCCCATAGCGCTCGGCCTTTTCCAGATAGGCGATTTCGTCGGCCGTACTCTGGCGGCCCAGGGCCTCGTTGCGATGGGGAAAGCGGCCGAAACGGGCGATGACGTCGCGATGCTCGCGCGCGAACCGGAGATTCTCCTCCCGTCCCAGGGCCTCGAACAGCGATACGCAGCGCTCCTGATCGTCGAGGCGTTCGGAATGCATCAGCGGCATGTAGAGGAACTGCTTGCGATCGGCGTCAAGCGCCGCATCCAGCCCCTTGTCCACGGCATTGCGCGTGATCTGCGCCGCCAGCGTGTCCGTGGCGAAGGCGCGCGGCTGGCGCCGGTACATGTTGCGCGGGAACTGGTCGAGCGCAATGACGGCGGCAAGTGCTGCATCGGCACTGGTCCAGACGTCTTCGGGAACACCCGATGCGAGGCGCTCATGCAGCGTCGCGAAGCGGTTCGTGATCGTCATGTCCAGCGCGTCACTGCCGTTGAACCAGTCCTTGGGTGTCAATTCCCCGAACCAGAAGTCCAGAACGTCGTTCTGCCAGCCGGCGGGCAGGGCTCGTGCATCCATTGTCGCTCCTTTCACGGGTCTTCATTGCTCTTGATATAGGAATGTGGACCACAGGTTCGAGATGGTGGCGCAACAAAGCACGGGCGCCATGAGGCGAACCCGATGAGCAAATCGGTTCGAGACCCGGACGTGAATGTGGTTTTGAAGAAGTGGTGCCGCTTGCGTGACTCGAACACGCGACCTACGCATTACGAATGCGTTGCTCTACCAACTGAGCTAAAGCGGCCCTCGGCGCGTCGCCGGAACTGAGCGGGTCATAGCCGCAAAGCATCCGGATTTCAAGCGCCCGTTTTGCTTATCGTGAACACAAAATGCCGGGGTGCGGCGGCCTTGTTCTTTCGGTCGCCCGGCACGTCGTTTTCTGGACAATGGCAGCCAGTCGCGCCATGCTTCCCCAAGGGACCTTTTGCCGCAAGAAAAGGCGGAAGGCCGAGCGGGAGGAAAACCGATGTATGACACGACCTATCACCGTGCCTCGTCCGTGGAAGAGGCCGCCCGTCTGGCGCAGGGGGCCGCGGAAGCAAAATATGTCTCTGGCGGGCAAACGCTCGTTCCGGCCATGAAGACACGGCTGGCTGCGCCATCCGACCTGATCGACCTGCGCCACATCGCCGGCCTGAAGGGGATTTCTGTCTCCGGCCGCACGGTCACGGTGGGCGCGGGCACCACCCATGCCGAAGTCGCAGCCTCCGGCGAGCTGGCATCGGTCTGCCCCGCCCTGTGCGCGCTTGCCGGCCATATCGGCGATCCCCATGTGCGCCACATGGGGACGATTGGCGGATCCGTTGCCAACAACGATCCGGCTGCCGACTATCCCGCCGCCATGCTGGGGCTCGGCGCCACCATCGTCACCGACAGGCGCGAGATCGCGGCCGACGACTTTTTCACAGGCCTGTTCGAGACGGCGCTGGAGGATGGCGAGATCGTCACGGCAATCCGGTTCGATGCACCCGATGCCGCCGGTTACGCCAAGTTTCCCAATCCGGCATCGCGCTACGCCATGACCGGTGTCTTCGTGGCCCGGCGCTCCGATGGCGTGCGCGTGGCTGTGACGGGGGCCGGCAATGACGGCGTCTTCCGCGCCGGTGAACTGGAAGCCGCGTTGGCCGACGATTTCTCGCCCGCTGCGCTGGAAGGCAAGTCCGTGCCTGAATCGGCCATGATGAGCGACATGCATGCCAATGCCGGGTATCGCGCCAACCTCGTCATTGTGATGGCGAAACGCGCCGTCGCCGCCGCCGGCAACGGTCCTGTTGCCGAAGTCCGTCCCGATGGAGAACTGACAAGGGCGGCCGAGGCCGTGGCCGACGAGGCGCAGAAGGCCGGCGACGCGGCGCGCGCGGCCGTGGAGGAAACCATCGAAGAGGCGCGTGAGACGGTAAGCCGGGTTGCCGGCGGCACCGGCCAGGGCGCGGCCTCTGCCCCGGCGCAGAAGAAACGCGGCTGGCTTGCCCGGCTGTTCGGCCTCGGCAACTAGAGCGCCGTCCGCAAGAAGTCGAATGAAAAACGGGCGCCCGCGGGCGCCCGTTGCCGTCTGACGATGACAATCTTTACCGTCAGCCGCAGATCCGCGCCTTGGCCTCGGCATATTCGCTTGCCAGCCGGTCGACCAGCGCGCCTGCCGGAACGACCTCCTTGACCGCGCCGATGCCCTGGCCGCAGCCCCAGATGTCCTTCCAGGCCTTGGACTTGTCGCCGCCGAAATTCATCTTCGAGGGATCGCTCTCCGGCAGGTTGTCCGGGTCCATGCCGGCATTGCGGATCGAGCCCTTGAGATAATTGCCATGCACACCGGTGAACAGGTTTGAGTAGACGATGTCGGCGGCATTCGAGCCGACGATCATCTCCTTGTAGGCGTCCACCGCGCGTGCTTCCTGCGTGGCGATGAAGGGCGAGCCGATATAGGCCATGTCCGCACCCATGGCCTGCGCGGCCAGCACCGCGCCGCCATTGGCGATGGAGCCGGACAGCAGCAGCGGCCCGTCGAACCATTCGCGGATTTCCTGCACCAGCGCGAAGGGCGACAGCGTGCCGGCATGGCCGCCCGCGCCCGTGGCAACGGCGATCAGCCCGTCGGCACCCTTCTCGATGGCCTTGCGGGCATGGCGGTCGTGGATGATGTCGTGCAGCACGATGCCGCCATAGGAATGGATGGCCTCGTTCACCTCCGGCACCGCGCCGAGCGAGGTGATGACCACCGGCACCTTGTATTTCACGCACATTTCCAGGTCGTGCTGAAGGCGGGTATTGGTCTTGTGCACGATCTGGTTGACCGCGAAGGGGGCGGCGGGCCGGTCCGGGTGCGCCCTGTCATGGGCCGCCAGCTCCTCGGTGATCTGTGCCAGCCACTCGTCGAGCTGCGCCTCGGGCCGGGCATTGAGCGCCGGGAACGAGCCGACGATGCCCGCCTTGCACTGCTCCAGCACCAGCGGCGGATGCGAGATGATGAACAGCGGCGAGCCGACAACGGGAATGCGCAGGTTCGTCTTGAGAATGTCAGGCAGAGCCATCCGGGAATTCCCTCCAACTTACGTTTTCGTAAACTGCTGTTCTTTTCCCGCCTGCGGGCGGCGCCGTCAAGGCTTGGATTTCGGGCCAGGCCTTTCTCCTGATTCGGTTCGCGGGCGTCGGACCCGCCCATGCCAGCTTCGCGAAATGCAAATCGTGACGCCGTGAAGGCAGCCGGCCCGCCCTTCGCGCGCACACTTTTGCGTCGCGATCCGAAAAAACAACCAAAAATTTATGAAAATGCCGAATACAACCGTTTACTTTTTGTCAATCAGTCGCATAGATAGTAATCCTGATTGCAGTACAACCATTGAGGGTTACCATGGCGGGCAAGCGCATTCCGGCGAAGACGCAACGCGGGACGGAAGGCACCAGGACACCGCGCCCTGGCATTGCCATGCCCGAGGCGCTGGAGCCACGGGTCCTGCTCGATGCGGCCATGGTGGAAACGGCCGCCGATCTTGCCCGCGATGTCTCCCATGATGGCGCACCCGCGCATGATGCGGGCGATATTGCCGAACTGGCCGCCGCGCTGGCCGCGCCGGTCCAGGAGACGCAAACACAAGTCTATTTCGTCGACGCCGGTATCGGCAGCGCGGACGCCCTCCTGGCCGCGCTGCCGGAAGGTGCCGAGGTGCACACCCTCGATACATCGTCGGACGGCGTCGCGACGATCGCATCGGTGCTGGAGGGCCGCTCCGGCATCGATGCGATCCATATTCTCTCCCATGGCCGGCCGGGTGAGCTCACATTGGGCAACGCGGTGCTGAACGAAGCCAGCATCGCGGGCGATCACGCGGACGAACTGGCAACCATCGGCGCGGCCTTGTCGGCCGATGCCGACATCCTGATCTACGGGTGCGATTTTGCGGCGGACCTGACGGGGGCGTCAGCCGTCGAGGCGCTGGCCAGGGCGACGGGGGCGGACATCGCCGCTTCCGACGACCTGACCGGCGCCTCATCCCTTGGCGGCGACTGGGTGCTGGAGCGCCAGTCCGGCACGGTCGAGGCCGCCAGCCTGGCCGCCACCGCCTTTGAGGGTGTGCTGGTCGACACCGACGGTGATGGCGTGGATGACGCGACCGACATCGATCGCGATGGCGATGGCGTGCTCGATATCCATGAAGGCACGGTGCCCGATCCCTTGCCCGCGTCGCCGGTTCAGGATGGCGCTGCCGTCTTCAACTCCGCCACGGTGGGTAACCCCGTCTCCTACACGTGGACATCGGCTCTGGGTGAAGTGAAGCTGACCTATGTCATGAGCGACACGCTTTTCACCGATCCCTGGATCGATATGACGGCTGATCTGCCGCTTCAGGATGGCGGTATTTTCCGGGCAGGCCATTTTACCTTCACATTCACTGAACCGGTGGTCGATTTCTCGCTCGACTTCTTTCACATGTCCCGCGATCAGGAGTATGTCCATAATTTCTCCATTGCGCCGGACAGCGTGAACCTGGACCAGGATGGCGATGGCGCCAGTCACAATTGGGCTGCCGGGTATGATGAGACGAATCCAGCCTACTATGACAATGGCGTTCTCTATGCACTTGGCGCGAACAATGAATTCACCACGTCAAATGACGTGTCGCGGCTGACATGGAACGGACCGCTCACCGAACTGTCCTTCTCCATCGCGCAAAACGCCAGTGCGGAATTCAACCAGACCTATATAACCGCTGCCTTCGCGATAGCCGGCGGCAGTGTCGAGGTGCCTGCCGATACCGATGGTGATGGCATCATCAATCTGCGCGACACCGATTCCGACAAGGATGGCATCACCGACAATGTCGAGATCCAGACGACGGCGGGCTACGTGCCGCCGTCCGGCATCGATGCGGACATGGACGGCCTGGACGACGCCTATGATCAGGACACGACATCGGCAGACCCGCTTTTGTCCGTCGGCCTGACGCCTGTCGACACCGATAGCGATGGAACGCCAGATTTTCTGGACACGGACAGTGACAATGACGGCACGCCGGATATCGCAGAACGCGGCGATGGCGCCCCGACCACCGCGACAGACACGACGGACACCGATCAGGACGGTCTCTATGACATTTTCGAGGGCGCCGACGCCAATGACGGGCCGCTGCCCTACGATGAAAACATAGACGGGTCCGGCAACTTCGCGCTGGAAGGCGCGCCCGCGCTGGCCGCTGACGGCTCCAATGCCGTTCCGATGACGATGGATCTCCTGTTCCGCGACATGCCACAGGCGGTGGTGCTGACGCCCACCACGACCGTCACGGCGGTTGCAGGAACCACGCTCAACGTCGACCTTCTGGCCACCGCCAGCGACCCCGAAGGCGACACCTTCGCCATTACCGGCATTTACGATCCCGCGGACCCGGCCACCCTGATCGCGCTCGCCGTGGATACGCCCGTCACGCTGGCATCCGGAACGAGGGTCACGCTGAAGAGCGACGGCACGCTGGACGTTCTCAAGCCGTCCGGCTCACCCGCTGCTGAAGCCATTCAATACCAGGTCACCGATTCCACGGGGCAGGTGTCCAGCGCCACCATGCGCGCCATCTTCGACGCCGACGGCGACGGCGTGGATGACGCAACCGACATTGACGACGACAATGACGGCATTCTCGACACCGTGGAGAATGTCGATGGCGTCTCGTCGGCGACTTTCGACGGAAGCGCGTCGGTCGCACTGCAAGACAACAATGTGCACGGCCTGTATTTCTCGAACGACGGCATGACCATGTTCGTGATCGGCCGCCAAAGCGACCAGGTTCATCAGTACAGCCTCACAACCGCCTACAAGCCGAGTGATGGAATAACGCACCAGGGCGGTCACAGCATAATTGCACAGGATACAAATGCCACCGACGTTGCGTTCAGCAGCGATGGTCTCCGTATGTATGTTATTGGAGATACTTCGGATTCCGTGCATCAGTATACGCTCGAAAACGCCTTCGACCTTACGGCCGGGACGATTACATTTGATGGCTCGTTCAGCGTCGCTGCCGAAGAACTGAGCCCCACGTCTGTCCGGTTCAGCAATGACGGCATGCGGATGTATGTTGCGGGCTTCCGGCAAGACATGGTCTTCCAGTACGCGCTCACGACGGCCTTTGACATCACGGGCGGCGTGACGCTCGAAGGCGCATCGGCGGCTTTCACCGCCGACGAACTGGACATTTCCGGTTTCACCTTCAATGCCGATGGTTCGCGCATCTATATCGTCGGCACCTCCTCAGATACCGTCTTTGCCTACACACTGGCGACACCTTTCGATGTCCGGTCGCCGTGGACGAAGGTTGGCTCCTTTGCCATCGGGAGTCAGGATAATCAGCCGACCGGCCTGTTCCTCGATCCCGACAGCGCGAATCTGGTGACCATCGGCAACACGTTCGACCGGGTTGCCGCATTTTCGCTCCCCGACGTGCTCGGCGCTGACGGTACGCCGGCCAGCCTCGACCTCGATTCCGACGATGACGGCATCACCGACAATGTCGAGGCGCAGGGCACGGCGAACTACACCGCGCCCTCGGGCGTCGATTCCGATGGCAACGGCCTCGACGACGCCTATGAAAGCACGCCCGGCGCGGGCGAAGGCCTCACTCCCGTCGACACCGACGGCGACGGTTTTGCGGACTTCCTGGACAGCGACAGCGACGGCGACGGCAATCTCGACATCAACGAGCGCGGCGATGGCCAGGCAACCAGCCTGACCAGCACGGCCGACACCGACGGCGACGGCCTGTTCGACATTTTCGAGGGCGCCGACGCCAATGACGGCTTCGACGCCAACGACGAAAACATCAGCGATCTGGGTGTTTTCGCGCTGGCCGGCGTGGCCGGTCTCAATCCGGATGGCTCCAACGCCACACCGCTGACAGCCGACCTCAACTTCCGCACATTCACGGCCAACAATCCGCCGGTCCTGCCGCCGGCCGGCGCGTCCGTGCCCGTCACCGAGGGCACGGCCGTGACGGGCAACGTGCTGACCGGCGCATCCGATCCCGACGGCAATCCGGTCACGGTCGGCAGCTTCACCATTGCCGGCGACCCGGCAACCTACAATCCCGGCGAGACGGCGGCGATCAGCGGCATCGGCGCGATCCGCATCAACGCGAATGGCAACTATGTCTTCGTTCCCGACGTCAACTATAGCGGCCCCGTGCCCGCCATCACCTTTGTCGCCACCGACGGCATTGGCGGCAACACGCCGGGCACGCTGCAATTCGCCGACATCACGCCGGTCAATGATGCGCCGGTCATCGACCTCGACGTCGCCGATGTGACAACCAATCCCGGCGGTTTCGCGCTCATCAACCTGGTGACGGAATCCGCCGACCAGGCCACGGGTCTCATCGGTGACGGAACGAGCTGGACCGCCAATTGGGAACTGAACCGCACCGCTTTCACCGGTTACGCGCCGGCCATGGACACCTTCACGAGGAATGACGGCACGATTGTCGGCGTCATTGCCCGGGCACAGGATGATCTGGCGGGAGGCGACAGCTACACCGTGGATTTCACGGCGACGCCGGCTGCCGGCAGCGCGGTCGATGCCGTGATCGCCGGCGGTACGTCGGGCATCAACAGTTCGCCGGGCAATTACACTCTCACCTGGACCGGCGGCGGCCATGCAATCTTGTCCGATCCGGATGGCCAGATCGACAATTTCAACGATGGCGACATCATCCTGTCGGGCGATGTGCTGCACCTGGCCGTGGCGATCGATACCGCGAGCTGGGCCGTCGAGGTGCCGGGCGACAATGTCACGGTCTCTTACGCGTCCGACGGCGGCGCCGAAACCACCGGCGAGGACATCCTCTTCCGCGTCATCGGCCATGGCACGGGCACATCGGGAACCTTCACCGAGGGCGCCGCCCCCTTGCTGGGCCCCCAGGCCGATGCCATCGTCTCCTCGCAGGGCGACAACGACCTGACGCAATTGCAGATCACCGTCAGCAACCGGTTGAATGGCGCGGAGGAACAGGTCTCCATCGGCGGCCATGTCTTCGACCTTGGCACGACCACCACGGTCAATGCTGTCGATATCGGCGGCAGCCAGGTGGACATTGCCTTCAATGCAACCTCCAGCATCTTCACCATCACCAACACGGCCGGCGCCACCACGCCGATCCCGGACGCCGACCTGACGGCTCTGCTACGCACGGTCACCTATGAAAACACCAGCGATAATCCGCTGGGAACGGTGCGCAACATCACGTTCAGGGCAACCGATGCCGATGGCCTCGTGTCGAACGAGGCGCGCTTCCGCGTCGCCATGGCCGCGGTCAACGACGCGCCGGTCATCGATCTCGACGCCGATGACAGCACACCCGCCACGGGGATGCCCGTTGGCATCGCGGTAACCGGCAATGACGGCACCACCGCCACCGGCACCATGGGCGACAGCGCCACCTGGGGCGCGGACTATTCGGTCACCCTGACCGGTTCGACCGGCTATGCGCCCGGCTTCCTGGCCGTGGCCGAGACGGGCGGCATCTACGTTCAGGCCAGCAATGACGGCGCTGTCGGAAACGATACCTACAGCTTCGACTTCCAGGCGACCGCGCAAGCCAACAGCCTGGTCGATTCCGTCGTCGTGGCCGGCAGGGCTGGCGTGGAGACCAGCGAAGGCACCTACACGCTGACCTGGACCGGCGGCGGTTCAGCCGTCCTGTCTGATCCCGATGGCCAGATTTCCAATTTTGCCGACGGCGATGCGATCCATTCCGGTGACACGTTGATTTTCGCGGTCAGTGTCAATCCAGCCACATGGTCTGTCACCGTCGAAGGCGACAATGTCTCGGTGGACTATGCCAGCACCAAGGCCCCGGACAATGAATCGGCCAATGAACAGTTGAGCTTCCGCGTCAACGGCCGTGCCGCCGGCGCGTCCTCCACCTTCACCGAGGATGGCGGCCCGGTGTCCATCGCCGACAGCGATACGGCGGTCTCCGATCTCGGCGAATCCGACATCACGAAACTCACCATCGTCGCCTCCGGCACGGCGGACGGCGCGGCCGAGCAGGTGGTCATTGGCGGCCAGACGGTCGACCTGAGCCAGAATGCCACCCTGAACGGCATCACCGTGGGCGGCACGCAGGTCGATATCGCCTATGACGCGGCCACCGGCAGCTTCACCGTCACCAATACGGTGGGCGCCACGACCCCCATGGCGGTGGCCGATCTCGACACGCTGATCGCCGGCATGACCTACGAGAACACCAGCCAGGATCCGACCGCAGGCGCGCGCGCCTTCGCCTTCACGGTCACCGATGCGGGCGGCCTGACCTCCAACACCGCCACCGCCAGTGTCACGGTCGTCCCGGTCAACGATGCGCCCACCGGCACGGCCGATCCTGTTTCGGTGACGGAGGATACGCCGGCGGGCCCGGTCAATGTGCTCGCCAATCTCAGCGACGCGGAAGGCGACACGATCACCATCGCCTCCGCCACCATCGACACGAATGGCGACGGTACACCGGATGCGCTGACGCTGGGCACGGCGACGCCCATCACCGACGCCGGCGGCAATGCCATCGGCACCATCACCGTCGCCGCCGACGGCAACGTCACTTTCGTGCCTGCTTCGAATTATGACGGCGCCGTGCCGGACCTGACCTATACGCCGACCGACGGCACCGACAATGGCGCGCCGGTCACCGTGTCCTTCGGCACCGTGATCGGTGTCAACGACGCCCCGGTCGCCGTGGCCGATGGGCCGGTCACAGCCGTGCCGGGCGTGGCGGTCAATGTCGATCCGCTGGCCAACGACACTGATGCCGATGGCGACACGCTCACCCTGACGCACATCATCGACCGTGCCGATCCGGGCAAACAGATCGCGCTGACGGTCGGTACGCCGGTGACGCTCGCCTCAGGCACGACGGTGACGCTGAAGGCCGACGGCACGCTCGATTTCGTCATGGCGCAGGGCGTCAACGATCTTGAACCGATCGACTACGTGGTCTCCGACGGCAATGGCGGCACCGGCACCGGCACGATCACGCTGGCTCGCGATTCCGACGGCGACGGCGTCGCCAATACCGACGACATCGACGACGACAATGACGGCATTCTCGACACGGTGGAATACGGCACGCCGGCGGCCTCGCCGTTCTACTATGCCGGCGTCGGCGAACTGGCCGTGCAGACAACGCCATCCGAGGTCATCATCCATTCGACAACCGGTGTCGGCGCATCGGCGACCTATCGCGACGCCCTGTCCTTCCAGGGACGCTCGATCGACGTCGTCTATACCGTGGTCAGCCAGCCGGTGGACCAGGAATATGTGTTCAGAACGGATTTACCCGGCGCGACATTGCCGACAGTTGACGGAAAGGAGCAGGACTATGTCTTCCGCCTCGATTTCTTCGAGGCCGGGACCACGACGCCCGCGGCGATCAACTTCGGAACCACGATCGTCGATCTCGACCTGCCCGGCGGTTTAGCCGTTGCCTGGGATCAGATCGCGGCCTATCACACGCGTCCGACCGAGACGATCACGACCCAGGAAAATCCTGACGAGGTTCGTTTCGTGAGCACGAGCACCCCTGATGGCCCGTCCGTGCTGCTGATCGGGCAGGCCGGCCGCACCAGCTTCACCTTTACCTACATCAAGGAATTCTCAGGCTCGGACATTATAGTGCGCGCCCCGACGGATGTCGGATTTGTGGTCCCGCTGGCTGCCGATACCGATTCGGACGGCATCGCGGACTACCTCGACCTTGATTCCGACAATGACGGCATCACTGACAATGTCGAGGCACAGGAGACAGCCGGTTACATCGCGCCGTCCGGGGTCGATGCCGATGGCAATGGCCTCGATGACGCCTATGAAAGCACGCCCGGCGCGGGCGAGGGCCTGACACCCGTCGACACCGACAGCGACGGCACGGCGGATTTCATCGATGCCGACAGCGATGGCGACGGCACGGCTGACATTGCCGAGCGCGGCGATGGCGCGCCGACCTCTGTCACCGATACCACCGACACCGACGGCGACGGCCTGCTCGACATTTTCGAGAGCGCCGACGCCAATGACGGCTTCGACGCCAATGACGAAAACATGGACGGTTCCGGGAACTTCGCGCTGGAAGGCGTGCCCGCGTTGAACGCCGACGGCTCCAATGCCGTTCCGCTCACGACGGACCTCTTGTTCCGCGACACCAATGACGCGCCCGTCACCGTGGCCGACACGATTCCCGTGACGGAGGATACGACGGCAGGTCCGGTCAACGTTCTGGCAAATGACACGGATGCCGATGGCGACACGATCACCATCGCTTCCGCGACCATGGACACGAATGGCGACGGCACGCCCGATGCGCTGACGCTGGGCACCGCGACGCCCATCACCGATGCCGGCGGCAACGCCATTGGCACGATCACCGTGACGGCTGATGGCAACGTGACCTTCGTTCCGGCGCTCAACTATACCGGCGCCGTGCCGAACCTGACCTATGTCGCCACCGATGGCACCGTGAACAGCGCGCCGGGCACGGTCTCCTTCGGCCCGATCACCGCCGTCAACGATGCGCCGGTGATGAATCTCGACCCGAACAACGATTCCGGAACACCGGGCGACACCACCGATGACGGCGCCGATGACGGCGGTTTCGAGACCACCTTCACCGAGCAAGGACCGCGCCTGACGATTGTCGATTCCGATTTCACCATCTCCGACCCGGAAGACGACATCATGGAAGTCGTCATCACCCTGACCAACGGTCTGGTGGGCGACATGTTCTTCATGCCGGGGTCCATGCCCGGCGGGATAATACCATCTGTCGTGCCGTCCACGCCCCTGGCTGCCGATGGCACGGTCACCATCACGCTGACCGGGGAAGCCACGACCACCAGCGCCGACTGGGCGACGGTCATCAAGGGCATCGAGTTCATCCCGTCGGCGACAAATCCGGAAAATCCCGATCCGGCCGACCGCACGATCACCATCCAGGCGACGGATTCAGCACTGGCCACGACCGCCACGCTGACAACGACCATTCACGTCATTCCGGTGAACGACGCGCCGACGCTGGACCTGGACGATGACAACGGTTCCGGCGCGGTCGGTGGCCATTACAATGGCGCATACACCGAGAATGGCGCACCTGCCGCGATTTCTGGCGGTGTCCTGATCTCCGACTTTGACGATACCATGCTCGAAGGCGCGACCATTCGATTGACCAATGGCTTTGCCGGCGATCAGCTGACCGTCGGGACCTTGCCGGCCGGGATCTCGCTGGCCGGCGCGGCACCGGGCAGCCTGACATCGGCTGGCACGATCACCATCGAATTGACCGGTTCAGCCACACTGGCCGACTACCAGGCGGCCATCGCAGCGATAACCTATTCCAGCGTCTCGGAAAATCCGGACACGACGACCCGGGATATCACGGTCAGCGTGACTGACGGAGAACTCAGTTCCGCCGTCCGATCCGCCTCGATCACGGTGACCGCGGTCAACGATGCGCCCGCCGGGTCCATTGCCGATCTCCCCGTCACCGAGGACACGGAAGCCACGGCCAATGTGCTGGATGGCGTCACGGACGCCGAGGGCGACACGGTCACCGTCGCCTCCGCTTCCATCGATCTGGATGGCGACGGCACGCCGGATGCCCTGACGCTGGGCACGCCGAGCGATATTGTCGATGCCGGCGGAAACCCGGTCGGCACGATCCGGGTGGACGAGAACGGCGCGGTCAGCTTTACGCCGGCGGCCAACTACATCGGCCCGGTTCCCGACCTGACCGTGGTCCCGACCGACGGCACCGACGACGGTGCCCCGCTGACCATGAAATTCGGCACCATCACGCCGGTCGACGACAACCCCTTCATCGATCTGGATGGCGATGACAGTTCCGGCGCGAGCGGTACGGGCTTTGCGGGGACCTTCACCGAAGGCCTGCAGGGCGGGACGCCGCTACAGGACGCCACGGATCTGGTGATTTCGGATATCGACGGTGTCGGCATCGCCTCGCTGACCGTTGAATTCGACGGCACGTTCCCGGACAGCGGGCACGAAAAGCTCTATCCGATGAACCGCACGACCACGAGCGCGATTTTCACACAGGGCGGAAGCACGTTCGATGTGAACATGCTCGTTGAGGGCACGAACTACCGCTTCCAGTTCGACGGGACCGGAACGGTAACGATCTCCAACGCCGCCGACGGCCAGTCCCTGACCGAGGCGCAGGCGCGCACCGCTCTCGATATCCTGCGCTACGGCAACACGTCCCAGGCGCCGACCGAAGGCGACCGGTCCTTCAAGATCACCGTCACCGATACGCGTGGCTTCACGGCACAGGCAACCGCATCCATCTCGGTCGCCGGTGTCAATGATGCCGCGCAATTGTCGCTGGACGCCGACAATTCCACCGGTGCGACCAACAGCGCCACCATTGTCGAGCGGTCTGACGTGTCCGGTTCGGCCGGTTCCCTGACAGGCAGCCTGCCCGACGGAACCGGTTTCACCGTCACCGGCGCTTCTGTAACGGTTACCGGAACAGCGCCGGTCGAGAACCCGAACTTCACCGATGCCTACGCCGATTCGCTGACCGAAATGCGCCTTGGTGCGGAAAACCAGCCGGCGATCATTTCCTTCAACGGCGGCATCATCCCTGAAGGCACGTTCCTCGTCCTCAAGGATGTCGATGGCGCTGAACGCGTCACCTTGATCGATGCCAACGGTCAGACCCCGGCAATTGTCGAACAGACCGACCGCTATCTCGGTGCGGTCACCCTGGACATTCCCTATGATGCGGCGACCGGGGAACTGAGCGGGCTCGGTTCGCCGTCGGGCTTCCAGTCGGACCAGTTGATCGTCTTCGACATTTCGGGAATGCAGGACCTTCAGATTACCGCGCAATCCGGTCTCTTCTTCCAGTTCGCCATCATGGGGACCGTTCCGGAGGCGCTGAATGCGTCAGCCACCTTCACGGAAGATGGCGGCCCGGTGGCGATCGCCGACAGCGATGCGACGCTGTCCGACCTTGGCGAAGCCGATATCACGTCACTGACCGTCGTGGCCTCCGGCATCGCCGATGGCGCGTCCGAACAAGTGACCATTGCCGGCCAGACCGTCGACCTGTCGCAGGATGCCAGCCTCAACGGCATCACCGTGGGCGGCATGCAGGTGGATGTCGCCTATGTCGCGGCCACGGGCACCTTCACAGTCACCAATGCGGCCGGCGCAACCACGCCCATGGCCTCGGCGGATCTTTCGGCCATCATTGCCGGAATGACCTATGAAAACACCAGCCAGAATCCGACCGAAGGCACACGCGGTTTCGCATTCTCGGTCACGGATTCCGCTGGCCAGGAGTCGAATACGGCGGCTGCGAGCATTTCCGTCGTGGCCGTGAACGATGCGCCTGTCGCGCAGGACGATGCGCTTGCGACGGATGAGGACACCGGTTTCAGCGGCAATGTCTTCGATGACAATGGCAATGGCGCCGATATCGATGTCGATCTCGATACGTTCACCGTCACGCGCGTGACCGGAGGAACGGACAAAGCCGCACTCGCCGCACTGGCCGATGGCGACAATGTCGGTTCGGCCATTGCCGGTTCTGGCGGCGGCACGTTCACCCTGAACGATGACGGCAGCATCAGTTTCGACCCCGGTGCGGATTTCAACGATCTCGACACCGGCGAAAGCCGCACGACGTCAATCGTCTACCAGATCGACGACGGAAATGGCGGCACCGCAACAGCCGTCGCCACCATGACCGTTGCCGGGGTTACCGAACCCATGGCCGTCTCCGGGACGAGTGCAAATTCGAATGGCACGCTGACAGCCACGGGAACGGGCGAGCCCGGGGCAACCATCGAGGTGACATATCCCGACGGCTCGACGGAAAGCACCACCGTCGCCGCGAACGGTACTTGGTCGGTTACATCCGTAGCGCCGCAGACTTCCGGCAACCTGTCGGTCAAGCAGACCGACTCCCAGGGCAATGTCGATGGCCCGGATACAGAACCCTATACGGACACGACCGCGCCGCTCGACCCGACGGGCGTCACCGCCACACCGAATGCCGACGGCACGCTGTCGGTGAGCGGCAAGGGCGAGCCGGGCTCGGAGGTCACGGTGACCTTCCCGGATGGCACGACGGGCACGGCGACGGTGGACGGCAATGGCGACTGGGGTCCGGTGACCTCGACCGCGCCGCAGACCTCCGGCGACGTGACGGCGAGCCAGCAGGACGAAGCCGGCAATGTGTCGGGCACAGGCAGGCTCGGTGTCATCATGCCGCCGCTGGGCAATGCGCCCCGTTCCGATGCCGGCGCACCGGACGGCACGCAGGGCTTGACCGGCTTTGGAGACAATGGCTCCACGAACGATGGAGCGGCAGCAACGCCGCTCGCCGATGACATGTCGGTCGCAGGCACGCTGCGCTGGATCGACGAACTCGGAGAGACCTATTCCGTCAGCGGTGATGGCCTTGGTTTCGACGTGGGCCAGGAGCATGGCGGCAGTGTTTCGCTTTCGTTGGGCGATGGAACGCAAGGCGTGGAGATTTCCACCATCGGAAGGGACGGACGGACATATCTGCTGCTCGACCAGACCGGCGGTTCGCAAGGCGAATGGCGGATCACGGGACCGGATGGCGGGGAAATTCCAGCCTGGGTCACACGGCTGGGCAGCGATCAGGCCATGATCCTGTGGCCGGCCGGGACGAGCGAAGTATCGCTGGAAATCCGTATCCGCTTCGGCGACGGGCAGGAATTGGTCGTTCCGGTCGATGTGGACCGTATTTCCGGCGAAGTTGTGCAGACCGCTGCCGCCAGATTCGCCATGGACACCGGCGCCTCGATCGAAGACCGGATGGCCTATCTTTCGAACCGTGCGGCCAATGAGACGGCACGGCTTCTACAGGCATTGAAGGGGTAAGGTCATGGCAGGGATGAACACGCATCGGCATGGCCGGCAATACAACCTGAAGGGGATTATGATGAAGAATACGCGTAAAGCGGAGCGCGGCCGGACGGGGTCGCCGCGCCGGCTTGCCATCGTCGCATTGGCCATGTCCGGTCTTCTGGCTGGCTGCGCCGTGACACCGGCGCCGCTGACACAGGCAGAGATCGCCAGCCGGGCATCAATGAACCTGCAGGGCCTGGAACGCGGCCAGGAACCGGTGACGGCGCCGATCGGGCTCTACGAGGCCATGGCCCGGGCGCTGAAATACAATCTGGATCATCGCGTGGAGATGATGCAGGTGACGCTTGCCCAGAAGCAGTTGCGCAACGCGTCGGCGCAAATGCTGCCGCAACTGGTTGCAAATGCCGGCTATGCCGGGCGGGACCGGTTTGATGCCAGCTATTCGCGAACGCTCTTTTCCGGAACCCGTTCGGCCGAACCCAGCACATCCTCCGAGAAGGAAACGCTGTCGGCGGATCTCTCCTTCTCCTGGCATGTGCTGGATTTCGGTTTGTCCTACGTCCGCGCGCAGCAGGCTGCCGACAAGGCGCTTGTCGCGGAGGAACAGAAACGCAAGGTGGCAAACCAGATCATCGAGGATGTGCGTACTGCCTATTGGCGCGCCATCAGCGCGGAGCGCCTGCTGTCCGGCCTGAACGCGCTGGAAGCCCGGGTTCGCACCACGCAGCGCAAGAACCAGGCATTGCGCCGGTCGGGTCAGACCTCGCCACTAGCCTCATTGACCTATGAGCGTGAGTTGGTTGACATCAAGCGCAAGATCCAGAAGCTCGAACGCGAACTGACGACCGCGCGCCACAAGCTGGCTGCTTTGATGAACCTCAAGCCGGGCACGGCGTTCAAGCTCGTCGTTCCCAAGCGCGACATGGTCGATCTCAAACTGTCGGGATCGCCGGACGAGATGATGATGGTGGCCTTGCGCAACCGTCCGGAGTTCCGCGAATCCGTGTATCGCGGCCGGATCAACGAAAAGGAAGCGCGCGCCGCATTGCTGGAAATCCTTCCGGGCGCGCAGCTCTATGCCGGCCTGAACCTCGATACCAACGATCTTCTCTACAGCACGGATTGGGTTTCCTGGGGAGCGAAGGTCGGCTGGAACCTGATGCGCCTTGTCCAGTATCCCGCCGTCAAGGCATCGATCGAGGCCGATGGCAACCTGCTGGATGCCCAGGCGCAGGCCCTGACGATGGCCATCCTGACCCAGGTCTTCGTTGCCAGAACCCGCTACGAGCACCTGCGCCGGGAAGCGGCCACGGCCGCTGAATATTACAATGTCCAGCGCAAGATCCTCAGTCAGATCAAGGCCCGTGCCAGCGCAGACGCAACCAGCGACCAGAACCTGATCCGTGAGGAGATGAACACGCTGGTCGCAGCCGTTGAGTTCGACGTCGCCTATGCCGATCTGCAGAATGCGTTCGGAGCGGTCTACACCTCGCTGGGTGCCGACCCGGTCGACAAGCCGATCGACACCCGCGCGCCGGTTGCCGATATCGCTTCTGTCCTGCGTGAAACCTGGCGCGGGCGAGGCGACATGGAAGGCTGACAGCCATCCGTCGTCCCCCGGTTGATCCCTTCAGGCAGCGCAGCTAACGTCATGGCAGGATCAACCGGGGGACAGTGATTTGGACCCGATAGAAAAGGCAATCCGCGCAGCCCTGGAAAAGGGAGACGCGTCCGACCCGAAGCATCGCGAAAGGGTCTATCTGTCCGCCTTGTCCGCCCTTGAGCGATCGCTGAAATCCCACCCGGACCTGCCGGCGGAAACAGCGGCGAACAGGCGCGAGGCTCTGCGAAAGCGCATCCGTGCGATCGAAACGGAATTCCGGCCCGCCTTGGAGACCGGTCCTGAGCCGCAACCGCCTGCGGATGAAACGGTGGCAGCGCCGGAACCACGTGTCGAGGCCGCGCCCGCGGCCGCGCCGGAAGCTGAATCCGAGACCGATTTCGTGTCGCAATTGCGGGTCACGCGTACCGACGAGGAAGGCGGGATCCCGGCCGCTTCCGCTGCCGGGCCGGAGCCGGAGAGCGGTCTTCCGCAGGGACGGCGAAGGAAGCGCCGGCCGTTCGCCCGCCTTTTGACGGTCAGCCTGCTGGCCGTGTTCGTCGCGATGGGCATCTGGTGGCTCTATTCCAGCCAGGCCCTGCTGCCTCTTTCTGTCCGCGATGGCGCGGTCCCCAATCCGCCGGTGCAATTGCGCGAAGACGAGTTCAAGCCGGCCGAGCCGGGGACCGCCGGGTCGCTCGGGGCATTGCCGCAAGCGGGAAGCTGGATCACCGTGTTCACGCCCGATGATCCGACCACCGTGACCGCTCCCTCGGGCACCACGGTGGATGTGAGCGGCGAGGGATCAGACAAGGCGCTGCGGATCACGCCGAGCGCGACCGACTCCGCCGCGGTTTTCGACCTGGGAGAAGGTATTCTTTCGCAATTGGCGGGAAAGCGCGTGACCTTTGACATCAATGCGGCTGCGCCGGAAGGGGAATCCACCCAGATGTCCATTCGCTGCAGCCTGGCGGAACTGGGCGATTGCGGCCGCAAGCGCTTCGATGTCGAGGCGTCCCGCAGCGATTTCCTGTTCGAGATCGATCTGCCGGATCGCGCCCCCGGTTCCTTCGGCTCCATCAGCCTGACGCCCGATATCGCGCAAGGCAGGAAGCCGGTGGACATCTTCAGCATTCGTGTTTTCATTCCCGACTCCTGAACCTGGGCGACTTCTGCCAAAAAGACAGTTGATTTCCTGCAGGTTCGGCGGCATAGGCGCTTGTCCGTTTCTTCCCGGGTCCAGTCCTTCATGAAACCTGTCCTGCTTTCGTCCGGCGACATGCTTGCCGACCGGCGCGCCGATTATGGCGAGATGCTTCTGCAATCCGGCGATGCCGCGGCCGCCGCCGATCTTTACCGCCAGGCCCTCGATCGCGTCGGGCAATGGGCTGCGGGCTGGTTCCGGCTGGGCGAAATCGAGGACAAGGCGGGCAATCTCCCGGCAGCCGCGGCGTGCTGGCGCCGGGCCCTCAGCCTCGATCCTGACGATCCATTTGGCGCGACGCTAAAGCTGCAACTCGCCGGCCAGGCGGCCGACATGGCGGTCATGCCGTCCGCCTATGTGGAAACGTTGTTCGATGCCTATGCCGACGAGTTCGATCACGCATTGGTGGAACGACTCGCCTATGCCGCGCCGGACCGGCTTGCGGAGTCGCTTGTCGCGGTTGGCCGTGGCGGTTTCGCCAAGGCGCTGGATCTGGGATGCGGAACCGGCCTGATGGGCGTCCGGCTGAGAACCATGGCCAGCCGCCTTGAAGGCATGGACATTTCCGCCGAGATGCTGCGCAAGGTTTCTGCCAAGGGAATTTATGACCGGCTGGAGCAGGCCGATCTCACCATGCTTCACCCCTGGACGGGAATCGCCCCGGATCTGGTCACGGCAGCCGACGTGTTCATGTATCTGGGCGATCTCGAACGCATCTTTGACTGGGTGGCATCGGCGCTGGCGCCAGGCGGCCTCTTCGGTTTCACCGTCGAGGCGGCGGCGGGAGATGGCGATGTCGTCTTGCGCCCTTCCATGCGCTTTGCCCATGGCGAGGCCTACCTGCGAGCGCGGCTGGAAGCCTGCGGGCTGGAGCCGGTTTCCTTCGCCAGGCATGAAATCCGCAAGGACCGGGGCGAACCGGTCGCGGGCTTCGTCGTGGTTGCCGAAAAGGCCGGCCCCGGCGCGCCGGATCGGCCTGTCTGGTCTGCGCGCGTGCATGGCGAGGAAGAAACCGGTCCGGACCGGCCCGTGCATCCCCATTGATGCTTGGCCGTGCGCGCGCCGCACCCTATCTTGCGCGCGTGACACAGCTTCCCACTCACGAGGCGGGCGCCGCCGCCCACGCTGATATGCCCCCGGTCTTCAGCAACTGGTTTGAAAGCCGGGGATGGAGGCCGAGGCCGCATCAGCGTGCCATCCTTTCGCTTGCCGAAGCCGGCCGCTCTGCCTTGCTGATCGCCCCGACAGGGGCGGGCAAGACGTTGTCCGGCTTCCTGCCGAGCCTGATCGACCTGTCACGGAGGAAGCCAGGGCGGCCAGGCGAGGCGAAACGTGGAATCCATACACTCTACATTTCCCCGCTCAAGGCGCTGGCGGTGGATATCGAGCGCAACCTTGCCCGCCCCATCGCCGAAATGCGGCTCGGGATCGAGGTCGAAACCCGCACCGGGGACACGCCCGGCCACAAGCGGCAACGCCAGAAACTGGCACCGCCGGACATTCTTCTGACCACGCCGGAACAACTCGCCCTGCTTCTGGCGGCAAAGGATGCCGGGCGCTTTTTCGCCGATCTCGAAACGGTCGTGCTGGACGAACTGCATTCACTGGTGACATCGAAGCGCGGGCATCTCCTGGCGCTCGGGCTGGCCCGCCTGCACCGCCTGCGCCCGAACCTGCGGACCATCGGCCTCTCGGCCACCGTGGCCGATCCGGAAGGGCTGCGCCGCTGGCTTGTCCCGCAGCCGCCAGGCGGCGCCATGGCGGATATCGTGCAGGTGGAGGGCGGCGCCAAGCCGGTGATCCGCATCCTGGAATCGCAGGACCGCATCCCCTGGTCGGGTCATTCCGCGCGCTACGCCATTCCGGACATCTACGAGGAGATCCGCCGGAACCGCACCACGCTCGTCTTCGTCAACACCCGCAGCCAGGCCGAGTTGGTCTTTCAGGAACTGTGGACCGTGAACGAGGACAGCCTGCCGATCGCGCTGCACCATGGCTCGCTGGACGTAAGCCAGCGGCGCAGGGTGGAGAAGGCGATGGAGACCAACAGCCTGCGCGCCATCGTCGCCACCTCCACGCTCGACCTGGGAATCGACTGGGGCGATGTGGACCTGGTCATTCATGTCGGCGCGCCGAAGGGGGCCAGCCGCCTGGCCCAGCGGATCGGCCGTTCCAACCATCGCATGGACGAGCCCAGCCGCGCCATTCTCGTTCCGGCTAATCGTTTCGAGGTGCTGGAATGCCGCGCCGCCCTCGAGGCCAACGACCATGGAGCGCAGGACACGCCGCCCCTGGGCGAAGGCGCGCTGGACGTGCTGGCCCAGCATGTGCTCGGCATGGCTTGCGCCGAACCGTTTCAAGCCGATGCGCTGTACGAGGAGGTGCGTCTGGCCGAACCCTATGCCCGCCTGTCCCGCGACGATTTCGACCGCGTGATCGAATTCGTTGCCACCGGCGGCTATGCGCTGCGCAATTACGAGCGCTTCGCCCGCATCCGGCGGACAGCGGATGGCACCTGGCGCATTTCCCATCCCTCCGTTGCGCAGCAATACCGGCTCAATGTCGGCACGATCATCGAATCGCCCATGCTGACCGTGCGGCTGGCCCGCGCCGGGCGCGCGGGCCCCTTGCGCGGCGGGCCTGTCCTGGGTCAGGTCGAGGAATATTTCCTTGAACAGCTTTCCCCGGGCGACACGTTCCTGTTTGCCGGCAAGGTGCTGCGCTTCCAGGGTATTCGCGAGAACGAGTGTTTCGTCTCCACCGCCGCTGACACGGAGGCGCGCATTCCGGCCTATGCGGGCGGAAAGTTCCCGCTGTCCACCTATCTGGCCGAACAGGTCCGCGCCATGCTGGCCGATCCGAACTGCTGGTCGAGCCTGCCGGACCAGGTGGCCGACTGGCTGCGCCTGCAGCGCGACAAGTCGGTCCTGCCCGACCGCGACAACCTGCTCATCGAGACCTTCCCCCGCGCCGGCAGGCACTACATGGTTTGCTATCCCTTTGAAGGCAGGCTGGCGCACCAGACCCTCGGCATGCTGCTGACGCGCCGGCTGGAGCGGATGGGCGCCCGCCCGCTCGGCTTTGTCGCCACCGACTATGCGCTGGCTGTCTGGTCGCTGGGCGACATGGGCGCGATGGCATCGCGCGGAGACATCTCCTGGGGCGGATTGTTCGAGGAGGACATGCTCGGCGACGATCTGGAAGCGTGGCTGGACGAGAGTTTCATGCTCAAGCGCACCTTCCGTTATTGCGCGGTGATCGCCGGTCTCATCGAGCGCCGTCATCCCGGGAAGGAAAAGACCGGCCGGCAGGTCACCGTATCCGCCGACCTCATCTATGACGTCTTGCGCACCCATGAACCCGATCACATCCTGCTCAAGGCCACGCGCGCCGATGCGGCTGCGGGCTTGCTCGACGTGCGAAGACTGGGTGAAATGCTGGCACGAATCAGGGGACGCATCGTCCACCGCGCGCTGGAGCGGATTTCGCCGCTCGCCGTGCCGATCATGCTTGAAATCGGCCGTGAACGGGTGGAAGGCAGCGTCAGCGACACGCTTCTGGCGGAGATAGCCGATGAACTGGTACATGAGGCCGCCGATGGCTGAGGGCAGCGCCGCAAGGCCGCGGCAAACCGTGCGCCGCTTGCCCGATCTCCTGGAAACGCAGCTCGCCGGCAGCGCCATTCTCCTCGACCCTTGCGGTGTGGCCGTGCTGCCGGAAAGCCGTGCGCTGCTGGTTGCCGATCTCCATCTGGAAAAGGGCTCCGCCTTTGCCGGCCGCCGGCAATACCTGCCGCCATACGACACGCGGGCCACCCTGCTGCGCCTTGGCGAGGCGGTGGCGCGTCACGATCCGGCCACGGTCGTCTGCCTCGGTGACAGCTTTCACGACGCGAAGGCGGCGGCGCGCCTGCCGGGCGAGGAAATGGCACTCCTGTCGGAATTGATGGCGGGGCGCGACTGGATCTGGATTGCCGGCAATCACGACCCCGAAGCGCCAGCCGGCCTTGGCGGCGAGACGGTGGCGGAATTGTGCATGGCGTCGCTGAGGCTGCGTCACGAGCCGCGCCCGGCCGCCGGTGCTCAGGGCGAGGTGGCGGGCCATCTTCATCCCGGCGCAAGGGTTGTGCATCGCGGCCGTTCGGTACGCCGTGCCTGTTTCGCGACCGATGGCCGGCGCATCATCCTCCCGGCCTTCGGCGCCTATACCGGCTGCCTGAACATCCTCGATGCTGCCTTTTCCGGCCTGTTCGACCGCCCGAACCTGCGCGCCTGCATGCTGGGCGAGGCGCGGCTCTTTCCGCTTGCCGCCAGCCGCCTGCGGCCCGATTGACCTGCCGCTGTCAGTGCGTCAGCCAGAAGGCGGCCACCATGGCCGTGACCACCAGCAGGCTGAGCCGCATGCGCAAATGACCGAACCAGGCCGGCGCATGTCCTGCGTGAACGGTGAACTGGTCCCAGGCGCCCTGCGCTGCGAAGGCAACCGCCAGGAGGGCGAAGGCATGGGCGTCGGGCAGGGCGAGAGCGGCCCAACCGGCCAGCGACGGCACGGTGGAAAGCAGCAGGATCCGCGCCGTCGTGGCGTCGTCGCGGCCCGTGGCGAGGCCCCAGCGAATGCCGCCGAGGAAAGACAGGATCACCGCGCCATAGGTCTTCAGCATGTCGATGGTCATTGCCCGCCACGGATGATCGTCGTCGATGCCGGCGAGCCACAGCAACAGCGCCAGGAACGGGATGAAGCCGGCCAGCGCCAGTGCCATGGCGGTCCTGCCGTTCGAACCCGGGCCTGCCTCGCTCATGTCGTCTCCCCCGTTGTCTCGTGCTCAGGTCAGTCGCGGCGGAACAGCAGCCGGCCGAGCCAGCCGGTCACCACCGCCAGGGCCACGGCGAACAGGCCATAGGTCAGGCCCTGTGTCTTCGCCATGTTGTATATGGCCGCTTCGAACCCGGATTTGACAATCACCAGCGGCGCCGACATCTCGTCGATGAAGACGCCGTTTCGGAACAGGAAGGCCCGTGCGCGATGCGTGCCGACCGGAACATTGGCGGGAATGGCCAGCGACGCCCGGAACAGGTTCTGCGACAGGAAGCGGACACCGCCGATCCGTTCGGTGTAGAGACCGGTATCGCGCTTGATGGTGCGCAGGGCTTCGGAAAATTCGGCAATCCGCCCGCTTTCGGCCGCCCCCTGGTTGAAGGCCAGGTTCGGCGCGCCGAGCGCGAGCTGTCGGTAGCTTGTCTCGGTCGTGATGTCCTGGATCGCCCGCGTGGTGGCGATGGAATAGGACGCCGGCACGCTCTGAAAGGTTTCCGACTGCCGGTTGATCCAGAGGCCGAAGAACCGGTCCTTTCGCCGCACCGTGGCCAGGCGCGGCGGGCCTTCCAGAACGACGACCACGTCGTATCGCCCGGTCCGCCGCACCTCGGGGTCGGCGTTTTCCAATGCCCCGAAAATGGTCAGGTCAGCGCCTGAAAAGCTCGACGTGATGCCGATCTTGTCGGTCGAAAGGCCGATCTGGATGGCTTCGCGCAGCGGTTCCTGCGCCTGCGCCTGCGCCTGCACGGGCAGGGCCGCCAGCAGCGCGGGCAGTGCGAGACAGGCCAGCCATGTCCGCCGGCCGGCCATCACAGACCTCCCGTCGCGGCGAGCGAATAGATGTTGGCGGGCTGCAGAAAGAGGTCGATGGCAAGGCGCAGGCCAACAAGCAGAACGAGGCCGGCCAGCAGCGCGCGCAACTGCTCGCCGCGCAGGCGCTGGCCCACCTTGGCGCCGTATTGCGCGCCGATCACGCCGCCGATCATCAGCAGGAACGCCAGCACGGCATCGACTGTCTGGTTGGTCATGGCGTGAATGATGGTGGTGAAGGCGGCGACGAAGACGATCTGGAACAGCGACGTGCCGATGACGACATTGGTCGGCACCTTGAGCAGGTAGATCATGGCCGGAACCATGATGAAACCGCCACCGACACCCATGATGGAGGCCAGGAAGCCGATGAAGGCCCCCAGTCCGAGCACCGGAATGATGCTGACGAACAGCTTGGAGGCGCGAAAGCGCATTTTCAGCGGCAGCTTGTGAATCCAGTTGTGCTGACCCGGCTTGCGCAGGCTGGGCGCCGCGCCGCCCTTGGCGCGTGCCATGGCGCCGATGCTTTCCCACAGCATCAGTCCGCCGACCGTGCCCAGAAAGACCACGTAGAGCAGGGAAACGATGAGGTCGAGCTGTCCGAGTTCCCTCAGCTTGGCAAAGACGAACACGCCCGCCAGCGATCCCGCCATGCCGCCCATCAGCAGCACCGTCCCGAGCTTGAAATCCAGCGTCTTGCGCTTGAAATGAACCAGCGCTCCGGAGACCGATGAGGCGACGACCTGGTTGGCGCCGGTTGCGACGGCGACGGCCGGGGGGATGTTGTAGAAGATCAGCAGGGGCGTGATGAGGAAGCCGCCACCCACGCCGAACATGCCGGAAAGGAAACCGACCGCCGCGCCCATCGCCAGCAGCACGGCGACATTGGCTGACATTTCTGCAATCGGGAGATAGATACTCACCCGCCAGTCCCGCGTGCATTGGAAACCTGGGGCGACCCCACCCCGTCTGGCCTGTTCTTGCGCCTTCGGAACCGGGCTGTCAAACCTTCATTGCAGCAATGGTTGATGAAGCGTCCGCTACAGTGCCGCGGCGCTGCAATTTCACATACTTATTTCATGTCCAGCAGTTTCGAGACCAGCGCGTTGTCGACTTCCCCCGTCGCCGGCAGGCCATGGGCCGACTGGAAGTCGCGGATGGCCTGCTTGGTCTTGTCGCCCATGATGCCGTCCGGCGCGCCCGCATCGAAACCGTTCTTGTTCAGGATAAGCTGGATGTTGCGCACCGCCTTGGTCATGTCCACGCTTGCGGTCGTTTCGTTCGAGACGGTCCAGCCTTCGGGAATGGAAGGCGTATTGGCCTCCAGGTCGGGCGTGCGCGGTTTCCACAGGTCGGCCTTAGCCCGCGCACGGTCAAGCTGTTCCGGCCGCATCGCCTTGGCCACCTCGTCGCGCTTCTGTGCGGCATCCTTGTCGCCATTGCGAGCGGCCACCGCAAACCACTTGTACGATTCTTCCAGGTCCTGCTTCATGCCCACGCCCTTGGCAGCCAGGATGCCCAGGTTGAACTGGCTGTCCTTGACGCCCAGTTCGGCCGCTTCCATGAACCAGCGCACGGCCGACGTGTTGTCCGTCACGCCGTCGGCGCCCGTGGCGAAGAGGACGGCAAGGTTGTGCATGGCGCTGGCATTGCCCTGCTGCGCGGCCAACTGGTACCAGGTCTTGGCCCCTTCCAGGTCGCGCTCCACGCCGATGCCCTTTTCCAGCAGGTTGCCATAGCGATACTGACCGGGCGCGAAACCGGCTTCCGCCGAACGGGCATACCATTCCGCCGCCGTTTCCGGTGATGCGGCCACCCCGCGGCCTTCCGTGTATCGGTTGCCGACCTCGAAGAACGCCTTCGGATCGCCGGCGGCCACGGCCTCGCGCAGCGCCACCGGGCCGAACGCGATCGCAGGCGCGTCCGCGCCGTCATCGCCCGTCGTCTCGTCCGCCATGGCGGTTCCGCCCGTTTCGCCGGCATCGCCGGAAGCGATGACGTCCGGGGGCATGATGTCGCCGGCATCGGCCTCCAGTTCAGGGATCGCCGGTTCGATGCTGTCCGTGTCGGCTGCAATGGCATTGGTGCTGCCGTCCGCGTCGCCGGTTTCGGCGGTCGCGTCAGGCATGATCTGGCGGGCGGGAATTTCCGCGGTCGTCCCGGTGTCCGGTTCGGACAACGATCCCTGTTCCGCCGCGACCGGCACATCCTCGTTGCCCGAAAGCACCATCTTGCCCACCTGGAGGCCTGCCAGCAGGATCATCACCGCGCCGGCCGCCATCAGGACCGGCTTGCGCTTTTCCTGCAGCAGCGTGGCGAGCGAAAGCCTGGAGCCGGCGCTGCCAAGCGTGGTCTTGCCCTTCAGCATTTCCGCTTCGGCTGCAGCCGCCTGGGCCGCCCGCCGTGCAGCGGCGATGAAATCCGCCTTGGCCGCATCCGGGTCGCCGGCGCGCTCGGCCTCCCGGTCTGCCCGCACCTTTTCCATGATGGCGGTCAGATCCGGCGCACTGTCGCCCGGCGCCAGGGGCGTATCGTCCTGCTCGTCATCCAGAACGGGGGCGCCTTCCATGGATGGTTCCTGCGGCGCGGCCTGCTTCTTCCCCCGCAAGGCGCGCGTCAGGCCGTTCAGCATGGAGGGACGCCTGTCGTCCTCCGCCATGACTGCCGTGTCACCATCCTGCAAGGCTGCAAGGGCGGCCGCCGCGGCAGCCTGCGATGGCGATACAGCCGGTGCCGCGCGCGTGTCGCCGGCAGCTTCGCTCAGCGGTTCCGCGTCGTCGAATACCTCGGCCGTGTCGATGGAGGGCGCTTGCTGGACGGTTCGCTTGGCCGCCTTTCTGGCCGGTTCCGGCTGCGGCGCGTCCGCCAGGGCGGCGCGCTCATCCGGCTTTCCCTCCGTTCCCGATGCCTCCAGCGTCGCCAGCCTGTCCACGATCTTCAGCAGCGTTTCGTGAATGGCCTCGAACGTTTTCGTATTGCGTTCCTCGGAGCGGCGGGCGAGCTTGTCGAGCGATTTCAGATCCTCGGCCAGTGCCGCGACGGCATCGTGATGGGCGGCATTGTGGGCGGAAGCCGTACGCAGCGCGTCCTCGGCGGCGCGCTGGGCGGTCTGCAGGATCGTTTCATGATTGCTTGCCAGCGCCCGTTCGATTTCCTCCAGCCGCGGCGTCAGGTTTTCCAGCTCCGGCAGGTTCGAGCCGGGGTTGGACATGAAGCGGGCCATGTCGGCCACCTGGGTTTCCAGATGTTCGATCAGGCTGCGGTCGGCGGCTTCGGCATTGCGGCTCGTCTCGTCGAGGCGGCTGGCGATTTCGTCGAGGCGGCTGCCCAGCGTCGCCACGAGGGAGGCGTCGGCTTCCGGCAGGATTGCGCGGCTGGCCTCGTCCAGGTGCGCCGAAATCGCTTCCAGCCGGGCCTCGATATTCGCGATGGCACGCGTGTCGACCGGAGCGGCTGCCTGACGTGATTCCAGTTCCTTCTGGAAACCCTGCAACCGTTCGTCCAGCGTGGTCAGCAGTGCCGCTTCGCTCTTGGACTGGCGCCGTGTGCTCTCTTCGAGCCGCGCGGTCAGGTCGCGCAGGCGTGCATCGATATCGCTGGCATGTTCGCCCTCGTTTGCGCGCGGCAACGCCTCGATCTTGCCGGCAAGGTCGCCAATGCGCCCCTCCAGATCCTTGAACAGGGTCATGCTCTGGCGCGATGCGCTGTGGGTGCGGTCTTCCAGGGTCGCGCCCAAGGCATTGATGCGCTGTTCCACGCCGTCGAGAATGACAGCCATGTCCGGCGGGGCCGGTGAATCCGTCAGGATGCGGGTGATCGAGGCCATCTGGGTGGCGATCCGCTCCAGGTCCTCCGATGGCAGGTCGCGCTCGCGCGCCAGGTCGTCCACGCGCTGCGTGAGCACGTGAAGCTGCTCGACAAGCGCACCATTGTCCTGTGCCGCAACCTCGTTGATCTGGTTGGCCAGGGCCGAAATCCGCGCCTCGATGCGCTCCAGCGGCGCGGTATCGAGCTGCACCGGCTCGGCGGAGACGGACGAGGCGACGATGGCGCGGGAAATCTCGTCCAGCCGGTCCTCCACCATGCCGAAAAGGTCGGGCGGGATGCGTGCCTGCGCGTCGGCGATCTGGCCGACAGCCTCCGTCAGCATGCGCACCTTGTCTTCCAGCGATGCCATGACGCTGCGCGAGGGCACCTGCGCCAGCGCGTCGTATATGGCTTCCATGCGTTCCGACAGCCTGTCGAACATGGCATCGGCCCGTCCGCTGGCTTCCATGCCGCCTTCGATATGGTCGGCGATGCGGTCCCAGCGGCGGTCGAAATCGTCCCAGCGGTTGTTGACCGACTGCAGCGTCTCCTCGCGCGCAAGCGCTTCGACGGTCTCGCGCAGCTCTTCCACGTCATGGCGCAACGCCATGACGTCGCGATTGCCGCTGCGCTCCGAAAGGGAAGCCACGCCGGCGGCGATGCGCTCCAGTTCCGGGGCGAGTTCGCGGCTGCTCAGGCCGGCCTGGACGTCCTGGTAGAAGTCCGCCATCTGCCGCCGCAGGCTGTCGAATTCCTGGCGGATGCCGTGGCTCATCTCCTGGCGCAATTCCTCGCGCAGCGCTTGCAGGTCATGGGAAATGCGGCTGATCGAGCCGAACTCGTCGGAGCGTTCGCGCGCCCGCTCCAGGTCGTGGGCAATGTCGTTGTAGAGGTTCGAGCGCGCCGGGCGGCGCGGTGAAGGGCTCGGGGCGGCGTCGCGCCGGGCGGGTTTGGCCGGCATGGCCATGCGCTCGCCCGAAATGCGTCGCTCCAGCGCGTCGAGCTTTTCGGTGATGTCGTCAAGGATTGCGCCGGACCGCCGTTCGCGTCCTGCGTTCAGGGAGCCGAGATAGGATTTCTTGTCGTTCATCGAAACGCCCGCTTGCAGGTTTGTGGCACCGCGACCGGTGCCTGGTCTGTCTGGCCGGACGGAACGGCTTTGAAGGGAGGGCAGCAATGCTGGCAACCCCGGTTCGGCACGTCCGCCTGGGTGGTGGGCCATGAAAACGCGAAACAGGTGGCGCAAATCACCGACGGCCCACATTCATCCGATCATGGTAAACAAGGCGTTAACCCTTGGCCGTTTCACGGGCCGCTGCCGTGCGGACCCGGCTGTGAAAAACCCGCGCCGGCTGCCCGCGGCCTCTTGAAACGGCGGGATCGCCCGCGTATATCTCGTTTACGTAAACGTTAGATGCACCACACGCGCCGCTCGTTCGCCCGGGCCGGTGGTTTCGTGTTTCCGGACGCCGGCAGCACAGGTGTGCGCATGGAAAGTTGAAGACATGATGGAAATGAACATGGCTGGCGCATCCACGGCCAGCGAAACGGATTTGCACGAGGACGGACAGATCGCGCCGGGTTACAAGCGGATCGGGGAACTGGCCGAGGAGTTCGGCGTAACGCTGCGCACCTTGCGGTTCTACGAGGACAAGGGCCTGCTGTCACCGCTGCGCGAAGGCAATACACGGCTTTATGACCGCCGCGACCAGACCCGCCTCAAGCTCATCCTTCTGGGGCGCAAGGTCGGCTTCTCGCTGCGTGAGGTCAAGCAGATGATGGATCTCTACGAGCCCGCGGGTTCGAATGTGCGCCAGCTCAAGGTCACGCTGGAGAAATCCGAGCGCCAGATGGCCCGCTTGCAGGCCCAGCGCGAGGCGCTGGACGAGGCGATCGGCGAATTGTCGGGCGCCATGGACACCGTAAGGTCGCTTCTGAGTGAAAGAACGGGCGCCGCTGGCGCCGCATGAACGCAAAGCCCCTCCGCCCGGCCGGCGCGAGGGGCTTTTTTCTGCCCGGCCGCGGTCCTTGCAGGCCGGCCATGCAGGGCGGGAAGGCAAACGCACGAGCCGCTATTGACGTTTGCGTAAACGTCAATATTCTTTAGCAAGGGATTGGACACGCCGGACACCGGCGGGACAACCGGATCATCTTCTTGGAGGAACCCATGCCGACCTATTCCGCGCCGGTGAAGGATACCCTGTTCGTTCTCAGGGACGTCCTCGGCTATGAACGCTTCAGCAACCTGCCCGGTTTTTCCGACGCTTCGCTCGATGTCGTCGAGGCGATTCTCGAAGAGGGCGCGAAACTGGCCGAGAACGTCATGTTCCCGCTCAACCAGATCGGCGACCGGCAGGGTTGCACCCGCCATGATGACGGTTCGGTCACCACGCCCGATGGCTTCAGGGAAGCCTATGGCCAGTATCGCGAAGGCGGCTGGATGGGCCTTGCCCTGCCGGAGGAATTCGGCGGCCAGAACCTGCCCTACACGCTGCACACTGCGGTGGGCGAATACATGTCGTCGGCCAACATGGCCTTCATGATGTATCCGGGTCTCACCCAGGGTGCCATGGCGGCCATCCTCGCCCACGGGTCCGACGAACAGAAGCAGGCCTACATTCCGAAAATGGCGGAAGGCGTTTGGACCGGCACGATGAACCTGACCGAGCCCCATTGCGGCACGGATCTGGGTCTGCTGCGCACCAGGGCCGTGCTGCAGGACGATGGCAGTTACCGTATTTCCGGCCAGAAAATCTTCATCTCAGCCGGCGAACACGACCTTTCGGAAAACATCATCCATCTCGTGCTGGCCCGCATCGAGGGCGCGCCGGAAGGCGTGAAGGGCATTTCGCTGTTCATCGTGCCGAAGTTCATCCCCGATGGCGATGGCAATCCGGGCGCGCGCAACGGCGTGTCCTGCGGTTCGCTGGAAGAGAAGATGGGCATTCACGGCAACGCCACCTGCGTCATGAACTATGACGAGGCCACCGGCTATCTCATCGGCGAGGCGCACAAGGGCCTCAAGGCCATGTTCACCATGATGAACGAGGCGCGTCTCGGCGTCGGGTTGCAGGGTCTCTCGGTGTCCGAGATCGCCTACCAGAATGCCGTCGCCTATGCCCGCGAGCGCATCCAGGGCCGCGCCCTGACCGGCCCGAAGGCGCCCGACAAGAAGGCTGACCCGATCATCGTCCATCCTGACGTGCGCCGCACGCTGATGACGATCAGGGCCTTCAACGAAGGCGGCCGCGCCTTCATCCTGTGGAGCGCGCTGAAGTCCGACGTCGCCCACCGCTCCGGCGACGAGAAGGAGCGTCAGGAGGCTGACGATTTCATGGGCCTGCTCACCCCCATCATCAAGGGTGTGCTGACCGACAAGGGCTTTGAGAACGCGGTCAACGCCCAGCAGATGTATGGCGGCCATGGCTATATCGAGGAATGGGGCATGAGCCAGTATGTCCGCGATGCCCGCATTGCCATGATCTACGAGGGCGCCAACGGCATCCAGGCGCTCGATCTGGTCGGCCGCAAGCTGCCGGCCAATGGCGGGCGTGCCGTGCAGGCCTTCTTCCGGGAAGTGGGCGAATTCTGCGAGGCCCATCGCGAAGACGAGCAGATGAAGGGCTTCACCAAGGCGCTCAAGAAGGGCCTGAACGATCTGCAGGCGGCGACCATGTGGTTCGTGCAGAACGCCATGGCCAAGCCCGACAATGCCGGTGCCGGCTCCACCGATTACATGCATCTCTTCGGCCTGGTGGCCCTGGGCTACATGTGGGCCATGACGGCGAAGGCCGCGCAGGAGCAACTCGACAGCGGCGCCAGCGACGCGAAGGAATTCCTTGACGGCAAGCTGGTCACCGCCAGGTTCTTCATGGAGCGGCTGATGCCGGAGACCGGCATGCGGCTGGCGCGCATCCAGGCGGGCGCCGATTCCATGATGGCATTGCCTGCCGAGGCGTTCTAAGCTCGCCGTGAATGATGGGGAACGGGCCGGTCTGACCGGCCCGCTCCGGTTTCTGCAAACAGCACAACCGGGAGGATACCGATGGCTGCAAATCCGGCCGACATACTGGGCGTGACCCGCCCGTCCTGGGAAACCGAGGACGTCTCCATGCTCAAGGACATGGCGGCGAAATGGCTCGACGCCGAGATCGCGCCCCACTACGAGGACTTCGAGAAGGACGAGATCGTCGGCCGCGAATACTGGCGCAAGGCCGGCGAGGCAGGCCTCCTCTGCCCGGCCGTGCCGGAGGAATACGGCGGCGCGGGCGGCACCTATGCCCACGAGACCGCCATCATCGAGGCCATCAGCCATGTCGGTGTCGACGGCTTCGGCATCGGCCTGCACAATTCCATCGTCGCGCCCTACATCGTTCACTACGGCTCGGAAGAACAGAAGCGCAAGTGGTTGCCGCGCATGGTTTCCGGCGAGCTGATCGGCGCCATCGCCATGACCGAACCGGCAGCCGGCTCCGACCTGCAGGGCATCAAGACCACCGCCCGCCGCGACGGCAATCACTATTCCATCAACGGCTCCAAGACCTTCATCACCAACGGCCAGAACGCCAACCTCATCATCGTCGTCACCAAGACCGACCCGTCCGCCGGTGCGAAGGGCACGTCTCTGATCGTGGTGGAAACCGATGAGGTGGAGGGTTTCGAGCGCGGCCGCAACCTTGACAAGGTGGGCCTGAAATCGAACGACACGTCGGAACTGTTCTTCAACGATGTGCGCGTGCCCACCTCCAACCTCCTGGGCGCGGAAGAGGGCCACGGCTTCGTCCAGCTCATGCAGCAATTGCCGCAGGAGCGCCTGATGATCGGTGCGACGGCCATTGCCATGATCGAGCGCGCGCTGGCATTGACCATCGACTACGTGAAGGAGCGCAAGGCCTTCGGCAAATCCGTCCTGGAATTCCAGAACACCCAGTTCAAGCTGGCCGAGGCCAAGACCGAGGCGACTGTCGGCCGCGCCTTCTACAATCACTGCGTGGCCGAGCATCTGGAGGGCCGCCTGAGTGCGGAACTGGCCTCCATGGCAAAATACTGGCTCAGCGACCTGCAGAACAAGATCATCGACGAATGCCTGCAATTGCATGGCGGCTATGGCTACATGAACGAATATCCCATCGCCCGCATGTTCCGCGATGCCCGCGTTCAGCGCATCTATGGCGGAACGAATGAAATCATGAAGCTTTTGATTGCCCGCAGCCTCTGAACTGCGGCACAGGAAGGAGACATCCCATGGCAGATGCTTACGTATATGACGCCGTGCGCACGCCGCGCGGCCGCGGCAAGAAGGACGGCAGCCTGCACGAGGTGCCGGCCGTTCGCCTTGGCGCCAAGGTTCTGGAAGCCGTGCGTGACCGCAACGGCCTCGACACCGGCACGGTCGACGACATCATTTTCGGCTGCGTCGATCCGGTCGGCGAAGCCGGGTCGGTCATTCCGCGTGCCTCCGCTTTCGAAGCCGGCTATGACATCAAGGCGCCGGGCATGCAGATCTCGCGCTTCTGCGCGTCTGGCCTCGACGCCATCAATTTCGGCGCGGCCAAGATCGCCCAGGGCGCTGACGACATCGTCATCGCCGGCGGCGTGGAAAGCATGTCGCGCGTCGGCATGGGCATGTCCGGCGGCGCCTGGTTCATGGACCCGTCTGTCGGCCTGCCGTCCTATTTCATGCCGCAGGGCGTGTCGGCGGATCTGATCGCCACCAAGCACGGCTTCTCGCGCGATGATGTGGATGCCTATGCGGTGGAAAGCCAGAAGCGCGCCGCCCATGCCTGGGAGAAGGGCTGGTTCAAAAACTCCGTCATCCCGATCAGGGACCAGAACGGCCTGACAATCCTGGACCATGACGAGCACATGCGGCCCGGCACCGACATGCAGTCGCTGGCCTCGCTCAACCCCTCCTTCGTCATGCCCGGCGAGATGGGCGGTTTCGAAGCCGTGGCCGTCCAGCGCTATCCGGAGATCGAGAGCATCAACTATGTCCATCACGCCGGCAATTCCTCCGGCATCGTCGATGGCGCTGCCGCCGTGCTGCTCGGGTCGAAAAAGGCCGGCAAGACCATGGGCCTGAAGCCGCGCGCCCGCATCCGTGCCTTCTCCAACATCGGCTCTGAACCGGCCATCATGCTGACCGGCCCGGTGGACGTGACGGAAAAGCTGCTCAAGCGCGCGAAGATGAAGATCTCCGACATCGACCTGTTCGAACTCAACGAGGCCTTCGCCTCCGTCGTGCTGCGCTACATGCAGGCCTTCGAGATCCCGCACGACAGGATCAACGTGAACGGCGGCGCCATCGCCATGGGCCATCCGCTGGGCGCCACGGGTGCCATGATCTTCGGCACCGTGCTGGACGAACTGGAACGCCGTGATCTCAACACCGCGCTCGTCACCCTGTGCATCGGCGCCGGCATGGGCACCGCCACCATCATCGAACGCGTCTGACCGGGAGAGAGAAAGAAAATGGCTGAATACAGGAATTTCACGGTCGAGGTGGACACCGACGGCATCGCGCTCGTCACCTGGGACATGCCCGACAAGTCGATGAACGTCTTCACCCAGGAGGTGATGGACGAGATCGACGCCATCATCGACCAGGTTGTCGCCGACGAGGCGGTCAAGGGTGCCGTCTTCACCTCCGGCAAGACGGACAGCTTCTCCGGCGGTGCGGATCTGACCATGCTGCGCGGCATCTTCGATACCATCCGCGACGCCAGGGCACAGGATCCGGCAAAGGCCGCCGAACTCGTCTTCGAGGCGGCCGGGCGCATGAACTGGCTCTGGCGCAAGCTGGAGACCTGCGGCAAGCCATGGGTGTCGGCCATCAACGGCACCTGCATGGGCGGCGCGTTCGAATTATCGCTGGCCTGCCATGCCCGTGTGGTGGCTGACAGCGACGCGGTGAAGATCGCCCTGCCGGAAGTCAAGGTCGGCATCTTCCCCGGCGCCGGCGGCACCCAGCGCGTGCCACGCCTGACCGACACGCAGTCGGCCATGCAGATGATGACGACGGGCCAGACCCTGTCGCCTGCCAAGGCGCTCAAGATGGGCCTGGTCACGTCCGTCGTGCCGGGCAAAAAGCTGGTGGATGAGGCTAAAAAGCTCATCAAGGACGGTTTGGAGCCGGTCCAGCCGTGGGACAAGAAGGGTTTCAAGCTGCCCGGCGGCCCGGTCTACTCCGCGGCCGGGGCCAATCTCTTTCCGCCGGCCATCGCTCATCTGCGCAAGCAGTCCTATGGCAATTATCCTGCGGCCACGGCCATCCTGAAGTGCATCTATGAGGGCCTGCTCGTGCCCTTCGACACGGCATTGCGCATCGAGCAGCGCTATTTCGCCGAGATCCTTCAGACCACCGAGGCGGGCATGATGATCCGCTCGCTCTTCGTCTCGCTGCAGGAACTGAACAAGGGCGCGCGCCGCCCCGAGGGTATCAAGCCGACGAAGTTCAGGAAGGTCGGCGTTCTGGGCGCGGGCTTCATGGGCGCCGGCATTGCCTATGTCACCGCGAAGGCCGGCATTCCGGTCGTCCTGATCGACCGTGACCAGGAATCCGCGGACAAGGGCAAGGCCCATTCGGCCAGCCTGATGGACGGTCTCATCAAGAAGGGCCGTGCCACCGCGGACGACAAGGAAAAGCTGCTTTCGCTGATCACCGCCACGCCGGACTATGCCGAACTCGACGGCGCCGACCTCGTCATCGAGGCGGTGTTCGAGGATTCGGAAATCAAGAAGGGCGTGACGGAAAAGGCGGAAGCCGTTCTCAAGTCCACCGGCATCTTCGCTTCCAACACCTCCACCATTCCGATCACCGGACTGGCGAAGAACTCGGCGCGCCCGAAGAACTTCATCGGCATCCACTTCTTCTCGCCGGTGGACAAGATGATGCTGGTGGAAATCATCATGGGCAAGAAGACCGGCGACAAGGCGCTCGCCACGGCGATCGACTATGTCCGCGCCATCAAAAAGACGCCGATCGTGGTCAATGACACGCGCGGCTTCTACGTCAACCGCTGCGTGCTGCGCTACATGTCGGAAGCCTACAACATGCTCATCGAGGGCGTGCCGCCGGCCATGATCGAGAACGCAGCCAAGATGGCCGGCATGCCGGTCGGGCCGCTGGCGCTCAACGACGAGACCGCCATCGACCTGTCGCAGAAGATCCTCAAGCAGACCATCCGCGACATGGGCGAGAAGGCCGTCGACATGAGCCATGTCGAGCTGGTCGACACCATGGTGGACAAGCACGGGCGCCTTGGCCGCAAGAACGGCAAGGGCTTCTACGATTATCCGGCCAAGCCGGCCAGGAAGCATCTCTGGCCGGGCCTGAAGGATCTCTATCCGCAGCAGGATCCCGACAAGGTGGATGTGGAGGAACTCAAGCAGCGCTTCCTCGTCACCATCGCGCTGGAAGCGGCCCGCGTCATGGAAGAAGGCATCGTCACCGACCCGCGCGAGGCCGATGTCGGCTCCATCCTGGCCTTCGGTTTTGCGCCCTACACGGGCGGTACGCTCTCCTATATCGACGGCATGGGCGTGGCCGAATTCGTCGACCTGGCGAAGAAACTGCAGAAGAAATACGGCAAGCAGTTCAAGGCGCCGAAGGGTCTGGTCGAGATGGCCGGAAAGGGCGAGACCTTCTACCAGCGTTACGGCGCCAAAGCCGAAGAGAAGCAGGCCGCCTGACGCTGAAAGGGCGCATCTCCCATGTATGTATGGGCCCGCATGATCCGGATCGCGGCGACATATCGCCGCCGCGGTCCGTTCCGGGACGGTGACGAAAGCCGGCTCACCTTCCGTTGCCTGCCAACGGACATCGACCCGAACCTTCATCTCAACAATGCCCGCTACATGATGCTGGCCGATTGCGGCCGGCTCGACATCTTCTTCCGCTCCGGGCTTCTCAGGCTCACCCGCGCGCGCAACTGGGGGCCGCTCATGGGCGGCGTGCAAGCCGTCTATGTGCGCGAGATAAGGCTCTGGAAGCGCTTCGACGTGGTCTCCACCATCGAGACCTGGGAGGACAGCCAGATCATCGGCCGCCATCGCTTCCTGCTGGAGGATGGCACCACCGCTGCCGTGGTGATGACGACGGCCGGCATCTACGATTTTTCCAATCGTCACTTCATCCGCGCCGGCGAGGTCATCGAGGCGCTGGGTTACGAGGACCGGCCGCGGCCCCCGACGGAAGCCGAGCGCGCCTTCATGACCTCCCATGCCAACCTGCGAACCTTCGCCAGGCAGGCAGCACCGTAAAGCGCCTGGCCCTGTCCTTTTTCTGGCCAGGCCCTAATCTCTGCATGAGCCTGCCGGACGACGGCGAAGCGAGGGAAACCCATGACGGCGCATATCGACTACTATTTCACCTGCATTTCGCCCTTCAGCTATTTCGGTCATCAGGCCATCGGCGACGTGGCGCGGCGTCACGGCGCCCGGCTGAACCTGCGCCCGGTCCGGCTTGGCGAGGTTTTCGAGACCTCCGGCGCGTTGCCGCTAGCCCGGCGTCCCTTGCCGCGTCAGCGCTACCGCATGCTGGAACTGCAGCGCATCGCCGCCATGCGCGATCTGCCGGTCAACCTGAAGCCGGCGCATTTCCCGACCGATCCCACGCTGGCCGACGCCACGGTTGCGGTGCTGGTGGACGAGGGCGCCGACGCCTTCGCCTATCTGGACAGCCTCTATCGCGCCGTATGGGTGGACGAAGCGAATGTGGCCGACGATGCGGTCATCGCGGACAGGCTGGGCGCGGCCGGGTTCGACGCTTCAGCGATCCTGGCCAAGGCGCGCGGTGAGGCGGCCATCGCCCTCGTCAGCGCCAATACAGAGGCGGCAATCGCTGCCGGAGCGCTCGGCAGCCCGTCCTATGTGCTCAATGGCGAGGTGTTCTGGGGACAGGACCGCGTGGAGCACGTCGATCACGCGCTGGCGACCGGACGAGGGCCGTTTTTTGCCAACATGGCCTGATCGTGCTCTGGACAGCGGGTTGTTCGATCTCCTAAGGTAAATATTCCTTGAGGCGAAAAAGGCAGGAGCCATGCTATCCCACGCAGGCGTCTGGGCAGCCATTGATGCCCTGGCCGATCGGCACGGTCTGTCGGCCTCCGCCCTTGCGCGCAAGGCCGGTCTTGATTCCACGGCCTTCAACCGCTCCAAGCGCCAGTCCGGCGACGGCCGTTTGCGCTGGCCCTCCACCGAATCCGTGTCCAAGGTCCTGGTCGCCACGGGCACCTCGCTGGACGAGTTCTTGAAGCTGCTGGGGGCGGGCAACGGCGATTACGGCATGCCGGCGCACGTGCCGTTGCTGGGCGTGGCGCAGGCCGGTGCAGGCGGTTTCTTCGATGATGCCGGTTTTCCGGTAGGGCAGGGGCTGGACGTCGTGGACTTTCCCGTCCAGCCGGGCGAGGGCGTCTATGCGCTGGAAGTGCAGGGCGATTCCATGCTGCCGGTCTATCGCGACGGTGACCGCCTGATCGTCCAGCCGGGCGCGCAATGCCGCAAGGGCGACCGGGTGGTGGTGCGCACGCAGGGCGGAGAGGTGATGGCCAAGGTGCTGGCCCGTCAGGGCCGCACCGAACTGGAACTCGCCTCCCTGAACCCGGAGCATCCCCCGCGCCTGCTGGAGCGCAAGGACGTGGACTGGATGGCCCGCATCCTCTGGGCAAGCCAGTAGGCCGGCCGTGCGGCTGCGTTACCTGGCCCTGCCGGTGATGCTGCTGGCTTTCCTCTTCGCGGCAATGGAATTCTGGCCGCGCATCCCGGTGGAGCCGGTCGAAAAGCTGGCGCCACGCAACGACGGGGCGCCACTGGGTTCAGCCCGGCCAAGGATCTTGCCGCCATCTCCGGGTTCCGGCAAGACCGGCGTTGCGCCCACCGGATACGATCGTGTCGAGCCGCGCGCGCCGCTGAGCCCGCTGGCCGCGCCGGCAACGCCTGCCCCGCCACCCGATCCCGCCGACAGGTCGGCCTGGAAGGACCGGCTTCTGCACAAGCCCGTGGTGCTTGAAACCAACCTGCTGGAGGCCGATGGCCAGCGCCTGCGCCTCGATGGCATAACCACCCTGCCGCTCGATGCCACCTGCCGCGATGACGAGGCACGGGACCGGCCTTGCGGCATGATGGCCAGAACCGCGCTGCGCCGCTGGATCCGCCTCCGGGCCATATCCTGCCGCGCACCCGAAAAGCCACATCCCGCAGTGATCGCCACATCCTGCACGCTGGGCGGGGAGGATGTCGCCGCATGGCTGGCCCGCCAGGGCTGGGTGACGCGGGCGGATGCCCCGGCGCTTGAGGCAAGCCTTCAGGATGCCAGGCGCGAAGGCAGGGGGCTTTATGCCTATCGCGCGATCAATCCGCCCGCCCCGCCTTCACAAGAGCCGCGATGAGGCCCATATGCGTGGCACGAGACTGCAAGCATCCCCGCACAGGAGCCACCATGGCCAAGCCCGTCACCATTACCGTTTCCCATGAACTGGGCCGCGAAAAGGCGCTGGAACGGGTGCGCAACCGTTTCGACAAGGTCGAGGAGGCCATCGGCATGGGTGTTCGTCTCGACAAGGAATGGCGCGACGAGCAATTGCATTTCACCGCCGGCGCCTTTGGCCAGACGGTGACCGGCACGGTCGATGTCACCGAGACGGACATGACGATCCAGCTCATGCTGCCGGCCTTGCTGGCCGGCATGGCCGGCAAGCTCTCCGATACGCTCGGAAAGCAGAGCCGTCTCCTGCTGACGAAGGAATAGGACCGCCGTCAGGCCAGTTCGCCGTTGAGCGCCTTGCGAATGAGGGCGCGCATCTCCGCGATGCCGTAAAGCGCGGTGAACGAGCCGAAGCGCGGTCCGCGTTCTTGCCCCAGCAGGACCTCATAGATCATCTGGAAGAAGGCGACAGAGACGCCAGGCCCGCCATCCGGACTGGTCTTCTTGTGATCCTGGTAGCGTTCGATGCCGCGGGCAACGTCCAGCGCCGCATCCTGGATTGCCGCGCCATCGGCGTCCGCCGGCAATGTTCCGAGCGAGGCTTCCAGCGTCTCCAGCGCGGCGCGTTCCACCGCGTCAGGAGAGCGGAAGGTCTTCGCCGGCAGCACGAAATCGTCGAAATAGCGGATAGCATAGCCCACCAGCTCGTCGAGCTTGGGATGCGTCTGCGCTGTCACGCCCGGCGCGTAGCGCGAGATGAAGCCCCACAGCACGTCCTTGTCATGGGCGTTGGAGGCGCTGACGAGGTTGAGCAGCATGGCGAAGCTGACCGGCATGTCGCCGGCCGGCGGATTGCCGCCATGGATATGCCAGACGGGATTGGCCAGCCGGTTGGCCTCGTCCTGGCGCTCATAGGCCGACAGGAACGTGAAATATTCGTCGACCGCGCGCGGAATGACGTCGAAATAGAGCCGCTTTGCCGTGCGCGGCTTCTGGAACATGTAGAGGGCCAGGCTTTCGGTGGGCGCATAGGCCAGCCATTCGTCGATGGTCAGGCCATTGCCTTTCGACTTGGAAATCTTCTCGCCCTTGTCGTCGAGAAAGAGTTCGTAGACGAAATGCTCCGGCGGACGCCCGCCAAGTGCCTTGCAGATGGCATCGTAGACCATCATGTTGGGGCCGTGGTCCTTGCCGAACATTTCGAAATCGACCCCCAGCGCTGCCCATCGCGCGCCGAAATCCGGCTTCCACTGCAATTTCACCTGGCCGCCGGTGACGCGCTGGGTGATTTCCTCGCCATCCTCGTCGAGATAGGTGATGGTGCCGTTGGCCGCATCCACCGCCTTCATCGGCACATAGAGCACGCGCCCCGTCTTGGGCGAGATCGGCAGGAAGGGCGAATAGGTCGCCCGCCGTTCCTCGCCAAGCGTGGGCAGCATGATGTCCATGATGGCGTCATAGCGCTCGGCGACGCGCAGCAGGATGTCGTCGAACCGGCCGGACTTGTAGTAGTCGGTTGCGCTGGCGAACTCGTAGTCGAAGCCGAACGTGTCGAGAAAGCGCCGCAGCATGGCATTGTTGTGATGGCCGAAACTGGGATGCTCGCCGCCAAACGGATTGGGAACCACGGTCAGCGGCATGTGCAGATAGGGCTCCAGCGCCTTGCGGTCCGGCACGTTTTCCGGGATCTTGCGCATGCCGTCCATGTCGTCGGAAAAGCATAGCAGGCGTGTCGACACCGTGTCGCCGGTCAGCACGCGGAAGGCATTGCGCACCATCGTCGTGCGCGCCACTTCGCCGAATGTGCCGATATGCGGCAGGCCGGAGGGGCCATAGCCGGTCTCGAACAGGACCTCGGCCGGGTAGCCCGTCTTCTCGTACCGTTTGATGATCTTGCGCGCTTCCTCGAAGGGCCAGGCCTTGCTTGTCTGGGCAGCCGTTGTGAGGGCCTGGGTGAGGCCGGGCGAGAGGGGCGTTGACGCGGTCATGGGACGGGGGCGCTCCGGTTGCGCTGCGTTGCTTCATATCAGGATGCGCGGACCCTGATATTGAAGTGGCGGGCAGGGGTCAATCGGCGGCTCCGGAATTTGCTTGCGTCTGCCCTTTGCAAATCCTACCTATGCGGCGATTTGAATTGATCAGGAGTTGAAGATGAGCCTGCTCGCGACACAGGATGCACTGGTCTATGTCATGGTGGTCATGTCGGCGGTGGACCGCTCCATGTCGGATGACGAGATGAAGCGGATCGGCAATCTCATCGAAACGCTGCCGGTGTTCCGGGGCTACGGCGAAGACCGGCTTATCTCGGCAACGCGCGTCTGCCGGGAACTGTTGCAGTCCGACGACGGGCTCGACCGCATCTTCGACATCGTTTCGGAATCCGTGCCGCACCGCCTGCGCGACACCGCCTATGCCATGGCCGTCGAGGTGGCCGCCGCCGACCTGCATGTCGAGCAGGAGGAACTGCGCTTCCTGCAGATGCTGCGCGACCGCCTCGGTCTCGACAAGCTGACCGTGGCGGCCATCGAGCGCGGCGCACAGGCACGCTTTCGCACCGTGGAGTGACCGGAAGGCCGTTCCACCGGCCAATTCACCTCAACGTGACTTGCCCGTGTGCGCCGGATTTTCCAAAGCAGCAGGCACCGGACATCGAGGGTGAAACATCATGCTTCTGTCGCTTCCCGAGCCCGTCATCCGTTTCGGCGCCTTCGCATCCGTGTTTGCGGTCATGGCGCTGTTCGAGCTCTGGTCGCCGCGTCTGGCGCGTCCGGAAATGGTCGGTGCCTGGAAGGGCCGGCGCTGGTTTGCCAACCTGTCCATGGCCGTTTTGTCCACCCTGGTCCTGCGGCTTGTCTTTCCCGCTGCCGCCGTCGGCACCGCGCTCTGGACGCAGGCGCAGGGCTGGGGCCTGTTTCCCGCCCTCGGTCTGTCGCCGCTTGTCGCCGGCATCCTGGCCTTCCTGATGCTTGATTTCGCCGTTTGGCTGGAGCATTGGGCAAGCCACAAGATCCCGCTTCTTTGGCGCATCCACCGCATGCACCATGCCGACAACGGCTTCGACCTGACCACGGCGCTGCGGTTTCATCCGGCGGAAATCCTGCTTTCCATGGTCTGGAAGGCTGCCATCGTCGTGCTGCTGGGCCCGCCCGTCGTCGCCGTCCTGGTCTTCGAGATCGTGCTCAATGCCACGGCCATGTTCAATCATGCCAATGCCCGGTTGCCGCTGAAACTCGACCGTGTGATGCGGCTTTTTCTCGTCACGCCGGACATGCACCGCGTGCATCATTCGTCCTGGCAGCCGGAAACCGATTCCAACTACGGTTTCAACCTGCCGGTATGGGACCGTCTGTTCGGCACCTACCGGGATCAGCCGCGGGCGGGCCATGACGGGATGACCATCGGCCTTGACGACTATCGCGGGCCGGCCACGGCGAGCCTGCCATGGGCGCTCATGCTGCCGTTCCGCCGGTCGGGCTATCGCGTCGGCCTGCCCGAGGCTCAGAAAAAGCCGACAGGGAAATAGCGTAGATACAATTCGTTCAGGACGCCCTTGGCGGAGAGCTGTTTCAGGGCTTGCTCCAGCGCGGGCGCCAGCTTGTCCTGACGCGCATCCACCGCGATGCGGTGACCCGTGCCCAGCAGGTCGGGCGCATAATAGGCACCGCCGGAAAACATGCAGCATGCCTGTGCGCCGGTGCCACCAAGCCAGAACGACAGGCGCATGCCGTCGGAAAACACCGCGTCGGTCTTGCCGTCCCTGAGGTCCTGGGTCATCCAGGCCTCGCGCGAATAGACGACCGGTTGCGCGTCGGGAAACCAGGCCCGCAACATTTGCTCATGTGCCGAGCCGGACAGGACACCGACGCGTTTGCCGGCGAGCGTGGCGGCCAGCGGTTCTTCCAGCGCGGCCTCGCGCCGGGTCGCGAAGCGGGCGGGCAGCGGGAAATAGGCGCGTGTGAGGGCAATACCCTCCATCGTGTCGTCGGCGGGCAGGCCGCTGAGCACGGCATCGCCCTGGCCGGATCGCAGCGCACCGGGCAATTCGCCCCAGGGAAGGCCCTGGATCTGGCATTTGTCCAGCATGTCCATCTCGCGGCACAAGGCATGTGCGAGATCGACATGAAAGCCGGTCAGCCGGCCGTTTCCGTCAAGGAAACTGAAAGGCGGAAAATCAACCATGACGAGAAACCGGAGGCGGCTGGTCTCGCCAAGGGTGACGGCCGGAAGCCTTTCGCGGCTGTCCCAGAGTGCCGGGAATCCGTTCGCGCGTGCACTGGTCTGTGCAGGCAATGACAGGGCCAGTGCCAGCGCGATGGCCTGCCACGCCCGTGGCGATGTCTTCTGTTGCAAGAAAAGAATCCTCCGGTCGCGCAATGCTTCTGGCAAGCATAGGGCTTGCGTCTGGCCCGGATCAATAGCAGGCGCCGGCGGGTGAGGCGACCGCTTCCGGACACGTTCGCGTGACGCAACCGTGGATTTATGGAAAGTTAAGACGCACCCTGTTTAAATGGTTGTGTGTGCTGTGCGAATAAAATGTCAGGGGGCGAAATGGATGGGTAGCAGGCTGTTTGACGATACGCTGAACCATATCGGCTGGATCGACAAGGCGGGCAATGCTCAGGAAGTCTGCGACCGGTTGCTGGGAATTACGGCGCGTTTCGGGCTGGATCGCATGATCGTCGGGACGCAGGCCGCGCTGAACGAGACCGCGCGCAGCGAGAACGCGGATATCCTGCAAAGCGGATGGCCGGAGTCCTGGGTCGAGCGCTATCTGAACCGCGACTATGCCCGCATCAGCCTCGTCGTGCGCTACGCAAAGCGGACCATGCGGCCGTTCGACTGGAACGAGGCAACCGAAGCCGCCGGCAGGCGCCATCCCGGCAACGCCGTGATGGAGGAAATCTCGCAATTCGGCATCCGGAGGGGAATCTCGGTCCCTTCGATCACCTCGCAAGGCTTGCCGGCCCTGCTTTCGCTCGGCGGCGAGGCGATGGAACTGGCCGAAAGGGAATTCAGCATGGTTTCGCTGATCTCGACCTATGCCATGGAAAAGGCGATCCGTCTGGCCCAGGGAAGTCGTGTCGGGCGCTTCGCCCGTTTGACGCAACGCGAGGCGGAGTGCATTCGCTGGGCAGCGGAAGGCAAGAGCGAATGGGAAATCTCACGCATCCTCGGCATCTCCGAGCATACATCCGAGAAGCACCTGCTCAGTGCGAAGACGAAGCTCGGTGCCGTCAACCGGACCCAGGCGGTCGCCATGGCCATCCGTGAAGGCTATATTACGTGATCGCACCATTTCGACAGCTCTGCGGAGCATTAGGTTAGGCTCGCAACATGGGGTGGTGGGCTTGCGAGACAATCCGGTGAATGAAGCAAGGTTCGACAAGCGGCAGTCCGGCTTTGAACAGGCGGCGCCCGGCGGCGAAGAAGCGTCTGGCCGGGAGCCAGGCCGTGACGGCGCTTTCAGCCGGTCGCAGGAAGGCGTGGTGCAGGATCCGTCACCTTCCGGCAGACACGGCATCCGCAAGCGCGATATCCTGCGCAAGCTGGCGCGTTTTCTTTCCCCTTCCATCTGACCGCTGCCATGCGGCTCGCCGATACCGGCCCCGGGGAGGCAGCCAGGCTGCATCCGGAGTCGGTTCGCCTTGTCGGCATATTCAGCCGTGCGGGCATAGCCCCGCGTGACACGGTCGCGCTCATGCATCGCGCGGCGCGCAATGGAACGACCATCCAGCGTGAATTTCTGGCCTCGCCGAGTGTCGATGATGTGCGCTATTTTCATGCCATGGCCAGCGAACTCGGCCTTGCCTTCACCGACCATGTCGAACCGGATCGCCTGATCCACGTGTCCGGCGGCCCGGCCGCGCTCTCGCGCCCGCCGCATGAAGGCACGGCGTATTACAGGGGCGAAGGCGGTGCGGTCGAGACCCTGGTATCACCCGACATCTCCGATCTGCCCACCCTGCAGGCACTCAGGCAGGCCGGCGCCGAGCGGTTCTCATCCCTGACCGTGGTCGCCCCCGGCCGCCTTCGTGAGGCGCTCTTGAAGCGCTACGCCGGCGCGCTGCGCAGGCGGAGCACAGGCCGGCTGTTCGCGGCCCGGCCGGACCTGTCCGCGCGGCTGGTCTCCAACACCTGGCAAAGCTTTGCGGCAGGCTTGCTCGCCGGCGGATTGCCGGCCGGTTTCCTGCTGGCGCCGCAGGCCACATTGTCCCTCGTTCACGCCCTTTCCAGTCTTTTCTTCCTTTCATGCCTCGTCCTGCGCGCTCTGGCGATCGGGACGGCCCGCACACGCCGTCCCGCGCCGCTGATGCCTGTCGATCCGGCACTGCTCCCGACCTACAGCGTTCTCGTCGCCGCCTACCGGGAAGCGGCGGTTGTCGGTGAATTGCTGGTCAATCTGAACCAGTTGCGCTGGCCTCGGTCCAAGCTGGATATCAAGATCATATGCGAGGCCGGGGACGAGGAAACGCTTGCCGCGATCCACGCGCACCCGCTTGCCGGAACCGTCGAGGTGATCGTGGTGCCGCCCGGCGGCCCGCGAACGAAGCCCAACGCCCTGGCCTATGCCCTCGGTGTGACCCATGGCGAATTTCTCGTCCTGTACGATGCAGAAGACCGGCCGCATCCCGAACAATTGCTGGAAGCCTGGCAGGCATTCCAGGCGGCGAAGCCGGATGTCGCCTGTGTTCAGGCGCCCCTCTTCGTGCGCAATGGCTCGGCCAACTGGCTGACATCCATGTTTGCACTGGAATATGCGGCCTTGTTCCGCGGGCTTCTGCCCTGGCTTGCCCGGCGCGGGCATTTCCTGCCCCTGGGCGGGACATCAAACCACTTCCGCCGGTCCGTCCTCGACGAGGTCATGGGCTGGGACCCCTACAATGTGACCGAGGATGCGGATCTGGGCGTGCGGCTGGTGCGTTCCGGCTATCGCGCGACCATGATCGAACGGCCGACACTCGAGGACGCGCCCGGAAACCTCGGCGACTGGCGCGGCCAGCGCACCCGCTGGCTGAAGGGCTGGATGCAGTGCTGGCTGGTCCACATGCGCCATCCGCTCCGGCTGGCCCGCGAATGCGGCATGGCCGATTTCCTCATCGTGCAGGTTTTCCTGCTGGGCATCGTGTTTTGCGCGCTGGTTCATCCGGTGATCTATGGCACGGTCCTGCTTCATCTGGCTGGCATCCTCGACATGCCGGCAAGCCCGGCCCTCGGGCTTTGGTATCTCGACATGGGAATCATGCTGTCGGCCTATGCCGTCCATTTCTTCCTGGGGTGCAAGGCCATGTCGCCACCGGAACGCAAGCGCCTGTCCTGGCACTGTCTATGCCTGCCGCTCTACTGGCTCATGCAGTCATGGGCCGCCTGGTGCGCATTGCATGAACTGGTTCGCGCGCCCCACTACTGGGCCAAGACCCCGCACCGCCCGGCTTCGGTCAGGCCTTTCCCCGTTTTTCGAGGAATGCCGCGCCGGACATGATGACCGCCTCGTCCGGTTCACCGAGCCGCGCTTCGTCGCGTTCCGGGAAATCGATCGCACGCAGGACGTGGCGTATGATCTCGATCCGGGCGCGCCGTTTGTCATTCGCCCGCACCACGGTCCAAGGGGCATGTCCGGTATCGGTCTTTTCCAGCATGGCGTCGCGATGCTGCGTATAGGCATCCCACTTGGTGATGCCGGCAATGTCGATGGGCGAGAACTTCCAGTATTTCAGCCGGCTGTGGACCCGGTCGTGAAACCGCTTGAGTTGCGTCTCCTGGCCGATGTTGAGCCAGAACTTGAACAGATGAATGCCCTCCTCCGAGATCATGCGCTCGAAATCGGGCACGTCATCGAGGAATTTCAGATACTCCGTGGTCGTGCAAAAACCCATGACCGGTTCGACGACGGCGCGATTGTACCAGGACCGGTCGAAGGTGACGATCTCGCCCGCCGTGGGGAAATGCACCACGTAGCGCTGGAAATACCATTGCTGGCGTTCGGTCTCCGTGGGTTTGGAAAGGGCGACATTGCGTGTGTGGCGCGGGTTGAGAAACTGGCGGAAGGCCGAGATGGAGCCGCCCTTGCCGGCCGCGTCGCGCCCCTCGAAAAGCAGCATCACGCGGTGGCCCGATGTCTGCAGCCAGGCCTGCATCTTGACCAGTTCCTCCTGCAGCGCCTCCAGGGTCTTGTCGTAGACCTTCCGGTCAAGCTTGTCCTCATGGGGATAGCCGCCGGCGGTCATCACATTGTCTTTCACCCAATCCGGCAGCTCCGGGTCGCCGATGTCGAACACGCGTTGATGGCCGTCCACCTCGATTGAAACCGGTTTCAGTTCCGTGCCGCCAATATGGCTGAGACGCTTTCCCATTGTCATCAAACCTTCATTCAAACAAAACAAGGAAGCTGATCTTTGCCCCAAACGGTTCGCGATGGAAACCGGGGCCGGGCAGGCGGCGCCATTGGCTGCGGCCGGAAAGGAAATCATGCGACGACTTGCCGATCCCTGGCGTGCCACGGTCTTTCTGCTTCTTGCCGGCCTTGTTTCATTCTGGCTGAGTGCCACGCGCCCGGGCTATGCGGCCGCCGGTATGCTGCTCGTGATCCTTGTCGCCATTTACCAGATCCTGCGGTTGTCGGCGGAAAGGCGCGAAACGAAGGCACCGCCAGTGGTGCTCGAACCTGCCGGCGATGACGAAGTGCGCCGTTTCGCCGATGCGATGCCCGATCCGCTTGTCGTTTTCGGCCGAAATGCCGAAGTGGTCTTCGCGAACCAGGCGGCCCGTGAGGTTTTCGGTGAATTCCGGCGCGGGGCGTCCTTCCGGCTGCGCTTCCGCACCGCTGAGATGATGGATCTTGTCGATCATGTCTTGAAGGACGGCAAGCCGCGCGCCACCGACTATTCCGAGCGTTCGCCGCTGGAGCGCCGCTTCCGTGTCACCGCAAGCCCGCTTGCCGGCACGCCCGGCCATTTCCTGGCCACCTTTTCCGACCGGACGGAAGTCTGGCGCATGGAGCGCATGCGCTCCGATTTCATCGCCAATGCAAGCCATGAGCTGCGCACGCCCCTTGCCTCGGTGTCCGGCTTCATCGAGACGTTGCGCGGTCCGGCAAGGGACGATGCGAAGGCACGCGAGCGGTTCCTTGGCATCATGCAGAGCCAGACCGACCGCATGGCACGCCTGATCGACGACTTGCTGTCATTGTCGCGTCTTGAAATGAAGCCAGTCTTGCGCAGTCGGCAACCGGTCGATCTCGCATCCCTCGTGGAGCGCCTGATCGGCTCGCTGTCGCATCTGGCGGGCGAAAGCGGTGTGGAGATCAGCAGCCGGTGGGACGCGGCCCCACGCATGGTCTCCGGCGAGGAGGATGAATTGTTTCAGGTTTTTGAAAACCTGCTGGCCAATGCCTGCAAATATGGCGGCAGCGGCGGCCGTGTCGATGTGACCGCATCGCCTGCCAGCATGGACGGAAAGCCCGCCGTCGCGGTCGCCATCCGCGATTACGGCAAGGGAATTGCCAGGGAGCATCTTCCGCGGATCACCGAGCGCTTCTACCGCGTTGACGCCGACGAGAGCCGGCTGCGCAAGGGCACTGGCCTCGGGCTCGCCATCGTCAAGCACATCGTGGCCCGTCACAGCGGCCAGTTGCGCATTGAATCGGAACCGGGCCAGGGATCGACCTTCACCGTAGTGCTCCCGCTGGCCTGATCCCCTGCCGCCGGCCTGTCTGTTTGCCATGCATGCATTTTATAGCAGGCGGCAGGAAACAGGTATCGCACGACAAGTCCGGCAAAACATGTTAGCCGGTTATTCAAATGGAGCGAGTTTCGCGACGAAAGCATCCATGGGAGGAAACAGGTTTTCAAATGCCGGAATCAAATCACACGGTACGCGGCTTCGATGCCGATCTTCATGCCCTGTCCGACAAGATCGCCCAGATGGGCGGAATGGCGGAATCGATTGTCTTCGACGCGGTTTCGGCACTGGTGCGGGCCGACGAAAGCTTTGGCGACGAGGTGCGCGACCGCGACATGGTTCTGGACCGGTTGCAGCGCGAGATAGACGACAAGGCCGTGGCCATCATCGCGCGCCGCCAGCCGATGGCGCAGGACCTGCGCGAGGTTGTCGGCGCCATGCGCATTGCCGCCGACCTTGAGCGGGTGGGCGATCTCGGCAAGAGCATTGCCAAGCGCGTTGCCGTCATCACCCGCGACACGCAGCCGCGCAGCTTCTACCGGGGACTGGAGGCGCTGGCGGAACTGGCGCTTGGCCAGCTCAAGGATGTTCTGGACGCCTATGCCACGCGCTCCGTCGACCGCATCCCGGCCATGCGCGACCGGGACGAGGAAATCGACAGCATGTACACCTCGCTTTTTCGCGAGTTGCTGACCTACATGATGGAGGATCCGCGCAACATCTCTGCCTGCACCCATCTGCTCTTCTGCGCCAAGAACATCGAGCGCATCGGCGATCATGCGACCAATGTGGCCGAGACGGTCTATTTCATCGCCACCGGCCGTCAGCTCGAAGCGGACCGGCCGAAGGATGATGACAGTCACACGGTCGCTTTCAAGTCCTGAAATCGCGGCCTTGAAGGCCGTGGATGCATTCAGGCTGTCTGCCGGCGGGGCAACAAGTCGAACTGCCTCACCGCCATGTCGGGCGAGACGGTTCCCGCCGGCGCGGTTTAGCGGTTGCGCCGCCGCTCGGAAGCAGGCTGGAAGGCCAGGCGCGCATGATAGGTGCAATAGGGTCCGCTCTCGCCGGAATCGTTGCCGCAGAAATGGAAATCCTCGGCCAGCGGATCGCCGATCGGCCACTTGCAGGTGCGTTCGGTCAGGTCGGTAAGCGCCAGTTTGCGCGAAATCGGCACGACCACTTCGAGGCTGCGCGGGGCGGGCACTTCCTCCGCGATCACATCGACATCGAAGTCGGCTTTCAGCGCGTTCGCCCCCGAGGTCATCGGCGTCGGCCGCGGCGCTGGATTTCCGGTCCGCTGTGCCGGTTTGGCCGGTGTGGCGGCCGCGGGGCGGCCGGTTTTCTTGGGCCGCTGCTGGCTGGCAGCCGGGCGGCCGCGCCCGGAGAGCTTGAGCCGGTGGACCTTGCCGATCACCGCGTTGCGGCTCACCCCGCCCAGCTGGGCGGCGATCTGGCTGGCGCTCAGGCCCTCCGCCCATAGTTTCTTGAGGAGTTCAACCCGCTCATCGGTCCAGTTCATGGTCATTGCTCCGGTCGCCGCATTTCATTGAATCCCCCGGCGTCCGCCCGGATGACCGGGCGCCCTGATACGCAACATGTAGGGTTCGCCGCACGAGATGTAGTCTTTGATTGGCTGAAAGCTACAATACCCGGTGACTCGGTGACAAGAGTCCGGCCTCGTGCCGTCCGACCTTTTCGCGGTTTTCCCCAAATTTGCTTCCGGGGTGAGTCCGAAATGCGACAGATCGTGCCGGGGCCCGTTTGCGGCGTTTGAAATACCCGCCGGAGCGGCATAGATTGACTTCATGCCGTAGAACGGGAATAGTGCCGCCGGCCGCCCGGAGAGGCGGCTTTTTTTGATTTTCCTTGCCCCGTCCGGGGCTCTCTCTGGAGATGGGACGGTATGTCTGGGTCCGCATTGTTTGATACCTATGCACGCATTCCGGTGTCGCCGGAACGCGGGGAGGGATCATGGCTCCATATGAGCGACGGCGACCGTTATCTGGACTTCTCCGGCGGCATCGCGGTCAACTCGCTTGGCCATTGCCATCCCCATCTCGTTGCCGCGCTCACCGAGCAGGCCGGCAAGCTGTGGCACACATCCAACCTTTTCGAGATTCCCGGCCAGCGCCGGCTCGCCGAGCGGCTTGCCGAGCATACCTTTGCCGACAAGGTGTTCTTCACCAATTCGGGCGCCGAGGCGCTGGAATGCGCGATCAAGACCGCGCGCCGCTACCATTTTCAGAAGGGCCAGCCGGAGCGGATCGACATCATCACCTTCGAGGGCGCCTTCCACGGGCGCACCCTGGCCACCATCGCCGCTGGCGGACAGGCGAAATACCTTGAGGGCTTCGGCCCGAAGGCGCCGGGCTTCATGCAGGTGCCCTTCGGCGACCGGGAAGCCCTGCTCGCAGCCATGGGCGAAACCACCGCTGCCATTCTCATCGAGCCGATCCAGGGCGAGGGCGGCATCCGGCCGGTATCGGGCGAGACGATGCGCGACCTGCGCGACCTGTGCGACAGGAGCGGCGCGCTGCTCATCCTCGACGAGGTGCAGAGCGGCGTCGGGCGCACCGGCCGTCTGTTCGCACATGAATGGTCGGGCGTGACGCCAGACATCATGGCCATCGCGAAAGGCATTGGCGGCGGGTTCCCCGTCGGCGCCTGCCTTGCAACGGAAGAGGCGGCCAGCGGCATGGCTGCCGGTACGCACGGCACCACCTTTGGCGGCAATCCGCTGGCCATGGCAGTGGCCAATGCCGTGCTCGACGTGGTTCTGGAAGACGGGTTCCTGGAGGAAGTGTCGCGCAAGGCGCTGCTCTTCAAGCAGGGTCTTGCCTCGGTCGTCGACGAATTTCCGGACGTGCTGGCACAGGTGCGCGGGTCGGGCCTCATGCTCGGCGTGAAATGCGTGATGCCCAATGCGACGGTCAATACCGCATTGCGGGCCGCCAGGCTTCTGGCCGTGCCGGCAGGCGACAACGTCCTTCGCTTCCTGCCGCCGCTCACCGCCTCCGACGACGAGATCCGCATCGCGGTCGAGCGGGTTCGCGAGGCCGCCGCCAGCCTGGCCACGCCATAGCCAATCACAAGAAACGGATGGAGCCCAGCCATGGCCGACACCATGCGCCATTTCCTCGACCTTTCCGCCGTCAGTCCATCGGAACTGCGCGGGATGCTCGACAGCGCCCGCCAGATCAAGGCAGCCACCAAGGCCGGTCAAGGTCCGCGTCCGCTGGAGGGCAAGGTGCTGGCCATGATCTTCGAGAAGCCGTCCACGCGCACCCGCGTTTCCTTCGATGTCGGCATGCGCCAGCTCGGCGGCGAGACGATCATGCTCACCGGTACCGAGATGCAGCTCGGCCGCTCCGAGACGATCGCGGACACCGCGAAGGTTCTGTCGCGCTATGTCGATGCGATCATGATCCGCACCACAGAGCATGCCCGCCTGCTCGAACTGGCCGATGCGGCGACCGTTCCCGTCATCAACGGCCTGACCGATGACACGCATCCCTGCCAGATCATGGCCGACCTGCTGACCTTCGAGGAGCATCGCGGGCCGGTTGCCGGAAAGCGTTTCGCCTGGACCGGTGATGGCAACAATGTTCTCCATTCGCTCATGGAGGCGTCAGCCCGCTTCCGGTTCGAACTGGCCATCGCGCATCCGGAAGGCAGCGAGCCCTCGCCGGCATTCGTCGACTGGGCCCGCGCAAATGGCGGCACCATCACGCTGACCCCCGACCCGGTGGAAGCCGTGACCGGCGCCGATTGCGTGGTCACCGACACCTGGGTTTCGATGGGGCAGGAGCACCGCGCCCGCGGGCATAACGTCTTTCTGCCCTACCAGGTCAACGCGGAACTGATGGCGCATGCGAAACCCGACGCCCTGTTCATGCATTGTCTTCCTGCCCATCGGGGCGAGGAAGTGACCGACGAGGTCATCGACGGACCGCATTCCGTGGTCTTCGACGAGGCTGAAAACCGGCTTCATGCGCAAAAGGCCATCATCAACTGGTGTTTCACAGCGGGGCGCTGACCGTGACTGACAGTGACAAGGAGCTTGGCGAGATCGGACACGCCGGCGACGATGCCGTCGTGCCGTTTCAGGTGTCGCCTCTGGATGTGCGCGGCCGCATTGTCCAGCTTGGCCCGGAACTGGATTCCATTCTCTCCCGCCACGCTTATCCGCCGGAGGTCAGCCTGCTTCTGGCCGAGGCGACGACGCTGGCGGTCCTGCTCGGCACATCGCTGAAGTTCAACGGCAAGTTCATCTTCCAGACCCAGTCCGACGGGCCGGTGGACATGCTGGTGGCCGACTTCACCACGCCGGACGGCGTACGCGCCTATGCCCGATATGACGAGGCGCGGCTCGCCGAGGCGGTGGAAACCGGCCGCACCGCGCCGGAGGATCTCCTTGGCAAGGGCATCCTGGCCCTGACCATCGACCAGGGCGTTCACATGCAGCGCTATCAGGGAATTGTCGAACTGGACGGGTCCAGCCTCGAAACGGTGGCGCAGAAATACTTCCGCCAGTCCGAGCAGATCCCCACCGCCGTACGCCTTTCGGCCGGCCGGCAAATCCTGCCCGGAAACCTCCAGCAATGGCGCGCCGGTGGCATCGTCGCCCAGTTCCTGCCCGATGCGCCGGAGCGCATGCGCATGCCCGACCTGCATGGCGGCGACGGCGACGATGGCAGCGCCCATGTCCCGGTGGACAATGCCTGGCGCGAAACGGAGGCGCTTCTTGCTACCATCGAGCCGACGGAACTCTGGGATCCGACCGTCGGCGCCGAGCGCCTGCTCTACCGTCTGTTCCATGAGCATGGCGCGACGGTCTATGAGCCGGCACCGGTCCATGACAAATGCTCCTGCACCCGCGAAAAGATCGGCGCGATCCTCGACGGCTTCACCGCCGAGGAGATCGACGAGAGCATCGAGGACGGCAGGATCCAGGTAACCTGTGAATTCTGTTCCACCAGCTACACGTTCGATCCGGCGGACCTGAAGAAGGAATGAACCGCCGGCAGGTCAGTTGACCATGCGAACGGTGCCGGGAATGTCCAGCGAGAATGCCGGAATGTCGACATCGAAGTGCCGGCCCTGGGCGTCGCTCATCGTGTAGCTGCCCTGCATGATGCCCGAAGGGGTGGGCAGAGGGCAGCCCGACGTGTATTCGAACTGGCTGCCCGGCGCGATCACCGGCTGTTCGCCCACCACGCCCGGCCCGCGTACCTCTTCCACCCGTCCATGGGCGTCAGTGATGCGCCAGTGCCGGAAGAGCAGCTTGACAGCGACATCGCCCTCATTGGCGATCAGAACCTGGTAGGCCCAGAAGAAGCGGTTTTCCTCGGGCTCGGATTCGTCATCGAGATAGATCGGCTCGACGCTGACTTCGATGTTTTCGGTACGTGCTCGATACATGGCAGGCTCCAATGCGCGATCATACACCCATGGCGCGCCCTGTCGTCAACGGGCTTGGCCCGGACAGTCAGGAACGGTGGTGCCGGAACGGGAAACCGAGAAATCCTCAACCTCAGAAAGAAGCTCAGGAAAAAACAACATATAGTTGTATTTGCGATGAAAACAAACACAGGTTGATCCATGGCGTCAAGTCGTTCGCAGTTCGGACGAGCAAGCCGTTCAACCATTGCTGAATAGAGGCGTTTCGGCCTATCGGGTGCGATCGGAGTTCTGTTGAAAAACCGGGTCTTGCCCGCCCGTCTTGAATCGCGACAGGATGAGCAACCGCCAAGGCGCGGTCATTTTCACGGGGGATAGCATGCTGGATGGCTGGGTGCGCAGGCGCATCGATCCGGGCCTCAGGGCCATGGCGCGCAAGCTGGCCGCCTGGGGCGTCAGTGCAAACATGGTGACCTGGTGCGGCTGGGCGATCGGCATGGCGGCGGCTGGCGCCATTGCAGGCGGATGGCTATGGACCGGGCTCGCCCTGCTGCTCGCCAGCCGGCTCGCCGACGGGCTTGACGGCGCCGTCGCCGCGATCCGCGGCAAGACCGGCTATGGCGGTTATCTCGACATCGTCCTGGATTTCATTTTCTACGGCGCCATCCCGCTGGCCTTCGCCATGCTCGACCCGCAAGCCAATGCATTGGCGGCCGCGGCGCTTCTCTTCACCTTCTATGCCAATGGCGCCAGTTTTCTGGCCTATGCGGTGCTGGCCGAGCGCCATGCCATGGAAACCACGGCCCGGGGCGAAAAGTCGCTCTATTTCACCACCGGCCTGGCGGAAGCCACCGAGACCATTGCCGTCTTCGTCGCCATGTGCCTGTTCCCGGCCTGGTTCGCCGTCATCGCGTGGTGTTTCGCCGCCGTGTGCCTCTACACGGCGGCCATGCGCATCCTGCTGGCCCGGCGCACATTCGCCGCGCGCCGCTGACCGGTCAGGCCCGCGCCAGCGCCTGTTCGAGATCGGCGATCAGGTCGCCGGCATGTTCCAGCCCGACCGACAGGCGCACCGTGCCGGGCCGGATGCCCTGTTCCAGCCGCGCCTCCTCGCTCAGGTTCTTGTGCGTGGTCGTGCTGGGGTGGGTGACGAGGCTCTTGGCATCGCCCAGATTGTTGGAAATGGCGAAGATCTCCAGGGCGTTCTCGAAGGCGAAGGCAGCGTCCTTGCCGCCATTCAGTTCCATGCAGACCATGGTGGAGCCGCCGGCCATCTGCCGCGCGATGATGGCGGCCTGCGGATGGTCGGCCCGCCCGGGATAGATGACCTGCGCCACTTTGCCGTGACCGGCCAGGAAATCGGCGATCTGGCCCGCGCTCGCCGTCTGCTGCGCCACGCGCAGCGGCAGCGTTTCCAGCCCCTTCAGCAGCGTCCAGGCGTTGAACGGCGAAAGGCTGGGGCCGGTATGGCGGAAATAGTCGTGCAGGTTCTCGTCGATCCAGTCCTTCGATGACAGCACGATGCCGCCAAGGCACCGGCCCTGCCCGTCAATGTGCTTGGTGGCCGAATAGACGACCACATGGGCGCCCAGTTCCAGCGGCTTCTGGTAAAGCGGCGTCGCGAAGACATTGTCGACAACGACCGTGATGCCATGGGCATTGGCAAGGGCTGTGACCGCCGCGATGTCGATCACCGCCAGTGTCGGATTCGTCGGGCTTTCCAGGAAGAACACCTTCGTGTTCGGCCGGATGGCAGCCTCCCACGCCTCCGGGCTGGTGCCGTCGATGATCGTGGTCTCGATGCCGAATTTCGGACACAGCGTTTCCGCCACCCACCGGCAGGAGCCGAACAACTGCTTGGCCGCGACGATGTGGTCGCCCGCCTTGAGCTGGCAGAGCAGGGCGGCCGAAACGGCGGCCATGCCGGACGCCATTGCCCGCGCGTCTTCCGCCCCTTCCAGCGCCGCCATCCGCCTTTCGAACATGTCGACGGTCGGATTGGCGTAGCGGGAATAGATGAAGCCGGGCGCCTCGCCCTTGAAACGGGCTTCCGCAGCCTCCGCGCTGTCATAGACGAAGCCCTGCGTCAGATACATCGCTTCCGATGTTTCGCCGAACTGCGAGCGCAGCGTGCCGCCGTGAACGAGGGTTGTCTGCGGGTGGAGGGGGCGTTTTGTCTCAGCCATCGGTCAAGCCTTCACAACAAAAAACCGGCCGCGAAAGTCGCAAAGCCGGTGTCATTCGGCCCTTTTTAGCGACTTGTTTAACGTGGCTGCAAGCCGGCCGGCCAAATCACCACGGGATAAACGGGCTTATAGGCTTGCAGATCCCTTGCGTCAACGCGCTTGCGCGTTAATGCTCTGCGGCCAGACAGGGGAGGGCGGCACCGTGCGCCAGACAGGCATTCTGCCGGACCGTGACATTGCCGAACTGCACAAGACGGGCGGGCTGATCAGCGCCCGTCCGCTGGATGATGACCAGGTCCAGCCCGCCAGCCTCGACTTGCGTCTTGGCCATACGGCCTATCGCGTCCGTGCTTCCTTTTTGCCGGGTCCGTCGGCGACGGTGGAAAGCAAGCTGGAGCGACTGAAGCTGCACGAGATCGACCTGTCCGAGGGCGCGGTTCTTGAAACAGGCTGCGTCTACATCATCCCGCTGCTGGAAAGCCTGCATCTGCCCGACACGGTTTCGGCATCGGCCAATCCGAAAAGCTCCACCGGCCGGCTCGACATCTTCACCCGCGTGATGACGGACCACGGCCGCGAATTCGACAAGATCGCGCGTGGCTATTCGGGCCCGCTCTTCATCGAGGTCAGCCCGCGCACCTTTCCCATCGTCGTGCGCACCGGGTCCAGGCTGAGCCAGATCCGCTTCCGCAACGGCCATTCGCTGCTGTCGGAAGGCGAGCTGATGCTGCTCCACCGCTCCGAGGCGCTGGTGGACGAGGGCGAACCGCATATTTCCGGTGGCGGGGTAGCCTTGTCCATCGACCTGATGGGCGGCGAAGGCGGCCTGATCGGCTATCGCGGCAAGCACCATACCGGCCTGGTGGATGTGGACCGCCGCGCCGCCCATGACGTGCTGGATTTCTGGGAGCCGTTGCAGGGCAGGGGCCTGGGCGAACTGGTGCTCGATCCGGACGAGTTCTACATCCTCGTCAGCCGCGAGGCGGTTCATGTGCCGCCGGATTTTGCCGCCGAAATGACGCCCTTCGATCCGCTGGTGGGCGAATTCCGGGTCCACTATGCCGGTTTCTTCGACCCCGGTTTCGGCCATGCCTCGGCAGGCGGCAAGGGCGCGCGCGCCGTGCTGGAAGTGCGCAGCCATGAAGTGCCCTTCATTCTCGAACACGGGCAGATCGTCGGCCGTCTCGTCTATGAGCACATGCTGGCGCGCCCCGGCACCCTCTACGGTGCGGACCTGAAATCGAACTATCAGGCGCAGGGCCTGAAACTGTCGAAGCATTTCCGCTGAAGGCACCTGCCTTGACCTGAGCCAAGGCGCATGGCTCCCTTTCCCGCCAGGATTTGGCTCTACCGCAGCGGGAAGATGGCAATGGCGATTTATCCGGAACTGGCCGAGAAGTTCGAGAAACTGCAGGACGACCTTGAGAGGGCCATCGCGGAGCGCCGCGCGGCATTCAACTACCGCATGGAGCGCGGCCGGGTTGTCTTCGAGGCCGAAGTCCTGCGCCTGCATCGCCAGATGCGGACGCATTGGCTGAAATACGTCGCCGGTGCCCGTCTATCCGTGATCCTGACAGCACCGGTCATCTATTCGGTCTTCATTCCGCTCGTCCTGCTCGATGTCTTTGCGTCCGTCTATCAGGCTGTCTGCTTCCCCGCATACGGGCTGGAGAAGGTGCGGCGCGCCGATTACATAGTCTTCGACCGCTACAGGCTGGCCTATCTGAACGGGTTGGAAAAGCTCAATTGCTGGTACTGTTCCTATGCCAATGGCCTTCTTGCCTATGTGCGGGAGATCGCGGCGCGCACGGAAACCCGCTGGTGCCCGATCAAGCATGCCAGACAGGCCAGGGGCATCCATCCCTACCATGCCGGTTTCGCCGATTTCGGCGACGCTGAAGCCTACAAGGCCCGCGCCGGTGTTGCGGCGGGTGACCGTCGCTCACTGTGACAGTGGGCAGGGGCGGGCGCGGTCAGGAACCAGGCGCGGCCGCGTCATCGCCGCCCAGGTCGAGCAGCCCGCCGGCGATGCGCCGCGCAATATGCCGGTCCACGCCGGCGCGGTCGGGGCAGTCGTGGAACCGCCCGCCGCAATGGCCCGCAAGCCGCCGCAAATCCTTGAAGACATCCGATCCGGGTATCCCTGCGGCGTCCAGCAGGGCTGTGGACAGATAGGCGATGTCGATGGGCGCCGGCGCTGTGGCGCCGGTCTGCGGAGAAACCGTGTAGAAGGTGCGATAGGCCATGGAGCGCGGCCGGGCCAGCGCATCCTCGCCCGACAGGCGCTTGGCGTGGTCAAGCGTCACATAGGTCTGATGATCGCCGAAACTCATGACGATGAGGCCGCGGTCCTGTTTGCGGGCGGTCTCGCGCGCGGCGAACGTCTCGAAGTCCTGGCGCCCGATCACCATGCGGCGCAGATATTCGGCGGTTTGCGGGTCCGGATCGAGGGAGGCGGCGTCCGGTTGCACGCCCGGCAGCAGGGCCTCTTCATAGGGCGAATGGGCAATCATGGTCTGGACGAGCAGGAAGAGCGGCCGTTCGTCCTGTTCCCTGTGCCCTTCGACAAACTGGCTCGCGGCGTCGAAATAGAACGCATCCCGCATGTGGTAGGACGATGCTCCGATGTCATACCGGTCGAGAACCGTCTCGAAGCCGATGGATGAAAGAAAGGGACCTTCGTTGACGAAGGTGTAGTTGAGCGGAAGGATCGCCGCCGTCCGGTATCCGCATTGCGAGAGCATCTCGGGCAGCGCTCCGCGCACCTTTCCTTCCAGCATCATGGTCAGATAGGGGCTGCGCCACCCGAAATCGGTCGCCGACAGCCCGGTCATCAGCGAAAGATTGGAGATCCAGGTTCCGCCGCCGAAGGTCTCGACGAAAAGCGGCTTGAAGGTGTCTGCCGCGCCCTGCATCCGGCGGGAGATCGCCTTGCCGTGCGGCATCTCGGGAAAGATGGCCGGGTCGGTCATGCTCTCTTCCAGCACGACGATGATGTCCGGCCGCTGCCCGTTGCCGCAATCCACATCGCCGCTGAAAGGCGCCTCCGGCGCCATGCCGGCGATGCGCTTTTCGAAATCATTGGAAGCAAACATGTATTGCAGGTCGAGAAGCGACACGAAGAATGCAGAAACATGGCGCCCCTGGAGATAGTAGAAATAGCGCTGCTCGGCCGAGGCCTCTGCCGGAAAGGTCAGCTTCAGCACCATGGCGGCGGCCAGAGCGCCGGCGAAACGGTGCGGCAGGCGTATGGTCTGCCTCTTGTCGCAGCGGAAAAGCATCACGGCCCCCGCAATGCAGGCGATGGCGAGCCCGAGAACGGGCAGCGCCAGCATGGGGTAGGAATCCAGCAGGAAGGAAGCGACCTCGCGGTCCTCCGCGACCATCACGAAGTCGTAGAAATGCAGCGAAAATCCCTTGATCTTGTATTTGAGCGTCGAGACCACTGTCAGAAAACCGACAAGAAACCAGGCCAGCAGGATCGAGAACCCCAAGCGGCCCGAAAGGACATAGGCCAGGCTGGCGATGAAGAGGACCGTTGCGATACAGTACAGGACTGTCATCGAACTGTTGTCCATTCGCGCTATGAAAAGAATGCCGCAAAGGCTGATCGCCGTCAGCGCGACCGGGTGCAGGACGATATTCAGTATCTTGTTCAATGGCATGGCATTCGCTCCCGGCTGGAAGTCGTGCATCATGCAACAAAAGAATAAATTAGTCGGCAATTGAATACGAAAATACTTAACCGGAATGGTTAGCGCCACCCGGTGTCATTGACGGCAAGCGCGCATGCGCATTCGCAATGCCCGTTGCCAAATCCCGGGCCATCCCTTGCCATGCTGCCGGCCTTGCCGCTTGACTTCCCGGCCGCCACGGTCAATCTATGGCATCACCTGAGCGGGTGTAGTTCAGTGGTAGAACGCAAGCTTCCCAAGCTTGATGTCGTGGGTTCGATCCCCATCGCCCGCTCCAGTCCTTTCAAGGCTTCAGGACGGGGCGATCCCGCAGCCGGCGCAGCCCATGGCTGGCATCTGTAACCGACCGGTGGCGCGGCCGGATGCATTCACCTGGATGGGCAGCACAGGATCACTTGACCTTCCAGCGACCTGAACGTTTACATGATGGTCATGCGCATCGTCCTGCTTCTGCTCGCAACCCTGTTCCTGGTGTCCGTCCACCCGGCCGCCATGGCTGACAACACGATGAACCATGCGGTGTCAGAATCCGGCCAGACCGGCCATGACGTGCCAGAACCTGACGGACACGGGAAGGCCGTTGCGCCATGTTGCCAGGGCACGGCTGCCAACCAGGCGGGCGATGCTCATTGTCCGGCCGATTGTGCTGGACTGATACCCGTCCTGGTCGTGATGGCTTTTCCGCCTGGAGCCGCCGTTATTGGAGAAACGCCTCCCGAGCCATTTTCACCCGTTTCGCAGACGCTGCTGAAACCGCCCATCCCCGTCTGATCCTTGAGTTGCGTCCGGCCTCCCGGGCGCTGGTTACGCACCGGACAAACGGAATTGACAGGAATGAACAGACGCAACTTCCTTGCAGGACTCGCTGCCACGCTCGCCATGCCAACCGCTGCGCAGGCGCACCAGGCCAAGCAGCGCAAAAGCTTCACGCTCGATCCGCAATATGAGCCGCGAATGGTCGCCTTCTCCGGCCATGAACCGGGAACGATCGTGATCGATACCGCCAACCACTTCCTTTACCTGGTCACGGGTGAAGGCGAGGCGCGCCGCTACGGCGTGGGTGTCGGCAGGGCCGGTCTGGCCTTCAAGGGCTCGGCCGTTGTCGGCCGCAAGGCCAAATGGCCGGCCTGGCGTCCGACCGACAACATGATCCGGCGCAATTCCCGGCGCTATGCCCGCTATGCCAAAGGCGTGCCGGGCGGGCCGGGAAACCCGCTGGGCGCCCGTGCGCTTTATCTCTATCGCGGGCAACGCGACACCATGTTCCGCATTCACGGGACAACCGAGCCGTCATCCATTGGCCGGTCGGTGTCGAACGGCTGCATCCGCATGATCAACGAACACGTCAAGGACCTTTACGAGCGCGTGCCGGTCGGCACCCGTGTGGTCGTGATGTGAGACAGGAAAAAGAACCGATGAATATGTTCAGGAACGAACTTCTTGCCCTTACTCTGCTCGGCGGCATGACGGCGCCGGCGCTGGCGGCCGGCAACGGTGCTCCGATGACCGTCTACAAGTCGCCCTGGTGCGGCTGCTGCGAGGTCTGGGTCGATGCGGTGAAGGCGGCCGGCTTCGCCGTCGAGATCCGTGACATGGAAAACCTCGATCCGGTGAAGGCCCATGCCGGCGTGCCCGACGACATGGTGGCCTGCCACACGGCCATGCTGGATGTGGATGGCCGCAAATATGTGGTCGAGGGGCATGTGCCGCTGGAAGCCATCGACAAGCTGATGAGCGAGCGGCCGGACGTCCGCGGCATAGCCGTGCCGGGCATGCCGCAGGGATCGCTCGGCATGGGGTATGACGAGAACGCGCGTTACACCGTCCATTCCTTCTCCGGGCAGGCAGGTGACGCGACACCGGTGTTCTTCGAGGCGGGACGCTAGAACGCCCGATCCCGCACAAACCTATGCCCTGAAGCGATCATGGCCGGGTCGGCATTTGTCGGCCCGGCAACCTGTGGCGCTGGTCCTTCGCGGAAAGCCCCACCCGGAGCGGCTGCTTGACCTTCCGGCAAGGGGAAGGTCTATTTGTAAGCCATGCGCATGTTTCTCGCGATCTGCCTGACCTTCGTCTTCGTGTTCGCCCATCCGGGTGTGCCGAGCGGGCCTGCTCTTGCGCGACAGGCGGAGACGGCAGCCGCCACCATTGCCAAAGACCATGCCCATCGCGAAGGTCCTGCCGTCGAGACTGCGCAAGAACATCCCTGCTGTCCGGGCATGGCTGGTGCCGGCGTGACCCATGGAAAGGCGAGCCATTGCAGCATCGATGGCGGTTTCGTCGCCGCATATCCGGTCGGCCTCGTCTCCAGCGGTCCCCGCATCCAGGTCTCGCCTTTCGCGCAAAGCCTGCAGGAAGCCGACCCCGGCGCCATCCTTCATCCTCCCATGCATGTCTGATCCACCCGGCCTGCGCCCGGTTTTGCGGCGCAGCGCCATCAGGATCACTCGTCGACCGACGACCCGTCGTCGGCTTCGCCATGACAGGAGAACAGGATCATGAATATCGGCCAGGCGGCGCAACGCGCCAATCTCCCGCCAAAGACCATCCGCTATTACGAGGACATCGCGCTCATCAAGCCGGATCGCGCACAGAACGGCTATCGCGATTATTCGGAGGCCGACATCCACCGGCTGCGCTTTCTCCAGCGTTCCCGCAGCCTCGGCTTCACCATCGCGGAATGCCGCATGCTGCTCTCGCTCTATGAGGACAAGCACCGGGCAAGCGCCGACGTGAAGGCACTGGCACGCCAGAAGATCACCGAGATCGAGCGCAAGATGAAGGAACTGAAATCGCTGCGCGAAACGCTTTCCGTGCTGGTGGAGCATTGCCATGGCGACGAGCGGCCGGATTGCCCGATCATTGAAAGTCTTGCCGGAGGGCGCGATCAATGAACAACCGCATCGTGCTTGCCGCCATCGCGGCGATTGCCCTGGCACTTCTGGGGCTTCGCCTCTTTCTGGATGATGGATCCCGGCAAGCGCCGGGCTCCGGTGCTGCCCTGGCCGATGTCACCGTGCCGCCGCTCGCTGGCGCAGCGCTTGAGGGCAAGGCGGTCTTCGACGCCAATTGCGCGGCATGCCACGGCGAAAACGCGGCCGGGCGCGACGGATCGGGGCCGCCGCTGGTCCATCCGATCTATCGTCCCGGCCACCATGCCGATGCGTCCTTCATCCTCGCCGCGCGCAACGGGGTCATCTCCCATCATTGGCGCTTCGGCAACATGCCGCCCGTTCCGGAGGTGACCGATGACGAGGTGAAGAAGGTCCTCGCCTATGTGCGGACGTTGCAGCGGGCCAACGGGATCGACTGAGAGCCAGACAAGGCGAAATTGCGTGGCGGGTTTTGGCCGTGCGAAATCGTCGGCCCTGTCTTCAACTGCGCAGGTATTTGATCAGGGCCGCGATCGCCAGCACGAGAAGGATGAGGATCAGCAGCATGCCGAGACCGCCGAACCCCATGCCCATTCCGTATCCATCCATCATGTCATCGTCTCCTTCGTTCTGGTGCCAAGGTGCCGGCATGTCAGCCACAATGCGAGCGGCGGGATCAGGAGCCACTGCATCATCGGGCTGAGGCCCGTTCCGAGTGGGGGCAGGCGCGGCATGAGGTCCGAATAGGTCCAGCGCAGGCTCACTTCGGTGTAGTAGTATTCAAACCCGATGGTGAGGAGCAGGCCGGTTGCCATGTAGATGGCAGTCGGTAACAGCGGCCACGTGCGAAACCAGACGCGCGAGCGGGCGGCGAGGCTGGCCAGCACGAACGCGGTCAGCGCAAAGCCCACATCGCCAAGCGTCGCCTCCAGGCAGAGGATCACCCCATCCCAGTGGGCCATCGTGGCCATGCCGGCATAGGTCGGTGCCTGCAGCATCTCCCAGACGAAGTGCAGAAGGAAAGAAAAGAAGGCCAGCCAGATTTCCGGAATTTGGCGTGTCATGGTCGGCGGGGGCCTCGCAATGGTTCTCTGATCGTCCAAGCCTAGGCCTTTCACCTGCTGGAAGGTCAAGCCGAAGCATCCCGCGGGACCGATGCGGAACCGAGTGCCTCGCTGCGGAACCTTCCAGCGCTGGAAGGACGTTTAACTTCCAAGCATGCCTGAAGCACTGATCAGCGATCCGAGGAGACTTCCATGTCCTATGTCCGTTTCGGCCTGATGATCCTGACCTCGACGGTCGTGATGTTCATCCTGATGTATCTGAACACCTATGCCTGGGAGCACGTCTTCTTCTCGGAGACGCGTGCCTACATGGCGCTGGTGATGGGTGCCACGATGGCGGTCATCATGCTTGCCTACATGCTTGGCATGTATTCGAACCGCTCGCTCAATATCGCGATTTTCGCCGGATCGGTGATCGTGTTCGCACTGTCCCTCTGGCTCGTGCGCAGCCAGGTGACCGTTTCGGGGCCCAGTTACATGCGGGCAATGATCCCGCACCATTCGATTGCGGTCATGACGTCCGAGCGCGCGCAAATCCGTGATCCGCGCGTGCGCAAGCTTGCCGACGGCATCATCGAGGCGCAGCGCCGCGAGATCGCGGAAATGCGATACCTGATTGCGGATGTGTCGGCCGGAAATGTCGCGGAGACCATTTTCAGGGACCCGCCCGCCGAACCCGGAAGCGTCCAGGATGCCTTGGACAACACCCTGATTTCCTCCCTCGATCCGGCGCCCATGCCGGCGGCCGAGGCAGACCGGCTTCTAACGGCAGGCCAGCGTTGCCGGTTCAATCGCAGCCCGGAGACCGATCCCATCCTCTGGGCATCGGCTGACGGAGCCATGGCTGCCATGAAACTCAACGGCGTGCTGATCGGCCTGAACGGCAGTGGCAGTGAGGAAAACGACGAGCGCCGCTTCGAGGCGGAAGGAGCAGCCGTTCGCGTGGCCCTGCTGAGGGAAGACGAGGCGGACTGGCGCCAGAATGCCGAACTCGTGTTCTCCCTGGAACAGGGCCTTACGGTCGGCTATCGCGGCTTCTGGAGATGCTCCGGATAGCCGGGTGCGATCGTAATCAACGCACGTCTTGTCGTTCCGGTGGCCTACGCTCTGCCAACCCGGCCAGGCAGGTGGTTCCCGGGCGCCGTCGCCGGGGAGAAGGCTTGTCCGGTTGAAGACGTCTGCTGCTGTCCGGTGGCGGCTTTCCGCGACGTCGTGATCGCGTCGATTGTGATTGCAATCACCATTGAATCGAGTATTCTTGATATATGGATATGAATCAGGCCCTCTTCGCCTTTTCCGCCTTGAGCCAGGAAACCCGGCTGGCTGTGTTCCGGCTGCTTGTGCGTGCAGGTTCCCGGGGCATGTGTTCAGGTGATATCGGCGACGCGCTCGGGGTGCGCCAGAACACCATGTCGACCAACCTCAACATCCTGCTTCGCGCCGGGCTGGTGCGGACGATGCGTGAAGGCCGCTCCATCCGTTATTTCGCGGATTACGAAGGGATCAGGGGGCTTCTTGGCTTCCTGATGGAGGATTGCTGCGGCGGTTCGCCCGAACTCTGCAAACCTGTTCTGGAAGCCATTGCCTGCGATTGCTGAGGAGAGAACCATGACCGGCAAGACCTTCAACGTGCTTTTCCTGTGTACCGGCAATTCGGCAAGGTCGATCCTGGCCGAAGCCATTCTCAACCGTGAAGGTGCTGGCCGGTTCCGTGCGTTCTCCGCCGGTTCCCGTCCCAAGGGCACCGTTCATCCGCAGGCGATCCGGCTGCTCAGGCAGATGAACCACGACACGTCCTTCGCCCGCTCGAAGGACTGGGCGGAGTTTGCCGGCCCCGGCGCGCCGGCGATGGATTTCGTCTTCACCGTTTGCGACAATGCGGCGAAGGAGGCCTGCCCGGTCTGGCCGGGACAACCCATGTCAGCCCATTGGGGCGTGCCCGATCCGGCCGCCGTCGAGGGCACGGACACGCAAATCGCGCTTGCCTTTGCGGATACCTACCGGATGCTGGGCCAGCGCATCTCGATCTTCTGCTCGCTGCCGCTGTCCAGCATCGACAGACTTTCGCTGCAAAAGCGGCTGGACCAGATCGGCAAGGCCCCGGCAATGGACGCGAGCGCATGACGGTCGTCATTCACCACAACCCCGATTGTGGAACGTCGCGCAACACGCTGGAAATGATCCGAGCGTCAGGCGAGGAACTCGTCGTCATCGAATACCTGAAGACGGGCTGGACGCGGCCGCAATTGCTGGCGCTGTTCGCCGGGGCGGGGCTTACGCCGCGCACTGCCCTGCGGGTCAGCAAGTCACCGGCCGAGGCGCTCGGCCTGACCGGTCCGGATGTCAGCGACGAAACGATCCTCGATGCAATGCTGGAACATCCGGTCCTCGTGAACCGGCCCATCGTGGTTTCCCGCAAGGGTGTCCGCCTGTGCCGGCCCTCTGAAACGGTGCTTGAACTTCTCGACCACCCGGATATCGGCGACTTCACCAAGGAGGACGGCGAAATCATCAGGGCTAAGGAGAACTGAGGCGTGACGAAGAGCCTGCTGGAACACGATCTGCCCAATGTCGACGTCTCGCAGATGCAGCCGGTGGACCCGGCCTTCTTCGGAAGCGCCGACGACCCCGGCCATGCGCCGCGCATCCTGCTGCTCTACGGTTCGCTGCGGAAGCGGTCGTTTTCCCGCCTCGTCGCGCTGGAAGCGGAACGGCTGCTGAAGTGGCATGGCTGTGAAACCCGCGTTTTCGATCCGCGCGGCCTGCCGCTGCCGGATGCCGAGGAACCGGACCATCCGAAGGTGAAGGAACTGCGCGATCTGGCCGCCTGGTCGGAAGGCATGGTGTGGGTCTCGCCGGAGCGTCACGGTGCCATGACGGGCATCATGAAGGCGCAGATCGACTGGATTCCGCTGGCGCTCGGCGCGGTGCGCCCGACGCAGGGCAAGACGCTGGCCGTCATGCAGGTATGCGGCGGCTCGCAGAGTTTCAACGCCGTCAACCAGATGCGGGTTCTGGGGCGCTGGATGCGCATGGTGACCATTCCCAACCAGTCTTCTGTCGCCAAGGCCTTCATGGAGTTCGACGCGAACGACCGTATGAAGCCGTCTGCCTACTACAATCGCATCGTGGATGTGATCGAGGAACTGGTGAAGTTCACCTGGATGGTGCGCGGCCGCTCGTCATATCTCGTCGACCGCTACTCGGAACGGGTGGAAAGCGCGGCCGAACTTTCCAGGCGGGTGAACCAGCGCTCGATATGACCGGGAAGCGCCTTAGCCTCACGCCGCCGAGGAAACCCTGCCGCTTGCTGACGGCGTTTCCTGTCATTCGCGCTTGAGAGCCGGGTTCGGCGTGTAGCCGGGGCCGATGGTCAGCGGTTTGTCGGCGATCAGGGCCGAGCCGACCTGGCTGCGCAACGTCATCGAGTGGCGCCAGATCTCGCGCTTGCCGTCCCGTGAGAGAAGCCGCACGGTCACCGCATAGGGCTTTCCCTTTTCCACGCCATGCAGGGCGGGCGTGCGCAGCATCATGCGCGGTGCGCGCACCCGGAACCGGTCGCTGACACGGATCGGCGGCCCGCCTGCGGGGTCTGCGAAATCGGCTTGCAGGATCGCGCCCGTCTCGACCGGTTTGACCGCGATGGCGGTGAACCCGGCGAAGATTTCCGAGACCCGGTAATTGGCGATGAAGCCGCCGCCGGCAATCATCACCGGATCGCGGGCACGGTCATCCTCGCGCAGCAGCCAGAGAAGGGCGAACAGGGCCGCGCTCAGCCCGACCGCCATCACGCCGGCTGCCGTCAGGGACAACTCGCGTCGCGCGGCTGATGCCATGGCACACCTTCCCTTGAACTTGCCATGATGAGACCGTATCTCACAGGCGTCAATCACACAGCGGGATGAAGGCATGAGCAACGGTCTGGTCAGGTTTCTGGGTGACACGCCGGCCCGCGTCGTGCTGAAGCTCGTCGTCGTATCCTTCCTTGTCGGCCTGGTCATGGCAGCGCTGGACTGGACGCCGTGGGATGTGGTCTTTGCCGTGCGCGAATTCTTCCATGCGCTCTGGGCCATGGGCTTCGAGGCGGTCGAGCGCTTCTTCGGCTATTTCGTGCTGGGCGCGGTGATTGTCGTGCCCGCCTTCCTGATCCTGCGCCTGCTCAACTACCGAAAGGGCTGAGGTCTGGCCGACAGGGGTTCGGCGGCAAATTCCGCCGCGACCTCGAACAGGATGGCGTGCCGCTCGCCAAGGCCTGTCATCTCGCGCGCATAGCCGCCGCCAATGACGCCGCAGACCGGGATCCCGCGCTCGCGGAAATGGTAGAAGACCATCCGGTCGCGCGCCCGCAGACCGTCGTCGGAAAGGGAGAGCCGTCCCAGCCGGTCGCCCGCATGCGGATCCACGCCGCCATTGTAGAACACGAGGTCCGGCAGGAAGCGCTGCTCGATCCTGCCCAATGCCTCCGCAAGCGTTGCCAGATAGGCCTCGTCGGCGGTGCCGTCCGGCAGGTCGAGATCCAGGTCGCCGGAAATCTTGCGGACGGGATAGTTGCGCGCGCCATGCAGGGAGAAGGTGAAGACGCGCGGCTCGTCGCGAAAGATGTCGGCGGTTCCGTCACCCTGGTGAACGTCGCAATCCACAACCAGTATTCGCGCGGCCTCACCGGTGGCCAGCAGCACGCTGGCGGCCACCCCGACATCGTTGAAGGTACAGAACCCGGCCCCCTGCATGCGCCGGGCATGGTGGCTGCCGCCGGCCGCGTTGCAGGCCACGCCATGCTCCAGCGCGAGGCGCGCGGCGAGCACCGTGCCCGCGCTTGCCAGCCGCGCGCGCCGCGAAACAGCCGCATCAACCGGAAAGCCGATCTCCTTCTCGATCCGCGCGGGAACCGCGCAGCCGATCACCTGGTCCACATAGGCCGGATCATGCGCCAGCGTCAGCCAGCCTCGCGCCGCCTCGCCCGGTTCGTGCAGATGGCCGGGGCGCACAAGGCCACGCCCGCGCAATGCCGTCATGAGCAGCGTATATTTGCTCATCGGAAAGCGATGGACAGGCGAGAACCGCGCGTCGTAATCGGGATGGTGAACGATATGGAGCGCCATGCCCGCTTCTTACGATGGACGGGGCTGCGCGGAAAGACCGGGACGTTTCGAGGCCATGCAAAAGACAGATGAAACGCCCGTGGCCGCCGAAAGCTCCGGCGCGGCCGGCAGTCGGCCCTTCGCCGTGACCAACCGGCTGGTGCTTTCCATCGCCGTGCCGATGACCCTGGCCTATCTCTCGACGCCGCTGTTGGGCCTGACCGACACGGCCGTCGTCGGACGCTTCGGCGATCCCGCCCTGCAAGGCGGCCTGGCGGCCGGTGCCATCGTTTTCGACGTGGTCTTCACCACGTTCAATTTCCTGCGCGCCGCCACCACGGGCCTTGTGGCCCAGGCCAGCGGGCGCGGTGACGAGGCGCAGGAACGCCTGGTCCTCTATCGCGCCCTTCTGGTCGCTCTGGCATCGGGCCTTGCCATCCTTCTGGCCGGACCGCTCATCGCGGCCGCCGGCGAAGCCTTCGTCGATCCCGGACCGCGTGCCGCGGAGGCGATGGTCCTCTACATTCTCATCCGTGTTCTCTCCACGCCTGCGGCCCTCGGCAATTATGTCATCCTTGGCTATGTGCTGGGGCGGGGTGAGGGCCGCACCGGCCTTGCCCTGCAATTCCTGCTGAACGGCACCAACATCGCGCTTTCCATCTGGCTCGGCCTGTGGCTGGGATGGGGGCTGGAAGGTGTGGCCTGGGGCACGGTTGCGGGCGAAACACTCACGTTCGCCGCCGGCCTTTTGCTTCTGGCGCGCCGCTTCGCCAAACAATGGCGTGTGCCCTGGGCCGCGGTCCTAGACATGGTGGCGCTCAAGCGGCTGTTCGGCCTGAGTGGCGACATCATGATCCGCTCCTTTGCCCTCCTTGCCGCCTTCGCATGGATGACCCGGGCGGGCGCGCAACTGGGCACGGTGACTTTGGCAGCCAATGCCATCCTGCTGAATTTCTTCATGGTCGCGGGCTATTTTCTCGACGGTTTCGCCACTGCCGCCGAACAGCTCGTCGGCCGCGCCATCGGCGCGCGCTTCCGTCCCGCCTTCGACCGTGCCGTCACGCTGACGCTATGGTGGGGGCTGGGCCTGGCGCTTTTCCTGATGGTGGTCTTCCTGGCCGGTGGCGACTGGCTGATCGGCCTCATGACCACCGCGCCGGACGTGCGCGCCGAGGCCTCCGCGCACCTGGTCCTGGCCTCGCTCTGCGCGTTGACCGGCGTTGTCGCCTTCCAGATGGACGGGATCTTCATCGGCGCCACCTGGTCGCGCGACATGCGCAACATGATGCTCGTCTCGCTGGCACTCTATTTCGCCGCGCTGTGGGCTCTGGTGCCGGCTTTCGGCAATGCCGGGCTGTGGAGCGCGCTGCATGTGTTCCTGATCGCCCGTGGCCTGAGCCTGGGCGCGATTCTCACCTTGCGCCGGCGCCAGGCCTTCGCGATGTGAATGGCGTGTCACAACGGCGTTGCGGCCCATTGCGCCACGCCCGTATCGCGCAACTCGCCAAGGGTCTGAAGCCCCTCGCGGTCGGCAATGGCCGAAAGCCCCTTGAGGATGTGGGCGGGCAGGCCCGGACCGCCATAGACCATGCAGGAATAGAGCTGCACGAGATCGGCGCCCGCCCGGATCTTCTCCAGCGCTGTCTGCGCATCCTCCACGCCGCCGACTCCGATGATCGGCAGACCCGGCCCGACGCGCTGGCGCAGCCGTGCCAGAACGGCAGTGGAGCGCCGGAAAACCGGCCGCCCGGACAATCCCCCGGCCTGCGCGCCTGTCCTGCTGTCGATCAACCCCTCGCGCGACAAGGTGGTATTGGAAACGATCAGCCCGTCCGTGCCCTTGTCCAGCACTTCCATGGCAATGTCGTCCATCTCCGCTTCCGACAGGTCCGGGGCGACCTTGAGAAACACCGGCGGCCTGTTTGCGCCTGTTTGCGCGCTTTCGTCGCGCGCCGCCATCACACGGGCCAGCAGGTCGGCCAGGCTCTCCCGGCTTTGCAGGTTGCGCAGGCCCGGCGTGTTGGGCGAGGAGACATTCACGGTGAGATAGGATGCCAGCGGCGCGAAGGTCCTGACGCCTTCCACATAATCGCCCGCCCGGTCGTCGCTGTCCTTGTTGGCGCCGATATTCACGCCCACGATGCCGCCCCTTGACGCGCGGGCCTTCAGGCGGGCAAGGCATGCCGCATGGCCTTCGTTGTTGAAGCCCAGCCGGTTGATGACGCCACGGTCGTCCGGCAGGCGGAAAATGCGCGGTTTCGGGTTGCCCGGCTGCGGGCGCGGCGTCACCGTGCCCACTTCGGCAAAGCCGAAGCCGAGCCGCAGCAGCGCGTCCGGAACCTCCGCATTCTTGTCATAGCCTGCCGCCATGCCAAGCGGGTTGGGAAAGGCAAGGCCGCAAACGGTGCTGGCCAGGCGCGGGTCGAATCCGGCGTCGAAACGCCCGCCAAGGCCCGCCTTCAACGCGGCGATGGAAAGACCATGCGCGGTTTCCGGAGAAAAGCGGAACAGCAGGGCCAGACCGAGCGTGTCGAAGGACATGGGTCAGTCCGCCTCCAGCGGCGGAAAATCGTGCCGGCCATCGGCAAGCAGCGGCAGCGGGCGCACTGAACGGACGGCCGACAGGTCGAGCGGCGCGTAGAGATGGGGGAACAGCGCCCCGCCGCGCGAAACCTCGTATGTCAGCGCATCGCCGAGGGCAGCGGTATCCACCGATATCAGCAGCAGGTCTGCCTGTCCGGCAAAATGCTTTGCCGCGGTCTCCTTCACCTGGCCAGCGGTCGAGAAATGGATGAAGCCGTCGGCGAGATCCACCGGTGCGCCGTCGAAACGGCCCAGGGCTTCCGCCGCCTGCCATTGTTCGCGTGTCGCGATCTTGTAGATGATCCGTTCCATGCTACGCGCTATAGTCGGTTACGGCGCGTTGCGAAAGCGCGCCACTGCATCAATCGCGCGGCCTTTCCCCAATTCCGGCCATTTCGCCGTGCAAGGTCCGGGTTCAGCGCAAACGGGAAGGACAGCGATCATGATTTCTCCACGAACAGCCGCCGCCGCTATCGCGCTCGCCCTTGCGGCCACCATGCCGGCCACGGCCGCGGAACTCCGCTTCGACATGCAAAGGGACGGCGACCGTTGGCTCCGCCTTGACCGCCAGACCGGTGCGATCTCCGTTTGCCGGGAAGAGCGCGGTGAGCTTGTCTGCCGCATGAGCGCGGATGACAGGCAGGCCTGGGATGCTAAGGTCGCGGACCTGCGCGCCCGCGTCGAAAGCCTTGAGGCCCGCTTGAATGCGCTGGAAGGCAGGCCCGCGCCGTCGGACGATGCCGGCTTGCCCAGTGACGAGGAATTCGAAAAGACGCTTGGTTTCATGGAGAAATTCATGCGCCGCTTCATGGGCATCGTGAAGGAGATGGAGGACGAGCGCCAGCCGGGCGAGCCCGGCCGCACCTGAAGCCCTGTTTCAGCCCGCAGGCTCCGGTTCAAGTCTGACAGATTTGCGCGTCTTCAGGTCCATGACGAGGCCGACCACCTCGCCGCTCGCTATGGGAGCCTTGTCCGTGGCGCGGATGATCTCGTGGTGAAGCCGGATCGTCTTGCCTTTCCCGGCCTCGGTGCGGGAAACCAGAATGAGGGCGTCGCCGGCCATGGCCGTGTTGTGATGACGGATCTGCATTTCCACGGCCACGCGCCCCAGCCCGTTTTGCATCAACCAGTTCGTACTGATGCCGGATTGGTCCCACAGATGCGGCGCGCCATCGGTGAAACGGGCGATGTGGAACTGTTGGGTCAGACGTCCCTTCGCATCGCACTCGCCCTGCGTCACGATGCATCGGTGTGCCACCAGTCCGCCGGCGGCGAGCATCTCGGCTTCGTTCTTGCCGGGCCGCAGGTTCGGATCGATGCTGCGGGGCAGGGCTGGCAAGGTCTCCGCTTCATCGGCAAGCGCATCCGAAACCGGCGCGCCAGGCCCCTCGACCGCGGTGGCGGCAAGGCGGCCGGTCGTCGCCTCCTCCATGCGGTGCATGACCCATCCCGCCAGCGGTCCGGTGCCGATGATGCCGGAGCGGATGACCGTTGACTGCGCCGCCGCCAGTTCCGAATGATAGCGGACATGGCGCACGGGCGGCAGGCCGGCCAGGTGATCGCCGCCATGGGCCAGTGCGAAGAACCGTGCCGCCTCGTCGAAGCGCTTGAAGTAGAACTGCACGTTCATATGCGCGTTCTCGTCGCATTCCCACGTGTTGACGAAGGAGCGATGGGTTTCGACAAGACGGCTCACGCGGCAACTCCGGTCATCTCTGAAAGAAAGGTCTCGATCTCGCTCAGGCTTTCATCCGCCTGCATGGTCGCAAATGCCTGGAAGACATGGCAGCCGCCGGGCCAGATGGAGGCTTTTGCCCGGTTGCCCGCCGCGCGCCAGCGCGCCGCCATGAGCAGCGTGTCGTCCAGCAGCAGGTCGCGCGTGCCGCAGGTGAACAGCGCCGGCGGCAGCCCGGACAGGTCCGCATGAATCGGCGAAATTCCAGGTGACGATCGGTCTTCACCATCGGCCAGGAAGCGCGCGGTGAATTCGTCGATGTCGCGCGTGTTCAGGATCAGCTTTTCCGCGCCCCAGTTTCGCATGCTTGGCGTGCCGGCGAGATCGTAGCAGCCGGCATTGAGGTTCGCCGCACGGAACGGTTGAAGTCCGTGCCGGTCGCGCAGGCGAAGCAATGTGAGGACGGCCAGATGCGCGCCTGCGCTCTCTCCGCCAATGGCCAGCATGCCGGTGGGCAGGTCGTGTTGGCCCTTCACGAGCCATAGCGCTGCGGCCTCGCAGTCGTCCGGCCCGGCGGGAAAGGGATGCTCTGGCGCAAGCCGGTAGTCGAGCGAGATGACGGTCAGTCCCGTTGCGTCCGCAAGGCGGCGGTTGCGCGCGTCATTTTCCCGAGCGCTGCCCAGCACCCAGCCGCCGCCATGGAAATGCAGATAGCTGCCGCGAGCCTCGCCGACCGCTGGCCGGTAGACCCGCGCCGGCATGTCCCCGGCCGGACCGGGGACCGCGATCGCCACGGCGGACGAGTCCGCCGGGCAGATGGGGAAGGGGCCGCGCCCGTCGAGGCGCAACTGGCGCAGAACGGCGGGTGGAAATGTCCACATGTCCGGTGTCGCGTTCAGCCGGTCGACGATTTGCGCGTTCAATGCCCTGGTTTCCGCCGGTGCCCTCTCTGCTTCGAGCAGCCCCGTCTCAAGCCCCAGGGCTGCCAGATAGTCCCTGCTCATGGTCGCGCGTCCTCCCTGCGTCCTTGTGTCTTTCCTGTCCCGGCAGCAAGCCCAGCATCAGGATGACAAGGTTTAGGCCGGCGCCATAGAGAACGGCAACCGGGATCGGTGTCCGGGCGATGCTTTCGGCGAAGCCGGTGCCTGTCGGCGCAAGGTCTGCGCCACCGGTCATGAAGCCTGCCAGAAGCACCGCCGCCGGCACGCTTGCGCCGGCAAGCATGCCTGTCGAGACGAGGCTGGCGCGCATCAGGCCGTGCCAGCGCGAAAGGGCCAGCGGCACCGCCAGCGCGGCTGTGGCGAGGCTGGCGGGCCACAGGGCGAGGTCGAAAGGCTGCCACGTTTCGGCTTGGGTCAGCCAGGCGGCCGCGATTGCAATGGCCAGCATGCCGGCCCGCGCGACGGCCAGTCGCCGCGAGGCAGGCCGCGGTGCCCGGCCGGACCGGTTCACCGCTGCGCCTTCCGCAAGCAGCCTGCCGATCGCCGCCAGCATGGCGGTTGCGGTACCCGCCGCCGCAAGTGTCACCGCCAGCAGCACCGCTGGCCAGACGGCCGCCGGCATGCCGAAGGCGGCAGCCGGCAACAGGAACGCGCTGACGGGATTGAGGCGGATGTCATCGGCCGTCAGCAGATGGCCGGCCGTGCCGCAGGCGGCTTGCACGATGGCCGGACTCGTTGCCGGCATGCCGCAGATCTCCACGAGGCCGGAAACGCCCGTCACGCCGTCACGGAAAAGCCAGCCGGCATCGGTTGCAACCTGGCCGGCGGTCACGTCGGTCAGCGATCCGCTGGCGATCATGCCGGCCAGCCGCGCGTTCATGCCGGTTGCAACGGCCACGACAAGCAGCAGCAGCGCCGCCAGAAGCGGCACCTGGGGACGCGGCCTGCCGCGCCGGGCATCGCGGGCGGCGGGCAACAGGGCGGCAAAAAGAAAACCGGCAAGCACCATGCAGACAAACAGCGCCAGGCCGCCGCTCCACCCGGTGACCGGCGTGACGCCCCATTCCCATGCCGAAAGGACAAGTGGCATGTCGGCGGGATCGGCCGGCATCAGCCCGATCTCTGTCGCCCCGCCGAAAAGCTCGCCCCATGTCAGGTCGCCGGCGGCGCGGAGCAGGACTGCGATCGGGGCGGCGATGCCGGTCGCGACGATGGCAAGCGAGAAGGCCGTGCTTCTGAAGGCGCTCTTGAAGCCGCCGGTCCAGGCACCGGCAAGCGCGAGGGCCGCCAGGACCGGCCACGACACCGGCGCGGCGGCCGGGAAGAACATGTCGAGCAGGATGCGCAACGCCTGGAACTGCGCAAGCAGCAGGCTGCCGGCCGTCAGGATGAGGAAGGCGGCCGCGAGCCAGCGGACCCGCCGGCTTGCCGTCAGGTATGAAAGTTGCCAGGCAGCGCTCCCTTCCGGTGCTTTTCCGGCGCCTGGAAGGCCGGCCAGGGCATGCAGCCCGATACCCGCGGCCAGTCCGCAGGCAAGCACCAGGCCGGTCAGTACATCGCTCACCGCCAGCCAGGATGCAGCGAAGAGCAGCCCGCCCGTGAGTGTGGCGCCGGCCATGGCGCTGGCCTGAAAAAGGCTGCCGCCTTGTTGCGTCCCGTTGGCGAAGGAAACGGCATTCATCGTGCCTGAAAGGAGCCCCAGCGCCAGAAACGGGATCATGGCGCCGCCAATGGCGAACCACTGGATGATGCCGCCTGGAACGCCGAGCCGTTCCAGGATCATGCATGCAACCAGCACCCCGCCATAACCTGCCGCGAGAATGCCGGTGAGAACCGGCGCGGGAATGTCGCTTTCCTTGGCGTGCAACGTGGTTTGTCCTGCCATCTCTGGATCCTTCGCGCCGGCTGCCCCATCCATGCGAAGTGACTGATATGCCGCGTTTCTCCCCCGGATGCGCGGATTGCGAAAACTTCACCTTGAAAACAACTCGTAACATCGGATAATTCAAACGCAAGCATCGTGCATTCTTTTCAGATTTGTGCGTGCCGCATCGGGGAGGGTGATTTGACGGCTGGAACGAAATTTCTCGTGGCGGACGATCACCCGTTGTTTCGCGGAGCCCTCAAGCAGGCCATTGGCGGCGGCAGCGCAAATGCCGAAATCGTCGAGGCAGGAGACTTCGAAACTGCAAAGACGATCGCCGCGTCCCATGACGATCTCGACCTGATCCTTCTCGACCTGTCGATGCCCGGCGCCAGCGGCCTTTCCGCGCTGGTCGGCATGCGCGGACTGCAGGCGGCGGTACCGGTGATCGTCGTCTCGGCAAGCGACGATCCCGAAACCATCCGCCGCTCGCTGGAACTGGGCGCCTCGGGTTTCATCTCCAAGTCCTCCAGCATGGAAGACATCCGCAGTGCCGTCGATGCGGTGCTGGCCGGTGAGATCGTCACGCCCGCCAATATCGACCTGGGTGAGGAGCACGATCCCGAGATTTCCGACCTGATCGCACGTATCCAGACATTGACCCCGCAACAGACCCGCGTGCTTTCCATGCTCGCCGAAGGCCTGCTGAACAAGCAGATCGCCTATGAACTCAATGTCTCGGAAGCAACCATCAAGGCCCACGTCTCCGCCGTGCTCCAGAAACTCGGCGTCGACAGCCGCACCCAGGCGGTGATCCGTCTCTCGCGGATCGGAACCGAACCTTTCTCGGTCAATGGCTGATTTGTCCCGCTGCGGTGTTCACTCGGCGGCCTTGGGCAGCATCTTCCGGCTGCGGTTCAGCGCTGTGCGCAGGGCGGCCGGCTTGACCGGTTTGTAGAGAAGCGGGATCTGCCGTTCTTCCGCCGCCGCCTTCACTTCGTCCGAGCGGTTGGCGGTCAGCATGATGGCCGGTACCGTGCGCCCGAGCACGCGGTGGATCGCGTTGATCGCCTCGAAACCGGTGGCCCCGTCAAGGTGGAAGTCGGCCACGATGACATCGGGCAAGAGGCCATCTTCGGCGAATGCCGCCGCGAACGCGTCCGCTCCGGCATGGGCGATGACCGCACAGCCCCAGTTCTCAAGCAGCATGCGCATCCCGTCCAGGATGCGCGTGTCGTTGTCGATGCAAAGGACACGGGTGCCCGACAGTGACCCGCGCGATGGCTGCGGCGTGGTCGACGGGGCCGGGACGTCCGCCTCGTCCGCCTGCGAGACCGGCATCAGCACCGAGAACCGGGTTCCCTGGCCCGGTTGCGACCAGATCCGGATTTCCAGCCGCAGCACGCGGGCGATCCTGTCGACGATGGAAAGCCCCAGCCCCAGCCCCTCGGCTTCGCGCGCGCCCTCGTCCAGCCGCGTGAACTCGCGGAAGACGGTGTTCAGCTTGTCGGCACGGATGCCGATGCCGGTATCGATGACCTGGATTTCGCATAGCCGGCCGCGCCGGCGCACCCCCACCACGACCTTGCCGCTGCGCGTGTACTTGATGGCATTGGAAACCAGGTTCTGCAGCACCCGCCGGAACAGGTTCCGGTCGGTTTCGATATTCAGGCTGGAGGGCACGATCCTCAGATCCAGCCCCTTTTCGCGCGCTGACGGCAGGAAATCGTTGCGCAATTGCTCAAGCATGGCGTCGAGCCGGAAAATGCTTTCCTTCGGCTTCATGGCGCCCGTGTCGAGGCGGGAAATGTCGAGCACCGCGCCAAGGATCGTTTCCACCGAATCGAGTGAGGAATCGATATTGGAAAGGGCCGAGCGCGTGTTCTGGTCGGAGATGGATTCCTTCAGGGCCGAGCAGTAGAGGCGCGCGGCGTTGAGCGGTTGCAGGATGTCATGGCCCGCGCCGGCCAGGAAGCGGGTCTTGCCGAGATTGGCTTCCTCGGCGAGGCGCTGCGCCTGCGCCAGTTCCTCGTTCAGTTCCAGCAGTTCCGCCGTGCGCGCAGCCACCCGCTGCTCCAGCGTTTCATTGGCGCGCTTGAGCGCCAGGTCCGCCTTCACGCGGTCGGTGATGTCGGCATAGCTGGCCACGACGCCGCCATTGGGCATCGGGTTGGAGCGGACCTCGATGATGCGTCCCGTGCTGAGCAGTTCCATCTGCCAGGTCGTGTGCGTCACCGTCATCCGTTCCAGGATGGTTTCCTCGTCATCCTTGGCGATGTCGCCGCGCCGCACCAGGTAGTCGATCACCTTGGAGATCGAGGTGCCGACCTGGCCCAGCTCGTCGGGCAGGTCGAACAGCGTGCGGAACTGGCGGTTCCAGCAGGAAAGGCCGAAATCCTGATCGTAAACGGTAATCCCGTCTTCCATCTGGTCCAGCGCGATCTGCAACAGGTCGCGGTTCTGCTGCAAGGCTTCCGAGGCGTCGTCGAGCAGCCGGTAGGCATTGCGCGAATTGGCATCGACGCGCTGGAACAGAAGCGAAAGCACCAGCCGCGCCGAGGACGAGCCGACGGCGCTGGCCAGCAATTGCTCCGCGAAGCGGATCGTGCCGGCATCGGCGATCTGCGATCCCATGTATTTCCGCCCTTCGTTCTGTTCGAACGACTGGAACGAGCGCTCGGTCCGCTCCGCGCCCAGATAACGCGAGATCGTGTCCTTCAGTTCGTTGTTGGTCACCGCCGTGCGGAACCGGCGCAGGCCGGGGATCTGCGCGCTCTCGCGCGGCACGAAGATGGCTGCCTGGATGCGTTCGCGCGGCGTGGCTGCGCGAGACAAACAGCCCATGATGAAGAACAGCGCATTGGCTGCCAGGCTCCACAGGACGCCGTGGTTCAGCGGTTCCGCCTCCACGCCGAACAGCGCTTCCGGCCGCAGCGCGGCAAATCCCCAGGGACCGTCCATGAGAAGATGCGCATTGTCCGGCAGGAAGGACGGCAGCAGCAGCGTGTAGCCCCAGACGAGAATGCCGGCGGTCATTCCCATCACCGCGCCGCGGGCATTGGCGCCGCGCCACAGCAGGGCGCCGAGGAAGGCGGGCGCGAACTGCGCCAGCGCGGCAAAGGACAAAAGCCCGATGGAGGCGAGGCGGATGTTGTCGGCGATCTCGCGATGATACAAAAGGGCCGCGACAAGAATGAGGCAGATGGCGGCGCGCCGCACGTTGAGGATGATGCGTGACCAGTCCTCCTTTTCGCCGGCAGTGGGGATGGCGGCACGTTTCAGCAGGACCGGGATCACGAGGTCGTTGGAGATCATGATCGACAGCGCCACGCTGGCCACGATGACCATAGCCGTGGCAGCCGACATGCCGCCGATCAGCGAGATCAGTGCGAGGAAGTCGTTGCCGCGCACCAGCGGCAATGCCAGCACGTAGAGGTCGGCGCTGGCCTGGTTGCCGATTGTGGTGATGCCGGCGAAGGCGATGGGAAGAACGAAGATGTTGATGGCCACGAGATAGAGCGGAAACAGCCAGGTGGCGGTGTCCAGTTCCCGTTCGGAGCGGTTCTCCACGACCGAGATGTAGAACTGGCGCGGCAGCAACAGGATCGCCATGCCGCTGAGCATGGTCATGACGATCCATGTCGTCAGGCTCGTTTCATAGGTCAGCGCCGCCTGCACCCGTTCATTGGCCTGCATCGCCTCCAGAAGCGTCTTCGGCGTATCGAACATGAAGAAGGTGACCGCAACACCGATCGCCAGGAAGGCAACCAGCTTGATGATCGATTCCACGGCGATGGCCATGACCATGCCGTCCTGGTGCTCTGTGGCATCGGCATGCCGCGTTCCGAAAAGGATCGCGAACAGGGCCAGCAGGGCGGCGACCGTCAGCGCCATGTCGCCGGGAATCGGCACCGCGGCGCCGGCGCTTTCATGCGCGATCATCAATTCGATGGAACCGGAAACGGCCTTGAGCTGCAGCGCGATATAGGGAACGGTACCCACTGTCGCGATCACGGTGGCCAGCGCCGCCACCGAGAAGCTCTTGCCATAGCGGGCCGCCAGGAAGTCGGCGATGGAGGTGATGCGCTCGGCCTTCGAGACCCGCAGGATGCGGCGCAGCATGCGGTGACCGAAGAGATAGACCAGGATCGGCCCGATATAGATGGTCAGGAATTCAAGCCCGCGTTCGGAGGCCAGGCCGACGGAGCCGAAAAATGTCCAGGAGGTGCAATAGACGGCCAGGCTGAGCGAATAGACCATTGGCCGGTACTGGCCTGCGCTCACCTTGCGCCGCTTGTCGCCCCAGCTCGCAATGGCGAACAACAGCGACAGATAGGCCAGCGCCGTGAAAATGATCACCCAGCTGTTCATCCGGCCCCGCTCCTCCGCTTCACCGGTCAACCCCTTGTCTGCCAGTCATAGAAGATCGCGGGCCGATGCGCGAGTCGGCCCCGCCCGGTCATGCCGTCACGCTTGCGGCCATCGCGTCATCCTCGGGCAAATATTATGCAGTTCTATTGAGCGTGTCATGGCGCTATGACTTGACGTGTCAAGCACAAGCATGGCCGCAACCGGCCTGGAGCATGAAAAAGGGATAAACCATGTTGAAGGAATTCAAGGCGTTCATTGCCAAGGGCAATGTCATGGACCTGGCTGTCGGCGTCATCATTGGCGGCGCCTTCGCCCTCATCGTCAAGTCGCTAACCGACGACATCATCATGCCGGTTGTCGGCGCCATTTTCGGCGGTTTCGATTTTTCCGACTACTTCATCCCGCTGGCATCCGGCGTGACCGCCGATACCCTGGAGGCCGCGCGAGAACAGGGCGCGGTGCTGGCCTATGGCAATTTCATCACCGTTGCGCTCAATTTCCTCATCCTGGCCTTCATCATCTTCATGATGGTCCGCATGGTCAACAACATCCGCCGCACCATGGAAGAACCGGAAACACCCTCCCCGGACGCGCCGCCGCCGGCAGATATCCTGCTTCTCACCGAGATTCGCGATGCGCTGGTGAACCGGAAGGGCTGACCGCTTTCATCGCCGCCGCCGGCTGCCCTGCCGGCGGCACCACGGTGAAGATATCCTTGCCCGATTGCCTAAAAGGCAGCCGCCCGTGATCGCGGGATTTCAACGCGCCGCCACTATCCTGCCTGCAACAAGGATGGGGCAGGGCGCATGGGGCAGCCCTCAGGTCTTCATCCGCGATGGAGGCATGGCAATGGCGGTTCTGGTGACGGGCGGCGCCGGTTATATCGGCAGTCACATGGTCTGGCGCCTTGTGGACGCGGGCGAGAGGGTGGTGGTCATCGACCGGCTGTCGACCGGTCATGCATGGGCCGTTGCGCCCGCCGCGCGTCTCGTCGTCGGCGACATCGCCGACACGATGATGGTACGCCGCATCCTGCGTGAGGAAAAGGTCGATGCGATCCTGCATTTTGCCGGATCCGTCGTGGTGCCGGAATCGGTGGCCGATCCGCTCGGCTACTACGAGAACAACACCTGCGCCACCCGCGGCCTGCTGGAAGCAGCCATCGACACGGGCATACGCAACCTGGTGTTTTCCTCCACCGCGGCCGTCTATGCCCAGAGCGACGGGACGCCGCTTGCCGAGGATGCCCCGCTGGAACCCGCCAGTCCCTATGGCCGCTCCAAGCTGATGAGCGAGATGATGCTGCGCGATGCCGCGGATGCCCATGATTTCCGCTATGCCGCCCTGCGTTATTTCAACGTGTCCGGTGCCGATCCGGCGGGGCGGACGGGCCAGTCCACGCCCGGCGCCACGCATCTGCTCAAGGTGGCCTGCGAGACAGCGGTCGGCAAGCGCGCCGCCATGAGCGTCTTCGGCACCGATTATCCGACCCGCGACGGCACCTGCATCCGGGATTTCATTCATGTCGCCGACCTTGTCGAGGCACATTGGCTGGCGCTGGGCTATCTGCGCGCCGGCGGCAACAGCCTGGTTGCCAATCTCGGCTATGGCGACGGCTTCTCCGTGCGTGAGGTGATCGAATGCGTGCGCCGTGTTTCCGGCCGCGATTTCGCGCTTCGCCAGGAAGGCCGCAGGCCGGGCGATCCGGTGGCCGTGGTGGCCGATGCCGCCCGCGCCCGGGATCTGCTGGGCTGGCAGCCGCGCCATGCATCGCTGGAAGGCATCGTGTCCAGCGCCCTGGCCTGGGAAGAGCGGCTGACCCGCCGCCGCGCCGTGGCAAGCGGGCCGGGGATCGAACCGCCCGAACCGGAGGAATGGACCCAGCCCGCGCAGACGGAGCCTGCCCGGCCCTAGAACGGTTCGCTTCGGCCGAACACCGCCAGGTCGCGCCAGAAGGGTTTGCCCATGTCGAAGGCGACAGCGACGGTGCTTGTTTCAGGCCACGCCTCTGCCGCCTCGCATCGCCCGCCCGGTCAGGCGCCGCAACCGACTTCGGCGACCGGTGGCACGATGCCGTGCGAAATCATGGCCGAACAGACCGCATTCGACGCAGCCGATGCCCTTGCCACAGGCCCTTTCCCAGCAATTGACCCCCTCGGTCTGCGCCAGAAGGATCCGCTCCAGATGATTGCTCTGTGATCCCTTGAGAAGGATGACTTCGTCTTTCACTGCTGTGCCTGCAATGTAGATGCTGGCGTCGCGTATTTCGGCGAAAACCTTCACCCGGCGTTCAGCGCTCCTGTCGCGCAGATAGTCGAACCCGTAGCCTGACTCCGACAGCAGGATCACTTCGTCGGCGACGAGAAGCGCCTGCTCGATGGCGTTGCGATAGGCGCGGCGCCTGTTGCCGCGATAGTCGGAAATCGTACCGAGCACGATCCGCCGGCGGGGTGCCGGGGTTCGGCCAAGGGCGTCGAAGGCAAGATGCAGCGTCCCTTGCGGTGCCTTGGCGCAATCGGCCAGAAACACAGGTCCGCCGGCAATGTGATGGCGGCTGAGCCTCAGGAACGGGGGCGCGCAACCGGCGATCGCCGTGCGAATCCGCTCGGGCGGCACGCCGAGTTCAAGTCCGGTGACCGCGGCGGCCGCGACCGGAATGGCGAAATGCGCCCCGGCAAACTGCGTTTTGACAGCAATTTCCTGTCCGCGCCAGGCGAGATGAACGGTGACACCCTCCTGTGCATCCCCGGTGACGCGGAGAATGCGGCAATCCGCCTGCGATCCGTGGCCAAAGGTGACGATCCGCGCGGGGGTTCGTTCTGCCATGCCCATTGTCAGCGGATCGTCGGCGTTCAGCACGGCAAGGCCGTCCGGAGCGGTCGCGGCAACCAGCGCGCCTTTTTCTGTGGCAATCGCCTCCCTTGAGCGAAATGCACTGTAATGCTCCAGGCCGACCATGGTCACGACACTGACATCCGGTTTCAGCAGCCCGGCCATCGTGCTCATCTGGCCCTTGCCGCCCACGCCGGTCTCCACCACCACGAAATCGGCAATGCGCGATCGGCGGATTGTGCGGATGAGCGGATTGATGGTGTTTTCGAACACCTGGTTGAGCACGTTTCCCTCGTCGTCCAGGATGGCCGCGATGAGCATGGTTGTCGTGGATTTCGCCGAACTGCCCGTCACCGCGACAAAGCGCCCGCGCGCCCTGGCGCGCGTCAGCCCGGCCATCCGGATGCGCAAGGGACGCACGAGCCTGAGCCGCAGGGACCACACCCATTCCGCAATGCGCGGTGGTTTCATCCGGCCGTTCCTTCCCGCACCGCCGCCCGCAGGATCGCGTGATACTCGGCCTTGTTGCCCGCGTAGCGGCTGACCGTTGCCAGATGCAATGGCGGTTCACGAAGCAGGCGGGAGGTGATCTCGACCGCGGTCTTGCCTTCGTCGAGCGTCGAGAAATAGTCGTGGAACTTGAAAGCTCCGCCTGCCATTTCCAGGCTCGGGGCAAGCCATATGTTCGGAATCCCGAAGGCATCGGCGGCGATGAGGCCATGCAGTGACTGGCTGAGGATGACCCTGCAGCGCCCGATGTCCCGCAAGACAAGCCAGGGATCGCGGCTCACATCGATCAGGTGCATGCCCGCCGGCACCTGTTTGCGCAGCCGGGGAAGCGCCCGCGCATGGGGCACGAAGCCGATGTCGTGGCCACGCTCGGGCCTGATCAGGCGGTCGACAAGGACCATGGGATCGCCGAGCGGGATGGTGTCGGCGATGGCGAGCGCCCTGCGCGAAAGATGCCCCCGCAAGGCAACGACCGTGCCCGGCATTTTGCCCGCCGCCGGTTCAAGCAATCCGGCGCCGAGAACCACGGAGGCTTCGGTCGCGGATTTCAGGATGCTGCCCATGCCCAGGAAGTGCGGCGCGCGCCGGTCGTTGGCAAACCGCAGGCGCTTGCCGCTCAACGCCTCGAAAAAGGCGGGATTGATGTCGTCGCCGAAATTCGGGGTTCCGATATGCCAGAAGAGCGGCGCATGGGCGCCCGGACGCAGCCGGGCCCGCCAATGGCGCGAGATCTTGCGCGCCTTACGAAGCATTGTTGTGCCGGTCGGATTGCAGGCGGATCGACAACCGGTAGAGCGGCCGCAGGATCTCGCGGCGAAGCTTGGTCGGCCAGGGCATGTTCGCATGGATCGTGCTGCCACCCAGATCGGCCGAGATCTCGCTGATCCCCGATGGCCAGACCGACACGACGTCGGCCCCGTGCACCCAGCGCAATTGCAGGAACGTGTCCACCGGGCGGTCGAAAACAGTGGAGGCGGCGAGCAGCCGCGCCGCGGCTTCGCGCGTGACGATTTGCGCCAGCATGCCCAAGGCGACCCTCTGCGGCCTGAAAAGTTCTACGCCATCTGCAGCGGCAAGGACTTCTCCCGCCTCGCGCTTCTTGCCGGGAAAGCGAACGAACTGTCCCTGGACGATCTGTTCGAGTGCGAGCGCGCAGGCTGGGCTGAAGGTGGCGGTGGTGGCAATGTCGTCTTCGACGATAAGGGCGGCCTCGTGCCCGTCTTCCAGAAGCCGCTGCCAGCACTTGCGATGGCTGAGGAATGTCGCGATTTCGGCCGGACGCAGCGGGAACGGGTAACGCGTGGCCCGGCACGGGCCGAGGACATGGGCGATGTTGCTGTCGCTGAGGATTTGCCCGTCCACCGCCGGAAGGATTTGCGCCGCCGGGCCGAGCGAAGCCCGCAGCGCTTCGGCCTGCGGGCGTCGGGATTTCGCGCGCTCCAGATGAATGATATAGGCAGGCAATGTCATAGGGATGCCCGCCACCAGCGCAGCCGGTGGCGCATGACGCGCGCCCGGATACGCAGGCCTTCGCCGCCAAACCGCTGCCGCCGGGTGCGATGCCGGTAGGCGCCGATCGCTTCTTCGATCTCGGGCAGCAGGTCGGCGCGTCCCGCCGCCATCGCGGCATCGCGCAACCGTTCGTGCTCGTCGAGCGACGCGTCGTCGGAGATCCCGAACGCTCCGCGCCGCGGTTCGAAGGGCGGAAAACTGCTGGCCCTTGCCTTGGCACCGAGGATGTCGAGCGAGCGCATGGCAAAGGTGCACTTGCTGCACATGCCGCAATTTCGCCTTGCCTTGTTGCAGACGCGCAGGCGGCTGAGCAGCACGTCGTCACCTGCAACGCGGGCGATCTTGTCGAAACGCGACACCAGCCCGTGATGCTCGACGGCCAAGGCCTGGCTGCCGAAAAGCGGATCGAGGCCCGGATGCGAGCCCCAGGGCACGTCCCATGCGGTCTCGTTGCCCGATGAGGCGATCAACACGCGCTCCAGATGGTCCGACAGCATGTGGCCGATCGCGGCCAGTACCGCGCCGTGGTGTTCGATCCAGCTTGCAAAGGCGTGGAAGGTTGAACTGACATCGGTTTCGATGACGATGGAGTCCAGTCCTTTCGCTTGCGCAACCTCTCTCGCCAAAGCCTCCAGCCGCGCGGTTTCCGCGCTGTCGGAAAGCGGCATGTCGACCCCGATGAGCGTGATGAGCGACGAGACGCGCGCAGCCGCATCGGCAAGTGAAAAGGCTGAATCCGCGCCGCCGGAGAAAAACAGGCCGGTTCCCCGCGCCACCTGCGCCGGCATGCTCACGCCTTCCGGCGCAACGACTGCCACGTTGCGGCAGGATGGCCACCAGCGCCTGTAGAGGCGATTGATCGCCCGGGCGTTCGAGCGCAGGCACGGCGAAACCGCACCCTTCACATGCAGGTCTGCCCCGATTTCAGCGGCAGGGTAGAGGCCGAGACAGACGAGTGCATCGCCACTTGGCCGCAATGTGTGTCCCGAGCGGCAGGTAAACCGGGTCAGGAACAGTCCACGCCGACCGGCGGACGCCTGCACGAGGATTTCGTGCGGCTTTTCTTGAGGCAGGAAGGACAGGACGAGCGGCTTGGGCATGCCGGCCGTCACACCGGCCGGGACGCGTCGGGAATCCGGTATGCGCGGCCAGTCGCACCAGCTCTGCCGCCCGTGCGGCTGCCGGCGGGCGCGGCGCAAACGGTCAGGAACCGGCAGGGGGCCGCGGAAGCTCCGCCTTCATATGCGCTGCAAATGGACAAACTCGCCCCGTTGATCCGGAATCAGGCGGCTGACCGCCTGAAAGGCCGGCGGCGCCAGAATTCGAAAACGCGGATATGGCGAACTGAACTTATAAGCGAATAAGCGATTTCGATAACCGGCCTGACCGCCGCCGGACCGTCAGCCAGTCCGGCGGTATTGAGAAATTCAGGCACAAGCATTGGAAACGTCGCATCGTCATGCGCGTGCGGATGGAGAACAGCCGCCCCCGACTTCCCCCCCCACCGCTCCCCGAAGGCGGCTGCGGGTTCGTCCAGCGTTCCGCTTCTTACAGAATGGACAACAGAGCAAGCAGGCGTGCCGCAGCCAGTTTGCAGCCGCAAGAAATTGATTTTGAGGGATTTTTAATGGTGCTGCCGGAGAGATTTGAACTCTCGACCTCTCCCTTACCAAGGGAGTGCTCTACCCCTGAGCTACGGCAGCGCTCTTCGATGCGGCGGACTTCTGCCACAGAGACGGCCGGTGCGCAAGCACTGCCGGCACAGTTTTTTCGTCTGCGACCTTGCCATGAAAACCGCTCCGGTCCAAGAGACAGCAACGGGGTGGATCAGCGAAGACCGGCACCGATGGCACAGGATGGGAACAAGGACGGGAAAACCCCGGCGGAGGAGCGCAGGCAGCGCCTCGCCGCACAGCTTCGTGCCAATCTGCAGCGGCGCAAGGCGCAGTCGCGTGCCCGCCGTGCCGGTGAAACCGATCCGCGTCCGTCCGGCCTGCCGGCGGCTGACGGGCCGGGACCGGACGAAGACCGGTAGCGGCCGGCGCCGGCTGGTCGCGCACCATTGATCCGGCCATTAACAATGCATCCACCATCTCCTTGAACCGCCATGGGCGATGGTCTAGAGCATCCGCTCGGCCGGAAAGCCCGGCATCCACCCATCGCGATGGCGGGAGCCCATGGACAGGATACGTATCAAAGGCGGAAATGCGCTGAGCGGGGTGATCCCGGTTTCCGGTGCCAAGAACGCGGCCCTGCCGCTGATGATCGCCTCGCTCATGACCGATGACACGCTGACGCTGGAAAACGTGCCGCATCTGGCCGACGTGGAGCAGTTGACGCGGATCCTGGGCAATCACGGTGTCGACTACATGGTCAATGGCCGCCGCGAGAGACAGGGCGAGGGCTATTCCCGCACCATTCATTTTACCGCCCGCAACATCGTCGATACCACCGCGCCCTATGAACTCGTATCCAAGATGCGCGCGAGTTTCTGGGTCATCGGCCCGCTCCTGGCCCGCATGCACGAGGCCAATGTCTCGCTGCCCGGCGGCTGTGCCATCGGCACGCGCCCGGTCGACCTGTTCATCGACGGGCTGGCTGCGCTGGGTGCCGAGATCAATATCGAGAACGGTTATGTTCAGGCCCGCGCAAAGGGCGGCCTGCGCGGCAACCGCTTCGCCTTTCCCAAGGTCTCCGTGGGCGCCACCCATGTCATGCTCATGGCCGCCAGCCTGGCCCGCGGAGAAACGCTGATCGAGAATGCGGCCTGCGAGCCCGAGATCGTCAATCTCGCCGAATGCCTGAACGCGATGGGTGCGCGCATTGAAGGCGCAGGCACGCCAACCATTCGCATTGACGGCGTCGAGCGCCTGTCCGGCGCCCATGTCGCGGTCATTCCGGACCGGATCGAGACGGGAACCTATGCCATGGCCGTGGCCATGACCGGCGGCGACGTGCTGCTGGAAGGCGCGCGGACCGACCTGCTGGAGACGGCGCTCGACAGGATTCGCGCGACCGGCACCACCGTCGAGGCCGTCGATGGCGGCATTCGCGTTGCCCGCCATGCGGGCGATGTCATCCGGCCGGTGGACGTCACGACAGAGGTCTATCCCGGCTTCCCGACCGATCTGCAGGCCCAGTTCATGGGACTGATGACGCGCGCCGGCGGCGTCTCGCACATCACCGAGACGATCTTTGAAAACCGGTTCATGCATGTGCAGGAACTGGCGCGCCTTGGAGCGCGCATCTCGCTTTCGGGGCAGGTGGCCCGGGTCGAGGGCGTTCCCCGCCTCAAGGGCGCGCCTGTCATGGCGACCGATCTGCGCGCATCCTCGGCCCTTGTCATCGCCGGTCTTGCCGCCGAGGGCGTCACCGAGGTCAACCGCGTCTACCACCTCGACCGCGGCTTCGAGCGGCTGGAGGAAAAGCTTTCGGGCTGCGGCGCCGAGATCGAGCGCGTCTCCGGCTGATACGTTCTTCGCGGTTGCGCACGGCGCCAGCCGGGCCTAACTAGGGTCATGGGCCATTGCCGTTGGTGGAAATGGCCGGAGCGAAACGAGCGGGGCCTTGGCCGGAACATGAAGCCGTTGAAACTGATCGCCTTCGACAGGGAAGACCTGCGCATCATGTCCGCCTATGTGCAGGATGCCGTGTTGCGCGTCGCCGATCTCGCCCATGATCCCGCCAGCGGATCGTTCGTTCTGGAGATGAACCGCTACGTATGGGAGAAGAAGCAGGGCTTCTTCGACCGTCGCGGCGAACGCCGGCGTTCGGTGCTGGCCGTCAAGCGCGTGACGTCGGTGCGCTCCTCCGGCATCGACCGTGCGAAGGGCGATGATGTGCTCAACCTGCTTGCGGTCTCGTTTCACCGTGGCGAGGAGCCTGCCGGCGCGATCGAACTCACGTTTTCCGGCGGTGCGGCAATCCGCCTGGAGGTGGAATGCATCGAAGTCCAGTTGACGGATATCGGCGCGGCATGGGAAACGCTTGCCCGGCCGGATCACGACAGGGACGGCGGCGAAGGTTAGGACACGGGCAGAAGCGATGGCCATCACATTGAGGCAGACGGAACCGGATTTCGAAAGCCGGTTTTCCGCCTTTCTTGCAACCAAACGGGAAGTGTCGGCCGATGTCGATGCCGCCGTGCGCGATATCATCGCGGCGGTGCGGCGCGATGGCGATGCCGCCGTCATGGATTTCACGCGCCGTTTTGACCGCACCGACCTCACCTCAACCGGCCTGGCCGTCAGCGCAGCCGACGTGGACGCCGCCGTCGCGGCCGTGGAACCCCAGACGATGGCGGCGCTGGAACTGGCGCGCGACCGCATCCGCTCGCACCACGAACGCCAGATGCCGCGGGATGACCGGTATGTCGACGCCATTGGCGTGGAACTGGGTTCGCGCTGGACGGCTGTGGAAGCGGTCGGCCTCTATGTGCCGGGCGGCACCGCCAGCTATCCCAGCTCCGTGCTGATGAACGCGGTGCCTGCGAACGTGGCCGGTGTCGAGCGGATTGTCATGGTCGTGCCCACGCCCGATGGCCGGATGAATCCGCTGGTGCTGGCCGCTGCACGCCTTGCCGGCGTGTCGGAGATCTATCGCATCGGCGGAGCGCAGGCGGTGGCCGCGCTGGCCTATGGCACGGAGTCGATCCGGCCTGTTTCCAAGATTGTCGGTCCGGGCAATGCCTATGTTGCCGCCGCCAAGCGCCAGGTTTTCGGCACGGTCGGCATCGACATGATCGCCGGCCCGTCGGAAGTGCTGGTCATCGCCGATGGCGAGAACGATCCGGACTGGATCGCCGCCGACCTGCTGGCCCAGGCCGAGCACGACACGGCCGCCCAGTCGATCCTGATGACCGATGATGCCGCTTTTGGCCAGGCCGTGCAGGACGCCGTGGAGCGCCAGTTGAAATCGCTGGGCCGCAGCGAGACGGCGGCTGCGTCCTGGCGCGATTTCGGCGCCGTTGTCGTGGTCGAAACCCTGAACGATGCCGTGCCGCTGGCCAATCGCATCGCCGCCGAGCATCTGGAAATCGCCACCGCCGACCCGGAAGCGCTGGCCGCGCGCATTCGCAATGCCGGCGCCATCTTCCTGGGCCGCCACACGCCGGAGGTCATCGGCGACTATGTCGGTGGCTCCAATCACGTGCTGCCCACGGCCCGCTCGGCGCGCTTTTCCTCGGGCCTCTCGGTGCTGGATTTCGTCAAGCGGACCTCGATCCTCAAGCTCGGACCCGACCAGTTGGCCGAATTGGGGCCGGCTGCGATCGCGCTGGCGAAAGCGGAAGGGCTGGACGCCCATGGGCGTTCGGTTGCCATTCGCATGAACCGGGCAGGCGGCGCCTGATGGCGGCCTCCGGCGATACGGCGCGGCTCGTCGACGTGGTGCTCGACGAATCCATCGGCCGTTCCACGCCGGATGTAGAGCACGAGCGCGCGGTGGCGATCTTCGACCTTGTCGAGGAAAACAGCTTCCGGCCGGTCAGCGATACCGGCGACGGGCCCTACAAGCTGAAGCTGTCGCTGGTCGAATCGCGTCTGGTCTTCGAGGTCACCCGCGAGAATGGCGATCCGGTCATCACCCACATCCTGTCGCTGACGCCTTTCCGGCGGATCGTGAAGGATTACTACATGATCTGCGAGAGCTATTACGAGGCGATCCGTTCTGCCTCACCGGCGCAGATCGAGGCCATCGACATGGGACGGCGCGGGCTTCACAATGAAGGATCGCAGACGCTGATGGATCGCCTGGACGGCAAGATCGAGGTGGATTTCGATACCGCGCGGCGGCTGTTCACGCTCGTTTGCGTCCTGCATTGGCGTGGATAGGCGGAGCGGCGGATGACGGCGCGTCCCGGCTCGGTCCTGTTTCTCTGCTCCCTGAACGCGATTCGTTCGCCCATGGCGGAGCAACTGGCCCGCTCCATCTTGCCGCAGGGCACCTATGTCGCCTCTGCCGGTGTGCGCAAGGGCGAGCGCGACCCCTTCGTGGACGCTGTTCTTGCCGAACGCGGGCTGGACCTCGGCAGCCGTCTGCCGCAGACGCTGGACGAGCTCGAAGACGACTACTTCGATCTTGTGATTTCCCTGTCGCCGGAAGCCCATCACAAGGCCGTCGAGATGATGCGCACCCATGCCGGCGACCTGGAATACTGGCCTCTGCATGATCCCAGTGATACACGGGGCACCCGCGACCGGATCCTCGGCGCCTACCGGGATGTGCGCGACCTCCTGGAAGCCAAGATCAGGCAGCGGTTCGCGCTCCCGCCCGCCGGAGGGAGCGGCAAATAAGCGTGTTCACAATCCGGCGGCAATCATATAGGTTCCGCCGAAAATTTGGCGCCGATACGAATTCGACAAGAAAAGGTTACGCATGGCGAAGGAAGAAGTCCTGGAATTTCCCGGGGTGGTGACGGAATTGCTGCCCAACGCGATGTTTCGCGTCAAACTGGAAAACGATCACGAGATCATTGCCCACACGGCAGGCCGGATGCGCAAGAACCGCATCCGCGTGTTGACCGGTGACAAGGTGCTTGTCGAGATGACGCCCTACGACCTGACCAAGGGCCGCATCACCTACCGCTTCAAGTAACGCGTCCGGACACGAAACGCCGGCCGCCGACAGGATTGTAACCCGTCATGAGCGTTTTCCAGAAGCTTGTCCTGGCCTCCGGTTCGCCGCGGCGGGTGGAACTGCTGCAGCAGGCCGGCATTGAACCGGACCGGCTCATGCCGGCCGATATCGACGAGGAGCCGCAGCGTGCCGAGCATCCACGCTCGCTGGCCAAGCGGCTTTGCCGGGAAAAGGCGGAAAAGGCGCTGGCTTCGCTGAAGGCGGAACCTGAATTCGACCATCCCTACGTGCTGGCCGCAGACACGGTCGTGTCCGTCGGGCGGCGCATCCTGCCCAAGACGGAAATGCTGGACGAGGCCGCCAACAGCCTGCGCCTGCTGTCAGGCCGCTCGCACCGGGTCTATACGGGCATCTGCCTTGTCACCCCGCAGGAAAAGATCCGCACGAAGCTGGTGGAAACGCGGGTGCGCTTCAAGCGCCTGTCGCGCGAGGAACTGGAAAGCTATCTGGCCTCCGGCGAATGGCGCGGCAAGGCGGGCGGCTATGCCATTCAGGGACTTGCCGGCACCTTCGTCGTCAAGCTGGTCGGCTCCTATACGAATGTCGTCGGACTGCCGCTCTACGAGACCGTCGGCCTTCTGACGGGGGAGGGGTTCAAGGTGCATTTCAACTGGCTGTCCGGCAGCCCGCAGGTGTGACCGTGCCCGGCGCCGACAACAAGGTGACGCCACTGCGCCCGAAACGCGCCTGTCCGGAATGCGGCAAGCCCTCGGCGCGCGACACCTATCCCTTCTGTTCTTCGCGCTGCAAGGATATCGATCTCAACCGCTGGCTCTCCGGCTCCTATGCCATTCCGGTGACCGAGGCCGAGGAAAACACCGATCCCGATCCGCAAGACGGCGACTGAGCAGCCGCTACCGATCCGCAGGGCGTATCCGCACGGACAACCCGCTTTGCGACGCCCTTTGAAACGCGTTTGAAAACAATGTCATGGCCGCGGTTTGCCCCGGCCGGTGCCGGCGCCTGCAAATGAGCTTGGAAAAATGCAAGGCAAGCGCTTGCCAGCGGCAAATCTCGTGATATAACGCCCGCCATCGCCGACGGGTTACCAACGCCGCCGGCCGCCGCAACCGGAAGGTCCGGCACCATGTGCCCAGGTAGCTCAGTTGGTAGAGCAGCGGATTGAAAATCCGCGTGTCGGTGGTTCGATTCCGCCCCTGGGCACCACTTCCTTTTCATGTTTCCTGAATGAGAGCCTGCGGCCGCGATGGCCATGCATGCCGCCTGGCAGGTTGGCCGGCTTCCGGTGCCGCGCTCAGGAAGCCTGGCGGCCGGTCTTGTGCTGTAGTGTTTCCCAGTCCGCGCGGGTGATACCGTAGACGAGCTTGTCGTCCAGGGTGCCGTCGCGCAGCGGGAACTCCAGGCGGAGGCGGCCTTCCAGCAGGTAACCGAACCGCTCCATGTTGGCTGCCGACCGAGTGTTCCCGGCCGCAACCGAATTGGAGATTTTCACGACGTTGAGAACGTGAAAACAGTGGTCCATGATCACCGGGCCGATTTCCTGATGGAAACCCGAGCCCCAATGGTCCTTGCCTATGATGATCGTGGTGGAGGCGGTACCTGATGACACATGGATGAGGTGCAGGCCGACCAGTTTCCCCGTGGCCTTCTCGATGATGCTTCTCATCTCCCCTTTTGATCGGCGCGCCCGGGCGCGGAGGTCCCGGTAGTAACGCCTGAAGGTCCAGCCGGAGGTCCGCATTCCGATATAGAGGAACAGTTCGGGATGTTTCGTCCAGTGATAGGTCCGGCACGCCAATGCGAAAGGACCGATCGGTTGAAGCAGCAGCCGGTCTGTTTCGATCGTCGGTCGCGTTTGCGGGCGGGTAAACAACACAGATTTCCCTGGCTCGGCAATGACATGCCCGATGTCGGATGGCTTCGGCGACGAACCTGTCGCCGGCGTGGCCTGCGACGCACGGAGCGCGAACGGATTCGTTGCTGATCATTTAGCGGTCAGCGGGAAGAACCGATACCCGGCAGGCGGGTGCGTGCCGGAATTTCTTCGCGGGAAGAAACCGGACCGGCCGGACACAAGGCCTACAATGCCAGCGTGATCCTGCCGCCATCGGCGGCGCGCGAGCAGCAGGCCATCATGCGCGTGTTGTCCGTCCGTTCCGCCTTGCTCAGCACCTGGTCGCGATGGTCGATCGCGCCGTCGATCACACCCACCTCGCACGAGCCGCAAAGCCCTTCGCAGCAATCCGAGGCAATGTCGATGCCTGCCGCGCGCAGCGTATCCAGCAGCGTTGTGTCGGCACCGACGGTGAGTGTCAGGTCGGAATCGCGCAGATGCACGTCGAATGCCTGTTCCTTTTCAGGGTCCAGCGTTCCCAGCGCAGTGCCGAAATGCTCGAAATGCAGGGTGCCGTCCGGCAAGGCCGCCGTCAGCCCCTCCAGAGCGGCGATCATGCGATCGGGCCCGCAGGCCATGATATGCGCACCGGTCGGCAGCCCGGCCACGAGCGCGGCGAGGTCGGCCCGGCTTCCTTCGTCCGTCACATGCAGGGTGAGCACCGCTCCGTGGTCCGCCGCAAGCCGGTCGAGGAAGGCCATGCCGGATCGCGAACGCCCGCAATAGTGGATTGCATAGGCCTTGCCCAGTGCCTTCAGCCGGTCGGCCATGGCGATGAGGGGCGTGATGCCGATCCCTCCGGCAACCAGAAGGTGATGCGGCGCGCTTTCATCGAGACGGAAAAGATTGTGCGGGCCGCGCAGCTTGCATTCCATGCCTTCACACACCGCCTCGTGGATATGGCGGGAACCGCCGCGCCCGTCTTCTTCGCGCAGGATGGCCAGTTCGTAAGCGTTGCGCCCGGGCCGTCCGCACAGGGAATACTTGCGGTCGAAACCGTCAACCACGAGTTCCACATGCGCGCCCGGGCTCCAGGCCGGCAAGGCCCTGCCCTTCGCGTCGGCCAGCGTCAGGCCGAGCACGCCGTCCGCTTCGCGCCGGACGGACGTGACGGTCACCCGCCGCGCGATCGCCTTGCGCTCCGGCGCGCCAACCGGAAAATGCCGTTGCCGTTCCCTGATTGAAGGGTCGGTCCGTTCCGGGTTGGCGGCCGGGTCCCATTCCACCCGGACATGGTCCGGACCGCGAAACGAGGTGTTGGGCAGATAGGTGAAGTCCTGTTCAGCCAGCCGCAGATGCGGCAGGCGCCGCGTCATCTCTTCCAGGAAGATGCGCATTTCCATGCGCCCGATATTCTTTCCCATGCACTGATGGCTGCCATAGCCGAAACTCAGATGCTCCACGGCATTGTCGCGATAGATGTCGAACCGGTCTCCGTCCTCGAAATGCCGGTCGTCCTGGTTGCCGGACGCCATCACGATCAGCAGCTTGGCGCCCTCCGGCAGGTCGACGCCGCCGACCGTTGCCGGCCCTGTCGTTTCGCGCCGCCAGGCCACGATGGAGCCGCAGAAGCGCAGGCATTCCTCCACCGCATTGGGGATCAGTGACGGATCGGCGCAAATGTCGTCCCACGCATCGCGATGCGTCAGCAGGGTCCGGAACATGTTGGCCGAAGCCAGCGCCGTGGTTTCATGCGCGGCCACGATGATCGCCATCATCATGGAATGGACATAGCTGTCGGTCACGATCTCCGGCATGAGCGCGTTCTTGCGGATCGTGTCATGCATCCAGCCGGTACCGTCCGGCTCGCCGCGCATCCGCTCGATCACGTCGCCGGCATATTGCCAGAACTTCCCCACCGAATGGGCAACCGCAACCTGCTGCTCCGGCGATGGCCGCCCCCACGTGTTCACCGCGTGCGCCACGGAAAAGCGGCGCAGCGTCGCCACATCGTCCTCCGGAACGCCGAGGAAATTCAGCGCAACGGTGAGTGGCACCTCGTAGAGCATGGCGTCCACCAGATCGACATGGCCGGAATCGATGAAGGCGTCGATCTTCTCGCGCGTCAACCGGCGGATCATGTCCTGCTTGGTTTCCAGGTTTTCCGGCAGGAAATGGTCCATCAGCACACGCCGTCGCGCCATGTGGGCCGGCTCGTCCTCGTTCACCATGGTCCGGTTCATGGCATAGCCATAGGAGGCCAGCACATCCATCGCCTCCTGGCTGGCCGGCGTGATCTTCTCCAGCGCATTGCGGGGCGAAAACAGGATGTTGTCCCGGAAAACCGCCTTGATGTCGTCATGGCGGGTGACGACCCAATAGCCCAGTTGCGGGCTGAAGAAGACCGGCAAGCGCTCGCGCGACCAGCGCAACGCTTCCGCGGGGTCTGCCAGATAGGGCCCCTCGAAAAAGTCGAATGCGGCGGCCATGTCCTCTGCCGGGCAGGTGTTCGCGCCGCCATGGGAAACAGGGCATCCCGTATCGCTTGGATGTCGCAATTCGCTCATGACCGCTTTCCCTTGACATATGTGCGATAATCGCACGGAATGTTCTTTATATGCGAAGCATAGGGAGGGCGGCCAGCGCCCGTCAAGCCGCGGCAAACGGAGCGTCCTGGACAATGGCGGAAAAGGCGAAATTGCAGACACTGGATCGCGGCCTGGTGACCTTGCGTCTTGTCTCGCATGCCGCTGGAGGCATGAGGATTGCCGAACTGGCGGAGGCGCTGGGCGTGCACCGGGCCATTGCCTATCGTATCGTGGCGACACTCGAGGATCACGCCATGGTAAGCCGGCTGCCGGACGGGCGCATTGCGCTGGGCAGCGGTGTCATTCCTCTGGGTGCGATGGCGGAAGGCAATCTGCGTCTGCTGGCGCGTCCGTTGGTCGAAGCGCTCGCCCGCCGGGTCGCTGCCGCCGCCTTTCTGTCCATCGCCGATGGCGAGGAAGGCGTGGCCGTGGTCACCGCCGCGCCCCCCGACAGCTTTCTCGACATATCCTACCGTGTCGGCAGCCGCCATCCGTTGACAAGGGGCGCTGCGGGAATCGCCATACTGTCAGGCCGCCCGGAACAGCCCGGAGAAGATGAGGCTGTCCGCCAGGCCCGAAAGGATGGCTACAGCCTGACACGGGGACAATTGCAGAAGGGCGCCGTGGGGCTGGCCTGTCCGGTGCGCATTCCGGGCGGCAGCCGACCGCGGCTGGATTGCGCCATTGGCGTTGTCGGACTGGGCGGGCTGGACATCGACCTTGCACGTTCGGCCGTATGCGATTGTGCCGGGGCGCTCGGCAGGGCATTGTCAAGCTGACCGGCCGCACCTTGGCCGTTGCCGGCCTCTGCGCATGGACAATGCCTTGGCGGCGGCTGGCAGCAGGCAATTCCGCGCCGCCATGCATCCGGGAAACCAACCCGCAATACCGCGCAGGAAGCGTATTTCCGGCCTGTGGCAGGGGGGGGGCGGCCTGACGGTTCTGTCAGGTCCGGCGCCTGCCGCTGCCAATTTGGCATGTCTTAACCGATTGAATTTCCGCCGCATTTTCTGGCGCCGCAAGAACCGGCTGACAAAGTGTCACCCGAAAGCGATCCGTTTTTCGTGAGGCTGGCGGCGGTCCCGAGAAAAGCCATTTGTTACCAGATGGTTAGCGCAATGGCTGCAATTGGCGCGCTTCTTGCTGACCTTTGGCATGCCAGCAACCGGCGGTTCGGATGCTGGTGGAGAAAAGGGGGCTTTCAAATGTCATTCACCGGAAAGGTTCCGTGGCTTGCTTGTGTTGTGGTGTTGGCGCTTGCACACAGTGCGGTTGCGCAAGACGTCTTCATTGCCGGGGTTCAACCCGACCGACGGCCGGAGGATGCGCCACATGTCACGGCATTCGTAAAGCCGGCGAACTGGAATGAACGGGTGATGCACGGCATCGCCGAACCCCACCCGTCCGGCCTTGGATTCATGGCCGATCAGGGTGCTTGGTACACGCCGTTCAATCACCCCGGAATGACTGGTCATTACGACATCCGCAATTGGCATCAGGCTGACTGACCGGTTGCCGGAGGGGGATACCTCGTTTTTCCAGCCGGGTTCACCCGGCTGACTCACACAGAGCCAGGCGGGATGCCGGCCGTGTCTTCAACATAGAGGAGAGTGAAATGAAGTCGAGCAACATCAAGAAGGCCGTTCTGGCCGCACTGTGCAGCGCTTCATTGCTGGCGGTCGCTCCGGCCATGGGTGCCGGCATGAGCGGAATGTCCGGTATGGGCGGCATGAGCGGAATGTCCGGTATGGGCGGCATGTCCGGCATGGGCGGCATGTCCGGCATGGGTGGCATGTCCGGTATGGGTGGCATGGGTGGCATGTCCGGTATGGGCGGCATGTCCGGTATGTCCGGTAATGCCGGCGGCTGGGTCTGCACGCAGTGGACCTATCCTGGCATGGGCG